>NZ_KB900715.1:193049-235235 GCF_000379185.1 Capnocytophaga cynodegmi DSM 19736
CCAAAAGCTGTTTTTGATAAAATTTCTCAAGAAGTAAAGAACAAACTAAANCTGTTTTTGATAAAATTTCTCAAGAAGTAAAGAACAAACTAAAAATTCAAGGTCAAGAAATTACTGTAACAGGAACTTTTGAAGATTACACCAATNCTAAAACAGGAGTTACTATAAAAGAAATTGTTTACTCACAAGAAGCCGATTTAGTTTTCGGCACAGCTCCTGACAACAACAATGGAGATAACTCTGGCGGAGGTTCATCAGGAAGTAATATATTTGATTTTGAATCTCTTAACAATACTATTGCTGATGCGAACAAATATAGCAACACAGGAAGCCTAACCAATGGCAATGTAACACTTCATTACAAAGCCCGTTTAGATATGGATAAGTTTGCCATAAGTGGAAAAGGATTGATGCTAAACTTCCATAAGGATAATCCATATATAAAAATAACATTCTCAAAAGGAGTTAAAACACTAAAATTCAAACACAAAGCAGCCTACACAAGTTCTAAAGATAGAAACTTGGTAATATATTCTGGTGCTGAAGATAGTGATACGAAATTAGATGAGATTAAAATTGCTAAAGATACTTCTGGTACACATACTATAGAAATCAACAAATCAGAAAGCACTACAATAACCTTAAAATCAACTCAAGGTCAGATTGTTATAGACGATATTGAGTGGACTGAATAAAAAAACACAAAAAGAGGCTTCAAGAAGCCTCTTTTTTATTTATATCGTTGCTAAAAAATATTTTGCTGTTAATTACAAATATAATACTTCTACATTCTTTAATTTTTACGTACAAGAAAAAGTATAACTACATTTTTATCGGGTATAAAAGTTTCCTTTCGCTATTTGCACAAACAGAGCAGATTAGTCCCGAGTGTTACACCGCCAATAACAAAGGATTTTTTTATGTATTGAGGAAGAAATAGGATATTATAGTAAATCAAATACTCAGTTCAAAGGAAGTAATTATAACGAAGAAACATATAATATTGAATATAAGCTACTTACTTAATATTTTTTTACTTTTGGACATACCGACGGATTGAATTATGTTACCATTGAATTTTCACGAGTTGATGACATTTCAAAATTATTTGGTATCAGAAATACAGATAAATTTCAAGTAAACTTAACAGAAGGATTAGGTACTGGAGTGCTTTACCCTCGTTCAGACACAAAGCTCCTCAACAAAGAACGCTATGATGAATTCCACATCGCTGGTTATGGCTTGAGTGCTAAGGAAGGATTACATTTGGTTTTCTTCAAACACTTTTTACTTGTTAGCGAACTCAAGGGAGGATATATCAATATGTATGATATCCGCACTACAAAGAGCATTACGGATAAAGCAAATCAAACATTTTCCTTTTTTGAAACAATCTTAGAAGTAGGCGGGATTTTTCGTTTCTAAATTTTTAGAATTGAAAAAAAGAAAAGGCTTCGAAAGTTTCATTTTTGAAGCCTTTTTTTCTTAAAAAATATCTTAAATTGGTTTTGTAATTTCCAAAAACCATTGTTTCACAGTACCTTCCAAGTGTGGAGACAATTTCTCTTGACAAGTTTTATGATAATCATTCAACCAGTCTTTTTCTTCCTCTGAAAGTAATTCTACATTGATTGAATTAGGCATAAACGGACAAAGAGTCAGCGTCTCAAAATCGTAGAACGTTCCAAATTCATTACTTTCCGCTTCACGTACAGCAATTAAGTTTTCGTGACGTATGCCATACTTATTTTCCAAATAAAAGCCAGGCTCATCGGAACAAACCATTCCTACCAACAATTCCTGTGGATTCATATCTTTTCGAATGTTTTGAGGTCCTTCGTGTACGTTCATAAAGCTACCTACACCGTGTCCTGTACCGTGTCCGTAATCTTTTTTATTTTTCCATAAAGACATACGGGCAAATGCATCTAATTGTACACCCTTAGTTCCTTTAGGAAACTGGACCATAGCAAGTTGAATCATTCCTTTGAGCACCAACGTACAATCATCAATAAATTCCTGAGAAACTTTACCCAAAGGAATAGTACGTGTAATATCTGTTGTTCCTTCCAAATACTGCCCACCTGAGTCTACCAGAATACTCCCTTCTGCAAAAACCTCTTTACTACCTTCTTTAGGTGCAGAATAATGCACAATTGCTCCATTTCCCTGATAACCAACTATGCTTCCAAAGCTCTCCCCTACAAAATTCTTTCCTTCAGCACGAAAATCACGTAACTTCTTACCTATGCTATATTCTGTCATTGGTTCCTTCCCTACTTGGTGCGTTAACCAATACAAAAATTTAACCATAGCCACACCATCACGCACCATTACCGTTCTGAATCCTTCTAGCTCTGTTTCATTTTTGGTTGCTTTCATCAAATTTCCTGGAGCAGGAGCTTGTACTAATGTGTTCTTATCTTGTAAAACATTAAAAATCTCCTGATTTGTATTAGGTGAAATCAATATTCTTTGATTTTTTATATTTGCCAAATACTTAAAGAAATCATCATATTCACTTATCGTTACATTAGCCGACTTTAAGTGAGTTTCCACTTCATTATTCACCTTTTCTGTATCAACAAACAAAACGGCTTCTTTTTCAGATAACGCAATGTATCCCAAAAAAACTGGATTATAAGCCACATCACTTCCTCTAAGATTTAAAGTCCAAGCAACATCATCAAGAGCTGTAATTATATGTAATTCCGTGTTCTTTTCCAACATTTTCTTACGAATGGAACTCAATTTATCCTTTACTGATTGCCCAGCCCATTTATCAGGATGGACAAAAATTGGGTGAATTGCTTCCTTACCTCTATTTGTCCAGATTTGCTTTAGTAATGGATTATTTACAAGTTTTATGTCGTTACTTTTCAGTGCTTTTTCTAACTTTTCCCAAGCCAAATGTGATGTTGCCAAAGCATTTAAAGCCACCGTAGCTCCTTTTGGAAGTTCTGCAATAAGCCATTCTGTATAATCAGGAGTTCCTTCCACTCCCTCCTTGAACAAGTCAATGCCCGAACCTTTCAACTCAATAGGAGCTTGTACAAAATACCGAGAATCCGTCCAAAGTCCAGCTTTATCTTTTGTGATAACTACAAAACCTGCCGAACCTGTAAAACCCGAAATCCAAACGCGTTCTTGCCACTCTTCTGGTAAATATTCACTCAGATGTGGGTCGGCACTAAAAACCACAAATGCATCGATATTTTCAACCTGCATTTGCTTTCTTAAAAGAGATATTTTTTCTGGTGTATTCATTGTGTAAATATGTTGTAATGTATTTTGAATATTACTTTTTTTAATGATTGACTCTGACAAAGGTAATAAATTATTTTTCAAACTTTATGGATTTTTTCCATTTTTCTTTAGATTCAAGAAAACAAAAAAGCTTTGCAATTTCTTGCAAAGCTTTCTATTTTTTAAAGAGGAGTTCCTGCTTTTGTTTTAAAACGATATTCTAAGTAAGAATATGCGTCACGTGGCATAATCTGAATCCATCGTTTGTATTTCAAAAACCATTTAAAACGAATTGAATTCCAACCATTAGTTAAATATGCTGAAACAAAAGGATGAGCATTAAGCACAATCCTTCCTTTGTAAGTTCCCTCCTTAATAATGCTTTCAAGTTCTGTATTGATTTTATCAATCAGAACGATTGGTGCTTCTATTTCACCTTCCTTACTTGGATTTTCTTCCTTAGTTTTGATGTTTAGTTCTTGGCGTACCCGCTGACGTGTAATTTGAATCAGTCCGAACTTACTCGGAGGCAACACCTTATGTTTCGCTCTATCCTCCTCCATTTCTTTACGAAGGTGGTCGAAAAGGATTTTTCGATTGTCTGTATTTGACATATCAATGAAATCCACCACGATAATTCCTCCCATATCTCTGAGTCTGAGTTGCCTTGCAATCTCTGTGGCAGCAATCAAATTTACAGCTAAAGCTGTGGACTCTTGGTCGTTTGCTTTATTAGAATGATTTCCACTATTTACATCGATAACGTGCAGAGCTTCTGTGTGTTCTATAACCAAATAAGCTCCTTTTGTCATCGAAACGGTGCGTCCAAAAGCTGTTTTTATTTGTCGCTCAATATGGAATTTTTCAAAAATTGGAACCGATGAGCGGTAATGTTTAACGATATTTTCCTTACCTGGTGCAATATTCTGAACATATTTTACAACTTGTTCATACAATAGGTCATTATCTACGTGAATTCCGGAGAAAGTGTCATTAAACATATCACGAAGAATGGCTCCCGTTCGGTTAATTTCACTCATCACCTTCGACGGAAACACAGCCTTATGTATCTTCCTACACATCAAAACCCAACGTTCGAATAAAACTTGCAAGTCCTTGTCTAGTTCCGCAACTTTCTTACCCTCTGCAACAGTGCGAACAATCACCCCAAATCCTTTGGGCTTTATGCTCTGCAGAAGTCGTCGAAGTCTCTCTTTCTCAGCTTTGCTTTCTATTTTTTGAGAGATGGAAATTCTGTCCGAAAAAGGAACCAAAACCAAATATCTTCCTGCAATGGATAGTTCTGAGCTTATCCTTGGTCCTTTGGTCGATATTGGTTCCTTCACAATTTGGACTAAAATAGGCTGATTTGCCTTCAGAACATCAACCACACTGCCATCTTTGTTGATGTCTGGTTCCAAGGGAAAGTCTTTCAAAGAATAATCTTTCTGTTTCCCTGAAATTACCTGCTTCACAAATTTTAATAATGAGGCAAGTTGCGGACCCAAGTCGTGATAATGCAAGAAAGCATCTTTTTCGTGACCTACATCTACAAAAGCGGCATTAAGCCCTTGAATAGGTTTACGTATCTTGGCAAGCATAATATCGCCTACTCCCAATCCGTTTGAACCTTCTTCTTTATGAAGCTCTATTAGTCTTCCTTCTTTCAATAAAGCAAAATCTATATAAGAGGAACCAGAACGAATGATTAATTCTTTATTCACTCTTTTTTGGATTTTTGTTAAACACTATCTAGCTGATTATGAATACTTTTTATTCATATCAGTTTTTTTTCAAAGAACATTCCTTAAAAAGAAGAAAAAAGTAGTTAAAAACTACTTTTTCTTCTTGTGGCGATTAGCTCTCGCTCTTTTTTTACGTTTGTGGTTTGCTACCTTATGTCTTTTTCTTTTTTTTCCGCTTGGCATAGCTTATCTACTTAATTAATTATTTTTTTTACTTGATTTTACTTTAACTTTAGCTTTTACACCTTCAACAAAAACTTTTGCAGGTTTAAAGGCAGGAATGTTGTGTGCAGGAATTTTCAAAGTAGTATTTTTAGAGATGTTTCTTCCTGTTTTTTCTGCTCTTGTTTTGATGATGAAGCTACCAAAACCTCTCAAATACACGTTATTACCACTTTCCAAAGAAGCTTTCACCTCCTCCATAAAATTCTCTACTGTTGCTTGAACGTCATTTTTATCAAGACCTAACTTATCAGCGATCTTTGATACGATTTCTGCTTTTGTCATTTTATATGTTTTTTATATTAATATTTTGAATAAAATCGGAGTGCAAAGATATAAATTAATTATTTAAAAAACACAATGTTAGCACTTTTTTTTCATTTACGCCCTCATTTTTAGTGGTTTTAAACAAAACACAATCGCAGCTACCTGATTTTCAATAAATAAAAAAACACATCACTGTATCAAAAACCTTATTTAACCTATCTCATCTTGAATAAGTACGCTCTCTACATCTTTCCAAAAATTAGGATATGATTTTGAAACCACTTCAGAATCACAAATTATGATATCTGTTTTGAGCATTAACGGAGTGAAAGCCATAGCCATACGATGATCATTGTAAGTTTGAATACTCACATTCTGACGGATTATCCCTCCTGATTCTAAAAATAAAGCCTTATCAGATACTTCTATTTTCGCTCCCAATTTCGATAATTCTGTTTTTAAAGCCTCCAAACGGTCTGTTTCCTTAATTTTCAAGGTATGAAGTCCTGAGATTTCACAGGCCAATCCTAATCCAAAGCAAGTTACAACAATAGTTTGAGCTATGTCAGGAGCATTTCGTAAATCATACTTAAAAATCAAACTTTTAGCTAATTTAGTTTTACGAATTATAATTTCATTATTGGAAAAGATTGTTTCAACGCCGAAAAACGTATAAATTTCCGACAAAATACTATCTCCTTGCAAACTATTCTCCTTATAACTACTTAACTTTAAAGATATTCCTATGTCCGACAATGCCACAAAAGAATACCAATATGAAGCAGAACTCCAATCCGATTCCACAGTGATTTCTTTTTTCTGAATATTTTTTAAAGGTTGGACACATATCGTATTCCCCTCAAAATCAGAACTTACACCAATTTCAGAAAGCAAGGATAAAGTCATTTTGATATAAGGAACAGAAGTAAGTTCTTCTTGTAGCCTTATTTTCAAACCTTTAGAAAGAAATGGAGCAATCAGCAATAATGCAGAAATATACTGACTACTTACATTAGCCAACATAGTTACCTCATTAATTTCGAACCTTTTACCTTTTATATGTAGCGGTGGATAGCCTTCGTTTTCCAAATATAAAATCTCTGCTCCCAAATCTTGAAGGGCTTGTACCAAAATATGAATTGGACGTTGTTTCATTCGAGTTGAACCTGTCAGAATCACTTCTTTTCCTTCTTGAACGGCAAAGAATGCAGTCAAAAAACGCATTGCAGTTCCCGCGTGATGAATATCTATTTTACCTGATTGTTGCTGAAGAGCTTTTCTCATCACTTCAGAATCATCTGACTCAGAGGCATTTTTCATTACAATCTCAGGATAAATAGCTTGTAGTAATAACAAACGATTAGTTTCTGACTTTGAACCTGAAATTTCAATTTTCTTTCCAGAAATCAATACCGATTTTGGCAATTTTTTATCCATAATTTGTCTATATTCATCACAAAAATAAAAAATACCTGAAAAACAACAAAATATATTGTTCCTCAGGTAATTTTATAGAAGTTTATTGTCTAAACTAAAATCGATAGCCTACACCAAAAGCACCCCGCCCCACAAAAGGAATATACCCATTGTAAGCAGAACGTGGAACGCGTCCTAAACCTGTACTAAGTTCAAAACTGAAATTTCTTCTTATCCATTTCACTCCAAAACCAAGTCCAAGAGCAACATTAGTTTCCCTTTCTATCTTTCTCAACGAATAACTTCTGTTATAGTCATAATAATCTATAAGATTATCTCTGTTGAAGAACATAAGAAAGGTTTCTAAAAAGAATCCTGACACAGGTTTCTTCCCGAAATAATACCTTCCAAAAGCAGTTACGTTGTAATTCATACCAGACTCTAAATCAGAATCTTTGTATGCTAAAATCAAAGAAGAACCTCCTACTGAGCAATCATAATTCAAAGCCCGTTCGTATGAAAACTCCATTCCTTCAAAAAGTAAAAGAAGAGCATTCAACCTAAGTTCATTCTTTCTAAAATCTGGATTTAACTTTCTGGAAGTTTCCTGCGAGTACGCTATTAACGAAGAAAGTAGCAGTAAAAAAACAAAACATCTTTTCATAAATATAAAATTTCTGTTGAAGTTATTGACACAAAAATATACACTTTAAAATAAAAAACAAAACTGGTTTACGTCTTTAGCTTATTAAATACAATTGAATGATGAACTTATCTGAAAACTTTCACGTTACTACGTCTTCGGTTTTGATTGCCTTTTACCACCAACTTTGTTGATTTTGTATGAAAAACTAAGTATAAAATATTGTTTAAGCATCAGTTTTTGAGAGTCTTGCACGTAATCTTGTGTAATGGTTCGCAATGCATCTACAGTTTGGTTTAGCAAATCGAAGGCTTTGAGTTGCAAAGTGGCTTTTTCACCCAAAAATTTATAGCCCAAACTCATATTCCAGTAAAAATAAGTTTTTCTAAAACCATCATTCATATAGGGTTGATAAGAAAACTCAATATCACTACCAAAAATCACATTTTTAGGCACATACGTTGTGATTCTAAACGAAGCACGTTGCCCTGAATAGTTCTGATTTTCAAAAGCTTCCAAATCATACGTCGCTTTTTTAAACCAAGGAGAGTATTCCAAATCCAAATCCACTTTTTCATCATAGTTGTAATTCAAACCTAGGTTTGGATATAAATCGTAATTCGTTATGGCATAACGCGTTCCGTTACTAAAAAGATTATTTTTATTGATATTCCCCCAAAGATTAACTTGATATCCAATTTTATTTTTCCCCACTTTGTACGACTTATCCAAATTAAAACCTCCATATACTGAAAAATCGCCATCAACATTAGTGTAGGTGGTTTTTCGGGTCAAATCATCATTGGTTAAAGTAATTGACGTAATTTTATCTTCCTGAAATTCAGTAGTAAAATATACAAATATTCCACTACGGGTCTCCCAATTGTAATTATTGAAAGACATACGAAAAGCATTTGTAAAAGAGGGTTTCAAATCCGGATTTCCAGTAAATGTATGTAGCGGATTATTCACATTATCAATAGGTTGCAACTGAGTTACGCTCGGTACGCGTGTACTGGTATCATAGCTAAAATTGATACTTGATCCTTTTTTCATTTCGTAATTCATTCGGAATCGGAAATCTGGGTTTTGAAACGTTTTATCTAACTCCAAATTCCGAAGAAAATCCTGATTTTCAATTCTATTGTAAATCATTCCCACATCGCTATTAAAACGGAATTTCCCCGTACGCCATTCAAATCCGACTTCGGGTTTGTGCCGCGTGTTTTCCGTCAGAAAATCAGAACTTAATGCTGTATTAAAATCGGTATAATTTCCGTTAGCATCTGCATCATAAGTATTTACGTTATTTTTAGCATCGGTTTTAGATAGATTATATCCCGCCCGAAGCAAAAAATCTTTAAAAAGCGGATAACGAAGAGTTGCCCGAACATAGTAATGGTCACTTTGGTTATCGGTATCTTGGTGTTGGTCACGAATTTGTATGAACGGATGCGGATGACTTCTGAAAATCACACGTGTATTGTACAATTCTTGTTCCCGTTCTGAACGATTGTTAGTGTTTGACAGAGATACTCCCCACGAACCTTTTGTCCCCTTAAAACGCCGATTGAAAGAAACCCGATTTTCAAAATTCACATTATGATTGTGCGAATTACTTTTGGAAAGACTCTGATTTACAGGATTTCTATCACTATCATAAGAGGCTTCTTCGCTTTTGTTACTGCTATTACCTTTACTTACAGCAATTCGCGGACGTACCGAAATTTGAGTCAACGAATCGATTTTGTATTCCAATTCACTTCGGAAATTGTGCGAATCATTCCACGAATTGCCCCACTGCTCGTTGCGTGAAAAATAATGGCGGTCGGGCAAGGTAGTTTCTCGGTCGTTTCGTGAGTAAGATTCGTTATCATTGTAGGTATAAAAATAATTACCGTCCACTTCCATCGTTTTGCCGTACTCATCTACATAACTTATTCCTGCAATGTGCGATTGATTAAATCCGTCACCGCCTCCAAAATCCATTCCATCCATAGAAATTCTACCTCTTGAAACCGTACGACTTTCCACATTACCCATCATTCCAAAGATTTCATCATATTGAAACCCTAAAGTGTTGATATTATTTGAACTACCTAATACGGAGACACGGGTTTTGTCTTGAAAATAATTTCCAAAACCATTGAGTTCGTAGCGGTCTTTATTACCATACCCCACAGTGGCTCGTCCGAAATAGCCTTTGTTTTTATCTTCTTTCAGTACAATGTTTATCGACTTATTGTTTGGGTCACCTTCTTCTTTGGTAAATTTCTGTTCTTTAGTTTTGGTATCACTCACTTGGACTTTCTTGACGATTTCTTTGGTAAGATTTTTTGTAGCGATTTTGGGGTCGTCAAAAAAAGGTTTTCCGTTTACCAGAATTTCGTTCACAGGCGTTCCGTTTACCGTGATGTTTCCTTTAGCATCAACCTCAACGCCTGGTAGATTTTTAAGCAATTCTTCTACCGTAGCATCAGGACGAAGTTTGAAAGCATCCGCATTAAATTCGAGGGTGTCTTTTTTCACCGTAATGGGAATCGCTTCGGAAAGCACCGTTACGCCTTCCAATTCTTCGGCTTGTATTTCCATTTGGATAAGCCCCAAATCGAGTGTACCTTTTGGAGTGGAAATACGTTTTTTATAAGGAGCATTCCCAATGTGAGTGATGAACAAATCCAATTCCTGCTCTTGGCTTTTGCCTTTTAAATTGAAAATCCCTTTGGCATCAGAAATGGTGTAATTCACTAAAGTAGAATCCTTTACTGATTTTAAAAAAACCGTAGAAGCTTCAAGAGGTTTTTGAGTAGATTTGTCGTAAACTTTTCCTGTAATGGTAAATTGTTGAGAATAAGCAGAAAAACTCAGAAATAATAGAAATAGCAATGTGAAATTCTTATTCATTTTGGTTGTTTTTAGAAATAATTAGCAAAAGTAACTATTCAAAATAGTTTTAAAATATACTTTATAATTAAGTTAAAAATTAAATTACTCTTCGTGTTCTCATTCTTTGAAAATGAGGACTTAAGTGCATACGCATTGCCTCTCTGAATGACTGTGGAGTACCATTTTTGAGTTCTTCCACCAAATCCAGATGTGTAACTAATGTATTCCCTTCATTTAAATTGGTAATTTCTTTTTCCTGAAAATCGTGAACATACTGAAAAACAGGAAGTAACATCTCTTGAAAACGCAAAAGTGTCTGATTATTAGCCATTTTATAGAGTGTACTATGAAACATAAATTCATCTTTCAAAGAAAAATAATTATCTACATACTCATAATTAGCCTCTCTTGCCAATCGCTCCAATTCAGCAACTTGCTCTGGAGTTTTCCGAGCAAAAACAAAATCAACCATACCAATTTCAAACATCAAACGAAATTCAAACAAATCTTGCAATGTATTCTCGTCCAACATCTTAGTATCAATTGCTTTTTGAATATTATTAATCAAGTCTGGCTCTTTTAAAATCATTCCGCGATGCTTTTTTGATTCCACTAACCCCAAAGTACGTAAACGCGACATTGCTTCGCGGACAGCTGTTCGGCTCACTCCCAACCATTCAGCCAGTTCCATTTCTTTTGGAAGAGCATCTCCAGGTTTGAGCTTATGTTCTTTAATATGTTCTATAATATGCTTTTCAATGCGATCAACCAATGTGATATTTTCAAGGGGTTGAAACTTGATTTTTTCCATACTTAATTGCAATTAAAACGTAACAAATACGGGCGAAATAAAAAATAATCCCTTTTTATATTCGACTTTTTTCCATATTTTTGCCTTTGTTAGATGGCGATTAACTTTATCTTTTTTTTAAAAACGATGCTAAAATATTTTTTTATCATAAAAAAAGCAAATTTTTGCCATAAAAAAAGTGATTTTAATACAAAGTTAAATAATTCAAACAAAATCAAAGTTGAAAAATGAAACATAGCGAACTTTACAAAAAAACATTACTGGAAGATGTCATTCCTTTCTGGGAAAAACATTCGTTAGACCACGAATTTGGTGGATATTTCACTTGCCTTGACCGCGAAGGAAACGTTTTTGACACCGATAAATTCATCTGGTTGCAAGGACGACAAGCGTGGACTTTTGCGATGCTCTACAATCAGGTAGAGAAAAACCCAAAATGGCTTGAAATCTCAAAATTAGGCGTTGAATTTCTGAAAAATCACGCAATGGACAGCGACGGGAATTTCTATTTTGCACTCACTCGCGATGGCAAACCGCTGGTTCAACCTTACAACATTTTTTCGGATTGTTTTGCAGCGATGGCTTTTAGTCAGTATGCAAAAGCATCGGGCGATGAAACTTATAAAAAACTGGCTATCAGCACATATCACAACATATTAAAAAAACAAAACAATCCCAAAGGCAAATACGAAAAAACAACCGATGTGCGTCCACTCAAAGGGTTTTCACTCCCGATGATTCTTTCTAATTTGGTATTGGAATTGGAAAGTGTTCTTTCGGAAGAAGAAATCAACAAAACGATAGATTTCAGTATCAACGAAGTAATGAACGTGTTTTTAGATGCTGAAACGGGAATTATTTTTGAGAATGTTCGCCCTGACGGGAGCAAAGAAGATAGCTTCAACGGTCGATTGCTAAACCCCGGTCACGGCATCGAAGCGATGTGGTTTATGATTGATATTGCTGTGCGTCGTGGTGACCAATCGCTTATCGAAAAAGCGACACAAACCATTCTTAACATCCTCAATTACAGTTGGGACGAAAAACACGGAGGCATTCTGTATTTTATGGATTCCAAAGGAAATCCGCCACAACAATTGGAATGGGACCAAAAACTTTGGTGGGTGCATTTAGAAACTTTGGTAGCACTTTCAAAGGCGTATTTGCACACCAAAAACTCGGAAATTTGGACGTGGTACGAAAAAGTACACAACTATGCTTGGTCGCATTTCTCTGACCCTGAGTACGGTGAATGGTTCGGTTACCTGAATCGTGAAGGAAAACCTTTGCTCACTCTTAAAGGCGGAAAATGGAAAGGCTGCTTCCACGTACCAAGAGCTATGTTCCAATGTTGGAAAACTTTTGAAAAAATTGAAAATCAATATTAAATTCAACACTCTTAATAATATTTTTATGATTAAGTGTTGATTTTTAGTATTTTGTTGTACTTTTATCGGCATTGGAAACGAAGCGTTAAGAAAATCAATGAATGGAACGTAGAAAATATTCGCTGTTCGAAGCGACCGTAGGGAGCAAGTTCGGAGATTTTCAGTGGAATAAATTGATTTTTAGCGAAGTATCCACAGCCTTGAATTTTTGGTACTTTTGTTTCAAGACAAAAGTACAAATGTGAAAATAAATCAAAATAAATAAAACGCATCATAATGAATCGAATTTTTTATCTTTTATTCGCTTTTGTTCTTTTGTCGGCTTGTGGAAGCCAAAAAAACGTAATCGGCGGAGGCGAATTTACACAACCCGAAATGCCTTTGGTCACAGGCAAGGAGAATTTATTAGCTTCTTTCAAGTTAGCTACTAAAAATTTGAATGCTATCACAGAGGTAAAAGTTTTACTCAAATCCGAATTAAAATCTTTGGATTTAAGTGAAATAGCTATCTATTTAAGTGATAAAGAAAATTTTAAAGAAGCACAACAATTCGCTTCTACTAAAAGCGTTCAATCGACAACACTTCTGAAAGGTAATTATTTGCCCAAAACTGAAAACACTTATGTTTGGGTGACAACAAAAACCACTGAAAATCCGAATCTTTTGAACAAAATTAAAGTTTTTCAAATCGAATTTTTATCAAATGGGTCACGATACGTATATGTAAATCCGAAAAGTGCTTCACAACGCTTCGGGATAACGCTTCGCGATAAGAAACAAGACGGCATTGAATGTTATCGTATCCCTGGACTGGCGACCACTAACAAAGGAACGCTCATCGCGGTGTACGACAATCGTTACAACAATTGCAAAGATTTACAAGAAGATGTAAACGTAGGAATGAGCCGAAGCACCGATGGCGGACAAACTTGGGAACCGATGAAGGAAATTATGGATTTGGGCGAATGGGGCGGACTTGATAATCGTCTCAACGGAATTGGCGACCCTGCCGTACTAGTCGATAAAACCACAGGAACAATTTGGGTTGCAGCGCTTTGGCTCCACGGACACGATAAAGACAAAATGGCGTGGTGGGCTTCCAAAACGGGTATGACACCTCACGAAACCGGTCAGTTGATGCTCGTTAAAAGTGAAAATGACGGCATCACGTGGAGCGAACCTATCAACATCACAGCTCAAACCAAAGACCCAAAATGGTATCTTTTCTTCAACGGACCAGGTAGTGGCATTTCCCTAAACGATGGAAAAATAATGTTTGCGGCACAATATAAAGATGAAAATCAAGTACCACATTCTACCTTAATATATAGCGACGACCACGGAAAAACGTGGCATTGTGGAACGGGAGCTAAATCGCATACTACAGAGGCTCAGGTGGTTCAGCTTTCCGACGGAAGTATAATGCTTAATATGCGTGACGACCGAAATCGGCAGAATTACACGCTTTCCGATGCCTTTCACGGACGTTCAGTGGCTGTTACTCGCGATTTTGGAAAAACGTGGACAGAACACAGCACATCACGTAAAGCACTAACCGAGCCCAATTGTATGGCGAGCATCATTTCCTACTCGGCTAATAACGGTAAACAATATTTGTTTTTCTCGAACCCTGCCGATGCCAAAAAGCGTGTAAATATGACCATAAAGGTAAGTGATGACAACGGCAATACGTGGGACAAACTCCCAGCCCTAAAACTTTATGAAAACGAAGGATTTGGGTATTCGTGTATGTCGATTGTTGACGATAAATACATCGGAATTCTTTACGAAGGAGCAGGAGATTTGATTTTCCAAAAAATACCGATTGAGGAATTAATTCAATAATAGTTTTTATCAAAAATGATTCATAAACTCTTACGAAAAACGTAAGAGTTTTTGTATTTATTATTTTTTAATCATTAAAATTTTGCAGTATTCTTTTTTTGATATATATTTGCACACCAGAAATACAATGCCATTTCTACATCTTTTCAGATGACTAACTCACTCAAAATAAAGCTTATTTCGTGTTTAATATTCTCTTTTTTAGGGGAGTGTTTTTTGTATTCTCAATGCCAAGGCGGAACGCAAGTAGGACAAGTGATCACGCCTGAGTGGGGACTTGGAGATAATACAGGAGTAGAGACTCCAATAAGCAAAAACAACTACATAGTACTTAATGTAATAAAAGGCATTCAATATGAGATTGATGCACATAAAGACAATCTTAATATTTGCTCGGAAGGAAATGAAATAAACATAGATGATACTTCTTCATCATTTTTAAATCCTAAAACTAGGTTTACCCCCACTTTCTCAGGAGAATTAAAAATTTATTATAGAGGCTTATTCAGTAGAATTAAGATCAAGGTCGCTGGAAAGAGAAACACAACAGACACACCCAATACACCTCCTTCTCAAACAAATAAATGGCGAATTCATTTTTATGGAGAACAAAACAATATTGCTCCAGAAAGTGGAAGAGATGCCCGATTCCAAAATTATCTAGGATATCGAGATGAAAATGAAAGTTTTCATTTTTTTAGTTCACATGTTGTTAAAGATATAACTCCCATTGGCGTTTTTTCTGATAGTGTTGAAAGGCTTAAAGTTTCAAATTACTTCTCAACTAAAGCTTTTATGAAAACCACCCGAAAAGGTTTGTACTATGTCACTTTAGGGGCGGATGATGGTACTCGCCTTTCTGTGGACAATCAACCAGTTTATGATAATTGGAGAACTAGTCGTAGTACAGGTTACAGACCAGTTGAAAATCAAATAATCAAATTAACAGGAGACAACACTCTTCATTATGAATACTTTAACAAAAGTGTTCCCCTTAAGTATTTGTTTGAAATTAGTGATCATAACAAGATTATTGAAAACACCATTATTGGAGAGCAAACTATTTGCCAAGGTGGTCAAGCTTATACCATAACGGGAGATGACTTTAATAGAAGACAACAACAAGGCTATAATGCGGCATTTGACTTCCAATGGTATTACTCAACATCTTCTGACGGCAGTAACCGTGCCTATATCATTGGAGCAACTTCAAAAGATTATACGCCAGATACAAACACCGATTTTAATGAAGCTGGTGTGTATTACCTTTTTAGAGAAGCTTCAGTTCGTTTCAAAAATATTGGAATGGGAGAAAAAAGGGAGAATATTTTTTCTAACCCTGTAAGAATAGAAATTTTAAAGAAACCGAGCGTCAGCATAAGACCTAGTTCAAAAAGGCTTTGCCAAGGAGGGATTGCTGAGATCAAAGTTGTGGTAAATAATGGTAGTGGAGGAACACCGCCTTTTACACTTTCTTATAAGGTAAATGGCATAACTTCACAAATCAACAGCAACGAGAATACGTTCAATATTCCTATCAATTCTAACCAAGCAGGAACATTTAAGTATGAATACATATCCATTACTGATGGCAAAAGCTGTACAACCTCAATACACAAAACTGACAATATTACAATAAATCCCTTACCCACAGCTACATTCTTGGAGCAGAATACCACACTATGTTTAAATACACCAGAGCAACATATTACGTGGGCAACTTTTACAGGGACACCTCCTTTCACTGTGAGAGTCAAGGGTTCAAAGACAGAAGGAGCTTCTGAAGAAAAGGAATACTCATTGGAAAATAACCAAAATAGGTTAGTCATAAAACACAATCCTAATGATAAAGGTGAGTTTACTTATGAGATTTTGTGGGTTAGAGACGCGAACGGTTGTACTACGTATTTCACTGACAAGAAGAAGGTAATAAATGTGGTAGCTCCTTCCATAGCTCCTTTTCAGGATGTTGCGTGGTGTTTGCCCGAAATTGTATCGGCGGTTTATGATAATAACGGAAATACCATCATAACGGAAAATAGTTATGTATTGCCTTTGGGAGATACAGCACTTGATGTAGTGGTAAATTCAGTTCCTTGTTGCCCAAATCCTACCTTGAAATGGACAATCAATAACGATTTGAGTAATACGCGAACGGGTCAGCCATCCACTTTGGGGAATATATCTTTTGAAAATGCGACTTCCTCCGATAAAACTTATACCATAACCTATTGGCTAGAATGCAACGGACAAAAATATAACCATATAACGCGACAAGTGCGGATTACCCCACGACCCAACCTTGAATTTCAATAAAATATTAACAAATAATTTATTAACTCCAATTTTTTAACAATGAGAAAGTTAATTTTAAGTACGGCTTTAGCCATTTTTTCAGCAAGTGCTTATGCACAGAATACACCAGCAAATGATTGTACTCCAGACCAAAACAAACCTGCCGTCGGAACAACCTACACCTATCAGGTTAGTATTCCTACAGCCAATGGCTTTACAGGAAATGGTAAGTACCATTGGTATATTACCCAGCAAACCGACTTATTAGGAGGAAGAAAAATAGAAAATACTAATAATTTTTTCTCCGTTGGTTCTGCAGCAGATAAAGCCTCCTACAACGACGAAAACAACACCAAAAACCCATTGGAATTGACTTGGAAAGCAGACGCTTTGACAACTAATGACCCTTTCTATTTAGTGGTTAAATACACTGAAGAAAAAGATAATTGTCAAACAAGTAATATAAAAGCTATCAAAATTAAGCCTCTTAACAACTTCAAGCTAAATGTTACACCAGTTAAAGATGAAAACGGAACTGCTTTTACTAGTGGACAAGAAAGAATTTGTGCGGCGGATATTACTTCTGCTACTATTATTGGAGAAAAAGTAAAATATGTTTATGGAAAAACCACACTTTATTACAAAGTTGAGATGAGTGGTTTCACAGGTAATTGGAAACCAACTATATCATTACCTCAACTTTTAGGACATACAAAAACAGAAACTGATGCTACAAATAGAACATATGAGTCAATAGAGTGGAAAACAGGAACTAATGCGTTTCAAACTTTTTCTAATTCGTTCAACGTAAGTTCTCAAATAACAAATTTAACTACAGATAATCCTACTACCGAAAATTCTTTTATATTAAAGGTTGTTATTGATAATGGTACTTATGAGGGACTTACAGAAGAAAACGTTACACTTTCTTCTAAAGGTAATATGATCCTTGCTGATGGTAACTTAGGTGCAAGAGATGTTGATGACAATTGTGGTGAAATCACGAATGATGCTAACAATAGAAAAGCTAATCAAATTATTTTAGCAAGACCAACTGTTAATGCTCAATCTGGTGAGTTTATAATTCAAATTCAATAAAAAAATTGATAACTTTCTCAAATGCGGCGTAGTTTTCTGGAGGTTTTTATACTCCAGAAAATTACACCTCTCACAGAGAACATAAATGCTCAGGCAAAACAGACATATCACTCCTATATTCTTGTGGGTATTAAGCCTACTAACTTGTTGCTTTGTCAGTACAATTTCTGCACAGAGTAGGATTGTTGTTGGGCAAACTTCCACATTTTCTGTCAGTGACGTACCTCAAAGCACGTACACTTGGGAGTTGTATGTACCTACTTCAAATTTAGATTTTGCCAAAACAGCAGGAAATTGTCCTCCTTCCAAAGCAATTTTTCTTAACGGAAATACTGGAAATCAAGTACAAGTACAGTGGCTTGAAGCAGGAAAATACTATTATAAAGTACAAATTTCTGATGGATGTTCTTCTAACTTCAAAATAGGAACTATTGAGGTAGTTGAAGTTGTTCCTCCTCCAAAAATTAATATAAAATACAATTGTGATAACGCTACGGCTTTGCTTGAGGCGTCCGATTATACTGGAACATTACTATGGAATACAGGTGAAACTACGTCTTCGATTGTAGTAGACACTAAAGACATTCCAAAAGGAAACACCGTATCTTATTGGGTACAACAAACTGTTAATGGCATCCAAAGTGAACTTACAACAGTACATATTGAACGAAATTTACCAGCCAAACAGCCTGATGTTTCAGCCTTCCCTGTACGTATCTATTTAGGTCAGTCGGTGAGCATTACAAGTATTCAGTGTGGTGATGACACTGTACGTTGGTTTGCAGATGCTGCCCTTACGCAGGAAATCAATCAGTCTGAAGTAATTCCTTCAAATTCTACTACTTATTATGCTGTTTGTCAAACGGAAAAAGGCTGTCAAAGCCAAGCAATAAGCCTACTAGTTGAGGTTATTTCCAACAATTCGTGTGAGGAAGACTTTAAAAATATGTTTATCCCTAATGCATTGTCTTTGAATGATGATGGTGCTAACGACATATGGCAATTAGAAGACCTCAAAAAGTATTGCGAAAAATGCAACAAGAAAAACGTTGTTACCATCTTTAACCGTTGGGGAGTAAAAGTGTACGAAAAAGAAAACTATATGCTTGATGGTGAACGCTTCAACGGATTCTCCGAGCACAAACGCACTGTAAGCAAAGAGGTTTTACCTAACGGAACCTATTTCTATGTCATTACTTTTGACGATGGTAAACAAAAGACAGGATACATTTACATCCGTTCGGGTACACTTTAATTTTAGAATATTCCGTTGTTTTTCTCTTTAAGTGTATTTTTAAAAACTCTCCTCTTATCATTAAAATAAGTGTATTAGTTTGAAAAATGCTTTTTCCTAAGTTGGTTTTTGTGTTCTACTTTTTTTATTTATTTTAGCCCTCCAATTCAAAATAGAATAGATGTCAGCACAATTACGTTTGCATTTCATTGTCTTCCTATGGGGATTTACTGCCGTTTTAGGAAAATTGATTTCATTAGATGCCAACCATTTAGTATGGTATCGAATGGGGCTTACGTCTGTTTTTCTTATTGCCTTCATAACTTTTTTTCAAAAGGAAAGCATCTTTGTACAAAGAGATTTGGCGGTAAAACTCGTAGGAGTAGGTTCGTTAATGGCGATTCACTGGCTTCTTTTTTTTCATTCAATTAAAATATCAAATGTATCCATCACGTTAGCGTGCATCTCTACTGCTACGCTTTTTGTAGCTTTTATAGAACCTTTGGTTTTTCGTCGACGAATTGATTGGACAGAAATACTAATGGGAGTTGTTATTACAGCCTGTATGTTACTCATCTTCAAAACAGAAATTCGATACAAAGAAGGAATCATTTATGGGATTTTATGTGCTTTTTTTGGAGCTCTCTTTAGTGTTTTTAACGGCAGATTACACGGACAAACATCTTCGGGGAATATTATAACCTATGAAATTTTTGGAGGATTTTTGATACTCACACTCTATTTTTTGTTTACGGATGACCTTGTGGGAGTAGGAACTATTTCTCTAAATGATTTCTGGTGGACGTTATTACTAGCAAGTGTTTTCACAGCTTATCCGATGTTTGAGTCTATCCGATTGATGCGATATATATCACCTTTTACATTGGTCTTAGCAGTGAATTTAGAACCCGTTTATGGTATTTTCTTTGCGTATCTTATCTTTGGTGAATCGGAGCATATGAGTGTTGTTTTCTATCTTGCTTCAGCAGTGATGCTTTTAGCAATTGTATTGAATGGAGTTATAAAAGCGAGAAAGAGAAACAACGAAAAGTTATTTCATTGAAAACAAATAATTTATCACTTAAAAACATTATCCTTCCACAACGGATTTTCTTGATAAATTTCCTTACTTTTTTGAGGCACCACCAGAACTCCTTTATAACCTATCGTGCGTGTTATTTCGGGAGGTGTTGGGGCATCTAAACGCATTTCAAGCAGTGAAGAACAACCTCGAAAAGCCTCCAAGCCGATTTTCGCAATGGTATTAGGAAGTCTTATTTTTTTCAGAGAGGAACAACCATAAAAAGATTGTACACCAATCACTTGAGTTTGATTTGACAATTTAACTGAAGCTAAACTTTTACAATCATAAAAGGCTTTATCTCCAATTTCTGTTACCAGATTAGGAATTTCTATCTTCTTTAAATTGATACAATTAGCAAATGCAAAAGAGCCAATATGACTCAATAGTTTAGACAACTTAACTTCTTGCAAATTCTTGCACTCATTAAACGCTCCAAAAAGTATATCAGTAACACTATTAGGGAACTCTACATATTTGATACTATGGCAATTACGAAACGAATGCATTCCTATTTTTTCTAACTTTTCTGGCAAAATAACATTTTGCAAACGATGGCAATTCAAAAACGTATCATTTTTAATTTGTGCAAGATTTTTGGGAAGAACAACAGATTCTAAACGTGAACAATTGTAGAAAACACTCGTTCCAAGATATACCACAGAATCAGGCAAATACACTTCTCTTAGTGATTTACAATGTTCAAAAGCATCATTCCCAATATATTCCAAATCTCCCAATATTTTAACAGAATTAAGCAACTCACAGAAAGCGAATGCACTTGCCCTGATATGAGTAACCCCTGAAGGTATTTGAATGATTTTAAGAGATTTACACTGATAAAATGCTTTTTGCGGAATTTCTGAAATCTTACTGGAAAGCACCACATTTTTCAAATTGAAGCACTCCATAAATACCCCTTTTCCCAACAAAGTAACCGAATTAGGCAGTTTGATACTCTCAATATTGTAGCAGGATTTGAAAGCCTCATCTTCAATGATTTGCAATGATTCCGAAAAGTTTACAGAAGTCAGATTAACACAAGAAGTAAATGCATTCTTTCCTATTCGAACAACCGAATCAGGAATATCAACTGAAGTTAAATTAGTACAATTGAAAAAAGCTCTCTCTTCAATAATTTCTACCGTATTTGGAATTTCAACAAATTGTAATTGATTACAATCTTTGAAAACCTCCTTTTCAATCATTTTTACAAAATACGGGATTTTTATCTTTCCATCACCGGGAATTTCCTCACAATTACAACCTTTTAAAACATTATTTTCGATATAGAAAAGTTCCGAATGTTGCTGTGCAAGAAGATTATTTACAAACAATGCTAAAATAAGGATAAAAAAAATCTGAAGTTTGTAATTCCTATACATAATTAATTTTAAGTTAATTAGCTTTCATTTTCGCTTCTAGTTCTGCCTGAAATTCCTCCATAACTGGCTTCATTGTACTCTCAGGAAGGTCAGCAATACGGATGTACATCAAACCATCAATAGCATTGTTAAACATTGGGTCTACGTTGAAAGCAATTACTTTAGCGTTCTGCTTAATATATTTTTTTATCAAAACAGGTAAACGTAAGTTCCCTGGCTCTAATTCATCGATAATTTTATCAAATTTGTTAAGGTCAGCTTGAGTTTCGTCAAAAATAAAATCTTTATCAGCATCTTTTATTTTCACTTTAAATTCTTTTTTAGGACGCACATACTGAGCAATATAAGGATCATAAAAATTTGATTTCATAAACTCAATCATCAACGATTTCGAAAAATTCGAAAACTGATTACTTATGCTTACGCCTCCCAACAAATAGTGATGTTCTGGATAACGTAATGTAGTGTGTGCAATCCCTTTCCAAAGAAGGAATAAAGGCATTGGTTTCTGCTGATATTCAGGAATAATGAATGCTCGTCCCATTTCAATGGTTTTGCTCATCATATCATACAATTCGGGTTCGAAACGGAATAAGTCGTGCGTATAAAAGCCTTCTATTCCATATTTTGGAAAAATTTCAGCTCCCAATCCCATACGATACGCTCCTGCAACTCTCTTAGCTTCAACGTCCCACAAAAATAAATGATGATAGTACTCATCAAACGAATCCAAATCGATGGAGGCATTCGTCCCCTCCCCTACTTCACGGAACGTGATTTCACGAAGCCTTCCTATTTCCTTTATTATATTTGGAATATCCTTACAAGGTGCTAAAAAAACCTCATAATTGTTTGTCTTTAGCAAACGATGCCCTTTCTCGGTGATGCATTCTATTTCTTTCTCTATCAATTCTGTACCAACAGGTTTAATAATTTCTTCAGGAGTTTTTGGAAATTTATTTGCTTTCAATACAGCAGCCAAAGGGATAAATTTTCTATCTTGCTCAAATGTATTTGCTAAAATATACGTTTTCTTACGCAGAAATTCTGTGTAAGAATCAATGTCCTTATATTCTTCTTGTACGTTTACAGATATTGGCTTTCCTATTCGGATGTAGATAGTTCGCTTCCTTTGAGTTAGCAATTCCGAAGGTAATTTTGCCGTGCGTAATGTATCACTAATTTTTGAAAGCGAATAAAATAATCTGCTATTTTTAGCGTGAAAATAAATGGGGATGACTGGCACCTGGGCCTTTTTAGCAAGTTTCATAGCGGCTTCTTCCCAAGGTTTATCAACGACAAGCTTGCCTTCGCGACTAACAGAAACTTCTCCTGCAGGAAAAAGCCCCAAAGGCATTCCATCTTGCAAATGCTTGATTGTCTGTTTAAACCCGATTACACTTGATTTGGCATCTTTATGATTTTCAAACGGATTCACAGGCATCACGTAAGGAGCAAGTGGTTCAATACGTTGCAAGAGGAAGTTTGCCATAATTTTAAAATCAGGGCGTTTCTCCAAAAGCAACTTCAATAGCAATATCCCATCAATTCCTCCTAATGGATGGTTTGATATTGTGATAAAAGCTCCTTCTTTGGGAATATTTCTTAAATCTTCCTCAGGAATTTGAAACTGAATTTCAAACTCATCCAAAATTGTATTTAAAAAATCAAGCCCTTGCAAGTGTTTATTTCTGTCATAAATGGCATTCAACTTTGAAAGCCTAAGTAGCTTCATCAGCACCCAGCCTCCAAAAGTCCCAATAAAACCATATTTGTCAAGGTTTATAGCCTTAGCAACCTCTTTTGCACTTACAAGACCCATATTTTAAATATCCTTATGTTTTTATTAACAATTTCAGAAGCTACAAAGGTAGAGAATTTAATTTTAAAAATAAAAAGTTTTAATATAACCACAATATTCCTAACACTCAAAACAACAAATAAACAACTGAAAATAAAACAATTAGATAAAAACAGAATCAAAATTATTTTAAAATTGAAATTTATAAATCTTGTCTTTTTTACATAAAAGTTATGAAAAAGAATTAACAACTCATTATATTTATTATTTTTGCAACTCGAAAAAGTTTTACCAGAACCCCATTTCTTTTCTGGCTTTTTCTAATCATAAAATAAAAATAAATTCATAAGGATATGTACAAAACTCGACATAATTGGACTAAAGAAGAAATCATCGCTATTTATAAAAAACCTTTAATGGATTTGCTTTATGAAGCTGCCACAATACATCGTCAGTTTCACGATCCAAACGCGGTACAAGTTTCTACCTTATTATCTATAAAAACGGGAGGATGTTCGGAAGATTGCGGTTATTGCCCTCAGGCAGCTCGCTATCACACAGGCGTTGAATTAGAGGAATTGATGACTGTTTCACACGTGAAGGCACAAGCTCTCAGGGCAAAATCATCAGGAGCTTCGAGGGTCTGTATGGGTGCTGCTTGGCGAAACGTAAAAGATGGTCCCGAATTTGACCAAGTTTTGGAAATGGTTCGAACTATCAACAAATTAGATATGGAAGTTTGTTGTACATTGGGTATGCTAACCGAAAATCAGGCAAAAAGATTGGCAGAAGCAGGACTTTATGCTTATAACCATAATTTAGATACTTCAGAAGAATACTACAAAGAAGTAATTTCAACACGAGGTTACGAAGACCGATTACAAACCATTGAAAACGTACGAAAAACAAACATTACTGTTTGTAGTGGCGGCATCATCGGTATGGGAGAATCTTTAGAAGACCGTGCAGGAATGCTCGTAGCTCTTTCTACCTTAAATCCACAACCTGAGTCTGTTCCTATAAATGCTTTAGTAGCTGTAGAAGGAACCCCAATGGAAGACCAAAAACCTGTAGAAATCTGGGAAATGATTCGAATGATTGCCACTGCTCGTATTGTAATGCCTGAAACTCAAGTACGTCTTTCAGCTGGAAGAACCCAAATGAGCCGTGAAGGACAAGCGATGTGTTTCTTTGCAGGAGCAAATTCTATTTTTGCTGGGGATAAACTACTGACAACTCCCAACCCGAATATTAACGAAGATATGATGATGTTCGAAATGTTGGGTATGCGTACACAGAAACCTTTTGAAAAACACACACAACCTACAACCACAGAAGCAGAAGATTCCAAATATGTCGCACTAGGTGAAAATCCAAAATGGACACGCCCTGAACATAAAATTGAACGAAACGAAAACAAACGAAAAACAAAAATCAAAGAATAAAAACATTTCGTCAGATTAGTTATAGTTTTATCTCTTTTTAAAATACAGGGAAATGATTTTCTTGGACATCAACAATAAATCTATTCTTGTGTAATACCAAGTTTATCAATCCAATAAGCAAAAAGGAAACATAAAAACACGGTTCAATTGCCGTGTTTTACTTTTTTATGTATCAGTACCAATGTATAATAAAATCCTCAAAAAATGTATATTCAACAAATTTGTATATTTGCACCCTCAAAATTTTAAAAAGGAATGACTTTTCTGAAATACGCCTTTTGGCTCATTTGGAAAATATGGTTTTACGTATTGGTAACAATCATTATACTACTATTGACCCCAATTTTGTTCGTTTTTACGTTACGAGAAAAATGGTATCCACAATTTTACTGGGTAGCACGAAACCTTTGGGCAAAACCAATTCTTTACGGAATGGGCTTTTATCCAGAAATATCTAAAAATCAATTTATTAAAAAAAGAGGAAGTTATATCTTGGTTGCAAATCACACCAGTGTAACGGACGTAATGTTGATGTACGTTTGTAGTAAAAATCCGTTTGTTTTTGTAGGAAAGAAAGAACTTGCACGAACTCCTGTATTTGGTTATTTCTATAAGAGATTTGCCATTTTAGTGGATAGATCAAGTGCAGAAAGTAGAAAACAGGTGTATGCTTCTGCTAAAAAAAGACTCAATTCAGGGTTAAGTATTTGCATATTTCCAGAAGGAGGTGTACCGGATGAGTCTGTTGTGTTAGATAAATTCAAAGATGGAGCCTTCAGCTTAGCTATTGATTTTCAGATTCCTATTATTCCAATGACTTTTTTTGATAATAAAAGACTGTATCCTTTTCGTTTTTTTGCTGGAAGTCCAGGTAAGATGCGAGTAAAAATACATCCATTTGTTCCTACACAAGGGCTTACCTTTAACGACAAAAATTCTTTAAAAGAAAAAGTCAGAAACATAATACTTCAAGAATTGGAAGCAGATGCAAAATCAACTCAATAAACCTTTTTAACACACAAGAAGTCCTATTAAACAGATAATAAAGTAAATAGCAATTCCTCTGGCTCCTTCATAGTCTTTTGCTAAACGTTGTCCAAACAAAAAACAAAGCAAAGTAGAAGAAGCGATAACAAGCCCATAGAAGCCATAGAAAACAGCTCCTAAACTGAAAATTTCAAAAATCCCAACCAAAAAGAAAATTGTAGAAATCACTTCTGCAGCAATAACAAAAATCAAGATTATAGCGATATATTTCTCCAAAAAAGTATCTGAAAGATAATCTCTATAATAAATTACTGATTTTCTGAAATCTACAATCTTCTCAAAAGCACTATATCCAAATGTTATAATCAGAAATAGAAATACAAAAACCAAAGCAAAATCCATAAAAATTGAACTATTTTGTATGTAAAAGTCGTGTTAATTTTATTGATAAATCGGTAAAGATAATTTTCGCATTTCCATTACGTTCAACGTGAAAGAGAGCTTCTTCCAACTGTTGATGAATTTGTTGAATATTATTTCCGTGTACGAAAGGAGCAAATTTTTCTAATTTAAAAGACGAATCTTTAAAGTCAGAATACACCAAACTCGCTGAATTATAGTTCATCAATAGTGCCTGACGAAAAACTTCAATGCAGTATAACAAGAATTGTTTTTGAGTTTCCCGCCCTGATGTCGCAATTTCTTCACTCCATTGCAAAAGTCCGTGAATAGAGGATTTATTTCCTTTGGCTCTGTAAGCAGAACGAACCCAAGTGATAAACCATTTTTCAAAGATATTCTCCTCATCAGTATTTTCCAAAAAGCTCAATGCTTTGTTGAAGTTTCCTTGAGCTCTCACAGCTAATTTAACAGCTTCATTTTCAGCGACACCTCTTTTTACAAGTCCTTCTTTGATTGCTTTTTCACTTAGTGGAGGAAACCGCAAAATCTGGCAACGCGACCGAATGGTATCCAAAATCGAAGATTCGTCTTCTGTAACTAAAAGAAAAATAGTTCGTTGAGGCGGTTCTTCCAATAGTTTCAGCAATTTATTAGCAGATTCAGTATTCATTTTTTCTGCCATCCAAATAACCATTACTTTGTATCCGCCCTCGAAAGCTTTTAATGACAATTTTGAAGTAATGTCTTTGGCTTCGTTAACACCAATATTGCCCTGTTTGTTTTCAATTCCCAATTGTTGATACCAATCGAAAAGACTTCCGTATGGTTTCTCTTTTATAAACTTTCTCCATTCATCTAAGAATAAAGCACTTATAGGGTCTTTTTTAACTTTTGTAGTAATTGCTGTAGGGAAAACAAAATGTAAATCGGGGTGAGATAAGTTATTGCATTTCAACAGACAAGAACCTTCTTCTTTACATAGAATATGAGATGCATACGCAATAGCCATTGGCAAAGTACCACTACCTTCATTCCCTACAAAAAGCTGTGCGTGCGGAATTCGTTGAGCTTCCACACTATCTTTCAGGTATTTTTTGATAGAATCGTATCCAAGAATATCATCAAACATCATAAAATTTCTGCTTAAATCAAGCCTCAAAGGTAAGAATAATAGACGAGAAGATAAAATTTCCTTCAAACTGACCTATCTGCAAACGAAAATTAAGAATAAAAGTGTATATTTTTTTGACGTTATGTTAGAAATTAGCTACATTTGTGCTCTCAAAGACAATCAAAATTAAATTTGGTGCTATGTACGGAAAAATAAAACAACATCTCCAAGCTGAATTAGAAGCTATTAAAGAAGCAGGACTTTACAAAAAGGAACGAATTATAACCTCAAAACAAGGAGCTGAAATTAAAATTTCTTCTGGTGAAGAGGTAATAAATTTTTGTGCAAATAACTACTTGGGGCTTTCTGCTCATCCTGAAGTAATTCAGGCAGCAAAGGATACGCTCGATACACACGGATTTGGTATGTCTTCAGTTCGTTTTATCTGTGGAACTCAGGACATTCACAAAGAATTAGAGAAAAAAATTGCTGACTTTTACGGAACGGAAGACACAATACTCTATGCAGCAGCTTTTGATGCGAACGGAGGTGTTTTTGAACCTCTATTCACCGATGAAGACGCCATAATCTCCGATTCATTAAATCACGCTTCAATCATTGATGGAGTTCGTTTGTGTAAAGCAAAACGTTTTCGTTACGAAAATAGTAATATGGCAGATTTAGAAGCCAAATTAAAAGAAGTCGATGCCGCTGGAGCTCGTTTCAAAATAATTGTTACAGACGGTGTATTTTCAATGGACGGATTGGTTGCTCCGCTGGATAAAATCTGTGATTTAGCAGAAAAATACGATGCTATGGTAATGGTTGATGAATGCCACGCAGCAGGATTTATCGGGGCTACAGGAAAAGGAACTCTTGAGGCTAAAAAAGTAATGGGGCGTGTTGATATTGTCACAGGTACTTTAGGAAAAGCTCTCGGGGGAGCAATGGGAGGCTACACAACAGGAAAGAAAGAAATCATTGAAATGTTACGCCAAAGGTCTCGTCCATATTTGTTTTCGAACTCGCTGGCTCCTGCAATTGTTGGTGCTTCAATAAAGGTATTTGACTTAATATCAAAGGATACTTCGCTTCGTGATAAGTTAGAAAAGAATGCTGAGTATTTCAAAAAAGGTATGAAAGCAGCTGGTTTTGACATCATTGAAGGAGATAGTGCTATTGTTCCAGTAATGCTTTACGACGCAAAGGTTTCACAAGTAATGGCTGACAAACTTCTTGAAAAAGGAATCTATGTTATAGGCTTCTTCTACCCTGTTGTTCCTAAAGGAAAAGCTCGTATTCGTGTTCAGTTGTCAGCAGCACACTCTAAAGAACACTTAGACAAGGCAATACAAGCTTTTACAGAAGTCGGCAAGGAATTGGGCGTTATATAAGTGTAGTTAAAAAAGTAAAAAAAAAGAAAGGGAATTTGTGAATATATCAAAATAATATTTATATTTGTCCCAAAAATAAAGTAGTAATCAAAAATTCATTTTTAAGTATGAAGAAAATCAAAGTAACTTTTATTGCTTTGGCTTCGGCTCTTACAGTTGGAGCTTATGCACAAGATGCAAATAATCCTTGGAAAATAGGGTTTGGAGTTAACTCTGTTGACGTCCGCACGCCAAGTGATGAATTTGGAGAGTTTATGAAAGATTGGGGAGGACCTAGTGATTTAAACATCCTTCCAGCTGTTTCTCGCCTTTCTGTAGGTCGATACATCGGAAGCGGCTTCTCTGCTGAGCTTTCAGGATCATTAAACAAAATTGAAAAAGGCTATGGGTACGTTAAAGATGCACCTAAAGTAGACCAATCTTTTTGGGGAGTTGACTTGAGAGCTAAATATCACTTGAACTCTCTTTGGACAGGTGCAAGATGGTTTGATCCATACCTACAATTAGGTGGAGGATATGCAGCTATTGAAGACGAAGGAAAATTCAGAGCCTTAGGAGGTGGAGGATTGAACTTCTGGTTTACAGAAAATATCGGTTTGAACTTACAAACTGCGTTTAATTCTACTTTCCAAAAAGATCAGAAAAACCACGATTTCTTCCAACATTCAGTGGGTGTAGCTATCAAATTTGGTGGTAAAGACACTGACGGAGACGGAGTTTTCGATAAAGACGATGAGTGCCCAGAAGTAGCTGGTCTAAAAGAATTCAACGGATGTCCTGATACAGACGGAGACGGAATCGCTGATAAAAATGATGCTTGTCCTGAAGAGGCTGGTTTGAAAGAATTCAACGGATGTCCTGACACAGATGGAGACGGAATCGCTGATAAAGATGACGCTTGCCCTGAAGTAGCTGGTCCTAGAGAACTTAACGGATGTCCTGACACAGACGGAGATGGCGTTGCTGATAAAGATGACAAATGTCCTGAAGTAGCTGGTCCAAAAGAAAATGCAGGTTGTCCTTGGCCAGATACAGACAAAGATGGTGTTCTTGACAAAGATGATGAGTGCCCTGAGGTAGCTGGTCCAGCTTCTAACAAAGGTTGTCCAGAAGTTACTGAAGAAGTTCAAAAAACTTTGAATGAGTACGCTAAAACTATCTTATTCGACACTGGTAAAGCTACAATCAAACCTCAATCAGCTGCAGTATTAGAGCAAATCGTTAGCGTGTTAAATCAGTATCCTAACTCTAAATTTACTATCGAAGGACACACCGATAGCACAGGAAACAAAGCTAAAAATCTTACACTTTCACAAGAAAGAGCTGATGCTGTAAGACTTTACTTGGTTCAAAGAGGAGTTTCTGACACTCGTTTGTCTGCAAAAGGATACGGAGTTGAGAAACCAATCGCTTCTAACAAAAATGCAAAGGGGAGAGCTTTGAATCGTCGCGTTGAGATTAACTTAGTAAAATAATCTCATAGAGATACGTAAAAGAACTATACCAAATACAAAGAGGTTACCATAATGGTAGCCTCTTTTGTTTTTTATAATCATTAAAATAAAACATTTAGCGTTTTTTTAACTTTCGGATAATTAAAAAACAAATAACTAGTAATCAATACGTTATTTTACTTCACATACAAATACAACACTCCATATATTTCCAAATATAAACACCTAGAATTGGTTTACAAAACAAAAATCCATAAATTTGGGCGTTAAAAACATTTCTTTATGAAACAAAAAATTTATTCAATCTCTTTTTTCTTGTTTTTTGTTCAAATTTTATTGGGACAAGAAACAGAAGTGTACACCAACCCTTCGGTTAATTTTGAGAAGGCTATGTCTTTGTATAATCGGAAAATGTACAAACCCGCACAGCATTTATTTAGAACTGAACAAACTACATCACTTGATCAGGAAAAGCGAATAAAATCTCAGTATTATGTTGCTTCGATTGCAGCTATTTTGGGTGAGACAGGGGCAGATGTTCTGATGAAAAAGTTTATTGAGGAACATCCAGAATCTCCGCTAAGTACAGGAGCTTTTATGCGAATGGCGGACTATTATTTTCAGAAAGGAAATTATAAAGAGGCTTTAACTTGGTATAAGCAAGTGAACGATGCTAGTGTAAGTAGAGAGGAAAGGACTAAGTTCTATTTTCAAAAAGGATATTCATTGTTTACCACAGGCAATAGAAAGGAATCTGAAAAGTATTTGAATTTAGTTAAAAATACAAAAGAATACGGGGCAGACGCAAATTATTATTTGGGTTACATCGCCTACGATTCAGATGATTATAAAAAAGCAGAAAGTTATTTCGAAAAGGTGCAAGGAGAGGAAAGTCTTGATAAGAATGTTTCTTATTTTCAAGCCAATATGAAGTTTAAGCAAGGGCTTTTTGAAGAAGCTATACGCGAAGGACTTAAACAAAAAGACAAAAACAAAAACGCTCAAGAACTTTCGGAACTCAATAAAATCATAGGAGAGAGCTACTTTAATTTAGGAAAATACAACCAAGCCATTCCTTATTTAAAAGAATATAAAGGAAAAAGAGGGAAGTTCTCAAACACAGATTTTTACTATTTAGGATATGCCTATTATAAAAACAAGGATTACACAAATGCCATTGAGCAATTCAATCAAATTATAAGCGGAAATGATGCAGTAGCACAAAATGCATACTATCACTTGGCTGAATGTTACCTAAATACAGGACAAAAACAACAAGCTTTAAACGCTTTCCGTAATGCATATCAGATGAATTTTGATACTCAAATAAAAAAAGATGCACATCTGAACTATGCTCGTCTAAGTTACGAAATTGGTAATCCTTACGAAAGTGTTCCAGCCGTGTTACTTTCCTATTCAAAAGCGTATCCTAACGACAAAAAGGAAGAAATACAATCGTTATTAATTGATTCCTACATCTCTTCAGGAAATTATCAAGCAGCTATCAATCTGTTAGAAAAATCAACTGATCCCAAAGACCAAGAAGTCTACAGAAAAGTATCTTTTTACAGAGGGTTGGAGCTTTTTAATGAAATCCAATATGAAGAAGCACTTAAATATTTACAAAAATCAACTGAAAGTTCAGATGCAACTATTTCAGTAAGAGCTTTGTATTGGCTGGGAGAAACTTCATATCTATTGAAAGATTTTCAAAATGCTAAAAAGTATTATACACAATTTTTAAACAAGCCAAATTCTTCAAAAACAAGCGAATATAAGAATATTTACTATAACTTGGCATATGCTGACTTCAATTTGAAAGAATACAAAACTGCTATTGAAAATTTTGAGAGATATTTGAAAGAAAATCCAAAATCAAATGCTTGGACAAACGACGCTTTGTTGCGTTTGGCTGATTCTTACTTTGTTGAAGGCAAATATTGGCCAGCGATGGAAAGGTATAACAAGCTCATAGCCAGCAATACAGCAGACGAGGATTACGCAGCCTATCAGAAAGCTATAAGTTATGGATTTGTTGATAGGTCTTCCAAAAAGATAGATGAATTAGAGAAATTTATTAAAAAATATAGAAATTCAAATCTTCGTCCTAATGCGTTATTTGAGTTAGGGAATACGTACGTTTCAGAAGGAAATACAGCCAAAGGAGTAGAATATTACAAACAAATACAAACAGAATACAAAGGAAATAATTTTGTGCCTCGTGCAATGTTGCGTGAAGGATTGGTTTACTACAATAAAAACCAGAATCAGAACGCTTTACAAGTTTTCAAAACCATCGCCAGAGATTATCCAAAAACAAATGAGTCTGCACAGGCAGTAGCTACCGCCAAACTTATTTATATCGATATGGGTAAAGTTAGTGAATATGCCTCTTGGGCGAAAGGTCTTGGTTATGTGGAAGTTTCTGATTTAGAATTAGAAAGTGCCACTTATGAAGCAGCAGAACGCCAGTACATTCAACAAAATGAAAAAGAGGCAATTCAAGGTTTTGAGAAATACATCAAAGAGTTTCCTAACGGAATGCGTCATACCAATGCACAATTCTACTTGGCTCAATTGTATTACGCTTCAAATCAGAAATCTAAAGCAGTTTCATTATACGAAAATGTTATAAAAAGTGGAGTTAATGAATTTATAGAACAGTCATTAACAAAGCTTACACAAATTCTGTTAGATGCAGGAAGTTATTTAAAAGCAAAACCTTATCTGGAAGAATTGGAAAAAACTGCTGTGATTGCTCAAAATAAAGTATATGCACAATCCAATTTAATGCGAGTTTGTTATAACGAGAAGTTGTACGATAAGGCAATCGAATACGCCAGTAAAGTTCTGAAAGATAAAACAATAGACTCCAGAATCAAGAGTGATGCCTACAACGTTCTGGCTCGTTCGCACATTCAGTTAGGAAATGAGTTGGAAGCAAGAAAAGCTTATCAGGAAGTGGCAAAAACAGCCACAGGAAGTTTGGCTGCCGAGGCGATGTACTACGATGCATACTTCAAACATAAAGACGGAAAATTTAAAGAATCAAACGAGGTTATTCAAAAATTAGCAAAAGATTATGGTGGTTATAAGGAGTTTGCAGCCAAAGGGTTAGTAGTAATGGCGAAAAATTTCTATGGTTTGAAAGATTCATACCAAGCAACCTATATACTTGAAAGCGTGATTAATAACTTTAAAGATTATCCTGATGTAGTTAGCGATGCTAAAAAAGAACTGGAAATAGTAAAAGCTGAAGCTGCAAAAAGTAATTCTTCGGTTAAGATGTAGTTTATAAATAAAAAAATGACAATAATGAATAAAAATATATTTCAACTTAATGCGTTGTTAATCACTTTTTTAATGTGTTCTATATCAATTGCACAAAACAAAAAAGATAGCCTAACAACTAAAGTGATTGATGTGGTAAAATCGTATGCCCCTACAATCGCAGATGCTTACAAAAAAAGGGAAGATGCTAATATCAAAAAAGATTCTTTAGCCCTAACCAAAAAACAGATTACATATTCAATTTATTCAGTTCCTGTAGCATCTACTTTCGTTCCAGAAAAGGGAAAAGCCACAACGATGAAAAAAACTATCAAAAGAGAATATTATCCTGATTCGTATGCGGGAGGAGCTTTTGGTAACCTGAACACTTTGTATGGCGATGCATCTATTAATTTTCCAGTAACTGATGAGGGCAATGTTGCTTTTTTGTTCAATCACTTATCTTCCAATGCAGAAGTGAAAGATGTAGTTTTGGATAATAATTTTGCAAAAACCACTGCTGGACTACGTTATGATTATCTGGATAAAGACGTTAATTGGGGTGTTAATGCTGATTTTGGAAGACGTGCTTACAATTGGTACGGAGTACAAAAAGATTTCTATACTGAAGAGCAGCTAAGGCAGTTAACAAACTTAAAACAAGTATACTTGGATTACGGACTGGCGGGATATGCAAAACTTTCCGACTCATATTTTGAGAGTGTAGATGTTTCATTCAGAGGGCTTTCAGATAAGTTTAATACCAGTGAAATGAATTTCAGAGTAACCCCATCATTTCAAGTACCTATTAGCAAAGATGAGCATAAAATTCGTTTAAATCTTCTCTTAGATTATTATTCAGGAACTTTTGAAAGAGGACACCTAACAACTACCGAGCAAAAGAATAAATGGTTGTTGATTGGAGCTAATCCGTCGTATCACTTTTCCACTAACGGATTGGAATTAAAATTGGGGGCAACCTTGGCTTATGCAGGAGCTAATCCTACACAAGAAAGCAATTTTAAAGCATTTCCTGATGTGGAAGTGTTATACAAATTTTCAGAAAATAATATGATTTTACACGGAGCCGTTCGCGGAATGTTTCAGCAAAACACTTTTGAAAAACTGACAAAAGCCAATCCACATTTAGCTCCAACACAATTGATTAACCCTACAAATATTAATGTAGATGCTTCTGTTTCCATTAAAGGAGAACTAACAACAGGGCTGTACTATAAGTTACAAGGAGCTTACAAACAATACGAAAATCTCCCTTTATTTACGACCTATTCAGAAGTAGGAACGCTTGCCTACCAACATAATAATTCGTTTGGATTAGTGTATGACAATGTAAACGAGTTTGGATTTTTAGCAGAAATAGGAGGAAATATAGATGATATATTTTTCTTCGATTTAGAAGGAAGAATTAACGGATATTCCACTAAAAATCAGGAAGAAGCTTGGAATTTGCCAAGAACAAGAGTTTCATTATTTACAGATGTTAAAATTATTGATGGACTTTTCGCAGGAGTTGATTTATTCTATGTAGGAGACCGATACGAGAAGGATTATATTTCCTCAATACAAGCTTCCCCAAGAAAATTAACATTAGATGGATATTTTGACCTAAACCTCCACGCTGATTACACTATTAACAAAAAATGGATGATTTTTGCAAAAGTAAACAATTTGACATCAAGCAGTTATAATCGATGGGCATATTATCCTGCTCATAGTCTTCAAGTATTTGCGGGAGTAAAGTATTTATTTAGTTTGAGTAAAAAAGCAAAGTAATTTTGAAAATGTTATTTCACAAGTAAAAAAAGTTTTTATTTTTGCGCAAAAATTGATTACAGATGAATGCACTAGAATTACAAAAAATGTTAAATGACCATTGTCAAGAAATGAAGGACAATATGCCTGGTTTCTTGTTCTATGGTATTCTTAGTTCCTCAGATGGTACTACACTGTCTAAAGCTCAAGCTAATGACAACCCATTGGCTGATAATATCGAAAGCGGGTCCGCCTTCCATTTAACTATCCTAAATCAGGTAAAAATGGTGGTTGATAGTAATGCAGAAGCGAATTTGGAAATTGATGATATCATCATTGAAACCAATAAAATCGTATTTATCATTATGGTTTCCGCTTTGGGTAAATTTTTCTCGGTTACTGCACTTGAACGCGAACACTCAAATCTGGGCATAACACGAGCGTTACTTTATCGTTGTAAAGCAGAATTTGGAACAATGCTAGATGATTATTTTGAATAGAAATAAATCGTCTTAGAAAAATACTTATAGTTTTGTTGTAAATTACCAATTTTTGGAGGATATTATGAAGGGATTGAAAATTTTATTGGTTGATGATGAGCCTGATGTTTTAGAGATTGTAGGCTACAATTTAGAAAGAGAAGGCTTCCGTGTATTTACAGCAAAGAATGGCTTAGAAGCAGTCAAAGAAGCGAAAAAGGAGCAACCCCATCTCATCATTATGGACGTGATGATGCCTGAAATGGATGGCATTGAAGCTTGTGAGCGTATCCGAAAACAACCTGAATTATCAAAAACGGTAATAGCTTTCTTAACAGCCAGAGGCGAGGATTATTCTCAACTCGCAGGTTTTGAGGCTGGTGCAGATGATTACATCACAAAGCCCATAAAGCCTAAAGTGCTTGTGAGTAAAGTAAAGGCACTATTACGTCGCTTTAATACAAATGAAGAAAGTGACTCAATTTTGAAAGTAAACAATCTCATTATCAACAGAGACGAGTACAAAATAACTCACGAAGGAGAAGAGATAATTTTACCTCGTAAGGAGTTTGAACTCCTGTGGTTATTAGCTTCACAACCAGGAAAAGTCTTCAAACGAGAAGATATTCTGGACAAAGTTTGGGGTAGCGAGGTTGTTGTTGGCGATAGAACTATTGATGTTCACATCCGAAAACTGCGAGAAAAAACAAAAGATAGTTATTTCAAAACGGTCAAAGGCGTGGGCTATAAGTTTGTCGCTTATTAAATAAGATTTATAATTAGGGATTAGTTTTTGCTAATCCCTATCTTTTTTAAATATGTGGAAATTAAAAAAATCATATCGATTTGCATTAAGGTCTTCCTTGTACATTACATTTTTTTCTATTTTTTTACTCGGAATTGTAAGTTTTTTGTTTGAAAAAGTCTCTTTGTGGATTATAATTTCATACGCTTTAGTTTTGTTTGTAGTTTGTTTTTTTATATTGCAATATCGAGTGGAAAGATTTATGTACAAAAGGATTAAGAGAATATATCAGGACGTATCCCTTCTGGAAAGTTCAAGCACTGGAAGTAAGCCCATTATCACAGATGTAGCTTCTTTAAGTAAAGATATAAACAAATTTGCACGTAGAAAAAAACTTGAGATACAAGCCCTTAAAGACCAAGAAAAATATCGAAAAGAATACATCGGAAATATTTCACACGAGTTGAATACACCACTTTTTACCGTACAAAGTTATATTTTAACACTTTTAGATGGTGCAATAGAAGATAAATCTGTTCGTAAAAAGTACCTTTCACGTGCAGCAAAAGGAGTTGAACGATTAATTTATGTGGTAAAAGACCTCGAAATGATTTCAAAACTGGAAACAGGAAAACTTAATCTTGATTTTGAAGAATTTGACATCGTTGAGTTAATTCAGAATGTATTTGAAATGTTTGAAATGCAAGCGGCTAAGCAGGAAATTTCACTCATTTTTGATAAAAAATATCTTCCAATTTACGTTTATGCCGACCGAGAACGAATACAACAAGTAATTGCAAACCTGATAGTTAACTCCATAAAGTACGGAAAATACAACGGAACAACAGAAATAAGTATCGACAAATTACCTAAAGGAAAGATAATTGTTCGCGTTATGGATAATGGTGAAGGAGTCATTGAGGAGAATCTGTCACGCTTATTTGAACGTTTTTACCGAGTGGACAAAAGCGGAAGTCGTAAGGAAGGTGGTTCAGGGTTAGGACTTTCCATCGTGAAACATATTATCGAGGCTCATAAACAAAAAGTTTATGTAGAAAGTGTTTATGGCGTAGGCTCAGAGTTTTCATTCACGTTAGATACTCCAAAAACAGAAAAATAACCTATTTTCCATATTTTGAAAAACTATGCCCTGAAGGCTCTTGAAATAATCGAAGATTAAATGTAGGAACAATAGCAAGGATATGATCAAAAATATCAGCCTGTATTTGCTCATAAGTAACAAATTGCTTCACTTTTGAAAACATATAAATCTCAATCGGAACACCTTTCTCTGTAGGCTGTAATTGCCTAACAACAAACATCATATCTAAATTCACAAAATCCGATTCTCGAAGGTAATTTTCTACATATTTTCGGAAAGTTCCAATATTTGTAAGCCTTCTTTGATTGAAACATTCCGTTTCGTTGGCATTTACTTCACTAATTATCTTTACCTTTTCTTCGATATAATCCGAAATTAATCGTATCTTTTTAAAATTTTCTATTTCCTCTTCCGACAAAAAGTGAATTGACTCAATATCAACACTTACGTGTCTTTTAATTCGCCTACCTCCCGATAGTTCCATTCCTCGCCAGTTTGTGAAAGATTCCGAAGTGAGTTTGTAAGTGGGAATTGTAGTTATAGTTCTGTCCCAATTTTGAACTTTTACGGTTGTTAACCCAATATCAATTACAGTTCCATCAGCTCCGTCTTTTGGAGAGGCTATCCAATCACCCACAAAGAGCATTTTGTTTGCAGACAATTGAATACCAGCAACAAATCCCATAATCATATCTTTATAAACAATTAAAAGAATGGTAATCATTGCCCCCAAACCTGTTAAAATATCAATAAAATTTTTATTTGCAAAAATAGAAATGATAGCAACACCACCAAGTGAATACAATATAACTTTAGCAAGTTGAATGTATATTTTAATAGTTACTTCAATGCCTTTCAAATGTATATAAAGTTGCTCTATGGCATTAAGCACCGCATTCAAAAATATTATTAGAACTACGATGAAATAAGTACTTATTAATGTTTGAATCAGCCATCTTAACGATTCTGAGGCAATTATGTGATACGAAGAAAGTACTAATAATCCAGGAAAGAAGTGTGCAAATCTGGCGAAAACTAAATTTTCCATAAAAATATCGTCCCATTCGGTTGCAGTACGTCCCACCAATTTCGGGATAGTTCGCCTCATAATAAAAGTTGCCAATTTATCTATCAGCCAAGCTACAATGAGTATGATTGCAAAAGTAATTACAGATTGTATAACGACAGCCCATAGATTACTAAATCCATACTCTTCAAGCAATTGCACAGTTTGATTTCTGAAATTTTCCATATTATTTTAATAAGAAATAGGTTAATTGAATTTATTCATATAATTCATTTACCTTGTCATAAACTAAATCTGACTCCCAGCCACGATAAAGTAGATAATCAGCAAGTTTTCGTTTTGCCTTATATACGCTTTTTTCTTTTATTTCTGCTTGTTTTTTCTCAGCTAGAATTTCAAAAGTAGCAATATACTCCTCATTATCAATCTCTTTTAAAGCTGATTGAATGATATACGTGGAAAGACCTCGTTGTTTTAATTCTCGTACAATACGAATACGTCCCCATTTTTTATACCTAAACTTTCCTCTGGCAAAACTTTTAGCAAAACGTTCTTCATTTAAGAAGTTATTTTGAATTAAATGCACTACAATTTCGTCAATAGCAATAGGAATCATACGCATTTTTTGGAGTTTATCAATCACTTCTTTATGGTAACGTTCCTGATAGGCACAAAAAGCCTCCAACTTTCGTTTTGCTTCTTCAACGGTGTAGGTTTTAACTGTATCCATAGGAAGCAAAGATAAAAAATTTTTTGATTAGAATTGGGAAGAAAAACTTTTGGGTAGTAATTTACTACAAGAATGGAGATATTATATAAAGAAAAAAAATAACTCTCTGTAAAACAAAGAGTTATTTATCTACTTGTGACCGCGAGAGGATTCGAACCCCTAACCCTCAGAGCCGAAATCTGATATTCTATCCAGTTGAACTACGCGGCCTTTAATCTATATGTTATGACAATAATTTTTTTACAATAGTCGAAATAAGCTTTCCGTCGGCTTTTCCCGCTAATTTTTGGGTAGCAACCCCCATTACTTTGCCCATATCTTTAATTCCAGAAGCCCCAACACTTGATATAATTTCAGCAATTTCAGAAGAAACTTCTTGCTCAGAAAGCTGTTTAGGCAAAAATTTCTCAATAATGGCGGCTTGTGCTAACTCAGGCTCTGCCAAATCATTACGCCCTTGAGAAGTGTACAGAGCAGCACTATCATTTCTCTGTTTCACAAGCTTTTGTAAGATTTTTAACTCCTCTGCTTCAGAAAGTTCCGCAGAAGCTCCTGATTCTGTTTTGGCTAATAAAATAGCTGACTTAATTGCACGTAAAGACTCTAAAGCTACTGTATCTTTAGCTTTCATAGCATCTTTCAATGCCTCCATTACTTTTGTCTGTAAACTCATCTATCTAATCTTAAACGACGTGCAAAAATAATACGTTTCAATATAAATAACAAACCATTTTGTAAAAAAATGCGCGACAATTTAGCAGAAGCTATCCAACATTTGGATAGTTTTACCAATAAAATCTTTTAAGAAATAATTATAACTCTTTTCTGAGCCTTGCTACAGGAATATCCAGCTGTTCACGATATTTCGCAACGGTTCTTCGTGCTATTGGATACCCCTCTTCTTTAAGAAGTTGTGCTAATTCATCGTCAGGATAAGGCTTGCCTTTATCTTCAGAGGCAATGATTTTTTGTAGAATTTGCTTTATTTCGTGCGTCGAAACATCTTCTCCTTGGTCGTTTTTCATTGATTCAGAAAAGAAATCCTTAATTAACTTGGTTCCATAAGGCGTTGTAACATATTTGCTACTCGCCACACGTGAAACGGTAGAAATATCCATTCCAACTTTATCAGCTATATCTTTCAGAATAAGAGGTTTAATTTTCAATTCATCACCCGTAAGGAAATATTCACGCTGATGTTCCATTATAGCCCCCATTGTAACCAAAAGCGTTTGTTGACGTTGTTTTATAGCATCAATAAACCACTTGGCAGAATCCAATTTCTGTTTTATAAAAAAGACAGCCTCCTTCTGAGAAGCACTCTTCTCTTTCGACTTTTTATACGTATCCAACATTATGGAATAATCCTTCGAAACGTGTAATTCAGGAGCATTTCTTCCGTTAAGAGTCAATTCTAACTCATTATCATTAACACGCACCGTAAAATCGGGAATAACCTGCTCTGTATGAACGTTACTTCCTGAATATGAACTCCCTGGTTTAGGATTCAGTTTTTCTATTTCCTGAATCGCGTCTTTTAGTTCATCTTCCGAAACGGAAAATTTTTGCTGTAATTTCGCATAATGTTTTTTAGAAAATTGCTCAAAACCACTATCAATAATTTCAATTGCTAAAAGAATTGATGGAGTCGCTTTTTTTCGGCGTAGTTGTATCAACAAACATTCCTGCAAGTCAAAAGCCCCAACGCCTGATGGGTCTAAATGGAAAATGATTTGTTCCCGAACTTGTTTTACCTTATCTTCCTCTGTGTAAATATTTTGAGTAAAAGCCAAATCGTCGGTTAAATCTTGAATAGTTCGGCGAATGTAACCGCTATCATCAATACTACCAACCAAAAATTCAGCTATCAGATATTCTTCATCATTAAGTGTAAATGTATTTAACTGATTTAGAAGAGATTGATGAAAAGAAACTTCAGCGCTGAAAGGGATTTCTTTCTCCTCGTCGTCATCACTATAATTATTTGCTTGCAATCGATACTCAGGAATTTCATCATCGCTAAGATATTCATCGATGTTAATATCCTCCATATCAATCACTTCACTATCATTATATTCATCTTTGGAATTGTCAAATTCATCGGCAAATTCGTCAAACTCATCTTCCTCACGTCCCGATTCCAGAGCTGGATTTTCCTCTAATTCCTGCTTAATCCGTTGCTCGAAAGCAAGTGTTGGCAATTGCACCAATTTCATTAACTGAATTTGCTGAGGCGAAAGTTTTTGTGAAAGTTTGAGTTGTAAATTTTGTTTTAACATCTGCTGATACCTGAATTATGTTGGCAAAAGTACATAAAAAAGAAGAAAGAGACAAAATTCAATCGTTTTTAGGACAATAAAAAACGAGAAACCTAAAAACTAAATTCAGATTTCTCGTTGAACTTGTTTAAACTTTTCGAATAAATGTTGGTATAAATCCTAAACACAACATAGCTATCCAAGTTATGTTAGGGTTTCATATCTTACAATCAACCCTTTAAAACCATCAAGCCACGCAAACTACCCTCTATTTTAAACCGATTTTTATATAATTCTTCGTCAAAATAAATGTTTTCATTTTGTCCATTTCTGGGATTTTGTTTGATATTAGGTATTATCTTTTCTTTCTGTAAAAAACTTCTCAAATCTCGACTATCAAAACTTGCATCAGCTTATTTTTTAGTCTTTAAAATACACTCCTGTTGGAAACTCCTCCACTGGTAACCTATTTTTAATCGTTTGATTATCAGAAGAAAAATTAAAAATAAATCAAATTTTGTTTTAAATACTCTTTTTCCAATATTCAAATAGGAAATAATCCATTTTTTATCATATCTTTACTCAAGGTTCACTGATTTTCATTTTGTTATATAAAACAAAAATGCTAAAAATTTTTGAGACTTTT
>NZ_KB900716.1 GCF_000379185.1 Capnocytophaga cynodegmi DSM 19736
TTTTTAATCGTTTGACTATCAGAAGAAAAATTAATGATAAATCAAATTTTGTTTTAAATCCTCTTTTTCCGATACTCAAATGGGAAATAATCCATTTTTTTATTATATCTTTGCTCAAAGTTCCTTGATTTTCATTTTGTTATGCAAAACAAAAATGCTAAAAATTCTTGGAACTTTTACTTTTCCTTCAAAAAAGTTTAGACAGGTTTACCAAAAAGTTTGAGTAATATGAAAAAAATTATACCTTTGCGTTCTGATACAAATACAAGAATATAGTGAGTTTTATTGATGTAAATAATGCTTGGTGGAGCAGTCACAATCTTATGAGGAGGAAGTGTGATTGATTTTTTGTGTCTATATAAAATTTAACAAAATATAAAAGTCATGAGGATACTTCCTGATGGCTTTTTTTACATTTATTATTTAAGAAAAAAATATTAAATTTAAGATATGGGGAATAATCATTTTGAAAATCAGGGAATTATTAAGGTGTCGCCATTAGCTGAAATGCTGAATTATCAAGGTCATTATGGAGAATATGGAGGGACTTATGTACCACCATCATTGGAAAGTAAATTGAAAGAACTCAGTGATTTTTTTGATAAAATCACTAAATCGGTTGATTTCCAAGAAGAATTTGTTGAAATATTAAAAGATTTTGTAGGCAGACCATCTTCTCTTTATTTGGCTAAGAACTTAAGTAAATATGTTGGAGCTAAAATTTATCTCAAACGTGAAGATTTAAATCATACAGGTTCGCACAAAATCAACAATGCGATTGGGCAAATTCTGGTAGCTCAAAAAATGGGAGTTAAAGAGATTATTGCAGAAACAGGAGCGGGGCAACACGGAGTGGCAACAGCTACAGTATGTGCTTTTTTGGGGCTGAAATGTAAGATTTTTATGGGAGCAGTAGATATAAAACGTCAAGCTCTAAATGTACGTCGTATGCAGAATTTAGGAGCAGAGGTAATAGCTTGTACATCAGGAAATCAGACGCTGAAAGATGCTGTTGATGAAGCTCTGAAATATTACATTGAAAATCCAAAAAGTTATTATTTACTTGGCTCACACGTAGGACCTCACCCTTATCCTAAAATGGTAGGATATTTTCAGAGTGTGATTGGAAATGAGGCTAAACAACAAATTCTTCAAAAAGAAGGTCGTTTACCAGATAGTATTGTTGCTTGTTTGGGAGGAGGATCTAATGCAATAGGCTTATTTTCAGCCTTTTTAGAAGATAAGGAAGTTAAGATTTACGGAGCAGAAGGTGGAGGAGAAGATACTCCACATAACACAGCAGCAACACTCAACTATGGAAAGCCAATTGTTTTTCAAGGGTCGTATTCCTATTGTTTAGTTGATGATAATGGAATTCCAATTGCTTCAAAATCAATTGCTGCAGGATTGGATTATCCTGGTATTAGTCCGCAACACGCTTACTTGAAAGACACAAAAAGAGTAGAATATCATTCTGTCACTGATAAAGAAGCCATTGAAGCCTACAAACTTTTATCTCGTTTGGAAGGGATTACACCGGCTATTGAGTCTTCTCACGCTGTGGCGTTGGCAATGAAATTAATGAAAGATACAAATCAGTTAGTGATTGTAAATCTTTCAGGTAGAGGAGATAAAGATTTAGAGCGTGATGTGTAATATACCATTACATATTAAACAAAAAAGGAATCGAAATTTTCGATTCCTTTTTTATTTGGAGTTATTATTTATGTCCGAAAGGGCATTCCATTTTTTTATGAGCCACGGGACCTAAGTTTAGTGCTGGGTGTTCGTATTTCAATACTTCTTCCATTGTAAGACCAAGTGCATCAGCTACTCCTTTTGCGTAAGCTGGGTCAGCGTGATAGCAATTGCGGATGTGTCTTATTTGAATAAATTTTTGAGCTGCACCAATCGCTCTTGCCGTATTTTCAAACAAGGCTTTTTTCTGCTCATCATTCATCAATTGGAATAATTTGCGTGGTTGTGTGAAGTAATCATCATCATCTTCACGGAAATCATAATTGTACGCATCTCCATCAATTCTCAATGCAGGTTCTTGGAACTCTTTTTGCTCTTGCCACACACCAAAGCTATTCGGCTCGTAATGTTTTGTAGAACCATAATTTCCGTCTACTCGCATAGCTCCATCTCTGTGATATCCGTGTACAGGACATTTAGGAGCATTTACTGGAATTTGATTATGATTTACTCCCAAACGATAGCGATGTGAGTCTCCATAAGAGAACAAGCGACCTTGTAACATTCTATCAGGAGAGAAACCAATTCCAGGAACCACATTAGCAGGGCTGAAAGCAGATTGCTCTACTTCAGCAAAGTAATTTTCAGGGTTTCTGTTAAGTTCAAACTCTCCAACAGGGATTAAAGGGAAATCTTTTTTGTACCAAACTTTGGTCAAATCGAACGGATTATAGTCCAAATTACGAGCTTGTTCTTCGGTCATAATTTGTACGAACATTTTCCATTTCGGGAAGTTTCCGTTTTCGATGGCTTCGTACAAATCTTTTTGATGCGACTCTCTGTCCATTCCCACTAATTTAGCAGCTTCTTCATCGGTTAGGTTTTCGATGCCTTGTTGTGAAATCAAGTGGAATTTCACCCAATGACGCACACCTTCTTTATTGATGAAAGAAAACGTGTGGCTACCAAATCCGTGCATTGTTCTGTATGATTTTGGAATACCACGGTCACTCATCACGATAGTTACTTGGTGAAGAGCCTCAGGAAGAAGTGTCCAGAAATCCCAGTTATTGTCAGCAGAACGCATATTGGTACGTGGGTCACGTTTTACGGCGTGATTCAGGTCAGGGAATTTCAAAGGGTCACGGAAGAAGAATACAGGTGTGTTATTCCCTACCAAATCCCAGTTTCCTTGGTCAGTGTAGAATTTCATTGCAAAACCACGGATATCACGCTCAGCATCAGCTGCTCCACGCTCTCCAGCAACGGTAGAAAAACGTACGAACATTGGTGTTTCTTTCCCGATTTCAGCAAAAATAGATGCTTTTGTGTACTTGGTAATGTCGTGAGTTACTCTAAAAGTTCCGTAAGCTCCTGAACCTTTGGCGTGCATTACACGCTCAGGAATTACTTGACGGTCAAAATGAGCCAATTTTTCTAAAAACCAGATGTCTTGCAAAAGAGCTGGTCCTCTTTTACCCGCAGTCATTGTGTCTTGATTGTTCGCTACGGGAGCTCCTGTTGATGTTGTCAGTTTGTTGTTGTTCATTTTATTCTCTATTTGTTTTTATGATGCAAAGATAGTGTTATATTATGAATGAAAAGTATTTTATTTGAGTGTTATTTTTTATATTAAAATAGATTTTTCTTATACAAACAAAATAAATTCATAGTTTTTTGTGATAGTTTTGATTTTCAGATAAATGTAAAATCACTTATAATTATCAAAATCGAAAATATTGGAGAATTCTTTTTAAAAAGTTACTTTTGCATTGAATTTATAAAATTATTCTCTAAAGGATAAATTTTTTAATTATTGAGAAAATAAACTAAAATAGGTGAAGCTAAAGGAAGAACAAATAACCGAGTGGATTGAAACGTATTCAGAAGCATTACTCAATAGGGCTTTATATTTGGTTTCGGATAAAGAAGATGCTGCAGATATTGTGCAAGAGGTTTTTCTTGTAGCATATACTACTTTTGATTCTTTTCAGGGGAAAAGCAGTCCGCTTACTTGGTTGCATAGTATTCTTCGTAATAAAATAGCAGATTTTTACCGGAACAAGTATAAAAATCCTGTAAATACAAGTCTTTCTGAATTTTTTGATGAAGATGGAATGTGGACAGACCAAAGCGTTTTAAACTTTTGGCAGGAAATTCCTGAAAATACTTCGGAAAATGAATATTTTTCACAATCTTTGAATAATTGTATCGAAAAATTACCGCCACGTTGGAAAATTCTTGTAAAACTTTATTATCTGGAGGAGAAGAAAGCGGAAGCGGTTTGTCAGGAAATAGAAATTTCAACGACTAATCTTTGGAAAATATTGCAACGAAGTCGTTTGCAGCTCAGAAAATGTTTAGAAATAAATTGGTTTGGAAATGTTTAGTAACATCATACATTATTTAATATTGCCTTGTAGTGAAATTTCATTACTCATTGAGAAGAAAATGGCGGGACGACTTTCTTTTCTTGAGAAAATACGACTTTCGTCACATTTGAGAGTTTGTCGCTTATGTAAAACGTATCACAAAAAAGTAACATTTTTAGATAAATCACTTCAAAATACGGAAATTAATTCAAAAAAAACTTCTTTTCATAATTCTGAAATACAGTTATTTAAAGATAAAATGAAAGAAAATTTAAAAAAATAGTTCTTTTTTTGTCAGGTTTGTGAAAAGTTTACGACTATAGCAATGTACGATTAATCATACGTTCTTATAATTGTAACTTTTTAATAATTTAATCAGATGGAAAAACAAACTTCAAATTGTCTGTTGTCAGATGAAAAAATCTATAAAGCAGGTTATTATGTATCTCTTTTCGGAACTGTCTTATTATTGCTTTGGATAGGAATTTTTAAATTTACAACGGCTGAAGCCAATGCAGTAAAGCCTTTGATTGAAAATCATTTTCTAACATTTTGGGTATACAATTTGATGAGTGTACAAACAGTTTCAAATATTGTTGGTGCCATTGAAATTATGTTGGCTTTACTACTTTTACTCAGTCCATTTTTTCCAAAATTGGGTAGATACGCCGCTTATGGAATGATAGTAACATTTTTAGTGACAATTAGTTATTTGTTCACAACTCCAAATATGTGGCGAAAAGTAGAGTGGATGCCCGTTACAGATTTTTTTATACTGAAAGACGTTGTTTTATTGGGATTTAGCTTGATGCTAGTTAAAGAAACAAATAAAAATAATTAAATAAATGAATATCTATATGAGAAATATAACTACTTTTATGGCGGTAATGCCTTTAATGATTTTACTTACAAGTCAATGTAAAACTTCAAAAGATTCGATGAAAGTACAACAAAGTATGAAAATAGAAACAATGAATGATAAAAAGAATATGAAAGAAATTTATTTTGCAGGAGGCTGTTTCTGGGGAACAGAGCACTTCTTTAAGCAAATTCGTGGTGTGGTTGCCACTCAGGTAGGATATGCAAATGGAAATACGCAAAAACCAAGTTATGAAGAAGTTTACACAGATAAAACAGGGTTCACTGAAACCGTAAAAGTTGTTTATGACCCTAAACAAGTTGATTTACAGCTGCTTTTGGATTTGTTTTATGAAACTATTGACCCTACAAGTTTAAATAAACAAGGTAATGATATTGGAACACGCTATCGCACAGGAATTTATACTATTGATGATTCAGATAGAGAGATGATTACCAAATCTCTTAATGAGTTGGCTTCCAAGTACAATCAGCCAATTGTGGTGGAAAATCTACCATTGAAAAACTTTTATGATGCGGAGGAATACCATCAGAATTATTTGGATAAAAATCCTGGAGGATATTGTCACATCAATCCTAAATTATTCCAAATGGCAAAAGAAGCTAATCCAATGGAAAAATCAAACCCAATGCAATACGAAAAACCGAATGACGAAGTTTTGAAAGAAAAACTTACTGAGATTCAGTATAATGTAACTCAGAAAAATGCTACTGAACGTCCTTTTCACAATGAATATTGGAATGAATTTCGTGAAGGAATTTATGTGGATATTACTACAGGTGAGCCACTTTTCATTTCAACAGATAAATTCGATGCTGGGTGTGGTTGGCCAAGTTTTTCAAAACCGATTGATAAAAAACTCATTGCCGAAAAAATAGATAAATCGCACGGAATGACTCGAATAGAGGTACGAAGCAAAACAGGTGATGCTCATTTGGGGCACGTTTTTACTGACGGACCTTCTGATAAAGGCGGATTGCGTTACTGTATCAATAGTGCTTCTTTACGTTTTATTCCAAAAGATGAAATGAAAAAAGAAGGCTATGGTGATTATTTGAATTTATTGAAATAATTATTGGAGAGAAACAAACGAAAAAGGACGGAAATTTATGAATTTCCGTCCTTTTTTATTTTTAGAATGTTTCTAATCTCTTAAACTTGCCCCTAATTTTTCTTCAAATTTTCGAAGCAAATTCTGCATAGATTTATCAATTTGCTTGTCTGTCAGGGTTTTATTAATATCTTGAAGAGTAAAACTCACAGCATAGCTTTTTTTGCCTTCCGGTAGTTTGTCCCCTTGATACACATCAAATAAGCTAATATCCTTCAGAATAGATTTTTCTGTTTCGCAAGCAATTTTATAAATATCATTAAATGAAATATTTTCGTCAAGTAATAATGCCAAATCACGTCTTACCTTCGGAAATTTAGAGATTTCCTGATATATAATTTTATGATTTTTAACATTTTCCAGAATCACGTTCCAACAAATATTTGCAAAAAGAACTTCTTGTTTGATGCCAAAATCTTTCAGAATTTTATTCTTAATCACTCCAATCGTTCCTAAAAGAGTTTCTCCCAAGAACCATCGGAATCCTTCTTGTATAAAAGAATTATCTTCATTTAGTGGCTTTATTGAGATGTTTTTTAGTCCTAAACGCTCAAAGATGGCTTCAATAGTTCCTTTTAGGAAAAAGAAATCTGTTTTTTGTGAAGAAATATTCCAGTTTTCATTATTCTGATTGCCAGTTGAACACACAATTAGATGTTTATCTTCATTGTATTTTCCATTTTCAAGATGATAACTTTTACCAAATTCAAAAAGTTTTAAATCTGAGTTTTTGCGATTAATGTTGTATTCAATCACTTCCAATGCCGAGAACAACAAATTTTTACGCATAAAACTCAAGTCATTACTCAATGGATTGAGAATTTTTACTGCTTGTGTTGCATCTTGCTCGTAATCTGTGATAACTTTCTCAGAAACAAGACTATTCGTCATAATCTCGAAGAATCCCTGTCCAATAAGTTGATTTGCAATCGTATTTTGCAAATTGTGGTCATCATATTTTGATGAATGTGACATTGAAGCGTTGGTTTTTTCTGAAAAACTGATGTTGTTGTAACCATAAACACGCAAGATTTCTTCAATAACATCAGCTTCTCTCTGAACATCAACACGATATGTAGGGACTAGAAGCCCTAAACCTCTCTCAGTAATTGAGTTTACTTTAATATCCAACGAATGCAGGATGTTTTTAATAGTTTCAGTAGGAATAACTTGTCCTACAAGTTTGTTAACTTTATCAAAGGCTAAGAAAACTTGAAAATCTTCGTGTTTTTTAGGATATAAATCAACAATATCAGAAGAAATTACTCCTCCAGCAATATTTTCTATCAAGATTGCTGCATACATCAACGCATATTTTACGTCATTGACATTAATTCCTCTTTCAAAACGGAAAGAAGCGTCCGTATTGATTCCGTGTCGTTTAGCTGTTTTTCGTACAGATACAGGATTAAAGTAAGCACTTTCCAAGAAAATAGTTCTTGTACTGGTGGTTACTCCTGAATTTATTCCTCCAAGAACTCCCGCTATGCACAAAGGTTTTTCAGTATCACAAATTACGATATCCTCTGCGTCAAGAGTGCGTTCTACTCCGTCCAACGTTGTAAGCTTTGTTCCAGCTTCCGCTGTTTTGACAATAATCTTTTTACCTACAATGTGATTTACATCAAAGGCGTGAAGAGGTTGACCGAGTCCGTGAAGTACGTAATTTGTAATATCGACAATGTTATTTTTTGGAGTTAATCCAATAGCTTTGAGCTTATTCTGTAACCATTTTGGAGATTCAGCAACTTTCACATTACTAATAGCAACTCCAGCATATCGAGGTACCAAATCTTTGTTTTTAACTTCGATGTCAATTTTGGATAATCTGTTATCCACGTGGAATTTAGTTACAGAAGGAGTGATTAGTTCCAAGTGAGTTCCGTGTTGCATTAAACCAGCACGTAAATCACGAGCTACACCATAATGGCTCATTGCATCTGCTCGGTTTGGAGTTAATCCTATTTCAAAAATCTCATCACTTTCAACCTCAAAGATTTCACTACAAGGTGTTCCAGGTTCATATTTTTCATCTAAAATGAGAATTCCCTCGTGTCCTTCACCCAATCCAAGTTCATCTTCGGCACAAATCATTCCAAAACTCTCCTCTCCTCGAATTTTTCCTTTTTTGATTTCGAAAGAATTACCTTCTTTGTCAAATAGTTTAGTTCCTATAGTAGCAACAGGTACTTTTTGCCCTTTTGCAACATTGGGAGCACCACAAACTATCTGTAAAATAGTTCCTTGCCCAACATCAACTTTGGTGATTTTCAATCGGTCAGCATTCGGGTGTTGTTCGCATTCCAGTACGTGTCCTACAACAACTCCCTTCAATCCTCCTTTGATACTTTCAAAAGTTTCAATTCCTTCAACCTCAAGCCCTAAGTCGGTTAGCAGAACACCAACTTGTTCTGAAGGCAAGTCAATTTTTATAAATTTTTTAATCCAATTGTATGAAATTTTCATAGTGAATTTTAAGTAAATCTAAATAATTTTCAAAGTCGCAAAGTTACAATTTTCTTTTGAAAGAAGATACTTTATTTTCTAAAAGTTTTGAGCTGTATTACTGTTCAATATTCAGAGCGTATTTAGTACATATGTGAGTTAAAAATCTCCGTAATTTACTTGAAAACAGGGAAGTCCAAGCTCTTTTCGCCACATATCTACTACCTGATTTCTGTCATCTAAAAGAAATTCTACAAAATATTTTCCTTGAATTTCATTTTCAAAAATTTCTCGTTTTATAATGCTATCCTTGCGAAAATCATTAGCATTTCGCATTATAAGTAAATCATAATCAATATTATATTTCTGTAGAAAACGAATTGTAGGTTCACGATAAATATTTTCTCTTCCTGAAAGTAAAATTATTGTATAGCCTTTATTTTTAGCCATTTCTAGTATCTTCGCAACAGGTTCGTTCACCAAATCATTCTCACAAGTGGAAGCATTGTAAGGGTCACGACCATTCAGAATTGATAGAGTGCCATCCAAGTCACAAATTACAGCTTTTGGCAGATTTTCATTTTGTGTAACATACTTGTTTTCAGTTTCTTTTAGTCTTCTCGGAATTGGTTGAAAGTCAAATTTTTCTTTTGTAAAACGCAATTGATTAACATATTTTTCAATGGCTCTTTTCGGAATAAATTTTCCAATTTCTGCATTGCGTTTATCGCAACGTGACACAAGTTCTTCAGTTGGTAAGTCAAATACTTTAAATTGAATATCAGCGTATTCTGTGTATGTTTCTATCATATCTTCAATGGTTCGCAATCCACAATTCGTAGCGTCAATTATTACATTGGTTTTACTTTTCAAAAGTGCAATTGTGGAGGCCTCTACCATTTTTGAAATACGTTCTTCGTAGAAAGAATTCATTTTTGTGTCTCCAAATTGCATCATTCGAAAATCATCACGATTTACACGCACCCAATTCTCTTCGGTACGCAAAAAGTATTTGGCAAAAGTAGATTTCCCTGAACCTGGAGCTCCCACTAATATGAGTAATTTTGGGAATGTATGTTTGTTAATATTTTGTCGTGTCATAGTCTGCTATCTAATTGTTTTTCAATTTCTTCTCCTAAAATTCTATCGAGAATCAAATTTTTAAAATAATAATTTTCTTCATCAATTTCTTGGTAAGGTGTTTTAATCATTTTTTGATTGATAGCCCAATCATTGATGGAACATTTTAATTTTGATTTTATATTTCTTTTTGCAATATATTCTTGTAATCTATCTTGAAAATCAACTCCATACACAAGTGTTAAGTAATTGTTATTACGAACTTTAAAGGCTGGAGGCATTCCAGGTAGAAAAGCTGTTCGGGGTTTTATCATTACACCTTCTTCATTGTTTTGGTTTATTTCGTTTACCCAATGCTGAATTTCTGGAAATTTTTGCTCAAAATCTTCCTGGTTTTCAAAAGTATAATGTAAAAAATCATCATCATTTATTTGTTTGAAACTTAAATTATCATTTACAAAAGTTTCTGAACCATCGGAATGAATTTCTTTTAAGATATTAAAAGGTTTGAAATATATTTCGCTGTCTTTTCCAAATACATCTAATTGGTTTTTAAATAGTTGAATGTTTTTTCGGTAGTTCTCCAGATGTAAAAATTTGAATTTTTTTACCGTTTCATATTGGCGAATGACGTGCATTGGATACTTTTCTTTTAACTCCTTTTGGGACAATGTTTTAGCGTCTTCAGTAAACGAAATAAATTCAGGAGTTTGTTTTATTTTATTCAATTTTTCATATAAATCCGATTCTTCCAAATAATCGCAATGAATTCGGTGAGAAATGTAATATCCTGAAAATTCATTGTTAATCAATCCTTTACCTAAAACAGACCAAGGCATTAATTCCGATTGAATGATACGAATTTCTACACTTTTCCACGAAAATCGACCGTGAAGTTCCTTTAAGGCATTGAGCCATTTTTCTTTATCCAAATGATTGATTTGAAATCCATTTCGGCTTACTAAGTAGCTTTCTTCCAGATTTTTATGTAGATAAATGTCGCAATACGAACCCATATATTTTTTCTGGATTACAATCTCTGAAACTCCTGCTTTTAAAAACCATAGAATCCCTTCATATAAACTTTCTATTTCATTTCTTTCCAAGGATTTAGGAGCTGGAGAAATGGTGGGAGAAAAAGCATTTATTTTGTTTTTACAGAACCAATTGATTCTCTTTTTAATTATATTTTTATCTTCCATTTTCACTTAATTTTTTTTGTTATCATTCTCAATTACAACTGCTTGAGTTGGACAAATTCCGTTTATTTTATCACCAATATCGTAAAAAGTATATTGGCAGTTTTTGTTTTCCAAGCATTTTTTTATAAAATTCTCAAATTCAGATTTATTCCATTCAAAATGATGGTCAGTATGTCGCATATTTTCCTCATTTTCAAAATAATGAACGTTAAATTCACTATTTGGAGTGGTTATAATCAACTTGTTGAAATTAAATGACAAACATTGTTTTACCAAACATTCAGCTTCTTGAGGTGTGTTGTGCTCAATAACTTCTGTTAGTAAAATATTTACAGGTTTATCATATTTAAAATCAGATAGATTGTTGATGAAAAATAAATTGTCTGCATTGTATTTTTCTTTAAAATTTTCAGCAATTTTTTGCACTTCAGGGTCTGTGTCCATTGCAAAATAAGGGTGATTGTAGTCGTAACTTTTTCGCATAAATCGGCGGTAATACTTTAGCTCTCCACAACCAACGTCTAAAATAGGAAAATCAAATCCAAACTGATTTACAGCAAAATCCATACGGCTTCCGTGTGTGTCTGCGAACTGAAATTCAATTTCGATATTTTGTTTGCGAAAGTAATTTTCAAAAACAGGTTTTATTTCGGCAAACTGACGTTCACTCTTTACCGCTTTCTTAATAAACAAATAAAAAACGAAATAAGGAACGTTATCAATATTTGTTAAAATACGAACATATTTTTGTGCAAAAGAATCATCAATGTATGTGAATTCTCCGTATTCGTTGGTAATATGGACAATTACAGCAATGAAATTCAATAAATTAAAAGCTTCAAAAGCATTTTTGCCTTGTATGAAAAGAGAAACATTATTCCCTGTCATAGGAGTAACTTTCACGTTTTTGAAGTATTTTTCCATCAAAAAAATTCCGTGTTTGTACCAAGAAGAATTGATATACATATTTTTAACTTTAATAGTACATTCCTCTGTATCAACTTCTTGTTTGTTCTGATTCAGCCATTTGATAGTTTGTTTGTAATAAATTTCTCTCTCTTGTAACAAATCTTTAAAGAGTTCGTTACAAATATGTAAAATCACAAGAGGCGAACAGTAACTCTGAAAATCAATTTGATTGCTTTCTTCTGGCAAATAGCTATATCGTGTATCTTGGAAAATAACATCATAACGATTTGAATTTAAGACATTTCCTATTATTTGTCCATTACGTAATGATTTGGCATAAATTCCAAAATCAGTTTGTGGATTTTTGTTTAGAATGTCTAACAATTTCGGATTTTGTGATTGAATTTGTATAATCATTTTTTTATTATTTTAATTTTGAAAAGAAAAATTCGTTATTCTCATTAAGTTTGATGGTGCAAAATAAATATACATGTACGCAATCTTTTTGCGTAGGTAAAATAATTTTATTTTTTAGTAATTTTTTTGATGAATAATTAATTAAATATTGCGTTTTTAGGTGATTTAGAGGCAAAATCAAATGATCTTCTTTTGTGTTTTATTTTGATAATCAGTTTCTTGTAAAATTATTCCATTTTTATTTTGAATAAGTTGAAAAAAATAAAAATAGTTTTTTTATATTTGTCAATCAGGATTATAAATTAATTACAAATGAATTTACACGAATATCAAGGAAAAGAAATACTTTCAAGTTTTGGCGTACGTGTGCAACGTGGAATTGTAGCCCAAACTCCAAAAGAAGCGGTGGAAGCAGCAAAACAACTAACAGCTGAGACGGGAACGGAGTGGTATGTGGTTAAAGCTCAAATTCACGCAGGTGGACGCGGGAAAGGTGGTGGAGTTAAATTAGCTAAAGGGTTGCAAGATGTTGAGCCATTAGCTAGTCAAATCATCGGGATGAATTTGATTACTCCGCAAACACCACCAGAAGGCAAGAAAGTACACCAAGTGCTTATTGCTGAAGATGTTTACTACCCAGGAGAAAGTAAGCCTGAGGAGTTTTATATGTCCGTTTTGCTAGATCGTTCCAAAGGGAAAAATATGATTATGTACTCAACTGAAGGCGGAATGGATATTGAAGCAGTTGCTGAAGAAACTCCCCATTTGATATTTACTGAGGAAATTGACCCAGCAGTGGGATTGTTGCCTTTCCAAGCTCGTCAGATAGCTTTTAATCTAGGGCTTTCGGGCGATGCTCACAAAGAAATGGTGAAATTTGTAACAGCGTTGTATAAGGCGTATGTTTCTTCTGATTCAAGCCTTTTTGAAATAAATCCAGTTTTAAAAACCTCTGATAATAAGATTTTAGCAGTAGATGCTAAAGTTACCCTTGATGATAACTCACTTTATCGCCATAAAGAGTATGCTGAATTGCGTGATTTGCGTGAGGAAAATCCGATTGAGGTGGAAGCTAAAGCTGTCGGTTTGAATTATGTTGCCCTTGACGGAAATGTTGGTTGTATGGTAAATGGTGCGGGACTTGCGATGGCTACAATGGATTTGATTAAACAAGCAGGAGGTTCACCAGCAAACTTTTTAGATGTGGGAGGAACTGCTGATGCCAAACGAGTGGAAACTGCTTTTCGAATTATCTTAAAAGACCCAAATGTAAAGGCTATTTTGGTTAATATTTTTGGAGGAATTGTACGTTGTGACCGTGTAGCTCAGGGAATTGTAGATGCTTACAAAAATATGGGAGGCGAAATTAAGGTTCCTATCATTGTGCGTTTACAAGGGACTAATGCTGAGATAGCTAAGGAAATTATTGATAATTCAGGTTTAGCGGTACATTCAGCAATTTTATTTCAAGAAGCGGCTGATAAAGTAAAAGATGTACTAAAATAGAAGATTTTTTACTAAAATAAATTCAAGGATAGAGTTCATTCTCTATCCTTTTATTTTTTGTTTTCAAAATTAATAAAAAGATTAACTTTTAGGAGTTTATTTGTTAACAAATAATAGAATTCTGAAATTCATAATTTTTGGTTTATTTACTTGAAAATCAATTTTTTTGAATATTTATGTTCCTTTGAACTTATCTATATGAATTGAAACAAAATAGTTAAATAAAAAATATTGTTGAAAAAATAAATATGATTTTTCCATAAAACTTTTATATTTGCACTTTGTCGTTATTGTATGCGTAGGTATTTATATTACATAGCAATTCTTTTGGGAATACAAACAGTAACAGCCCAAACGCACGAAATAGGTGTTTTTTTGGGTGGTAGCAATCCTATTAGTGATGTGGGAAGAACACATTATGTGTCTCCTAACAAGTTGGCTTTTGGAGCTTTATATAAGTGGAATTTTCACGATAAAATGGCTATGCGTTTGCAAGTAAGCACAACTAATTTGACAGGAAAGGACAAACAATCCGATGTTGTGGGAAAGGTAAATAGAGGTTTTTCTTTTTCTAATAAAATTGTTGAAGCAAGTTTGGGAGCAGAGTATAACTTCTTCAAATTTAATATGCACAAGCCTCTTGATAAACCTATAACACCTTATGTTTTTACAGGTATTTCCTATATTGAACACGATGATTTATACTTTGAAAGTTTGCTGTTAAGTCCGCAAGATGCAAAAAAAACATCGAAAATATATAGTACTTGGGCGTTACCTGTTATACTTGGTGTAAAAGCAAAGGTAGGAATCTATTTTGTAGTGGCAGTTGAAGTAGGTACACGTTTTACTTTTACAAATAATTTGGACGGAAGTTCTCCTAAGTATGGTGTGTCATTTGGAAATGTTGCAACTAAGGATTTTTATACATTTTCAGGAGTTACATTAACGTATACATTTGGAAGAAAACCTTGTTATTGCGATTAGGATTAAAAGAATATGGAAGAGATAATAAATTATCCTAAGCATCTTGCTATCATTATGGACGGCAATGGTCGTTGGGCAAAGAAGCAGGGAATGATGCGAATTTTTGGTCACGAAAGTGCAATGAAAGCAGTAAGGGAAACGGTAGAATATTGTGTAGAAAATCACATATCATATCTTACTTTATATGCTTTTTCTACAGAAAATTGGAATCGTCCTGCCATTGAAGTAAATGCTTTGATGGAACTTTTGATTAAATTTTTAAAAAAAGAATCGAAATCATTAAATGAAAATAACATTCGATTAAAAACCATTGGGAGGTTAGACCATTTTCCTAAAAAAGCGAAAGAAACCTTATTAGAAACTATTGATAAATTAAAAGATAATACAGGGGTAACGCTCACCCTGGCTTTAGGTTATGGAGCTCGGGAGGAATTGTCTACAGCTGTAAAAAACATAGCTGAAGCTGTAAAAAATGGACTTATTTCAACAGAAAATATAAACGAGTCTGTAATTAATTCGTACCTTTACACCTCCGATTTGCCGGATGTTGATTTGCTTATCAGAACCAGCGGAGAGTATCGCATTAGTAATTTTTTATTATGGCAGATTGCATATTCAGAATTGTATTTTACAGATGTGTTATGGCCTGATTTCAATAAAAATCACCTGAACGAAGCAATATTAAACTACCAAAAAAGAGAGAGAAGATTTGGAAAAACAAGTGAACAACTTAGATAAACGTATGTCATTGAAGAAGTATTTATTTATAGCATTATCTGCAATAGTAGGATTTGTAAATGCTCAAGAGGAAGAGAGATTATCAATAGAGAACGGAAAGAAATACATTATTGGAGGAATTGAGGTAACAGGTTCAAAACGTTACAATGCACAAACTATTCTTACAACTTCAGGTTTGAGAGTAGGTGATGAAATCATTATTCCTGGCGAAAAATTTAGTGCTATAATTCATAAATTATGGGGTTACAAGTTGTTCAGTGATGTAAATATCTATATCCAAAAAATTGAAGGAGACAAAGCCTTTTTGGAACTTGCCATCAAAGAAATCCCATCGCTTATTGAAGCAAAAGTAACAGGAATTCGAGAGAAAAAAGCTGAAGAAATTATAAAAAATGCTAACTTAAAAAAAGGAACTAAGGTAAACGAAAGTTTTATTGCAGATACTAAAAACTATATCATTAACAAATATCGAAAAGATGGGTATTTGAATACTAAGGTAACTGTTGATACTAAGGTAGATACTACAGATGCTAACGGAGTAAATATGTTGGTTCATATTGATAGAGGAAATAAAGTAAAGGTGGATAAAATTACTTTTGAAGGCAATGAAAAATTTTCCGATACTAAGCTCCGTAAAAAGCTCAAAAACACAAAGCAACGTACTTTTGGTCGTTTTTGGAAGCGTTCTAAGTATGTAGCGAAGGATTACGAAGAGGATTTGATTTCGTTAGTTGATTTTTACAAAGAGAATGGCTATCGTGATGCCCGGGTTGTAAGTGATACTTTAACCTATGATTCTGAGGGTAATGTAAATTTGAATATTGCTTTAGAGGAAGGACGTAGATATTATTTTGGAGATATTCGTTTTTTAGGAAATTCGGTATATAATGATCGTATTTTACATCAAATATTAGGAATTAAAAAGGGAGACGTATACAATGGAGTTCATCTAAAAAAACGCCTGCAAGACCCAACAAAACCAGATTCAGAAGATGTTTATAACTTGTATCAAAACAATGGATATTTATTTGCAAAAGTTATTCCTGTGGAAACTTCTGTGGTAAATGACACAATTAGTTTTGAGGTTCGAATTTCTGAAGGAAAACCAGCATACTTTAATAATGTTACGGTTGTAGGTAATCAGCGTACGAACGACCACGTGATTTTCCGTGAGTTACGTACTCGTCCAGGATATTTGTATAACAAAGACGCTTTAGTACGTACTATCCGTGAGTTAGGTCAATTGCAATTGTTTGATCCTCAAAATATTATTCCTGATTTGAAAAATCTTGATGATATTGCAGGAACAGCTGATGTTGAGTATAATCTTACAGAAACAGGTTCTAGCCAGATACAATTACAAGGTGGTTATGGAGGAGGTTCTTTCATTGGTACATTGGCATTAGTTTTCAATAACTTTTCAATAAGAAATATTTTCAACAAGAAAGCCTATGCTACAATGCCAATTCCGATGGGTGACGGACAGAATTTATCTCTCAACGTTCAAGCAAGCAGATATTACAGAACGTACGGGTTTTCATTTATGGAACCTTGGTTTGGAGGGAAGCAACCTGTACAATTTTCAATTTCGTTCAATCGTACAGAACAATTTGGATACAATTATTACACCTATGATGTAGACAGAAGTAAGAGGGTTTTCATCACAGGGGCTAGTGTAGGTCTTGCAAAACGCCTTAGAGTGCCAGATGATTATTTTCAGATTTCACACGCGTTGAGTTATCAGCATTATGACTTGAGAAACTACTCATTAGGGCTATTCACTTTTAATGAAGGAGAATCAAATTCCTTAGCCTATACGATTGCTTTATCAAGAAATTCAAGTGGACCAAATCCTATTTTCCCAATGTCTGGTAGTAACTTTTCAATTAGTGCGAAAGTGACACCTCCTTATTCATTGTTTAATAATGTGGATTACAAAGCACTATCTGCCGAAAGTTCTCAAGCAGAAGCAAACAGAGATGCAGCAAAAATGGCTGAAATTGACCAAAAACGTTTTCATTGGTTGGAGTTTTATAAAATAAAGCTTAATGGAACTTGGTATACAAATATTTATGATAAGTTGGTATTAAAATTTGGAGCTGATTTTGGTTATTTAGGTGCTTATAATAAGGATAGAGGTGTTGTGCCTTTTGAAAGATTTTTTATGGGAGGTGATGGTTTGGGATATTATTCAATGGACGGACGAGATAATATTCAAATGCGTGGATACACGAATTATTCTCTTTCATCACCCGATGGAGAAAACGTTTTCAATAAATTTTCATTAGAATTGCGTTATCCAATTACTCTAAAACCAATGGCTTCAATCTACGGATTAGCTTTTGCTGAAGGAGGAGGAACTTACACAGGCTTTTCAAACTTTAATCCATTCCAAATCAAAAGGTCAGCAGGATTAGGATTGCGATTGTTTATGCCTCAATTTGGTATGTTGGGTATTGATTTTGGTTACGGATTTGATAAGCCATTAAATTCAAATACGAAAGGTGGTTGGCAAACACATTTCATTTTTGGACAACAATTCTAAAATTTGGCACGATATTTTCTGTGTAGTAATTAGAGAGGAATTAATAAAAGTTTTTAGCTATGATAAAATTGAGACATATCTTGCTTTTGGGCTTATTCTTGACTACAAACCTTATGTTCTCTCAAAAAGGAGTTAAGATTGGTTATGTAGATATGGATTTTATTTTGTCAAACTTGGAGGAATATAAGGTTGCTAATGAACAATTTGCTTTGCAAGTGAATGGTTGGCAACTTGAGATAGAAAAACGTCAAAAGCAAATTCAAGAAGAGAAAGACAAGTTGGAAGCTGAAAAATCATTGCTAACGGCTGAACTAATAAAAGATAAGCAGCAAGAAATAAATTTGCTCGAGTATAATTTGAATGCTTACAAAGAACAAAAGTTTGGAGCTAAAGATGGAGAATATATCACTCAAAAATTTATGTTAGCCAAACCAATTCAAGACCAAGTGTTTAATATTGTTCAAGAAATAGGGAAGCTTAGAAAATATGATATGATTTTTGAAAAAAGTGAAGTTTCAATGCTTTATTCTAATAATCAGCATAATTTGACAAACGTTGTGCTTCGAATTTTGAGGAGAAAAGACAATGCAGAGGACAGAAATAAAGAAATAGGCGAACTTTTAAAAGAAAGCTATGATTTTGAATTTGTTGATGAACGAACAAAAAAACGCAAAGAATTAGAGCAAGAACGAGAAAGAAAAAAAGCTGAATACGAAAAGGAAAAACAGAAACGTATAGAAGAAACACAACGCAAGCGAGCAGAACAACAGGCTCAAAGAGAGAAAGAAAAAGCTGAACGCATACAAAAGCAACAAGAAGCAAAAGAGAAAAAAAATAAATAGAGTACTAACATTAATAATTTATAAACACAAGTAAGATGATGAAAAACTTTAAAACAATTATGATTGCATTGGCTCTTGTTTTAGGAGCAACATCAATGGCTACTGCACAAAACAAAATAGCCCATATTGATACACAAAAGCTTTTAGAAGAAATGCCTGAAAGAAAATCGGCTGAAGCTCAGTTGAAAAAACTACAGCAAACATATGAGGCTGATTTCCAGGCTTCAATTAAAGAACTTCAAACAAAAGCTCAAGCGTACCAAAATGAAGTAACAGCTTTAACAGACGCTCAATTGAAAGCCAGAGAGACAGAGTTTGTTAAAAAATCAGAAGAAATCCAAACAATGGAAAATAACTTGCGTCAGGCTCAACAAACGGCTTCAATGACAATTCAAAAGAAACAACAAGAACTAATTGAGCCAATTTTGAAAAAAGTGAGAGCTGCTGTTGAGAAAGTTGCTGCTGCACAAGGAATTCAATACGTGTTGGACTCAAGTAATGGTTCAGGAGTGATTGTAGCTAAAGGAACTGATTTGTATAGTGCAGTGAAAAAAGAATTAGGATTTTAATTGTCCATAATACATAAATAATTTTAGTTAAAAGTGTTCGTGATTTGCGGACACTTTTTTATTTTTGTGCTATGATTAATAAAGAAAAACCAATAGGATTGTTTGATTCAGGGGTAGGAGGAACCACGATTTGGAAAGAAATAGTAAAACTACTACCTTACGAAAATACACTATTTCTGGCAGATAATAAAAATGCTCCTTACGGAGGAAAAACGAAAGAAGAAATAATCTTTCTGTGTGAAAAAAATACAGAATTTCTGTTAGAAAAGGAAGTTAAAATTATTGTAGTTGCTTGTAATACAGGAACAACGAATGCAATATCGCATCTACGTACCAAATATAAAGAAATTCCTTTTATAGGAATAGAACCAGCTATTAAACCAGCAGGTTTACAGAGTGTTACTAAAAAGGTTGGTGTTTTAGCAACTAAAGGAACACTTTCAAGTGAACTATTTATGAAAACAAGTAATAATCTGATTAAAAATGAAGGAATTCAGATTGTTGAAAGAGTAGGAGAGGGATTAGTAAGCCTGATTGAAAGCGGAAAAATTGAAAGTCCCAAAATGTTTGAATTGCTAAAAGAATACCTATTGCCTATGGTAGAAGAAAATATAGACTACTTGGTACTTGGTTGTACACATTATCCTTATTTATTACCTCAAATTCAAAAAATTATTCCTGAAAATATAAAGGTAATAGATTCGGGGTATGCTGTTGCAAAACAGACAAAAAACGTACTTTCGCAAAACAATTTGCTAAATGGTTTGCAAAACAAACCCCATCATATTTGGTTAAGTAATGGGGATTTATCTATTTTACAACAATTTGCACCGAATATAGACAACTTAAAACTTCAAAAGATTTAAAAGTCAATCTGTCCAAAATCGTCTCCATCACTTGATTGTTCGTCTTTCTTACAATCAACGGGGATTACCATATTCTGAGGAGAAGGAAAAGCAGCTTTTGATACACTTAACTCTTTGTCTTCATAACATTTTTTCATATAATATCCCCAAATGGGCAATGCCATTGTTGCTCCTTGTCCGTAGGCAGTGCCTTTAAAGTGTACGGCTCTATCTTCACCTCCTACCCAAACTCCAGTAACTAAATTAGGAACCATTCCCATAAACCAACCATCGCTGTTATTTTGGGTTGTTCCTGTTTTTCCCGCAATCGGATTTGTAAAGGCATACGGATATCCTGTCATCACATTTTTGTATAAACTATTATAAGAATCAGCCCCTTTGGTTCTTAATCTAGCTCCTGAACCATATTGTGTAACTCCTTCCATCAGGTTTACAACAGCTCTCGCAACATCAGCACTTACAACATCGTGTGTTTCAGGAGTATTCTCAAATAGTACAGTTCCGTTTTTATCTTCAATACGAGTAACCAAAATAGGTTTTACGTATACGCCTTCATTGGCAAATGTGCCATAAGCCCCTACCATTTCATAAACTGTAACGTCGGAGGTTCCTAAAGCAATTGAAGGCATTTCAGGGATTTCAGAGGTAATTCCTAAGTTTCTGACCATATTTATTACTGGAACAGGCCCCACCTTATCCATCAAATTAACCGTAATAGAGTTTACTGAATTAGCCAGAGCGTATTTTAAGGTCATTAGTTTACCAGAGAATTTCCCGTTGGAATTTTTGGGACACCAAGCAGTTACGTTTTGGTATTTTCCTTCTTCTATACAAGTTTGAATATCAGGTAACTCATAGCAAGGTGAATAGTGCAGTTGGTCAATTGCAGTTGCATAGACGAATGGTTTGAAAGTAGAACCCGTCTGACGTGCTCCTTGTATAACTTGGTCATACTGAAAATGTTTGTAATTAATTCCTCCCACCCAAGCCTTGATATGCCCTGTTTGTGGTTCCATTGACATCATTCCTGTACGCAAAAAGGCTTTATAGTAAAGAATAGAATCCTTAGGAGTCATAATTGTATCTTTTTCGCCTGTCCAAGAAAAGATTCTCATTTCTGCTTTTTTATTGAAGGATTCTTTGATTTCATTTTCGGAATATCCCAAAGATTTCATTTTTCTCCAGCGTTCGGAGTTTTTCATTGCTCTAGCTATCAATGTATTGAATTCATCTTTGGAAATATCCAAAAACGGATAAGTTTTATTTTTGGTAGGATTATTTTCCGCATCAAAGGCTTTTTGAAGTCGCATCATATGTTCTTTTACAGCCATTTCTGCATAAGTTTGCATTTTTGAGTCTATGGTGGTATAAACTTTCAGCCCATCTAAATACAGATTGTGTTTTGAGCCATCTGGTTTAGGATTTTTTTCAATCCAATCTCTCATATACGAGCGTAAATACTCGCGGAAATAGGTCGCAATTCCTTCGTTATGGCTTTCGGGCGTGAAATTAATTTTTAAAGGAATTTCTTGTAAAGAGTCTCTAACTTTATTGGTAATGTAGTTATTTTTAGCCATTTGGGAAAGTACTACATTTCTTCGGTTGGTAACTCCTTTTGGATTTCGGACTGGATTGTAAAGAGAAGAATTTTTAAACATTCCTACTAACACAGCACTCTCTTCAATCAATAAATCTTGTGGCTCTTTATCAAAGAATATACGTGATGCAGAACGGATTCCATCTGCTTGATAACCAAAATCATATATATTGAAATACATCGTTAAGATTTCCTCTTTGGTATATTGAGTTTCCAAACGTGTGGAAATTACCCATTCTTTAATTTTTTGGGTATAACGCTCTAATCCACGGGCTTTGGTTCCGTGAAATAATTGTTTTGCAAGTTGCTGTGTTATTGTTGATGCACCTCCTTTACTTCCCATAAAAACAATGGCACGTAAGGTTCCTCGAGCATCAATTCCTGAATGTTCATAAAAACGCTCGTCTTCGGTGGCTACCAACGCATCTACCAAGTGTTTTGGTAAATCTTTGTATTTGACTGGAGTTCGATTATCATCTAAATAAAATTTACCTAATGTTTTTCCGTCTGAACTTACAATTTCCGTAGCTAAATTAGTTTCAGGGTTTTCAAGTCTTTTAAAATCAGGCATTTCTCCTAGAAAACCCCAAGAAGCAAACATAAATAGGAGCAAAACGAATACTATACCTCCAGCAAATATTCGCCAAAACCATTTTACAAAAAAGTTCTTATTTTTTTTTGTACTATTTGTATTTTTTGCCATAAACGTTTGAGTATCAATTTTTTGATTTTTGTTAATTTATTTGGCTGTTTCTATTCGTAAACCTACCTCCGTAATTCCATCAAGAAGTTCAATTCCTTCATTTTCACCTATTTTTCGCATAGCTTGTTCTATCTTTATGGTGTATTTTCCTTTTTGAGGGAATTTAAAGTTTTCCTTATACCATAACTTACTTTCTTTAATGGCAGAAAACCCATAACCAAGCCATTCTCCTTCAGGAGTTGCCATTTCGAATTGTAAAGTATCTACAATAACTTCATTATTAGGTTGTTCTAATCTTGTGATAATAAATAAATTACTAAATTGGTATTTTTCATCATTTCGAATCATTACAAACAGATTTTTTTTGGTAATTGTATCCATTTGTTCAAGTTGAAACAAAATAGGCTTCGTTTTATCCCAACCACTGGGAATAGAAACATATTGACTATATTCAACATTGTCATTGCAACTTGTTAGTAAAATAAATGCAAAAAATACTTTTAATAATCTCATTTTCAGAATTAATTATTTTTAAGAAATGTCAAAAAAACAATATTACTTTTCTTTGTTTGTATTGTTTCTGTTATTAGGTCTTTTTTTACCATTCGGTTTTTTTGGCTCATTTGTGTTTTTCAAATTGTTTTGAGAATTCTCCTTCTGAGGATTTACTTGTTTTTGTTCCTTTACACTTTTAGGAAGGTTGTTTTGATTTTCTTTTTTTTGTTGATTGGAATTCTTTGTTTGTTTTTGATTTTTTGGATTGCTATTTTTCTGTTCTTTTGAGCTTTTTTTACCTTTTTTTCGTTTGTTGACTTTGTCGAATCGGGTAATATCCTCCTCAATCATTTCTTTACTATTATCATTTCCCAAAGTAGCCGACATACCAACACCATCACTCACGATAGCATAATTATCCAAAGAGACTGCTTTCTGTTCTTTTTCATTCAAAGCGATAATCTCCTTAACGTTATCAACCGAAATTTTATACCAATTTATAGGGTCATCATCATAGGTAAACCACATAAATCGTTTGAAAATATCTATTTTTTGGCAACTGGCTTTTCCTTTTTCGGTTAGAAGTTTCACTTCCGTTTTTGGAAAATCTTGTAGAGCATCAAGGTAAGTGTCTAACTCAAAGTTGATGCAACACTTTAGTTTTCCGCACTGGCCAGCTAATTTTTGAGGATTCAGTGACAATTGCTGGTAACGAGCTGCCGCTGTGGTCACAGTTCTAAAATCAGTTAGCCAAGTGGAACAGCAAAGTTCTCTTCCGCACGAACCAATTCCTCCCAAACGAGCCGCTTCCTGACGAAATCCAATTTGTCGCATTTCTATTCGAACGGAAAAAACCCGAGCCATATCTTTAATCAGTTGGCGAAAATCAACACGTCCTTCTGCAGTATAGTAGAACGTTGCTTTGGAGCCATCTCCTTGAAATTCAACATCTGATATTTTCATTTCCAGCCCTAGAGCAATTGCCAATTCTCTTGATTGTTTTTGAACGGCTTCTTCCTTGTTTCGGGCTTCTTGCCAAATATCTATATCTTTCTGATTTGCTTTGCGATATATTTTAGGAATGTTATCACTTTCCCAGTCAATCCGATGTTTTTTCATTTGCAAACGAACCAATTCTCCCGTTAGTGTAATAACACCTATGTCGTGTCCAGAACTGGTTTCGGTAGCAACAACATCACCTATTTGCAAAGGAATGTTTTCGCTATTTCTGAAATATTCTTTTCGGCTGTTTTTAAAACGTACCTCTACGCAATCAAATTGTTTTTGTCCACCTGGTACCTGTGTATTGGAGAGCCAATCAAAAACGGCTAATTTTCCACTTCCACAGCCGCTTGTTCCGCAACCACCTGTTCCACAGCTTCCTTTTTTATTTTTTGTTGTGCAATTATTGCAACTCATATTTTTTAATCGTATATTTTTTAAAGAGGAAAAACAGATTTATTCCTCTTAGTTTTGTTAAGTTAGTTTATTAGTCTATTATTCCAAATTAAGGAACTTAAAACTGCAAAAGTACATTTTTTATTTTACTTATGATAACAGATGATGTGTTTTTTACATAGTCTTTTCCCAAGTAAGTACAAAAATTGAGCTTATTTTAATCCGAAAACTAATTATTTTTTGTAAAAATGAATGTTAAAACTTAATTAAGAATTATTTTAAATAAAAAAATATTGTATCTTTGTCCGAAATTAAAAGTGGTATCTATATGAAAAAAGTATTTTTAGTAGCTCTTATTGGGGCGTTCGTTGTATCGTGTGGTAATACAGAAACTAAGAAAAATGACACAAGTTCTTCGATGGAAGCAACTCATAATCACGATCATTCAATGCAGGAGGCAAAATCTGTTGCGAAAGAACAAAAAACTGAAGATGGTGCAATTGTGTTGGAAAGTACTGACCAAATGACTTTCAATACAAATGAAATTAAAGTGAAAGCAGGTGAAAAGGTAACTCTAACTCTTAAGCACGTAGGAAAAATGCCTGTGGAAGTTATGGGACACAATTTTGTGTTATTGAAACAAGGAACTGACCTTGCTGCCTTTGCTGGAAAAGCAATGAATGCCAAAGATACGGACTATGTACCTGCTGGAAGTGATGAAGTTATCGCTCATACCAAAATGATTGGTGGCGGAGAGTCAACAACAATTACATTTGATGCTCCAGAGAAAGGGACTTATGATTTTATGTGTTCATTCCCTGGGCATTATGCAATTATGAAAGGTAAATTTATTGTTGAATAAATAAAAATAACAATTTATTATCTACGTTAGGCTACCCGCTTTTTGGGTGGCCTTTTTGTTTTAAATTAATTTTTCGTACTTTTGCGAGGCTTAATGTATGAAATTTTTCATTGAAAAAGATAAATAATAAAGATGTAAAACTATGAAAATTAGGATTTTCTATCTAAAAAAAAATAAAAAATACAATTATACACCTCGCTATTATGAGGGTAAGAATTTGGGAAATCCGTATGAGTTTGATTCACGTATTCGGAAAGACCGAGAAACGCAAACAAATCATTTTACTGTAGAGTGGCAAGATATCCGAAAAGAGAGTCGCAATCGCAAAAACAGAGAAATTAACAAAACTTTTTTAGTAGTTTTGGCTATATTGATTTTTCTAGCTCTCTATCTTCTTGATTTTGACTTATCAATTTTTAAAAAATAACAGAAAAAAGTATTTTTATTCAAAAGTCTGAGATATTTTTAGGCTTTTGATTTCCGTATATGACAGATATAATTCGCTTATTACCAGACCACGTAGCTAATCAAATTGCAGCAGGAGAAGTAATTCAGCGTCCTGCTTCGGCTGTGAAGGAATTACTTGAAAATGCTATTGATGCTAAGGCAACAGAGATAAAACTTATCATTAAAGATGCAGGAAAAACATTAGTACAAGTTATTGATAATGGGATTGGTATGAGTGTTACAGATGCTCGTTTAGCTTTTGAACGTCACGCTACTTCTAAAATCCAAAAAGCTGAAGATTTATTTCATTTACAAACAAAAGGCTTCAGAGGTGAGGCATTAGCCTCGATTGCAGCAATTGCTCACGTTGAATTAATTACAAAACGCCCATCTGATGAATTGGGTACAGAGCTTCGTATTGAAGGAAGCAAAGTTACCTACCAGGAACCTTGTGTTACTGCCAATGGGACGTCCATAGCTATGAAAAACTTATTTTTTAATATCCCAGCTCGTCGTAATTTTCTAAAATCAGATTCTGTGGAGCTTCGACATATATTAGATGAGTTTCACAGAGTGGCATTAGCACATCCAAACATTCATTTTTATCTTTATAATAATGGAAATGAATTATTTAATTTGCCTATTGCGAATTTCAGGCAACGAATAGTACACATATTTGGTGCAAAGACAAATGAAAAATTAGTCCCCGTCGAGGAAGAAACTCCTATTCTAAAAATCAGTGGATTTATTGTAAAACCTGAATATATCACAAAAAGTAAGTCATTACAATTTCTGATGGTCAATCATCGTTTTGTGAAAAGTAGATATTTAAATCACGCAATTACAATAGCTTATGAAGGATTGATTAACAGCCAACAACAGCCAGATTATTTCATTCAGCTTGAGGTTGACCCTTCTTCTATCGACATTAACATTCACCCAACAAAAACAGAAGTTAAATTTGAAGATGAGCATAGTATTTATGCTCTTTTGAAATCGGCAGTAAAACATAGTTTGGGACAATTTAATATCGCTCCAACACTTGATTTTAACAGAGATGCATCTTTTGATATCCCATACAATTACAAGGATAAAGAGCCTATTTTTCCGAAAATAGAAATAGACCCCGATTTTAATCCTTTCAAAGAAGAAATAAAATCAAAAAATTCATATTCAAATAATTATTCATATCATTCTAAAAAGCAACCTGCTTGGGAGAGTTTGTATTCAGAAATAGATTCTGGTTTAAATAATTTTGAACCTCAAGTGATTGAAAGTAAGTTGTTTGATGCGGAACCTCAATTTTTACAAACAGGAAAAAAAACGATATTCTTAGGAAATAAATATCTCGTGACAACGTTGGGGGGAGAGTTAGTTGTGGTTAATATTCATCGTGCTCACCAGCGTGTTTTATATGAGGAATTTATAAAGACTTTACAATCAAGTAGTACAGCAAGTCAGCAGTTGATGTTTCCTATTGAACTTTTCTTCTCAAAACCTGAAATTGAAATTATTTTAAATTTGAAACAATTTTTTGAGGATATAGGCTTTATAATTGATATTGAATCAGATAGAGTAATTCTAACAGGGATTCCGCTTCATATTTCGGATAGCCAAATACCAGAGGTTTTTTCGGAAATTGTACATCAACATACTGAGAATGTGTATGGAGCAGAAAATTCTCAGAAAGAGACTTTTGCAAAGAGCATTTCTAAAAATTTGGCCGTAAAAACAGGGCAAACCTTAACAGAAGAAGAGCAAGAAACTTTACTGAATAATTTGTTTGCTTGTCAAGAAAGTTTAATTTCGCCCTTTGGAAAACGAATTTATACCAAATTTTCATTAACCGATATTGACAAATTTTTTTAATTTTAGAAATTTATGGAACGTATAACACAGACAGTTAAGCACTTAATAATAATAAATGCTATTTTCTTTTTTGTCGTACAATACAATCTCATACCAAGTTTAAACCTGAATGAAATAACTCCAATTTATTTTTTTGAAAATCCAGAATTTCGTTGGTGGCAGTTTATTTCTCATATGTTTATGCACGGAGATTTGATGCATTTATTTTTCAATATGTATGCACTTTGGGCTTTTGGGAGTCCACTGGAACATATTTGGGGGCGAAATAAGTTTTTGTTTTTCTATCTTTCGTGCGGAATTGGGGCAGCGTTAATACATTCTGGCGTAAATTATTATTACTTTCAACAGGGACTTCAGGCTCTTGCTGAGGCGAATGTATCTTCTGAAATGGTAAAAGAAGTTTTATTAGAGAGAAACCTTCATAGAATTTATCAGTTAAGAGAATTTATTCCATCAAGTACTTTTGATGATATGATGTCAGCATATTTTACACCAGCGGTTGGAGCTTCAGGGGCAATTTATGGTATTTTGGCAGCGTTTGCAATGATGTTCCCTGATGCTAAGTTGATGCTTTTCTTCATTCCTTATCCTATAAAAGCAAAATATTTCATTCCAATTATAGTTGGTTTGGACTTGTTCTCAGGAGTTACAGGTTTCTCTGTTTTTGGAGGAAATATTGCTCATTTTGCCCACGTTGGAGGAGCTTTAATGGGCTTTTTGATGATGTGGTACTGGAGAAAAAAATCATTCGACCAGAATCGTTGGGATAGAAGATAAAAAAAATTAAGTAAGTAGAAAATAAAAGTAAGGTGTTGATAAACAATTATATGCCTTTTTACTTTTGTTTGTAAAATAAAAGATAAATCAGTTTTATGCAATTTTTTTCAGAAGAAGAAAATTATTCTGTTTCAAAATTTGAGTCAATGTTACAAAAAAATCATATTTTGTTTTTTGATGTTGACGAATTTGAAGAGATTATCGAATATTATTTAGAATTAGGAAAAATGAGTAAGGCCAAACACGCATTGCAAATTGGCTTAAATCAGCATCCTTCGGCTATATCACTGAAACTCTTACAAGTAGAGGTAATGATTTTTGAAGATGAATTGCAACAAGCCTCCGTAATTCTTGATGAGTTAGAAATGATAGAACCTTCAAATTCAGAAGTTTATGTGCAGAAAGCAAACTTATATTCCAAATTAAATCAGCACGAAAAAGCAATTGATTTACTAAAATATGCTCTTCCGTTGGCTGATGATTTGGTAGATGTTTATTCTCTAATCGCGATGGAGTATCTTTTTATCGAAAATTATCAGGAGGCAAAAAAATATTTCAAAAAATGCCTGTCAGAAGATATTGAAGACTATATGTCGTTGCAACAATTGCTTTTCTGTTATGATATTTTAGAAGAGAATGATGAAGCGATTGCTTTTTTAAATGCTTATTTGGATAAAAATCCGTATTGTGAAGTAGCGTGGCACTACTTAGGTAAGCAACATTTGGTAAAAGAGGAATTGAATGAAGCTCTGAGATGTTTTGATTTTGCCATAATTAGTGATGATACTTTCACAGGAGCCTATTTTGAAAAAGCGAAAGTGTTGGAAAAACTTGAAAATTATCAAAAAGCTATTGAGAATTATAAGATTACTCTCACTTTAGATGATGCTTCTCCTTTGGTATATTTGCATATAGGGCGTTGTTTTGAGAAAATGAATGATGATGTTACAGCCGAACAATATTATTTTAAAGCTGTTCACGAAGACCCTCAATTAAGTAAATCTTGGCTTACGTTGGCTGAGTTTTACTACCTGAGAGGAAATCATTCCAAAGCCCTGAATTATATAAACAAAGTATTACTTCTTGAGGATAATAATCCATACTATTGGCGTCGTTGTGCTGAAATCAATTTCTGCCTACAAGATTATGAACGAGCAGAATATGCTTTTAGTCAGGCAGTTGAGTTTGGTGATTATTCATTAAACACATTAATCAACTGGACAGATTTGTTGTTGTTGAATGAAAATTATGTTAAGGCGCTGTCTGTAGCTTCAGATGCAATGCGTATTTTCCCTGATGAAATAACTATGTTTTATCGTGTTTCGATTGCTTTTGCTGGAGTTGGAAATATATCAGAATCAGAACATTATTTGAAAATTGCCTTTGAGAAAGGAAGAGAATGGATTGCTTTTTTTGATAAAAAATTTCCAGCATTTTTTAGTTTAGACTTTGTGAAAGAAATAATGAAGAAAAACTAAGAATGCGATATTTTATAGAATTTTCATACAACGGAAAAAATTATCACGGTTGGCAAAATCAGCCTCATTCTGTTAGTGTTCAGGAAGTTATGGAGAAATGCCTCACTGCACTTTTACGAACAAAAATAGAAATTGTAGGAGCAGGACGAACTGATAGTGGTGTACACGCTTTGCAGATGTTTGCTCATTTTGATACTGAAAAAACTATTGATAATCAGTTAGTTTATAAGTTGAATTCTTTTCTACCTAAAGATATTGCTGTCCACCAAATTCATAAAGTGAGAGATGACGCTCACGCTCGATTTGATGCAATAAAAAGGACTTATGAATATCATATTTCAACTTATAAAGATGTATTTCGTTATGAGTCAAGTATGTACATAAATCTTCCGTTAGATGTACAAAAAATGCAGGAAGCTGCGAATATTCTTTTTAAATATGCTGATTTTCAATGTTTTTCAAAATCAAATACAGATGTAAGAACTTATAATTGTAAGATTTATCGGGCTCTTTGGAGGCAAGAAGGGGAATTGTTAATCTTCACAATTTCAGCAGACCGATTCTTACGCAATATGGTACGTGCCATTGTGGGAACATTAATTGAGGTAGGTTTGAATAAAATATCAGTTATTGATTTTCAGAATATTATAGAAAGTAAAAATCGTTCTAAGGCAGGAGCCTCTGTCCCCGCTTGTGGACTTTTCTTAAAGAAAGTAGAATATTCGGAAGATATTTTCGTTAAAAATGATTAGCTATCAAAAATCTTCATAGCTTCGTTGTAACTACTTTCAAACGCTAAAAGATTTAATTGAGTCGGAATTTTTTCTTTCTGAAAGTAAGAAATCAGTTTTTCTGTAGGCATATTTCCTACGAGTTCATCTTTTGCCATTGGGCAGCCTCCGTAGCCGCGTATAGCTCCATCAAAACGCAAACACCCTGATTTATAAGCACTATTTACCTTTTCAAACCAATTATGGGTAGAAGTGTGGAAATGGGCACCAAACTCAACATTTGGATATTTGGAAATCAAGTGTGAAAATAGGTTCGTTATCACATTGCCAGTAGCAGTTCCTACAGTATCGGAAAGCGAAATTATCTGAATATCTTTTTTGATAAGTTTTTCAACCCATTGCTCTACAATTTCTTCATTCCAAGGGTCGCCATACGGATTGCCAAATCCCATAGAAAGATAAACGACTAATTCTTTTCCGTGTTTATCTGTTTGATTTTTAATATAATCCAAAGTGATGAGACTTTCCGCTATGGTTTTATGAGTATTACGCATCTGGAAGTTTTCAGAAATGGAGAAAGGATATCCTAGATAGTCAATTTGTTGAAAGGATAAAGCATCGTCAGCACCTCGTTGGTTGGCAATAATGGCAAGTAACTTGCCTTTGGTTTTGCTCAAGTCTAAATTTTCAAGAACTTGCGGTGTATCTGCCATTTGAGGTATAGCTTTGGGCGACACAAAACTTCCAAAATCAATAGTATCAAATCCCACATTCAGAAGCGATTGTATGTAATTCACTTTATCTTTTGTAGGAATAAAACTTTTGAATCCTTGCATTGCATCGCGGGGGCATTCAATGATTTTTATGCTATTTTCCTGAGGATTTTTCATTAATTTTGATTAGATTTTCGATAAAATCATCTGTAATGTCATTCATAGAGTGAATTAGTAAATCGGACTTTGAGAGGTCTTGATTTCCTGAGTTTGGGTTTTTAAATCCGATACAATTCATTCCTGCACTTTTGGCGGCTTGTACTCCATTTTTACTATCTTCCAGCACCCAAAAATTCTTAGAATCAGCTTGATACCATTGGGCTACTTTTGTAAAAATTTCAGGAAAAGGTTTGCTGAATTTCACATCGTCACCACTCATAATCACATCAAAAAAATGGCTGATATGTATTTTTTTTGTGAAATAATCAATCAATTTTCGTGATGAAGAGGAAGCCAAAGCCAGCGAAAATCCGTGATTTTTGAGTTTTTGTATAACATTTTTAACCCCTTCAACTTCTGTAACTTCAATTTCTTCAAAACGCTCATAAAAGTAGGTTCGATGAAATTGTAATAACTCTTCAGCCGACTTTGAGAGAAGAGCATCTTCCTTTATTTTTTTCCACATAGGAATTGCTGACATTCCCGTCAGCGTCTCTTCGATATAGCTTTTTGGAAATTGAATTTCAAGTTGTTGGAAAACTTCATAAATGATTTGACAATGCATCGGTTCACTATCTACCAATACGCCGTCCATATCAAAAATAAAATATTTTGGAGTCATTATGATTGTAATATTTTGAAGTCAAAAGTAGTATTTTATTTGAAATAAACAAATTCAATATTTGAAAAAAAATCATATTCTTCGGCTTTGTTCTGTTGAGAAATTGTTAAATTTGCACCCATTTTTGAAGTGTTATGACACGAAAATTTTCACCATATTCTTTAGTAATTTTATCATTTATTGTACTGATATTTGTCGGAACCATTTTGCTGACAATGCCGTTTTCTTATACAGAAAATAACGAGGTGGATTTCTTCGATGCTTTGTTTACGGCGACTTCAGCTGTTACTGTTACTGGGTTGGTAGTCAATGATGTAAGTTCTGTTTTTACAATCTATGGTAAAATAATACTGATGGTCTTGATCCAAATGGGAGGATTGGGATTACTTACCTTTTCATCTGCAATTATATTATTGATATCCAAAAAAATAGGGTTTCATACCAAAAAAATAGTCGCTGAAGGATTAAATCACGTAGCCAAGTTCGACATATATTCACACATCAAAAAAGTGGTGTTTGTGGTGTTTGTCATTGAGGCTGTTGGAGCATTGTTTCTTTTTGGGCAATTCATTACCGAGTACGATTTTTTTACAGCTGGGTTTTATGCCGTTTTTCATTCAGTTTCAGCCTTTTGCAATGCTGGTTTTGGATTACTTCCGAATAATTTAGAAAATTATGTTTTCAATCCTTTTGTAAATTTTGTTATTGCATTTTTGATAATATTCGGTGGCTTGGGCTTTGCGGCTATCATTGAAATATACGAATTTATACGAGGTAAAAGAAGAAAAATAAGTATCAACACAAAATTTTCATCATTAATAACGATTATTCTTCTGATTTTAGGAACATTATTATTTTTCGTGTTGGAATATGGCAATGAAACTACACTTGCCAACAAGAATATTTTTGAGAAGTTATTGATAAGTTTTTTTCACTCAACATCTTTGCGTACAGCGGGGTTTAACACAATTCCTCTGGCAGGAATTGGAGGGGCAACGGTGCTTTTTTGTGCTATATTTATGTTCATTGGAGCTTCGCCAGGTTCAACAGGAAGTGGGGTAAAAACGACGACTATCGGGATTTTATTCTTAGGAATTAAAGCGGCGTTGCTTAATAGAGAATATATTGAATTTTCAAAACGAAGAATTTCTTGGAGAGCGTTGAATAAGGCATCGGCATTAACCATTATAGCGATGTTCTACATACTTACAATGATTATTATTATGGCAGAGTTGGAGCCAGATAAAGATATTTTAAAAGTAGCTTTTGAATTGATGTCTGCTTTCGGAACAGTTGGACTTTCAATGGGAGTTACTCCTCATTTGACGATAGCTTCAAAGGTAATTATCATATTCACAATGTTTTTGGGTAGGGTAGGACCTCTAACCATCGTTCTGGCTTTATCCAGAGACAGCCGTAAAGGAAAATACAAATATCCGAAGGAAAATATTTTAATAGGTTAGTTATGAAGAATTATTTAGTTATTGGGTTAGGAGAATTTGGTAAATCTGTTGCTAAAACTCTTTACAAAAATAAAGCTACAGTACTTGCTGTTGATATGTCCGAAGAATTAATCAGACAGGCATTAGACGAAAGAATCATAGATGATGCAATTATTTTGGACGCAACGGACGAAATAGCACTTAAAAATGTTGTTAAAGATGATTTCAAAACGGCTTTTGTTAGTGTAGGAGATAATATTCAGGCAAGTATTTTGATTACGCTGTATTTGAAAGAGTTAGGTGTGAAAAATATTATTTGTAAGGCCGTAAATCACACTCAAGGAAGGGTATTGGAGAAAATCGGGGCAACGCAGGTAGTTTTCCCAGAGGAATCAATGGGAGAGAAAATTGCTCTTACTGTGTTGCGACCTACTGTAATTGAATATTTTAAATTTTCTGAAGATTATTTTATTTACGAAATCAAGATTCCTAATAACTATGTGGGTAAAACTCTGAAAGACCTCAATTTAAGACGAAAATACGATGTAAACATCTTAGCTGTAAAGCATTCCGACGGGAAAATGAACGTGACGCCCAATCCAGAAACGAAACTCAATCAGGAAGATTTGTTAATCATTTTGGCAAAAGAAAATGTAGTAGACGAAATTCTTTAAGAAAAGATTAATTGATTAATAAAGTCCATTTCGTATTATTTCCAAACTTCCAAAACTTATCATAAACCAGAGAATTACAGCAAAAAGCAAAGGTCTTAGCCCGATAGTGCGTAGCTTTTCACGGGTTAATGTCGCACCGATAAGAAAGAGTGTTAAATGCAATATTGATTTGGAAACCAATGTGATTTCCTTATTCACACTATTGAAAATAGGAAAGTAAGTATTAACAACAATCGCCAAAACAAAAGCAATTATAAACCAAGGAATTTTAATTTTGGAATTATTGCTTTTAAACAAAAACATCGTTAGGAAACACAATGGAATAATCCACAAAGCTCTGGCTAACTTTACTATGGTTGCAATTTTCAGGGCTTCATCGCCAAACTTTCCTGCTGCCCCCACAACCGAACTTGTATCGTGAATTCCTATCGCACACCATAAGCCAAACTCCTGCTGTGAAAGGTTTAGCCATTGACCAATAATTGGATATATAAGTAGTGCTAATGAGTTTAAAGTGAATATAATAGCCAATGCTATAGAAATATCTCTACCTTTAGGATTTGCAATAGGAGTTACGGCAGCAATGGCACTTCCTCCGCAAATGGCAGTCCCAACAGACAACAAAAATGAAAGTATATTGCCTAATTTTAATAATTTCCCTAAAAAATACCCTCCAACTAAAACAAATAGAATGCTCCCAATGGTAAGCAAAAATCCAGAGCTACCAGCTTGTAACGCTTCATCTAACCTCAATCCGAATCCTAAGCCAATAACTGCAATTTTCAGTAGAAGATGGATATACTTATTGAGTTGATTCTGAAAACTATTTTTGAAGAATAACGCCCAAAAGAAACCTAAAAGCAAAGCCACAGGCGATGATATCCAAGGTGTTAAGCACAGACAACAAAAAAAGATAAAAAATACGTTATGTAACTTGAAGTTGTTAATTTGCATTTTTAGTTTTTACATTTTTAATCATAAAGTCCCCAAAAGTACATAATCGAACTTGTTTCACAGCTTTACATTTCTCAATCGTAAGGCATTGACTATTACGCTTACTGAACTGAAACTCATTGCCAAAGCTCCTAACATTGGTGAAAGCAAAATTCCGAAGAAAGGAAACAAAATTCCTGCCGCAATAGGAATTCCGATGGTGTTGTAAATCATTGCGAAAAATAAATTTTGCTTAATGTTTTTCACTACATAATGACTTAGTTTCTTAACCTTTACAATGCCGTTAAGGTCGCCCTTCACTAATGTTATTTTGGCACTTTCTATGGCTACGTCGGTGCCTGTTCCCATTGCGATACCCACATTGGCTTGTGCGAGGGCAGGAGCATCGTTGATGCCGTCCCCCGCCATCGCTACGATTTTCCCCTTTTGCTGTAATTTTTCTATTTCGTTTTGCTTATCTTGGGGCAACATTGATGCTTTGTAGTTTTTTAACCCAATTTCATCAGCTATAGCCTTTGCGGTGAAAGGATTATCGCCCGTTAGCATTATAATTTCTATTCCCAACGTTTGCAGATTTTTCAAAGCACTTATTGTAGTGGGTTTTATAGGGTCTGAAATGACCACAGCCGCAATAATTTCCTTATTTTCAACTAAAAAAGAGAGTGTTTTGCCTTTCTGTTGCTCTTGCTTTACTTGTTTGTTTATCGAAATGGGAAGTAAAACACCTGCATCGGCAAGGAGTTTGTCATTTCCAAAGTAATATTTGTTCTGCCCTAAAGTTCCCGAAACTCCTTTGCCTGAAATGGCTTTGAAATGTGTTATTTCGAGGCTGGTTATGCTGTTCTGTAGGGCGTACTCATTGGTGGCTTTGGCAAGTGGGTGTTCACTATTTTTGTTTAAAGAATAAATGATGGTTAGTAACTCCTTCTCGGTGTGATTTCCAAAGGGAATTATCTTCTCCAAGTTGGGTTTTCCCTCAGTTATGGTGCCTGTTTTATCAATAACGAGTGTATCGACAGCGTTCATACGCTCCAAAGCCTCTGCATTTTTGATAAGAATTCCGTTTTGTGCCCCCTTGCCGATGCCTACCATCACCGACATTGGCGTTGCTAAGCCCAAAGCACACGGACAAGCGATAATCAGTACGGCAATGGCATTCACCAGAGCATAAGTGTAAGCATTTTCCTTCCCAAAGATAATCCAGAGGACGAATGTCAGCATCGAGATGATAATTACAATGGGTACGAAGTATGATGAAATCTTATCAGCAAGTTTTTGAATGGGAGCTTGGCTTCGACTGGCTTTCTGAACCATATCAATGATCTGAGAAAGCAATGTTTCTGCTCCTACTTTTTTGGTTTGCATTATGAAGCTGGTTGTGCCATTAATAGTTCCTGCCGAAATGGGGTCTCCTATCTGTTTTTCAACAGGAATAGGCTCTCCCGTAATCATACTTTCATCAATGATTGCTGTGCCTTGCGTGATTATTCCATCAACAGGGATTTTATCACCTGGTTTTACTCTCAAAAAGTCATCTTTAACAACTTCACTGATAGAAACTTCTTTCTCTTGACCATCACTAATTTTGATAGCCGTATTAGGAGCTAAACTTAGCAACATTTTGATGGCATTTTGCGTTTTTCCGTGTGCCGAAGCCTCCAATAATTGTCCGAGCATTACCAAAGTGAGAATGACGGTAGTAGCTTCAAAATAGACGTGTACCTCTGCGTGATGTGTCTTGAACTGAGCAGGAAACCAATTAGGGAAAAGCATTCCTATTACGCTGAAAATCCAAGCTATTCCAGCTCCAATTCCAATAAGGGTAAACATATTGAAGTTCAGAGACTTCAAACTTTTCCACGCTCTTACAAAAAATATGTTACAGAAGTAAAACACAACAGGCAAAGAAAGTATACATTGTATCCAATTCCAGTATTTTTGTTCCATTAAGCGATACAAAATGTTGTTAGGAATCATTTCGCTCATTGCAATAATGAAAATGGGAATGGTAAAAGCCACCGAACCCCAGAATTTGTACCGAAGTTCCTTCAATTTCTTGCTTTCTGCAGAATTTTCATCAGAAGAAAAGGCTGAAACTTCCTCCACTAAATCCATTCCACAGATAGGACAATCACCCATCTTGTCATAGGTTTTGTCGCCCTCGCATTGCATTGGGCAATAGAATGTTACATTGCCTTTAGGTGTGTTTTCGGTCGTTTTTGAAGTATTTTCGATTGTTTGTTCAAAAGTTTTATGTAAGGAATAATGAGTCCCTTCCAAACTTCGGCTTAATTTGGCAAATGAAATAGGTTTTGACAGATGCACAACAACCTTTTTTTCCTTTCCATCGACTGAAATTTCCTCCACGCCATCTATTTCTTGTAACGCTTCACGAACCGTATTTTCACAACCCGAGCAACTCATTCCTTTTACGAAGTATGTATATGTTTGTGCCTCAGTTAAATTGGTGTGAATGCTGTAATTTGTCTTTTCCAACGCTTTTTCGAGTAAGGAAAAAGGAATTTCCTCATCAGATTCTATTTGAGCTTGTTGCGAATCCAAATCTATTTTTACTGAATGAATAGTATCAAGGTTTGAAAGGGCTTTTTCAACAGTTCCTATGCAGCCATAGCAACTCATTCCTTTAATATAATATGTCTGTTTCATAGTGTTTTACGATTGATTAGGTATTGTTAGTGACTTTTTATGAAAGAATTTCTTGCAAAATTATAAAAAAAATAAAACAATAATGGTCATATTCCATCTGTAATTACTATTTTATACCTTTTTCAGGCTCTGAACTATTCTTTTGATTATCAGTAGAATGATTTTTATAGTATTAAATATTTTATAAATATT
>NZ_KB900717.1 GCF_000379185.1 Capnocytophaga cynodegmi DSM 19736
GGACAAAATGAAAACATTTATTTTGACGAAGAATTATATAAAAATCGGTTTAAAATAGAGAGGAGTTTTGCGTGGCTTGATGGTTTTAAAAGATTGATTATAAGATATGAAACCCTAAACACAACTTGGATGGCTATGTTGTATATAGGGATTATACTAACATTTATTCGAAAAGTTTAAACAAGTTTATTATTAAGAAATGTAAAATCTTCTTTAGGTTAAATCAAAGTTTGAATAAATAAAAGAAGTTTTTATTTACGTTTTTAGTACTCAAACATAAAAATTTCATCATTCATAGAATAAGACACCTCATTCTATGAATGGTTCTATTTTCAAAATCAACATACTTTATTCTGAAAGAAACTACTAGAATCATAAAGAGTATTAGCTTAAAATTAAGAGAATGTTTCAATCCATTTTATGCTTATATTTACAAATGACTTAATGCATGAAACTAAAATTTCACTTTTAACTTATACCCTTTAAGGGTAGTGCTAAGGTAATTTTTCACATGAAGTTTATATTGAACTTACGAAATATAACATTATTTTTAATCATAATATTCTCAGGGTTTTATTTAACAAAGATTTTACCCTTAAGTCCAGTGTATATATTTTTCACTATAGGATTCTTGATCCTTTTCACTCACTTGTTTTTTAATAGTTCAACTATTCGGATAAGCAAATTTTCAATATATTATTTTCTCTACCTCTCGTACCTTATAGTCTCTCAAATTTTTCTTGAGCCAGACATAAGTTCTCTAATAAATGTTCTATTTTCTTTAAGTTACTTCTTGATAACTTTAAACGTAGCTATCTACACTAACGGTAATGTTTTAATAAAATATTCACGATACTTTATCTATTTCACTATATTACTATTGATTGTAGAGGCACTTTGGCGTTTATCTCATCCTATTTTCGTTATAGAAGGATCAGGAAAAGATTATAGGGACATTGAGGGTATGCTTTTCTATGCATATAAATTTTCAAGTATAATGTTTATTGATTCAAATTTTGTTGGCACGTATGGATTGATAGCTTTTTTCTATTATTTCTTTCTGTTAAGGAAGAAATATGTAAGGAGTAAAAAGCCTCTACTTATCATAGCAATCTTAATTGTGACTACTTTATCTAGAAGTGCTATCATTACGGTACCTATTACCATTTCATTCATTTATTTGCTGACTATCAAAGTAAGACTTCATCACATTTTAACAGGAATGATTTTTTTTACCATGCTAATATTATTCATTGCTCCTCGATTAGCAAATGATTTAAGTTTTTTAAGTAAATTTGAAATATTAGACCTAACATATAAATACTTGCAAGAATGCTCCTTGGGAGAATTCTTATTCGGCATCGGGTTTGGTAATACGGTTAAATATTTAGGTATAGGTGCACATAATTTATTTGTAACTCACTTAGTTGAATCGGGCTTGATTGGTCTTACATTTTTTTTAGCAATTAATCTCATATTAATAAGACCAACTCAAAAATATAGTTTATATTTGACAATTCCTTTATTTATTAGTGGGATGTCATTGGTAGGACATGCCATTTCTTACTACTATGCCTGTTTAGCTTTAATATATGTATTACAATTCAATGAAAGAAAAAATATCGGTCTTAATACCAACTTATAATGTTGAAAAATTTGTAGAACAAGCTCTAAGAAGTGTAATGAACCAAACGTATTCCAATTTGGAAATAATTATTGTTGATGATTGTTCTACAGATAACACGTATGAAATTCTTACAAAAATAGCCGAAGAAGATGATCGTATAAAGCTATTAAGAAATGAAACAAATTTAAAAATTGCTGAAACACTGAATTTAGCATTAAAACAATCCACCGGGAAATATATAGTTCGAATGGATGGGGATGATATTTCACATCCTGAACGAATAAACATCCTATATATTTTTTTGAAAAACAATCCTGATATTAAATTAGTTGGATCTAACTATTCTTTTATTGATGAAGAAAATAATAGTATAAAAAAAGAAGTTTTACAGCCTGAAACTTTTCAAACCATAAAGAAAGTAGCAATGTATAGTTCACCTGTTCTTCATATTTGGATGACTTATAGGGATATTTATACAAAATATGGAAATTACAGAATGGCAGGTGTTGAAGACTATGATTTTATCTTAAGGCTTATTTCAAACAATGTCAAGCTTGCTAATATTCAAAAAAATATTTATTCCGTTCGACTTCGAAATGGTAATACAATTTCTTCTATGGGGCTTTTACAACGAAAGGCTTTTAACTATACAAAAAAATTATATCGGGAAAGAATACTTTCTAATTCAAATAAAGATAGCTATTCATTGAAAAACTATCAAAATGCCATAAAATCAACTCGTTTTGAAAACAAAATGTATCAAAAATCGGCCATTATGTACAAAAAATTCATCCTTAGAAGTAAGAGAGAAGGAATTGTATATTTGCTTTTAGCTATTCTTTTCTCTCCTTACTATCAATTACAATATTTAATAAATAGAGCTTTATATAAAATACATAACAAATGAAAATAGCTTATATTTTACCTTCTATAGAAAATAGAGGTCCAATTGTTTTTACAAAATATCTAATAGATGGATTGAAGGATAAAGTTGAGGAAATTATTGTTTTTTATTTTGAAAAAACTCCTAATCCAATTGATTTGGGAGTGGAAACCAGAAAAATCAATTTTTTCGAGAAGTTTGATTTTGATTATTTTGACATTATACACTCAACAATGTTAAAACCTGATTTATACTTATACTACCATCGTAAAAGTATGGAAAAAAAATCTGTTTCCTCTCTACATAACATGATAAAAGAGGACCTTAAATTTAATTATGGTTTTATTCGGAGGCATTTATACCAATTCATATGGAAAAAAATATTGTCTAGAAAAAATCTACCTCTAGTTGTTTCTTCTTTTGAGATGTTAAAATATTATGAAGATTTTCTACAGCGAAAATCTTTGATTACTATTATTCCTTACGGGATAACAAAAAAACAGATAAAAGAAATAGGTTTGGAAGATAGAGACAAAATCACAAAATTAAAACAAAAATATACCCTTATAGGTAGTGTTGGATTGGTAATCAAACGAAAAGGATTCGAACAATTAGTATATTTTTTACAAAAAAATAAAAACTATGCTGTTGTTATAATAGGAGATGGCTCTGAAAAAGAAAGTTTACTAAATCTTTCTGAATCGCTTAACGTCTCCGATAGGTTTATTATCTTAGGTTTCAAAAATGATTCATATAATTATTACAAATATTTTGATATATATACTTTAGTTTCTTATTCGGAAGGATTTGGTTTGGCTATGTTAGAAGCAATGGCTTACGGCCTTCCTATTGTTTGTACAGATTTGCCCATTTATAAAGGTTATTTTAACAACACTCAAGTCGGACTATTTGAAAGCGGGAACATAGAGAGTTTATCAAAAGCTATTCACTTAGTTAGTGATCATAAAAGTGAATATAGTGATGCATCTAAAAAATTATTTGAAAATGAATTTTCTTCATCTGTGATGGGAGAAAAGCATTTTGAATTTTACAATAAATTAAAAAATGACAAAACTAACCGCTAGTATTGTTCTTTATAAAACAAAAGAATCCGATTTAAAAAGAGTAATTGATAGTTTTTTCAACACCAATAATATTGATTTACATCTTTTTCTAGTAGATAACTCTCCTACAGATGAACTAAGGAGAATCCATAAAGAGTTCTACGCTGATAAACCGATTTCATATATTTTCAATAATGAGAATTTAGGTTATGGTGCTGCTCATAATATAGCAATCAGAAAAGCAATGAAAATAGACAGTACATACCACATTATATTAAATCCTGACATATATTTTGAAGAAAACACTATCGAAAAACTTACTGAATATATGGAGAGCAATCCAAATGTAGGCAATACAATGCCTAAAATCATTTATCCTGATGGTAAGTTACAATATTTATGCAAATTGCTCCCATCTCCTATAGACCTGATTTTCAGACGATTCATTCCTTTAAAAAAATGGAAAAATAAAATCAATGAAAAATATGAACTACACAATTTTAGCTATGACAGAGTAATGAATATTCCGAATTTATCAGGATGTTTTATGTTTTTACGAGTTGATATTTTGAAAAAAGTAGGCTTGTTTGATGAAAATATTTTCATGTACTTGGAAGATATTGACCTAAATCGTAGGATACATCAAAAATATCAAACTTCTTTCTATCCCTCTGCAATAGTCGTTCACGAACATCAAAAAGAATCATACAAAAACAAAAAGCTACTAAAAGCTCATATAAAATCTGCTATGTATTACTTTAATAAGTATGGCTGGTTTTTTGATAAGGAACGAAAAAAAATGAATAGAAAAGTTTTAGATTCTCTCAACTAAATCATACATTTGGCTACCCTAAATATCATTCTTAGCTACTTTTAAGAATTTTAAACCAATAAAATAATATGAAACGCTTCGGACAAGTTATCAAAATAAAACCTGAAAAATTAGCCTATTATCGGGAGTTACACGCCAATCCGTGGCAATCCGTTTTGGATAAAATCCACGAATGTAACATTCGCAATTATTCCATTTTTTTACTCAATGATAAGCTTCTTTTCGCTTATTTTGAATATATTGGAAACAATTTTGAAGAAGATATGCAAAAAATGGCTGCCGACTCCGAAACGCGACGTTGGTGGGCAGAGACCGATCCTTGCCAACAACCCTTGGAACTCAAAGAAGGCGAATGGTGGCACACAATGGAAGAAATTTTTCACACAAAATAAGTAAAATACTATGAAAGGAATTATTCTAGCAGGAGGCTCAGGAACAAGGCTTTACCCTATTACAAAAGGTATTTCAAAGCAGTTACTACCTATATATGACAAACCGATGGTTTACTATCCACTTTCGGTGCTGATGTTGGCAGGTATTCGTGAAGTTTTGGTGATTTCGACCCCGCAAGACTTGCCTGGTTTTCAGCGACTTTTAGGTGATGGCAGCGACTACGGAATTTCAATTAGTTATGCCGAGCAACCCTCACCCGACGGACTGGCACAAGCCTTCATCATCGGAGAGCAATTCATTGGAAATAATGATGTTTGCCTCGTATTGGGCGATAATATTTTCTACGGACAAAGTTTCACCAAAATGCTTCTGCAATCCGTTGAAACCGCTGAAAAAGAGCGTAAAGCAACCGTTTTCGGTTACTACGTCAAAGACCCTGAACGTTACGGAGTTGCCGAATTTGATGCAGAAGGAAACGTACTTTCCATCGAAGAGAAACCCGAAAAACCAAAATCGCATTATGCTGTAGTGGGGCTGTATTTCTATCCGAATAAAGTTGTAAATGTGGCCAAAAACATAAAACCTTCGGCACGTGGAGAATTGGAAATCACCACAGTAAACCAACAGTTTTTGAAAGACAACGAACTGAAAGTCCAACTATTAGGACGAGGTTTTGCGTGGCTTGACACAGGCACACACGATTCACTTTCAGAGGCTTCCAACTTCGTAGAAACTATTGAGAAAAGACAAGGACTTAAAATATCGTGTTTGGAAGAAATTGCCTACAAAAAAGGCTGGATTTCTGCCGAAAAAATCCGAGAGTTAGCCCAACCAATGCTAAAAAATCAATACGGGCAATATTTGTTAGAGTTGATTAAATAGCTTTTCAATTTTCTATTTACAAAAAATGGATTAACTTTCAAATAGGAAACCATTTCACACAAATAAAACAAAAAATGAAGATAATAAGTACAGAATTCAGAGACCAAGAGGCAATTTCTTGGGAAGATTTGGAGGATTTTCTAAATAAAAGCATTTATGAGGAAGGTTTTGTTGTTTTGAGTGATGACAAACAACCGAATTATATCCAAATGGCTGAAATGGAAACAGAAAAGGGTTGGAAATGGAGTGTAGAGGTTCGTTTATATCAATCAGATGTGATTTTTCAGCATTTCAGACGATTTTTCAATAGTCCTGAAGAAGCTATCCCTGTTTTCAAAGTTATCTATTATGATGAAAACTTCGACTATGACGAACCAAATTGGAAAGATGTAACCAACGAGTTCGTAGAATAGCAATCCAAAAGATATATTTGGGAGAAAAATAAATTCAACATCAATTACAAACAGAAACATACCTGAAAAGCAACAGCACTATGAACATAATCCAAACAGAAATAAAAGACGTTATCATCATTGAACCTAAAATTTTCGGCGATGAGCGCGGATACTTTTTTGAGTCGTTTTCACAAGAAAAGTTCGTAGAACAAGTTTGTAAAACAACTTTCGTACAGGATAACGAGTCAAAATCGCGTTACGGTGTGGTAAGGGGATTGCATTTCCAGAAACCTCCGTTTTCGCAGTCGAAATTGGTACGCGTAGTAGTAGGAAAGGTTTTGGACGTTGCAGTCGATATCCGCAAAGGTTCGCCTACTTTTGGCAAACACGTAGCCGTTGAGCTTTCTGCCGAAAACAAGGGACAATTGTTCGTTCCTAGAGGTTTTGCTCACGGATTTGCCGTGCTGAGCGAGGAAGTCATTTTTCAATATAAGTGCGACAATTACTACAATCCCGAAGAAGAAGGAAGCGTTTTGTGGAACGACCCTGCGTTGCAAATCGATTGGAAAATCCCTCATCAAAATATTATTCTTTCGCAAAAAGACAAAGAAAGCCCCTTGCTGAAAGATGCTTTTCACTTCGATTATGACACAATCCTGTATAAAAATTAATTCATTTATTCAGAAAATCATCAAAATATATTTTTTTATCATGAAAAATTATTTGCTACTATCCGTTTTATTTTTAATGATTTCAAATGCAATCAATGCACAATTTGTTAAACAAATATCGATTACTCCTAAAATAGGTTATGGAATGAGTTATCCTCAAAAAAGTACCAATAAGATAATTTCCCAAGGATTTATTACAGAAGGTGAACTAATCTTGAAAATAACTTCTTGGGTAGATATCAAACCTTATATAGGAGCAGTATTTACAGATTCAAGATGGAAGGACATCTACAATAAAGCGATTAACGAAAAGGTATCTACAAATGCATTATTATTAGGTGCAAAAGCACGACTTCGTATTCCGATTCCTTGGGTATCACCTTTTATTGAAATTGGGATAGGAACTTCAGTGGGCAAATTCGAAACAATCACCCACTACGAAAATATTAGTAAAAAAGGTATTATTCAGCATTTTCCTTTTGCTTTAGGATTGGAATTAGGTAAAAATAATAAAGTTGACCTTGTCTTTTCATATTATTCTCAATGGTCTGTAAGTCAAACTACTGGAGGATTTATGGCTGGAATAAATATTCCTTTATAATGCAATATTTTTTGGCAAATACACAATGAAAAACATATTAATTACAGGAGCTAACGGACAATTAGGCTCTGAGATTCAGAATATTCAAGGAAAAACCAAAAATTACTTCTTTACAGATGCTTCGGACTTGGACATTACCGACCGACAGGCAATTTCGGATTTCGTAAAGAAAAATAACATTCAGATTGTGGTTAATTGTGCCGCATATACTAACGTGGATAAAGCCGAAGACGACATACAAACCGCCAACCTGATAAATAACATCGCAGTAGGGTATTTGGCAGAAGTCTGCAAGGAAAACAACGCTTCTCTTATTCATATATCAACGGATTATGTTTTTGGAGGCACTAAAAACACACCTTACTCCGAAACAGACCCTACGGAACCGCTGGGAATTTACGGACGAACGAAATTAGAGGGCGAAAAAGCCATTCAGAATGCGGATATTGATTATCTTATCATCAGAACCTCGTGGTTGTACTCGCTTTCCTTTGGGCATAACTTCGTCAAAACCATTCAACGATTGAGTTCTGAACGCAATGAACTCAAAGTAGTTTTCGACCAAGTTGGGACGCCCACAAATGCTCGTGACTTAGCTGCATTTATCGTCCATATCATTGAGAAAAATTTGTACAAAAAACGCGAGGTGTATCATTTCTCAAATGAAGGCGTATGCTCGTGGTTCGACTTCGCTACCGAAATCGTTCGTATGTCAGGGAATGATTGTCTGATTAAACCCTGCTTGTCGAGCGAATTCCCAAGTAAGGTAAAACGTCCAAGTTATTCGGTTTTGGACAAATCAAAGCTAAAAAACGATTTTAATTATACAATTTCACATTGGAAAGAGGCTTTGAAAGAGATAAAGTAAGTTACAAGGAACAAGAAACAAGTTTTCCGAAAGGAAATCAACCGACAAATGGCAAACGAATTAGAAGACAGATTATTTAATTTTTCTATCCGTGTAATTAACGGAGTTCGCAAACTGCCCAATGAAAAAGAATACAAGGTAATTGCGTACCAACTGATAAAATCAGCAACCTCAGTAGGAGCAAATTATCAGGAAGCACAAGGAGCAGTGTCACAGGCTGATTTTACTAATAAAATAGGATTATGCCTAAAAGAAATCAGAGAGACAAACTATTGGATACGAATTATCATTGCAATTTACCATAATGAAAAGACAGATTGGGAAACTTTAAAACAGGAGAGTAACGAATTGAAGAATATTTTAGCTTCAATCTATAACAAAATGAAATTAAAAAAATAGAAATCAATACACATCAAACTAACTTGGTACTTGTTAATTGGTTTTTGGTTACTTAAAAAACACTTCAAATGAAAAAAAACATTTTAATAACAGGCGGAGCTGGATTTATAGGCTCGCACGTGGTTCGGTTGTTTGTAAACAAATATCCTGACTACAGAATAATCAATTTGGATTTACTAACGTATGCCGGAAACTTGGAAAACCTCAAAGATATAGAGAAATCACCTAACTACGAGTTCGTAAAGGCTGATATCTGCGACTTTCAGGCTATGAAGCAACTCATAGAGAGCAAAAACATCAGCGGAATTATCCATTTGGCAGCAGAAAGCCACGTAGACCGCAGCATTAAAGACCCTTTTACCTTCGCGAAGACCAATGTTATGGGTACGCTATCACTTCTACAGGCAGCACGTGAGGTTTGGAACGGCAATTGGGACGGAAAGCTGTTCTACCACGTCTCCACCGATGAGGTGTATGGTGCTTTGCAGATGGACAACACGCTTTTCACAGAAAACACAAAGTACGACCCACATTCGCCCTATTCGGCATCGAAAGCCTCATCCGACCACTTCGTTCGAGCTTATCAAGACACCTACGGACTTCCGACAGTTATCTCTAACTGCTCCAATAACTACGGAAGCTATCAGTTTCCTGAAAAATTAATTCCTTTATTCATCAATAACATTCGGAATAATAAGCCATTACCCGTTTACGGACGAGGCGAAAACGTGCGAGATTGGCTCTACGTTGAAGACCACGCCAGAGCAATTGACGTAATATTCCACAAGGGTAAAATTGGCAATACGTACAACATCGGGGGCTTTAATGAATGGAAAAACATCGACTTGATACGCGTCATCATCAAAGAAGTAGATAAGCAGTTGGGTCGCCCTGAAGGAAGCTCGGAAAAACTCATTACGTTTGTTACTGACCGAGCAGGACACGACCTTCGTTATGCTATTGACGCTACAAAAATTAAGGAAGAGCTTGGTTGGGAGCCTTCCTTGCAGTTCGAAGAGGGAATTCAGCGTACCGTAGCTTGGTATCTGCAAAATCAAGAGTGGCTAGATACCATCACCAGTGGCGACTACCAAAAATATTACGACCAGATGTATAAAAATAGGTAGAATAGTAGTTATCTAATCGAAATAATACTTTCAATTTTTTGGACAATAAGATTGTAAAAGGTTTTGCGAAAGCGAAGCCTTTTCTTATTTAAAGCTGTCAGGCTGAGAGAAGTCGAAGCCTCTGACAAAGAACTTCGACTCCGCCTAGTTTAACAAAATTGTAAATACTCTGTAAATTAAATAGAAAACAAATAGAAATAGTTTTGATAATAAGGCTTCGACTTCGCTCAGCCTGACAAAATATTATATTCTTAGCGTTCAAAATAACAATATCATAGAAAAAGAGAAAACAAAAACTATCTAAATAGAATACTTGTCGTTTTTTCTTTTCTTCATAGCATCAAATTAATAACAAATAACATCCCCCTACCCCCTTAAAAGGGGGAATAAAAAACACACCACTGATTTATAAATCTCATAGAATTAAAAAAATAACTTAACAATCCCCCTACCCCCTTGAAAGGGGGAATAAAAAACACATCACTGATTTATAAATCTCATAGAATTAAAAAAATAACTTAACAATCTCCCTTTTAAGGGGGCAAGGGGGATATAAAACAATCATTCAAAAACAATTATTTTTTAAATTCATATAAATCAGTCAAAAAAAATAAAAAAGCGACAACTATCCAAACGGAATACTTGTCGCTTTTTGTTTTCTTATAGGTTTCTGATTAATTTTACGTAGAAAAATAAATCAAATTCTTGCGGTAAGCTGTCAAGAGTTTAGATTTCGACACAAATCCTACATAAACACCTTCTTTAACTACAGGCAAATTCCACGCATTAGTCTTCTGGAATTTATCCATTATGTCCGCCATCTTATCTTTCTCCATTCGGATTATATCAGGAGGAGATTGCATCACGTCTTTCACCTTTACACTTTCATACAACTCGTGTTTGAACATTATTGTACGAATATTATCCAGCAAGATAACACCTTCAAACATTTTTGTACTTGGGTGAATTACAGGAAATACATTTCTGTTAGATTTTACCACCGCGTTATCTATCAACTCCCCTAACGTCATCTGTGCTGTTACTGGGATAAGATTTTTTTCGATAACAGAGTCAATATCCATCAGTGTAAGAATTTTCTGGTCTTTATCGTGCGTTATGAGATTACCTTCTAAAGCCAAACGCTTGGTATATAAAGAGTGTTTTATATAATATTTAGATAGCCCAAAGGAAACAGAGGCTACAATCATCAGTGGGATAAATAGCGTATAGCCACCGGTAAGCTCCGCTATGAGGAAGATAGCTGTTAAGGGAGCGTGTAACACTCCGGCTACGAGTCCTGCCATTGCCACCAGGGTAAAACTTGCCAACGGCACTGAGTGTCCAAACAACTCCAACTGATTGGCGGTTCTGGCAAATAGGTTTCCTAATATACCTCCTGTGAAAAGAGCTGGAGAAAACACCCCTCCTACTCCACCTGCTCCTACTGTAGTTGCCATCGCCACCACTTTGAAAAGAACTAATCCTGACATCAATGCAATAATAGACCACGCACTTTCTACTTCCCAATTAAAAGCATTCTGCAATACATCTTTCGGATTGCCACTAATGAGCGTATTCATTACCTCAAAACCCTCTCCATAAAGTGGAGGAATAAAAAAGATAACCAGCCCCAACATCAGTCCGCCAAAGAACAGACGTTTCACATACGACTCTATTTCATCAAAATAGGATACAATTCGCTGATAAGCTGTGCAGAAATAGATTGAAACCAAGCCCGTAAAGCCACCCAATAGCACGTAGTAAGGTACATCTTCTAGAGTAAACTCTCCATCTAAGTTAATAGGCATCAGAATTTCATTTCCTAAGAAGAAGTACGACGTTAAAACAGCCAATAAGGACGAAGCCATCAGCGGAAGTAATGATAATAGCGTTAAATCCAAGCTAAAAACCTCAATTGCAAACACTATTGCAGCTACAGGAGCCTTAAACATTGCCGCCATTGTAGCTGAACAAGCACAAGCAATCAGCAGCATACGCTCCGATTGATTAATGTGAAATAACTTACTTATATACGAGCTAAAACTCGCTCCTGAAATTACCATCGGTCCTTCCAAACCTGTAGAACCACCAAAACCCACCGTGAATGGTGCTGTAATAAGACTTGCATACATCTGTTTGGAAGGGATAAGTCCTTTCAGACGTGAAATTGCATACAACGTGTAAGGAATTCCTGGTTCAGGACGCTTTTTTATGACATATTTTATAATGAAATATACTATCAAAAAGCCTATCGTAGGAAAAAAAAAGTAAAAAGCTCTGTGATACGATGCCACCAAGCTATTTTGAAGTATATGTTGAATCAGCAACGTAAATTTTTTGATAAAAACAGCCATAATACCCGACACAATACCTATAACAGCGCACAAAATCAGTATGAATTGTTGATTAGTAAGGTGTTTGGACTTCCAAATCAAAAATTTTACAAGTTTTCTCTTTTCCATTTTTATAAAATTGAAAAATAAAGTAGCATTACATCGTTTTTATATAAATTATCCGAATGACGAAAAGTAAAAAATACATTTTACTGCAACAAAATTACAATATATATTTTGTTATTGGTATCAGTTTACTCAAATCTGACGAAAAATTTATGAGCATCAAACAAAACAGAGCTAAAGCCTTTAAAAAATAAGACCTTAACTCTATTTCATCACTAAATCTAATTCTATTTTTTCTAATAAATGATTTTCTTACTCCAATTTACATTACTTCAGGAAGAACTTTCTTATTCTTTCTTGCTTTGATTTGTGTTTTATGATAATTAAGCAATTCCTGTAACTCGCTAATTAGCGGTTTGTAATCTTTATCCTCATATTCCGACGCACAGAAATCGATAGCTACAAAAAGTTTATTTAATTCCTTGTCTGCTTGTTGCCTAATAGCTTTCGCATCTACTTCGGGCAGACTCGCAACTTCAGAAGTACGAGAACGGAAAAGTCTTTCAAATTCCTCATTGGCTTTCTTCAGGCGAACAAACAAATCCGTAAGATGCAATGCAGAAAGAGCCTTTTTGATAGCTTCATCTGCTTCCATTTCAGCTATTAACTGGTTCGTTTTCTCAGTTTGTGAGGTATTATTTTCCTTAACGATGCTTTTTCCGTACTTCGATAGCCACAAATGAAGCGTTTTAGCATTATCAGAGTAAGGCGAAATACCTAATTGTTTAAAATTATTAATCAAATTGAAAATAACTATTGTTATTTTATCCCGTAACTTATTGGCAGCAGCTATTTCAGAAGTTAAACCACTTGTTTTCTCTTGAATTTTGATTTTTTCCAACTCTGGTTGAAGTAATGCTACCCTGTCGTAGGCTTTTTTCAGAGCTAATTCTTCCAGATTATGTTTTGAAACGATTTCTAAAATACGTCCTACTACCAACGGATATTCGCTATTTCTCAGCTTAGAGAAACTGAAAATAAGTTTTGTTGTCTTCATAAGTTTTTCTTTTTAAGCATTAAATTTGCTTCAAAAATACTCACTTCTTCTATAAATAACAAATTATTTAACAAGGATTTAGCATATCTGTCATATCTATTAAACAGATAGAAGTTTACAACAAATCTTTCACAACATTTCAGTTGAATTAGTAACAACTAAAAGAAAAGTTTTCTTACATTTTATTTTATATTCTAAGAAAACTTTTTTATAATAGTTTTCTGTTTAAATTTATGTAATAAAACTTTCCGATGACAACTTCTTATTTCAATTTATGAAAGAAAATGGTTTGATTATTACTTTCCATTCAGATTTTTATTAAAAAAGATTTTTCTTACAAAAATTCAATTAGAAAACTAATAAACTACTAAAAAAAGCACTCCTTTTCAGAGTGCTTTTCAGTTATTATAATCTTTTTTGACTATCTTCAATATCAGAAGTCAATGTTTTTAAGAATGCTACAATATCATCAACTTGCTTTTCTGTCAAATCTTTGTTTGATTGTAGTTTAGCCATTATTCTAACAGCATCTTCCAGCTTTTCAACAGAGCCATCGTGGAAGTATGGAGTTGTTTTTTCGATATTTCGCAGTCCAGGAACTTTAAAGAAGTACTTTTCAGCTTCGTTTTTAGTTAAGTCAGACAGACCTGCATCAATCTTTTTACTTTTGGTATGTTCCCAATAATTTCCGAACAAGCCAAACTTCTGAAACATCTGTCCTCCAAGAGCTACCCCCGAGTGGCAAGTTATACAGCTGTTATCCACAAAGGCTTTTAGTCCATCTTTTTCCTGCTGATTCAAAGCCTGTTCATCACCATCTAAAAACTTGTCGAATCGTGATGCGGGATTCAGCGTACGCTCGAAAGCACCAATGGCATTGGCAATGTTCTTAAAGGTAATAGGCTGCTCTTGGTCAGGATACACCACTTTGAACAAATCTTGATATTCCGCTACCTGTTGTAACTTCTTCTCCAAAAATTCTGCACTTGGAATATTGTGTTCTACAGGGTTTAAGATAGGACCTTCGGCTTGTTCTTCCACATCTTTGGCTCTTCCGTCCCAAAACTGCATTGCGTGTAAACTTGCGTGTAGCACGGTAGGTGAATTCCTTGCTCCCAACTCCTTTGTATCCCCTGGTGAAGTTGGCAAGTTATCCACACCGAAGGTTTCCAAGTTGTGGCAAGAATTACAACTAATGTTTCCGTCCTTTGACAGACGCGTGTCAAAATACAACTTCTTACCCAAGGCAATTTTCTCCTCTGAGATTTCTGGCTTAGGCACGGAACTAACCGATTTGAAGAATGTTTCGGCTGTTTTTAGCAATTCCGACTTGGTTTGTGCAGGTTCTGCATCTGTAACAGACTGCTTCTTAGGCGTGTTATTACAACTTATGAACACCCCAAGCGATACTAATAGATAAATTTTACGCATACGTGTTGTTAGATTTTGTTAGTCGCACAAATTTGGCTCTTTTTTTTTCAATTTCCTATTTTTAAACATTGTTTTTTATTATAATCATATAACTAACTCTTATATAATCGTATCTTTATATCTTATTTTTTTTATAAACCTATAGAAAACACTGTGAATCTGCACTTTATTAATTATAACATTTTAATAAAAATAATTTCCTACTGCTTTTCAGTTTTCGTGAAATAATTTTTTAGTTTTCGATATGAAAATAATCTCACAAAAAGCAAAAAAGACAACCTCCAAGTATTATCTTTTCAATTTTAAGCTAACAAACAAAAGTCTTAACCCTTGCAATTTGATTTAGCAAGAGCAAACCTTTGGAAAAAAGTATTTTAGAATACAAAGCTATTCGCAAAATGTTTGCCCTGACATCGAAAAAAAATATTGACCTCGCAGGGATTGCGAGGTCAATATAAAACATAATGTATAACTAAAAATCTTGATTAATAGCACCTCCAAATAACATTCCCGCAAATATCATAAGAAAACCTATAAGATATATTGAAATAATAACAATCGTAAATATTCCTATAAACTTATAATGTGATTTTAAGGAGGAAAAACTCTCTGAAAAGGCTTGGTTATCTGTAAGGTTCAAAGCTTTTTTCATTTTTACAGAAAAGTCATACAGATACTTTAGCGGAAAGAAGTAAACCAAGACTATTATGAGGTAGGTAACCCCCAAAATACCTGGATTAAAAGGTGTATTCAACTGATAGGAGATAAACGACCCTACAGTAAGCATTAAAACAGCTATCAAACACATAATTACTAGTCCTACAAAGCCCACGATGGCCAGAAACTTCGCCCATTTTGCTGTCTGCGAAAGGTTTTCTTTAATAAACGATGTAACTTCTAACTTTTGGTTGTCTTCTCTGAAGAAATTAATTTGATTTTCCATTGGTATATACTTTAAATTATTTCTCAAACTCCTTTAATGTACTTATGATAATGTCAATACATTCTTTTAACTGGCTTTCATTCATTACCAAAGGAGGTGCAAAACGAATAATGTTGCCGTGTGTAGGCTTTGCCAGTAGCCCTTTATCTCGCATACGCAAACAAATGTTCCACACTGTATCGCTTTCTTCTGTATCATTAATAACTACTGCGTTTAACAATCCCTTTCCACGTACCAAGATTGCAATATTTGAGTTTTTGATGTACTCGCCAATTTCCCTACGGAAGATTTCACCCAATTTTTGAGCGTTTTCAGCTAAGTTTTCATCTTTGGCAACTTGTAATGCTTCAATCGCAACGGCAGCCGCCACGGGATTCCCTCCGAAAGTACTTCCGTGTTGTCCTGGCTTAATCACCTCCATAATATGGCTATCGGCAAGTACAGCACTTACTGGATACGCTCCCCCACTGAGGGCTTTACCCAGCACCAACATATCAGGCTTTACATTTTCGTGGTCAACAGCCAATCGCTTACCTGTACGAGCAATTCCTGTCTGTACTTCATCAGCGATGAAGAGTACATTATGTTTTTCGCAAAGATTTTTAGCACCACTAAGGAAGCCTTCTGACGGAACGTACACTCCTGCTTCACCTTGTATGGGCTCTACCAGAAATCCAGCCACGTTCGGATTTTTTGCTAACGTTTGTTCCAATGCTTGTAGGTCATCATACGGAATGGTTATAAATCCAGGCGTGTACGGTCCGAAATTTTTTCTCGCATTCTTATCTGACGAGAAAGAAACCACTGTGGTAGTTCGCCCGTGGAAATTCTGCTCACAAACTACGATGATGGCTTGGCTTTCTGGCACTCCCTTCTTCTCGTACGCCCACTTTCTGCATATTTTAATGGCAGTTTCTACAGCTTCTGCCCCTGTGTTCATTGGCAACATTCTGTCAAAACCGAAATACTCAGTTACGTATTTTTCATAAACGCCTAATTTATCGTTGTAAAAGGCACGTGATGTGAGCGTAAGAGTTTGAGCCTGTTTTGTCATTGCCCCTATAATTCGCGGGTGGCAGTGACCTTGATTTACAGCCGAGTAAGCCGACAAAAAATCAAAATACTTTTTTCCTTCCAAATCCCATACGTAAACACCTTCTCCTTTGCTTAAAACCACAGGAAGCGGATGATAATTATGTGCTCCGTACTTATCTTCAAGCTCCATCGCTTTTTCAGATGATAATTTTTCTGTTGTCATATAATATGTTTCTTTTCTGATAGTTATAAAAAGTTTTGCAAGATATAAAATAATTTGTTTTACACAAAAAAAAATTACTGATAAGGATTTTCGATATCTAATTTATCCAATTGCACCAGAATATTGCCTATTTTCTCAGTAATATACTTAAAATAACGCTCCCCTTTTTGTGCATCAGCCAATTTAGGATTACCGATACCTGTATCTGCAGTAACTTTACTCCACTGGCGTTCTGCCCACATCCAACCTTGTGTGAATTCAGTTATTTTGTGCTTGTTTTCGGCTCCGTCACCAGCTTGTGATAGCGGAAGTACCAAATCAGGACGTAAATACATTAACAGACTGGTTTCCATCTCATCGGCGTGGTCTCCGATAATGTCAAAATAATTTTTCTTCTCTGGATTTTGAAACCAATTGCATAAAGAAATATACATTTTGGGGAATTTTAGCCCTAATTCACGCAGAATCGGTTTGAAATCATTTCCTCCGTGGCTATTGAGAATAACAAGTTTGTATATTCCTTGCCGATTTAGGGTTTCGACAATATCAGACAACAAAATAAGTTGTGTACTGGGGTTAATATTGATGTCTAACGTGATGTCAGCCTGTCCTGTGTTTACTCCAAAAGGGATAGTTGGTAGTACAATCACCTTACTGCATTGTTCCCACGCAATCCGAGCCGATTCGGCGGCAATGTATTCCGATTCAATAACATCGGTAGCATACGGAAGATGATAATTATGGGCTTCAGTGGCTCCCCACGGAAGAATAGCAACTGAAAAATGAGTATCCTTCACAGCTTTCCAATTGGTTTCAGCCAATATGTAAGGTCGCATATCTGATTTTAATTTTGGTTGAAGCACAAAGATATAAAAAATCTAAAATGTTTTTGTAATTTTGTCCACTTTAACAATTTTGAAAATTCACAACAATATGGCAAGGATATTAACAGGCATACAAAGTACAGGAACTCCACACTTAGGAAATATTTTAGGAGCTATCATACCCGCAATACAAATGGCACAGAATCCTCAAAACGATTCTTTTTTGTTTATTGCTGATATGCATTCACTTACACAAATCAAAAATGGCGAAGAACTTCGCTCCAACACCTATAGCGTTGCTGCTACGTGGTTAGCCTTTGGGTTGGATTACAATCGGATTGTTTTTTATCGCCAAAGTGATGTCCCTCAAACAGCGGAACTCACTTGGTATTTGAGTTGCTTTTTCCCATATCAACGACTTACACTAGCACATTCGTTCAAGGATAAAGCAGACCGCTTGGAAGACGTCAACACAGGGCTTTTCACTTACCCTATGTTAATGGCTGCCGACATTTTACTTTATGATGCAGAAATAGTACCTGTTGGAAAAGACCAATTACAACATCTTGAAATGGCAAGAGATGTAGCTTCCCGATTTAACCATCAAATGGGAGAAACTTTTGTACTTCCTCAGGCTAAAATTGAGGAACGCATAATGATAATCCCAGGAACAGACGGAGAAAAGATGAGTAAATCACGAAACAATTTCATCAATATTTTTCTTCCTGAAAAACAACTCCGCAAACAAGTAATGGCGATACAAACCGATAGCACTCCATTAGAAGAACCTAAAAACCCCGAAACGTGCAATGTTTTTGCTTTGTATAAATTAATCGCATCTGAAGAGCAAACACAACAGATGAAAAGCAATTATTTAGCAGGAAACTATGGCTACGGACACGCCAAACAAGCTCTTTTTGAACTTATGTTAGAAAAATTTGCTGAACCTCGCCAAAAATTCAACTATTATATGGAAAATTTGGAGGAATTAGACAAAATACTACAAGAAGGAGCATTAAAAGCTCAGAAAACAGCCAACGAAGTACTCAAAAGAGTTCGTAAAAAAGTAGGATACTAATTGAAATATTCTCCCACAGATTACACGGATTTACACAGAGAAAAATTATAACAAACCAGATATAAAAAATCCGTAATAATCCTTGTAATCTGTGGGACAACTACATAAAAACAAAACAAACAACTATGAAAAAGATATATTTAATTATTTTGTTTTTAACTTCATTCTGTGGTTTTTCACAAACGGAAGAAGAGGTACACAAAGAACTTGAGGAACTTTTCACCAATTGTAAAAACACAAATCCTAATGATATTCTTCCCTTTTATGTGGATAGAAAATTAGGACTTATGAATAAGAAAACGATGCAAACCCTCGTTAATCCTATCCATACTAATGTTTATATCCAAAGTCTCTCACCAATTAAGGGAAAAGTGAGTTATGATTTGTTTGTCGAGCATTATTATACATTTTCGGTTGACAACAATTGGAAAATTTCAACTAAAAAAGAAATAAATTACTCTTGTGTTCTACATTCTCCTCCTTATAAGAAACCAAAATATGAATTTGTACCTTCGGATAAGTTATCAAAAGGGTTTCAGATAAAAAACAGAACTGTATTTTTCGCCAAAGAATATGAAAGTTGTAACTATTTTGGAGATAATGATGTTTTTAAGTATAAAGGAAAATACTATTTAATTGTATGTAAAAAAGTTGAAGATGGATATTTGTATGCTATTATAGACCAACAAGGTAATATTTCAGAGCATTTTAATTACAAACATTCGTGGATTGATGTAAACAAATATGCTTCCAATGAAAATGACGTTTGGCTTACAGTTCAAGACTCGGCAATGAGTAAGGATAAAGTAATAGGCTTTATCAATATGTCAGGAGAAGAAAAATTGAAGAATCAAGTTCCTGATGATATTTCTGCCTTAACGGTAATTTTCGGCTACGGAATAGCCAAAAATATTAATAAAGAAAATTATGCTGTTGTGGATTTGGTAAAAATGCAATGGGTTATTCCTCCACAAGACAAATTGGTTTTCAAAGACTTAATTGTGGACACCGACAAGAAAGTTAATCGGCACGATATTAAAAATCGGGCAAAATGTCATATTCTGATAAGTACAGATATCTATTCAAAAAGTTTTTATATGGACTTCAGCGGAAAAAAATTCCTTCCGAAAGAGTTTGACAATCAAGAAGAAAACCTAACTCCAGAAACATTTGCCCAAAATAAGATAAAAGACTTCTTTAAAGACTACGATGCGAACACCATTGGCAATATTTTGTATTTCCAACGAGGATTTGACACAGGATACATTGATGCAGAAACAATGGAAGAAATCGTTCCGCCTTCAGGCAGTCCAATCCTAATACAAGATGAACTTTCTACTCCCAAAATTAAAGGGCAACTTTATTCTCTCAATGATTTTTTTGAGTTTGAATATCACCCTACAAGTGGTTTGGAACTGAAACGTATTGAAAAAGATGATTTGTTTTCAAAAGTTATTGATGCAGATGTAACCACTGCATATACTTCAGAAAAACCTAAAAGAGTAACTCCCAACAACAAGAATTTTGAATATGTTGACATCATTACTCATAATGGAAACACCTATGTTTTAGCACGAAAGTTATCAAAAGAAAATCCTATGATGGGAATTATTGATAAAAAAGAAGAAATTTTGTCTCCATTTGAGTTTGAATACGAAACGATTGAGCAAAATACGTATGCAAAAGATAATATTTGGTTTCTGACCAAGAAAAAAGGAGAAGAATACAGCCATTTTACGAGTATTTCGGGTGATACAAAAACTCTGTTTATCAAGGAAATAAAGAAAAAACGATTAGGATACGCCATTGCAGAATCTATAAATAATACAATGGGAGTTATTGACCTTACCACAATGCAATGGGTTATCGAACCTCAAAAGCAGCTACATTTTTTAGATTTCAGACATACCTCAAAAGAAGAAATTGACATACAAAACACTGAAAACAGAACAAAAGCAACACTATATATTCTCGTATATCAAGATGATTGTCAATACTTCATTGATTTGAAAGGCAAAAAGTATATTCCTGAAAAATATTTAAACAAATAAAGTATCTAAATTTGTAAAAAATAAAATGCAAAATATTCCCACAGATTTTACAGATTTACACAGATGAATAATTACAACAAATTAACCACAAAAAATCCGCGTTAATCTGTGAAATCTGTGGGACAACTACATAAAATTCAAAACCAAAACCAATGGCTTTATTTCAAAAAACTGTTTTAGTAAAATATACTAACCAAATAAACAAAGAATTGTTATCAGAAAAGTGGGAACTTTACAAAGCACACTTTCACAATCCGCAAATACAAGAAAACATCTACAATTCAAAAGAAGAACAATACCAAGAAGGCTTTCTTAGGGATTTGTTTGTGAATATTTTAGGTTACACACTCAATCCTGCCGACAATTTCAACCTTACCACAGAGTATAAAAACATAAAAGACAGCAAAAAAGCAGATGGTGCCATCATTATCAATCAAAAAGTACGTGCCATTATTGAGCTGAAAGGTACAAATACTACCGACCTTTCTAAAATTGAAGCTCAAGCCTTCGGGTACAAAAACAACCAACCCGATTGTACCTACGTAATCACTTCCAACTTTGAAAAATTACGGTTTTATATTGATAATGCAGTTGATTTTCTGGAATTCAATTTGTTTAATTTATCTGAAAATGACTTCAAAAACCTATTTTTGTGTTTGGCTTTCCAAAACATCAGCCAAGATATCCCAAAAAAGATAAAACAAGAGTCTGTAAGTCAGGAAGAAGCCATCACTAAAAAGCTTTATAAGGATTATTCGGCTTTCAAACAAACACTATTTGTCAGTTTATGCCAACTAAATCCGGATATTGACCAACTCATATTATTCAAAAAATCACAAAAACTGCTCGACCGCTTTCTGTTTCTCTTTTTTGCTGAAGACAGCTACCTATTGCCTTCAAATTCAGTACGAACCATTCTAAACCAATGGGACAAGCTCAAAGAACTGGACGCTTACATTCCGCTTTACGAGCGATTTAAGCAATTTTTTGGTTACCTAAACAACGGAAACAAAGAAAAAGAAATATTCGCTTACAACGGTGGGCTTTTCAAACCTGATGAAATCCTTGAACAGCTCCAAATTGACGATAATCTGCTGTATCAGAACACAAAAAAACTATCCGAATATGATTTTAACAGCGAAATTGACGTTAATATCCTTGGGCATATCTTTGAAAACTCCCTCAATGAACTTGATGAGATACAAGCTCAAATTCAAGGACAAACTATTGACAAAGCACAAACCAAAAGAAAGAAAGACGGCGTCTTCTACACACCAAAGTACATCACAAAATACATCGTTGAGAACACCATTGGCAAACTTTGCGATCAAAAAAAGCAAGAAATACAGCTAAACGACGAAGATTTTGCTAAAAGTAAGCCAAAAAAGACCAAAGAACAGCTTCTCACCAAGCTAAAAACCTATCGAGAATGGCTTTTACAGCTCACTATCATTGACCCTGCCTGTGGTAGCGGTGCTTTTTTGAATGAAGCACTCAATTTTTTAATCGCAGAACACCAATATTTGGACGAATTGGAGGGCAAACTCTTTGGAGCAAGTATCACTTTCCAAAATGTGGAGAACAGTATCTTGGAAAACAACCTCTTTGGCGTGGATTTGAATGAAGAAAGCGTGGAAATAGCCAAACTTTCTCTCTGGCTACGCACCGCACAAAGAGGACGTAAGCTCAATGACCTTTCTGCCAACATAAAATGCGGAAACTCCCTTATCAGTGACCCTGAAGTGGCAGGTGAAAAGGCATTTGACTGGCAAAAAGCCTTCCCCAAAGTGTTTGAGAAAGGAGGATTTGATGTAGTTATCGGAAATCCGCCGTATTTAAATTTAACAAAAAATAATACTGAAGAGAAATTTTTGAATTATTATACTCTTTCGTTTAATAGTATAAAGAAAGCAAATTCTAAGAATATATTTACACTATTTAATGAATTAAGTATTTATATTGCATCAAATAAAGGCTTAGTTTCTTTTATTATTCCTGAAGGATTTCTTAAAACAAGAAGTTATGAGGATTGTGTATCTATAATGAATAAAAAAGGACAAATAACAAAAGCTATTTACTTTGAAGATTGGGTCTTTGAAGATGCAACAACAGGCAGTATTATTTTTGAATATATCAATAATAAAGAAAAAAAAATTCAATTTAGAGAATTTTTATTTAGGAAAAATCACAGTATAATTGAAATAAATAATACTGACAACCCAATAGTTTCTAAATATGAAAAACTTAATTTTCCTAATCTTTCTGAAATAGCGGTACTATTTAAGGGAATGGCAGTAAAAGACAGAAGTGATAATATTTTTGTCAAAAAACAAAATCACGAAGATATTTTCTTATTAGGAAATTGTATTGACAGATATTTAATCAAAAACAGATTTTATACAAACTATAATAATTTGATTATTTCAGGAGGAACTAAAAGTAGAGAGAAATATGATATTTCTCCAAGAATCTTAATAAGGCGAACAGGAAATATTTTATGTTGTACATTTATAGAAAATCCTGTATTAACTGAAAGTACATTATACTCCTGCTATCCAAAAAAAGAAAACAATTTTGGATATTATGACATCTATTACATATTAGGAATATTAAATTCGAAATTATTGACTTATATTGTTCAGCAAAAAATGATAACTAATGAACAAGCTTTTCCACAAATATTAATGGCTGATTTACAATTATTAAAAATACCTAATATCATTATAGATGAACAATTAGAATTTTCTGAAAAAATCAGAAAAATGCTTTCTTTACATAAGGAATTGCGAGAGGTATCGGACAAGTTCAGCCGTATGGTAGTTAGGAAGTTTGAATTAGGTGATAATTTACCCAAAAAACTGCAAACGTGGCACGAGCTTTCGTTTAAAGAGTTCGTAAAAGAGCTTGGCAAACTAAAAATAAAGCTAAGTTTGTCGCAAGAAGCCGAGTGGGAAGATTATTTCTTGCAGGAACAGAAAAAAGCACAGCAAATAGCTACCCAAATCACTCAAACCGATAAAGAAATCGACCAAATGGTATACAAACTCTACAACCTAACCGAAGAGGAAATAAAAATTGTGGAGTCGTAATACTATTATTTTAATAAAGATTATAAAAACATCCCCCTACCCCCTTCAAAGGGGAATTTTTGTAACTAAAAACACCTAATTTCATTCCCCCTTTGAAGAGAACAGGAGGATGTAAAAAATCTAAAAGAAAAAACACCTGATTTTATTCCCCCTTTGAAGGGGGCAGGGGGATGTAAACAAATCTAAAAGAAAAAAACACCTGATTTTATTCCTCCTTTGAAGGAAGCAGGGGGATGTGAACAAATCTAAAGAAAAAACACCTGATTTTATTCCTCCTTTGAAGGAAGCAGGGGGATGTGAACAAATCTAAAGAAAAAACACCTAATTTTATTCCCCCTTTTGAAGGGGGCAGGGGGATGTAAACAAATCTAAAAGAAAAAAACACCTGATTTTATTCCTCCTTTGAAGGGAGCAGGGGGATGTGAACAAATCTAAACGAAAAAAACACCTAATTTTATTCCCCCTTTTGAAGGGAGTAGGGGGATGTAAACAAATCTAAAGAAAAAACCACTTGCTTTATCAATATAATATTTCTATCTTTGTCTACAAAGGATTTGTTTTTCATTACAATAACAAAAAATCGAACTACAATAACAACATTTGTTGGGGGAATGCATTGGTTTGTTAGGGGAAAATGAAAAAACAAGTGTACAAAAGGAAAATCGGAATGTACAAAATAAAAATCCAATGGGGGAATGACTCTCCAGCAGTATTAAAAAACTAAAAACAACAGAGGAATTAGAAATATTTTCTATACAAAAAGAAAAAAGTTATATTAATTCACTAAATCTGCAAGGCATAAAACAGAAATCCGCGTGAATTTGTGAAATCTGTGGGAGATACAACAGAATATAAACCTTTAAAAAATAAAAGAAATGAGTAAGTATTACCTATCCAATGAGCAAATGCTTCAAAAATATGGAGCATTGTTCCATAACTTGAGCAAAGAAACCGAATTGGCTACTGAATTAGCTGAATATGGTTATGACACTGACCGAGTGGCACAAGGAAAAGCCCTCTACGACAGAGCTTCGGAAACATATCAGAAAAGCAAGAAAGAAAGTGCAGAAGAAACCACAGCCTCAGCAGTGTTTCATCAAAAATTGGACGAAGTCACTAAAATTTATCTTTCCGACCGCAAAAAAGCAAAGCTAATTTTTAAAGACCAACCCGATGTGCTGAAAAACTTGTCGTTAAAGGGGACTAGTTCGCAAGTAATAGCCAACTCTTTGCAGGAAATGAAAGATTTATATCAGAATTTAGATGAAAATCAGACTTTACAAACTGCTGTAAAAATCTTAAAAATCACTCCCGAGCATATCAAATCACAACTTGATAAGATAACTCAAACAGAAACGGCTTACGCAAGTTACCTACAGGAAAAAGGGGAAAATCAACAGGCTACACAAGACAAAAACAAAGCCTTTACCGACCTTGACAAATGGGTAAGAGAGCTATATAGCTTTGCCAAAGTAGCCCTTGAGGACAAACCTCAATTACTGGAAAGCATCGCTAAAATAGTAAAATAAGACAAATAATCTCCCACAGATTACACGGACTCGCACAGAATAACAAACACAATAAATTATTAGTTAAAAATTTGTGTTTGTTTATAAAAAACATTCTCAAGAGTAAGCCAACGGCATTGGGAACGAAACGTTAAGAAAAATGATTACTTTTTCGTTAAAAATTTTCCATTGTTCGAAGCGACCGCAGGAAGCAAGTTTGGGAAATTTAGAAAAAGTAATCATTTTTTAGTGAAGTAATCAAAGCCTTGAACTTTTGGTACTTTTGGTTCAAGCCAAAAGTACAAAGAAAAGAAATAAACCAAAAAAATAATAATATGCATCAAGTAACAACCATTTGGAAAGGCGATATGCTCTTTTCATCAAATAATCCTTCGGGAAAAGAAATACAAATCGATGCCGGAAAAGAAAACGGCGGAAAAGGAGAAGGATTACGCCCCAAAGCCCTAATGCTTTCCGCATTGGCAGGATGCTCGGGATTGGATATAGCTTCACTTATCCGAAAAATGAAATTGGAAGTAGAAGAATTCAAAATTGAAACTTTTGGAGAACTTACAGAAGAACATCCACAAGTATATCACACCGTACGAGTAGAATATCATTTCTCAGGAAAGAATCTTAACGAAGAGAAGCTACAAAGAGCCGTAGATTTATCCGTTGAGAAATATTGTGGCGTTATGAAAATGTTCCAGCAATTTGCCAAAGTAGAAACCAAAGCCTTTTTCCATAAAAAGTAAACAAAAAGACTATCAAATCCTTAGCAATATGATGCATCATTGGACATTTAAGCCCAAACCGAATCCTCAAATCGTAGAAAAGCTCCAAAAGGAGTTGAATCTCAGCGAAATTCCCGCTACTTTGTTGGCTCAGCGAGGTGTTTCCGATTTTGAACAGGCAAAGAGCTTCTTTCGTCCGTCACTTTCCGACTTGCATAATCCATTTTTGATGAAAGATATGGAAAAAGCAGTCCAAAGAGTACTAAAAGCTATTGAAAAGGAAGAAAAAATACTCATTTATGGCGATTATGATGTAGATGGAACGACCTCTGTGTCGCTAATGTATTTGTACTTGAAGCGATTTACTCGCCAACTCGCCACCTATATCCCCGACCGATATACCGAAGGCTATGGAGTTTCTTTCCAAGGGGTTGATTACGCCGCCACCAACGGATTTTCGCTCATCATCGCTTTGGATTGTGGCATCAAAGACGTAGAAAAAGTACAATACGCCAATGAAAAAGGCATTGATTTTATCATTTGCGACCATCATCGTCCTTCGCAAGTAATTCCCAAAGCGGTAGCCGTCTTAAATCCAAAGCAAACCGATTGCAATTATCCATATAAGGAACTTTGTGGCTGTGGCGTAGGCTTCAAACTAATACAAGCTCTTAACAAGCAGATGAAAAATCCGTTTGAGCAAATACAACCGCTGTTGGATTTGGTAGCTGTTGCCATTGGGGCTGATATTGTACCCATTACAGGGGAAAATCGGGTGATGATGTACTATGGATTGCAGATTATGAACGAAAATCCGTCTGTGGGGCTTACTGCATTATTAGGACTGGAAAACAAACCCGTACAGATGGTAGATATTGTATTTCGGTTGGCTCCGCGAATCAATTCAGCAGGAAGAATTGAACACGGAATGTTCGCCGTCAAACTTCTTACGGAAAGTTCTTACAGCCAAGCCTTTGCCAAAGCCAAGCAAATTGAAACTTTTAATAATGAACGTAAAGACCTTGATGGAAGTATTGTACAAGAGGCTTTACATCAGATACAAGTCAATCAGGAAGAAGAAAAATCAGCCACCGTTGTTTATGCTCCGCACTGGCATAAGGGTGTAATTGGCATTGTAGCCTCACGATTGATTGAAACTTACTATCGCCCGACAGTAGTTTTCACAAAAAGTGGCGAAAAATACGCAGCTTCGGTGCGTTCTGTGCAAGGTTTTGATGTATATGAGGCTCTGGAGCAATGTGCTGAACATATCGAACAATTTGGAGGACATAAATACGCTGCCGGACTAACAATTCTTCCCGAAAAATATCTTCTTTTTAAGGATAAATTCGAAAAAGTAGTTGCAAAAACACTTCCGAAAGAATTAAAATTACCTCAAATAACTATTGATACTGAACTTTCGTTAGAAAAAATCAATCCTAAGATGTTTCAGATTTTAAAACAATTTGAACCTTTTGGTCCGCAGAATATGGCTCCCATATTTTACGCTAAAAACGTGATTGATACAGGCTTTGCCAAGCAAATTGGTAAGGAAAATAATCATCTTCGGCTCACAATAAAAGATTTTAAAGGAGAAAAATTCTTTACCGCAATAGGATTTAATTTGGGTAATAAACTGGAATTGATAAAATCGGGCAAACCTTTTGAAATTGTGTATTCCATCGAAGAAAATCACTGGAATGGAAACACTTCTTTACAGCTAAAAGTGAGAGATATAAGATAAAAAAGAAGAAAAAAGCAGTAGAAAACTACTGCTTTTTGTTTTAATAATTCATTAGTACACTTCACAAACGGGAGTATATTCCAAACCAAAGGTATCGGCTACAGCTTTGTAAGTCACTTTCCCTTGAACAACATTCAAACCTTCTTCAAGGCCTTTATCATCTTGGCAGGCTTGTTTCCAACCCTTGTTAGCCAACTCAATAGCATACGGCAAAGTGGCATTGGTCAGTGCCAAAGTGGAAGTGTATGGTACGGCCCCCGGAATGTTCGCTACGCAATAATGTACAATTCCGTCAACTTCATAAACTGGTTCACTATGCGTAGTTACCTTCGATGTTTCGAAGCAACCTCCTTGGTCAATCGCAACATCTACCAGTACAGAGCCTTTTTTCATTAATTTAAGCATCTCTCTGGTAATAAGATGAGGAGCTTTTGCTCCTGGAATCAGCACAGCACCAATTACCAAATCACAAGAAGGCAACTCATTTTGAATATTATAGGTTGAAGCAAAAAGAGTATCAATGTTTTTTGGAACAATTGTATCCAAAACACGTAGCCTTGGCAGTGAGATATCCGCAATGATGACATCAGCTCCCAATCCGGCAGCCATAATCGCCGCATTATATCCTACAACACCTCCTCCAAGAACCAAAACCTTTGCTGGTTTTACGCCAGGAACGCCTCCTAAAAGTACACCTCTACCTCCTTGAGGTTTTTCAAGAAATCGAGCTCCTTGCTGAGCTGCCATACGCCCTGCAACCTCTGACATAGGAGTTAATAACGGAAGTGAATTATGAGCAGTAACCGTTTCATATGCCAAACAAACGGCCTTTTGCTTTATCATAGCATGAGTTAAAGCTTCCTCCGAAGCAAAATGAAAATACGTGAAAATCAATTGACCTTCACGTATCAAATTATATTCAGGAAGAATAGGCTCTTTCACTTTATAAATCATATCAGCTGCTGCATAAACTTCCTCAATTGTAGGCAACATAATTGCACCAGCTTTTACATACTCTTCATCGGAGAAACCGCTTCCTTGTCCTGCTGTTTTTTGCACATAAACAGTATGACCATTCTTAACTAATTCACTAACACCACTTGGTGTAGCTCCAACACGATTTTCGTTGTTTTTAATTTCTTTTGGAATTCCTATTTTCATTGTTTTTCGGTTTAGAGTTTACTTATTTGATGTGCTAAAATTATAAAAACACATTGAAAAACACAAAAAACAATGTTATTTTTTTATTCCAAAACTTAAACCCTTCCTTTTAAAGCATTGAATACCCAAGCAATAGCAAAAAAACCTACTCCAACAGCCGCAAAACCAAATCCTGCGATATCATCATATCGGAAAGCTCCTAAAGCTATAAGCCCCACACCTACTACAATCATTATAAGGGTAGCATATCCCAAAACCGTATTTTTATTCATCGACATAATTCAACCTTTTTAAAAATATTCTATTTTTCTCTCTGTAACCACTCTTTCAACGTCATAAATACGCTCTGTACGTTGTATCCAGTTGCCTTTTGCATCGTATTTATAGGAAAAGATTTTCTGTCCGTAAAGTTGGTCTTCTTCTCCGTAATAGTTCTCTTCCACAATGTTATTTTTGTTATCATAAACATACTTCAGAAGAACTTTCTTTCCCTCTTTATCTTCAAATCTTTTCTCTAAAATATTGTTTTTTGCATCATAAATGATTTCTTGTCTCAACAGAAAAGCTCCATCAGCGGTTAAAGATAACTCACTGATTTTATTACCTTTTTCATTATATGAAGCTATCTGTTTTCCTGTTAACTTTCCCGAGCCATCATACCCTAAGATTTCTTCTTTTTGAGGATCAAGTTCATAAATATATTTTAAAGATTCTTCCACTTGGTTTTTATCATTTAGAATTTCGACCTTTGTCAGATAATTTTTATCATCATAAAAATAACGCCAACTTACAGAAGTTTTCCCTTCATTGGTAAATCTTCTTCCTGAAACTTTAAACCCTTTATCATTATACTTTTCCTCTGTATTGAAATTAGACATAGGCTCTTTCTTTCCCTCGTTGCCAACATACCGATACGCAACACTTTCCACAGATTTAACTTTGCCTTTCAGGTTCTCTTTTTGCCAATCTGTTTTGAGGTTTTGCCCAAAAGCAACAGCCGAAATTAGAAATAGTAAAAATATTCTCATTTGATGTGTTTAAAAAATGTACCTCTGACTAATTTTGATTTACTCGCTGATAACGAAGATGGTCTCTTTTACTTCTTGAGCTATTTCACGAGCTTTGGAAACATTTTCATCAACAATGGTAACGTGTCCCATTTTGCGAAAAGGTCTTGTTTCTCTTTTTCCATAGATATGGGGCGTAACGCCATCCATAGCCATAATCTTTTCAATATTTTTATAAACCACGTTACCCGTATATCCTTCTGCTCCAACCAAATTCACCATAACCCCAGCCACTTTACTATCAGTTTTTCCCAACGGAAGATTTAAAATAGCACGTAAATGTTGCTCAAACTGACTCGTATAAGAAGCCTCAATGCTATAATGCCCAGAATTGTGAGGACGTGGAGCGACTTCATTCACCAAAATTTCATCATCTTGGGTTTGAAACATTTCTACTGCCAAAAGCCCCGTAATTTTAAACGCCTCTGCTACTTGGAGTGCTACTCTACAAGCCTTTTCAGCCACCTCATCTGAGATTCGGGCAGGACAAATCACATATTCCACTTGATTGGCTTCAGGATGAAACTCCATTTCCACAACAGGATATGTCTTTACTTCCCCTTTCGGATTACGAGCGACTATCACAGCCAATTCATTCTTAAAAGGAATCATCATTTCAGCAATACACTCTGTATCAGAAATGTTCATCAAATCATCTGTTGTACGAACAACCTTTACACCATTACCATCATAACCAAAGCGAGTACTTTTCCAAACGAAAGGAAATTGAACTTTGCCTTGCGTAATTGCCTGATTCAGTTCTCTTTTTGAAGCAAAAATGTCAAAACTTGCTGTTGGAATAGAATTCTCTCTGTAGAATTCTTTCTGAAGCCCCTTATTTTGAATAATTCTCAAACTCTTTGCCGAAGGATATACTTTTATTCCCTCCTCTTCCAATTTTTCGAGTGCATCGACATTAACATTTTCAATTTCAATGGTAAGGACATCGACATTTTTACCAAAATTGTAAACTGCTTCATAATCATTCAAATCTCCTTGAATGAATTGATTACACGCCAAACGACTGGGAGCGTCGGCACTGGAATCCAATACGTGAGTTTTAACATCATACTTTCGGGTTTCAGTAAGTAACATTTTCCCTAATTGTCCTCCTCCTAAAATACCCAAAGTAAAATCCGATGAAAAGTAATTCATTTCAAAATAATTGTAGATAAAAATGTAGAAAACTGTTAAATGGTGATAGTTCTGCCTATTTCAAGCAATAACAATTCTTTGCCTTTGGCTCTGAAACTTCGTCTTGCTAATTCGTGATCGAGCTTAATGTAACTGAATGTATCATAATTTACTCCCAACACCCTATTACACTTCACAAAATCGGAAGCCATAACAGCATCTTCTATATCCATAGTAAAGTTTCCTCCAATTGGCAACACTGCAAAATCTATCTTATGACGCACTGGAATAAGCTGCATATCAAAATGTAAGGCTGTATTCCCAGCTATGTAGATAGTTTTTTCAAATGTTTTCAAAATAAAACCTCCCGCACAGCCTCCTGCCTTTCCATCAGGAAATGTGGAAGAATGCAACGCTTGTACAAACTTCAAATACCCGAACGGAAACTCAAAAGAGCCACCCAAATTCATAGGATGACCATCAAAACCCAAATTGTAATAATGCTCAACTATTTCAAAGTTTGAAATAATCTTTGCTTTGGTTCTCTTTGCAATAGCCTCAACATCCATCGTATGGTCTTGATGAGCATTTGTGAGCAAGATGTAATCAGCTTTTATTTGTTCAATATTAATATGTCTGGCGAAAGGATTCCCTGATATAAAAGGGTCTACTAACAGATTTGTATCCTCTGTTTTTATCCCAACGCAAGAATGTCCATAAAAAGTTACTTCCATAGTATTTTCAACATCTATGAGGTGTGAAATAAATGTATTTTTGAGTGATTAGATGTAAATAATTCTCAATTGGCGAAATTACAAAATTTGTGCAATGAAAAACAATATTGTTAAAAAAAAAGTACTCAAAGCTACAATTTTCAGTTCTTTATCCAAATCTTTTAGGTTTTTATTTCGTTTAACAGAAAGCAAATGTACTATCAAAGGAAAAAAAGCTAATATGTAAATCAATTGCCAACGTACCTGAAAATTCAAAATCGAAAAAGCCAACATACAAAGCATAGCCAAAACCACCAAATAATATTGATAATACTTGGCCAAATCAACTCCCATTTTCACCACAAGTGTATTTTTGCCTACTGCCTTATCATTCTCATAATCACGCATATTATTGAGATTTAGCACTGCTACACTAAGCAAACCAATTGCCACAGCAGGTAAAGATATTTTCCAATTTAATTGATGTACATACAAAAAATACGAACCAAGCACACTTACCAATCCAAAGAAAACGAAAACGAAAACGTCCCCTAATCCTCTGTAACCATAAGCCGATTTCCCTACCGTATATTTGATTGCCGCCGCTACACAAAACAGCCCTAAAAAAAAGAAAATCAGTACATACATAAGATTTTCTTTTCCGAAAGAAACATAAATAAGTACTATAGATGAAAACACTGACAACAAAGCTGTTATCAGAACTGCAAGTTTCATTTGCTTCCGAGTTACCTTTCCACTTTGCAAAGCTCTTTCTGGACCAATCCGATTTGCATTGTCCGTACCTTTCACTCCGTCGCCATAATCATTAGCAAAATTAGAAAGTATTTGGAAGAGAATCGTTGTTAAAAGTGCCAACAGAAAAACTTCCCATCGAAAATATCCTGCACGAAACGCCAAAGCACTCCCCATAACAATACCAGAAACGGAAAGAGGTAAGGTTCGTAGACGAGCAGCCTTTACATATGTTAGTAATTTCATTTAGTTCTATTTAATGTTGAAAATTTTAAAAAGAAGCTTACATTACATAATAAAAACAAAATCAGCAATATAAATTTCACATTTTCAACACCGCAAAGTTAGAAAATATAACCAAATAAAAAAATCTACTTCTATTCACAAAGAAAACAATCCACAAAATCTAACTCTTTTTAACACTCTGAAAAAACACATAATAATGGTTAAGAATATATCTTGTTCAAAAAAATGTAAAAATCAAAGCAATAATATATTTTCAAGAAATTTAACAATACATAGGAATTACTTTTCTCAAATTTTAATTTTGCTTTCAAATTCATTTTTTTTTTGTACTTTTGTCCAACAAATACAGAGAGATTATGTCTTGGTTTAAAAGAACAGCAAAAGGAATTCAAACTTCTACTGAAGAAAAAAAAGATATACCAAAAGGGCTATGGTACAAGTCCCCAAGCGGAAGTATAGTTGACAATGAAGCTCTTGAAACAAACTACTTTGTAAGTCCAGAAGACGACTATCACGTCAGAATAGGAAGTAAGGAATACTTCCAAATCTTATTCGATAATAATGAATTTAAAGAACTTGATGCCAATTTATCCTCCAAAGACCCTTTGGAATTCGTTGATACAAAATCGTATGCAACACGTTTAAAAGAGGCTGAACAAAAAACAGGTTTAAAAGACGCTGTCCGCACTGCAGTTGGCAAGTCAAAAGGCGAAAAAATCGTAATTGCTTGTATGGATTTTGCTTTCATTGGTGGTTCGATGGGAAGTGTGGTGGGTGAAAAAATATCAAGAGCCATCGCTTATGCCATCAAACACAAATTGCCTTTTCTAATGATTTCAAAATCAGGAGGAGCCAGAATGATGGAAGCAGCACTTTCACTGATGCAAATGGCTAAAACCTCTGTAAAATTAGCCCAACTGGACGAGGCAAAACTACCTTACATCTCACTTTGTACCGACCCTACTACTGGAGGAACAACAGCCTCATATGCAATGCTTGGCGACATAAACATCGCCGAACCAGGAGCGTTAATCGGATTTGCAGGGCCACGAGTAGTAAAAGATACAACAGGACAAGATTTACCAGAAGGTTTCCAAACGGCAGAATTTGTGTTGGAACACGGTTTTTTGGACTTCATAGTAAATCGAAAACAACTGAAAGACAAAGTAAATTTATACATTGATTTGGTAATGAATCGCCCAATACGATAAAAAATACTGAATGAGTAATAAAAATTTCGTTTCTTGGAAAGCACCAAGCAATATTGCTTTGGTTAAATATTGGGGAAAACTTGAAGGACAAATCCCCGCAAATCCTTCCGTTAGTTTCACACTAACCAATTGTTATACAGAAACTTCAGTTCGTTTTAAAAAATTAGAAACACCTACTGATGATTTTCAGTTTACTTTCTTTTTTGAAAAAGAGCCAAAGCCGTCTTTCCACCCGAAAATAGTTACTTTTTTCAATCGGATTTACGAATACTTGCCTTTTTTGAAAGATTATCATTTTGAAATATATTCAGAAAATTCCTTTCCGCATAGTAGTGGGATTGCCTCTTCAGCAAGTGCTATGGCGGCACTGTCAGTATGCTTGATGCAGATTGAAAGGCAGTTAAACCCTAATATTTCAGAAAGCGATTTTTGGCAAAAAGCATCATTTTTAGCACGTTTGGGGTCAGGAAGTGCCTGTCGAAGCATACAAGGAAATATTGTGGTCTGGGGAGAACATAAGTCTACTCCGCAAAGTTCTGACCTTTATGGAATTCCATATCCTTTTGAAATTCACGATGTTTTTAAAAATTATCAGGACACAATTTTGCTTATCGATAAAGGACAAAAGCAAGTGAGTAGCTCTGTAGGACACGACTTGATGCACAATCATCCTTTTGCTCAAAAACGCTTCGAACAAGCTCACGAAAATCTTAATAAATTAATTCCTATTTTTAAAGATGGCGATTTAAATAAGTTCATTGAGATTGTTGAAAGTGAAGCCTTAACACTTCACGCAATGATGATGACTAGTCTTCCTTACTTCATACTAATGAAACCCAACACTTTAGAAGTTATCCAACGCATTTGGAAGTTCCGCCAAGAAACCAAAACTCCTGTTTGCTTCACTTTAGATGCTGGTGCCAACGTACACGTTTTATATCCCGATTCGCACAAAAACGAAGTTTTGCAATTTATTAAAGATGAATTGATTGTATTTTGTGAAAATAAGCAGTATATTTGCGACCAAATTTCTAACTCATCGAATTAGAAATGTTGATTTTAAAAGTTTGATATACTGAAAAAGAATGTTTATCTTTTCACAACACAACTAAATTAAAAAATAAAACAACACCTAACTCCGAAATAGTTTAAATGAAGAGACCTTTATTTTATTCAAAAATCTTACTCTTTGGGGAATATGGCATCATCAAGGATTCCAAAGGGTTGGCTATTCCGTATAATTTCTACAATGGAGCTTTAAAAATGCCTGACCAAACAGATGAAAGCAAACAGGCAGAAGCAAAAAAATCAAACCAAGCGTTAGCTCAGTTCGCTATCCATCTGGAAAAATTATCCTCAGAAAATCCTGAAGTTGTTACTTTTGACATTGAACAGCTAAAAAAAGACATTAGTAACGGAATGTACTTCGATAGTAGTATTCCGCAAGGTTACGGTGTTGGGAGTAGCGGAGCTTTGGTTGCTGCCATTTACGACCAATACGCTCACAATAAAATCACGGTTTTGGAGAATTTAACCCGAGAAAAACTTCTGCAACTGAAAAATATTTTCGGAAAAATGGAGAGTTTTTTCCATGGAACGTCCTCTGGTTTAGACCCTTTGAATAGCTATTTGAGTCTGCCAATCCTTATCAATTCCAAAGATAATATTGAACCTACAGGGATACCCTCCCAAACGATAAACGGCAAAGGAGCAGTTTTTTTGTTAGATAGCGGCGTTGTAGGCGAAACGGCACCAATGGTTCGTATTTTTATGGAAAATATGAAAAATGAAGCCTTTCAAAGTATGTTAAAAACACAATTCATCAAATATACGGACGCTTGTATTGATGATTTTCTGAAAGGAAATGTAAAATCCCTTTTCAAGAATGTGAAAAAACTTTCAAAAGTGGTTCTTAATAACTTTAAACCAATGATTCCTTCCGAATTTCACGCTCTTTGGAAAAAAGGTATTGATACGGGAGATTATTTCTTGAAACTTTGCGGCTCAGGAGGAGGCGGATATATGTTAGGATTTACCGAAGACATTGAGAAAGCTAAAAAAACTCTTGAAGGACATAAAATAGAAGTTGTATATCAGTTTTAATTTGACTTTATCTTCATATTTAATAATAAACCGAAAAATCCGAGAACTTTCTCGGATTTTTTCATTTACAATCATATCTAATCAGTATATCACGAGAAATACAAAAGAAACAAGATTAAAAATTATTCAAATTTGATATATATTTCTCTGCATAGTATTTAATTACATTTTTATCGAAATAAGGTTCTTCATCTATATGCAAAAGAGATTTTAATCCTGTTTTTTCCAAGATAATACTTTCAGATGAAGGATTTTTTACTCCACTAAAAATAATTCCAAAAATAGAAAGTCCACGTTGCTTTAAAGCTTCGTAAGTAAGTAACGTATGATTAATACTTCCTAAATAATGACGAGAAACTAAAATAATTTTATCAGAAGGCAATATTAAATCAGCAATAGTGTGCTTTGCATTCAAAGGAACTAACAATCCTCCTGCTCCTTCAATTACCAGATGATTTTTAGTTTCAGGACGTTTTATTTTATCTAATTCTATTCCAATTCCATCTAACTCGGCTGACAAATGCGGACTTGCTGGTGTATTTAATACATACGAATTAGAATGAAAGACACTTTTTTCATTTGAAATCAATTTTTGAACTTTATTAGTATCTGAATTATCCAAATCTCCAGATTGAATAGGTTTCCAATAATCTGCTTGTAGTGCTTCTGTAATAATTGCCGAAACAATTGTTTTTCCTACTTCTGTAGAAATTCCTGTAATAAAAAAAGTATCTTTATTCATAATTATAACATTAAAAACAAAAAAGCTATCTCTTTTTTCTTCATTTATTCAACAAAGAAAACAGAAATAGCACTATTAAAAGAAATTTTTATTATTATTTCTTATCAGAAAATCCGTATTCTTTCCAAAGTGATTTTGAAACATCAATTTTCACTCTTTTTTTAGTTTCAACATACAAAGCTGATAATTTATCCAATGTATCTGAAAGTTCTTCTGTTTTTAGCTTTAATTGTGCTTTCAATTTTTCTTGTTCACTATTTAGCTTTTCTGCAAGGCTTTTTAATTCTTCCAATTTGTTTATTGTTTCTTCTGTAACACCAGCAGGAAGACTTTCCTTATTGTTTCGCAGTGCATCAACCATTATTTTGGTTTGCACTACTTTTTCTGAGTAAGATTTTGTAGCCATAATCAATTTATTTTTATTTTCTGCTTCAAATGTAAACAAATAATTTTTAAAAATCAAATTTTTATATATTTT
>NZ_KB900718.1 GCF_000379185.1 Capnocytophaga cynodegmi DSM 19736
AAAAGCAGGTAATGTACTTTCTGATAATGGAAGTGGTACAGACACTCTAGGTAGTGTTGCAGCAACAACTGCAAATGTTGATATTTCTGTGGTCACATCCGCCTCACAAATTAATGGCAATCCAAATGTACCTACTTTGGACACAAATACAGGTGAAGTTAACATACCAGCAAATACACCAGCAGGAACTTATACCATAGTGTATCGTATTTGTGAGAAATTAAATCCAACGAATTGTGATACAGCAACAGCAACAGTTGTGGTAAGTCTAACAGATTTGGAAGCTGTTCCAGATGACTTTAGTGGAACACCAATTCGTGGAACTGATGGAGGAAACACATCAAGTGTTCTAACCAATGACAAATTGAACGGAACTCCATTAAATCCTTCTGATGTTACGCTCACTTGGGGAGCTACTCCTCCGAATGGATTTACACCAAATATAGATGGAACAATTACAATAGCACCAAATACACCAGCAGGAACGTACACTTTGACCTACACAATTTGTGAGAAATTAAATCCAACAAATTGTGAAACAACCACGGTTACGGTATTAGTAACAGCATCACCAATTGTGGCAAATGATGATGACTATACAATGTACCCAATATATACAACCATTGGGGGAACCGTAAGTACATCTGTGTTGGTAAATGATACATTTGAAGGAGTGACAGCAACTTTAGGAACGGTTACTATTTCAAATCCTACTACACCAAATACGAATATATACATTGATGCCGCTAATGGAATGGTCGTGGTACTACCAAATACGCCAGTAGGTACGTACACATTGACCTATACAATTTGTGAAAAAGCAAATCCAACAAATTGTAGCAATCAAGCGAATGTAACAGTAGTCGTTTTAGATGTTCCGAAGGCAAGTGATGATTCTGCAACTACAGAAATAAATACTCCTGTAGCGGTAAATATTTTGGAAAACGACCAAAATGTTCCAACAACAGGAAGAGTTTCAGTTGTGGGTGATCCATCAAGAGGTAGCGTACAAGTGAACGATGGGGGTACACCAAACGACCCTTCTGATGATACAATTACCTATACTCCGAATCCAGGTTTTGTTGGTACAGATACTTTTGTGTATGAACTTTGTGATGCAGCTGGTAATTGTTCAAATGCTACAGTTACAATAGAGGTAGTAGCAGGAGGAGATATAATACCTTATAATGCAATTTCTACCAACGATGATGGTTCAAATGATATATTCTATATTAAGGGTATTGAAGGATATCCGAATAATACCGTAAGAATTTACAATCGTTGGGGTGTTAAGGTGTTTGAAGCTCAGGGATATAACAATACTACAAAAGTCTTCAGAGGATTATCTAACGGACGTGTAACTATAGAGGCTCCTGAGAAATTACCACAAGGAACATATTATTACATAATAGAATACGTAGATAAAAACAATCAGACGAAGAGAAAAGGAAGTTGGTTGTACATTAAAAATTAGATAAATATATCGAAAAGCTCGAGTGTTTTTAAATCACTCGGGTTTTTCGAAAATTATTGAAATAGATGACATATAAGACAATAAACATATAAATATATTATACAATGAGGAAAAGTAATGCTTTTTTAATGTTAATGTTACTACTATGTACAGGTGTTTTTGCTCAGCAAGAATCACAATACACACAGTATATGTACAACACAATTATGTTTAACCCAGGATATGCAGGTTCGAGAGATGTGGGTAGCTTTTTCGGCTTGTACAGAACCCAATGGGTAGGGTTGGAAGGTGCTCCAAAAACAGCAACATTGAGTTATCACACACCTATTAGAGATAAAAATGTGGGATTGGGGGTTTCATTATTTCACGAGTCAATTGGTCCTCAGCAAGATAATACATTTTTGGTGGATTTTTCATATACGTTGAATTTTGAAAATTCAAAATTAGCTTTTGGTTTGAAAGGTTCTGCTGGATTTTTCCAATTAGATGTTAATAAATTGCATTTATACGATGGTCAAGATTATAGCTTTACTGGCGATAATAGTATTTTCAGACCTAATGTTGGGGCTGGACTTTTCTGGTATTCAGATAAGTATTACTTAGGTTTCTCTGTTCCAAATCTTTTGGAAACGGAAGTTTTCAGAAGAAATGACCAAAATAGAGAAGTATCTGTTTTGAAAAATTCTCAACATTATTACTTGATAGGTGGATATGTGTTCGATTTAACAGAAAATACCAAGTTCAAACCTGCAGTACTTAGTAAAGTTTCCTATGGAGCTCCGTTTCAGTTAGATGTTTCAGCAAACTTTATGTTTAATGAAAAGTTTGTTTTGGGTGCAGCTTGGAGATGGTCAGCAGCAGTAAGTGCGATGGCAGGTTTCCAGATAAATGACCGATGGTTTATTGGTTATGGATATGATTTTGAGACTACAGAATTATCAAGATATAATTCAGGTTCACACGAAATTTTCTTGCGTTACGAACTAGTGAAAGCTCACAGAAAGGTAGTTTCTCCAAGGTTCTTCTAAGAAAATTGTTTTATCAATCTTAATTTTATCATTAAAGAAATGAAAATGAGAAATTACAAAATGTACATACTTGCAATAGCGTTGTTTAGCAATGTTTTGTTGGTTTTTTCACAAGAAAAACAAATGCAAAAAGCCAACGAGATGTACAAAAATTACGCTTATATAGATGCAATCAAAATCTATGAAAATATTGCAAAAAAAGGGTTTGTAAACCAAGAGTTACTCGAAAGGCTTGGGAATTCATATTATTTTAATGCTGAGTATGACAAGGCTTCTACTTGGTATGAGAAACTTTTCGAAAACAAGGAATATAAGGTACAGCCAGAATATTATTACAGGTACGCATTGTCGTTGAAATCATTGGGGAAATATGCCGAGTCAGACCAAATGATGAGTAAGTTTGTAGAAATTACTGGAGCAGATGATACACGTGCCATATTGTTTGAGGAACACAAAGATTATAGAGAGGAAATAAAGGAAAATTCCAATCGATTAGAGCTACTTCAAACAGGAGTAAACACAGAACATTCTGAATATGGAACCGCTTTTTATGGTGATAAAGTAATTTTCGCGGCGAGTAATACAAGTTTGATTAAACCTGTCTCAAAATGGACAGGAGAGAGTTTCTATGATTTGTATGAGGCAAACCGTGATAGTATTAGTTTATCAAAAAAGACACTTTTTTCATCAAAAATCAACACAAAATTCAATGAATCCACAGCTGTATTTACAAAAGATGGTAAAACAGTTTATTTCACCAGAAATAATTATGTGAATAAAAAAGTAAGAATGGATTCAGAAAATACCATCCTACTTAAAATATTACGAGCTACTAAAGATGATAGAGGAAATTGGGGAAATATTGTTGAGATGCCATTTAATAGCAATACTTATAGTGTAGCTCATCCGGCATTGAGCCCAGATGAAAAATATTTGTATTTTGCGTCTGATATGCCAGGAACTTTGGGTAGTTCTGATATATTTCGAGTAGAAATATTAGAGAATGGTTACGGGAAGCCTGAAAATCTTGGGAATATTATTAATACAAGCGGAAGAGAATCTTTTCCTTTTATTTCAAAAGATAATGTATTATATTATTCCTCAGATGGTTACCCAGGATTGGGAGGGTTAGATATCTTTGCCACGAAATTATATGATAATGGAACTACTTCAAGGGTTATAAACATTGGTGAACCTGGAAATAGCGTAGATGATGATTTTTGTTTTGTGATAGATAAAGAATCAAAAGTAGGTTTTCTAACTTCTAATCGTACAGGAGGAAAAGGAAAAGACGATATTTACGGATTTTATGAGCGTATTCCTTTGAATTTCACTTGTAACAAGGTTCTGAAAGGAGTGGTTAAAAATTCGGAAACTATGGAAATTATTTCAGGAGCCACAGTTTCTTTGTCTGGTAAAAAAATGGATTTGTTAAAAACAGAAGCCAGTGACCCAGCAGGAGGATTTGCCTTTGGAGAAGAATTTATAAATTGTCAAGATTCGCATTTCTATCTGAAAGGAGAAAAAGAAGGATATGAAACAGCTGAGGTGAAAGTGGAAATGAAAGGCAAAGGAAAAGAAATTCATTATGAAATTCTGCTAAAACCACGAGTTATAAAAGTAACAGAAGGAGATGATCTAGCCAAAGTATTCAAGATAGAAAATATCTATTTTGATTTTGATAAATCAAATATTCGCTATGATGCGTCAGTGCAGTTGGCAAAAATCTTGGAGGTTATGAAAGAATATCCAAATATGAAAATAGATGTTCGTTCGCATACAGATAGTAGAGGTTCAGATAGTTATAACTTGGCTTTGTCTGATAGGAGAGCAAAATCAACCGTGAAATGGATTATTGATAATGGCATTGATGCTAGTAGAATAACAGGAAAAGGTTACGGAGAAACACAACTTACGAACCATTGCTCTAATGGAGTGAAATGTACACCTGAAGAACATCAATCCAACCGAAGAAGTGAATTCATAATTATAAGTTTAGAATAGCGGAAAATTTATAATTTAAAAAGGGAATCGTTCTAAACGATTCCCTTTTTATTTTACTCTTTTAATTTTTTGTAAACGATATTTTGTACTCCTCGAAAACGATACGTTGTTCGCGAATTTATGTGATAAAGCTCAATTTCAGAATCGTTCAAAATGCGAATTTCAAAACTTTCTGTCTCATTTCTGTAATTCAGATTTAATATTTTTACATTGTTTGTATTTCGTATGTTTTCAATGTTGTATAATCCTCTGAAAAGTGGTGTTATATGATTTGGGTGTTCTGAAGTTTCAAAAAAGTAATCTCCGTTTAGGCTGTAGAACTTAATGAAATTCTCATTATCAAATGGGTTTGCTGCACCTTCTCGGCTGGTATATGTTTTCTCCCAGAAGTTGTATTCTTGCAAAAAATAACGCATATTTTCAAAGAACAATCGATCGTAGTTGAAGTCACGTTTGTAATAGCCTTCTAATCTGTAAACCGAATTCGAGTCTACGTCGTATAAATCAATTTGATTTTGGGAAACTTGTACAATTTTAAAACGATAAGAACCATCTCTATCGTGGTGAAATGTTAGGTGCATATCAGTAGTAAAGAAGTTTCCTATTACACGTCCGTAACCCCTTCCGATGCTTCCAATTCCTACTAAGTTGTTGTTAGCCAGTATAGTATTTCTATCAAAAGTTATGGTAAAGGCTTTCTGTAAAAAAAGAATTCGTTCACTGCCACGTGTAGCATCAACATTTACAAACCACAAATCATAGGAATGTAAAAAATCATACAATGTAAGTCTATCATTATCATATTCATCAGGAACAGAACAGCTATTCAAAAATAATATAATAATAAAGCCAAAAAATAATAATCGTTTCATAATCAGTTAATTTAAGTAATTATAGAAATCTCATCGTTGTAGTACAATCAATAGTTGTGCCATTTTTGTAAAAGACAGGAATAAAAACGTGTTGTTCTTTTGTGCTTTATTTAAATTTGTTTACCTTTGCACCAGTTGTTTTTTAGATTAAATCGTATAAATATATTACAAATGAATATTAGAAAACCATTTTTATTAGCATTTTCAGGAGCGATATTGGTAGGGTGTGCCAGTCCTTTATCAAAAATTGCATCAGCAAGTCCAGATGTAGTGCCAGATATGTTGCCAAAACAAACAGAAAAAATTTCTGATGATCAATTGAAAGTTTGGCCTCATAAAGATCTTACTTCTTTTCCAGGTATTGGATTATCAGGAGCTTATGAGTTGTTGAAAGGCATTAAAACAAGTAATAAAGTTGTTGTAGGGGTAATTGATTCAGGGGTTGATATCAATCACGAAGATTTGAAGAATGTTATTTGGGTGAATCCTAATGAAATTCCTAACAATAACATTGATGATGATAAAAATGGTTATGTAGATGATATTCACGGCTGGAATTTCTTGGGGGACATTAACCAAGAAAATATGGAGCTTACTCGTATTTATAAATCGGGAGATAAAGGCAATCCTGATTATCAGAGAGCTAAAACTGAATATGAAAAACAATATGAGGAAGCTTTCGCAGAAAAAGAATACTTTGAACAACTCAATCAAATGGTGTTGTCCGCGGACGATATTTTGAAAAAGGAGCTTAAGAAAGATAAATACACATCTGATGATGTGGCTAAAATTCAAACTACTGATAATATGTTAGCTCAGTATGTTGAGTTTATGCAACAACTCCTTGAACGTGTGGGAGATTCTGAAGCTATCAAAGAGGAGTTAAAAGGAGCTCTTAACCATTATTCAACAAAATTAAATTATTATTTGAATCTAGAATTTAGTCCTCGTAAGGATATTCTTAAAGATGATGAGAATGACTTCAGTAAGATAGGATACGGAAATAATAATGTGATAGGTCCTGATTTGGAGGGGTCGCTACACGGTACTCACGTGGCTGGTATTATTAGTGCTCAACGTGCAAATAATGTGGGAATGGACGGAGTTGCTGATAACGTTGCTATTATGGCTGTAAGAGCTGTTCCTGATGGTGATGAGTACGATAAGGATATAGCTTTAGCAATTCGTTATGCGGTTGATAACGGAGCAAAAGTAATTAACACAAGTTTCGGAAAAGGATTTTCTCCTCATAAGGATAAAGTTTATGAAGCTATCAAATATGCAGCATCAAAAGATGTGTTGATTGTGAACGCAGCGGGGAACGATAGTAAAGATATTGACGTAGAGCAAACATATCCAAATGACGAGGTGGAATTGAAAGAAATTTCAGATAACTTCCTTACTGTAGGAGCTTTGAACTATGAATTTAATGACAAGTTGATTGCTTCGTTTTCAAACTATGGAAAAAGAAATGTAGATGTATTTGCTCCAGGAGTAAAAATTTGGGCTACTGCACCAGGTAATAGTTATAAATTTTTGCAAGGAACATCAATGGCTTCTCCTGAAGTGGCAGGTTTGGCTGCATTAATTCGTTCTTATTTTCCAAATTTGACTGCTTCACAGGTGAAAAAAGTGATTATGCAATCAGGGGTTACTCCTAAACTTCAGGTGTATGTGGGAGAAACTGAAGATAGAAAGAAAGTAGATTTTTCGGAATTGTCTTCTGCAGGAACTATGGTAAATGCACGTAATGCGGTTATCTTAGCAGCCAAAATGAGTCAAGGAAAGAAAAAATAAAAGTATATTTATAGAAATAAAAAAGCCCGATTTCAGTCGGGCTTTTTTATGTATTTTGTGAAAAAATTAATGCTTGAAATGTCGTGTTCCTGTAACTACCATAGCCATATTATGCTCGTTACAATAATCAATCGTCAATTGGTCTTTGATAGAACCACCGGGTTGAATAACTGATGTAATTCCTACTTTATCTGCTATTTCTACACAGTCAGGAAAAGGGAAGAAGGCGTCACTTGCCATAACAGCATTACTTAGGTCAAATTCAAAAGATTGAGCCTTTTCAATAGCTTGTCGCAAAGCGTCAACACGGCTTGTTTGCCCAGTTCCACTTGCTAAAAGTTGCTTGTTTTTGGCTAAAACAATTGTGTTTGATTTGGTATGTTTACAAATTTTTGAAGCAAAAAATAAGTCCTCAAGAGCTTCTTCATTTGGTTTTTGGTTTGTAACGTACTTAATGTCTTCTGCAGTATCTGTTTTTAAATCTTTATCTTGAACCAAATAACCATTCAAACAGCTTCGAATTGAGGTCTCAGGCAAATTAATGTTCTTTTGAATTAAAATGATACGATTTTTCTTTTCTTTTAGTATTTCCAAAGCCTCATCACTATATGTTGGAGCGATAATTACTTCAAAAAATAAGGAATTGATGTCTCTGGCTGTAGCTGAATCGATTTTTGTGTTTGATACCAAAATTCCACCAAAGGCAGAAACAGGGTCTCCTGCCAAAGCCGCCGCATACGCTTCCTGAATATTTTTTCGTGTAGCCACTCCACAAGCGTTGTTGTGTTTTAGAATAGCAAATGTAGGGTCGTCGTGCTTAAACTCCGAAATAAGATTTATAGCAGCATCAACATCTAATAAGTTGTTATACGAAAGTTCTTTTCCGTGTAATTTTTCAAATAAATTGTCGAAATTTCCATAGAAATATCCTTTTTGGTGCGGATTTTCCCCATATCGGAGTACCTGACCTTTATTTTCACTGATTTTTAATGTAGTTATTTCTTCCGTTTGGTTGAAATAATTGAAAATAGCTGTATCATAGTGAGAAGAAACTTGAAATGCTTTAGCCGCAAAATTTTTGCGTTGTTCTAAAGTGGTCTTCCCTTGAGAATTGACTAGAATATCAAGTAAATCAGGATATTGCTCTACAGAAGAAACACATAAAACGTCTTTGAAGTTTTTGGCTGCGGCACGTATTAAGGAAATTCCTCCAATATCAATCTTTTCAATGATATCGCTCTCGATGGCACCACTTGCTACAGTTTTCTCAAACGGATACAAGTCCACAATTACGATATCTAACTGAGGAATAGCATATTGTATCATTTCTGAAACATCGCTGTCGTTGTCTTGTCTGTTCAAAATTCCTCCAAAAATTTTGGGGTGTAAGGTTTTTACTCGTCCACCAAAAATGGAAGGATACTCGGTAACAGTTTCCACAGGAATAACATCGACTCCTAAGTTTTTGATGAAAGATTCAGTCCCTCCTGTTGAGTAGATAGTAATTCCTAAGCTATTCATTTTATGAATAATAGGTTCCAATCCTGTTTTATCAAAAACAGAAATTAAAGCAGATTTGGCTTGTTTTGTGAGTTTCATTAGAAAAATATCTTATATTTGGCTACAAAAATAAAGTTTTTTGACGGATAATAAAACCTATTGATTAAAATTATGTTTATATATCTGCAATTGTTAAAAGAGAGTTTCAACTTCGCACTGAAGTCGTTACGAGATAATAAACTTCGTACATTTTTATCACTTTTGGGTGTTACAGTAGGAATTTTTTCGATTATTTCAGTGTTGTCAGCAGTTGATTCTCTAAACAGAAATATACAAGAAAATCTGTCAGGGTTGGACAAAAATTCTATGTACGTATCAAAGTTTTCGTTTGGTCCTACCGATGTTCCTCGTTGGCAACGGCTTAATTTTCCACAGGTTACATATCAAGAGTATGAGTTTTTGAAAAAAGAAATTCCCAATGTGGAAGCTATATCTTATGTGATTTTTGGAGTAAGTTCTTCTATAAAATACGAAGGAAAAACCATCGAAAATGTTCCTGCAAGTGCTGCTACTTCAGAGATTGTTGATATTGAAGATATTAAAGTTGAATACGGACGCTTGATGAGTGAGTCTGAATCAAATGTGGGAACACCAGTTATCGTTTTAGGACATCAGATTGCTAAACAACTTTTTGAAGATGAATATCCTTTAGGTAAAGAGGTGCGTTATTTTGGGAAGAAAATGAAGGTAATTGGCGTTCTTAAAAAATATGGACCAATGTCGGAAAGTGATGATAAGGTATTTATATTATCAACATTTGTACGAAGTTTTATGAATACAGGAACACAAGGAGTTCCCAGCGGAATTGCCATAAAACCTAAAAAAGGAGTTAATATGCAAGAATTTGAAGATGTTCTTGTACAGCGTTTTAGAAGATACAGAGGCTTAAAGACTGAAGAGATTAATAACTTTTTCATTAATAAAATGTCCACCTTTACAGATATGATTGACCAAACTATAGGTATGATGAATTTAGTTGGGTGGATTATTGGTGGATTTTCGATTTTGGTGGGAGGCTTTGGGATTGCTAACATAATGTTTGTCAGCGTTCGGGAAAGAACAAATCTTATCGGGATACAGAAATCATTGGGGGCAAAAAAGCATTTTATATTGTTTCAGTTTTTGTTTGAAGCTATACTTTTGGCCTTGATTGGTGGACTTTTAGGTTTGCTCTTTGTATGGCTCGGAACTTCGATTGCTTCACAAATCATAGAAGAATTTGAGTTTATACTCTCTTTGAAAAACATCATTATAGGGCTTGGAGTTTCATTTGTAGTTGGCTTAGTTTCAGGAATTATTCCTGCGTTGAGTGCAGCAAGATTAGACCCTGTTGAAGCCATACGCACAGGACAATAATACTGATTGTTCAAATTCTTATGAATGATTAAACGAGTCCTTTTGCTTTTTGTAGTAGATTTACCGTTTTATTTACATTGAATTTTTGCATCAAGTTTTTACGATGTGAATCTACTGTTAATGGGCTGATATTCATTTTGTCAGCTATCTGTGCAGAAGAAAGCCCTTCGGAAAGATATTTTAATACCTCTCTTTCTCGTCGTGTGATAATGGGAATTTCTTCGGAATTGCTTTCAGAAGGCATTAAAAGATTAATAATCTGTTTACTTAAATAACTATTTCCATCGTAAATTTGAAGTATAGCTTCTTCAATTTCAGCCATTGGACTACTTTTAAGCAAATAACCTGAAGCTCCGTCATTTATCATCTGTTGAATAACGAAAGGGTCATCAATGTTACTAAGTCCCAAAATTTTTACATTGGGATAGTTCTGCTTGATGTTAAAGCATATTTCGGAAGCTTTTCCGTCAGGAAGATTAATGTCAAGCAATAGAACATCAGTGATAACATTTTTCAAAACCTCATCAAGTTGTTTGATATTTGATGCTGTAGCTACAACTTCCATTAGCGGATGTGTAGTGATAAAGCTCTGCAATCCTTCATTAATTATAGGGTGGTCGTCGCATATAATAATTCGTATCATAATTATTTATATTTTACATTCGATATTTATGGTGGTTCCAATTCCTTCTTCCGAGTAAATTTCCATCTTTCCTCCAAGATAATTTACACGAGCTTCGATATTGTTGAGTCCCATATTTCTTGAAATACTTTTGGGGTCGAAACCTTTTCCGTTGTCCTCGACTTCTATAAGAAGAAGGTTGTCCTTAAAGGTGGCTTGTAGTTGTATTTCAGAGGCTTGGGAGTGTTTTACGGCATTTGTTAACAATTCTTGTACAATTCGGTAAACGGATAATTGCCATTTTTTGTCTTGTAGATCTGAAAGCCCGTTTGTGTAAATTTTAATATTATGTTTTTCATTTTGTAAGGATTGGCAAAAATCGGATATAGCAGTTTGTAAACCATACTTTTGCAGAGCTGAAGGGTCTAAATTGTGGGCAGTGTTTCTCAGCTCAACAATTGCGATATCTAATTGTTTTACAATTTTTTGTAATTCTTCTTTTTTCTCATAATTTTGAGACAATATTTCCACATTCATTTTTATTCCTGTGATGCGTCCGCCCAATCCGTCGTGTAACTCACGTGCCAATCGATTACGTTCCTGCTGTTCGCCTTCCATCAGAGCGTGTGTAATTTCAATTTCTTGCTGTTGTTTGCGTAATAAGAAATCTTTTTTAGTACGTTTGCGATTCACATTCCAAGCATATAAAGCCCAAGCTGTTATAATTCCGAAAAGAGAAATTCCTCCATAAAGCAGAATTTGATTTAATTTGTTTTTGTTTTCCAGTTGTATGATGGCTTTTTCCTTTTCAGCAGTACGATATTGCATTTCCATATCGGCAAACATTTTTTTTCTGTTTTCTTCCATTAGGCTGTCTTTCAGAATGTCGTGTCTTATCATCAAATCGTAAGCATTATTGTGATTGCCAAGTCTGGCCTCCAGATTAGCAAGGTCATAAATTAATCGTATTTGATTTTTTTTGATGGTTTTATTAATGGAAGTTTTTAGGAGTTTTTGTGTTATTTGTTTTGCTTCATTAAATCGGTTTAGGACTTTAAGGATGCGAACTTTTTCATATTCTAAAGAATTTTGATCCCACGGAATATTATTTTTTGAAGTAAATTTAAGTCCTATATCTATACTTTCAAGAGCTTCCTCTGTTTTTCCGATAGCAGCTAAATAACGAGCTTCATTTAGATAAACAAATCCGGTAAGTTTACTTTTGGGATATTGCCTCCAGAGCGATACGGTTTTATTGTATAAATCAGACATATATTCTTTATCTTTCTTTTCCAAATATACATCGAACATATTCAAGTAAGTCCACAGAAGAGCCTCATTTTCTTTGTCTTCTTTTTGAGCCTGATCCAAAGATTTCTGATAGTATTCCAAAGCCCTGTCATATTCCTTATTGTTGCCCAAAATCATACCGACATCTGTAAAATATCCCATCAGAAGGTCAGAATCACCAGATTTTTCAGCAAAAGGAATGCAATATTCCAACGTAATATTCAAAAGATTGTATTCTCGGTCGTTGTATTGCTCTAAAACTCCGTAATTGTGCCACAGCCTTGCACGATACCGATAAGCCTCTTCCGTAGTGTACCATTTTAAATAATCATTGGCTTTTTGGTAAAGTTTTTGACTTTTTTGACGGTCATAATCAAAGTAAATTCCTGCTTTATTGAAGTAGTAAATTCCTTCCAAATAAGGTTCTCCTTCTGCTAATTGGAATGCTTCCTCCCGAAGTGTTTTGAGGGCTTGTGTAGTGTCAGTTTCCGATAAAATATTCGCAAGTTCCATTAGTATATAGAACTTTTCCCTGTTAGATGAGGCTTCATTTACTGCTTGACGTAACTTTTCCACCCTTTGTGCTTTCAACATTGAAAAACTCAGAGTGACTACAGCTAAAATTAGTATTTTGAAATACTTAAACAAAGTTATTGATGATTTTTTACGGCATAAATATAGTAATAAAAAATAGAAATAGAAGAAAAAAAGTAAATTAGTGTAAAAAATACCTAAAAAAGGGGATTGACATACAAATTCCCGATTACTAATTTTGTATTATAAAAAAGATAACAAAAGAAAATTACTTGATGAACTGCCTCATTTATGTTGAATCACGCTGTGAAAGTGCTGATGTTGAGGTTAAAAACAAATCGTTTTTTGAAATTAGAAAAAGAACTTAAAAATTACAAACAATGAAAAACTTAAAAAGACTTAATCGCAAAATTAAATTACTTTTGGTTATGGTTTGCTTTGCTTCGTGTGGGAAAGAAAGCGAAGCAAGTGAACCTTTTCAAGGTGTTTGGAATCTTAAAGCCATCGTTCAAAACGGACAGGTGGTTGATGTTACAAGACCTGATTTGCCGTGTTTTAAAAATTCTAAGCTTACCGTAGGGGCAACAAACTTTGAATTATTTTTTTCTGCTTTGAAGTCGCAAAATTCTACGGATTGCGATAGTTCTATCGAATCGGGAACTTGGACAAAACGTAACGGAAAATATTTCATCTCTCAAAACGGGCAAGAAATAGAGTTTCCAATACAATTCAGTGATAATAACACTACTTTGCAGTTTACTTATGGAACAGGGGCTGGGGCTTTTGATATGGTTTTTAAACGAGAAGAAAATTTTTCAACGAATAATAATGGTGGAACTAACACCACCAAACCTGGAACGGGCGTTTATGCAGGTATTTGGTTTATCGGTTCAAGCAGATATGACCTTGCTATTTACCTTCGAAATGACGGAACATACACTGAAGGACTTCGTAAGAGTGATTGGAAAACCCGAGTTGACGGAAATTATACCATTCAAGGTAATAAACTTACCACTACGAGTAAATCGGGTGAGAAATCGTACTATGAATATATGGATAACTACAGCTATATGTTAGCTGATGGAGCCTATTTTATGTTCAAAGTAGAATTTGTCAATCAGATTCCGCCCAGTGGCTACAAGTTCCAAAATATTGCAGTGCTCGATGCTGCAGGTAATTTTTCAGCTTCAGGGGTGAGTGGCTATCTGTATTTTGATGGCAATGGTAAGTTCTCAAATGATAAAAGTGCCTTCACTCAAACCTCGGGAAGCGGCATAGGAAGTGGTAGCTATTCAGGACAAAAGTATGTCGGAACGTACACCATTTCTAACGGAAATTTAACTCTCCGATACAGTAACGGTACGACTTCTACACATAGTTTCTTCTACGGTAGACCTTCTACAAAAGGAGATGACGCTACCATCGTGGTAGATGGATACACTTATTTCCAAAAAGAATAGACGAGGAACAAGTAAAAAATCAAGAATTTAAAGTTAAAATTATTTGATTCACCACTCTTAGCGAAGTCTATGAGTGATGAGAGGGAGCTTCGACTTCAATCAGTTCGATAAGAGAAAGTGAAAGATTTTGATAATCAGATAACAAGAACTTCAAAATCGTAAAAAATAAATTTAAAGGTAAAAATAATATGAAAAAGATGTATGTGATGTTATTCTACATATTCAGTCTGTTAATGGCTTCGTGCAGTAAAGATGATGGGGGAGGAGGAAATACTTCGGCAAGTCATCTTTCAGGAACGATACATTGGCAATTTGCAGGTAAAGTAGGTAAATACACGCTTTCTAACGGAAACTATAATAAATCAGTATTTCTGATAGGTTCAAGTTCTACTAAAAAAGGATTTGATGTGTCGTGGGACGGAAAGAAATATATGATTGCATCAGAAACTTGGGATTCAGATGTACAGCGTTTTGTACTCCGTGATATGGGAGAGAAGATGGCAAAAGTTGATGATGACAGAAATCTGTTTAATGTAACCATCGAGTGGGACAAAATTGGAGATACACAGCCTATCATCGCTCCCAACGAACAATATTTTGCACTTGAGCCACAGCGTTGGGCAAAGATGCCAATCGTTATTGTTAATGCCAAAGGTAGAATAGTACGCGAGTGGACAGACCCTAAGGAAGCGTTGGATTATCACGAAAAACCCATATGGGACACTCAAAACGTGTTGTATTTCCGTATTGGTAATAGCGTTTGGAAGTGTACCCCCGATGGAGAATATGCTGATGCTCAGCAAATCATTTCCAATATTAAAGGCGGAAGTTATTTGGCAGTAAGTCCTGATGGTTCAAAGTTTGTTTTTCGTAAAGATTATTTCTTATGGATGTGCAATTCAGACGGAAGCGATATGCGACAAATTACTACTTATGATATTTCCAGAAAGAAAAACTACAAGGGAGATGCTCGTCCGGCATTTTCACCCGATGGCAAACATATTGTTTTTACTACAACTGGAACTACAGGAGCAGGGTGGACAGATGCTGATTTGGATATAAACGTAACAGGCAGTCGTTTCGGGTATTTGTGCATTATTCCTGCAGATGGAAAATTACGAAATCTTGATGAGAAGAATAATGGAGCCATCTATTTGAAGAATCCTGAAGGTGCTGCAGGTATTCCTTGCGATGGCCATTTAGTTTGGAGACCTTGAAGAGAAAGGAAGAAACAAGTTTTCAAGAACCAAGTAACAAGAAATTTAAGCAGTAAAACCATTTAATTTGTCAATCTGAGCGAATTGGTAAGTAAGAAAAAGACTTTGATTTCGCTCAGCCTAACAGAAGAAGTAAAAAAGTTTAACTATAAAAATTGATAGATATGAAAAAGATATTAATAATATTTACAAGTCTTTTATGTACATTGGTGTATAGTTCTTGTTCTAAAGAGGACAATGGAGGAGGTGGGGCATCGTCATTAAATAATTTGCCCGGAACATTATACATCGAATTTGCTACTGATGGCATCCGTTCGTACGATTTTAAAACAGGAAAGCTCTTTAAAGTAACCAAAACGGACAGAGGACCAGGAGTTACAGGTTATGATTTCTCCTACGGAAGCAAGGAAATAGCATTGTCGATAGGTACAAGCCGTACTTTTGACTCCTATCAAGACAAACAAACGTTCATAATGCGACCTTTTGACGGAAACTATACGTGGTACAGTACGATTTCCGACCCCAATGGAATACCTTCTGAGGGAAATATTTTTGGTTTCAAATATCAATATAATGGCACTAGTTCCGAAGGAGAATTTTACCGAGAAGCTCCAATACGGGTTTCTCCCAATAAAAGATACATTGCCGTAGATGGCAACTATTGGGAAGACAGAGGAGTACTTCTGTTAGACACACGAACAGGAAAACTTCTGGCTGAGTTTTATACCTCTAAAGCGGATTTAGATTACCAATCTACACCAGTTTGGACGCTTAACAATGAGCTATTTTTTGCTATCAGAGGGGTGTTGTATCGCTGGAAAGAAGATTATGGAATACAAACAGAACAGGTTTTGAACATCAATAATGGTAATGGAGCGAGTTATGTGGCTGTAAATCCGCAGGGAACACGAGTTGCTTTCCGATACAAAAATCATTTGTGGATACAAAACATTGACGGAAGTGGATTGCAACAGATTACCACCAGTCCGCCATCAGGAAGTTCTAAAGTCGACGGAGAGTATCAGCCTGTATTTTCACCCGATGGGAAGTATATCGCCTTTGTAGGTTCACCTACAATCGGTCGGATGTGGACAGATTATGACCCTTTGCAACCACGTTTGCCTCACGTTACTGTAGTTGGTGGAGCGTATGGATATGTATTTATCATTCCTGATAACAACAAACTCTACGATTTGAAAGACCCTACTAGCGGAGCCGTAATGATTAAAGATAATTATGGCTATTCTGTAGCAGGTTATTTCAGTAATATGATTTGGAGGTAGAAAAAGACTTTGAGTTCGCTTATCTTTGATAAAAACGGACAATCTGAGGTATCATATTGCAAACAAAAATATTACGTAATAGTATCTTTTAGAAAGTAACTTTAATATATAAATATGAAAAAAATGATTTTATTATTTAGAATAATGTTATTGGCTTTCTTGTCGTCTTGTTCCAAAGAAGGCGAATCAAGTGCAGGAGCACATAATCTTAGCGGAAATTTATTCATTCAGTTTACCGACGAGGTGTCTGTATATAATCTAACGGATAATAAATATACGGAAAAAGTAGCAAAAGTGAGCTTAACCAATGTATTAGAAACTTACGATGTGTCGTGGGATACTTCAAAAGTACTTTTTACTCTTGATGTACAAGGGTTTAATCACAAACGCATCGTTTATAGAAGTATTAACGACCCTGTAACACAACAAGAAGTAAGAACCGACGGTAAGAATATCCACGATTTTGAATACGAATGGGGAGATGTACGCCCCCTCAAAGCCTTTATTTCTCCCAATGAGAAGTATATTGCACTACAAGGACAGGGATATTCGGATATGCCTACGATTATCATCGATGCACACAAAGATAACGAAGTGGGGCGTTGCAACCCTGATGGTGCAGGATATAACGACTGGGGAAAACCCGTTTGGACATTGGATAATACGTTATACGTACAGGTAGGTAATTGGGTTTACAAAATGAGTCCTGATAACGGATATAAAACCTATCAAAAGGTATGTTCTTCCGATGGAGGCGGTTCGTATAGAGTAAATCCGCAAGGAACGAAGTTTGTATATTGTAAGGACAAGCATTTATGGCTTTGTAACATCGATGGTAGCAATCGCCAACAAATCACAACCAGTATCACCCGCGACTGGGCAAGTTGGGATGGCGAAGGTTTTCCTACGTTCTCCCCTGACGGAAAGTATATCGCTTTTACGGCTCGGGGTTCTCGCGGTATGGCGTGGAGTGACCACGATTATCCTGATGGCTCGTGGGTAGGAGCAGTAGGCGGAAAGTTTGGCTATATATCTGTAATTCCTGCCGATGGGAAGCTCTATAATCTTGATGATAAAAACAGCGGAGCCATCTCGCTAACCAGAAGCGGAAATAGAGGTATTCCTTGTGATGGGCATTTGGTTTGGAGGAGATAAGATATTGTTAAAAAATACATAAAAATTAACTAATATTAACTTGTAAAATACCCAGAAATAGGGATTGATTACGATGTATATTGTACATATTTTTGTGATGAAAAATTGTTTATAGATGGGACTAACTACAAGTCATTGAAAAGGAAAGCACACGTACTAAGTTATTAAAGGTATCTGTTTTTATATAGATATTTTGATTGATGAGAAGTTTTGCTTTTGTTTCAATGAAAGATGAAAATGCAAAGTATTGTTGCGGTATTTTTTCAATAATATTTTGTTATCGTACGAGCTAAACTTCAATCAAAAAACAGGTGCTATGAAGAAAATAGTTTTGTTCTTTTTGAGCATATTATTGGTAAGTTGTTCAAAAGAGGGAAAAGAAGGTTCTTCTGTTAAAGGTACATTCAATATGCAATTTCAGACAGATTTGGCAAATACCATCTACACATCGGCTATTTTTGGATTGGCAGAGGTGGAACGACAAACAAATCAAGCAATTGATTTTTTCTATATTGATTTTGAAGCGGAAGAAAATGGAGTTATTGAAATTGTGATTGAAGAAACTGCTTTAAATTATAAAACAGAAATAACTAAAGAAGTTACAACAGGGCGTAATAGTTTTTCTCCAAAAATAAAATGGAAATATGATGCTCTAAAGCAAATGAAACAATCTGGGTATGCTGATTTTACTTTTTTTTGTAGAAATACAGCAGGTGATAAGCTCGGAAGTAAGGATATAAAGGTGCGTTATACATCTATCAATGAATGTGTACTGGTGGCTAAGTTACAGGGAAAAGTATATCCGTTGTTCCATTTTATGGGAGCTTATGTAAACGAAGATAGCCCAGTGATTGATGTTTTCTTAAAAGATGTTCTTAATACAACTGATCTAAAAGCTTTTACTGGTTATCAAGGAGAAAATTCGAATGTAATTGCAGTGAATGTTATAAATCAAGTACGTGCGATGTTCCTGACATTACGTTCTAAGGGTGTGAAATATAGCAGTATAACTGATACAAGTAATAGTTCGTCAAATCCTAATGTGGTAAGTCAGTACATTCGTTTTGCAGATGAAGTAATGAATAATACACAGGCTAACTGTGCTGACGGAACAGTTTTTCTTTGTAGTGCTTTGCGAAAAGTAGGAATAGAAGCATTTATGGTTTTTCAGCCAGGACACGTCTATTTAGGATATTATGCTAATCCTAATAAAAAAAGACCTTTTCTTTTGGAAACCACAATGGTAGGAACAGACTATTCTTTTATGCAAGCAACTGATATTAATGTTAATACGTTCAATAAAAATATTGAAAAATACAATAATAAAGACTATATGGATATGTATTTCATTATAAACATAAATGATATACGTTCTTTAATTAAACCTATCGGGAGATAGGACATTATTTTTTCTCAAACTCAGATTTTGTAATTTGAGTGCTAATCATCTCTGTTAAGATTCCAAAAGTGAAATAATTTTCATAATTTTGGAATCTTATTTTTTTATGATGGAAATGTATTCTGAAGAAACTCCCAAAACAACCATTAAGCAATGGAAGCAGCAAATTCAGTTTGAGCTACAAGGAACTGACTATAATAATTTATTGTATAAGTCACACGAAGGAATTTCTGTGCTTCCGTTCTATTCCTCTGAAAATAGAAAAATTACCTACGAAGTCAATACAGAAGCAAAAGGAATGATTTCACTTTATTGCTCAAATGTACAACATACCCTTCAGCGAATTGATTTTTGGTTATCCCAAAATATTCAACACTTTTTCATAACACTGCATTATTCAGAAATTAATTGGGAAGAATTTTTATCACAATTACCAGAAAATGGAGTTTATTTTATTGATACTCATTACTTAAATCCGTCTCTCGTTCAAAAATTAAGTAGTTTGATAAAAAATGGTAGTCAGAGAATATCTATTTGCAACGATTGTATTAATGAATTTCTTAAGAAAGGAAAATGGGTTAATAATCAAATTTCTGATTTAGAGATTGTTAAAAATAGTATTTCTAGCCAAAATCCTGTGATTTTTGTAGATACGACATTATACCAAAACGCAGGTGCAGGAATAATACAACAGATTGCTTATGGAGTCTCTCAAGCTATGGAATATTTTAAAATTATAGATAAATGTAATATTATCAATGAATTAAAGTTATATTTCAAAGTTGCGGTAGGAAATAATTTTATGTTTGAAACCTCAAAAATAAGAGCTTTTAGGCAGGTGGCGGAAAGTGTTTTTGAAACATTTGGTCACGATATAAAAGTTTTTTTTATCACCGAACCTTCCAGCAGAGGTTTGTCAATTTTGAAATCAAAATATAATGAAGATTATATTTCACTTGCATATGAAAGTGCTATTTTAGGCGGAGCAGATTTTGTAATTCCTAAAAATCCAACAATCTATAAAAAAAATACCATTGAAATTGATTTAAATAATTTAAAGCAAATGCAGAAAATTATCCAAAATCGAAAAGCTTCTTTTTTAAATGGAATATATAGCTTTGAGGCAATTTCTTATGAGATTGCTAAAAAATCACTTGTATTGTTTCAAAGTATTGAAAAGTCAGGAGGATTGCTGGAACAAGTGAAAAATCATACTTTGCAAAGAAAAATAAAAGAAAAAGCTCAAGAAGAACAAATCTTATTTGAAGAAAAATTACAGAATATAAATTTTAAAAATCAGTTTTTTGCATCAAAAGAAGAATGGGAGTTGTATCCGTTTGTAAAGCAAAAAACAGAAAAAACGTTAGTGGAACCCTTGATAGCAAAACGATTATGGGAGAACATAGAGAAAAGACAATTGAAAAAGTAATTTCAAAAATTGAGAATATAAGTTTAAAAGGTTCAGAATTAGAAGTTTTAGAAATGGAACATATAGCGGGATTTCCTCCTTATTTGAGAGGATACCACGCAATAGGAAATTTATTGCAATCACCTAAATATGAAAGGATACATATATGGAGTGAAAATTTAGATTCTGAGGGTCAAAAATGTTCTGAAATATTGTTCAATGATATAGAAAATCTACTAAGTGCTAAAAATGTTGATAAAAAATCAATAATTATTCGAGAAGTTTCTAATTTAGCTCAAATAATTGATAATATTAATCAAATAAATTATATTTATCTCTTGTGTGATTCAGAATATTCAATTTTACGAAGTTTTTTTAAACAAATTTCAAGGGAAATACTTTCAAAAGTTAGATTTTTACTATTTTTTGATGAAAATATGTTTGATAAAATAGAAAAAATAAGAGAAATTCGTGCTTTTTATTCTGAAAATATGAAAGAAATGGGATATTCTTATAAGGTTCCTATTTCGTCTTACATAAGTACAATAACGGAACAATTGTACGCATTAGCCGCTCAATCGGATGTGTTGTTATATGAAGCTGATAACTTGTATATAAATGATGAGTTAAATCATTTTCTTGTAGAAAATACATTGATTTCAAAAACGATTGACCCTTTTTGGAAATAAAAAAGGCAATTCAAAAACGAATTGCCTTTTTTATATTATATCTATTTTTTTTGTTGAGCTTTTCGCTGTGCTTCAGCTTGTTCCATCATTTCACGCATTTTACGTTGGAAGTTACTTTCCTTTTTTGGTTTTTTCTTGTTTTCCTCAATCTGTGCGTGAATTTTCTTTTCATCAATAATCCAATATTTGATAGCTAACATTATGAAAATAGTAAGTAAGTTTGATATAAAATAGTATAAACTCAGTCCACTAGCATAATTGTTAAAGAAAAATAACATCATTATTGGCGATAGATAAATCAAAAATTTCATATTAGGCATTCCTGGTTGCTGTTGTTGCATACTTTGAGACATTGTCATCAGTGAGTAAATCAGAATAGCAACTGAAGCTAAGAAAGGGAACAAACTAACGTGACTTCCATAGAAAGGAATACTAAAAGGAAGTTCCAATACGGCATCGTATGAAGAAAGGTCGTCAGCCCAAAGAAATGCTTTTTGGCGTAGTCCGAATTCTGTTGGGAAAAAGTTGAAAAGAGCCAAGAAAACAGGAAGTTGTAAGAGTGCTGGAATACAACCACTTAATGGGTTTACACCTGCTTTTCGATACAAATCCATCGTTTCTTGTTGGCGTTTCATTGGTTCTGTGTATTTCTCATTAATCTCATTAATTTCAGGACGCAAAACTTTCATTTTTGCTTGTGAAATATATGATTTATAAACCATTGGAGAAAGTAGTAAACGAACGATGATAGTCATCAAAATAATACACAACCCAATTGAAAAATAGTTTGATAAGAAGCCAAATAAAGGAATAAATAACCATTTATTGAGCCAACCAAAAATTCCCCAACCAAGTGGAATCAAATCAGTTAGATTGTATTGTTCATATTTTTCAAGGATTTGATAATCACTTGGTCCGAAGTAAAAGTGTAATGATTCATTGATTTCTCCTCCCTGTAACGAAATTGGAATTTGAGCCGTGTAATCCTTTGTGAATTTAACATCTACTCCTTCATCATTCACTAAATTTTTAGATGTAAATTTCCCATTTTCAAAAGGCTTGTCAGAAATCAAAATAGAAGAAAATAAGTGTTGCTTGAAAGCTACCCAATGTATGTTTTTCTCCTCTCCAACATCGTCTCCTCCTTCACTCATACGCTCAATTTTGTCATCTTCATACTGGATTGTTAGTTGTGTGTAACGATTTTCATAAGTTACACTTTTTTCCATTCTTCGAGCTTTCAAACTCCAATCCAAAGTAGTGGCTTTTGATGAATTAATTATATTTGAAAAACCTTGTGAACGTATCAGAAAATCAACCATATATCCTTCACTTGGAAGAGTGTAAACATATTCTAAATATTGATTTTCAGAAGTTTTTAATTTCATTGAAAGTACTTTCACTCCATTATTTTCAGAAAACGAAGGCTCAAAGTACAAATCTTTCGTGTTCAGGTTCAAATTTTGTGAGGTAGTAAAATTCAATGAAAGTGAAGCGTTTTTATCCTGAATTAAATACAAGTTTTCTTTGTCATAGGTTTTAAACTCTTTCAAGAAAACTTCTTGGATTTCTCCACCCTTATTGCTGATAGTTAGCTTAATATCTTTATTTTCAATTGTAGTAACCTCGTCTTTTGCTGAAGGGAGCGAGGCTGAATAAGCAAACACACCCAATGACGATTTGTAATTCGCCAGAGCTACTGAATCGGTAGGAATAGAAGTGTAAGTGGTTGTATTTTGAGCTTGTGAGCTGTTATTTTGCTTTGCTTTTTCAGCTTCAATACGTTCTCTATCAGCTTTTTGTTCAGCTATTTCTTGTTCTGTAGGACGACTGTTATACATCATCCACATAACCAATATGAAGATAAGGACAAATCCTAAAATGGTCTTAAAGTCTATTTTTTTTTCTTCCATTTACTTTTATTAAATTTTTATTTTTTGTTTAGTTTGTATTTCAAAGCTGCTTTCACAAAAGCCACAAAAAGTGGGTGAGGATTAGCTACTGTACTTTTATATTCTGGATGATATTGCACACCTACAAACCAAGGATGATCTTGAATTTCAATGACTTCTACTAAATTTGTTTCAGGGTTAACTCCCGTACAACGCAGCCCTGCTTTTTCAAGAGTGTCTTTGAATTCATTGTTAAATTCATAACGATGACGATGGCGTTCTGAAATATTTTCTTTTCCATAAGCCTCATATATATTACTGTTTTTTAATAATTTGCAATCCCAAGCACCCAATCGCATTGTACCTCCCTTATTTGTTACCTCTTTTTGACTTTCCATTAAGTTGATAACTGGGTATTCCGTGTTGATATCCATTTCTGTTGAGTTGGCATTCAATAAGTTGGCTTTATTTCTGGCAAACTCTATTACAGCCATTTGCATTCCCAAGCAGATTCCTAAAAAAGGAATTTTGTTTTCACGAACAAAACGAATAGCCTCAATTTTACCTTCAATGCCCCGACTTCCAAAACCAGGAGCCACGAGAACACCATCTAAGTGACCCAATTTTTCCTTTATATTTTCGCTATCAAGATGTTCCGAATGGATACTTTCCACCTCTACTTTAACTTCATTTTCGGCTCCTGCGTGAATGAAAGCTTCCAAAATGGATTTATATGAATCTTGTAATTCAACATATTTTCCAACCAATCCGATTTTAATCCTGTTTTTGGGATTTTTATGGCGTTGCAAAAATGCATTCCACTGAGTTAAATCAGGTTCTTTTTTATCAGGTAGAGCTAATTTTTTTAAAGTAACTTTATCCAAACCTTCCAAGAGCATCATATTTGGAACGTCATAAATTGTTGAGGCATCAATAGACTGAATTACAGCTTCTCGTTTTACGTTGCAGAACAAAGCTAATTTATAACGCAAATCATCTGATAGTTCGTGTTCAGTACGGCAAACTAATATGTCGGCCTTAATTCCACTTTCCATTAGTGTTTTGACACTATGCTGGGTAGGTTTTGTTTTAAGCTCACCTGCAGCTGCTAAAAACGGAACTAAAGTTAGGTGGACTACAATTCCGTTATTTTCGCCTAAATCCCAGAGCAATTGCCTAACAGATTCGATATAAGGAAGTGATTCGATATCACCTACTGTTCCTCCAATTTCTGTGATAACGATATCATAATCACCTGTTTGTCCTAAAATCTGCATACGTTGCTTGATTTCATTGGTGATATGAGGTACCACTTGCACAGTTTTCCCTAAAAATTCGCCTCTTCGTTCTTTTTCTATTACACTCTGATAAATACGACCAGTGGTTACGTTATTTGCCTGTGAGGTATGTACGTTTAAAAAGCGTTCGTAATGCCCTAAATCAAGGTCAGTTTCGGCTCCGTCTTCAGTAACGAAGCATTCTCCGTGTTCATACGGATTAAGTGTTCCAGGATCAACGTTGATATATGGGTCAAACTTCTGAATCGTAACACGATAGCCTCTTGCTTGTAATAATTTGGCAAGTGATGCCGCAATGATTCCTTTTCCTAAGGAAGACGATACACCTCCTGTTACGAAAATATATTTAGTCTTAGCCATTTTATTATGTAGTTGTTTTGATTTTCAATCGGCAAAAGTAGCAATTTAAACTGAAAGCACAAAGGAAAAGAAATAAAGAAAAAAGAATGTTAATTATCATTTAACCATTTACTTTTTTTGAAAGCTATTCCCTTGCGAATTAGGTAGGCGTGATATGTGCTTGGTACGTCATTTTGCCATTTGGGGAGTAACAATATAATTAGGATTACATCAAGTTGTGAAAAAAGTCCCCAATAGATGGCTAATTGCAAAGGAAAACCTCCGTGTGAAAATCCGATTAATGAAACAAATGCTACCAACAAACAAATGCCCCAAACCTTTGATAAAAAAGCGTGTGTGCAGGTTTCTTTTCCAAATCGTAAGAAACTTATGGCATAACACATTCCTTCCATTATGAAAAGACATATAATTTCTGTAGTATGTTGTTTAATGATTTCAGTATTTAACCAAAAAGCAGAAATTCCTACCGAAATCCAGAAAATAAGGTCAGTTTGGCTGTCAAGACGTCTCAATTTTACTGAAGAAATATTCAATTTTCGGGCAATGGTTCCATCGAAAATGTCTGATAAGATTCCTAAAAATAATAGTACAACAATAATACTTCGTGCATCGTCTTTTAAAAAGTATGCTAATAATAAAATAGTTGGAGCTAATAGTAATCGAAATAATATTAGATACTTAGGAATAATCATTTCTTTAAAAACCTAAAATAATCTTCGCGATGGAAAAGTAAATCAGGATACCTAATACGTCATTACTTGTGGTGATAAACGGACCTGTGGCAACAGCGGGGTCAATCCCTCGTTTGTGTAGGAAGATAGGAATAAAAGTTCCGATAACTGCTGCGTTAATTATCACAGTTACTAAGGCAACAGCTACAGTCAGGCTGATAAGATAACTGGTCTGGAAGGCAAAATGGCTAACCAGAATCACCACTGTGGCAATAGCTAATCCATTTATCAGACCCAAAAGAAATTCTTTAAATAACCTACCCCATATTTCGCCATCAATAGAATCATTAGCAAGTCCCTGTAATACAATTGCCGATGACTGTACACCAACATTCCCTGCCGTAGCTTGAATGAGCGGTATGAAGATTAAAAGCACCGGAAACCGTTCCATAGCGCCTTGAAATCCATTGATAATACTTGCTGCCCCTAATCCTCCGAACATTCCGATAAGTAGCCAAGGCAGTCGGGCTTTGGTGAGCTTCCAAATGCTATCGTCAGCCTCTACATCGTGGGTGATACCTGCCGCTAACTGATAATCTTTCTCTGCTTCTTCCTTGATAACGTCCACCACGTCATCGATAGTGATACGTCCGACTAATCGTTTCATTTCATCGACTACAGGAATAGCCTCTAAGTCATATTTTGCCATTATTCGGGCTACATCTTCCGCCGTGTCGGTAACGTAAACGTAATCTACCTTAGGTATATAGATGTCTTTGATATTTGAACGGGTCGATGTGGTTAATAAATCCTTCAGTGAGAGCCTTCCTTTAAGTACGTCGTTATCGTCAACCACGTAAATGGAGTGTACTCGCTTTACAAACTCGGCTTGTTCGCGCATTTCCTTAACGCATTTAAGTACATTCCAATTTTCATTGACTCTTACCAACTCTTTAGCCATCAATCCCCCTGCAGTATCTTCATCATAGCGAAGTAAATCGACGATATCCTTTGCGTGTTCAACGTCTTCGATGTATGAAATTACCTCTGTTTTTCGTTTTTCAGGAAGTTCCGAGATGATATCCGCCGCATCGTCCGTATCAAGCTCAATTAACTCATCCGCAATCTCTTTTGCGGACATATTTTCGAGTATCTTGTCCCTAAAATCTTCATCTAACTCCGTGATAACGTCCGATGTCTTTTCCGTATCGAGCAATCGTATAATATAAATAGCGTCCTTGATATCCAATTCGTGGATAATCTCAGCAATATCCGCATAGTGCATATCATTTAAAAGCGTCTCCAATTCCTTGTTACGCTTCTCGGTGATAAGCAGTTCGATTTGCTCAATAAGTTCGTCCGTTAGTTTAAATGTTGACATAGAGTACCTTTATTATAATGATGATTTTTGAGTTTTTACATCCCCCTAACCCCCTTAAAAGGGGGAATTATTGAGAGGATTTGTATGGTTTTTGTATTTTGTGTCTAACCTTTAGTAAAATATTTCTACTAATATTTTATTTTTTGGATTGTCAGGCTGAGCGAAGTCGAAGCCTTGTGCTTTTTTGGGCTTCGACTTCGCTCAGCCTGAC
>NZ_KB900719.1 GCF_000379185.1 Capnocytophaga cynodegmi DSM 19736
GGACAAAATGAAAACATTTATTTTGACGAAGAATTATATAAAAATCGGTTTAAAATAGAGAGGAGTTTTGCGTGGCTTGATGGTTTTAAAAGATTGATTATAAGATATGAAACCCTAAACACAACTTGGATGGCTATGTTGTATATAGGGATTATACTAACATTTATTCGAAAAGTTTAAACAAGTTTGGTGTATTTTTCTTCTGATAATACTATCTCCCACTAGAATAAATTTGTCCGTTTTTCAATTCTTTCTGGCGGAATAAATCATCAAGTGACACAATATGATAGCCTTGCGATTTTAAATTTTTAATTACTTGTGGAATTGCCTGTACCGTACTTTTATGAATATCGTGAGCCAAAATAATCCCTTGTGGTGAAGTTTTTGACATAGCTTCGCCTACACGACTTGCCTCACGGTATTTCCAGTCGAGAGGGTCAACATTCCACATAATTACAGGTCTGCCTACCATTGCTAAATTTTCCTTAGTATGAGCCCCATACGGAAAGCGGAAATATCGTGGTTTTTCACCCGTGATTCCTGACACAATTTCATCGGTAAGGTTGATTTGTCGTAATGCTTCCTCGTCTGAAATTTTACGAAAATCTTTGTGGTCATACGAATGATTACCGATGTTATGCCCTTCTTCTGCCATACGCTTAAGTGTCTGTTTTTGAACCGATGCCGACTTCCCTAATACGAAAAAAGTAGCCTTTACATCTTCCTCCTTTAAAGCGTCCAAAAGCTGTGAGGTATACACCGAAGGTCCGTCATCAAAAGTAAGTGCCACACACGGAACTTTCGAGCAATCTACTTCTGAATATGTTGGTTTAGAAATATTTACATCAGAAATTTGAGTGCTACTTTCTTCTTTTTTGAAAATTTGCAAGAAAGTGTCGCTAACATACTTTTCAATGATATCTTTCGGAACTTGTATTGTGAAATCTCCCATTGAACCACTAGCAATCTGATATTTATCGAAAAGAACATACCAATCGCCTCTCTCATCAAAGAACAATCCGTCGTAGTTTTTTTCGTTAGGAAGTGTTCCTTCTGTCAGAGCTTCTTCCAACGATTTTAACACTTCGTTTCGCTCCTCATCATTGGCATAACTTGAAGATTCTTGTATGCGTTTTTTCAGCAAATCGCGACCTATATTTTTCATTTCTTGTGCAAATTGTTCAAAACTTACTTCATTTTTGAAAAAATCTTTAGGTTGAAGTTTCTTTTTATTTTTCAAATCAAAAGCTGAAACTATGAAAGAATCATCGTAAGTATTTCCGTAAGAAACATTTCGCTCGTGAAGAAATATAAGAAAATCTGCTGAATGATATTTAACTTCAAAGTGTTGATTAAAATCCAAACTAGATACAGATTCCTTATTTCGGTCTTCCTTGAAAGTTTGTTTAAATTCGTCTACAAGAGTTTCAGTAAAAGCTTTTTCACTTTGATTTACAAACTCATACGCTGTAACTGGAAATGAAGCCGTTAAATGGCTTTTTTCGGGGTCATTGCCAATTTTCACGGTGTAAACCTGAATATCATCTTCGGAATTGGTAATGATAGTTTCTTCAGGAAGTGGCACAAATTCAGTGATTTCTGCATTCGCCTCTACATTTTCATCAGATGAATTGGTTTTCGTTTTGGTGTTGTTGCAACCTGAAAAAATCAGAGCAACAAGAAGACTTATTGATAGTAATTTCTTTTTCATTTTCTTTTTTCTGTGATAGTAAAAATACTCGGCAAAAATAATAAAATTCTTTATTCTTTTATCATTTTTCTGATAGAGAAAACCGCAAGTACTAAATAAAGAATACATAATGCCCACATTCCAAACCAGAAATTTTGTATTGTTGGCAAAGTTGCCCCCATTTGAGTTAATGACACAAAGCCTTTTGCTCCTAATGTAGTGGGAATAAGATAACTAAGTTTCTCCAACCACTGAGGCATCGCTTGTGGAGGCCACGCAATACCAATTAAAAGTATAGAAGGTATGGAAGTGTACATTACCAGCAATATGGCATCTTCTCTTCTTTTGAAAAAATTAACCAAAGAAATACCCAAAAATACTACAGCTAACAAAAAAGGTATCATATACGCTACCACAGAAAGAAAATCACCACGCATTGGGATTCCAAAGATTGGCATCACAATACCTAACATCATCAGAAGAATTATTAATCCGATAATCAGATATGCGGTTGCCTTTCCCATTACTATAAATAAAGAACCGATAAATCCTTCCGAATTTGCATAAAGTTTGTGAAATTTTCTTTCTTCACGCATTGTCCCGCCTAAAATTCCTATTGCGGTTAGGATTGTCGTTTGGAAAATAATTACCAAAACCGCAGGAATCAAAAATGTAGCATATCCTAATGAAGGATTATATAAACTAACCACCTTGCCCCCTACCGCAAGGGCATCATCTTTGGCTTGTGAAGGAAGCTTTCCTTGTGATGCTGTTTTTTTAAGTTGTACCCCTACATTCATATAAGTAGCACTCATTTTTGTTGCAGTCAATACTTGTTTGTAATACAATAAGTATGAGGCATCTGTGAAGACAGAGACTACAGGTTGCTCTCCTCGTTGCAAATCTTTATTAAAATCTTTTGGTACAATTACAATACCTCTAATATGCTGTTTTTTAAATTCTTGTTCAGCTTCTTGCAAGTTTGCATACGAACCAGTAATAACTACCTGACTTGTAGCATCTAACATACGTAAAAATTGTCTACTATTGGCTGTATTGTCTTCATCTACTATTCCTATAGGTAATTCTTGCAAAGTTTCTCTTGAATACAAATATGTGTACAAAAAAGAAACCAAAACAGCAACTAAAATGAAAGATGAGAATACCGCTTTGTCTCTGAAAATGTATTTCCATTCCCAGAAAAACGTTTTCATAAATGCCTGTGAATAGTCATTAAGCTTTTTCATATCCTCCTTTTTTAATCATTTTTACAAATTTTCCGTATCCCCACACAAATAACAACATAAAAAGGCTCAACGATACTATTGGTTTCCAAGTAAATAAGAAAGGTGTTCCCTTAACTGCTCTGTTTACATAATATTCCAAAAAGTGCGTAAACGGAAACACGTTGGCTAAATACTGCATTGAAGCGGGTAATCCTTCCACAGGAAATGTATAAACTGAAAAAGAAAAGGCAATAGCCGTAAATCCGCTTCCAATGGTAAGTGCTGTACGAAAATCTGGAATAACAGAAGCAATCGTAATTCCAATGATTTGATAAACTATTACCAAAAGACAAGTCATCAAAGTTACCGAAAACATCGTTGTTTGTAAAGGAGCACCCACAAGTTTGAACAAGAGGAAATTCATCCACCAAGCTACAAAAAATAGAGCAATTGTGTAGGGTAATAATTTACCTATCAATGCTATAACAGGATTTCCTCCACTTTGTTCAAGCCAATATTTTCCTTGTTGATATCGAAATTCTATACCAAGAACATATACGGTTACCATCACCACAACCATTTGTAACATCATCGGAAGGAGGGCTGTAAGCAAATAAAAAGCATTATTCGTAAAAGGATTGTACAACACGTGTTCATCTATCAATATAGGCTGGGCTTCTGCGAGAGCCTTTTGAGTTTGCATTCCTTTCTGAGTTTTCTTTTGCATAGTAACACCTGCCGAAAAAGTACCAAGAGTTGTCTGAAAATCTCTGGATATCAGCCCTGAAGCCATTATAAACTGTCCATTAGTATAACAAACAACTTCTTGAAAATTCCCTTGTAAAATTTTCTTATGAAAATCTGAAGGTATTTCTATAAAACCAAAAACTTTCTGTTGTTGGATAAGTTTTCTTGCTTCCGATTCATCTGTTACAGGAACCGCCATCTCAATAGAAGGAGTGGCATCAAGCATAGTCACTAACTTTGAAGAAAGCTGAGTTTGGTCTCTATCTATGTAAGCCATTGGCAAATCCCTCGGTACCTCACTTTTGAAAAGTAAACTAAGAAGAGTAAAAAGCAACAAAGGCAAAACTAGTACATAAAATAGCCGTTTGGGTGCAAAAAGAAGATTCTTCCACTCACTGTAGAAAATAAATAAAAAATGCTTCATAACTGGAAAATCATTGAAGTAAGGAATTATTTCCTCACAAATTACTCAGCAACCAAAACCGACATCCCTGCACGTAAATCCTTCACATCACGAATTGGATAAGCCTTGATAGCAAATGTTTTTCGGTCGAAATCGCCTTTGCTTTTTGTTGCTGTCCAAGTAGCAAAATCGGCTTGTAGAGCTATGTGTCTCACTTCCAATTCAATAGTTTCATTATTTAGTGCTGGAACAATTACTTTAAACTTTGCTCCCATTTTAAATTGATTCATTTTATCCTCTCGAATATTGAAAACCACCCATTTATCCGTTGGGTCGATGAGATTCATAACGGGATAACCTGCATTTACTATTTCACCTTCATTAGGTATAATTGTTTGGATTTCAGCACGTGATGGAGCAAACACTCTTGCTCCTTCTTTATAGGCTTCTACCTCAGTAATTACACCCTGAGCCTGAGCTACCAAAGCCTGAGCGGCTTCTTTATCCTCAGAACGAGTTCCATTTTTTGCCATTTCATACTGAGATTGAGCTGCTTGTGCCTGTTTTTGTAAAGCAATCATTTGTGTATAAGCCTCGTCCTTTTTTTGTGCAGGAAGTACCTTATCTTCATAAAGATTGCTCACTCTTTGGTATGTTTTTTCAGCCAAATCAGCAGCTGCCTGAGCTTGTTGCCAAACGTTATAAGCACCTTGTATTTGTTCTGCTCTTGCTCCTTTCTGTGCCTTATTAGACTGAGCCTGAGCAGCTAATCGAGCAGCTTGAGCCTGTGAAAGTTTAGCATCAAGTTCTGTACTTTCAAGTTCCAAAAGTAAATCTCCAGCTTCTACCAAATCACCTTCTTTCTTGTAAATCGTTTTTACTCGTCCTGGTACTTTAGGAGCTACGTTTATCTGTTTAGCCTCTACTTGTCCCTGTAAATAAACTGGCTCAGAACTGCTAAAAATCCAAATAGAAACTCCAATAACAAGTAGAAAAATGATTATTGTACTGATAATTCCTGTTATATTTCCTCTTTTCATTATCTTAATTTTTTGTATAGAAACAATATTAAATATTTTTTATTACTTTACATAATTTACGAATTCCTTACTCAAACCACAAGTTTCCAGCAATTGTGCGAGTGTCTTATCCATTTCGAACATCGCTTGATAGCGTTTTATTTTGATTGCTGCTAAGTAAAGATTTGCGTCTGCTACATCGGTAGAATTACTAAATCCTTCTGTAAAAGATTTCTGACGTACACGAACCAATTCTTCGGCAAAACGTATACTTTTTTCTAAACTTTGTAATTGTTCTTGTTGTTTTTGTATTTCGGTGTAATATTTTTTAACCAAAGTTTGAATATCTTTTTCTGCTTGAGCCGTTAGAAGTTCCGCACTTTCTTGAATAGATTTTGCTTGAGATATGCGATTTTTATCCTGAAAACCATTAAACAAATTCCATTGAAGCCCAACTCCTACATACCAATTATTAGGCTCAGTAATAGGTAAGTTCTTTTCCCAAATATATTTTTTTCCCACTACAGCTACATCTGGCAAAAATGCTGATCGTTGTACCTTAGTATTTTGTTCAGCCATTTGCTTTTTCAATCGAGCTTGAACTATAGCTGGATAATTTTCCTTTGCTTGTTGCTGGTAAAATTCCAATGGTTTAAGTACACCTACCTCGAACAACTCAGTTGAAAGTTTTGTAAAGACTGCCCCTTGCTCTCCTCCTATCACTCCCCAAAGAGCTGTTTGGGCAAGTTCAAAATCTTTCTGTGATGCCAGAAGTTCTCTCTCAGCATCAGTAACTGCTCTTTCTGCTTGCATTGTTTCAATTGGAGCAATCATTCCGTTTGCTTCAAGTTTTTGAGCGTTGATATAATGAGATTTAGCAGATTCTAAAGCTTTCTGACGTACCTCAATTGCAGATTGTGCCAATTGGGTTTGAAAATAGCGTTCAGCCAATTCTGAAATGAGAGCGTTTTCTGTTTTTTCTAATTCCTCATTAGCAATTTCAGCCTTGAAAGAACCTACTTTGTTTGCGGCACGAACCTTTCCCCCTGCGTATAACACCCATTTAAGGTCAGCCGTAAATTTGAAAATATCAGGTTCTTGAAATTTATAATTCCAATCTTTCTGAAAATGAGGCATCATAGGAGCCAATAATTGCCCTAAAATCGGTGATGGGGGTAAACTAGAAATGCTTTGTACTATCTTATCACGCGTTCCGTTCATATCCAAATACAAAGCATCACTCATATGTAAATAACTGGCACTAAGCCCCACTTGAGGGAAATATAAGCCTCTGTACGATTTTTGCTCAAAAACCGACGCTTCTTGTTGCTTTTCAATACCTTTTAACTTTTGATTTCCGCCATACATTTTATCCAAAGCCTCTGAAAAAGAGAGACTTTGAGCAGAAACATTAAACGCCAATAGACCAATAATAATTGTGAAAGAATATTTCATAAAAATGTTTTTGAAAATTCGGAGGCAAAAATAATTTGAGTTCAGTTTAAAACTTTTAATATTTATTAAAAAACATTATAAAACTATAACAACATCTCTGTAAATTACTTATTTTTAGCTGTTTCTCTACGGATTACACTCAATGTTTGCTGTGTAATTCCCAAATAAGAGGCAATATGCCCGAGTGAAACTCGTTGTAAAATTTTGGGGTGCTGAGTGAGTAAGTGCAAATAACGCTCTTCTGCCGTTTGAAATTGCAAACCATAGATTTTATGATTCAACATTTGTATATAATTACTAAATTCTTTGAAAATCAATCTATTAATCTGAGGAATTATTTCTAAGTAATTCTCTATAACTTCAAAGTTAGCCACTCTAAGAATACTATCTTCCAGTATTTCTATATTTTGAAAATGTCTTTCTTGCAGAAAAATATTTTGTGTTGAAAGACAAAACATATCTTCTGAAAAAAAGAAATGTGTAATATCCTTGCCATCTTTCTGATAAAACATTCGTGCAAGTCCTTTCTCAAAAAAGAAAACTTGTTGTGACTTACTTCCTTCCTTAAAAAGAACTGTTCCTTTTTTAACTTCTTGATAATCAAATATTTTATCAACATCCTCCAAAAGAGGTTTTGCCAATTTTATTTCCTGATGCAAATAGTTAATTAATTTCATCTAAAAAAGGTTAATTATATCTGCAAATATAATGAGGATTTTTTGTTTATCAAACATTAATATAAATTGATTATTCAGTAAAGTAACAATTTTTATTAGGTGTTAATTTTTTTTCAAAAGCCTTACGAGCAGCACCTCTAAAATAGACCTCACCGCAATATTCATAACCTAATTTTTCGATTATCTTAAGCATAGGAATATTATCAAAATTGGTGTCAATACGCACACTAAACACATTGTTTTCAATGCTCATTTCTTCTACTTTTTGAAGGATTTTTTTCCCCATACCTTTGCCTTTAATATCTTTAGCTACAGCCATTCTGTGGACAACAGCGTAATCTCCTTGTGTTTTCCATTTTCCTTCAATTGACTCATAAGCAGATTCTTTATCAAAAATTAAAGCAAAATATCCCAACAATTTTCCTTCAGATACAATCACGTTTCCGTACCCTTTTTCAATATCATTTTGTATTGTGTTTTCATTTGGGTAACCGTCTTGCCATTGCCGACTTCCTTCTTGCTTACGGACTTCTTTAGCATACAAAATAATTTTCCAGATTTCGTGAAAATCAGCGAATGTAGCCTTACGAATTTGATATTTGTTTTCTTCCATATTCTAATAAAAAATTCACCAAAGAAATTAAGTATGAAATCTCCTTGGTGAATTTACATCATCTATTTAATTTATTCTCAATAAAAACTCTATTCTTCTATCGTATTTCTTGCTTTTAAGGATAATTTTAAAGTAACAAAACCAAGACTACCCGCCAATAATGAAGATATTAAGATAATTAGTTTTGCATTATTTATAATTAACTCATTATCAAAAGCCAACAACGTTATAAAAATAGACATTGTAAAACCAATTCCTCCCAAAAGTCCCACACCAAATATAGATTTCCAATTTAATTCAGAAGGCAATTTACAGAATCCGAAAGTTACAGCCAAATAGGTTAACAGAAATATTCCTAAAGGTTTACCCAACACCAAACCGAGTAATATTCCTAAACTATAATTCTCTGTTAAAGTCTCTGAGATATTTCCATTGAATAAAATTGCCGTGTTAGCCAAAGCAAAAATTGGTAGAATAACAAACGCAACAGGCTTATGCAGAAAATGTTGTAACAAATACGATGTTGATTTTTCATCTCCATTCCCAAAAGGAATTGCAAAAGCAAGTAACACACCCGTTATAGTAGCGTGAACCCCCGAATGTAACATAAAATACCACATAACAACACCACCTATAATATAGGGAATCAAATTTCTAACTTTCAATCTATTCAAAACCAATAAAAAAGCAAAAATACCCAATGCTATGAAAAGGTTCGACAAGAACAATTCTTTAGTATAAAATATCGCGATGATGATAATCGCACCCAAATCATCAATCACGGCTAATGCAGTTAAAAAGACCTTCAATGAAACTGGAACTCTACTACCAAGTAAAGCTAAAATTCCCAAAGCAAATGCAATGTCCGTTGCCATAGGAATTCCTGCTCCTGATTGTGTTTCCGTACCAAAATTGAACAAAAGATAAATCCCTGCAGGTAACAAAATTCCTCCCAACGCCCCAAAAATAGGTAACAAAGCATCTTTAATATTCGATAATTCTCCTTTGTATACCTCTCTTTCTAATTCCAAACCAATAAGTAAAAAGAAAATCGCCATCAATCCATCATTTACCCAATGAGCTATGCTGTGTCCTTGAAAAGAAGTATGCCAAAACCCAAGATATTCATCCCCAAAAGAACTATTTGCAACAAGTAAGGAAACTACTGTACAAATAATGAGTACTACTCCACCTGCTTTTTCACTATTAAAAAAATCCTTAAATAATCTTGTTTGCTTCATCTAACTCTATATATTAATCAAAAATTAAAAATTAGGGGACAAACATAAGAAAAAACACATTAATAAGCAATATTTTAAGAAAAAATTTAACATTACAAAGCAAATAGATTAAATTTATCAATATAACTTTCTATTTCTTAAAAGTATTTTATAATACATAATGAAGAAAAAATCAAAAGAATAATCTTACAATTGTTTCTCGTAAGACTGTTTCTTCAAAAATTTTTTTACTTTAGTGATCTTTTAAAAAAATAATTCATTCTGAGAAGAAAATTAAAACATTAATTATCAGAAAATTAAAAACCAAAATTTAAAAAAAAATATTTTTTTTCACTTCAACTATTGCAGGAATAAAAAATTGTTGTACATTTGCAACCGCAATGAGGCAAGGGTCACATTGTAAGTTCTGAGAAAAATGGTCCGTTCGTCTAGGGGTTAGGACGCCAGGTTTTCATCCTGGTAACAGGGGTTCGATTCCCCTACGGACTACAAATTTTCGTAACATAGAATAATAGTTTTGTTTTTTAAGGTCCGTTCGTCTAGGGGTTAGGACGCCAGGTTTTCATCCTGGTAACAGGGGTTCGATTCCCCTACGGACTACAAATTTTTAGATATAAATTCATATATCTCAACTAAAATAAAGAAAGTATCAAACAATGGCAAACCATAAATCAGCATTAAAGAGAATTAGAAGAAACGAAGCTGCTCGTCTACGCAATCGTTATCAACACAAAACAGCTCGTAACGCTGTTAGAAAATTACGTGCTTTAGAGAATTTAGATGAAGCAAAAGAGCTATTCCCTAAAGTTATTTCAATGATAGACAAGTTAGCTAAGAAAAATATCATTCATAGCAATAAAGCATCAAATTTAAAAAGTAGTTTAGCAAAACATTTGAACAAGTTAGCTAAATAGTCATTTAGGTTTTTAGATTTATTATTGTAGCCAAGTTATTGAATAACTTGGCTATATTTTTTGTATCTCATATTCATAACTATACAAATCTATTTTGTTTTCTCTTTTTAAAATCTTATCTTTGGGCTTTAAAAATGTAGATATGGCATATCAACTATTAATAATACTAGTACTAACCACCTTATTTTCCTGTAAAAATAACAAAAATACAAACGAACTTCAGAAAGAATATAAAACAAAATCCATTGATTTTGAAGAATTTGATATATCAAATATCTCAGTAAACGCTCAAACTGAAATCAGAAGTTGGAAAGCTTTCCAGTCATTGATGCAAGTGATTGTTAGTATGGCTCCCTCAAAAATCAAAAACACAGAAAATCTTATCAATTCAAATCCAGATTCTTTATTAGTTTACAATCGTTTATTCCCTGTTAACGTAAAAACCATTCACGAAAATGCCACAGTTGAAAGAGATTGGCGTACTCATAACAACCTGAAAGACACTATTTTTCGTTTTGAAAAGAAAAAGGATAAAGAACTTTCTTTCATACAATGGAACAAATTTCTGGTTAAAAACATTCCATATACATTTTCTGTTTTTGCAAAAAAATTTAATTACAATACACTAACCTTAAGCTTTTCTGAAAAAGAGGAAACTCTAATTAAGGAAATTTTTGTGTTAGACTCTTTTTACTCTGAAAAATATAACGAAAAGAAAATCAAGCAACTTGATGATGATTGGAAAGAACTTCAACTTACTTTTACACCAAAAAATGAAGGTACACACAGCATCAAGCTATCCTTTGAAGAAGATTCAAAAAATGGTGATAATATTCTATTCTATCGACCAACTCTTCAAATTCCGACAAAATATTTCTCAAAAATTGGAGAATACTCCGACAAAATTATCAAAGAGCAATCGTCTGTGGAAAGTTCATACTACACTGTATTTTTCTGGCTTATGCAAATCGAAGAAGAATTAAAACAGCTTCTTGCGGAAGATGCCTTTCCTGAAAAAATTAACGCTCCTGCGGTAAAAGCTCGTTTCAGATTATTTGAAACTCAAGTAAAAGAACTTGCTGACAACGTAAAAAATAATCCTAATTTTCAAAAACAAGACGTTCAGAAAAGTATCAAAAATATGCAAAACACCTTCAATGAGATTATTTTAAGAATTAATAATTTTTATGATAGTGATTTAGAAAATCAAATGCAAAAAATTAATTTACAATCTGATACAATTCAAAAAAATAACTCTGAAAATACAAATTCGGCTAAAGACCTACAAAACTCAGAAAGTATAATCTAATAAAATTGGAAACATAATCAAATATTTATAAGAAAAATAGTGTGCAATTAATTTTTTAAATACAATGAAAACTACACGAACATTAATCTTTTTAGCAATTACAGGTTTATTGTTTTCCTGTAAAACCATTAAGGAACCTAAAGCAGTTGGAGCGATTCCTTCACAACGTCAATTAGATTGGCATCAGTTGGAATATTATGCTTTTATTCATTTCAATATGAATACTTTCACTGATATGGAATGGGGATTAGGAGATGAAAAACCTGAAAAATTTAACCCAACGAATTTAGATGTAAATCAATGGGTTAGAGTTGCTAAAAGTGCTGGAATGAAAGGAATTATCATCACAGCAAAGCACCACGACGGATTCTGTTTATGGCCTTCTGCCTACACAGAACATTCTGTAAAAAATTCTCCTTGGAAAAATGGAAAAGGAGATTTACTAAAAGAACTTTCTGAAGCTTGTAAAAAAGCTGGATTGAAATTTGGTGTATATTTATCGCCTTGGGACAGACATCACGCAAAATACGGGAAAGAAGAATACGTTACTTATTTCCACAATCAACTTCGTGAATTACTTACCAACTACGGAGAAATTTTTGAAGTTTGGTTTGATGGAGCTAACGGAGGTACTGGCTATTATGGCGGAGCAAATGAAGAACGTAAAATTGACTCTAAAACGTATTATCAATGGGATAAAGTAAATCAAATTGTCAGAGAGTTACAACCGAATGCTGTTATTTTTGGAGATGGAGGTCCTGATGTTCGTTGGATTGGAAACGAATATGGCTACGGAACAGAAACCAACTGGGCATCTTTTAATAATGACAACACTTGGGCTGGACACTCCAAACGTGAACATTTACAAAAAGGAGATGAAGATGGAGATAAATGGATTCCTGCAGAAGCTGATGTTTCAATTCGTCCAGGATGGTATTACCACAAACGCGAAGACCACCAAGTACGGTCGTTAGAAGAAGTTGTGGCTATCTACTATAATTCTGTGGGTAGAAATGCATCTTTATTGCTAAATTTACCAGTTGATACCAGAGGATTAGTTCACGAAAATGACATAAAACGCCTAATGGAATTAAAATATGTAATTGATGCCGATTTCAGCAACAACCTGATATCTAAAGCAAATATTAAAGCATCAAACGTACGAGAAAAACACTCTCTGTTTGAGGTAGAAAATGTAGCTGATGATAATAATAGTACATATTGGACAACCGATGAGGGCATTAAAACTGCTATGTTAGAATTCTCTTTCGATGAGCCAATAACTTTTAACCGATTTTTAGTTCAAGAGTATATCCCTTTAGGACAAAGAGTTAAAGAGTTCAAACTTGAATATCAGGCAGACGGACAATGGAATACAATTGACAAACAAACTACAATTGGTTACAAACGTATTCTACGTTTTGAGCCTGTTACCACTTCTAAGATTCGCTTTACAATCATTGATTCAAAAGATATTCCTATCATTTCAAATATTGGAATTTACAATGCTCCTAACCTATTGGTTGCACCTAAATTCAAACGCTCAAAAGACGGTGACATTTCATTATCTGCACCAGAAAAAAATACAGAAATTTTCTATACTTTAGATGGAACAAATCCTACGGAAAACTCTTTAAAATATGAAAAACCATTCTTTTTAGATGAACCTACAACACTGAAAACCATTTCTTTTGATAGAGCAAGAAATAAATTTAGTGATGTTTCAACACACCAAGTAGATGTTTCAAAAAAACTATGGAATGTAACAGCTGTAAGTTCAGGAGATTTATCAAAAACAATGAGTATCATCGATGAAGACCCAAAAACTTCTTTTTCAACTCCTCAAGAGGGCGTAAATCAGTCTGTAACAATCAACTTAGGTGAAACGCTCGACCTAAAAGGATTTACCTACTTACCAGCACAAGACAGATGGGCTTCAGGAACCATCAGCCATTATGTATTTGAGGTTAGCCTTGATGGAAAAAAATGGGTAAAAGCCTCCGAGGGTGAATTTGGAAATATAAAAAATAATCCTATCGAGCAAAGAATTCATTTTGATACTAAAAAAGCGAAATTTATCAGACTAAGTTCAACTGCCGTTACTGATAATTCAAACAGAGCTTCTTTTGCAGAAATAGGAATCATTACCAAATAGGTGTAATTTCATAGACAAATTTAATATCGTTTTAGTAATAAAAAGTGAGTGACAAAAAATCACTCACTTTATTTTTTTGTAAAAGATTGATTCTACGAATGCTTTCGAAAATTGTTAAAACCTTGTTGAAAAGTTATTCACTCATAGTACCAAAATTAACTTGTATGGTTTTATCTTTGTCGGAGTTTGTATTGATTTTCATTTTTCACAAACAATAAATTGTAAGATAATTTGGAAAAAGATATTGTCCTTATTACAGGAGCTAACGGAATGCTTTCCAAACAATTAGCAACTCTGTTAAAATCAGAATATGAAATACGTTTCCTAACACGAAAAGTGCAAAAACCAAATGATTACCAATGGGATATTGACAAACAATACTTAGATGTGAAGAGTTTGGTTGGAGTGAAACATATAGTACATTTGGCAGGAGTTTCTATCGCTGAGGGGCGGTGGACGGCGACGCAACGACAAAAAATAATAGAAAGCAGAATTCAATCAGCTGAACTTCTTTTAAAGAAGTTAAAAGCGGAGAACATCAAACTAAAGTCTTTCATAAGCGCTTCGGCAGTAGGATACTACGGAACAAAAACCACAAGTAATATCTACACAGAAGAAGCCTCTTACGGAAATGATTTTTTAAGCAATGTTTGTCTGCAATGGGAACATGCGGCAGATGCATTCTATAATGTAGCAACACAAGTAACCAAATTACGTTTTGGAGTAATCCTTAGTGCAAAAGAAGGAGCTTTACCTAAAATGTTAAAGCCGATAACTTTAGGTTTTGGGGCAGTTCTGGGAAGTGGCAAACAATATATTCCTTGGGTAGCTATAAATGATGTTTGCCGATTTATAAAACATACCATCGAAAATTCACTCGGAGGAACGTACAACGTTGTTGCATCAAAAAATGTTACAAACCGAGAAATGACATATCTTTTGGCAGAATGCATCAACAAGAAAATATATTTACCCAATATACCCGCTTTTTTAATAAAGTGGATTTTTGGAGATGCTTCAGTCCTTTTACTTGAGGGAAGTCGAGTTTCTAATGAAAAAGCAAAACAAACAGGATTCATTTTTGAATTTGAATCACTTAAACCTTTCTTAAAAAAAGAATTAGACGCAATAGAAAAATAATATCTTTAGATAATAATAAAAATAGAAAACAAGAAAAAAAATATAAAAAATCAATTAACACTAAAGAACAAATCAATATGAATGAAGAAACGAATATATGGTGGCTCAACGATGAATCGGAACAAATCCTCAATCGTGGTTATTTATTAAAAGGAGAAACTGTAGAAGGTGCAATTGACCGCATTACTTGTGCAGCCGCTCGTAGACTTTACAAACCAGAGCTACAACCCGCTTTCAAGGAAATGATTACTAAAGGTTGGATTAGTTTTTCATCACCTATTTGGGCGAATATGGGAACTGAGCGTGGCTTACCCATATCTTGTTTTAATGTCCACGTACCAGATAGCATCGAGGGGATTACTCACAAACTCGGCGAGGTCATTATGCAAACAAAAATTGGTGGAGGAACTTCAGGATATTTTGGAGAACTTCGCAGTCGTGGCTCGGCGGTTACTGACAACGGAAAATCAAGCGGAGCTGTAAGTTTTATGAAGTTGTTTGATTCAGCTATGGACGTGGTTTCACAAGGAGGTGTGCGTCGTGGTGCATTTGCAGCCTATTTGGACATCGACCACCCTGATGCTGAGGAATTTCTTCAAATAAAAGATGTAGGATTCCCTATACAAAACCTTTTCTTTGGCCTATGTGTCCCTGATTATTGGATGCAAGAAATGATTGATGGTGACCTTGAAAAACGCAAACTTTGGGCAAGAGTTCTTGAAAGTCGCCAACAAAAAGGATTACCTTATATTTTCTTTACAGATAACGTAAATCGCAATCGTCCTAAAGTTTATAAAGACAAAAATATGTTGATTCGTTCAAGCAACTTGTGCAGTGAAATTATGCTTCCATCAGGAGCAGACGAATCATTTATTTGTTGTTTGTCATCAATGAATTTGGAATTATTTGACGAATGGAAAGACACAAAAGCTGTAAAACTGGCTATCTTCTTCTTAGATGCTGTGCTTTCCGAATTCATTGAAAAAACTAAAGATAATTACTATTTGCAATCAGCTCGTAATTTTGCTATTCGTCACAGAGCTTTGGGCTTAGGAGTTTTGGGATATCATTCTTATTTACAGAAAAATATGATTCCGTTTGAAAGTTTCGAAGCTACACAATTCAACGCAAGAGCCTTTAAACATATTCGTGAAGAAGCTGACAAAGCCACTCAAGAACTGGCACACATTTATGGTGAACCTGAGCTTTTAAAAGGATACGGACGCCGAAATACAACCACAATGGCTATCGCACCAACCACCTCAAGCTCAGCTATTTTAGGGCAAGTTTCACCAGGAATTGAGCCTTATTCAAGTAATTATTACAAAGTTGGTTTGGCTAAAGGAAACTTTATGCGTAAGAATAAATATCTAACACAATTATTAGAAGAAAAAGGTATAAATAACGAGGATACTTGGCGAAGCATACGACTGAATGACGGCTCAGTACAGCACCTAACAGAACTTACACAGGAAGAAAAAAATGTATTCAAAACATTCAAGGAAATTTCACCAATGGAAATTGTAACACAAGCTGCACAACGTCAAGCCTATATCGACCAAACGCAAAGTTTAAACCTAAACATTCCGTCGATAATGCCTATCAAAGACGTCAATAAAGTGATGATTGAAGCTTGGAAATTGGGAGTAAAAACGCTATACTATCAACGTAGTCAATCTGTTGCAAAAGAAATGATAATGAATTTTGTAAATTGTAGCAGTTGTGAAGCCTAAAAACAAAAAAACAGGGAATTGATTTTCAATTCCCTGTTTTTTTATTATCTATTTTTGCCTGAAATACACATCTATTGGAACCCCAGTAAAATCAAAATGTTCTCGTAATTTATTCTCTATAAATCGTTTATACGGATCTTTAACGTATTGAGGCAGATTTGCAAAAAATACAAACTGAGGCATCAGTGTAGGTAATTGCATACAATACTTAATTTTGATATATTTACCTTTAATGGCAGGTGGCGGATAGTTCTCTATAATAGGCAACATCACTTCATTAAGTTTATGTGTTGGAACACGTTTTGAGCGATTTTTGTAAACCTCAACAGCCGTTTCTATCGCCTTGTAAATACGTTGTTTATTAAGTGCTGATACGAATATAATCGGAACATCAGTAAACGGAGCTATTTCCTTGCGAATCAAAGCTTCATATTCTTTAGTAGTGTTATTCCCCTTTTCTACCAAATCCCATTTATTTACTAAAATTATAATTCCTTTTCGGTTTCTTTCAGCAAGCCAAAATATGTTACTATCCTGTCCTTCAAAGCCACGAGTTGCATCAATCATTAAAATACAAACATCTGAATTTTCGATAGCTCTGATAGAACGCATTACGGAATAAAATTCTAAATCTTCCTTAACCTTTGATTTTCTGCGAATTCCAGCTGTATCAACCAAGTTGAATTCAAACCCAAAACGATTGTACTTGGTATCAATCGCATCACGGGTTGTCCCCGCAATATCGGTCACGATATATCGGTCTTCTCCTATCAACGCATTTATGAACGAAGACTTTCCCGCATTAGGACGCCCCACCACCGCAAAACGAGGAAGCTCTTCCTCTTGCCTACTTTCACGTTCTGGTAATACTTTTACCAAATCATCTAAAAGTTCACCACTTCCACTTCCATTAATGCTTGAAAGCGTGTAAAGATTATCGAACCCAAAAGCGTAAAACTCCTGTGCGTCAGCAATACGATTGTTGCTATCCACTTTATTTACAGCAAGAAAGATTGGTTTTTTAGAACGTCGGAGCAAATCAGCTACAGTTTGGTCCATACCTGTTACTCCATCTTCCACATTTACCATAAAAATTATGGCATCTGCTTCTTCAATAGCCAAATTGACCTGATTATCTATCTCTTTTTCAAAAATATCATCGCTTCCTACTACATATCCTCCCGTATCAATAACCGAAAATTCAACTCCATTCCAATCCGTTTTTCCATAATGACGATCGCGAGTAACTCCACTAACGGCATCAACAATCGCCTCACGGCGTTTAATAAGTCGATTAAAAAAAGTTGATTTTCCAACGTTAGGACGTCCTACAATAGCTACAATAGCACTCATAAATTCTTAATTTTGTGGGCAAAGATAATCATTTTTAAATGAATACAGAAACGTTTTCTCAAATACACATCAATAAACCTTATCAACCTCAGGTAGTTCATATCCTCCTAAAACCTCATCGTTAGGCACATCACTCATTTCAAACGTTAGTGTACCGCCTTTGATAATATCTTTATGACTGATATAGAGTTTTTTATAAGGTTTCCCGTTGAGGTATATTGCCTTTATGTACTTGTTTTTGTCAGAAAAATTTTCGGTTTTAATTTCAAACTTCTTGCCTTCTGTTAATTGAATTTGAGCTTGTTTAAAATACGGATTTCCAAACATATATACGCCTTGTGCAGGGTTCACAGGATAAAATCCTAAGGAAGAAAACACAAACCAAGCCGACATCTGTCCGCAGTCCTCATTCCCGCAATGTCCGTCAGGTTGGTTTTGGTATTGAGTTTTGAGAATTTGCTGTACAATCTCTTGAGTTTTTGAGGGTTTCGACACATAGTTATACAAAAATCCAACGTGATGACTTGGCTCATTTCCGTGTGCGTACTGCCCTATCATTCCTGTGCTGAAAATGGGGAGTTTGTCCTCAGGAAGAGGATAATAACTGAACATTGAGTCTAATTTCTGTTCAAAACGCTCCTCCCCTCCTACTGTGCTAACCAACTGAGGAATATTTTGCGGAACAAACCAGAAATAGTGCCACGCATTACTCTCGCAAAAATAAGGCGTATATTCCTTTGGAATAAAAGGACTTACGAACTCTCCATTACTATCTTTCGGACGAAGAAAAGTTGATTTTTTATCATAATGATTCTCCCAACTTTTAGAACGTTTCAAAAAATACTCATAATCAGAAGTTTTCCCTAAAGCCTTAGCAAACATCGCAATGCACCAATCCCCATAAGCATACTCCACTGTTTTGGATACCGACCAGTTTTCGTGATGCCCATCGGTAGGAACATAGCCTAATTTCTTATATAAATCTATCTGACGCTCATCTACCATTGCACTCTCCTTACAAGCCTTGTATGCCAATTCTGAATCCATCGGGAAACCTTTAAAATATGCATCAATCACCACAGGAACAGCGTGATACCCTATCATCATATTCGTCTCGTTGCCTTGCATAGACCAAACAGGAAGCCTCCCCGTTTCTTTGTAATGAGCTAAAAGCGACTGAATGAAATCGTTAGTGCGTTCAGGTTGGGTAATAGTAAAAAGTGGATGTGTAGCACGAAATGTATCCCACAATGAAAAAGTATCGTAACGTTTAAAACCTTCTGCTTTTCCTACCTGATTATCTGCTCCTTTGTAATTCCCATTAGGGTCACTCAAAAGGGTTGGACATAACATTGACTGGTACAGCATCGTGTAGAAGATTGTTTTTTTATTTCGGTCATCGGACACGATTCGCACCTTTTGTAACTCTTTTTCCCAAGCATCATTGGCTTGTTTGCGGTATTTGTCAAAATCAAAATCACTTGTCTCTGCTTTCATTGAAGCATAGGCTCCTTCTATATTGGCGGTGGAAAGAGCTGTTTTTACGATTATTTGCTCGTTCTGCTGCGTATTGTATAAAAGCTCTACTCGCGTATTCTTTCCTGTTGTAGGATTGGTTGTTTCCTTCTCATCATTAAAAAGAATATAACCCGAAAAAGGCTTAGAAAACTGCATCACAAAATAAATCTGTTGGTCTTTTGCCCAACCTGTGGATTTACGATACCCTTCGATGGTTGTATTATTCACTATGTTGATATGCGTGTCTGTGGCAGCGTCCCAATTCATTGCAAACCCCAAATCAACATTAATTTTTGTTTGCTCATCTTTCGGAAACGTGTAACGATGAATACCAACGCGTTCCGTACTTGTAAGTTCTGCCTTAATCCCATAACTGAGTAAATCCACTGTGTAATATCCTGCTGTAGCGGCTTCCTTATCGTGACTAAATTTTGAAAAAGGCTTACGTGAATTTTCCTCAATACGTTCACTAAAACGACTATTGGTTGGCATCACTAAAATATCGTACAAATCACCAGCGCCAGTCCCTGAAAGGTGTGTGTGTGAAAATCCCGTAATAATGCTATCTTGATAGAAATAACCCGCAATCCTATCCCAACCAGGTATACCAATATCGGGGCTAAGTTGTACCATTCCGAAAGGAAGTGTAGCACCAGGGTAGGTATTACCTGGACCATCTGTTCCGATAAACGGATTAACAAAATCAGTTAGTTTTTCGTCAGGAATGATTTCAGAAGATTGGTTTTCTGTTCGTTGACAGGAAATAAATAGAATTACAAAAAGCAAGAAAATAGTTCTCATTACATCATCTTTTAAACAACAAATAAAGTAAAAATATTTAAGATTTCAAAACATCTTCCAAACAAAGGTCGCCTACTTTTATTCCTTATCCATAACAAGAAAAGGCTCTCCTCTTTTGAAGGAAAACCTTTTTCTCGAAAATTGAATTTATTATGAAAGAATAATAACTTACTGCCCTAAAATATATGCAAAAATTAGTGGAGCAACAATTGTCGCATCGGATTCAACGATGAACTTAGGTGTGTCAATATCCAATTTTCCCCACGTGATTTTTTCATTCGGAACGGCACCTGAATAGGAACCATAACTGGTTGTTGAATCAGAGATTTGACAGAAATACGCCCAGAAAGGTACATCAGTCCATTCCAAATCTTGGTACATCATCGGCACGACGCAAATAGGGAAATCTCCCGCAATACCTCCACCAATTTGGAAGAAGCCTACACCTTTTCCGCCAGAGTTAGCTCTGTACCACTCTGTTAAGTACACCATATACTCAATACCTGATTTCACTGTCGAAGCCTTCAAGTTGCCTTTAATAACATTCGACGCGAAAATATTTCCTGTAGTCGAATCTTCCCAACCTGGGCAAACAATAGGTAAGTTACGTTCAGCAGCAGCTACAATCCAAGAGTTTTTCGGGTCAATTTCGTAATATTGTTCCAATACGCCTGAGTTTACCACTTGGTATAAAAACTCGTGTGGAAAATAGCGTTCTCCATTCTTTTCTGCTTTATGCCAAACCTCTTCCAAGTGTTTCTGCAAACGGCGGAAAGCTTCCTCTTCAGGAATACAAGTATCCGTTACTCGATTGTAATGATTTTCAAGAAGTTCCCACTCGTCCTGAGGCGTAAGGTCGCGGTAATTTGGTACACGTTTGTAATGCGAATGTGCCACAAGGTTCATCACATCTTCCTCAAGGTTTGCCCCTGTACAAGAAATAATATCCACTTTCCCCTGACGAATCATCTCTGCCAGTGAAATCCCCAGCTCGGCAGTACTCATCGCTCCGGCAAGAGAAACCAACATTTTTCCGCCTTCCAAAAGATGCGTTTCATAGCCCTTTGCCGCATCTACCAATGCCGCTGCGTTGAAATGCAAGAAATTCTTTTCTATAAATTGTGAAATAGGTCCTTTACTCATTTTTTTTCTATTTTTACTATTAAATATTGGGACAAAGATACACTTTTTTATATATAACACTACATTTGTTTCATACAAAAAGATACCAAAAACTATTTACTTTTTGCTCACCTTTGTAAGTTACTTGTATCTTATTTCATTTTTCTGTACACATTTACTACAGGGTCAAAGCTTCTTTTGGTTGTTGTATGAGTTGTAAGTTTATCTCCTTCTACCAAAATTAATAAATTCTCATCATCATTAATATAAACCTGATTACCATCCACCCTGTACGAGCTGTTTTTACTTACAATCGTTTGGCACTTTCCTTCTTCTTCAAAGGAAAGTGAATGAAAAACAAAATCATCACCAAACTGATAAAATGTTTTTCGTTGACAATCTGATAAAATTATGTTAGGTTCCTGCGCATCAGAACAGCTTTCCAACACCCAAACGCCTTGCATCATACTTTTAGTACTATTGTCCTTAGCAGAACAACCTATAAGCAATGTTATCATACTTAGTACTATACTCCATTTCTTCATAAACAATACGGATTTAATAAGTTATTGAACACCAAAATTATTATTCTTCCTTAGAATCTTTTTTTCTTCTTTTGCGAATGTTACTCAAAGCCTGTGCTATTTCGGTATTGATTTTATCAGCAAGATTTTTATAAAGAGCCTCACCACGAACGAAAGCATAGGAGTTAATCGCTTTAGCAAAATACTCAAAACTTTCTTGTGCTTCGATTCTGGCTACTTTGGATTTACCTGTTTCCTCTTCCGATTTTTGCTTGGTACGAGCGTTATAAATTTTCTCGAACTCCTCATTCTGTTTACCTAAAAGTGTAAGCCAAGTATCTAAATGTAATTCAGTAATGGTTGCCTTCATATTTTCAGACTGATTGATGTCATTGATAATATTCCGAATGGAAGTAGTCTCAGCCTTATGCGATTGTCTGGTAATCTTTTTGCCATATTTTTCAATCTCATCAATGAGTTTTCTGGCTCTCCCTGCCTGAGCCTCATCGGGAGAAAGAAGATAGGCACGTATTACGGCAGTTAATGCTGTAAAAGTCTTATCTCTTACAAAATCAGCTTCTTCTACCGTTTTGGTTTGCTCTTTTGTAGTTTCCTTACTGGAAGAACTATCAAGTGCTTTCACTTTTTGTTCAAACGCTTCAAAAATAGCTTTTAGCTCCAATACTTCCAAATCTTCTTGCTTGGCAAAAGTGCAGATATTAAGCAATACTTGTGTATACTCCTTTTGCCGTAATTCTTTAAGATAAGTTGTTTTTATCATACTCATTATTTTTAGGATTGTTACGTAGGGCAAGGTAGTTATTATTTTCTGATTTTCAAAAGAAAAGAAGTTATTTTTATTTTATTTAACATCCGTAGAAATTATTTCCTTATAATTACTTTTATTACTCCCAGAAGGTACAATACAAAACCGAAATAGAAAAGCATTTGTCAGGCTGAGCGAAGTCAAATCCCCTTTTCCTCACTCCTTGACTCCACTCGGAATGACAATAAAATGTTTCAGGATTTAGGTAATCTAGTCTATAATATCCCCCTACCCCCTTAAAAGGGGGAATAATATAACTGGAGTAACCTTATCCTGTTACAGAATTTTAGTATTCCCAAAAGGTACAATACAAAACCGAAACAGAATACCTCTTGTCAGGCTGAGTGAAATAGAATTCTTTATAATTTCTCCTCGACTCCGCTTGGAGTGACAATAAAATGTTTCAGGATTTAGTTAATATCGCCTATAATATCCCCTTACTCCTTTAAAAAGGGGAATAATTCTACTAGAGTGACACCAATAACGAAAAAAACCGACTATTTTTAAGTCGGTTTTATGCTTTTCCTTCATCTATGTTATTTCAAGAATATAGAAATTAGGAATAAAGATGCTTAATTTCTTTAATATGTATCTACTTTCTGAGCCAATCCGTCTTTATCACCACTTACTCGATGAGCTCCCACAGGCATTAATATGGTGTTGGAAGTATCGCCCTGCTTCCACGTAAGTACATAGGAAGAAGTGAAGTTTTTAATCCCCTCAGGAGTAACTTCACCCGAAATTACGGTAATATCAGACTTTCTAACTCCTTTTTCTTGACCAAAAACACGAGCATAAAGCGTGAACTTATTACCATTTCCGGTAATGTAAACGCCTATACCGCTACCATTAGCATCAGATGCTTTGTAATCCAAAATGGCGTGTCCGTTTTTCTGGATTGAAATTCGGTAACGATAGTCAGGCCAGATATGCCCTTTTAAATGGGTATCATTAGGGTAAGGTTGCATCAAAACGTGAGGTGAAGACAAATAGATTCCCTCAATATTTGGCGGATTATTTCCTTCGTGAATAGCCATTCCTCCTTCTTTAAGTCGCTGTATTGTTTCAGGTTTTATTTCAGAAAGAATGCTTTGCACCTCAACATCTACATCTGGTGTATTCACCGAACCCACATTAAGTAAAGGTAGATAAAACGCTCCTTCTGTGATAGTTGTCCCATCTGAGGTAAATTCAAACGTTCCTTTGATGGTTTTGTCTGTAACACTTTCAATAGAGAATTTCCCTTTTGAAGAATTGAATAATTCCTCCTTAGTTTGATATGTCGCTGTTATCGTTTTAGCTTCATTATCAATGGTATAATCTCCTAAGGCTTTCGGAAAATCAAAATGCTTGATGTCTATTCCTTGAACGAGTTTCTCTCCCCATCTGCCATACAAAAACAGAACTGCTTTTCCGTTCACTTCACCAATGGCTGCATGATGCAAGATTGCTTCTGTTTTGTTTCCGTTTATTTTCGCTCTGAAATAATACGTTCCTTCCGAATTATTACCCTCTTTGGTACAAGCGAACATCGTAATAATTACTGCCAACACAGTAAATAGCTTAAAGTAATGTAATTTTTTCATATCTTCAATTATTTTACGTTCAGGCAAATGTACAACTTTAGAAGCAAAAAAACTATTCTTTTGGGTTTTATTTTAGAAATAAAAAAATAAGTTTCAGTATTAAAAAGATAATACTAAAACCTATTTTGAATTTTGCTTATATATTAGTTTAAGTAACTTATTACTTTACATATTCGTAATCTTTCGTTTGGTTTGCCTTAGCTTCTTGAACGTTTACCACCGCTCCTGCCGCATTGGTAACAAAAACAACTACTTTTACCTTATCCATTGTACCATTTTGAAGTAGTGTATAGCTAACCTGCTGATTTTCCTTAGTTACTTCTTGACCTTTCGTTAACGTACCTAACTCATTTCCTGCTGTTTTTCCGTACACTGCTCTCAATACTTCATCGTGTTTGAAATTATGATTGTACCCTCCCTGTTCATAATCTGATTGACTATAGACGAGATTATCCTGTGTAACAAAAATATGGTATTTTAGTCCCTCAAGGTTTTCCGTTGTTTTGAAACTTACTGATATATTTCCACCAGTAGTATTTAACTGAGAAGAAATTTTTATCCCAATAGGAGATATTGGTGTTTTTTCCAAACGCTCAAAAATACGTGTTGGTGCGTTGAATGCACGGATTTCTTGGTTTCGGTTGAATATGAGCCACGGAAATCCTGTAAAGCTAAGATTAGGCAATCTTTTAAAGTGATTTATCAATCTATAACTTTCGATAATTTCCATAGGTTCCCTCCCATTTCCATTGTGAATAGCAACTACAACAAGCTTTTCCTTAAGTGGATTATCCGCATTTTTAGCTCTTTGAATAGCTCGTGCAACAGATGGACAGTGTCCACACCACGTTCCTGTAACGTCTTCTACTAACACTTTATAAACAAAGGGCTTATCACTCTGGTTAGGCTGAGAATTATCACCATCAGTAGGAGGATTATTTGGGTTTGAATCTGAGCTATTATCTCCTTGATTCCCCCCTCCTGCTTCAGGAGTGTGCTCAG
>NZ_KB900720.1 GCF_000379185.1 Capnocytophaga cynodegmi DSM 19736
TAATCGTTTGACTATCAGAAGAAAAATTAATGATAAATCAAATTTTGTTTTAAATCCTCTTTTTCCGATACTCAAATGGGAAATAATCCATTTTTTTATTATATCTTTGCTCAAAGTTCCTTGATTTTCATTTTGTTATGCAAAACAAAAATGCTAAAAATTCTTGGAACTTTTACTTTTCCTTCAAAAAAGTTTAGACAGGTTTTTTATAAAGAATTGATTATTCTTCCTTAAAGGCTTTTAATTTTTGAATTAATTTTGGAACTACTTCAAAAGCATCTCCAACTATACCATAATCAGCAGCTTTGAAAAAAGGAGCGTTTTCATCAGTATTAATAACGACTTTTACCTTTGAAGCGTTCACACCTGCTAAATGTTGTATGGCTCCCGAAATTCCGATGGCAATGTACAAATTGGTAGCAATTGGTTTTCCTGTTTGTCCCACGTGTTCTTCGTGAGGTCGCCAATCCATATCAGCAACAGGTTTTGAACAAGCCGTTGCAGCTCCCAGAACTTCAGCCAATTCCTCAATCATTCCCCAGTTTTCAGGTCCTTTTAATCCTCTTCCTCCTGAAACAACGATAGATGCATCATCTAAAGAAACTTTCCCACTATTTTTTTCAACACCATTTATCGTAATATTGAAATCATTTTCTGTCAATGAAGGAGAAAAATCTTCTACAGAAATAGTTACAGGATTTTCTTTTAGTCCGTAAGCGTTTCCAGCCAAACTAATTACTTTTTTAATCGTGGTGATTTTTGTCGCTCCAATGGCTTTGTTAGAGAAAATATTACTTCGTACGATAAAATTATCAATATCTTCAGGAAGTGAAATCACATTTGAGATGTAACCTGCTTGAAGTGCAACAGCTAAAAAGGGGGCTATTGATTTTGAATTTGAAGAAGAACTCAGCACAATAATTTGGCTGTTCTCTTTTTCTGCAACTTGTTTTAAAACAGATGAATAGGCTTTTGAGGAAAAGTGATTTAATTTTTCATCTTTAATGCGTATTACTTTATCCACGCCATAATTTCCTAAAAGAGCTGTATCGTCAGTATTTACCACAACGGCTGTGACAGATGTACTTTGTTTATCAGCAAAGGCTTTCGCGTATGAAGCCACCTCAAAGGCAGATTTTTTTAATTTTCCGTTTTCGGAATCGGCATATATTAATATTGACATTTTCTTACTTTTTAGTTTTTAAATTTAATATTCTGTAAATCAACCTGATTAGGATTATAGTACTTTTGCTTCATTATGCAGAAGATTGATTAACTCGTCTAAATTATCAGGAGAAATCATTTTCACAGGTTGTTTCGCTGGAAGTTTTTCAAAACTAACCGTTTCAGTCTTATTATCAGAGTTTTCTGATTCTAAAATCCTGATTTGCTTAGTTCGGGCAGCCATAAGATTTCTCATATTCGGGATACGCAAATCCTTATCTTGTACTAAACCTTTTTGTCCTGCAATAACAATCGGAAGTTGTGTAGAGATTTTTTCTTTTCCACCATCAATTTCACGTTCAGCAGACACTGAATTTCCATCAACTTCTAAATTGATACATTTGTTAATAAAAGGATAATCCAGAAGTGCAGCAACCATTCCTCCAACCATTCCTCCATTATAGTCGATAGATTCTTTTCCTGTGATAATCAAGTCATAATTACCTTCTTTGGCTATTTTAGCGATTTGTGAAGCTACAAAAAATCCGTCAGAAGCAACAGCGTTGACACGTATAATATCGTCAGCACCAAGGGCAAAAGCTTTTCGTAAGGTTGGCTCCGTTTCAGCAGTTCCTACATTGATTAGGGTGACAGAAGCTCCGAATTTTTCTTTTAAAATAATGGCTTTGGTAAGTCCGTATTCATCGTTAGGATTTATAATGAACTGAATACCATTGGAATCAAACTTGCGATTTTCGTCAGTGAAATTTATTTTTGAAGTAGTGTCAGGAACGCTACTTATGCATACTAATATCTTCATAATACTCAAGTAAATTAAATTGAAATACGACAAAGGTCATAAAAAAATAGATATTACACAAGTATTTTCGGTAAGAAAAAGGTTTTTAGATTTGTCTACTCTTGGGGATTTTTTGTAGTTGATTTGTGTATTTATTCGCTTTTCGCGTTCTTTGTGAGAAAAATACAGATAATATTTACAAAATCAGTTTGTTTAGTTTCCGAATTTTAAATTCATATATTCTGTATTGTTGATGTATTTTGTTTAAAAATCAGTTAGTTATGGCTACTAATAAGAATGCACTTATCCGATATAAAACCATTGATGAGTGTTTGAGAAATACTGGAAGACGTTGGACTTTGGAGGATTTGATTAATGCCTGTTCTGATGCCCTTTATGAGTATGAAGGTAAAGATGATATGGTAAGTAAACGTACAATCCAGTTGGATATTCAAAATATGAGAAGCGACAAAATGGGATATAATGCTCCTATTGAAGTATTTGAAAATAAGTATTATAGATATTCCGACCCAGATTATAGCATCAAAAACACTCCAATATCGCAGAATGATATCAAATTGATGGGAGATGCGATACAATTGTTGAAAGAATTTAAAGATTTTTCTTTCTTTAAAGATATGAACGGAATTATTCATCGTTTGGAAGATTCTGTTTTTGGGAAAGACAGCCAAAATTCTACAATAATTCATTTGGATAAGAATGAACTTTTGAAAGGGTTGGAGTACATTGACCCTGTTTATAGAGCTATACAACGAAAGAAAGTATTAGAGATTGATTATAAGTCTTTTAAATCTCGGAGAGTAAATGTTTTAGAAGTACACCCACAATTTCTGAAGGAATTTAACAATCGTTGGTTTGTAGTTTGTCACCATAAAACGACATTACTTACATTGGCTTTAGATCGAATAGAAAACTTAAAAGAGGTTGATACTAAGTATATTAGTAGAAATCTCAATCCTGATGAATATTTCAAAGATATTGTGGGAGTGACAGTTTCAGAGGGAAATCCAGTGGAGGAGGTGGTCTTTTTTATAGATAAAGAAAATGCAAACTACGTCAAAACCAAACCTTTTCACCATTCACAAATTGTTTTGGAGGAAAAAGAAAACGGAACAATATTTAAGATTAAAGTTCGTCATAATTTTGAGTTGGAACGTTTGTTTTTAGGATTCGGAAATTCGATAGAAGTGATTAGTCCTTGTAGATTTCGTCGAAAAATACTTTCTGTTTTGAAAAAAGCAATTGAAAATTATTCTTCTGAAAATCAGTGAATTGTTTTTATAAACGAAAAATTCCCATACAAAAATAGACTACAATTTCTGTATGAGAATTCTTAAGATTTCTAAAGAAGTTAAATTAAACCTTCTTGTACCAAATTATGCAGATGGATTACACCCACGTATGTATTGTTCTCAGTAACCAATAGTTGGGTGATTTTGTTTGTCTCCATAACATCAAGAGCATCAATGGCTAAGGTGTTTGCTTCAATTGTTTTAGGATTTGCAGTCATAATATCTTTTGCTGTTAGCCCTGTTATGGTGTCGGTTTTGCTTAGCATTCTTCGTATATCTCCATCTGTAACCACACCAATGATGTCTTGTCCATCAACTACAGCGGTGGCTCCGAGCATTTTTTCTGAAATCTCTACAATTACTTTTTTGATGTCAGTTTCAGGTGAAACTTGTGGTTTTTGGTTATTTGCTACGATGTCTGATACTTTCAAATACAAACGCTTACCTAAAGCTCCGCCAGGGTGATATTTCGCAAAATCACTACTTCCAAATTGCTTCATTTCTAATAGACATATTGCCAGAGCATCTCCTAAAACTAATTGAGCTGTGGTACTTGTGGTAGGAGCTAAGTTGTTTGGACAAGCTTCTTTTTCAACGTGAGCGTACAAAACGCAATCTGCTTGTTGTCCCAAAACCGAATTTTTATTCGATGTGATAGCAATTAACTTATTATTGCCTCTTTTTAGCAGAGGAACGAGTACTTTTATTTCAGGAGTATTTCCACTTTTTGAAATACAAATGACAACATCATCCTTTTGAATGATTCCCAAATCGCCGTGAATGGCATCAGCTGCGTGCATAAAGATGGCAGGAGTACCCGTTGAGTTCATTGTAGCTACAATTTTACTGGCAATAATAGCACTTTTCCCAATTCCAGTGATAACAACTCTTCCTTGTGAATTTAGTATATAATTAACTGATTTTGTAAAATTATCATCTATAAAATCGGTTAATTTTAAGATTGCTTTCGATTCTTCTTCAATTGTTTTTTTGGCAATTTCTATGATTTTTTTAGCTTCCATCAATTTTTTTACTTTTTTTATTGTCAATTAAAAAAAATGTTATACTTTTATGTTCGCAAAGTTAGATAAAATATAGATATAATTTAGATGGAAACGGCTAAAAATGATTTACAGAATGCTTTGAAGCACTACTTCGGTTTTGATAGTTTTAAGGGGCATCAACAGGAAATTATACAAAGCGTTATCAAAGGAAAAGATACATTTGTTATTATGCCAACAGGAGGAGGAAAATCGTTATGTTATCAGCTTCCTGCATTGGTTCTGAAAGGCACGGCTATTGTTATATCTCCACTGATTGCACTGATGAAAAATCAGGTAGATGCAATGCGTGGGATTTCATCAACAGATAGTGTTGCACACGTTTTAAATTCATCACTTACCAAAAGCGAGATTCGTGAGGTAATGGATGACATTAGTAATGAAAAAACAAAATTATTATATGTAGCACCTGAATCTTTAATTAAAGATGAATATGCTAACTTTCTGAAAACAATTCCTATATCGTTCGTAGCTGTTGATGAAGCACATTGTATTTCGGAATGGGGACACGATTTCCGTCCGGAATATCGTAATATACGAACCATTATTGACCGATTGGGAGAAGATATTCCTGTTGTTGCGTTAACTGCAACAGCCACACCAAAGGTTCAGGAGGATATTCTAAAAAATTTAGGAATGTCCGATGCGAATGTTTTTAAATCTTCATTTAATCGTCCTAATCTATATTATGAAGTACGTCCGAAAACGAAAAATGTAGATGCTGACATCATTCGTTTTGTGAAGCAAAATAGCAAAAAATCTGGAATTATTTATTGTTTAAGTCGAAAAAAAGTAGAGGAACTTGCTCAAACACTGCAAGTTAATGGAATAACAGCAGTTCCATATCACGCAGGTTTGGACGCCAAAACTCGAGCCAAACATCAAGATATGTTTCTTATGGAAGAGGTTGATGTAGTTGTTGCTACAATTGCCTTTGGTATGGGAATTGACAAGCCCGATGTGCGGTTCGTAATTCATCACGATATTCCAAAAAGTATCGAAAGTTACTATCAGGAAACAGGACGTGCGGGACGTGATGGAGGAGAAGGGCATTGTTTGGCTTTCTACTCTTACAAAGATGTGGAGAAACTGGAGAAATTTATGGTTGGAAAGCCCATTGCTGAGCAAGAAATTGGTCAAGCTTTATTGCAGGATATCGTTGCATATGCTGAAACTTCAAGTTTCCGTCGTAAATTTATACTACATTATTTTGGAGAAGAATTTGATGAAGTAAATGGTGAAGGTGCTGATATGGACGATAATGTCCGACATCCAAAAACAAAAATTGAAGCTAAAGATGATGTTGTTAAGTTGTTGAATGTCATAATATCTACTAAGCAGAAATTTAAAGCAAAAGAGATTGTAAATACATTGGTAGGAAAAGTAACAGCCCTGATAAAGTCACACAAAATTGATGAACAGCCTTTCTTTGGTATTGGTAAAGAAAAAGACGATTTGTACTGGATGGCATTGCTTCGTCAAGTGATGGTTAATGGTTTGATTCGTAAGGATATAGAAACCTATGGGGTGATGTTCATTACAGATAAAGGACGTAAGTTTCTCGAAAATGTGACATCGTTTATGATGACCGAAGACCACGTTTATGAAGAAGATGTTGAAGATGTAAATACTTCAGGGGGAGGTGTTGCCGATGAAGTCCTTTTAGGAATGCTAAAAGATTTACGAAAAAAAGTTGCAAAGAAAAAAGGTGTTCCTCCATTTGTTGTTTTTCAAGATCCTTCTTTGGAGGATATGGCTTTGAAATATCCTATTACAATTTCGGAACTTACGAATGTTCACGGAGTTGGGGAAGGAAAAGCTAAAAAATACGGAAGTGAATTTATTGAATTGATAGGCAGGTATGTAGAGGAAAATGATATTCTTCGTGCTGAAGATTTGATAGTGAAAACAACAGGGTCTAATTCTTCATTGAAACTATATATTATTCAGAATGTAGACAGAAAATTACCTCTACCAGATATTGCCAAGGCTAAAGGTTTGGAAATGGATGAGTTTTTGAAAGAATTGGAACAAATTGTTTATAGCGGTACAAGATTGGATATCAGCTACTATATCGATGAAATTTTTGATGAAGAGCAACAGGAGGAACTCCACGACTATTTTATGGAAGCTGAAACAGACAAAATTTCGGTAGCCTCTAAAGAATTTGATGGAGATTATGAAGATGACGAGCTTCGTATGTATCGTATCAAATTTATCAGTGAAGTTGCTAATTAGTTTATTTTTAGTTGTTTGATGAATTTTGATTGTGTTTCTGAAAGAAAATAACAAACTATATTTATAAAAAGGAGTTAAATTTTAAGAAAAAAGATTATTTGTATTTGTGATAACAACCTGTACAAAATAGTATAATTTTTAAAAATCAGCTCAATTAAATAATGTTAAAAAATAAAAAAAGTTTTTTAATAGTTGTATAAGTGATATTTTTTTTAGACTTTTGTGGCAACAATGTTAACATATAAATACTAACAAAAAATAAGATTTTATGGAAGAGAAAGAGTTTTTAGACAATGAAGAAATCTTCTCAAAAGTTCTGAGAGCAGGTAGAAGAACTTATTTTTTTGATGTGAGAGCTACACGTGCGAAAGATTACTATCTTACGATAACGGAAAGTAAAAAATTTACTCACGAAGATGGGTCGTTCCATTACAAAAAACACAAAATTTACTTGTATAAAGAAGATTTTGAATTGTTTAAGGAAATTTTGAACGAGATGACTAACTATGTTTTCGAAGAAAAAGGAGAGGAGGTTATTTCAGAACGCCATCAAAAAGATTTTAAGAAGACTTTTTATAAAGAAGAAATAGGAGTTGGAGGCTCATTCAAAAACTTCAATTTTGAGGATATAAATTAAAAGTTTTTTATCTTTTTAACAATTTTGTAAAGGAGAATTTTTCGATGAGAGATGTTCTCCTTTACATTGGGTTCATTTTTTGTCGAGGATGAAATTTTGTGAGAACTTCCCTTAAGTGAGAATTCTCTACGTGAACGTAAATCTCTGTGGTTGTTATGCTTTCGTGACCTAGCATTGTTTGGATAGCACGTAAGTTTGCTCCATTTTCAAGTAAATGTGTCGCAAATGAGTGTCGAAAAGTGTGGGGACTTATCTTCTTTTTCAAGCCTGTATTTTCTGCAACTTGCCTAACAATAGTAAAAATCATTGCTCTTGTTAGTTGTTTTCCTCTTCTGTTTAGAAAAATAAAATCTTCGTGCCCTTTGGTGATTTTTAGCTTTTTCCGTTGGTGGTTTATGTAATTTTTGATTTGTTTTTGTGTAAATTTTCCAATTGGGATAAGACGTTGTTTATTCCCTTTTCCCATAACTCGAATAAAATCTTCTTCAAAAAACAAGTCAGACAAACGCAATGATATAAGTTCTGATACACGAAGTCCACAACCATAAAGTGTTTCGATGATAGCTTTATTTCGGTGTCCTTCATCTGTGCTTAAGTCTATTGAAATCAGTAAATTATCAATTTCTTCTAAAGAAAGTGTGTCAGGAAGTTTTAATCCAATTTTGGGACTTTCGATTAGGTTCATCGGGAAATCTTCTCTGCTTTTTTCTGATGTTATAAATTTAAAAAAACTTTTCAAAGCTGAAATAAGACGTGCTTGTGAGCGAGTGTTTAATTCCTTTGAAACTTCGTAGATGAATTGACGTAATGTATCTACCGAAATGGTAATAGGAGTTTCGTTTATCCCGTATTTTTCAAGGTAAGATATGAGTTTTTCAATATCCAACCCATATGAAGCAACAGAATTTTTTGACATTCCTCTTTGAAATCGTAAAAAATACTGATATTCAGTTAGGGTAGTACGCCATTTCATAGTTTTTTACAATTTTGAAGTATAAATTTTGATTTTCGAGTTAATTTCGTAGTAAAATTATAGTTTTTCTTTCATTTTTTCTACAACTTTATAAGCTATAGGGCAAATTTCCGTGTTTTTTATCGTTAAATTTGCAATTTGATAGATTTTTTTTCGGTCAGTATGTGGATATTCACGACAAGCTTTTGGGCGAACATCATAGATTAAACAATAATTGTCTGGAGCCAAAAAAGGACAAGGCATCGACTGAAAGATATAGTCATTTTCTTCATCAATTTTTAAATATTTGGTAATAAAATCTGAAGGTTTTAATCGTAAGTATTTGGAAATACGTTCAATATCTATATTTGTTAAAAGCGGTCCCGTAGTTTTGCAACAATTGGCACAAGTTAAACAATCTATTTCATTTGTTACTTCATCGTGAATTTCTTGCACTTTATAATCAAGATTTTTTGGAGGCTTCTTTTTCAGTTGAGTAAAGAATCGTTTATTTTCATCTTTCTTTTCTTTGGCAAGTTTTTGTAGTTTGTTAATCTCCATTTTCTTCCATTTTTATCGAAAGTTCAAACCAACGTTCTGTTTTCTCTTCTAAATCACGTATTATTTGCTCCAATTCAGCCGATTTTTCATAAATTTCTTCAGAATTTAAGTTTTCTTCAGAAAATAATGTCTCTAATTGCATTTTTTTATCTTCCAATTGAGGAATTTCCTTTTCTAATCTGTTGAATTCTTTTTGTTCGTTGAAAGAAAGTCCTTTTAAGCCATCTTTTCGCCACGTATTTTTGGTAGTTTCTTTCTTTTCAGGAGCTTCCTCTACAGGAGGTGTACTTTCCTCATACACGCGAAAATCTGTATAATTTCCAGGAAAATCTTCAATCACGCCATTACCTCGAAAAACGAACAGATGATCAACAATTTTATCCATAAAATAACGGTCGTGTGATACAACTAAAAGGCAACCTGGATAATCTAACAAGAAATTTTCTAAAACATTCAGCGTTACAATGTCCAAATCATTAGTAGGCTCATCTAAAATCAGAAAATTGGGATTTTGAATTAAAATAGTGCATAAATACAACCTTTTCAGTTCACCTCCACTCAATTTTTCAACATAATCATATTGTTTTTTACGATCAAACAAGAAACGCTCTAATAATTGTGCTGCTGAAAGTGTTTTCCCTTTGAGTAAGGGAATGTATTCACCGAATTTTTGAATTACTTCTATAACTTTTTCTCCTTCCTTTACTTCAATGCCTGATTGAGTGTAATATCCTAACTTAATTGTATCACCAATTATAATTTTTCCACTATCTGGCTGTATCTTTTGTGTTAAAAGATTTAAAAAAGTCGATTTTCCTGTGCCATTTTTGCCAATGATGCCAATACGTTCGCCACGGATGAAGTTGTAGTCGAACTTATTTAGAATCATAAGTTCATCAAACTTTTTACTCACATTATGAAACTCTACAATTTTGCTCCCCAATCGCTCCATATTGATTTCCAGTTGAATAACGTGTTCTTTTCTGCGTTTGTGAGCCTGTTCTTTGATTATGTAGAAGTCATCAATACGTGATTTTGATTTGGTAGTTCGGGCTTTGGGTTGCCTTCGCATCCAATCTAATTCTTTAACGTATAGGTTTTTAGCTTTCTCTACACTTGCTTGTTCCTGAGCCAATCGAAGTTCCTTCTTTTCAAGAAAATATGAGTAATTTCCTTTGTAAGTGAAAAGTTCTCCGTTGTCCAATTCTATAATTTCATTACAAACACGTTCAAGAAAATAACGATCGTGAGTTACCAAAAAAAGTGTGATATTTTCTTTAGCAAAAAATTGCTCAAGCCACTCAATCATTTCTAAATCAAGGTGATTCGTTGGCTCGTCTAATATTAATAAATCAGGTTTACTGATAAGTACATTGGCTAAAGCCAACCGTTTTTTTTGTCCACCTGAAAGGCTTTTTATTTTTAGTTGCAGATTGTCAAGCTTCAGTCGAGAGAGAATTTGTTTGTATTGTGTTTCAAAATCCCAAGCGTTGTACAGCTCCATTTTTTCAAAGGCTTTCTGATAGGCTGTTTCATTTTCAGGGTTTTGTAAAGCATTTTCGTACTGCTGAATTACTTTCAGAATGGGGTTTTCAATTGAAAAAATAGATTGTTCGATAGTTAAATCTTCGTCAAATTCAGGATTTTGCGATAAAAAAGCGATGTGTATGCCATTTCTGGAGACTACTTTTCCGCTGTCAGGTTGGTCTTTACCTGCAATAATATTCAAAAGTGTTGTTTTTCCTGTTCCGTTTTTGGCTACAAATGCAATTTTTTGGTCTTTATTGATGCCAAACGAAATATTTTGAAATAAAACACGTTCTCCAAATGATTTTGAAATATTTTCTACAGATAATAAATTCATTGATAACAGATTATATTTGATAAAGATACATAACTAAAAGTAAGCAAAGTTTCTAAATACACAGAAAATATTCGGATTATTGTTGTTGAAAAATGAAATTTCGAAATATTTTGGTATTCGGATAGCTTTTAAGAGTGTTGGAATAAAGAGAATTATTTTTTTATAAGTCGTTTGTTAATGTCTTTAATGAGTTTTGGTCCCTCGTAAATAAATCCTGTGTAAAGTTGAATAAGTGATGCACCTGCCTCAAGCTTTTCTAACGCATCTTCCACAGAATGAATACCTCCAACGCCAATAATAGGAAAAGATTTTCCACTCCTTTCACTTAAAAAGCGGATAACCTCTGTAGAACGTTTTGTTAAAGGTTTGCCACTGAGCCCACCAATTTCATTTTTATCAGGTGATAACAAACCTTCGCGTGAAATGGTTGTATTTGTGGCTATTACACCTGCGATTTTAGTATCTTTAACAATATCAATAATATCTAAAAGTTGTTCATCAGTTAAATCAGGTGCTATTTTTAGTAAAATTGGTTTTTGCTTTTCTTTCTGCAAGTTTAATTTCTGTAAACTATTTAACAAAAGTGTAAGAGGTTCTTTTTCTTGTAAAGTTCTTAAATTGGGAGTGTTAGGAGAGCTTACATTCACCACGAAGTAATCCACATAAGGGAATAACTTTTCAAAACATATACTATAATCGTTCACTGCTTCCTCATTTGGTGTAATCTTATTCTTACCAATATTTCCTCCGATGATTACATTTTTATTTTTTTTAAGTTGCTTAATAGCTTCTTCAACTCCTTGATTATTAAAGCCCATACGGTTGATGATTGCTTTATCTGCTTTGAGTCGGAATAATCGTTTTTTGGGATTTCCAGGCTGTCCCTTTGGGGTAATGGTACCGATTTCAATAAATCCAAAGCCTAAATTGGATAATTCTTTGTATAATTTTGCCTCTTTGTCCAAACCTGCTGCTAATCCCACAGGATTTTTAAACTTTATTCCGAAAACCTCTCGCTCCAACGAATGGTGTTCAACTTTATATATGGAACGGATAAGAGTCGGGATTCCAGGTATTTTGTGAATAAATTTTAGCCAAGAGAATGTTAAATGATGTGCTTTTTCTGGATCTAAAGAAAAAAGAATTGGTTGAATAAAGCGTTTGTACATATTCTTAAAATATATTTTTCAGATACTCTGCAAAAATAATTACTTTTTCGCAAAATATATTATATAAAAAAAGAGATTTTCATAATTGAAAATCTCTTTCTTGTGGGAAGAGCAGGATTCGAACCTGCGAAGACATAGTCAGCAGATTTACAGTCTGCCCTCGTTGGCCACTTGAGTATCTTCCCAAATGCGGGTGCAAATATACATATATTTTTTTAAAATAAAAGCTTTTTGTGAAAAAAATATTTATTGATTGAAAGTGAATGGATTAAAGATTATGGAAATAATAATAATTGTAGTAAATATAATTGTTAATATGATAATTTTGATATATATAAATTGAAAAAAAGACAATGTTTGTTGTTAAAAATAGAATAAAATTAGTACCTTTGCACCCGAAAAAATTTAAAAAACTTTAACATATGGATTGGATAGTAAACCTATTTTCAAACCACGAAAGCGTGGCTTACACAGTGATTATTTACAGTATTGTCATTGCATTAGGAGTAGCTCTGGGAAAGATTCGTTTTTGGGGTATTTCTTTCGGAATTGCTTGTGTTCTTTTCGCAGGAATTGCTGTAGCCCATTTTGGCTTTACGGTAGATGGTCACATTCAGCATTTTGTAAAGGAATTCGGACTTATTTTATTTGTTTATACGATTGGTTTACAGGTAGGACCAGGTTTCTTTGCTTCGTTTCAGCAAGGAGGAATTAAGTTGAACAGCTTAGCCGTACTTTCGGTAATTGCCTGTGTTCTTACAGTAGTTGGTTTGCATTATGCAACAGGTACAAGAATGGCAGAATTGGTAGGGATTATGTCAGGAGCCGTTACCAACACTCCTGGGTTAGGAGCTGCTCAACAAGCAATTGTTGATGTTTCATTAGAAAGAGGAGCGTCGCAAGAAGCTATTAATGGTATATTGTCTAACGTATCTAACGGTTACGCTGTAGCATATCCTTTTGGAGTTTTAGGAATTATTTTAGTGATGATGGTTCTGAAATATGCTTTGAAAGTGAACTTAGACGCAGAAAAGAGATTGAATCAATGGAAAATCAATAAAAATAATTCAACAGTTGATAAGATAGCCGTGTATGTTGAAAATCCAATTTTATTCAATAAGCATATTGCTATTATTAAGCAAACTTTAGGAATGGATTTCGTTGTTTCACGTCTGTATCGCGGGGATAACATACTTTTGGTTGATAAGGATACATTCCTTAAAGAAGGTGATATTTTGCTTTTGGTAGGTAATCCGAAAGATTTCGAACGTCTTTCTACTTTGGTAGGGAAGAAAGCTAACTTATCGTTATTTGAGGGTGAGGCAACAAATATCATTTCACGCCGAATGAACGTTACGAACAAACAAGCTTATACAAAAAAATTAGGTGAGATTAATGTTCGTGAAAAGTATGGTGTTACCATCAGTCGTGTGTATCGTGCAGGGATTGAATTTGTTCCAACAAAGGAAACGAAGTTGCAATTCGGTGATACTATTACAGTTGTAGGAGATGAGGAACATATCAAATTGATTGAAAAAGTATTTGGGAACTCTAAAAAGCGTTTGCAACATCCGCACATTGCTGAACTTTTCTTCGGAATTGTACTTGGGGTGATTTTAGGTTCTATACCTTTGTATATACCTGGAATGTCTTCACCTGTGAAACTTGGTTTGGCGGGAGGTCCGCTTATCGTTGCGATTTTAATTAGTCGTTACGGAGGACGTTTTTCAGTTACACACTACGTATCACATAGTGCTAATCTGATGGTTCGTGAAATTGGGATTGTGCTTTTCTTGGCAAGCGTTGGTTTGGGAGCAGGACAAGGATTTATCAAAACACTTTCAGAAGGAGATGGGCTTCAGTGGATGTTGATGGGAGTTGCCATAACACTTATTCCGTTAATTGTTGTTGCATTAACGGCTCGTTTTTATTTTAAATTGAATTTCCTTGAAATTTGTGGATTGCTTTCAGGTTCACAAACCGATCCACCTGCTTTGGCTTTTGCTCACGACGTTACGGGGTCAGATGCTCCAGCCGTGACGTATGCAGCTGTTTACCCATTAACGACCTTTATGAGGATTATGGTGGCTCAGTTACTAATTGTTCTCTTTTTATAAAAATTTATCCGAAATAAAATGTTATAATAAAAAACTCAAGATATATAATATCTTGAGTTTTTTTATAAGAGTTATTCATCTAATAATTCAGTAAAACTTCTATTTTCTCTAAACTCTCTCCCAAAGATAAATTATCCATAGTGATAATATAATTTGCTTTTGTGTAGAATGTATTTCGCTCAAAGAGATGTTTTCTGATGAAATCTTCTAAATCTTCATCTTTTAAATCTGAAATTAAGGGACGAGATTTTTTTTCTAAAAGCAATCGTTCTGTTAATGATTTAGGAATATACTTCAAATAAAAGGTATTTTTAGTTGATTTGGATACTAATTCCATATTATTTCCAAAGCAGGGCGTTCCACCACCTAAAGCCAAAACAAAATCCCTTTTGGAAAGAAGTAACTCATTCAAATAAAAGGATTCTTTCTTACGGAAGTAAATTTCTCCTTTTGTGTTAAAAATTTCTTTGATAGAAGTGTTTTCTTTCTCTTCGATATATGTGTCCAAATCGATAAATTGGAGATTTTTTCTCTGGGCAAGGGCTTTTCCTAATGTAGATTTTCCACTTCCCATATAACCTAATAAAATTATTTTCATATGTAACTTTTTGTTTATTAGTGTTTTTGATAGAAAAATAAAAATATGATGCAAAAATAATTAATTTTTTGTTGCTAAATAAAAAAAAAAGCTATACATTTGCACCCGCATTCAAGAAATGAACGATGACTTGGTAGCTCAGTTGGTAGAGCACAACACTTTTAATGTTGGGGTCCTGGGTTCGAGCCCCAGCCAGGTCACAGGGTTATACAATTTGTTTTTTTATTTTTTAATGACTTGGTAGCTCAGTTGGTAGAGCACAACACTTTTAATGTTGGGGTCCTGGGTTCGAGCCCCAGCCAGGTCACAGAAAAAGTTAAGTTTTTGCTTAACTTTTTTTGTATTAATATGGTTTTGATGCCTACGTGGAGAAATTGGTAGACTCGCCATCTTGAGGGGGTGGTGCTTTCGGGCGTGCTGGTTCGAATCCAGTCGTAGGCACATAAAATAACCGACTAATATAGTAGTCGGTTGTTTTTTTGTTATTCAGCTTTAATCATTCTCGCATTCCCTAACAAATCATTTTTTAGTTCTACTTTTTCAAATCCCTCTTTTATAATTGTATTTTTGGTTTCTTCTCCCAAATACTGATTGATTTCAAAGAATAATTTTCCTCCTTCATTGAGTGATAATTTTGCCAGTTGGGCGATTTTTTCATAGAAAATCAGAGGCTTTTCATTTGATACAAATAAGGCTAAGTGAGGCTCGTAGTTTAGTACATTGTTACGAATTTCTTTTTTCTCTAATTCCCGTACGTAAGGCGGATTTGAAACAATAATATCATATTTTTCTGGCATAAAATCGACTTCCAAAATGTTTTTTTTAAGAAAGTGAATGTTTACATTGTTTTCAATTGCATTTTTTTGTGCTATTGCAATAGCCTTTTCTGAGATATCCAAGGCAGTTACTCTGGCGTCGGGTAAAGCTTTAGCAAGGGAAATTGAAATACAGCCACTTCCACACCCAATATCTAAAATACTTATTGGCTTATTGTGAGTTGTTTCAGAAATAATCCAATCAACTAATTCTTCAGTTTCTTGGCGAGGTATCAGCACATTTTCATCAACAAAAAATCGATTTGAAAAAAACTCTGTTTCTCCCAATATGTATTGTATAGGTTTTTCGGATTTTAGTTCGTTTACTGCATTTAAAATATTTATTTCCAAAGAGCTATCTAAATCTTTTTCTGGATAAAGGAGTATGTCTGTTTTGGAAAGATTTCCGTAGAAATTCAACAACATAAAATAAAAAACCTGAATTTCTTCCTTTGGATAAAGAAAATTCAGGTTTTGATATAAATAATTTTTTAAGTCTTTTATTTTCAAAATGTCAGTTTAATTGTAATTTTTGACCTACTTTTATTTCATTACTTGTTTTCTCATTCAAATTATTAAGTTTCATAATTTGCTGAATGGAAACTTGTTGTTCTCTGGCGATTTTGTAAAGTGTATCACCTGATTTTACTATATAATATTTTGTTTTGTTCTGATTTTCAGTTGATTTAGGAGCTTCTGAAATGCTGGGTTTAGGAGTGCTTGCTACTCGAACTTCTGCTTTTGAAGTTTCTATTGGCGTATTTGTTTTCGGAGTACTAGCAACATTTCCATTAGGATTTAAAACTTGTTGGTCATACTCATATAATTTATGTTTTTTGATGAGCTGGATTAGTTTTTTGGCATATCCAGGATCTGTTGCGTATCCCGCCTTTTTTAAGCCGTGAGCCCAACCAACGTAATCATCAGGTTCTAAGTCAAATAGAAAAGCATATCGGTTGCGATTTACTAAAAAGGTAGAATGATCTTCAAACGATTCAAAAGCATACTTATATCGACGGAAACATTCTCCTTTTTCATCATCGTCGTGTGTCATCGTTTTACCTTGCCAAGATGAATGGCATTTGATTCCGAAGTGGTTATTACCGTGTCTTGCCAATTTTCCTTGTCCAGAACCACTTTCCAAAATTGCTTGAGCCAGTGTAATACTTGCCGGAATTTTATAGCGTTGCATTTCCACCATAGCAATTTCTTTATAATCATCAATATATTTTTGCGTTACAGAGGGAGTTACCTGAACAGCAGGAGGGATTTCGTGGTAATATTCTTCTGAATTATGATACTTTTTCGGATTTACGACAGCCGTATTTTTTTTAGGAATTGTATTTGTTGAAGGTCGTTGCCCACGATAGGTTACTCGCTTCGGATTTTTCTTATTTTTATAATATTTTGAAGAACAAGAAGAAAGAACAAATATTGCAAGTAAAAATATGCCGATTTTTTTAATCATAGTTTAATGTTTCTTGATTTTTTTTAGCTCTTTTTTGATTTATCCCTTGAATACCTTGCAAACCACCTGTGTGGATAGCCAATATTTTGGTATTGGGTTTAAAAAAGTTTTTATTTGAAAGTGCAAAAATAGCAAAAATCATTTTACCTGTGTAAATTGGGTCTAATGAAATTCCCGTTTTTTTGTTAAAGTTATTCAAAAAAGATATTAGTTCGTCAGAAACCTTAGCATATCCGCCAAAATTATAGTCGTGAATTAGTCGCCAATTGGTTTTGGAGGTATATTGCTTTATCACATCAGAAAGAAACTCGCCTTTCAGAGCAGGGAAACCTAACACTATTTGGTGAGCAAAACTTGAATTGATAAGCCCTGAAATAGTTCCTCCTGTTCCTACAGCCGAGCAAATTACGTCAAATTTGCTATCTTGTTTGGTTAAAATTTCTTCACAACCTTTTACTGCAAACCCATTTGTTCCACCTTCAGGAACGATGTAGGTATCTGAACCATAATCCTTTTTAAGTTGGTGTAAGAATTCATCAGTATGTTTTAGGCGATAGTTTTCACGAGAAATAAACTGAAAGTCCATTCCGCATTTTTGAGCAAAACTTAATGTCGGATTTTCATCTATTTTCGAGAGTAATTCTTCTCCTCGAATGATGCCAATGGTTTTTAACCCCATTAATTGTCCTGCTGCTGCGGTGGCTGCAATGTGGTTAGAATAAGCCCCTCCAAAGGTTAGTAATTGTGTCTTACCTTCTTTTTGTGCTTGTAGAATGTTGTATTTTAACTTCCTGAGTTTATTTCCTGATACAAAGTGATGATTTTTATCTTCTCGTTTGATATGAAGTGAAATTCCATTAGGTAAAGGAATGTTTACAAGCTGATTTTCAATATGTGTATTGTTAAAGTTAAGAGGTTCCATTGCTATAAAGTTAGGATTTGGTAATCGTGCAAAGGTAGAAAATAATTACAGATTTTTGGTTAGAAGACGCTATTTTGTCGGCTAAATGCTACTTCTTATAACTTGAGATTTGTTCTCTTCTGTCATTTTGTCAGATTTCTTCCTTTGGCACAATCATTGACTATTAGATGCTCGAAGCCCAAAGCGGAGCAGTTTCGTCTAAGGTGATAAATAAATGTTGAATTAAAAATAAATTAAGAATATGAGCAAAATTATTGGAATAGACTTAGGAACAACCAACTCGTGTGTTTCTGTAATGGAAGGTAATGACCCTGTGGTAATTACCAATGCCGAAGGTAAAAGAACCACTCCTTCTGTAGTAGCTTTTGTAGAAGGAGGCGAAATAAAAGTAGGTGACGCCGCCAAACGTCAGGCGGTTACCAACCCAAATAAAACGGTTTACTCAATCAAACGTTTTATGGGGAACAAATTTTCAGAGTCAGATAAAGAGGTAGGTCGCGTACCTTACAAAGTGGTAAAAGGCGATAACGATACGCCACGTGTGGATATCGATGGAAGATTGTACACTCCGCAAGAAATTTCAGCAATGATTCTTCAAAAAATGAAAAAAACTGCCGAAGATTTCTTAGGACAAACCGTAACCGAAGCCGTTATCACCGTTCCTGCATACTTTAACGATGCACAGCGTCAGGCAACCAAAGAAGCAGGAGAGATTGCAGGACTTAAAGTTCGTCGTATCATCAACGAGCCTACCGCCGCTGCTTTGGCTTACGGATTGGACAAAAAACACAACGACCAAAAAATCGTGGTATTTGACTTCGGTGGTGGTACGCACGATGTATCTATCTTGGAGTTAGGCGATGGCGTATTCGAAGTACTTGCAACTGACGGAGATACACACCTTGGAGGTGATGATGTAGATGAAAAAATCATCAATTGGTTAGCCGAAGAGTTTCAGGCAGAAGAGCAAATGGATTTGCGTAAAGACCCAATGGCGTTGCAACGTCTTAAAGAAGCTGCGGAAAAAGCCAAAATCGAGCTTTCTTCTTCTACACAAACCGAAATCAACTTGCCATACATCACGGCTACGGCAACAGGTCCAAAACACTTGGTGCGTACCCTTACTCGTGCAAAATTCGAGCAATTGATTGATGATTTGGTAAAAAGAACCATTGAGCCTTGTCGTACCGCTCTTAAAAATGCAGGACTTTCAACAAGCGATATTGACGAAGTGATTTTAGTAGGAGGTTCAACCCGTATTCCTGCGGTACAAGAAGCCGTTGAGAAATTCTTCGGTAAGAAACCAAACAAGAGCGTAAACCCAGACGAGGTAGTTGCCGTAGGTGCAGCCATTCAAGGAGGCGTTCTGACAGGAGATGTGAAAGATGTGTTGCTACTTGATGTTACTCCGCTTTCATTGGGTATCGAAACAATGGGCGGTGTGATGACCAAATTGATTGATGCCAACACCACCATTCCAACTAAAAAGTCGCAGGTGTTTTCAACCGCTGCCGACAATCAGCCGAGTGTAGAAATTCACGTATTGCAAGGTGAAAGACCAATGGCAAACGATAACAAAACCATAGGACGCTTCCACTTAGATGGCATTCCACCAGCACCGCGTGGCGTTCCTCAAATCGAAGTAACGTTTGATATCGACGCTAACGGAATTATCAAAGTTTCGGCAACCGATAAAGGAACCGGCAAATCGCACGACATCCGAATTGAAGCCTCATCAGGACTTTCACAAGAGGAAATCGAGAAAATGAAACGCGAAGCCGAAGCCAACGCCGAAGCTGACAAAAAAGCCAAAGAAAAAGCCGATAAAATCAACGAGGCAGACTCAATGATTTTCCAAACCGAGAAACAACTCAAAGAGTTTGGCGACAAACTTCCGGCAGACAAGAAATCAGGCATCGAATCCGCTTTGGAAGAGTTGAAAAAAGCACACCAAAGCCAAGATTTGGGACAAATTCAACCTGCTTTGGACAGAATCAACGAAGCGTGGAAACAAGCCTCCGAAGACCTTTACAAAGCACAACAAGCCCAAAGCGAACCACAACCTAACACAGGCGGTCAGCAACAACAAAACGGCGACAACGTGCAAGATGTAGATTTTGAAGAAGTGAAATAAATATTGATTAGCAATAATCATTAACAATTATAAAATCGCTGTAAATAATTTGTTTACAGCGATTTTTTTATTTTGAAACATTCCTATTTTTATTGTTGTTAATTGTTTTTTATTATATATTTGCATCATATTTGTACCGCGTCTTAATTAGCTATAATGTGCGCTTTATAATCCTTATTTGTGCTTAAATGATTTTTATTAAAAGAAAAATGTAGTAATTATGGGATTTAGTAAACTAAAAATACCTAGAATTTGTGAACAGTGTGGAAATCCTTTTGAAGCAAAGACAATAGTTACCCGTTTTTGTTCGCACTCTTGTGCAGATAGAAATGGAAAAGAGCGTAAAAAAATCGAAAAAGCAGAAAAAGAAAAAGAGCTAATTTTACAAAGGTATGCGGATAAAATTGCAATTTTGAATATTCGTGAATATATTTCTGTAAGTGAAGCTGTTATTCTTTTTGGTATTTCAAAAGATACAATCCATAGACTCATAAAAAGGAAAGTTATACACAGTGTTAATTTAGGACAACGATTAACTAGAATAAATCGTCTTCATTTGCAGGGACTATTTTCGAAGGTAGAATATTCGGTGGATGAAAATGAGTCTGAAAATATAGATTATAATATTGACGAATGTTACACATTGTCAGAAGTTAGTGAAAAATTTGGAGCGAATCCTTCCACTGTAAGTAATGCCATCAGAAAGTATAAAATACCTAAGAAGAAGATTGGAAGTTATGTATATGTACCTAAAAAAATGATTGATAAAATATTTCTGAACATATGAGAAAACTACGGAACACGAAAGTAACAGTCAGACTTAGAAAGGCTGAGCATAGGGATGAATGGTTCGTTTACCTTGAATCTTATCCTGTTGAAGATTCCAATAAAGAAAAGCCTCAACGCATTCGAGAATATCTGAATAGGAGTGTGAAAACAGTTGTATTTGATAAAAATAGAGTTGCTCGTACGGGTGAAAAGGTGTCGTATAAGCCCAAGAGGGATGAAAATGGCATAATCGTATGTAAAAGCAATACAGACCAAGAAACAATGATATTTGCCGATAATGTTCGAAAGATAAGACAGAAAGAGTATGACAATATTGTGTTACTGGGAGAAGATGAGAGAGAAAAGCTTAAACAAAAGGAATATTCTCAGCAGAATTTTATTCAATATTTTGAGCGACTCACACGAAAACGGCATAAAAGTGATTCAAAATCTATTCAAACGAATTGGTATATTACAGCCAAGTTTCTGAAAATGTTCAGAGGAGATTTTGTGAGCTTTTCAGAAATAGACAATAAATTCTCGGAAGACTTTAAACACTTTCTTCTATCTGCTCCATATATCAAAGGAAGGAAAGGAACGTTATCTCACAATACAGCATCTACATACTTTTCTATTTTCAAAGCAGCACTAAAACAAGCCTTTACTGAGGGTATTATCACCACAGACCTATCTGCGAAAATAAAAGGAATTCCCAGTAAGGAAGTTCGAAGAGAATATTTGACTATGGTAGAGCTAAACAATTTAGCCTCAACACCTTGTGAAAATGAAATTTTACGTAGAGCTTCTCTTTTTTCTGCACTTACAGGATTACGTCTCTCTGATATCCAGAAGCTAAGATGGAAGGAGATTAGTATAGAAAATGGTCAAGCCAAGTTAAATTTCACGCAGAAGAAAACCAAAGGAGTAGAGTATATGCCTATTTCGGAGCAAGCATTACAACTTTGCGGAGAAGAAAAATCTCCTGATGCTTTAGTTTTTGAGGGATTGCCCGATTCCTCTTGGATTTCTCGTCCATTAAGAAAATGGTTGCAAAAATCGGGAATTCAGAAACATATTACTTTTCATTGTTTCAGACATACTTTTGCTACTTTGCAATTGGCTAATGGTACGGATATTTATACCGTAAGTAAGATGCTTGGACATACTAATGTCAACACCACACAAGTGTATGCGAAAGTGATTGATGAAAAGAAAAATAAAGCGGCGGAAGCTATAAAAATAAAACTCTAAAAACAACATATGGTAACAAATAAAATTGATAGGATTTTTATTTATATAGCAGTTGTAATAGCGTCTTTATTAGTTGGGATTGTGACAAGTTCATTGATGATAAGAGAAGGAATGAATGAATTTACTGCTTTCATATTTTTTGTGGTAGGATTTTTGTCATCAATACTATTTTATTTAGGAATTACTATTCTGTTAGATATTTTCCTAGGGATGTTTTTTGCAAAGAAAACAAAACCACTGACAAAAGATAAACAATCTAAGGATGATTTCAGCAAAGACAATTTTGAATGTGGTGAAGATGTTGAATCAAAGTCAATAATAATTGATAATATTAGTCAAACAAATTTTCATTTGAAATCAGAATTTGTCCACAATTTTTATGAGAATAGTACAAACGATAATGTAAGTGATACAAATTTTACGAAAAGCGAAACTTGCAATGCAAACAGAGATGATAAATCTGAAAAAGAGAAAGAATTATTGAAAAAAAAGCAGGGCATAGCAATAAATTATACTAAGGAAATTTTTAAAGATTTTCTGGAAAAAGAAAATATTGATATTATATGTAATGCTCTAAAGGCTTATTCTGAAGGTGAAATGGATTTTACAGGTTTTTCTCTCGCTAGAATCGAAAATTTGACCAATCAAGATTTATATCATTTCGGATGGAATATCTGGAATCACTTTAAAGTTACTGACCAACTAAAAATGGCTGAATTTTTGAAGGCGGTTTTTACAGAATCTTTAAAAAACATTGAAATAAAATCAATAAAGAGCCATCTTAAGGATAATGAAAAAGAGGGAAAAATTATAATAAGAGAAGAGTTATAACATTATTCGCCTCCGTGATTTGTCTGTGATTTGCAATAACATTAAATTTTTTCTAAAAAAGTACTATCTATTATATAAGCACATAAAAGATTAATATTCATTACTTTTTGTACAAAGGGATATTATTACTGATTACTAAAAATGAGTGTTTTCGCTTGTGATTGAGTGTTTTTTCAGTCACAAGCGAATTGTTTTTTACGTTTGCGCCATAATTTTAAAAAGATATGTTATGGATGTAAGAGAAATCTCATTTGAAAATTTGCCAAAGGCTGTAGCTTTTCTGTCTCATCAGATAGAAGAGCTCAAAGCTATTATTGAAAACATACCAACGGTAGAACCTACCGAAAAGAAAAAGCCTATTGGTGTAGAACAGGCGTGTGAAATAATAGGAAAAGCAAAACCAACACTCTACACGTTGGTTAGGAAAAGGCAAATTCCTCATTGCAAGAATGGAAAGAAACTCTATTTCTATGAAGAGGAATTGTTAGACTGGATTGCGAAAGGTAAGAGAAAAACTATTCAAGAAATAGATGAAATGGTTTTTCAAAAAAAGATTAAGTAATTTTAATTGAATCTTATAATGGAAAAAATACTTAATCCCTACATCCGCGTTGGCACCACATATTATAAGCTCATCGAGCGCCCTCAAATTTCTGGCGATAAGGTAGCTACACTGAGCAAGTGGAGCAGAGAAACCATTATCCAAGACCACGGCAGAAAATTCATCTATGATATTCCGAAATACGATGGTTTTTGCTGTATCCCTAATCATCTGAATTACAGAAAGACGATTGATAATTTTTACAATATTTATAACGAAATTCCACATCAGCCGAGTGTTTCGAAAGTTTCGGAAGATGAAATTCCGTTTTCTATTTCTTTTCTGCAGCATATTTTTGGTAGTCAAGTAGATTTAGGGCTTGATTACCTGAAAATTCTGCTGGAAAATCCTACTCAAATTTTGCCTATTTTGTGTCTTGTTAGTAAAGAGCGAGCCACAGGAAAGACGACTTTTTTGAAATGGCTTAAAGAAATTTTCGGTCTTAATATGACCTACATCAAAGGAGATTCTTTTGGTAGCCAATTCAATTCGGATTGGGCTTCAATGCTTCTCATTGCCATTGATGAGGTGTTTTTTGATAAGAAAGAAATCACCGAAAGGCTTAAATATCTCTCCACCACTAATAAGGATAAATTAGAACATAAGGGAAAAGACCGAGAGGAAATTGATTTTTTCGGAAAGTTTATTTTGTGTTCCAATAATGAAGACAATTTTATTCAAATTGATGAAAATGAAATCCGATTTTGGGTTTTGAAAATCAATCCGATACAATATGAAAATACCGATTTTTTAGAAAACCTAAAAAGTGAAATACCTTCTTTTCTTAAATATTTGATTGATAGAAAATTCCACTCTGAAAAGAAAAGCCGAATGTGGTTTACCCCTGAAGATTTGAAAACTAAAGCACTTCAAAAACTTATCCTCAAAAACTCAAACAAGCTGGAGGCAAAAATGGTCGAACTTTTTTATGAATTTTTTGAAGCCAATGAAGTGCAGGAAATCAGCGTAGTTCCGCAAGATATTTTGAATATGCTTACGAAAATGTTTCGGCAACTGAATTTTTCTCGCAATGATGTACGAACCATTTTGAAGGAAAAATGGAAATTGGAACCGCAGAAAAACGGGCTGGCTTACATTCGTCACGATATTGACTATTCAGGTGATTTTATGCAAAGTAGTTCAGTTGGAAGATATTTTAACATTCCCAGAGATTTTATTCTTCAAAAATATGTTGATTTGTTGAATTGATCCTTTAATTGAATAAAAATCAAATAAATACAAAATCAACAAAGTTCTCAACAAACTTTTAAAACTTCAATTTTGTTGAGCATTTGTTGAATAAAAAAAATCCATTTTGTTGAATTGTTGAAGATATGTTGAGCGTTTAAAAAACACTCAACAAGATAGTTACGTTCTTTTCTCAACAATTCAACAAAAAACAAAGACGATAAAACTCGGAAAATAAGCGAGTAAAACCTAACATTTAATTTAACAATTTTAAAGAGTAAAAAATATTTAATAATGAGAGGTGAAAATTGTAGATGATGAGCTGAAAACAAGTTAATCCTTTTCTTTCTGCAACCTATGCAGAAAAGTTTTGCTTGTTTTTGAGTGCAAAAAGTACCCATTGTTTACAAAAAGCATGGGTCTTTAATGTAGAGTATGGGTCTTTTTGGTTTTCTCCTATCGTCGAAAACACATTGTAAGTAACTAGAATCTAATAATTAGCGATATGAAACAGGATTTTTTAAAAGAATTTGTCACCCAAATTTTCGAGCATCAAGAGCAAAAAAATGCAGAAGAAAAAAAGAAAAATCATTTTCGGGATA
>NZ_KB900721.1 GCF_000379185.1 Capnocytophaga cynodegmi DSM 19736
CCCGCCACAAGATGAGATTTCTTTTAAGGGTCGTGGGAGATGACCACGTTGATAGGTTACAGGTGTAAAGGCAGTAATGTCATAGCCGAGTAATACTAATAACCCGTAGACTTATTGCGTTAGAGATTCTTTTTTTGTTGTTTATAACGTGTTTTTATCCTAGTATGTTACAATATTATGGTTGGTTGCTTAAAGCATATTGCTTATAGCTTATAGCGACTAATTCAACGATTTAAGGTGGTTATAGCGAAAGGTCTCACCTCTTACCATTCCGAACAGAGCAGTTAAACCTTTTAGCGCAGATGGTACTACGCAAGTGGGAGAGTATGTCGCCGCCTTCTTTATGAAAATCCCTAAGTGAAAACTTAGGGATTTTTTTAATAGCTGCGATGCAGTTCGCAAGGTCGACAGTATTCTTTTTTAAAATCTGATTCAAAACGAATCGGGCTTTTTTGTTTTTCATAGGTTGTGCCTTTCGTTTCTTATATAGGTTGTGTCTCTTAATTATTAAAAAGCATGTTTACTAATACTATGCGCCAGATTCAGTTTTTTTTAGTTGTAGGGGGCAAGTTTTTTGGGCATTCAAGAAGTATAATGGAGAAAAATTAAGCTGTTTTTTTATAAAATTTTTTGAAGAAAATTTCAAGGAAAGATTTTTTTAAAGTAATTCAAATCACTATTGTCTGAAATGTTTTAATTTTATCCAATAGGTTTTTGTGTAAATTCGTAATTAATATTATTCATATGGATCTGGATCTAGCACACGAGGACAATTAGGCCAATTAGCACCATCATCTGACACCATAACACACCAATCTTTGTTTTCAGCTTCTCGTAAATTTTCTGTTGAGATTTCATTTTGCTCTGTAGCAGAATTTACTTTTGCATAAAAATATCTTCTTTCATAAGGAGCATCATTTCCTCTTGTTACAAGCCCATAAGGAAGATTATTTATAAGATTTTTCATTGCTACTCCTTTGAGTTTATTCTCATAGCAAGATAAATCAATCAAATAGTAATATAAAAGTACATTTCCGCTTCCTTTTGTAAATTTATGAATATCTAATGATGTTAATTGATTATTATCACAATATAATTGATATAGTTCTTTAGAATTGCGTAAATCTAGGGAAGTTAATTGATTCTCTCTACAGTTCAACACTTTAAGATTTAGTTTTGATGTGTCTAAAGAAGTTAATTGGTTCTTTGCACAGCGTAATAATTTTAGATTTGTAAGATTTGATACATCTAATGAAGTTAATTTATTTTCTGAGCAATCTAAAACAATAAGCTCTGTCATTCCTGACAAGTCTAATTCAGAAATTCCTGTAAATGTACATCGTAGATATTTTAATGCTTTATTTTTATTAACTTTTAATGATGTTAATTCTATCGCATAATTCTCTAAAAAAGTAGAGTTTCGAATATCTTCGTATGTTGCATATGATCTAGGAGCCCCCCAGTCTCTTGAGTTTAAAAAATTTATGTGGGTTACTTTACCATAAATTGTTACTGTTTGTGATTTCAATTTGTAAGCATATCCTACAGGAAAAGATTGATAATAATCCCAATATATACTAGATTCTCCTTCTACATATACATCAGATCCTCCTTCTGCTTGAACTAAGGACTCTCCTTCTCGCATTCCTTCTCCTTCATCTCTTAATCCATTATTGTTTAAGTCTAACCATACATTATTTGGGTCCTCTCCAGCAACAATAGCTAATTTTATTTTCTCTCCAATAGCTTTAGTTGTGGTAAATGTCATTCTATATACCAAATCAGTTATTTTTGCTTTAACTATTGCCTCTTGATTGGTTTGTTTATCTACTACTTTTACAGAGGTTTCCCCTTTATTTATTCCTTCCACTATGACGGTAGTCCCTGATAGTGTCGCCGTTGCTATATTCGTATTTGCTACAAATACTGCATAATCCCCACTACCCGATTCTATAGTACAGGTAGTATAATCCTCAATTTCAGCCGTAACCTCTGATGTGCTTAGCTTGAGATTGTCTATAGGTGAAATAACAACACAACTTGTAGTAATTATTGACAATAGTAACATTACTACATACAAAAAAACTCTTTTCATAATATGATAAATTTAATTAAATATTTCAAAAAGCAAAATAAATAAAAAAAAATGAATATATCGATTTTTTTTTAGTTTTTAACTTTTTAATAACAAACGTGTCTTGATTTTTTATTATCGTTAAATTTTCTCATGTCTAAAAATTTGAAAACAAGGTAATTAAGACTAAACCACTACTTACAGTTGAGTCAAAGCGACTTAGTAACGAATAAAAACTGTCCCTCCACTCATTGTTCCTTTCAATAACATAACGTTCTTTATATAACTCTTTATCAAAATAAAATTTATTATCTTGAATCGAATTATTTTTTTCTTTTGTTCTCACAAATGTTTGATATGATACTTTTTGAAGTTGTTATTTTACTTATAATTTCAATATCAAAATTAGCGTCAAAATTTACAAACAGGCCTTCTATTGATATTTTTGCTATTTCTAAAATAAATGTAACTTCTTCAAGATGAACCTATATGTCAAATAAATTGTAATGATTACTATATATTAGAATGAGGTATAGTTAGCATCATTTTTTATCTGTCAGATAAATATACGCTATTTGTTGTTTTTGATTTTTTTGTGTGTTTGACATCCTAATTTCTTCTTCTTAGAAACGGGAAAATAAACGAATTAATAAATCATCAAGTTATTCCCATAGTCCCTGTCACGGTGGAATATAGTCTCACGTCCTACGACAAATACCTGCGCCTTACACTACTAACACTACAAGAATGGGGCAAAAGCACCGTGAAAAATATAAAAAATAAAAAATCCCTATTCTTTTGAATATATAGATAGGGAGTTATTTTTAATTTGAAAATACATTTTATCTCGAATAGTTTGGAGCTTCTTTGGTTATAGTAATATTATGTGGATGGCTTTCCGTTATACCGCTTGTTGTTATTCTTACGAAGCGTCCGACCTTTTGGATAGTTTCGATATCTTTAGCACCACAATATCCCATTCCAGCACGTAATCCTCCTATAAATTGATGCATACTTTCTTGTAAGTCCCCTTTATATGCTACTCGTCCTACAATTCCTTCAGGGACTAATTTTTTAATATCATCTTCAACATCTTGGAAATAGCGGTCTTTGCTTCCCTGCTTCATAGCTTCAACAGAGCCCATCCCACGATATGACTTGTATTTTCTCCCTTCGAAAATAATAGTTTCTCCTGGAGATTCTTTTGTTCCAGCTAAAAGTGAGCCTAGCATTACGCAATTTGCTCCAGCAGCAATTGCTTTAACTATATCACCAGTGTAACGAATACCTCCATCAGCAATTACTGGAATTCCAGAACTTTTTAACGCATTGGCAACTCCCATTACTGCAGAAAGTTGTGGATAACCAACTCCAGCTACTACCCTTGTAGTGCAAATGGAACCAGGGCCTATTCCAACTTTGACTGCATCAGCTCCATTTTCTGCTAAAAAAATAGCGGCTTCAGGGGTTGCTATATTTCCAACTACCACGTCCAATTCAGGAAACTTTGCCTTAACTGCTTTTAAAACAGAGATAACTCCTTGAGTGTGACCGTGAGCTGTATCAATAATTACAGCATCTACTCCCGATGCAACCAACGCTGTTGCTCGTTCTACAGCATCTGCTGTAACCCCTAGAGCGGCAGCAACACGTAATCTCCCATAAGAATCTTTATTTGAAATAGATTTCTCTTGCAGATTAGCGATGTCACGGAAAGTAATAAGTCCAACCAATTTATTATTTTTATCAACAACAGGAAGTTTTTCAATTTTATTTTTTTGGAGAATTTTTTCTGCCTCTTTCATTGAAGTACCCTCACTTACTGTTATTAATTTTTCTGAGGTCATAACTTCGATGATAGGACGATTTCCATCACGTTCAAAACGTAAATCACGATTAGTAACAATTCCTCTTAGGGTTCCGTTTTTGTCAACAATAGGAATTCCTCCAATACTGTTTTCCTTCATACTTTTTTGAGCATCAGCTACTTTTGCTTCCATATGAAGTGTTACAGGGTCGATTATCATTCCGCTTTCTGCTCTTTTTACCTTGCGAACTTGCATTGCTTGTTCATCAATTGTCATATTTTTATGCAAAACACCGATACCACCTTCACGTGCCATCGCAATAGCCATCGCAGCTTCCGTAACAGTATCCATAGCAGCTGAAATAATTGGAACATTTAGTGAAATGTTTTTTGTAAATTTTGTTGTGATAGAAACATCTCTTGGTAGTACTTCGGAATAATTGGGAATAAGAAGTACATCATCGTAGGTTAATCCTTCACCTACTATTTTATTTTGTTGAAGATTCATAATGCAACTTGAAATTTAGTTGCGTACAAATGTACATCTTTTTTTAGAAATAAAAAAACGGGTTGCTTTTTTCAACAACCCGCTTTCGTATATTACTTTTTTTTCCAATCTTTAATGTTGTTTTCTAATGCTTTTATGTAGCCTTCGTTTCCAGCTTTTTTTGCCGATTCTAGTGCTTTTTCAGCTGTTTTTATGGCTTCTTTGTAATTTTTCAACGCTGCTTCAATATCTGACTTCAATTTTAAAATCCAGTAAGCATTTGGATTTTGTTCTACAGCTTTAGTAGACCATTCCAAAGCTTTGTTCAAATCTATATTTTCTTCATAGTAATAGTTTGCAGCCCTGTGATATTCACTAGCCGTTGGACCATTCATAGCTTTTCCAATGCTTTCCATAACGGCACTTCGCGTATTAACTTTGATTGGTACTTTAACTAAAACATTGTCCCAAGCTAGGGTAAGCATTGCTTCATCATTTCTGATATTATCAAAACTGATTAAGAAAGTTTCGATTTTAGGGCTGATGGTTTCTGGCTTTACGATAGTTTCAGCTACAACTTTTGATGCATCATAGTTTTTTCCTGGGTCACCCCAAAGTTGATGCTCTCGATATAAAAATACTTTCCATTGATCAACTTCTGGAATTGAATAAAGAGCATATTTTCCTGCTTTAACCTCTTTGTTTCCGAAAGTTATTGCTGTTGAAAATTCGATAACCGTAGCTGCATTAGCTCCTGTACGCCAGATCTTTCCGTATGGGACTAAATCTCCGAAAATTACTCTTCCTTTTACTGAAGGACGAGAATAAGATACATTAATATTGGTCAATCCTACAGTTTGGCTTATGGAAGATTTCGGACTTGGATTAGGGGTTTTTAGTTGAGCAAAGCAAATGTTTAGCAAAAACATAGCAAGTGCTGATGTAAGTATTTTTTTCATATTGAATGATTTGAATAAGATTGTTAGCATATTTTGATTAGTACTCATCACCTTCTGCCAGTCCTTTCAATACAAGTTCGGCTGTGGCAGGATTGGTCGCTATTGGAATGTTGTGAACGTCACAAATTCGCATAAGCATCAAAATATCAGGTTCGTGAGGGTGCTTATCTAAAGGGTCTCTGAAGAAGAAAACTCCTTGAATTTTTCCCTCTACAATTTGTGAGGCAATTTGAGCGTCACCTCCTTTGGGTCCAGAAAGCACCTTTTCTACTTCAAAACCAGCATTTTGAGCGTGTTGTCCTGTGGTTCCTGTTGCAATAATTTGGATATTGGCTGAGTGAAGAATTTTTAAATTTTTCATCAGAAAGGAAACCATTTCTGCTTTTTTTCCATCGTGTGCAATAACTGCTAATTTCATTTTCTTTGTGTTTTATTTTTTTGATAAATCGTTGTAATATATGGTTTTTATAATCCCGTCTGCTAGTCCAATTCTCGGTACATGAATTATTTTTGCTTGTCCCCATTTCATCGCATTGATGTAAACCTGAAGAGCATAGAGGATTACGTCCGCACGGTCAGGATTAAAGCCTAAAATACGAATTCTTTCCTCATAAGTAAAGGAAGAAAGGTATTTAGAATGGTCTTTTAAGTATTTGTATGATAAAGGTTTTCCTTCTTTTTTTTCAGAATCTTTGAATATTTTGTTGATATTCCCTCCTGAACCAATGGCTTCAATTGAAGAGATATTTTTTGTATTTTCTTTAATCCAATCTTCGGCTTCTTTCCACATTTTTGAACTAACCATACCATCTAAAAGACGGACAGTACCTATGGGAAAAGAACGTGAATTGATTATTTTTCCATCTACAAAAACGGTGAATTCTGTGCTTCCTCCACCAACATCAATGTATAAGTAAGACTTACCTTGTTTTTCTATAAGTGAATGTATATCAGTAGATGCAATGATTTTTGCTTCCTCTGAGCCATCAATAATTCGGATTTTAACGCCCGTTTTTTTGAATATTTTTTCTGTGATTTCGTGTCCGTTGGAAGCCTCTCGCATTGCAGAAGTAGCACAAGCCATATATTTTTCTACTTTATTTACTTTCATCAGTAAATCAAAGGCTTGCATTGAGTCGGAAAGGCGATTAGCATTTTCTTCTGAAATTTGTCCGTCCAGAAAAACATCAGCTCCCAAACGAATAGGAACCCGAACTAAACTGCTTTTTTTGAATATTGGAGTTTTGTTTTCTGATTCTAATACGTTGGATATTAATAATCTGACCCCGTTCGACCCAATATCAATAGCTCCTAATTTTTTTATTTTCATTTTGTTGTTGGTTTTATAGTTAATGCAAATTTAATTTAAAAAATGATATTTATTTGAATATTTCTGAATTTTATCGCGGCTTATTTTAAGAATAATCTTTTTTTAGGATAATCGATAATAGCTTTTCCTGTTTTTAAAATATCAGCACCGATAATTCCGTGAACTGGTGAGATATTGTGTTGTGTTAGAGCGAAATTTACGTGTGTCAAATCAAAAAGAACGATAGATGCTTTTTTGCGTTTCCATTTCCCGATTTCCAGTAAATTGGTTTTCGATATTTGTGTTTCCATTTCACTGGCTCCTGCTCCTGAGGCTTTAATTTCAGAAAATTCTGTTTTTAAATTGAAATGTTCAATACCATCGAATCCCAAACAAGTGTTTGAGGCTCCCGTATCTAAGATGAATCGCCCTTCTATTCCGTTTATTTTAGCTTGAATTTCAAAATGTTGTGTAATCGTTGGAGTCAAAGGTATTGCTACATATCCCTGACTTATAAGTAATTGTTTTAAATTCATAATTTTAATTAGAATGAGTATAGTACGTTTGGTGGCAAAAGTACAATTTTTTTAATTTTTATTTGATTATTTACAGACATAATTGAGAATCATATTTTGTTTATACATTCAAAGCAGAATTTTTAATACATTATTTTTATATTTTTGCAAGTCAAAAAAATGAGATATTTGTTTTATGATAATTACAGACACACATACGCACTTATATAGTAATGCTTTTGATGAAGACCGTAAGGAGATGATAAAGAGGGCGATAGACTTGGGAGTTACGCGGTTTTTCATTCCTGCAATTGATTCTTCTTACACTCAAAGTATGTTTGCTTTAAAAGAAGATTTTCCTGATAATGTATTTTTAATGAATGGCTTACATCCGTGTGATGTTAAGGAAAATTATAAAGAAGAGCTTGTTCACGTAGAAAAACTGATGGATAAACACTCTTTTTGTGCTATTGGTGAAATTGGAATAGATTTGTATTGGGATAAAACTTTTTTAGCAGAACAACAAGATGCCTTTCATTGGCAAATTGAGTTGGCAAAAAAACATAATTTGCCTGTGGTTATTCATTGTAGAGATGCATTCGATGAAATTTTTGAAGTGTTGGAGCAGGAAAAAGATGAAAAACTTTTCGGAATATTTCATTGCTTTACAGGAACAGAAGAACAAGCTCAAAAAGCTATTGGATATAATTTGAAATTAGGAATTGGGGGAGTAGTTACATTCAAAAATGGAAAAATAGATACTTTTTTGAATAAAATTGATTTACAGCATATTGTTCTGGAAACAGATTCACCTTATTTGGCTCCTGTTCCTTACAGAGGTAAGCGTAATGAAAGTGCTTATATTGTTGAGATTTTAAAGAAAATAGCAAGTTTATATCAACTTTCTTTGGAAGAAGTTGCTCGTATAACAACGGAGAACTCCAAAAAAATTTTCGGTATTTAGCATTGTTTAATGAAAAAAAAATCGTTACTTTGCTATCCGTTACAACCATAAAATAGCTAAAACCTTGGATTATTTTAAATCAATTCGCCCTTATTACGACCGTGAAGTAGAAGATGTGCTACACAAGGTAAAAGACCATTCTTTTATGAAAGCAATGTTGGGCTATGGTTTTCCTCAGTTTTCGGAGCAAGAAAGGTTTGAGTTATTGTCTTCTTGCAAGTCTATTTTTGAATTTCAAACCAAAATAATGTATAAAGTGGTGAAGAAAGCAATGGAAAAAAGTATTGCCGAATTCACCCATGAAGGGTTTGATAAATTGAGTCCTGAAAAGGCTTATATGTTTATTTCTAATCACCGAGATATCGTTCTTGATACTTCATTGTTGAATGTTACTTTACACGATTACAATCTAAAAATGACAGCCTCAGCGATAGGGGACAACCTGATTAAAAAGAAGTTTCTGCAAAAACTCGCTATGTTGAACAGAAATTTTATCATTTTCAGAAATCTTCCACCAAGAGAAGCGTTGGAACGTTCTAAAATTGTTTCGGAATATGTAAGATATTGTATTTGTGAAAATAATCGTTCTGTTTGGAGTGCTCAACGCGAGGGGCGTACGAAAGATGGAGATGACCGAACCCAGCAAGGTGTCCTGAAAATGTTATCTTTGGCTACGCCTCAAGGAATTTCAACTTTGCAGTATTTCAAGCAGTTGAATATTGTTCCAATTTCAATTTCGTATGAATTTGACCCGACCGATATGCTTAAGATACCAGCTTTGATGGCACAACACTATGGTGTAGAATATGTTAAGTCCAAGAAAGAAGATTTTGAAAATATTTTGCAAGGTTGGCTTGGGCAGAAGGGGCGTGTACATATGTCGGTAGGGAAACCATTGAATGAAGAACTTGACCAAATTGAGCGAGAACATAGTCATATAAACAAACAATTACAAGTTTTAGCTGAACTTTTAGATGAGTTTATTCATAAACAATACAAGCTTTTTCCAGCGAATTATATTGCCTATGATTTGCTAAATAAAACAGATAAATATAAGGAATTCTATAATGAAAAAGAATTTCGTCAGTTTGAACGCCGAATGCATAATCGTAGCAAATCAGAAGATGCTATCTCACAAAAGAAATACTTGGAAATGTATGCAAATCCAGTAAAAAACAAGTATAGTTATTAGTTTAAGTTTGTATTATACAATGGAAACAGAAAACTCAAAAATACTTTTGATATACACAGGAGGAACCATCGGAATGATGAAAGATTATGAAACAGGCGTTCTGAAAGCGTTTGAGTTTGATAATATTTATCATCGTATTCCTGAATTATCACATCTGGATTGTTCGATTGATTCAGTAGCTTTTGAAAAGGCGATTGACTCATCAGATATGAATCCGAAACATTGGATAAATATTGCTGAAACCATAGAAAAAAATTATGATAATTATGATGGTTTTGTGGTTTTACACGGAAGCGATACAATGAGTTACTCAGCTTCGGCACTTAGTTTTATGCTCGAAGGACTTTCAAAACCTGTAATTTTTACGGGTTCACAGTTGCCTGTAGGAGATTTGCGAACCGATGCAAAAGAAAATTTAATAACTTCCATTCAGTTGGCTGCATTGAAAGAAAATGGAGAATCTGTAATTAAAGAAGTAGGATTGTATTTTGAATATAAGCTATATCGAGGTAACCGAACTACTAAAATTAATGCTGAAAACTTTCAGGCTTTTGTTTCAATGAATTATCCAACGCTTGCGGAAAGTGGAGTGCATCTGAAAGTTATGAAAGAAAATTTATTGTCTCCAAAAACAAATGCGAAGCTAAAAGTATGGAAAGAGTTTGACCAAAATGTGGCTATAATAAAGCTATTTCCAGGGATTACAGAGAAGATTCTGGACGGGATTTTTAATATTTCAGGTTTGAAAGCAGTAGTTTTGGAAACCTACGGCTCTGGAAATGCTCCTACCGAAAAGTGGTTTTTGAATTGTCTTGAAGCAGCCGTTAAAAAAGGTATCTACATCGTGAATGTTACGCAATGTTCGGGAGGAAGTGTCGTTCTGGGTAAATATGAAGCCAGTGAGTATTTAAGAAAGATGGGCGTAATTAACGGAAAAGATATTACAACAGAGGCAGCAATCGTAAAACTAATGATTTTGTTGAAAAAAAATATTTCTTCTAATTTGTTCAAAATCAGTTTTGAAGAAAATATAAGTGGAGAAATTTAATAAAAAGTTAGCATTTTTCTTTCTCAATAGAAAAAAAATTCGTTATTTGGCATTCTGAAATAGAGAGGTGTCCGAGTGGTTGAAGGAGCACGCCTGGAAAGTGTGTATACGTCAAAAGCGTATCGAGGGTTCGAATCCCTTCCTCTCTGCTTACATAGAATAAATGTAATTTAACCATTAAAATAATTATTAATTAACTAACAAATTAAAAAAGATTAAACATGAAAAAAATGACATCTAAGCTGTTATTTGCAGCTATGCTAATTTTGAATGTCGCTATGGTTAGCGCACAAGAGGTTGAAAGTGCGGAAGCATCGAAAGGGTTTCACCAAATTTTAAAAGAACGTTTTATTGAAGGAGGACCTGCATTTATGGGGGTTGTATTACTCTGTTTGATTTTAGGTTTGGCAGTAGCTATAGAGCGTATCATTTACTTGAACTTAGCAACTACAAATACTAAAAAATTGGTAGCAGAAGTTGAAACTGCTTTGGATAACGGAGGAATTGAAGCTGCAAAAGAAGTTTGCCGAAATACAAAAGGACCTGTTGCTTCTATTTTCTATCAAGGGTTAGACCGCTCAAGTGAAGGAATTGAAATGGTTGAAAAATCAGTAGTTGCTTACGGAGGTGTTCAAATGGGGCAATTAGAGAAAAACGTATCTTGGGTTTCTTTGTTTATTGCTATCGCTCCGATGTTAGGATTTATGGGAACGGTAATTGGTATGATTCAAGCGTTCGATAAAATTAGTGCTGCAGGTGGTCTTGATGCATCTTTGATTGCAGGAGATATTAAAGTAGCTCTTTTGACAACAGTATTCGGGCTTATCGTAGCTATTATCCTTCAAGTTTTCTACAACTACATCGTTGCTAAAATTGATGCAATTGTTAATGATATGGAAGATGCATCTATCTCATTGGTAGACTTGTTAGTAGCAAAGCAAAAAAGATAAAAAATAACTCTTAAATTAATAAAGAAACTTTTAGATTATGTACAAAATATCAAAAATAGGTGCTTTAGCATTAGGTGTGTTAGGGGCATTGCTTTGGATTTTGTTAGTCTCTTCGGATATGACTAACCCAAGCGAGGCTATTAACAATACGCCTATGCAGTGGATGTTTATTGTGTCGTATGTTTTGCTTGCTGTAGCAGTGCTTGTAGCTGTTATTTCAGGAGCGAAAAACGTATTATCATCTCCCAAAGCATTGAAAAAAACACTTATCTATACAGGGGCTTTTGTAGTCATCGTGGGATTGTCATACGCCTTTGCAGGTGGTGACGGAACTGAAAAATTGGTAAGTGCAGGTTTAATTTCATTCTATATCCTTACAACAGTAGCTGTAGGCTTATTAGTTGTTTCGGGGATTAAGAATGCACTAATAAAATAATTGAAATATGGCAAAAAGAGGAATACCTGAGGTAAATGCGGGTTCAATGGCCGACATTGCATTCTTGTTGTTGATATTCTTCTTGGTAACGACAACAATTGAAACCAATGCGGGTATTACTACGAAGTTACCTCCAAAGCTTCCAGTTGATATGCCACCTCCACCACCTGTAAAAGAGAAAAACGTGTTGGTTGTGGTAGTGAATAAAAACAATCAGTTGTTGGTTAACAACCAATTGATGGAGTTGAAAAATGTAAGAAAAACGGCTATTGAATTCTTGGATAATGGTGGCGACGGAACTTGTGCTCACTGTAAGGGAGCTAAAAATCCTTTGTCTTCAGATAACCCAGAAAAAGCAGTAATTTCGCTGAGAAATGACCGTGAGACTTCTTACAAAACGTATATTGCTGTTCAAAATGAATTGATAGCTGCTTACAACGACCTTCGTGAGCGTGAACGCAAACGTTTGTTCCCAGAAGAAGTGTCGTATATGGAGATGGATGCAGAATTCAACGCTGCTAGAACTCCGAGAAGTCGTAAGGATATACTGGAAGGAAAAATCAAGAAGTTACAGGAGCTATTCCCAAGAAAATTGTTGGAAACAGCACCTAAGAAAAACTAAAAATCAGAAACAAAATGTCTAAATTTACAAAAAAGAAAAGTGGAGAGTTACCACCAGTTTCAACGGCATCGTTACCTGATATTGTTTTTATGCTTTTGTTCTTCTTTATGACAGTAACGGAGATGAAAGATAGCGATTTGATGGTTCATAACAAGGTGCCAACAGCTGACCAAGTTCAAAGACTTGACAAAAAAGATCCAGTGGTTTACATATATGCGGGAAAACCTCTTGACAAATACAAAGACAAGTATGGTTCTAATGCAAAAATTCAGATTAATGATAAGTTTGCAGATGTATCAGAGGTAGCTCCTTTCATCTTGCAGTACAGAGACGGTATTCGTGAGGAATTACGTGATATTTTCATTACTGCATTGAAAGTAGACGCAGAAACAAATATGGGACTTGTTAGTGATATCAGAGAAAAGTTACAGGAAGTTAATGCTTTGAAGTTGAATTATATAACAAGAGAAGGTTCTCCATTAGATCAAAAATAGGATTAAAATTCTATAATTCATATTGCAAAAAAGAGATAATATTTTTTATCTCTTTTTTGTTTTTTACTACGGATGTATTTTCTTTAATATATCAAAAAAAATACTATCTTTGTCCCGATATTATTAATACTTGTTTATAGATGAAAAAAATTATTATTGTATGTTTAATGCTTTTTTCTTTAAAAGCTTTTACACAAGATATGCAAAGTTACCCAAAACACGAGGTAAAATTGAATATTTTTAACGCAATCGCTATTGCATCAATTGAGGTTGGTTATGAGTATTTTATCGGATTTAATCAGTCTATCGAAGGAGAAATGTTCTTTAATGATAGATTTTCGTATTTTCCTAAAAAAGATGGCAAGTTTAAGGCTACAAGTTTTAAATTAGGTTACAATTATTATTTTGATTTAGATAATTTATCAGGACCTTACATCAATCCTTTTATAAAAACACGTTTTGGGGAATTTAAAAATAATAATCAAGAAAAAACGAATTTAGATAGCTTTATATTAGGAATAGGTGTTGGATACTTGTGGAATTATAATGATACTTTTGTTGTTGCTCCATATGTGAATATAGCACGTAATTTTGGAAAAGGAGTTACAGAAAATAACTACTTTTGGGCTATTGAACCAAATGCTGGAGTTAAAATAGGTTATAGATTTTAGTAGTATAAACTTTACTCTAAACATTTAATAATTAAGAACTTTGTTTGAGTTTTTCAACTTAGGCAAAGTTTTTTGCTTTTAAGATAAAACTTTTAATCTTATGCTTTGAGGTATGCACTTTAAATCATATCTTTGTCAATTGGAAAATATTATCACATATCAATAATAATGTTAAAGTTATGGTAAAATTTTTGTTTTCAACTCGTTTGATGGCTGTGCTATTCGTTGTTTTTGCTATTGCATTGGCTTTAGGAACTTTTATTGAGAACGATTATGGCATTGATACAGCTCGTATTTGGATATATAATGCTTGGTGGTTTGAGTTGATTATGTTAATTTTTATGATTAATTTCATAGGAAATATCAAACGCTATAATTTGCTAAAAAAGGAAAATTGGGCGGTTTTAGTACTGCATCTTTCTTGGGTTTTCATCATCATTGGTGCGTTTATAACTCGGTATGTTAGTGATGAGGGAATTATGTCAATTCGTGAGGGAGAAACAGTTGATTTTTACGTTTCTGATAGAACCTATGTTACTGTTTTTGTAGATGGCGAACATCAAGGAGATGGGCTAAGACGAAGCAATCAAACAGAAGTTCTTTTTTCACAACATACTAACAATTCATATAATTGGAAATCAGATTTTAAAGGAAAAGATTTTGAAGTAAAATATAAGGAATTTATTCGTGGGGTTGAGGATGGATTTGTTCCAGATCCTGAAGGCGAAGGATATCTTAAATTAGTAGAATCTGGCTCAGGAGGAAGACACGAACATTATTTAAAGGACGGGGAAATCAGTAATATTCATAACGTTCTTTTTGCTGTAAATCGTCCTACAGCTGGAGCAATTAATTTGACAATCAATGAAAAAGGATACTTTATTAATACGCCGTTTGAGGGAAATTATATGACAATGGCAACTCAGGAGCAAACTCCAGTATTTAAAGATAGTATTCAACCTTTTCATTTGAGGTCGTTATATGTTTTAGGTCAAACGCAGTTCGTAATTCCAGAACCAATTACGAAAGGACGAGAAGGAATTCGAAAACTTCCTGAAAAAGAAGTGACTAAGGAAAGCCCTAACGCAGTTGTATTTGAAGTAAAATCTGGAAACGAAGTTAAGGAAGTTACAGTATTGGGCGGTAAAGGTGTTGTAAATCCTCCTATGATGGTCAATCTGAATGGCTTGGACTTTTACATAAGTTATGGTTCACGTCGTGTTCCGATTCCTTTTTCTGTGACGTTAAATGATTTTATTGCGGATAAATATCCAGGTACAGAGAAAAGTTATTCGGCTTTTAAAAGTAAAGTTTTAGTAAAATCGGAAAATGAGAAGTTTGATTATGATATATTTATGAATAATATATTGAATTACAAAGGATATAGAGTTTTTCAGGCACAATTTCACCCCGATGAAAAAGGTTCTGTACTTTCGGTAAATCACGATTATTGGGGAACTCTTTTAACTTACATAGGTTATTTTTTGCTCTACGGAGGATTGATAGCTTTTATGTTTGTAGGGAAATCCAGATTTATCAGACTTGCTCAACAGCTTAAAGAAGTACAAGCTAAACGGGTAACTTTATGTATTCTATTTTTGATGGAAAGTACTTCATTGTTTGCTCAACATGCAATGCGACCTACTGAAAAACAGGTAGATTCAATTTTGAAAGTTACAACTGTAAGCAAAGAACACGCCAAAAAATTTGGAGAACTTGTAATTCAAGATGCAGGGCGAATGAAGCCGGTAAACACCTTTGCTTCTGAACTTCTTCGAAAAATGAGTAAAGATGACACATTCAAAGGGATGGATGCCAATCAAGTACTTATTTCGATGATGTTAAACCCAATGGCTTGGTATTATGTTGATTTTATGTTTGTTAAGAAACAAAATGATAGTCTTCATTCAATTTTGGGAGTTGAAAAAAGAAAGAAATATGTAAGTGCAGTTGATTTTTACGATGAAAAAATGAACTATAAACTTGCTCCTTTTTTACAAGAAACCTATGCTACAAACACTCCAAATCAGTTTCAGAAAGATTTTAAACAAGCAGATGAGCGTATAGGGCTTTTAAATCGTGCTTTGTCTGGAGAAATTTTAAAAATATTTCCACTTTTAGATGATACTAATAATAGATGGGTATCAACACTTGAATTTCGTGAAAATCCAACAGTTGTGAATGACTCATTGTATGCTAATTTTATAAATGGTTCTGTACCAATTTATTTGAATATGCTTCGAGAATCTGTACAAACGGGTGATTATGCTAATCCAGATAAATTATTAGATGCTTTTAAAAAGAATCAACAGAACCACGGAGGAGATGTGTTACCTTCGGAGAATAAGATAAAAGCAGAGATTTTGTACAATAAAGCCCATATTTTCAATCGGTTGTTTGAGTGGTATTTGTATGTAGGAACATTTATGTTTGTACTGCTTATTGTTGATATATTTTCTAAAAATAAAATCTTCAGAATTATTATTAATTTCTGTAAGTATTTGATTTTCATTTTGTTTTTGTTGCATACGTTAGGACTCATTGGGCGTTGGTATATTTCGGGTCACGCACCTTGGAGTGATGCTTACGAAAGTATGATTTATGTAGCTTGGGCTACGATGGGGATTGGCTTGTTATTCGCTAAACGTTCTCCTTTGTCATTAGCTTCTACCGCTTTTGTGACCTCAATGATACTTATGATAGCTCACTGGAACTGGATGGACCCTTCTATAGGAACACTGCAACCTGTGCTAAATAGTTATTGGCTAATGATTCACGTGGCTGTTATTGTAGGTAGTTACGGACCTTTTGCTTTAGGTGCTATTTTGGGAATTGTTTGTATGTTTTTGATGATTTTCACTAATAGAAAGAATAAGGGAGAATTATCTCCAGCTATTCAGGAGCTTCTGATTGTTAATGAGTTGGCATTAACTGTTGGATTGGTAATGCTCACTATTGGTAACTTCTTGGGCGGAATGTGGGCAAATGAAAGTTGGGGACGTTATTGGGGTTGGGACCCAAAAGAAACGTGGGCGTTAGTTAGTATTATGGTATATGCTTTTGTAATTCATATGCGTTTAGTTCCTGGTTTGAGAGGTAAATGGGCATTTAGTTTTGCTAGTACAGTATCATTTTTCAGTATTTTAATGACTTATTTCGGAGTGAATTTCTACTTATCAGGGCTACATAGTTATGCAAGTGGGGATAAGATTATAACTCCTTCTTTTGTGTACTATTCGGTGGCTTTTGTCCTTATTTTGGGGTTAATTTCATTTTGGAAATACCGATTGTATTACAAAAAATAATAAGCAAAATTACATTGCTATATAAAAACAAAAGTTGGGAATTTTTCCCAACTTTTTTTTTGTACTAAAAGACTATTCTTCATCATCGACCGAGTCATCAGGTATTTCTAAAGTACCTGCTCCCAAATCGTCATCGTCTCCTGAGATTGAGAAATCATCGTCTTCATCAAAATTTTCCATCGTATCAGCCAATCGGGTACTTACTTTAACAAGATAAATGGTGTCCTCAGTACGTACCTCTAAGGCTTCAACTGTTTCATTCTTTGCATTTTTAAATCGGATTACATCATCGTCACCATATCCATCAGGATATTTCTCTACCAACATTGATAAAATTTCATTCGTAAGCTTCTTATAATCAACTATTACGCGTTTCATAATTATCTGATTTTTTCGGTGGCTAATGTAATTCAAATTTTAGAATTACGAAATAAAAAAACAAAATTTTAAAATTATTTTTATATTATTATGAAATGTTTTAGTAGTGGCTCTTTTAGAGAGGATAGACCTTTGTTTTATTTATCTGAATTTTATACTTTTGTGAGAATAATTCATAAAAATAGTATGATTATGGGGGTAAAAGGAATAATTTTTACAATAATATCATTTTTCTCAATATATAACGGAATTTTATCATCTCTAAAACAAAAAGATGATGAAAAGATAAGGAAGAGTAAAATTCCTTTTGAGGTGAGAGAATACTACAAAGGTATTGATTTTTCAAAAAAAGGGGCAGAACTCTACGAAGATTTAGCAATATTGACCATAGAAAAACACACTAAATTTTTAAAATATTCTGACAGACATCATTATCTTTATAAGGCAGATTGTTCAGAAGTTAATCCCGAAAATGTAACATTAATTTATACCAGTGAAGAACGTTTTTGGAAAGAGTATGAAGGCAATAAAAAATATTCTCCTAATACGTTTAATACAGAACATGTGTGTCCCCGCTAAAAGATTATTACACAAGCAGTTACAGATTTACATCATTTAAGGGTTTGTGACTCCAAAGTGAATAACAGACGTGGAAATTATCCTTTTACCGATGGTAAAGGAGAAGCTAAGTTGGTAAACAAAAGTTGGTTTCCAGGAGACGAATGGAAAGGTGATGTAGCAAGAATGATTTTGTATCTGAATCTGAGGTATGGAGAAGAGTTAAACGAAGATATATCAACAGGAGGTGTTGATTTACTGCTGAAGTGGAACGCCGAAGATCCAGTTTCTTTTATCGAAAAAAACAGAAATAAGTGTGATTCAACAAGCACAAGGAAATCGTAATCCTTTTATAGATAATCCCTATTTGGCAACATTAATTTGGGGAGGAATTCAGGCTGAAAATATTTGGAAATAAAATAGGCGAGTTTATATAACTCGCCCATTTTTGTTATAAAAAGATTTTTATTTAACATTAAAGAAAGAATCTACAAATTCATATTTATTGAAAATCTGCAAATCGTCGATACCTTCGCCTACACCAATGTATTTAACAGGAATTTGAAATTGGTCGGAAATTCCTATGACTACACCTCCTTTAGCTGTTCCGTCCAATTTGGTTATAGCAAGTGCAGTAACATCGGTTGCTTTGGTAAACTCTTTTGCCTGTTCAAAGGCATTTTGTCCAGTAGAACCATCTAAAACTAATAAAACATCGTGTGGAGCATCTGGAATTACTTTTTGCATCACGCGTTTTACTTTGCTTAACTCATTCATTAAGTTAATTTTATTATGCAGACGACCTGCAGTATCGATAATTACCACATCAGCATTTTGGCTCACTCCTGAATTTAAAGAGTCATAAGCCACTGATGCAGGGTCACTTCCTAACTGTTGTTTTACAATGGGAACGTCTACACGGTCAGCCCATACTTGTAGTTGATCAATAGCTGCTGCACGGAATGTGTCTGCTGCCCCCAGTATTACTTTTAATCCTTTCTTTTTAAATTGATTTGCTAATTTTCCTATGGTTGTCGTTTTTCCAGCACCATTCACTCCAACGACCATTATCACGTAAGGTTTTTTATTTGAAGGAATTGAAAAATCGGTTTCTTCACCGCTTTTGCTTTCAGAAAGAAGTGAAGCTATTTCTTCGCGAAGAATTTTATTTAACTCATTTGTTCCTAAATATTTATCTTTAGCAACACGAGCTTCAATTCGGTCGATAATTTTTAGTGTAGTATTTACACCAACATCACTTGCTATAAGGACTTCTTCTAGATTATCAAGAACCTCATCGTCTACTTTTGATTTTCCAACAATAGCTTTCCCGAGTTTATCAAAGAAACTATTTTTTGATTTTTCTAGTCCTTTATCTAAAGTTTCTTTTTTTTCCTTTGAGAAAATATTTTTTAAAAATTTCAGTGCCATTTTTTTATTATTTTAAGGTCAAAAAATAATATCAATAAAAAGAGAGGAAATAACTCTTTTTTAAATTTCCGCTAAAATACAAAAAAAGTATAATAAAACTATGATTCTTAAAAATCTTTATTAACTAAAAGCAAAAAAGCCGTCTCACGACAGCTTTCGTTATTTATAAATAGAGAAAATTAAATTATTTTTTTTTCAAGAATTCATCTACTAATTCTGGAGCCATAACGCTTTCAACGAAAGTATAAGCACCCGTTTTAGGAGATCTAACCATTTTAATGGCTTTTGTCAATTTTTTTGATTTTCCCTGTAATGTTGCTACTGTTTTCTTTGCCATGACTCTTTATTATTTAATTTCTTTATGAACAGTTACTCTTTTCAAGATAGGATTGAATTTCTTTAATTCCAATCTATCAGGTGTATTTTTTTTATTTTTTGTTGTAACATAACGAGACGTACCTGGCATACCAGATTCTTTATGCTCAGTACATTCCATAATAACTTGTATTCTATTTCCTTTCTTAGCCATTGTACTATGTTTTTATATTTTTAAGATACTATTAAATGTACCCTTTGCGTTCAATTTGTCTTAAAACTGCGTAAATTCCTTTTTTGTCGATTGTTTTTATCGCAGATGCTGATACTCTCAATGTAATCCAACGGTCTTCTTCAGGAATGTAGAAACGTTTAGTTCTTAAGTTTACGTTGAATTTACGTTTTGTTTTGTTCATTGCGTGAGATACATTATTTCCCACCAAAGCTTTTTTACCTGTTAATTCACAAACTCTAGCCATTTTTCTCTATTTCTATTATTATAAAATCTTAGTTAATCAAAATCAGGGTGCAAATTAACGTACTTTTTTTGAAACAGCCAAATTATATTTGATATTTTTTAGGGAAAAGATATGATTTTATTCAAATCAACGAAAATTAAGGTTATGTATTGGTCAATAATTCCTCAATTTTTTTCATCACTCCTTCGTTATTGTTGTCGTATTCTGTTACAAAAGAAGCAATTTTTTTTACCTCTGACTCAGCATTTTTTATCGCATAACTGAACTTAGCAATTTGCATCATTTCAATATCATTCATTTGGTCGCCAAAAACAAGAGTTTCATCGGGATATATATTCCAAATCTTTTGTAATTCGCTTAATGCTAATCCTTTATTTACTTTTTGATGAGTGATATCAAGCCAGAAATTACCTGAAATAACAACATTAAAGTCTTTCGAAAAGTCCTTCAATCGCGGATAAGAATTTATTTTGGAAGTTTCTTTGTCACAAATTGAAATTTTAAAAATAGTGTCGTCAATGGTTGAGAAATCTGTAACTCTTTGATAAGAAGGGTAGTGCCTCACAATTTCCTGAAAAATACTTTCTGAATCGGTTTTGATGTAAGCTCTTTTCTTTCCACAAACAACAACACCTATGTTTTTTATTTGTTCACAGGCATCTAAAATGGGTTTTATGTCATCTGTTATTGGAATTTCATACAATTCTTGTTCTTGGAATTTGACAAAAGCACCATTGTCCGATACAAAACCAATCTCAGAAATAATTGGTTCAAAGAGTTTTTCTAGGCTCTGCATTTGTCGTCCACTAGCGACACAGAAGCGAATATCTTTTTCTTTAATTAGTTTGAAAATTCTCCAGAAACTATCAGGAATTTCTTTTTTATTGTTAACCAAAGTTCCGTCAATATCCGATACAATTAATTTTATCATAAGTTTTTTTGCAAAGAAATAACTTTTTTCAATAAAAGGTATATTTTTGCCATAAAAATTTACTTGCATCGTGATTTTTTAATCAATTAAATTATGAGAAATTCAGAAGTTTTACATACTCCCATAGTGTATCTTCGTGGTGTTGGCACACAACGTGCTGAACTTCTGAAGAGTGAATTGGGCATTTTTGAATTTCAAGATTTATTAAACTTATTTCCATATAGATACATTGACAGAACCCGATTTTATAAAATTAATGAACTACAGAGTAATAGCTCTGAGGTTCAGATAATAGGCAAAATAGTTCACTTAAAAACGGTAGAGTCCACTTCTCGCAAAAATATGAGTCGTTTGGTGGCTACGTTTGTAGATGACACAGGTTCAATGGAATTGGTGTGGTTCAAAGGTTTAAAATGGATGAGAGATTCTTTGAAAATTAATGAACCTTACGTTATTTTTGGAAAAGTAAATTCTTTCAACGGCATTTTTTCGATGGCACACCCAGAAATGGATTTGCTAAAAGATTTTGATAAAAATCTGGGTGGAAGCATTCAGCCTGTGTATCCTTCTACTGAGAAGCTTACAAAAAAAGGTATTAGTAATCGGGTAATGAGGCAATTGATGCAAAATATGTTTGAAGATATTGGCGATGTGTTTTACGAAAGTTTGCCACAAACAATAATTTCTTCGCTCAATTTGGTTTCTAAATCAGAAGCTCTTACTAATATCCATTTTCCTAAAAATCAGGAATCACTTACAAAAGCTATTTTTAGACTAAAATTTGAAGAACTTTTCTACATTCAGTTGCAGTTAGTTCGAAAAAATATGCTCCAAAAGCAGAAAATTAAAGGCTTTCCGTTTGATAGAGTAGGAGAGCATTTCACAAATTTTTATGAAAATCATTTGCCTTTTCCTTTAACCAATGCACAAAAACGTGTTCTGAAAGAAATCCGAAATGATTTAGGTAGTAACGCTCAGATGAACAGACTTTTACAAGGAGATGTAGGTTCGGGTAAAACGATTGTAGCCTTGATGGCAATGCTTTTGGCTGTGGATAATGGCTTTCAAGCTTGTTTGATGGCGCCTACTGAAATTCTTGCAAATCAGCACTTTCAAGGAATTTCAGATTTGTTAAAGCATACAAACGTAAAAGTAGCTTTACTAACGGGCTCAAGCAAAACAAGTGAACGAAAAGAAGTTGATAGTCAGTTAAAAAGCGGAGAACTTTCCATTCTGATAGGAACTCACGCTGTTTTGGAAGATAAAGTGATTTTTAGCAATTTAGGTTTAGCAATTATTGATGAACAACATCGTTTTGGAGTTGCTCAACGTTCTAAACTTTGGAGAAAAAATCATACTCCTCCGCACATTTTAGTGATGACAGCTACGCCTATTCCTCGAACTTTAGCTATGAGTGTGTATGGTGATTTGGATATTTCAATAATAGACGAACTTCCCCCTGGAAGAAAACCTGTAAAAACAGTTCATCAGTTTGAAAATAGCAGGGTAAAAGTGTATGAATTTGTAAAAAAAGAGATAGATAAGGGTAGACAGGCTTACGTAGTTTATCCTTTAATTGAAGAATCGGAGTCTCTTGATTTTAAGAATCTTACAGAAGGGTATGAATATATTTCAGCTAGTTTCCCGTTGCCAAAGTATAATGTTTCAATAGTTCACGGAAAATTAAAACCAGCTGAAAAAGATGCCGAGATGGAAAAGTTTGTAAAAGGTAAAACTCAGATAATGGTAGCTACAACAGTTATTGAGGTGGGGGTTAATGTACCAAATGCTTCAGTTATGGTTATAGAAAGTGCGGAACGTTTTGGGCTTTCTCAACTACATCAGTTACGAGGACGGGTAGGAAGAGGAAGTGAGCAAAGTTATTGCATATTGATGACAGGTAATGAATTAAGTAGTGATACCCGCACCAGAATGCAAACAATGGTACATACAAATGATGGATTTGAAATTGCTGAGGTGGATTTAAAATTGAGAGGTCCAGGTGATTTGATGGGAACTCAGCAGAGTGGGGTTTTGTCTTTAAAAATTGCTGATATTGTAAAAGACCAAGATTTACTTAAAATGGCACGTTATCAAGCAATTGACTTATTGAAATCGGATTGTAATTTAGAAAAACCAGAAAATAAAATGGTGCTTTATACACTATATCAATTACTTAAGCATAAAAATATTTGGACACATATTTCGTAAGTAATTTTTTTGAAAGAAATACGGAAGAACATTTAAACAAAAAGCTTCAAAGTTTTGTACTTTGAAGCTTTTTTTGTGGGTCCTACTGGATTCGAACCAGTGACCCTCTGCTTGTAAGGCAGATGCTCTGAACCAGCTGAGCTAAGAACCC
>NZ_KB900722.1 GCF_000379185.1 Capnocytophaga cynodegmi DSM 19736
TAAAAAAGCATTATAAAGGTGACTGAATATTTTTTTTTCTGAAAAAGGAAAAATCTCTACTTTATAGCCTTTTTTATCGAATTGATATAAAAAATATATATATATCGTTTTCTTCTAAAAATGAAAAATATAGTTGTTTTTCAAAAGTCAGTAGTTCTACCCCTTCGTTAGAATAGAATATAGTTTTTTCATTATCAAAAGAGGCAATAAAATTTTCATCGGTTATATTAAAACGATAAACCTGTTTCATATCAAAAAAAGTTATTTCTTTCTTGATATTTCCGAAACTATCTATTTCTACTAATTTCTTTTCTTCTTTTAAATAAAGATATAATTTACTTCCTTTATTATTTAAAGAAACCTTTTCTATTTTTTTTATTTGTTTGTACATACTATTCAACTATCTCAAAAATTTGATTAAATATTTTTTCATCATCCAATGCTTGTATCAAATCTTTTGCGTTATCTATATCTACTCCAAAGAGTTTTGATACTTTTTTAGAAAACATATCTTCTTCACCAAATAATTTCTGTATCTCCTCAATGGGAGTGCCATCAGCTTTTTTAAGAGTACTTATTATTTTTTGTTTTAAATTACCTTTATTAACCCCAGAGGTAGTATTAAAAACCCATTTTAGCTCATCAAGTTTTTCAATACTTTGTATGTCTTTTATAAACTGATTTTTGATACTCGAAGGGTACCAACCTGCCCAGTTTTTAAGTTCGTATTTGGTTATTTCTCCTGCGTTTTCTATGGTTGCATCGTATATACGAGCTACTTCTTTGCCATCAATAACCAATGTTTGAGGGGCTTCAAAGCGTAATTTTCCTTGTAAATTCTCTATTTTCTTAGAAAAATACTCCAATTGAAACTTTCCTCCTCTAAACTTCTTCCAGTGCTGTGCCATATCGGTTATTACCTTGTCAAAGCCTGGTACATCTACCAATTTATCCAAAATTTTAGGGTCTATTTTTGCAAATAAATCCTCTATGGATTTTAGTATTTCAGGGTTATATCGATTGGCATCGCTTAATTTCTTTAAATAAGTAGTAACTTTTTGAGGTAAATTTTTGGTCGCATCGGTTGCTTTGTCCAATGCTTCCATCATTTTTTTACTTTTGTTCACTTGTGTTCCTGGCACCAACATTGCTGCCACTTGCACCACCGTTTTTGAGCCAAAATGCGTTAAACGTTCGTTATCGCTCACAATCTCTTGGCTTTCGGCTTTTAATCCTTCCCAAAGTTGGTTCATTCCCTCTTTGGTGAAAACATTGGCAATGGCTTTGCGTTGCTCTTCATCGGTCATTATGCCATAAATACCTTTGATAGCCATTGGTATGCCTACAATCTCGTCTATCACACCATCGGTAGCTCCTCCAACAACAGGTGCAAATTGAGCGTATTCAGGCCACTGCTCGTGTTCTTGATTTTTAGAATACCAAGTACTTTGGTTTATTTGCCCTTCCTCCCAAACATTTTTGGCTATTTTCTGAGAGGCTAACACGGCTTCGGCAAAAGTGCCTATTTGGTCGTGATACAAGGCTTTTGCTTTTTGTGCCAACTTAGCAAACCAGCTTGTCGTTTCTTTGCCTTCCAAGTCTTTAATAACCTCTCTACGAAGCGCTTGAACATCAACCTCAATGCCTCGCCTGTTGGCTTCTTGTTGTAGTTTTTCTACATACTTTTCTAAATATTTGGGCGATACAGCGATGCGTTCTACACCAAGATGCTCTTTTTTGCTGGTGTCAATATGCAGGGTTAGCTCTGCATTATCCTGATTTTCATTTGCTTGAAAACCAGCTGAAAGCAATGTATGGGTTGTGTTTTCGTGTTTTACAACAACAGCTAATTTTACGTCTTTATAAAACGGATTGGAAAGAACTTTTTGTAGTTCGGAAATTACACTATCTTCAAAACAATTTTCTAATTCGCCAGCGATATAGGCTTTATCCTCCTTGTTGATTCGGCTGTTTTTTTCGTAACCACAAAAACTACCCGAGAATTGCAATGCTACATCACATTTGGTAACACTCTGAGCATCACCTACAAGCAAAAAGCCTTCTTGCGTATTTGCTTTTATTACCGAAGAAAATTTTTCGTAATATTGGTTTAATTCCGTTTTGTCGTAGTTTGTACTTAAATTTTTGTTTAAACCTTTCAAGCCAAACGAAATTGCTCCGTCTTCGTGTTCACCTAAAATACATTTATAGTATTTTTTTGAATTTATATCGATAGTTATAATTTCCCCTTCAAGATTTTGTTCTATTTTTTTGGATTCACTTTCACATTCTTTGCATTTTAGGAAAGCCTTACCGCCCAATCCTTGCATTGCTTGGGCAATTCGCAATAAAATGTCCTCATCTTGTTGCAAAGCCCCCTCACTTTGCCCTCCAAAAAAACCTATTTTTAAGGCAGGGTCGTTAATTTGTTTCCAATCAGAATAAGCAAAAGTAGTTTCTTGGGCGTAATCCATTAAGGTTCTGAATGTTCCCTTTTTGGTTTCGTCCTTTTTAAACGGATGTTCCAGCCTAAAAATCCCGTGACCCAACTCGTGAGCAATGGTTCTTGAGTTGCCGTCCAACGCAAACCCAAACTGACCGCCCAAACGCATATAGCCCACCTGTGAGCCTTCCTGTTTGCCTACAAAAACATAATACGTATCCGATTTTATTGTCCTTTGTGATTTGTATTGCGTTATAATATCCTGTTGTTCAGGGCTGTATGTTGAAAGGTCGCCAAAGGCATTTTTCGTATCAATTTTTTCTGTAATAGGAAATATTTTATCAATTGAAATATGCAGTTTTACCCCCACTTTGGCATAAATTCGCTGTATGGCATCAATGTCGATTTGTAAGTTTTCCGCAGTGGGAATAAGCGTTACATTTACCTCTTTTTCAGAGAGATGCACCAGCATACATTTGCCGATAACCTCTTCTTTTTCCGTTTTTGCATTTTTAGCAACCACCCAGAGTTCTTCATCACCAAAATCAAAAAGCCCTTTGCGTGAGATTTCAAAAACGCCTTCTTTTTCTTTTTTCGAATCGACTTTTAGCCCTTTATCCGTCTGAAAATGAAAACTATATCGTAAGGTGTCTTTTTGTTTTATAACTACCTGAAAAACATCGTTTTTGCTCTTTACAAGAGCCTTATAAGGAATTTCCCCTGAAGCATCGAAAGCAAATGCACTCTGCGAAAAGTCCCATTTCACATCAAAATTTTCAGGTTTGGGTTGCCCTTTCGGAAGATTATTTTTCCCTTGATTTTGAGCCAGTTTGGTATCTGCTTTTTCGCCTACGGAAGTTACTTCGCCTTGTTCGTCAAGCGTCCACGTTTTGCCCGAAGCATCGGAAAGCTGGTAGTCCGACCCCACAGGCAGGGTTATCTGCGGAGCGATGCCTGTTTTTTCGTCAGGCTTACCGATTACCGTAATACGTCCGTTTTCGTCTTTTTTGATTTCGGCAATTTCAAAATCAATTTTGTTGGTTTTTACCCCCGCATCGCCGAAAACCTCGCCGATGCCTTCCTGTATAAACTGAACGTTTTTCTCCGTTTTATCATAGGTTGTAACAAGTTTTCCTTCAAAGAGTTGCCGTTCGGAGTTGATTTTTATCCCGTCAAATTTCACTTTGATTTTCGTATCGAGCAGATACGGCACTTGCACGTAGCCCTCCCCCGAGAAAACCCCATTACTGCCCGTAGCTCTGAGTACAGTTACTGGAAAATCACCCGCTACAAAGGTTTCATTCACGCCCAAAACCTCTTGCAAAGGCTCACGATTTCTGATACGTATCTCAGGTTTTACCCCACATTGTACGCTGGTGCTGTCGTTTTGCTTGTGAGGCGTAACAAACTCCTGTTCAGTGCTGTACAGGTACGTCTGTTCGCCAAAAACACCCTGTGTTTGTTGTCCCAATCCACAGGCAACGCCCACTTTGTAAACATAGTTTCTTCCTCGTTTTAAGCCTATGAGGGTCGCCTGTGGGTGGTTGGACATCTGTGATTTCCAGTTCTTTCCTTTTTCGCGATACAAAATTTTATAGAAGCCTCCGTTTTCGCCTGAGTGAGTATTTGCCCGCACCGGCTCGGTGCTCCAGCGGATATTGGCGGTATTATCTTTGGTGATGGCTGTCAAAAACTTCGGAGCCTCGCAATGACTTACGTAATCAAAATAAAACGCTTCCGACTCGCCATTGTTATGAAAAAAAGACTGTCTCTGATTAGGATTGTTCGGGTTTTGGGTAAAAGCACGTACTTTCCATACATAGCGTTTGTTTTCCAGAAGTATGGGTTTATCAGGTCCATACAAAATCGTATTGGAAGGCACTTTGCCTTGATATACCAATCTCCCTGAAATAAAAGCCTCATCAGGGCTTAGGCTATTGTCCCAGACTTCTTTCAGGGTAAACTCGTATTGGGTAAAGGGAGCGGGGTCTCGCAACATCCACTGAAAAACCAAATGTTGAAACTGATTTTTTTTGGAGATAATTTCACCTTTGGCAGGAAGTGTGGGCAGTGGTGGCGTATAACGACGTATTTGTATTAAGGTTCGAGCTTTGGCGGAAAGAGGCGTTTGTGTAGCTACATCATAGGCTGTAAAACACATAAAATAAGCTCCTTCAGGCAATAAATCATTGTAAAAATGCTCTGAAACTCCTTGTAAATTTTCAAAAGCAAAGAGGGGTTTCAGTTCTATATTGGAGAGGGTTTTTCGCACTCCAGAGGTAAGTTGTGTTTGAAAAGGCTGTAGAAAGTTCGGGGTTTGTGCCAGAGGTTGCCCTTGTACGTTTTCCAACGAAAACCCAAGTGCCACATTGCGTATAGGACTATTTAAATCTTTCAAAAGCAGATAGACCTGCATTTTAGGCTCAAAAGTAGCCCAATAGTCTCGTAAACTCTGCTGGTATGGGGGCGTCACAAAAAGCTGCACGTCCACAGGATACTGCTGGGCTTTTAAAAAACTACTTTGGATAACAATCCATACCAATATGACATATTTAATATAACGCATTGTTTTTCTTGTGTGTTTGTATTTTTCAAATCAAGCAAAAGAAAGGAAGAAAAAAGTTATTCTTCTTTCTTGTTAACTTACTAATCCCTAATGTCTATTTCACTATCATTTTTTGTGAGAGTACATCACCTGCTGCTTCTATCAGTATAATGTACTGCCCGGCAGAAAGGGTTGGTTTGTTAAAAGGAAGTATAAAATCGGTTTGCTCTGAAAATTCCTCTGGGGCAAAAAGCTCTCTCCCTAACATATCTATCAGCCGTACCCTAATAGTTGATGCCTTATTTAGTTTGATATGCAACTGATAGGAACCTGAATTGGGGTTGGGCACAATTAAAAACGATTCGATATTTTTTTGTACCTGTATTCCTTGCGAGATGCCCACACGGTCTTTTTCAACAAAAAGCTGTTTTTCAATCACTTTTTGGCATTCTCCCAATGTACCTTTAAGTCCTACACGATAAATCCCCTCTTTAGGAAAACGTACTTCCGCCTCTTGTCTGTTTTGATTTATAACAATCACATCATCCGAAAATTGCCATTGCAAAGCATCTGCTTTTTTAGAAAGATTTATCAACTTTAACGTATAATCATAGTAAGAAGTAGTAGCCACTAAAAAATCAACTTCCAATACCTGAGAACTTTGTTTTACAGTAGTTTTCCCTAAGGCTTTACATCCTTCAGGCGAAGTGGCTTCCACATAATAATCTCCCGCCAAGTGCACTACTAAAGAGGCTTCTGTACCAAGCAAGTTTCCTGAAGCATCCGTCCAACGATAAGTAGCACCGGATATCTGTCCGTCCAGTTCAAATGTATGACTATCCCCTTGACAAAGTGTAACCTCTGTAGATAAACGTAGTTGTAATTTTTCAGGCTGGGTAATTTCAAAGATTTTTTCAATAGGCGGACAATCCCCTTCATCACGAAGTACAATTTTGTAAGTTCCCGCAACAAGATTTTTCACACTTTTTCCGTCTTTGGAAACGCCTTTGGTTAACATTCTCCCTGAAGCGTCATACCACGTATGGGTTACCGTTCCTTTTCCTCCTGAAGTGGTTAAGACAATACTTCCGTTATCATCTCCATAGCAGGTAAGTTGAGTAATCTCTTCGCTATCAATCCTTGCTGCCTCAGGATACGAAAGTACCACTTGCGACTGCACCGAACAGCCCTTGCTATCGCTCACCACTACAAAGTATTTCCCTACCGAAAGCCCCGTAGCGGTTTGGGTGGTTTGCCCGTCGCTCCACTGATAGGTATAAGGAGGCGTTCCTCCTTGAGGCAAGGCTTTGGCAGTCCCTGAAGTGGGTGCCGAACAACGGATTTCGGTACTTTCGGTGATAAGTATCAATCGCTCGGGAAATTTCAGCGTAAAACTACCACTGGTTGTATTGTTTTTTTTTATCCTTAATATCAACACGATATACGCCTTCTGTGAGTTGTTTTAGCAAGGGTTCCGTCTCTCCCAATAACCTTTCAGAATTTCCTGCCTCAACACGATACCACTGGTACTCATACGGAGGTCTGCCTCCTTGTACATATGCATAAAGCTCTCCGTCCTTATTGAGTTTGGGGTCGTTATTGGGGTCATCATTGGCAGGATTACACGAAATCGCCGTTTTCTCAGAAACACTAACTACTAATGGATCTGGCTCATCAATGAAAATCGTTTTCGTGAGAACACAATTATTTTTGTCGGTAATGGTAAGAATGTAATCGCCTTTATCAAGCTGGCTATAATGAACAGTAAATCCTTGTACATTTGTTTGGGTTAAAAATGTGGAAACAACAACTCCGCTTTTGGTTGTTAACGTAAAACGATACGGCTCTGAGAGGGCATCAAAAGGTGTACCACCAGTGAGAATCGCCTGAATTTCTCCGTTTTTAAGCCCAAAACCCGAAACATCTTTCTTAAAAAACAAAGGATTAGGTTCGTTACCATTTTCCTCTGCCTGCTTTTCATTGACAATGGTGATGGGTGCTACAGGTTGGGTAATGGTTATCGTTGTATCTTCTCTTCGGCAATTATGGCTATCTAAAATTCCGATAGTATAATCTCTTGCAGAGAGACCGGTAAGGGTAAATTTATTACCCGTAATATTCAATGTATCACCATCTTTTATGTATCTGTACGGAGGCGTACCCCCTGATACAGAAACTTCTATAGAACCTTCGCTCTCACCGTAACAGACGTTGTTTTTGGAGGTAATTTCCGCTTTTAGTTCAGGAATAGCTACAATACGAAAGGTTTTGTTAAATTCCACACCATCGGAAAAACTTGAGATAGAATCCCTCCCATAGTAATACTTGCCTATGAATTGCAATTGGTACCAATGGAGAGAATCCCTTAGCGAAGCAATGTTGGGTATGGTGATAGTTTTGTTTTTAAAGTTCGCTTTAAATTGCTCATTATCATACGAAATAACAGGATGTCCCGTACTGCTAAATGTACCATTAACCATCGTACCCTGAACAATGGAAAGACTCGCTTTTTCATTTGTATACAACTCTCTATCTAAAACCACTTGAACGCTTCCGTTTTCTTTGGGACAACGAGGCTGTACAGGCTTAAATTCCTTGACCTTAGGAGCTGAAATAGTCACCTTCAACGGAATAACATTCGAAGAAGAGCAAACTTGACCAAAATTATCTTTATCAAACGATACCACTCGAAAATAAACCATTTCACCGATGTGCCGTTCAGCCTCCAATTTACTGCCGAAAATATCTTCAGCTGAAACCGAAAGAATATGTGATTTTGAGGTTTGGGATAAATTTTCCCAGTGGTATTCATAATCATTGATGGTACTATTCCAAGTGCGGGTTTTTGAATATTGATAGTTATATAACTCCAACGGAAAACCCTCCTTAGCCAGTAATTTAACCTTCGTCCCAATAGGTAAATACGCATTGGAAATCGTGTCCCTTAGCTTTTCAGAAGAAAAGATGTGGTTAGGTCTGATTTTGTAGTTGAATTTTAAATCTGCTTTTGCCTGACCATCACCACTTTTGACTTCCCCAAAATGTACAGAGTTAGTTTTACAATAAGAAATATCCTCGTGTGGTATAGTGTCCTCAGCTTTTGAAGTATGCTTACAATTACAGCAAGTAGAAAAAAATTCGTTTCTTGCATCAACTACTCTCCTAAACATCTCAATATAAGCAATATGTTCATCTAATTTGATATTTCTTGCTTCAAATAGAATGTTTAAAAGGCCTAAAAATCTGGCACTAACACGATTAGTATAGAAAACAGTTTTAGAGTTTTTTCCCCCTTTATAAACAACTTTTATATAAGTCTCGGAGGCACATAACTCATCTTTAACTTCATGTATTACATTGATATCAGTCAAATCAATGTAATACATAGGTTCTTTCTCTTGTGCAATACAAATATTGATTAATAGTAAGAATAATATAAAGATTCTATTCATAATGAGCTAAATTATAGTCGCAAAAATAAAAAAATTATCTTAATTTATTTGCTTGATTTACTTTTTTTTATACTTTTGTCATAGTAATTTTTAAAAGCAATTTCATATGAAAAAAATTTTAACATCAGTGGTTGCCATTTTGGCGATTTCTCTGTATTCTTGTGGGAAAGATGATAAGAAAAATGACGCACCAAATCCGCTAATTGGTGAGTGGACATTACAATCACAATCAGAAGGTGGTAAAGAGTTTAAGGAAGAATGCCAAGAGTACACCTATTTTCTTTTTACTGAAAAAGATGTTGAAACTCACCAGTTTATAAAAAAAGGGGACGTTTGTGTAGATAATTTTAAAGATAAGGTTCCCTACACTATTTCAAACAATCAAATTCATGGCGAAGCAAATGGTCAAAAAGCAAGTATACCTTTTTCAGTTAAAGATGATATTTTAACAATTACCCTAGGTACCATTACTCAGACCTACAAAAAAAATGCTCGTAAAACTCCCCCTGCTGTACCTGTTAATCCTTTTGTAGGAACTTGGAAACTAGAAAACCTTATTATTGGTGATGAAAACGGAATAGATGAATGTATTAAACAGACTACTTATACTTTTACTGATAAAAACCTAAAAGCAACTTGGGTACAAAGAAATGATAATTCAACAGGTTGTGAATCAAAAGTAGCAGAAGGACCATATTCAATTTTAGAAAATAAGGTAGTTACAAAGGAAGGAGAAAAAAACATTGAGTACACATTCTTAATTAAAGATAATACTTTGACCCTTTCTGGTATGACGGAAGACACTAAAAAACCTTTTATAATGACATTTAAAAAACAATAACTTTGTTTACTTTAAAAAATACAAAAACCTCCCAATTATTTATTAGGAGGTTTTTTTGCTATATTCCAAATTCTTTTACAAAAACCTCAATTTTCTCGGTAGGTGTGGGGCTTTGGTCTTGCAGGATTACTTTTATCAGATATTGGTAGGTTGTATCGGGGGCTATGTCAGTATCTTCCACCGAAGTTACAGGCTGGGAAAAACTCCGCCAGAGGGTCGGTTTTTCGCCTTTGATAGCTTTGTAAATCACTATTTCACTGATAGCTACCTTTAGTTTATCCCACCGAAGCTCTATTTTCCCTTGTCCAACACGGCTATTAAGTCCGCGAAGCACCCGAGTATCCGTCAGCGGATTGTGATGAATGTGAATCACAGGAGCATACTCTGAAAAATTACCACTTCTGTCCTCTGCCCTAAGCGAATACACAAATGTTCCTGAAAGAGTTACAGGTTCTTTATACGTATAGCTTTCCTGATGGCTATGCTTTTCGGAGTGGATTTTGTGCCATTGTGTTGCCTCTTTTTCCTTTCGGTAAAGGTGATAGTGAGTTACATCATCATCAAAACTTTGCTGCCAAGTGATTTTCCAATGGTTTTTCTCCTGCGTATACCCCGTGAAAATCGGTGTTGAAGGCGGAATTTTATCAGGTTTGGTCAATTCCAAAATTTCAGAACGTGAGGATTCATTCTTGCGAAAATCAATCGCCGTTACAGTGTAAAATATTTTTTTATTGAGATTTTTAAGCGACAGCGTATCCGTAAAATACGTATCAGTAATGTGCGACCCTGTAATACGCATCATTTCTTCTTCTTTTTGATTGGCTCGAAATACGTAATATCCCATCAAATCAACTTCCACATTGGCTTTCCATTGCAAACGAACAATCCCCAGAGAATCAATAGTTCCAGTAAGTTGCTGTACTTCAAGCGGTGGCGTATCATCTTCGGGTTGTACCAGCATTGCAAAAGAATCTTGCTGTGAGCCGTCTCTGCCAAAGGTTCGGATTTTGTAATAATTAGAAGGAGTTGAAAGTGAATGCACTACACTTCGCTCTGAAACAGGAATCTCATCTTTCACAATACGATATTCTTTGTCATTGGCAGAATGAAGCAAAGCAAAATGTGTGATTTCATTTTCGTTTTCCTTCGGGAAATTCCACATAATACGATATTGATTGTCCGTAATGGCTTGTATTTTTGAAAGTTGAGCTGCAATACTGAGAGATTTGATACCTTTTCCGCTTACAACTTCTGTGTAAGGACTATAACTCCCAAAAATGGTTTTTCCTCGCAAACGATACGAAAATTCTTTATCATTTTGTGAAAGTGAATCAATATAAATCATCGTGGAGGCATTCGCACCTTGATTCATATTTACCACCGGAAGTTCGCTAATAGACTTGAAATCCGTTTTCCCTTCTGCCTTCTCCAGAAAATAATAGCTATATAAACTGCTCAGCGTTTTATAATCCCACGTAAGAAGTACTTTTTGGTCTTGAAAGAAGGCATTAAAATCAAGCGGAGTAGGAAGCGGTTCGTACTCCTGTAGACTTGCCATAACACTTCCTGCTTCAAGTGAAAGTTTTTCATTGGGTAGCAGATGAATTTTATAAAAATATTTCTCGTTTTTTTTGACCTGCTTGTCCACGTAGCCCCAACCCGCAAACCGAGCCACCTCAAAATCCAAATCGGCAGCCATTAGTGCAAAGGAAAAACGCTGTTCAATTTCTTTGGCTTTGTTGACAATCCCTTCGATGGCATTTTGGTTGGAACTCATTGCCACCTGAAAATCTTCTCCATAGATAGCTTGTGCCACAATGGCTGCATTATCGTTTTGTTCCACTAGCGATTGCCACACTTCCAACTTGGGTACCATAAAAGTTCCCAAGTCCAATCGCTCAGGGGCGGATAGCAACTTTCCGTCACGTAAAATGGTAAAGCGTTCCAGCCGAAAACCTATCGTATTGGATTTCTGCCAAGCCAAAGGAGCATCCACCGCCCACCGCAAACAAATGGCATCACTTCGGGTTTCCTTAACTAATTGCAATGAAGCTTTTTCTTGTGAAAAAATTTCAGTACTAAGCATCAAAATCGTAATAAGTATGCATCTAAAAGGTATCATTCAATTGATTTTTTTTATATTTTTTAATTCGTTTGTCAGAATATTGATATCGCGTCATTCTTAATCTTCTGTTTGTGTAGAAGCTTTGTGATAAAAATCGGCTAACAATATGGAAATATAATCCATTTTTTCTTTTATGGTAATATTCTTTTGCAACGTTTCATAGATATCTTCTTTATGAAGTTGTCCAAAGTTTTGCAAAAGACCTTTTTCTTCTATAACATCTTGCAGGGTAAGCCCCTCAAGCTGTTGCATCATCCACAAATGATTGACATAGCCTTCCTCTGCTTTACGGAATTCGGCTTCCAACTGAGGTGTTTTTTCCTTATCCCATTGTTGTTTTTTGGCAAATAAATTACTTTTTAAATAACCATCAGCTCGATAAGCCTGTCGATACAGATTTTGTAAGCATCGGAAAACAAACATTCGGTAATCTTGTTCCAATTTTTCTTCAGGAGAAAGTATTTTTCTTTCTTTTATGTTATTTTTCTCCTCATCCCTTGTGTCTTTTTTCTTATCCCTTGTATCTTCTTCCTTGTCTCTTGTATCTTTTTTCTTATCCCTTGTATCTTTTTTCTTATCCCTTGTATCTTCTTCCTTGTCCCTTGTATCTTTTTTCTTATCCCTTGTATCTTTTTCCTTGTCCCTTGTATCTTTTTCCTTGTCCCTTGTATCTTTTTCCTTGTCCCTTGTGTCTTTTTCCTTGTCCCTTGTATCTTTTTCCTTGTCCCTTGTATCTTTTTCCTTGTTCCTTGTATCTTTTTCCTTGTCCCTTGTATCTTTTTTCTTATCCCTTGTATCTTTTTTCTTATCCCTTGTATCTTTTTTCTTATCCCTTGTATCTTTTTCTTTCTTCTTAAATCTAAACTTAGGTAAAGGTATTTCTTTTTTATCAAAATGATAAGTGTAACCAATACTGATGTTACTTTCCTGCCCTCTTTGTTGATTATTTGAAGAATGGCTATTTCGGAAAGATTGTACAGCACTGAGAGTAAACTGGTGATTTTTCCAAGGTGAATATCCTGCTCCTAACTGAATATTTGCAGTATTTACTTGTGTATGAGCACTTACAGAACGACTATAATTACCACCCAAAGATGTAGAAAGTTTGTCCTCAAAAAAGCTTTTAGTCACTAAAATTGAAGGACCGAAAATTTGTGATTTTTCACGAGCTACCCAATTGTGTGTATAGTTTAGTGAAGGTGTTATAGAAAGTTTCTCGTTGGGAAACAATAGCGAATAATTTATTCCTGCATTATGAAATCGGGAAATACCTCCTCTGCGAACAACATCATTCTCTCGATTTACCACATCATTCAGCGTGTAATTCAATGTCAATTGTTGGTTTTCGGAAAGAGTATAAGCAAGATTGATTGCTACGTTTTGTGAGACCTGTCTGTAACGAATCGAATCCTGAGGTTGCTCATATAACTGCGGATTGTTGAGCTTTTCAAAAGGATTCATTTGCCTGTTGGTAAACATCGTAAAATTGCTATAACTACCTGTCAATGTCAATGATTGACTCACTTTTGCCGATACATTCATTGAGCCCACCCATTGATTGGATTGTTTAACTTTCTGACCACTAAGATTATCTCGTTGCTTTCCAACACTCCCCGAAACCATTACATTGCCTTGAAAAAGATGCATCGAACCATTTAGGGTAATGTTTTCCATATCGTTTACAAAATAGTACGCTCCAAGAGTTTTATAATCAGGAGCTACCGATTCATAACGTAATCCAACACTGGCTTTGCCTATCAAAAAGTTGATACCCGTGTTATAGGCCGCATAATTTTTAGGCGGTTCGTTTACATATGAAAACATACTAAGAGCATATTCACCAAAAACCTCTACAAAATGTAAGGGTTTGTATTTTCCCAACAAAGAATAGGTTTGGTTTTCCAACGGATATATTTTCTTTTCGTCAGGAATAGGCATTACAAGCGAATTTGGTTTATCTTTGGCAAAAAAGAGTATCCCTCCTACTTCTATGTCGTCGTTCTTGTACATCAACTTGGCTCCATAACCCCAACGCTCGTAGGTAGGTACAGTCTGCGGATTTCCATCATACTCTATCGCTTTTTGTAATCGACCACCCATTAAGGATGCCTTAACAGGAAATTTTTCCGGATTTAGTTCCAAGCCACCTCCCGTAAACTGCAAACCATTGAAGGTATAGGGAGAAAAACTCATACTTACATCTCCTATGTGGGCTTGTATCCACTTGTACTTGGGGTGTAAACTTAGTCTGTTGAATTTAAAAGGTATTTGATAACCAAACTTACTGCCTTGATTGGTAAAACGATAGCTAAAAGGAATCGTCCAATTGTAAATCCCAAGATTGATGTTCCCACTTAGAAAATATAAGAATGGGGTATTTTGTACAACTTGCCCATTTTCTGAGGAATGTGTGTAGACACCATTGGCAGAGGCACTCCCTGAAATGGAAAACGGATTCTTTTTGAACGTTTCTTCGGTACGGCTGCCGATATTCTCCAAATCTATCTGCTGGGAGAATCCCAAAGTACTCAGCAAAAACCATAATCCAAAAAACAAAATCCTTAATTTCATAATCTTACATAATTAAAATGAAATTATGGTATCTTCTGTATTTTTATATCTGCCAATAGATAGGATTGTGTACCTTCACTTATGTATTCCTTTATTTTGACAGCTCCTTTTCTTCCATCAGAAGTTTGGAAAAGTACAATTCTGGGAATCAAATCTTTATTAAAAGGAGCTTGATTTTTGTGAGAAATTACATCTATCAGAGCAATCGCATTGCCTAAACTCAATCGGTCAAAACCATCAACATCTAACAAAGTTTGTCCTACATTTTCTTGCTTGTTGATAAAATGACTTGGTGTAGCTCCAGGAATTTTTTCGAAGACAGTTTCTTGAACTTTATCGGGAGAAAGAAAAACATTATAGGAGAAAGAAGAATTCTGCCCAAAATAAACAAAATCAATAAGTTTTCCAGTTTCAGAGGTAATTTCTTCTGCAGTTAATATTCTTCCCAAATAAGAAGAAAAAAAGCAACCGATAGTATTTTGAGCCGTATTGACACCCAATTTCATATCTGTAAAAGTCAATAAATTATCTCCCTTTTTAACGATGATTTCCTTGCTTAAAGAAAGGGTTTGTTTATCGTTTTTTGCAGTCAGAGTAATTTGATATTTTCCTTCATCAGTAAGTAAAAAACTCGGATTTTCTTCAGTGCTTTCTTGCGTAGAAATTCCGTTAGTAACTTGCCAATGATATCCTAAAGTAGCATTCTTAGTTTGGTTGATCAAAAAAATACGTACAGGAGCTTGGTAATTTTCAAAATATTCATTTTTCCAACCAAAAGCAACCTCCAAAGGCGGATGTACACGAATGTTTTTTTCCATTCTTTCACGTTGAGAATGGTTAATCACCTCCAAACTTATCGTAAATTCTCCTTCTTGATTAAAAACTACAATCGGATTTTTTTCAGAACTATACTCGGGAGTACCCCCCTGAAAATGCCATTGATAAGCCTCCGCTCCTTGGCTATTGTTTTGCATTACCAGTGTAAGAGGAGCGTACAAACTCCCTTGTTGTTGCCAATCAAAAGAAGCTACCAACTCTGCAAATGCAGTAAAATGTTTTTGAAATGTTTTTTGTTCTCCATCAACATTTGATGTATGCAAGGTTATCGTGTGGGTACCCGGCTGTCTGTAAACGATTTCTTCAGGATGCATTCCGTCCGACGAAGTATAGCTACCCCCCGGAAACTCCCACTTAAAAGTGTCAGCTCCTTGTACTTTGTTGAGCATCCTAACCCGCATAGGAACGTTATATCGCTCCCCCACAACCAAAACCTCAAAATTACCTTCAATAGGAATATTTTGCTCTACAGCACAACCCAAAAGCACAACAAAAAAGACACAAAAATATCCAATCCTGCTGAAAATCATCGTAGCAATATTTTATATATCAACGGCAAAATTAAGAAAAGATATCATTCATCAAAAAAATTAACACTTCTCCCAAGACAAACGTATTGAAATTGGGAACTTACTTTATATCATTTTTCCCTTATTACCTCTATTGTGACCAATTCTAAAAATGAATCTTAACCACTTTAACAACGCCCAAATATACAATCTTCATTTATTTCATTCACATCTTCCACCAATCTTCCTGATGATTTTATTTATTAAAACCAAAACCCTACCTTTGCCAAACATTGAAAACATCAATCTTAAAATGACAGTAGCCGATTCTATAGAAGATTATAAAAGGTTAGATATCAAGAATATTTTTAATTATGAAGAATTTCATAAAATCCTCATAACGAGTCATTCTACCCGTATCGAAGGTTCTACCCTTACCTACGAAGAATGCATTGAACTCATACAAAAAGGCAACACTCCCGGAGGGAAAAATATTCTGTTTTCAAACCAAACCTTAGACCATCATCAAGCTCTGAATTTCATTATAAAAGAAGCCGACATCGGTCGAAATATATCCAAAGCATTCATACAAGAAATTGTTGCAAAAGTGATGAGATGCACAGGAGAACTCTTTACAAACATCAACGGAACCGTAGATGCCTCCAAAGGCGAATTCCGAAAAGCCAATGTTGCCGCAGGCTCAGCCTCTTTTATGCATTATAGTAAGGTTGTACCCGCAGTGGACAATTTAGTCAAAGAACTAAACGATAATTTTGACAGTCAAAAAGATAGCCTTTCTCAATTGGAGTTTTCTTTCTATGCACATTATCAATTGGTGAACATTCATCCCTTTTTAGATGGAAATGGACGCACTTCAAGGCTTTTGATGAATTTTATACAACGAAAATACCAATTACCGTTGGGTTTTGTATTTGCAGAAGACAGATTCCAATATTACGATGCTTTAAATTCCGTAAGAAAGACAGAAAGCTTTCGTGAATATTACGATTTTATGTTCAGTCAATACCAAAAATATCTGCAAACAGAAATTGATAAACAAAAGAAAATCAGACAAGAGAAAGAGCTACCTTTTAAGTTTGGGCGCAACAAATAATTTGGTGATTTTTTATCACTTGTTACTTTTTTAACTTGCTTTTTTGTTATTTGTTACTTGTCACTTGTCACCTTTTATTTGTTCCTTGTTATTCCTTCCTCGCATCAAATCCCGATTTGAAATGCACCAGTTTGCTACCTTCGCTCGGGTTCTTTCGCACAAATTCCTGCATCATTTTTGTGTTGTTTTCCAAATCATTTATGTAGGTTTTCTCATAAATCCCTTTGCCTTCATTATCTATCTCTCTTAGCAATTCTTCGCGGACTTCCATCCTCGTTCTGACGCTCTCCGCAAACCAATATTTTGCAGAAAAAGAAGTAATTACCAAAATCACAATGGAAAGAATCAAAATCCCAATGCTTCCATTGACGTTATTTTTTAGACTCTTTAGTTTGTTCTCAAACTGGTCTAATCTATCAATAGCCTGTTTCGACAAATCCAATTTGGTAGCCTTAAGCTTTTCCAAAAACCGAATACGTTCCTCTTTTTCCTCTTTCACAAGACTTTCCATATCTCTCAACAAAGGTTTTATACCTCTAAGAGTCGATTCATTTTCCCCCAGAAGATTCAAAAAATCCTCATATAAAGAAGTCAGCTTTGCAGATTCTTCAATGTGCTTTTCATTGCTTTTAATCACTCTTTTTAGCAATTCCAAACCATCATCCTGAGGTTGATTTTCTGTGTTTTTCATTGTGTTTTCCATTAAATTTTTCATATCCATTTATTTTTTAAAATTACGTTTCTTCTTTCTAACAAGTTCATCATCAGCAGATACATACGTGGGGCACAAAAGATTTTTAAGCAAGCCATTTTCTCTTTCTTCAGAGTTTTCTTCAAAATATGTTGCTGTAGTTTCTCCTTTTTCTTTTAAATTTTTTAAGGTGTTAAACATTTCCGAGTTTTTATTTATCATCTCTTTGATGTCTTTAATTTTCAATTGATTAGTGATTTCAGAAAGTTTATATCCCGGCAGATATTCTCTTTGCGTTTGGTCGTTAATGTCCGTGTGTTTCACAATTCGCATTCCGGAGATTCCTACTTTTACGTTTTCCGAAAATGTGACCCGATAGCCTTGTTGGTGCATTTTGGCAATTAGTTCTTCAAAACTTTTGGCGGTTCTTAAACACATTTTCAGAGCGCCAAGCATTTCTGCCTTCTTTTCCTTGCCAATTTCCACATCCGTTTTTAAGTGCATTTCTTTGCAAACCTCCCGCACGGCTGCTCCAAAACGTTCGCCGATATTGTGTGCTTTAACGGTATTCTTTCCGCAGGTATTCATCCGATTAACAATAAAGTGAATATGTTTCTGTTTGGTTGCATTGTGGATGTCCAATCGAATTTGGTTGTCTTCCATCACACCCACTTTCCGAAGTGCTTTCAAGGTCAAATCAACCAATTGTTGGTCTGTAAGTGCATCACCGATGGATTTTTCGGGGGAAATATATCCCGTAAGTGCCCAATTCTTTACCTTAGGATTTCTATTCGCCACAGCTTTCATTTCTTTAAACTGATGTTCAGCATTTTCAGAAAGTAAATTGTTGCTATACACCATCCGAGCGGTTCCCTTATCGTTGCCGTTATATTCCACAGCGATTTTGGAAATTTTTCGAGTCGTTGCCGAGTTATTCATTTTATTCTTTTTTATTTTTGCCCCCTTTCATATAAATATCTATAAATAAGCTTGGTAACCTTTTCGATTTCTTTCAAAATTTCCTGTTTGTTTTCCAACTTTGAAAATTCACGGTTTCGCAGCAGATTTTTAATCCTTACAAAATGAGTTCCGTAGGACAAAAGCACTTCGTCCGTTTTAAATTCATTGATTTTCAGTTCTTTTTCCGTAATCAGCAATCGAACGTATTTTGATAATTTCAGATTCAGCCTTTGAGCGTTTTCGTTTACCTTTTGATATTCTTTTGGGGTGAGCCGTACAGAAATCAATTTTGAAAAAAGAGGCGTATTTTTCCTTGCCAGTCCTCCTTTTCTGCCGATATCCCGAAAATGATTTTTCTTTTTTTCTTCTGCATTTTTTTGCTCTTGATGCTCGAAAATTTGGGTGACAAATTCTTTTAAAAAATCCTGTTTCATATCGCTAATTATTAGATTCTAGTTACTTACAATGTGTTTTCGACGATAGGAGAAAACCAAAAAGACCCATACTCTACATTAAAGACCCATGCTTTTTGTAAACAATGGGTACTTTTTGCACTCAAAAACAAGCAAAACTTTTCTGCATAGGTTGCAGAAAGAA
>NZ_KB900723.1 GCF_000379185.1 Capnocytophaga cynodegmi DSM 19736
AATATATAATTTTGTATTTCTATGAATTTATAATTATATAAAAATGGCAAAACAAGATTTTTCTGCTCTGATGAGCAAAGTAAAAGAAACACAGACAAATACCCCTATACAAAAAGTAACTCCTGTAAAAGAGAAAAGGGAAGAAACCATTTTTTCTTTCTATATTCCAACCGAGAAATTGAAGAAATTAAAAATGATTTCTATTGAAAGAGGCTTTAGTTTAAAAGAATTGATAAATAGGGCTATTGATAGGGAATATTTCTAGTGCAAAGAATTGCCCAAACATCTAGTTTGTCAAAAGTTCTTAATTGTATATAGAATTAGCCTAAAATTGATTTTACTCCCATTGAATCACTTTTTTAGGAATTTTATCATATATTTTTTCAATTTATAATCCTTTGGATAAAAAATATCAAGAGATGTAGAATCCAACACAACTCCTTTTTCTTCCATCAGATAATAATCTCCATTATGGTTATAAAACCACCTCATAATATAATACTAGGTGGGGTTCTTTCCCACCTATATTGATAGATGTTATCTGCTAATATAGCTTCTATTCCATCAAAAACGTACTTTCCTTCATCTCCATTATTAAAAAATAAACAATTATTATCGTCTGCTTTTATCATTACATAATAAATAATATCTTCTCCATTAGATTCCTTCCCGATACCAAATTGAATATCTAAAATTCTTTTCCCTAACAACTTCCCTAATTTTGATTCTTCTTTATCAATTTTCTTTATTGAATAAATTTCACTATCCAAGTCTTCTGTCTCTATCCAATGCTTGGTTTCTGAAAATAAAATCGTTTCTCCATCATCTGAGATTGCTATTTTTAAAGCCTTTTTCTTACCCAAATATTCAATGTTAATATACAATTCTAAAAGTATTTCTTCTAGTGTTACTTCTATCACATTGCATATTTTATAGCATTTAAGTTTAGTTATCGTGTCCATATAGTTGTGGCTTTATTAAAATGTTTACTACCCATAGCATTCTTAAGAATAGTAATCATTGTTCCATCGGAACGTGTGACAATAATATGTCTTCCATTTGAAAAAAACAGAGCATCTTTAAAGAAATAAACGGTAGAGTTATGATCTTTTTTACCATGATGTAAATCGATTAAATGTTCTGTATTGAAAATAAGGTTGCCAATCCCAAGACTGGTTCTACTCCCATTGAACCATCTTTTTAGGAATTTTATCATATATTTTCTCAATAGGATAAGGTTTAAAATGATATTTTTTAGGTTCTGGATAAATAATTTCTTTTTTCGATTTATAATCCTTTGAATAAAAAATATTAAAAGATGTAGAATCTAACACAACTCCTTTTTCTTCCATCAGATAATAATTTCCATTATGGTTATAAAACCACTTCATAACAATAGTATCATTAACTATTTGATATTTCCCCCAAAACCATATATGAAGATTTGTATTACTTTGTTTATCTGTGTCTTTATAGGAGGATATTCTATCTTTTAATTCCTGCTCATATTTTTAATTACACAATCTATATTCAAATTTTTGCATTTATCCTCATAAGAAGAGCTTCCTGTTAAATGAAAATAGCCGTTATCTAAAAAAATTCTCCCCATTATATAAGTTCTCCTTTCTCCAAGATAAACATCAGTATTTTTATAATAATATCCATCTGTTTTTATTCTTTTTTCTGTTAATGATTTTTGAAAATTAAAATATTTCTTGTTGTGTATGGTACTACAAGCATAAAAAAGAAAAGGAAGTACCATAAAATAAATGATTTTCTCTACCATAATGTATAAGAATTTTTTGTTTGATATTGATAATAAGGTTGCCAATCTCAAAGTTGGTTTTACTCCCATTGAACCATCTTTTTAGGAATTTTATCATATATTTTCTCAATAGGATAAGATTTAAAATGATATTTTTTAGGTTCTGGATAAATAATTTCTTTTTTCGATTTATAATCTTTAAAATAGAAGAAATTAATCGTTGTAGAATCTAACACAACTCCTTTTTGTTCTGCTAAGTAATATTCTCCAAAACGATTATAAAACCATTTTACAGTAATCGTATCATTAACAATTTGATACTTTCCCCAATTCCAAATATGGTAATTTCTACCACTTTGTTTGTTAGTATCTACCAAAAATTCATTTATATTTTTATCTAACATATATTCAGACATTTTCGTCGCACAATCTAATGTTATTGAATCTCCACATTGATTTCCAAAACCATTTTTGACAATATAAGTGTATCCATTGTTTAGAAATACTTGTAAACTTAAATAAACTCCTTTATTTGTGCTATTTTCATCATAATTGTGAATACAATAATAATATCCATCTGTTTTTATTCTTTTTTCTGTTATTGATTTTTGAAAATTAAAATGTTTCTTGTTGTGTATGGTACTACAAGCATAAAAAAGAAAAGGAAGTACCACAAAATAAGTAATTTTCTCTACCATAATGTATAAGGATTTTTTGTTTGATATTGATAATATTGTTGCCAATCTCTACTTAGCATTCTAAAACCTGGTTGTGGAGATACAATCGTATGAGCAAACCAATTTTGAACTACATCTCGTACATATTCCGAATTTGTACCTACTCGCCAACCTTTATAGCCTACGGTTAATGCTCCTAATCTATACATATCTGCTTCTTTATTCCTCCAGATACCCAATCCTTTTCTTCCTGATGTTAAATCTACTAATTCTGGATTTTGAATAGCATCTTCAAATTTCAAACCACTAGAGTCCGTACCTGACTTTCCCGTAAACAAATTTGTTTGTATACTAAATTCACCTATTCCAATTCTCATTGCTGCTGTACGATACATATCTGTATCATTAACCAATGCTTTTCCTAATTTATTGAATGGTGCACCATCATTTTCATACATCATACTAAAATCTCCGTGTCTAAAACCAATCATTCCTGTACGTTGCTCAAAATCACCACTCCAAAAATTAGTACCCAAGCTCAAGCCCATTTTTCCATCATCCCAAGCTGCTAAAATAGATTTTCTGATTTCAAATCCATTTTTACCAAATCCGTTGTAATTACCATAACTCATTATACCTACTCCTGCAGAGAAGCTCCAATTCCCATCACTGTATCCAATTCCTATACTCGCTCCTATACCCGAAGCATTTCCGAATGCCACAGATAGTGATAAACTAAAATTCCAATTTCCTATTGGGATATTGACACTTGGCATTATTACAGATGCTACTCCAGATGCTATTCCTGTAGCTACAGTATTAACAATCATCTTACCTGTAAGTGCAGCAACTGACGTTCCCCCCAATAATGAGGCTCCCCCCATTATAGCTCCTCCCAATACAGATAATCCAAAACCTTTCCAAGACCAATTTTTATTTATTATTGCATTTACTGTGTAACTTGTTGCAGCCATGATTGCACCGATTATAATTGGTGCCCATATAAACTCTCCACTTGGGTCAGTGTATTTCAATGGATTATTCAATACATAGCCATATCTATTAAAATTCTGTGTGTTGAACGGGTCTTGTACGTAGTTATCAGGTTGTAAAAATCGGTGTAACACAGGGTCATACAAACGTCCGTTCATATGAATTAAACCAACGCTGTACAAGTGTTCGTGTCCTGTATAACCTCTGTCCAATAGAATACCTTCAACAGGTATGGTGGTTTGTCCTTTTATATTCCAGTATTTGGTTATCTGTCCCCACGCATTGAAGTGGCGTTTTTCTACGGCATTGCCATTATCATCTGTAATCAAGGTTATACTTCCCAAATAATCTCTATGTAAGTACAAATACTTTTCTGTATTTCCTTCCATACTCAACACGGCGGGTGCCGAGTAGGCATCTCCTCCTAAGTAAATGTAAAAGTTGGCTTTATTTGTAGTACGATCAAACTTTATCTCAAAAATGCCGTCATGACTGTAATATTTTTGAAAACGGCGTTGGGTTTTATCAGCCTGCATTCCACCATAATAACTGGTTGCACGAGAACCAAATGCATCATACTGATAACTGATGATGTCTTTGCTTATAGGACTATCAACCTTTATTTCTACGGGACTTTTAAAAGCATTGTAAGTTATTGTAGGAATTGTGTGCTGTGTATAGTATGCATTTCCTGTCTGATTTGTATTTAAACGTGTTTGCTGATATCCATTTCCCTCATACCGATACCTTCCTATTTGGTTATTTCGTTCGATTCGTCCTCGTATATCATACTCCTGAGTTTGTGTTGGTTTTCCTGTTTCCGTCCAAGAAGTCAATCGTTCCAAATTATCGTATCCAAAAGTTTCCTTATCTCCATTGAAACTATATGTGCGGTGGTTTAGTAACCCTTTTACGCGGTCAAACTGAAAAGCTTTGCCTTCTATGACTGTATTTCCCTTATTTATAGAATGTGCGGTAAGATAATGATAATCATACTGCAATTGCTCTGTAGTTTTTCCTTTAGTAACTGTTAAAGGAGAGCCATACTCATTCACTGCACCAAGTCTCCATAAAATTTCACCAGAAGCTTTCTTAAGTGTAATTAATTCTCCATTGTTATATTCATAAAGTACGTTAGCAGTTACATTTTTTCCATGTCCTTTTGCAGTATAGGTTTCCCGTTGTGTACGTCCAAAACTATCATATGTATAGTTTCGAATAAATACTACCTGCCCATTGAGCTTACTTTCTGTTAGAGAAGCTATTTGTTTATGTAAATTATATGTATATGTGTAATTTTCTTTATTTCCATCAGCATTTTGTAATTCAATGGAACTAAGTAATTTATCTCCGTTATACGTATAAATTGTACGCATTTCTGTACCACTTCCTGTTATATGCTTTTGTTTGATACGATCACTCCCTGTCTCATAAGTATAATTAGTGGTGCCTTTTGGGGTCGTCTCACGGGTAATTCGATCCCAAGCATCATACGAATAAGTGTAATTACCTGCTGAAGGATCATTCAATGACGTTTTTCTTCCCCATCCATCCTGTGTAATACGTTGTACAGCACCCTGATAATCGGCTGTCTTTAAATTCCCATTTCCAAAGTAAGTATAAGTAATTACTCCACCAGGATCTTGTTGCTTCACAGTCTGTCCTGAAGCATTACGAGTAGTAATCACATTCTTGGTTCCATCATTTACTGTAGTTGTGAGTCCACTATAACTGATTTGGGAACTTTTCCCTGCTGGTTGCGTAATTCTGATTACCCGCCCATAACGGTCATAAGAAGTTGTTATCCAGCCTCTCGTAGAACTTCCTTTAAAATAAGGTAAACTTCGCTTTATTTCTCTCCCTTGTCCATCGTATTGATTTTCTACAATAACCTCTTGCCCAAAAGCATTACGCTGTTCAGTACGTTTAAGCAGTCCTAGCCAATTGTAAACTTCTTTAGAGAGACTTCCATCATCCGCAGAATTGGTTATACTATACTCAGAGTTTGTTGCTAGATAGCCGACATATGCATTTTTATTCAAAAAATCTGTAGTTTTTATCAATCGATTCCAAGAGTCATACGTGTTGCGAGTAGTTTGTCTAAAATGATTTGTTTCCTGTAGCAATACCCCAGAAAAATCATCATGTTGATATTGGGTTATTTCATTTTCATGACTAGTGTGTCTCGTCAAAAAACGTTTTGAAGAATCATATTCCATTCGCTCAGAGCGTGTTTCTCCGCTCTCAGAAACCACGTCTTTTCTGGTAATATTACCGACATCGTCATAAGTATAACGCTCCGTTTTGAAGCCTGTATTGTGTCCTTTGATTTTTTTAGCGGCTACCAAATTATTCTGATAGGTAAACTGTTCCTCTGTAGTGAATGTATCCCCATCAATAGTGCTGCTCCTTTTTTGAGAAGCTATTCGTCCTATCAAGTAAGGTGTTTCACTTTTAGCTACATATACTGTTTCAACTGTATTTCGTGAAGTACCTGCTATGGTAGTCACCCGTGTAGGATTCATATCAACATCGTATATGTAGCTTTCGGAACTATTAACTCCAGTAAGTTTATCTTCAGTATTTTTTTGGGTGAGTTTTAGCCTGAATATCTTGTCATTTCCTGTTAGGTTCTCATAAGTATACATAGTTTTTTGAAGATAATTTGCGGGAACATACATAGATTGATTACCGATTTCTTCCATAGTAAACTCCTCTGTAACAGCTCCTTTCAATTGTGGATTCATACGGGTATGTGTATACATTCCCTCTTCATATTGCTTTCCTTTAGAATACCAGTTGGTTCTCCCTATGGATTTAAATCCAAGAAAACCCAATCCTCCAAGATGTGAAACAGCTCCTGCATACTTAAACTGCTGTTCTACCTGAGGAATCCCCCCTCCACTACGTTCTAATTTACTGACGACAGATACAGAGGGAATATTTCCTAAGTCCACATATGGGAAATGCTCTCCATAACCTATTTTATACGTGTCAGGAAACCCTTCTTCTACTACAGATGCATATGAAAAATTCTCAGACATTGTCTTATAAGTCACGTTTTGAGATATATCGTTTTGGGATATAGTCCTAAGTAGTATTTCCTCTTTGTTGTTCTTTTCTAGATATAACGTACGTATTTTATTACCAGAAAAGATAGATATATCCATAAAAATATCCTTCTTATCCGATGTAGAAAAAATTAAGTGGGGAAGTTTTACTCTTTCTGATAATTCGTAACTCTTTCCAGATTTGAAAGTAAGATCCTTTGCCTGCGTATTTACATGTGCTGTAAAATATTGTTTAGGAGGTCTTACTGAATTGCCAGGTGTAAAGTTTGTATATGATTCTATTATATCCGTTTTTCCATCACCATTGATGTCAATAGGAATCAGTGAATAAGCATGATAAATGTCGTATAATCCAGTATCTCTACCTCTTCTATACTCCTCAACTCCCCAATAGGAACTTTGAAACTTAAAACTGTAATTTTTTTCCAATATATCAAATCCTCTACCTGTATTGGAAAGCAACACGAACCGACTACTATCATTATCTACAGGTAATAGAAAATCTATCTTTCCATCACCGTTGTAGTCCCCAACCACAGGCCGTTTTGACCCAGATTTAATGTATCGGTGTTGCTGTCTCCAAAGCAAACGTATATGACCTCCTTCGTCGAACTCATAGATATACATTTCCCCATCTGTTATCTGGATGAGATTAGTCTTTCCATTACCCGTAATATCTATTGTTTGAAATATATCTTCGCTACTATACTTTTTACTCAATGTACCAGCTCTTTTCGAAAAATTTGTTGTCTTTCGTTTATCCAAATCTACCCAATGAATATCATACCCCCCTGAAGTATATCTCTTACAATCACAATGAACAGGCATCCTTCCATAAGAATCAGAGTAAGGGGTAAAATGATCATTTTCTCTAGAATGGCAGCTTTCCACATAATAGCTATCCTCAATGGCTAATATATCGGTAAGTCCATCTCCATTAAAATCTCCTGGTAGAATTTTTACGGGAGCATGTTTTTTACTACCTAATTCGGGAATCTTAATTGGTTTTCTTGGATCATACTTTCCATACTTTTCACACCACTTTCTGTCCTCCTCGTAGTAAACAGGTAATTCCCATTCTTTTTCATACTGTAAGTAGAGAGGATATCCCTTTACATAAGCTCTAAATTTTATTTTATCATCATACTTATGTACAGAAACAAAACCCTGATAATCAGGATAAATATTATTTTTTTGCCCTATTAAAATTTGGGCAGGAAATATCTCTGAAAATCTTTCTAAGGTAATATCGAAAACAATGCCACTACTAGATTTTTTTCTAAAATCATCAAATAAATAAATTTTTCTATAAGCATCATTCCCTTTAGTTGGATAAAGGATAAAGTCCGTCATTCGATCTCCGTTCATATCTAAAGTTACTATCTCGCTATTTTCCATTGAGATATCTTTAAAAGACATATTGTATGTGCTTACTTTGTCTTCAAATTTTTCTTGATAATCGTTATATGTGAAGTGTATTGGAACTCGTTTACTTTGTCCTATAGATTCTTGAACCAACATTAACCTGTCGTATCCTAGGGAGTTTTGCTTTCCACCATAGTTAAGTGTGTAGGTTCTAAATTCTCTCCCTTTTGAAGAAGAAACAATTTTTTCAAGTAATAAGTTATTTTCAAACCGCACCCCTCCGATGTAAGCCACCTCAGGACGGGTTCTGTTTTTATAAACGAAAGTAACTGTATTGTCTCCTGTTGTACGTTGTTTCCCATAGGTTATTTTTTGGATGACAATAGCGTTCCCCGAACGTAGGTAGTGATATGTGATCCGAACACCCTGAGGATTTTCCCAATATGAAATAGCATAATCGGTATGAGAACGACTGTCATTAGTTTGCCCATAGTAGGCTTTGGATCCGTCGGGATACAATACCTCGAAGTAAAGGGGACCGTAATTTGCTCCATACGGAGAAACCCCTACAGACTTAATTTTTAAATGTGAAAAAACCTCAGTCTGATATGTAGCCCCATCCTTCCCATAGGTTCCTGTCTTCAACATAAGACGTTGTCCATCAAGGGCAAAACGATCGGTGGGAGTAAGATTTACCTCTGAAATATAGCCATCATGATACAGTGTAGAACCCACCCGAGTAATGACAGAAATTCCAGAGACATTCCATCCATAACCTGCCATTCCATTACCAGCCTGACTATTGTAATTTATAGATAAAGTTGGGACAACTCCTTGTAATCCTGGCGGTACTGTGATAGGAATACTATAAATAGCTGCTCCTGTTGGCGATACAGACAAATTACCTGCTGTAAGTCCTTCAGCAACAGAGCCTCCTCCCCGTGCTGTAAGATTATTTCCCCTAGAAGAACTATTTTTTTCTAATGAAACAATTGTAGGTGGGGTGGGCTTACTTTCCGAAAAAGAAATACGATGTATTTTCTCGGTTTTTAATCTTTCTTGTCCTACTGTGGTAGCTATTGAAGCAATGAGCAACAAAAATATGGCTATCTTTTTCATAAGTTCAAGTAGTTATTTTTTGATAATACGCACTGTTTTTTTGGTTCCATCCGAAAATATTCCGACAAGATAATATACCCCCTGTACATATGAGCTCATATTTATTTGCAATTGTTCAGAAGGGGAATTAATATGGGTGTTGTCATATAATATTCGCATATCCGATGAAGAAATAAACAACCTTACTAGCGATTGATGTTGATTGTGATACCAATACACAGTAAGTTCTCCCAAAGTGGGATTAGGAGCTCCTTTTAAGGTAATCTCAGGAAGACTATCCTCTGAGGTTATATTCTCTTTTTCCTCTAATGTAGTGGATGTTTCTTCTGTTTCATCGGGCAAAGGAGGTCTTTTGGTCAGAGCTCCCGTTTCTTTGTTTAGACAGATAGATGCTTGAATTTGATTTCCCGCGCTATCATATGAAAAGCATATTTGTTTTTGAGAATATGAAAAGTTGATCATTCCCAAAAATAATACTGTGATTAGAATATAGCGTATCATAATGCTTGTTTTGTTTTCTTCCTAGCAAAAGTAAATAAATTTTCTAACTAAAAAAATCATGTAAAAACCTATCTGTTAATTTTTTAGATACTTTTCAATAATAAAAAACGAAAGGGAATGTCAACAAAAATATTTTCTTAAAAAGGTATTACATACCTAAAAAGTTTAACACAGTTATCTTCTTTTATATAGATCTTGATGTAATTTCAAATAATTACTTTTGTAAAAAAATAAGATATGAAACAGCTGCTACTTCTATGTATTTTGTTTTTGTGTAGAGCTTCTTTATGCTCTTCACAAACAAAAGTATATTTTCCAGACTCTCGCATCATCCAAACAGGAATGCCTTTTTTGAACCTGCAATCAGATGCTAGAGCTTCAGCGATGGCAGACATCGGTACATCAAGTCTCCCTGATGTATTTTCGCAAAGGTGGAATTCTGCCAAATACACGTTTATGGAAACTAAGCGAGGAATAGGAGTAAGTTATGTTCCTTACCTGAACAAACTTACAAATGATGTTTTCCTAGGAAATATCACCTACTTTTTTCGTCCTAAAGAACGAGGAGCTTGGGCAATGTCATTCAACTATTTTAGTATGGGAGAAGTTGAGTTCTCTCAGATACAAGGAGGATCTTTCTTTTCAGAAGGAATTGGTAAACCCAATGAACTTACTTTGGATATTTCTTATAACTTATTACTTTCTGATTTTTTTTCAATGGGAGTTACAGGACGATGGCTACATTCCAACCTACAACATTCCTCCAATGAGGAAAAATATATTGCTAACAGTATTGCTGTGAGTTTGTCTGGATTCTTTCAGTCAGACTTAAAAGCACACACCTCTTTCGACTCACAATGGCGTGCTGGTATAACCATTTCAAACATTGGTCCAAAACTAAGTTATGAGAAGGGTGGAAAGGAATCTTTTATACCTACAAATTTAAAAATAGGGGCTAGTTATGACCTCCTTTTTCAAAAAGGTCATTCGCTCTCTTTTCTTGTAGAAGCAAATAAGTTACTTGTTCCAACTCCTCCTCAGTATGGTTATATTGATGAGAACGAAGATGGCAAACAAAACACAAATGAGCCGACTACAATTCTAAAGGGAAAAAATACAGATGTTTCCTTTATGGAAGGTATTTTTCAATCTTTTTCGGATGCTCCAGGTGGATTTAAAGAAGAATTAAAAGAAATTTCTTTAAGTGCAGGGTTAGAATACCGTTTTTGGGATGATTTTTCATTACGTTTTGGTTATTTTCACGAAAACAAAGAAAAAGGAGCTCGTAACTTTCTCACTTTAGGAACAGGCTTCAAATACCAGAATATAAACATTCATCTTTCATACTTATTTTCGATGTCTTCTATTCCCAATCCTTTTGAAAATGCCTTACGAATTTCGGGGAGTTATGAAAGTATGTAATTTCGGTTTTTCAGTAATTACCGAAAAACCGAAAATCTGCAAAAATAATCCTTCTTGAGGAATTCATTTCCCTTCGTCTCTCAGGCTAAAACCTAAGTTCCGAGGTTTTGTTTTTTTTTTGTTTTTGTATATACAAAGACACATCTTGCAGAGTTAATTCACCTCAAATTTCAGAGCTATCAAACAACTCACTTACAGATTTTTAGACTCTATTTTTTGAAAAAACAGATTTCTTTTTGAAAGCTCTAAAAAACAATATTTTAAACAAATTAGACTATTTGTAGACATATCACAAAAAGCAACTTTTTCATATAAAAGTTTGTTTTTTATGCTTTTATGTTTTGTTTTTCGGTTTTGTATTTTTCTTTTTTTTTAGAAAAAATATGTGTGGATTTTTTTACTTGTCTGTTGACAAGTCGCCTGTTTTCTTTTTGCTGTTATCGATACGATAAAAAGTGGTTTTGGCGATGTTGGCTTGTTTACAAGCTTTATCAATGGGAATGTTTTTGTTTTCGTACAGATGCAGTGCAAACTGATATTTTTCGAGGGTCTCTGCCTGAAAACCTCTGGGGCGTCCTAAATGTTTGTTTCTTCGTCGCGCTCCTTCGATACCGATACGGGTACGTTCTTGGATGAGATTGCGCTCAAATTCGGAAACGGCTCCAAAGATTTGGATTATGAACTTTCCGTTGGCGGAGGAAGTATCAAAAACAGGCTCAGAAAGGCTTTTAAAGGCTATTTTTCGCTGGTTGAAGATTTCGATAAGGTCAACCATATTCTTAAGCGAACGGAAGATCCTATCGGTCTTATATACTACCACAGTGTCTCCTTCCCGTAGGTAGGTGAGCATATCATTGAGTCCTTTTCTGTCTTCGCGTACACCGCTGGCAATGTCGGTATATATTTGCTCACATCCGTTTTGGCGTAGCAAGTCAATTTGGGATTGTATGTTCTGTTCAGGAGTGGATACCCTGGCATAACCAATGAGCATAGTTCTATGAATTTCTTTTCTGCAAAGGTACTAAAATTTAGATGGATAGAATATTGGGTACAACATTTTCAAGAGGTAAGAGCCTCCCTAAAGTAGGGAGGCAGGGTTAGATATTTACTTAAATGAGTCCACTAACGTGATTATGTCCTTTACTACCTTTAAAATTTTAAGAACGATGTTTAAAAAATTTTTTAGCTTTTTCATTTTGTTACTTGTTAAAAATTGGAACAAACATAAAATAGCTTGAAAAAAGACGAAAGGACATAAAATTAGAAGCTACAAGTTGTATATGTGAGGAGCTAAAATCAAAACTGGAACGATATTTGTGTGGGAAATATCTAGTAAGGTATAAGCACACTTGCACCCTTTCAGGATGCGTGTGCCCTGCGGGGCTGTTCGGACTGGCGTCCGAAGGTCTACGACCTGAATTAATTTTTTATTTCCTATGGCAAAAACATCTATCCATTTTGAACCTTGTAATGTCGTTAAGTCAGAAATGCACAATTCAAGAGTGCAAGAACTTGACTATATTTTTCCTGAACTTTCAAAAAATAATGAAAGCCTATATTACATTTCCAATTTACACCAAAGAGAAAAAGAATGCCAACAAATTTATGAAAGCAAGGTCAAGCAAAAAATGCAATCTAAGACTGTTCCCATTCGAGAAGGTGTAGTAGTCATTGATGAAAAAACGACTATGGCTGATTTAGAAATACTAGCAAATGAAATAAAACATTTGTTAGGTTGGACACCTTTACAAATTCATATTCACAGGGATGAGGGATATATGAAAAGTCCTGACAATAAGGGAGGTTCAGAGGTTGCAAAACTAAATTTACACGCTCATCTGATTTTTGATTGTCAAGATAAAAATACGGGAAAAATGTGCCGAAACACGAAACAGCAGATGTCGCAAGTTCAGGATTTATGCGCAAACATTCTCAAAATGGAAAGGGGGCAAAAATCGGACAGAAAGCATTTAAAAGCGTTAGAGTATAAAATTCAGGCAAGAGAAAAACAACTCCAAGAACAAGAAGCTAAAATAATCGAATATAAAACAATTTTAGAAACACATCGCGATTTAGAGAAACAAAACCAAAATCTTTTCATATATAACGGGATTTTACAGCAAAAAAAGACAGATTTACAAAAAGAATATGAACGGCTTTTAGCAGATGGGACAGAATCAGAAAAAAAATTTAAGGAAGAAAAAGAGAAATTTACTGCTCAGCTCACAAAATACAAGAATCATATGATGGAGCAGGTTAAATTAGAACTTGAAGCATACAGAAATACAACATTTGATAACAATGTAACCCAAGACAGGGCAGAACTAATCAATGATTTTATTTATAAAATGGCGAATTTGCTACCTCCTGATAAAAGAAATGTGTCTAGTGTAATATCAGATATTCAGGATTGGTCGAAAAATGTACTCCAAGAAAAAAAATCACTTGTTGAATTTGCGGAGTTTTTGAAAAAGAAAGATAATCACAAACGAATTGCTCCGCCAAAGAAAAATCCAAACACACCCAAAAAGGGATTAAGAAGGTAAAAAAATAACCACTCAGAGGAGTGGTTATTTCTGTATGTTTGATTTAAATTCTTCCGTAAAATCGGAGTAATCCTCTATCTTGAAAGCTCGAATATCACGTACACAAGCACAGAACCAAGATATATTCTTAAGCGATTGAATGGCTTTGAATAAAACACTCAAATCCCCTTCGGTTGCGTATGTGCTACCTTGTATCCAATAAAAATTATTATTCAAAAGATTTTTTTTTACATCAGCATACGCGTTTTGGTAATTATTGCCATAGTGTTTTTTTAATTCTGAAACAACTAAATCAAATACTATTGCGTACATAATTCTATATCTTTCAAGTGTTTAAACATATCTTCTTTTTCAAAGAAAATAATACCACTATCTGTCTTTACATTGATAACAATTCCGACAAATGGATTTTTTTCTATTTCCGTAATAGTGGCTTCTATCCAGTCTCCAAAACCCGTAACCTGTGGAGAAACTAACACTCTTTCTCCTACTTTGAAACTTGTTTCCATAGTCATTTTTTTTTTGCAAAGGTATTAATTATTTGGTAATCTAGTATTTCTATTCAAACTTATCATTTTTTGGAGTAGATGAACCTCAGGTAGTGGAATATGTATAAAACACGGCTTACTACTCAATAATTTATAAGCCAGGAATAATGAAGAAAAAACGTTAGATTTCTAGTTTTTGGGGGTCTTGACGATTATCCCAGAAAGCCACTATTTCAACTGCTTCTCTAACAATATAAATCAATGAGAAATTGCGTAGAATCACAATCTTTCTATATTTAAAATATATCCCATTCTTGCAATCTTCTTTTTCTTCAGCTATGTATGGATTTTGTGAAAGAGTCTCTTCTGCCTCTTCTACAGCCTTCATAATTTTTTGAGAGTATGTGTTTGAAAAATTATGTTCAATCCAAAAGCTCAAAATATCGATATACTGAGATTCCGCTTCAAAAGACCATCTTACATCCCACATATTTTTCTTGCTTCCTCTCTCACTTCTAAGTGAGATTTTGTTTGTCCATTTTTAGCTTGCGCAATTCCTCTCAAAATACTTTCCTTTTGAGTCTCTGTGAGCTCTGTATCTTTCTGAACTTTCAGCCCTATAGCCTCAAGAACACGCACTGCCATTTGATATTGTTCTGCAGAAATATCATTTTGTAATCGTATTGTATTCATACTTTTATTTTTTGCAAAGGTATTAATTATTTGGTAATTCAGTATTTTTATTCAAACCTATCGTATTTAGTTACTCAAAAGATAAATTTACAGTACCAATAAAAGAAACGGACAAAAGTACTAAAAATTCATACATAAAACAAGTTTTTCATTGGTTTTGAAAAGTGTGGGGTTTTGAGAACTGGAAATACATACAAATATTATCCAATACAACCTGAAGAAAATGATTTCATTTATCTTATATTCAGTGTTTTATTACTAAAACAACATATAAAAATCGAATTATTTTAAGTTAAATTATATTAAATCAAAATAAACTTCTCTATTGTTTTTGATTTTTCTGATTTCTGAAAATTTTGGCGATTTTTGTTTTTTGAGTTTCCACTCATTACTTAAAAACTTCTGACTTGTTTTTAAAATCAGAACTTATTAACGACTTATCAAAAAATTATGAAATTCTTGAAAACATTATTAAAATAGAGGTGTTTGAGAGATTTTAAAACTTCCAAGTACGACAAATTTAATACTTTATACGACAAATTTAATACTTTTTTGTTTTTATTCAGACTTTTATTTTTTTTGTCGTATTTGTTTTATATCTTTGCAGAAGTACTAAATACGACAAATTTAATACTTATAACCATCTGTATATATGGCTATTATAAAAAACAAGGAAGTTTTACAATCTTATATTGTAACTACAGCACGATATGATTTTTCTGTTTATGAAAAACGCATCTTATATCGTATCGTAGAAGTTTTACAATCCAAAATTTTGGGATTAAAACTAACTTACAATTATTCTATCCAAAAAGATTTATACGGAGATTTTGAGTTTACAATTCCTGTGAGTGCTTTTTTTAAGAGACGAAAAGGATACAAATTACAATGAAGTTAAAAAAGCTCTAAAAAGTCTTCGTAACAAAGATTTTGAATACGAAGATGCCACCGAGTGGGGTGTTTATGGTATTATTGAAAAACCTAAAATAAAAAAATATGATTCGGTTGTAAAGTTAATAATAACTCCCCTTCTTATGGAAGCATTTTTAAATTTTGCAAAAGGATATCGTAAATACGAACTCAAAACTGCTATGGAATTTGACAGCATATACACGATGCGTTTTTATGAGCTTCTAAGCGGTCAAGAAAGACCTATTTCTTTTGTTATTGATGAACTCAAAAAAATGTTCCGAATAGAGGACAAATATAAGCAAATAAATGATTTTATTAAACGTGTCATTGAACCTGCAAAAAAAGAACTTTCTAAAAAAGCTCCCTATTCTTTCGAATACAAAATAAACAAACAGGGGAAAAAATATCATTCCATTACCTTTCATCCTTTTAAAATTCCAGCTAATAGAAGTTTGGAAATAGAACGGCACAATTTAGAAAAACAATTGTCCCCTCGTTGGATTTTAGATAGTCAAACTTTAAAATATCTGCAGAACGAATATTCATTTTCCAATAAAGAGATTAACCAATGGTATAAGCTATTCAAAACTGCACAGAAAGAGTTGGATTTGCCTAACTTTCTTCTTCAAAAGAAACCCCTACTGATTTATAATATTTTACATTTATACGGTACAAATATAGTACAAATACAAATTGTTTCTATTTTTTCGTTCAACGTCATAAAGATTTTCGCAATTGTATTTGAGATATTCTATTTCGTATTTTTTTCTTACTTTCCTCATATCCTTGTTCTTTGATTACTCCACTAAAAATATCTTCCTATTTGATTCCTGTTTTCACTTTCAGCGTAACATCTCCAATGTTGTAGGCATAAACTGAAGCAGGCACAAAGGTAAACTGCAAATCTTCTATTTCCTTGGTTCCGGTTTTGTCAATTGAAGTAACTAAAGCACTTTTGAATCCGTTGGACTTACAAAATTGAATTAGACTTTGTAACTCTTGTGGTTTCTCGAAATAGCGGTTGCTCCATTTGATTTCCACACCCCAAATGGGTTTGAATCGCACATCATCTACCAATACCAAATCTACCT
>NZ_KB900724.1 GCF_000379185.1 Capnocytophaga cynodegmi DSM 19736
TTGCCTCTCTATCAGTAGCTTGAATATACGGATATACAACAAGATTGATGGCAGCCCAATCATCACAGAAACCATTGGCATTAAGTCGTGCAAAAATCGTTTCAGAATATGGATTTACATTCGTGTAAGAAGCTGGATTAGCAATAGCATTGGTCTGATTTTGAGCATCAACATAAGTAGGATAGAACGTAAAATTAACTCCAGCTTGTGTGGAAATAGCATTCTGAGCTTGGGTTAAATCAAAGGTTTGTAAACCATCGTTTGAATTATCATCACAGAGTGTCAGCGTTGTAGTTCGTGTGTTGGTAACAGGCTTCAAGAAAGCATCAAAATTGATAACCGACTGCGATGCACACCCAATACCTCCATTCGCCACAACTCGCACAAAAACACTATGACGACGCTGATTAGGTACAGAAGGATTAAGCTGAAAATCATCGTACGAAAACTTATATATTGTTGGCGTAGCTACTGCATTTGTTCCGTTTTGAGCATCAGCCAAAGTTGTATGATAAGTAAAAGTGTACAACAAATTCACATTGGGCTCTCCTGTAATTATTTGCGTTATGTATTGTGTTAAATCTTCTGTGAAAGTTCCTGATAAGTCAGTGTCACAACGATTTTGGAACACAGGATTTACTTTCGGCGAAGGATAAATTGACACCGCTAATCGCTTGATAACAAAGCAACCTGTGTCTTTGTTAACGAATTTCATCCATATTACCGATGTCGGAATCACGTAATAATTTGTAATATCGGAAGTAATAGGAATGTCATTAACTGCGTTAGAGTGCGACTCGTGATACGTAATATCATACATTGTTGTATCTGAGACCATTTTAGCAGGATATTCTGTCAGATTAATGTTTCCATTGAGCTGCCCATCAGCACAAAAAGCAATACTCGTATCAGAAACTGCCAATTGTGGGTATTCATTAAACGTTATTGACGAAACTGAATAACAATTCGTTGTATTATTTTCTGTCCGAACGTAAACAACCACAGGAAAACTTGTAATGGTGTAATTTGTTCCTATTTCATTACTTCCGCTCAATGCGTCATTTTCATTGGTAAAGAAACGGAAATTATCATCTAATGTTAACGTTCTTCCTACAATTTCATCTCTGTAAGCATTCAGATTTACAACTTCTGAGGTATCTCCTGACAGATTCCTACTACTATTATTACAGATTGTTTTGTTTAAATTTTGCACAACTGGCGAAGCTATTAAATCAAAATTAATATCTTTCACATAAAAACAATCTGTTCCAGCAGGTGTAATCCGAACCCAAGCCGTTAGATTTTGTGTAGCCTTTATAGTCGTTTGTGAGGCTGTTGCCGAGATAGCTTCTGCTTGTGAAAAATACAATGCAAAATCCATCGTATCATTAAGCGTTGTTGGATTATTCGCTACCAATTGGCCTTTTATTTCAGCAAGTGAAACATTTTCTTCTCCATTATTAGCAAAATCACAAATAGCAACACGATTATTTGTTATTTCGGGAAATGAAATAAGATTGACTTGCAAGGGCAATACTTTTATACAACCAGTAACCAAATCCAGTACTCTGACGTACACTGTAGTTGAAGCTGTGGTAAGTGTTATGGAAACAGTTTGCGTTGGATTATACATTCCAAGTAAAAAATTAGAATCGTTTGCATCAGCGGCTGCCTCATTGTTGAAAAAACTAATCGTTGAACTCGCATTGGCTCCACTTATAGATTTATTCAAATCCACCGATTCAGTTCCGTCATTGAGAATATCACAAACATTCAGCGTAGTTACCACAGGCAAGTCCACAGCTGTAGTGAAGCTAAATTGCAAATGAACAATAACAAAACAACCTTCTTTAAATTCCACTCGAGCGAAGACTGACATCTGTCCAGTACTTACCTGAGCCTGTGTTTCGTCTGTAATTGGATTGGTTGCAGTATGAGCGTCTGCTTCTGAATAATAATAACTTATCAATGTAGTTGCTGAACGTTGGTCTGCTGTAAGTTGAGCATCAATATCTGATTTGTAACGCACCAAATTAACCGCCTCTTGTTTATCATCATTAAAATCACATATCGTTTTTGAAACTATAGGAACGTTTATTTTTTCTAACAGAAAATGAAGGTCATACTCATAATGACAGCCTTCCAATGAAACCAAAGCATAAGCGGTAGTGGTTTGTGTTCCAACAACTTCAACGGATTCTGTTACAAGGCTTTCATTTCTTGGACTTGAAGCTAAATAAAGATTACGATTTACCTCTGTTAGAAAAAATCGCACTGACGGATTACTAAACGGATACAGCTCTTCAAGTATTTTACGATACTCTGGCACCAATTTCACTTCTTCTCTACCATTATTCAACACATCACAAATTGCAAATGTATTCTTTGGCAGTGTTCTTTTTTCGGAGGCATTTACTACAAAATCCAAAGAAGTTTCAGTGTTACTCGCTTTAATTATGTATTTTACATATACGTTTTTAGGCGTGTTATCTTCAGTAAGTTCATATCTTGTTGGATTGGTTATAAGAGAAGTCATCGCTGCATCATCATAAAATCCAACAATAGTAACAGAAGTAGCCGTAAGCCCCGCAGGAAGATAATGCGGAAAGTAATCTCTCTCTAAATTAACATTTAATGGAAAAGTAACATTACACAATGCTGGAGCTCCGACTCCACCACCTCCGCCACCATTACCGCCTCCGCCACCTCCTGGTGCTCCATCGCAATCCACATCAGCGGTGAGTTTCAGAGTAGTTCTCGACTCACAAAAGTTAGGATACTCAAGTTTTACGTAAAGTGTCGCATTCATCACAATTGCGGCATTGGTGGGGTCGGTAATTGGATTTGTGTAACTTGCATATCTATAAAAAGTAGCCTTAACATTATTCAAATTATAAGTTAAAGTACCTGAAACCATATTAGCTACATATTGTGTTAAATTATGATTAATAGCCTGTCCTTCCAAAACACCACATATCAAAGCCTCGTGCGGAGTAACCTCAACATAAGGTTTTAACAGCAAACGCACAGGAATTACGATTGCACACGATGCATCATTAAAATTACGATTCCATATTCGGACATAAATCGTTTTTTCTCTGCTCGGTAAGGAAACATTCAATTGATAATTACTTATTGCAACAATTGGATTCATATTGTTTTGTGCATCAGTTAAACTTTCAAAAAAAGCTCTGTTATGCAAATAGTTAACTCCTGAAATAGAAATATTATTCAAATTGATGTTTTCTCGCAAATCATTGCCAGTATCACAAAAATCAAATGGTGTTGTAGGAGTTGCTATGTTTGGGCGAATATTGGTTCGTAAGTTTATTCGTGATACAGCATAACAGATACCACTTCGTAAAGTACGAACGTAAACAACTTTATCTGTCGTAAATGAATAATTTTTAGGATTAGTTATAGGAAATTGATTATTATGTGCTTGTGATTCAGATTCGTGATATGAAAAAGTAAGTGTTGCATCATTATTGATAGCCGTCTGGAAAGCTGTCAAATCAACCGTTTGCGTTTCTCCTGAATTTAAACAATAAATCTGCTCTACATCTTTTGCTGTTGGAAAATCCGTTGAAAATGAAACTTGTACCACATCCGTCACTGTAACAGGCGAACACAGATTATACGTCACACGAACCTCATAACGAGTATTGATTGTTGGTGCTTGATTAATTGAATTTCCTGAACCTAAAAATGTTCCATTATCCGCATTGTACCATTGCACGTTGATGGTTGTAGTTCCTGATGGCACAAAACGCCAAGCCTCCTGTGAAGCTGACCAAATACCTGTATTTCTGTCTGGAGGCGAAACTCCTCGTGTTCCATCAGCGTTGATAATGCCAATAAGAGCCTGTTTTCGGAATTCAGAAATATTAGTAGCATCATTCTCAGGCTTATCCTTTATGTACACTTCAATGACGCCCGTAGTTTCATACAGAACAATTTGAGTTGTACTTTTTCGAAGGCTACCATACTGCGGAATATCATCATAATTGATAATAAACTGACGATAAGGAGCCGTTCCTTGCGTAAGTGTACGAACCTTATCCACATTTTGCAAATCGTGATAGACTCCAAAAATAGCATTTTTGGTAAGTCCCAAATTTGGATTTTGCCCTGCTATAGTATAAGGGCTATCTCCACTGCTATTTCCTGCTCCAAAGCTAACCACACCATTGTCGCTCACTACAACTTCCTGAAATTGATTTCCGTAGAAACAAAATTCAAAAGGAAGTGGCAAAACCTTACTAAAAACGTCGTCTTTTTTTCCCGAATTTCCTTCAATATTTATTATCGTTCCTGCCGAAAAAGAAGCAACAGGAGCGTATGTTATAGAAACCACATCATAACTTTGCGTTTGATGAATAGTAGGATAATTAGCTGTTAATGTGATACTTTTGTTAGGAGCAAAATTATAATCACAATTAATGTTAATATTAGAAACATTCCCATTATGGTCGGAAATGTTTACTGTAGGAGTAACTTGAGCCTGTGAGATACAAAAAACTGAAAAACTCAACAAAAAAGAAATAAGTAGTTTCATATTAGATTTTGTTATAATGCCCTCAAAAGTAGCGCATTATTTTGAAATATACAAAATTTTAGGAAACTATATGGATTGTTATTTCATTTCTGCTTAAGTCAGAAGTAAGAAAGTAAGAAAAATCAGACATTCAAAATTTGAAAAAGTCAAAAGTTAAAAATTAAAAAATATTAACTTTTACTTTAAGTTGTTTTTTACGATGAGATATGAAGCTATCTTTGAAATTCTATAATTTCGATATTTTTGATTTCCTTTTTATCAATTTCAAAGCGAATCATTGTTCGTACTTTTTGCCACCCGTGTTTGCCCACCGCCCCAGGATTTAAATGCAACAATTGATACTTCTTATCGTACATAACCTTTAGTATATGCGAATGCCCAGAAATGAATATTTTAGGCGTTTTCAATTCTATTTCTTTTTTTGCCAGAGGAGAATATTTATTAGGATACCCTCCTGTGTGAATCATCAAAACTTCTACATCTTCACAATAAAAACGATTTACTTCTGGAAACTCAGCCCTGATTTTCGCATCATCAATATTGCCATAAACTCCTCGTAAAGGCTTTATTTTTTTCAAAGTTTCAATCACTTCAATAGAACCGAAATCACCACAATGCCAAATTTCATCAACTTGCTGAGCGTGAGCAATAATTCTATCATCAATATATGAATGCGTATCGGAAAGAAGAAGAATTTTCATACAAAATATACAAAAAATGAGCAGTTAATAAACTATTTTATGCCTATTAACCACCCATTATTGATTATCAAAACCAGAATAAATATGCTATTACTGAAAGAAAAATTATACTTAATATATTCAGCACAAATCCTGCCCTTATCATATCTTTTTGCCCTACCATTCCCGTTCCGTATGCAATTGCGTTCGGAGGAGTTGCTACAGGAAGCATAAAAGCACAGGAAGCTCCCAAACCAATGAGCAAAGAAAGCCCTAACGGATTCATATTCAAAGCCTCAGCAATTGATATAAAAATAGGCACTAATAAAGCGGCACTGGCTGTATTTGAGGTAAATTCTGTAAGGAAAATTATGAATGCAGCAACAAGTAATCCTATCAGGAAGAAATGTTTACCTTCCACAAGGAACACAACAGCATCAACCATTGCTTTATTAGCTCCTGAATTGGTAAGGATAGCACTCAATGTAAGTCCCCCACCAAAAAGCATCAAAACTCCCCAATCGGTATTCTCTTGTATTTGCTTCCAACTTGCAACCCCTGACAAACAAACCAATACAGAAGCTGCTATCGCCACAACTGCATCAAAAGAGCCTATTTTATCAATTCCTAAAAAGTGTGAAATCAACTCATTTAGATATTCTCCCAAAATCCAACAAATAGCCGTCACTACAAAAATAGCAATAGTAACATATTGCTTTTTATTCAGCTTTTCTGTTTGAGCATTTGAATCTACTTTGATATTTAGCTTTGGTCTGAAAACAAAATACATAGTCAACAAGAATAAAGGCATCAATCCAGCCATTGCAGGAATTCCGTATTTCAACCAAGTTGAAAAAGTTAAATTCAGCTGTGAAGCTACAATGGCGTTTGGTGGCGAACCCACCAAAGTACCCATTCCTCCAATGCTTGAACTATAAGCAATCCCCAGAATTACAAACATATAAGTTCCTTTATTAGATTTGTAATCCAAATTTTTAAGCATTCCAATCCCAAGCGGAATCATCATTGCTGCAGTTGCCGTATTGCTAATTCCCATCGAAAGCAAAACCGTAACGGAAAGCAACAAAAAAATTGCCACTGCAAAGTTGCCCCTTGCCAACGAAATTACCTTATTGGCTATGTACTGGTCTAACCGCTGAACGCTCAACGCTGTTGCAATGGCAAAACCTCCAAAGAATAGAAAAATAGTAGGATTAGCAAAGGCTTGTAAGGCTGGTTTTGTTTGTTCAAGACCAAAAAATATTGCCAAAACAGGAATTAGTAATGCTGTAACCGTGATATGAATCACTTCAGTAAGCCACAAAATAGCTACTAACGCTAAGAGAGCCAATCCTTTATTTACCTTTTCTTCATAAGGAAGAAGATAATTCAACAACACTGCCAAAACTATTGCAAATACAATAATTATTGTTTTTCGAGTTTTCACTTGCATAAAAAATTTGAAAAAGAATTACCCCAACAAAATTAAATAAAAATTTTCTTTCCACAACTTTTCCTCTCCTTTTTTGTATCCTCTGGAAGAAAATCAAAAACCAATACTGAGATTAACGATTAAAAAATGTATCTTTGCAGAACGGAATAAAAAGTTGTATTTTTTTTAACATTCAAAACATAAATGAAAATAGCCGTAGTAGGAACAGGATATGTGGGATTGGTCTCTGGTACTTGCTTTGCCGAAGTGGGAAATCACGTAACTTGTGTTGATATAAATTCAGAGAAAATTGAAAAATTAAAAAAGGGTATCATTCCCATATACGAACCAGGACTTGAAGCGATGGTTGTGCGCAATGTGGCAAGTAAAAACTTAACTTTTACAACTAATTTAGCTCAAGCCATTGAAAATGTTGAGATTGTATTTATCGCTGTAGGAACCCCTATGGGAGATGATGGTTCCGCCGATTTACAATACGTTCTTTCCGTTGCTAAATCCATTGGCGAGTCAATACAGAAAAGGCTAATTGTAGTTAATAAATCTACTGTACCAGTAGGAACCGTAGACAAGATAAAAGCCACCATTTCAGAAATATTGAAAAGAAGAGGAGTTTCAATAGAATTTGATATTGTTTCCAATCCAGAATTTCTGAAAGAAGGAAAAGCCGTACAGGATTTTATGAAGCCTGACAGAGTGGTAATTGGTGCAGAAACTGATTACGCCCTCAATAAAATGAAAAGCCTTTACTCTTCATTTTTTTTACAACACGAACGTTTTATCACGATGGACGTACGTTCTGCCGAAATGACAAAATACGCCTCCAATGCGATGCTTGCAACAAAAATCTCATTTATGAATGAAATTGCCAACATCTGCGAACGTGTAGGAGCTGATGTAAATAAAGTACGATTGGGCGTTGGCTCAGACTCACGCATCGGATATAGTTTCATTTACCCTGGCTGTGGCTATGGCGGTTCTTGCTTTCCGAAAGATGTTCTGGCTCTAAAAAAATTATCAGAAGAGGTTGGCTATAATGCCGAACTCATCGCCTCGGTAGATAATGTAAATAATCGTCAGAAATACGTAATTGCTCAAAAAGTTATCCAAAAATATGGTGAAGACTTATTTGGAAAAACTTTCGCTATCTGGGGTTTATCTTTCAAACCTGAAACCGATGATATGCGTGAGGCTCCTGCAATTTACATCATTAGGGAACTTGTAAAAAGAGGAGCAAAAATCAGAGCTTACGACCCTAAAGCAACACACGAAGCACAGACATTTTACTTAAAAGATTTAGAAATCAGCTACTTTGAAAGCAAATATGAAGCCTTAAAAGGAGCCGACGCAATGCTTTTACTTACTGAATGGAAAGAATTTCGTTCGCCCGATTTTGACGAAATAGGCAAATTACTGAAAGAAAAAGTCATTTTTGATGGGAGAAACCAATACAATGCTTTTGACCTACCCAGCAAGGGCTTTCAGTATTTTCAAATAGGAGTAAATCACGTAAATTAGTACTATTAAAAGCTACAAAAAAGGATAGTTTAATAGAAAAAATGAGTAAAACCAAAAAAATATTAGTAACAGGAGGTGCGGGATTTGTAGGGTCAAATTTATGCGAGTCACTCGTAAAAAACACTGAAAATGAAGTATTTTCACTTGACAATTATTTTACAGGGAGTAGAGATAATCACGTCGCAGGTGTAACATATATTGAAGGAAGTACGGAATATATCTTTGAATTGATTAACTTTGCACCCGATTTGGTTTATCACTTAGGCGAATATTCTCGTGTAGAACAGAGTTTTGAAGACATTGACAAAGTTCTGTTATTCAACAAAGTAGGCACATCAAAAGTTTTAGAATTTTGCAGAAGACACAATTGCAAATTGGTTTATGCAGGTAGCAGTACAAAATTTGGAGATGGAGGTATTGGAAGAAATCAAAGTCCGTATGCTTGGTCAAAAGCCTCTAATACTGAACTAATTAAAAACTACGGAGAATGGTACGGACTAACATATGCCATCGTCTATTTTTACAATGTTTATGGTAAACGAGAAATCAGTGAAGGCAAATATGCCACGCTCATTGCCTTGTTTTCTGAAAAAATGAAAAAAGGCGAACCCTTAACAGTAGTTTCCCCTGGCACACAGCAACGGAATTTCACACACATTGACGATATTATTGAGGGCTTATTGTTAGTTGGAGAAAAAGGCTCAGGAGATGAATTTGGTATTGGAAATTCGGAAACTTACACCGTTCTTGAAATAGCGGGAATGTTTGGTGGTAAAATAGAGATGCTACCCGAACGAAAAGGCAACCGAATGGCATCAGACGTAATAACAGAAAAAACCGAATCTTTAGGTTGGAAAGCTAAGAAATGTGTGAAGGATTATATTAGGGAGGTGGTTAATAGATAGTTTAAAAATTGTAGTAGTATTAGATATTAAAAACATGGTTAATAGAAATGTGAAGTTGCAAAATAATAGTCGGAAAAACATTTTTAGAATGAAAGGGTTCCTTTCACCACACTTTGAAAAAATCGTCAAAATTTAAGAAAAAATACTAATTCAATTTATTTTTTACTAACATAGAGATTTTAGTATCTACAAAATATAGAAGTGAAAAAAATTAAGTTTTTCCAATTGTTCCATACTTCTATAAGCTTTAAATCTATAACATGGAAAATAAAACTAATGGTTCATAGAATTCTTATTATTAATCAATTGACTTTATGAAGGAAAAAATTGTGTATGTAGGTATGAGTGCAGATCTCGTTCATACAGGACATCTAAACATTATTAAAGAAGCTAAAAATTTAGGAAAAGTAATCGTTGGGGTTCTTACTGATGAAGCAATAGCTAGCTACAAAAGGCTTCCTTTTCTTGATTACGAACAACGTTCGGAAATTGTAATAAATCTGAAAGGCGTAGATGAAGTTATCCCTCAAACAACTTTAGATTACGTACCTAACCTTGAAAAACTAAGGCCAGATTATGTTGTACATGGAGATGATTGGAAAGAGGGTGTTCAAAAGCAAGTAAGACAAAAAGTTGTTGATAAGTTGTCTGAGTGGGGGGGAATTGTTGTTGACATCCCTTACACTGTCGGTGTTTCATCTACGAAGTTTAATCAGTATTTAAAAGAAATAGGAACAACACCAGATTTTAGAAGAGCAAGGCTTCGCAGACTTATAGACGCTAAGGATATTGTTCGTATTTGTGAATCTCATAGTGGATTGACAGGACTTATTGTTGAAAATGAAAGTGTCGAAGTTAATGGAGTTAAAAGAGAATTTGATGGAATGTGGTGCAGTAGCTTAACGGATTCTACTTCTAAGGGTAAACCTGACATTGAAGCAGTAGACCTAACAACTCGCTTACATGCTTTAAATGACTCCTTGGAGTGCACTACTAAGCCTATTATTTATGATGGTGATACAGGAGGAAAATTAGAGCATTTTGTATTCACTGTTAGAACATTAGAGAGACTTGGGGTTTCTGCTGTTATTATAGAGGACAAAATAGGATTAAAACAAAACTCCTTGTTTGGTACAGATGCTGTTCAAACGCAAGATTCAATAGAAAATTTTTGCCAAAAAATAAAAGCAGGAAAAAGGGCGCAGATTACACAAGATTTTATGATAATTTCTAGAATAGAAAGCTTTATTGCAGGAAAAGGATTAGAAGATGCACTGGAAAGAGCCTATGCATATGTTGGGGCTGGAACTGATGGAATAATGATACATAGTAAAGAAAAAAATGGAGAGGATATAAAAGAATTCTGTCAAGAGTTTCGAAAGAAATGTAATGCTATCCCCATAGTAGTTGTGCCTACAACTTTCAATCATATAAGAGAAGAAGAATTGATAAAATGGGGGGTAAATATTGTTATTTATGCAAATCATTTGTTACGTAGTGCTTACCCAGCTATGGTTAATACTGCGAAATCAATATTAACTAATGGCAGATCTTATGAAGCTAGTAGGGATTATTGTATGCCAATAAAGCAAATTTTAAATTTAATACCAAATAGTGATAGTTAATTATGATTTCTCCACAAAAATTTATATCCAAGATATATAAACAAGGCTCCTTTTTTTATGCAGGAGTTCCTGATTCTCTTTTAAAACATTTATGTGCTTGTATTACTTTTGATAAAACTTACCCAGAAGTTAGAAATATTATTACAGCTAATGAAGGAGGTGCAATGGGACTTGCTGCGGGCGTGTACTTAGCTACGAATGAAATACCTGTGGTATACTTACAAAATTCTGGATTAGGTAATATTGTGAATCCTCTTTTATCATTACACGATAAACAAGTATATTCAATACCTACACTTTTGATTATTGGATGGAGGGGTGAACCAGGTGTCAAAGATGAGCCTCAACACGTTAAGCAAGGTGAAGTGACACTTGAACTTCTGGACACAATGGGCATACCTTATTCGGTATTATCTAAAAATGAGTATGAGGCTTTCCTACAAATAGATAAGGCCTATGAGTTCATGAGAGATAACAATGCTCCTTATGCTATTGTGATCAAAAAAGATACTTTTAGTGATTTCATAACTTGTCAAGCAGAATCTAATAAACAACTTGGAGTAATTACCCGAGAGGAAGCTATAAAAGCAGTTGTTTCCAATGCTAATGAATCTGATGTTTTTATAGCTACTACTGGTATGATTTCGCGAGAACTCTATGAGATAAGAGAACAGTTTTCATCTTCTCAAGGAAAAGATTTTCTTAATGTTGGTTCTATGGGACATGTTTCCCAAATAGCTTTAGGAGTTGCTTTGGGTAAACCTAATCGTAGGATAATTTGCTTAGATGGAGATGGCTCGGTGTTGATGCATATGGGAGGGATGGGCATTATAGGAGATGTGTCGCCTAATAATCTCTTACATATAATGCTAAATAATGCCGCTCATGATTCTGTAGGAGGACAACCCACTATTGCAGATAAAATAGATTTCTGCAATATGGCTCTTTCGTTAGGTTATAAATCTGCTTTTTCTTTGGAAAAAATAGAGGACATTGAACTTTTTTTCAAGAATGAGACATATTCACTTCCTGTTTTTTTGGAAATTAAAGTAAAGAAAGGAGCTAGAAAAAATCTTGGTCGACCGAAATCTTCTCCTGTTGAAAATAAAAAACAATTTATACAGTTTTTGCAAGAAAGATGACTATTATAGAAAATAACTACATAGATATTCTTTGTGATGAATTAAAAAAAATAAAATCTAAAGAAATATTTATTGTATGCGGTAGAGGTTCTTTTTTAAGTTCTGGTCTTAAAGAAGACTTATGTCAGGTTTTTACGAAAGTGGGTATTCAAAAAACTTATTTTTTTTCAGATTTTTCTCCTAATCCACAGCACGATGATTTACAAAAAGGGCTTAGAGAATTATTGTTAATTAAACCAGATTGTATTATAGGAGCAGGAGGAGGGAGTGTTATGGATATGGCAAAATTATTGAGATTTTTCTATTCATATCAAGGAAATGTAGAAACTAATGGACCTTATTTTTTGAACAAATCGGAAAGAATTCTCCCTCTTATCTGTTTACCTTCAACCTCTGGTACAGGAGCTGAGGTTACACATTTTGCCGTATTATATAAGAATGGAATTAAATACTCAATAGCGGATTCAAGAGTGTTGCCAGATTTAGCCATAGTAGCTTCTAAATATACCTACAACAATGATGCATATTTAACAGCCTGTACAGGTTTTGACGCGTTATCACAAGCTATTGAATCTTTTTGGAATGTAAAATCAACTCCTACATCTGAAGAATTTGCGATAGAGGCGATAAAAAAAATATTTCACAATTTACCCAAATTAATACATAATCCAACAAAAGAATTAAGAGATCAAGTATCAGAGGGTTCTGTTTTAGCTGGAAAAGCAATAAACATTACGCAGACAACAGCACCTCATGCATATTCTTATTTCTTAACATCCGAATATGGGTATTCTCACGGACACGCAGTAGCTTTGTTTTTTCCTTATTTTTTCAAATGGAATTCGGAAGCATTAAAGTATTACAAAGAACCTAAAAAAAAGCATGTTTATAAGAATAAAATAGATAAACTTTTAGCCTATTTGGGAGTTGAAAATAGGGATAAAGAATATTTTTTTATTGAATACATAGAATCATTAGGCATATCTGTAAATTTAGGTAAAAATACTAATATTGACAACATAGTTTCAGCGGTAAATCATACTCGTTTGCAAAATAATCCTATGGATATAAATACAAATTCTTTAAAGGAGTATTTGAAAGAAATGATTAAAAAAAGTTTTTAGAAAAATGTGCTGTAAGGAGATTAAAAAAAAAAATAATGAGGTAAAGATTGTCATAAAGAATAATCGTCTTCTTTTGTCTAATATTTCTTATCTAGGTGTATTCCAAATATTGCTAGCACTTGTCCCTTTATTAACATATCCTTACTTGATTAGAGTTGTAGGGGAGTATAACTACGGACTAGTAGCCTATGCTCAAGCGATATCTGCTATACTTGTGATTATTGTAAACTTTGGTATAAATATATACGCAACGAAAGATGTAGCTGAAAATAGAGATACTCCAGAAAAATTAAATAAAATAATTTCTACAGTTTATTTGCTTAAAGGGACTATTTTTTTTATTGTTGGTTTTTTTTACTTATCTACTATATTCATTTTTGATTTTTTTTCTGAGAATAAGTTTTTATTTGCATTAGTTTATGGATACTGTTTGTCAGAATGGCTACTTCCTGTATGGTACTTCCAAGGAATAGAAAAGATGAGATACATGGTAGTCATTGATTCTGTTTCGAAGATATTTTTTACTTTTTTAATTTTTATATTGATAACTTCAGAGACAGACTTTATAAGAATCCCTATATTACAAATTTTAGGGAATTTAGTGGGAGCCTTGATAGCATTTTATCTCCTTTTTTATAAAGAAAAACGAACTGTAATAAGAGTAAACTATAGAGATCTAATAAAATATCTTAAAACTTCGTTTCCCTTTTTCTTATCTCGATTATCGGTAGTAGGTATCGCACAATTGACAACCATATTTATCGGAAGAACCTTGGGGTATATAGAAGTTTCATGGTATGATTTAGCAAAAAAAATCTGGGGAGTATTCATGCTACCAGCTAATGTTATTAATACTGCTATTTATCCTCGGATAGCCTATACTAAAAGTGTAAAGATGGTTCATTTAGCTTTTAATTTTTTATTTATTGGTTCGATCGTTTTGTATATTGTTTTGTTACTTTTTACGCCTTTTGTAGTGAAAATACTTGGTGGAGAACAAATGCTCCTTGCTGTTCCTTCAGTACGATTCTACGGGATTATGATAATACTATGTTATTTAACTTATTTTTTAGGTTCTTGTGTAATGATTCCTTTTGGTTTTCAAAAACAATTTAATCTTAGTGTTATTTATTCTTTTTTTTTATTTAGCATATTAATATTAATTTTGTACTTACTATCTATAAAAAACTTATATGGTTTTATTTCCGTGATATTATTTTCGGAATTAGCTATATTGTTATACAGATTAAAATATTCATATCAATACATTAAACGATGAATACTTATCAAAAAATTAGAGTATATGTTTCTAAATACTTAAAAAATAATAATTCATTTTTTGGAAAAAATGTACGACTTTTTTTAAGTAAAAAACGTGAAAAACAACGTAAAAAACAAAATGAATTGTTTAAAAAAGTTCACTTTGAACTCTTATCTTCGTTTTCAGCCGCTATGAAAGAGTTAGAATTGCCTTATTGGTTAGATTTTGGAACTCTTTTAGGTTTGATACGAGATGGTAGCTATATAGAACATGATACAGATACCGATTTTGGAATGTTTTTAAAAGATTATTCTCCTTTAATTGTTTCTGTGTTGGAAAAATATGGATTTAAAAAAATAAAAGAATTTCAAATTGATGGGGGAAAATACGGTCGTGAGATAGTTTTTTCTTATAAAGGTATTCATGCAGATATATTTTTCTATTCAATTGATGAACAAACAAATGAAATGTATACACATATTAGTTTTGTACCAGAGTCCTTTCACTTTTATGAAATGCAAGAACGTTTTGGAGGTTTACGACCTATTGAGATAAAACAACCATACATGAACCCAAAATTCATTGACTACAAAGGAATTATAATTTCCATTCCTGAAAAAGAGGATGAATATTTACAATCCTGCTATGGGCCACAGTACATGATAAAGGATCCAAATTATAGATACGAATCATTTAAGTCAACAAATAGAAGAATATTGGAAAATAAAGTTTCTGTACTAATAGAGAAATAGAAAATATATCAAAATAGAACTTAAAAGGACATATGAAATATTAAACCTGTCTAAACTTTTTTGAAGGAAAAGTAAAAGTTCCAAGAATTTTTAGCATTTTTGTTTTGCATAACAAAATGAAAATCAAGGAACTTTGAGCAAAGATATAATAAAAAAATGGATTATTTCCCATTTGAGTATCGGAAAAAGAGGATTTAAAACAAAATTTGATTTATCATTAATTTTTCTTCTGATAGTCAAACGATTAAAAA
>NZ_KB900725.1 GCF_000379185.1 Capnocytophaga cynodegmi DSM 19736
ATTTAATTATATATTTATATAAATTACTTAAGTAGTTGTTTTACAATGGTTTTTGCCTCTTCTTGTGTTAAATCAAGAGAGATTATTGAATCTAAAAAATCAAAATTGAAATCTAATTCCTGTTGTACTCCATTGATTTCTTCTTGTTCGTTGTTTTTCCCTAATTCGTTTTTCAGGCAGTGAATTAAGTACCCTTTAGGATTCTTTGCTTCCATTGCATAACGTTTCTTTTCAGCGAGTGAAGTAATTACGCTCACAAACGAGCATCAAACAAATAGTAAATAGCAGTAAGATAACAACTTACTGCTATTTTTATTTTTGAAAGCTTCTCTTATCTCTTCGTTTTCTATCGATTTTAGTTGTATATTTGTACCATATTTTACCGCGACTTATCAGTGTATAAAGTGCGACTTAAATAAAAACAAACATTGATTATCAGACAGATAAGAAAAGCATATGCCAGCTGCAAAATTTCAGATTGAGAGAAAGTGCGAATGGTGTGGGAAGACCTTTCTTGCCAAGACAATCACATCGAGGTATTGTTCTATCCAATGCTCAAGGTCTGCGTATTCACAAAAGAAGCGAGAGGAAAAGTTAGAAGAGCTACGGCGAGAGAAGGCTGCAAAAGATTCCCAAGGATCAACCTTACCTCTCTATCCCAGATGCTATTGCTTTATATGACGTTTGCAGAGATACACTATACCGACTCGTCAGAAGTAAAGCTATAACTTGGGAAAAAGGATGACTCGCATCTGTAAAGAAGATTTAGAACGCAACTTTAATCTGAGACCTATTGATGAGCAAAAGGCGAGAAGAAGAAATGAGCCTAAGCTTTCTGATTATGTTCTATTTTTCAACGTGTATTCTGTTTTTGTACAAGGAGAGAAATTAAATTTCGCTCTAAAAAACAAAGTAATGAACGAGATTGAATCGTATAGTGATTTTGACCACATTATCACAGTTACTCACGATGCTCAAAATGTACTTCACCAACTTTTTGAAATTCCCCAAGAAAAATAATTACAACTTACCAGTGTTGAGTTTTATTATGGAAGTTATCTGCCCTATCTAAAATCAGGAAAAATTTTATCATCTTTTGACGATTCTCAAGACCTACTTTGCGAGAGTTTTTGTTAGCTAAAACCAAGTCCTTAATACTAAGAATAGTGACAAGATGTGTTAAGAATATTTTAAACAAGAAAGTTGATAAAATATTTTTTTAAAAAATAAATTGCTGATACAAAAGAATTATTTAACTTTGTGGGCAGAAAAACATTTAACAAAAAATAAACTTATGCAAGTGAAAATTTTAACATTATTAGTCTTTGTGCTTGGGTGGGTTTTTAACCCTGTCGTGGCACAAACATTATTGGTTAAAGGAAACGTTATCGACGATAATGGTGTTCCACTATCAGGGGTGGGTGTTGTGGTAAAAGGAACCTCAAAAGGTGTCGCAACAGATTTTGATGGAAACTATGAAATACAAACCAAGAGTGGTGATGTATTGGAGTTTTCTTCACTTGGTTATCAAACCCAAACAAAAAAAGTATCAGGATCAAATAAGGTGCTGATAATCAATGTAAAACTTATGGAAGAAGCCAGCCAAATTGATGAGGTAGTGGTTATTGGTCACGGTACTCAGAAAAAGGTGAGTGTTTCTGGGGCGGTGGCAACTATCAAAGGAGGAGAACTAAGATCACCTTCATCTTCTTTGACAAGTGCTTTTGCGGGACAACTTGCAGGTGTTTTTTCTTCTGCCAGAAGCGGAGAACCAGGTTCAGCTGCTGAATTTTACATAAGGGGGATTAGTACTTTTGGAGGAAGAACCACACCTCTGATCTTGTTGGATGATGTTGAAATATCTCCAGCGGACTTGGATAATATTCCTGCCGAAACAATTGAGAGTTTTTCTGTTTTGAAGGACGCTTCCGCTACTGCTATTTATGGCTCAAGAGGTTCCAACGGGGTGATGGTGATTAAGACAAAAAATGGAAACAGAAACGAGAAAACAAAGATAGGAATCACCTATGATCAATCATTTAACACTCCTATTAATTTTCCAAAATTTGTTGATGGTGCCACTTGGATGGAGTTATTTAACGAAGCACTTCTTACTCGTAATCCAAGCGCTCCTATTCGCTATTCACAAGAAAGAATTGACGCAACTCGATCAGGTGTAAACCCTTATGTTTATCCTGATGTGAATTGGGAAAAGGTGCTTTTCCGTGATATGGCAGTAAATAAACGGGCTAACATAAATATTCAAGGTGGAGGTGACAAGGCTACTTATTATATGAGTATTCAAGCTAATAACGATGAAGGATTGTTAAGAACTCAAAAGATATATTCGTGGGACAACAACATAAATAGATGGGCGTATAATTTTCAGAATAATATTACTTATAACTTGTCTGAAAGCTCTACGATAGAGTTAAGAATGAACGCTCAAATTCGTCAAACGGAAGGACCTAATTTTGAAAGACGAGGTGACCACGCACCTAATGTTAACTTGACTAGCTTTTTTGGACAAATTTTGGCTTCAAATCCGATAAATTTCCCTGCATATTATCCTCAACAACCTGGAGATGAGCATTTTAAATTTGGTAGTTCAGTTGTTTCGGGTAACAATTTTAAAAGCAATCCTTTCGCTAATATGAATACAGGATTTCACGAAACAAGATCTAATACTATTAACACCGCACTGAAGTTAAAACAAAAATTTGATTTTATAACTAAAGGGCTTAGTATGTCGATGTTGATTAACTTCAAAAATTGGTCACAGAATAGTTACCACCGTTTTGTGGATCCTTACATTTATAGGGTTAAGGAAGGAAGTTATAATCCTGTGACGCAAGAATATGAAACAGAGCGTTTGGGAACTGGAGGATCTGACTATATTACTACTTCTGCAAAATTCTTGTCAGGTGACCAAACATTTGATTTTAATACATCTGTTGATTACAACAGAAAGTTTGGAGAAAATCACAATGTAACGGGTATGCTACTATACAGACAACGTGAATATAAAGAGGGCATTCTACCTCATCGTAACCAGTCTGTTTCAGGTCGTTTTACCTACAACTATGGGTATAAGTATTTTGCAGAATTTTCTTTTGGTTACACAGGAACAGAGCGTTTACCAAAAGGGGAACGCTTTGAGTTTTTCCCCTCTGGAGCTATTGGTTGGGCAGTTAGCAAAGAGGACTTCTTTGCCCCATTAGAAGATGTTATATCTTTCTTGAAGCTTAGAAGTACCTATGGTCTTACGGGGAGTGATGAGACAGGAGGTCCTCACTTTTTGTACATAGGCGATGTTAGGTTAAATAATATTGGGTACACTACTGGAGAATCCCTTGGCTTTAGGCTTTCAGGACCAGAGGTGCTTGGCTGGCCAATCAGAAATGCTCGCTGGGAAAAATCACTGCAATTTAATATTGGTGCGGATATAAAATTTTTTAAAGATGCATTGAGCCTTACGGCTGACTACTATACAGAAGATAGATATGACATTATGTTAAAGCGTGAGGCTTGGCCACAGTCATTAGGTTATCACGTTGCAAAACCGCACGCAAATAAAGGAAAAGTCTATAAGTGGGGATACGAGTTCGGACTTGACTGGCAGCAAAAGGTTACAGATAATTTTAGCTTTAGAGTAAATTCCACTTTCTCTTATACACAGAACAAGTATGTGGATGTTGATGATCCTGTCTATAAATACCCTTGGCAATCAAGAACTAATAAACCTTTAAGCCATATTGAAGGATTTATAGCGGATGGTTTGTTTGCCTCACAAGAAGAGATAGATAATAGTCCAAAACAAAACTTGGGTAGTACTCCTATGCCTGGGGACATTAAATACCGAGATATTAATGGAGATGGTTTGATCACTGATGATGATAAAACGATGATATCTCCATATGGAAGAGTTCCCCGTATTCAATACGGTTTTGGGGTCAATCTATTCTACAAAAAATTTGATTTTAATGTTCAGTTTAATGGTCAAGCGAAACGAACCATTAACACTGGCTTGTTGGCTCCTTTTGGAGAAGATGACAGACACGTTTTTCAATACATTGCTGATAATCGTTGGACAGAAAGCAACCCTAACCCTAATGCTACATATCCACGTTTAGGTCTTCAAACCTCTGACATTGCTAATAATAACCAGTCAAGTACTTTTTGGATGCGTGATGGTAGCTTTTTGCGTTGGAAGGCTTTGGAAGTGGGTTACAAATTTAAATTTGGACGCGTTTATGCAAGGGGTGAGAATATAGCTATGTTTAGTAGTTTTAAGCAATGGGATCCTGAACTTCATTGGAGTACTTATCCTTTACAAAGAATGTATAACTTAGGTGTTCAACTTAATTTTTAATGTTATGAATATGTTTAGAAAAATAAAATTATATGGTATTGTGTTATTAGCTGTTCTCGGAGTGACATCTTGCTCTGATTACTTGGATGTTGTACCACCAGAGCAGCCTGGCCTTCCTGATGCTAGTAAAAATTACAATACTTCTTTAGGATTTTTATACAGTTGTTATGGAGGTATTGCCAACCCAATAGGATACTTAACAGTAGAAGGAGCTTCTGATGAGTGGGTACTTCCTCCTCTATGGAATGGCAGGCCTCAAATAATGACTTACGATTTGAATACATCTGCAAACATTGCTGATGGTTGGCTTTGGGGAACTTATTATCGTTTTGTAGGACAATGCCACCTTTTTTTACAAGAATTACCAAATATGAGAGGAGTTTCTGACGAAGATAAAAAAATCTGGGAAGCTGAGGTGAAATTTCTACTAGGATATTATCATATGCAAACACTTATTTTATATGGACCTTGCCCAATAACAGACAAATACATTGATCCAGAAACTTCAGAAAAGGAATACCCAGGGCGTTACCATTTTGACTATGTAACAGATTGGATAGTCAATAAATTTGATGAAGCAGCTGCTGTTTTACCTCCCTCTTACTCTGGAGAAAAATGGGGGCGCGCAACGGCAACTATAGCTAAGGCAATGAAGGCACGTTTACTGCTTTACGCTGCTTCTCCATTATGGAATGGAAGTTTTCCTGCTCCTCAATGGAAAAACCTTAACTTTGAAACCCCTGGTTATGGGAAGGATTTGGTTAGTCTGACTTATGACAAGGCTAAATGGGAGAGAGCAAGAAAGGCTTGCCAAGAAGCATTGGATTTTGCTCTTTCACAAGGAGGTTCATCTCTCTATACAGATGAAGAGCACTACGCACAAGAAGGCATTGCGTTGCCATTTGTACCTGGTGTTGACGCAAACACACCTGAAGGCAAAGCCTTTTTGAAAAAAGTAATGCTTATGCGTTACCTTGTAACAACACGCTCTACAGAGGGTAACAGAGAAATTATTTGGGGAATTGCTGATCAAGGAAATGTTGTCCAGGGGTCATTACCCCACCGAATCTTGAAAAAAACGGATGGTAATTATGTTAACGGTTGGAGCGGTGTATCCCCTATTTTAAATACCTCTATAGAGTATTTTTACACAAAGAATGGAAAACGCCCTGTCCACGATGATAGCTTTGCGTCAAGTGATAATTGGTTTAGCTCAGCCAATATAACAAGTAGACCAGAAATTATCAATTTAAATGTGAATCGTGAACCTCGTTTTTATGCCTGGTTTGGATTTGATGGTGGTGACTATGGCTCAAAAATAGCAAATGGTGCACCTTTAAGAATAGAGTTGAGAGATGCTCAAAAAAATGGATACAATCCAGAGCTTTTTAATAGAGACAACAATGTTACAGGATATTTCTCTCAAAAATTTGTTCTTCCTTCATTAAATTACAATTTAAGTGGTAGTGATGGAGGTTCCAATCAGACAAAACCTCGCTCACTTATCCGTTTAGCAGAGTTGTACTTGAACCTTGCAGAATGTGAGGCAGAGTTAGACAATGTAGCATCAGCCATTGAAAACCTAAATGTAGTACGTAATCGTGCTGGCATTCCAGACTTAACCACATCTGATCTATCTGTACAAAACATAAGAGAATGGGTTAAAAATGAAAGATTTATAGAGTTATGGAATGAAGGACATCGTTATTATGATGTTCGCCGTTGGATGATTGCTCCTCAAACGATGGGTTCAGGTATGCGAAAAGGTTTGAATGCTTACGGAATTAAAAATCCTACATTTGAACAATTCAATACAGTGAAGCCTGTTAATCAAGAATTCAGATGGAATAATAGGATGTATCTATTACCTGTGTTTCATATAGAGGTATATAAAAATCCACAGATGGTACAAGCTCCAGGTTACTAATTTAATTATTAGTATTTAATAGAGTAGTAGTTAGTTTTGTGAAACTAACTACTACTTAAGATAAATGAAATACTATGGATACACTAAATTTTTTTACCAAGTTGGCAAATATTTAATGTACTTTTGTTATTGTTTTTTTGGGTTGTTCCTGTGTATTTTTTTGTATAAAATATACAGAACACTCAAAAAACAAGGAAAAGCTCAAAAATAATTATAAATCAAAAAATTATATTTATGAATAAATATATATACATATCATTGTTATTTGTATTAGGTCTTATAACACTTTTTTCTTGTGAAAAAAGATACGATGATTTAATACCAAGCCAGTATGACACTATTCTTGTGTTTCAAGAAGAAGGCGAACAAAATATAACTCTTTATAGCACAGGGGAAGACGGAGAGTATGATGTTACCATATTAAAGTCAGGAAATATGCCAAATGCTTCTGCTCAAGTTAAACTGAAAGCAATGGATGCAACTGAATTAGAGTTTTATTCACAATCAATAGGCAGAAATTATATAGCACTTCCTCTTTCTGCATACCAATTGGGAGAGGAAAATATAACATTTTCATCATCTGAAAAGTATAAAAAATCAAAAGTAGTTTTTAAAACAAACGAAATCAAGGAGTTATTAGACAACAACACCTCGAATCGCAATTATATATTGCCGTTGGAATTGGTTAAAGCAAATGCCAAGGACTCGGTAAATGCAGAAAAAAGGATTCTACTACTAAAACCAAGGATTGTAGTTCCTGAAGTAAATTACAGCTCAAACGGAGCTACGGTTGACATTTCAAATACAGATGTCACAACCTATAATTTTACCTTATCACTTCCCTTTGTTAGCCCTTGGGATTTTGAATGCGAAGTAGCACTGCCTGCAAACGGAGTGCTTACCTCTGATCAAATTTTTTTCGAAAATGGCAACAAAGTATCTTTCAAAAAGGGACGTTCAGTGAGTGAGCCTTTTTCAATAAAAGTTGCAAAAACAGGTGATCTTGTGGGCAAAAAAGCTCTCGTACCTATAAGTATAGTTTCTTCCAGTAAATCAGGCATTCAGCTTCCAGAAAACCCTTTTAATTTAGAAGTTATTTATGGTGGAGAAAATAACAAAATCTCTTTGACAGCCGATATGTTATCTTCAAACTTTCCTCAGTTAAACCCAAAAGATGGAGATGGTTTGCCTGCACTTATAGATAATAAAGCTAACACCTTTTACCATAGCAGATGGAGTCCTAATACGGGAGATGCTCCTCACTACATAATGGTAGATCTTAAAAAATCAGTTAATAAAGTGGCTTTTAGTTATCAAAACCGTAATAACACTAATGGAAAAGTACAAGATATCAAGATATGGGTATCTAATAATGGGACTAATGATTGGAAAGAACTGACTCGAATTAGCTCTGAGTTGCCAACAGCTGCAGCTTCTAAGTATGATTCATTTACCTTTGTTTCGGAAGAATCTTTTTCTTATTTCCTTATAGAAGTTCATAAAACCAATTCAGGAACGGCTCCTACATTCTTTAGTATGGCAGAGTTTGCTGTTTACGGAAAATAAAAATCTATACACAAAGAGGATTTTCTGTTTTTCTTAGAAAATCCTTTTTTTGATTTATTTAAAATTATTTACATATGAAAAATATAAAATTAATTAGTATGTTCCTCCTTATTTCGTTAACCGTTTGGTTGGCGTGTAAAAAAGAAGTGGAAGAAGATCCCTTTTTAACACTGGAACCCAAAACACTCAGCTTTCCAAAAGAGGCCTCAGTGAAAAGTGTAGAAGTAAAAACCAACATAGAAAACTGGACAGTAAAAGTCCCCACTGAAATAAGTTGGATTAGTGCAAAAAAAGAAGGTTCTTCTGTAAAGGTAAATGTTAGTAAAAATGTAACAGCCTCAAGAGTAGCAACTATTAAGGTAGAAGGTAGAGGATTAAAGCAAGAAATCAGGGTACAACAATTGGGTGACGCTCCTGAAATTATGCTTAATTTGGATATTTTAAAAATTGAAAAAATAACCAAAGAAATGGAGCTTACCGTAACTTCCAATGTAGATTATGAGATGGATTTTCCTGAATGGATTTCACAGAGAACCAAACAAGATTTGGAGGGTAAAATGGGGCATAAATATGTGCTTAATGTAGCCGAAAATAAGGGCGCTTCTTCTAGAACAGGAACTATACGGGTAAAGTCCAAAGGACTTCCTGTTCCCATTGAAAAACGTATTTTTGTGACGCAATCTGCAGGTTATGAAGGTAATAACTCCTCAAGTGTTGAGGGTGATGTTAAGCTAAAAATAACTCATGGTACGGCAACTTCTCATCAAAGTGGGGCTGAGGTAGAAAAATCTTTTGATGGAAATATGAGCACTATCTACCATTCAAATTGGAGTAATCAATCAGAAAATTATTTCCCAATTACTATAGAATATTTCTTTGAATCTCCGCAAGATGTAGATTATATGATGTATTATCCACGTATAGAGGGAAGCAATGGACACTTTAAACAAGTAGAAATACAAGTGGCAACTCAACAAGAACCTGCTTATAAAAAAATTACCGACTTTGATTTTCAAGGAAATGGAAAAGTAACTCGAGTTTCTTTTAATCATATCACTGGGGCAAAATCATTTAAATTAGTAATAAAATCAGGACATGGTGACAGAAGAGGATTTGCAGCTGCCGCTGAGATAGAATTCTGGAAGAGAAATACGGAAAACTTTGACGCAACATCTATTTTTACCGATATTACTTGCTCTGAGTTAAAGCCTGGCATAACAGAACAAGAAATTCAGAACATTACCAACCCTTTCTACAGGAATATTGCTCAGTACATGAGACTTGGCCAGTACCCTACTGAATTTCGTATTCAAGATTATAGAGCTTGGCCAAATCCAGATACTTATCGCCAGATGTATCGTATGCAATATTCTTACAGCAATTTGGACAACCCCACTGGAATCAGTGTAGATGAAGGAGAAGAATTAATTGCTTTTGTAGGTCCTACACAAGGGCGGCAAATTCAAATTAAAATCCAAAATCTGGATAAACCGGAAGGAGACGGTTTTGACCAAGCATCTTATCATCCGTTGTTTGAAGGAGTTAACAAAATAAAAGCTGGTAAAAAAGGACTCGTTTACTTACAATATCAAACGGCAGATTACCAGTCGGCTCCGCAAATAAAGGTTCACTTTGCCACTGGTAAAGTAAACGGGTATTTTGATAAAACGAAACACGGCGAAGCGGACTGGAATCGTCTGATTAACAATGCAACTGATAAATATTTCGATGTTATAGGTGAAAAAGCACATCTTTGCTTCCCTGTGGAAAGTTATAAAACACATACAGGCTCAAGAGGCAAGGAACTAATTGATGTTTTTGATAGGTTGGTTCATCAAACCCATATTTTTGCAGGAACTACTAAAGAAAAAGGCAGAGAACTCCCTAATAGAGCATATTTTCAGGTTATGTATCACAGTTTTATGTACTGTACTGCGTACAGAACATCCTATAATGTGAGTACTATGGGTACTTTGTGTAACCCTGACAAAATGGGAAATGCATCTGACAAAACAAAAACTGACGTTTGGGGACCAGCTCACGAGATAGGACACGCCCACCAGGTAGCTCCAATATTTATGTGGATAGGTATGACCGAATGCACTGTAAATATGAACTCACTGAATATCCAAACGGCTTGGGAAATTCCTTCTCGATTAGAGAGAGAATCTATGCAAGGGGAAGGAAACTATAATAATCGATACGAAAAAGCGTACAACATAGCCATAGTACCTAAAAGGGCTCACGGAGATATTGGCGATGTCTTCTGTCAATTGGTTCCTTTCTGGCAATTAAACCTATATTTTTCTAAGGCAAAAGGAGATTCGGAATTTTTCGTAAAAATGTATGATAAACTTCGAACCCTTCCATTAAAACAAAACATCAAGGATGGTGAATATCAGGTTGATTTCACTAAAACCACTTCGGAATTGACCCAAACAAATCTTATTCCATTCTTTGAAAAATGGGGCTTTTATGTACCAATAGATAAATCTGTTAAGGATTATGTGACTAGGCAACTTACTGTGACAGATGTCTATGCAAACCAAATTAAAAATCAAATAAACGGGGCCGGGTATGCTGAACTCACTGATAAAATAGAATATATTTGTGATAGTAACTGGACATATTTCAGAGATAAAGCCGACGTTGTAAAGGGAACAGCAGCCAAAAGTGGAACACGAATAACCACTTCAGGTTATCAGAATGTGGTTGCTTATGAAGTGTACGAAGGTAATCAACTGATTTTTGTTACCAACAAAAACTCATTTAGCCTAAAACAAAATCCAACAGCAAATACGAAAGTGTATGCCATCGCATATAACGGTCAAAAAACACAAGTTACATTTTAGTAATTATTTGTTAAGAGGAAAAGTCTGTGTGCAATGCAGACTTTTCTATTTTTAAGCGGATCATTATTCTTCTCTTCCAATTAAATGAATTATCTGAAATATTTCTTGGTCTTGGAGATGGGATTTGGTGAAATTTTTTACACTTTTTAATAGGGAAATCAAAAGTGTAAAAATTGATAAATTGGTAATGGATTTTTATATCAAATTCACCAAACCCTACGGACAATTTCAGGCGGTGGAGGTAAATTACAATCAGATTATAAAGATTTTGTATCGTAATTTTTTGGAAAGGAAGGCTACGTTACTTCAAAGAAAACCCTACTGATTTATAATATTTTACATTTATATGGTACAAATATAGCACAAATATAATCTTACCTGCTTTTTTAATTTCACATTATAAGGATTTTTACAATTGTGTTTGAGATATTATTCTACTTCATATTTTTTTACTTGCTTTCCAGTGATAGACAATACTTTTATTCCTAAGGAACTCATCCTAATTTCTTTTTGGTGAATTTCATAGGATTATTGATTTTCTTTTCCTTTTATCCTTCTAATATCAATAAATCTAGCTAGATTTTCTATATCAGTATTATTATCTCTTTGCTCGTTTAACCAATTTCTAAATCCATCTTTATCATCTTTTGAAGCTTTTTGGTATAATCCCTTCAGTTTTTCAGAGTTTTTACTCAGTAATTTGACGAATTGTGTATCTGAAAGAAAATCATTTTTAATAACTAACCTAAAAATATCATTTCGATCTACCAACAAATCATACTTGAAGAAATAGGGTAACAACTTATTTGCTAACTCCAACGACAGCTCAATTTTTGAGTTTAATATCTTATCCAAAATATTTTTGAACAGATTCACAACGGAAATAGAAGAATTGTTAGCGTCATAGATTTCTAATATACTCCACCATTGCTCATCAAAATTGCTACCGTTCTCCAATAACTCAATAAATTTAGTTTCGAAAACATCCAAAGATACTTGAGTGAGATTTTCAGGTTCTAAATATTTGAAAAATCTAAAATGTACATCATTTCCATCATTGTCAAAAACAATTTCATAGTTATCTTTATCAAAATTAGAAAATTCCTCGTTAAAGACATATACGACAACTTGAGATATTTTTAAACTCTCGTTTTCAAAACAATCACTTAAAAACTCATCGTCTAACTTATTTATATCAAGCTTATTTTTATCAACTTCCCACTTGTTCAGTTCATTCAGAAGTGAGTCATCATCTATGTTTAAACTTGTTTTTATTTCTGAATATTTGTTTATCAGTGTAATAATATTAGCAGATTTCCCTAAATCATATTTCCCAAACATTTTTAAAATAATCTGTCTAAATAATGGATAATTTTTAAAATAATTAGACATAAGCAACAAGTCTCCATAAGTAATGTAATTTAATATGGTGTTTGCAATTTGCTCTGCCCGTTTTTCATTTTCCTGACTTAGGATACCATTAAAATAATTACCATATGAAGAGCTAAAACTACTTCCCCTTGCAATTCTCATTGCTATTAACTCATTTATAATCGGTAATTCTGAATTTTGATTATTACTATATAGAGACCCCATACTATTGTCGCTTAACAAATCTTTTAAAATTCCGCTTTTGTGAGAAATTTCTTTTATTCTTATTAAGGTATCATTTGCTGATTGAATATTACTCCGACTACCGAAATTTTCAAGTTCTACTTTGAGTTTTTCTCTATATTCTTTAAAATCATAATTTTTAGGTAAATACACCATTCTTTCTAATTTTAGAATATCCTTAATATCTAGCTTAGAAAGATACTTATCTAATGCTTTATAATCCGCAGAAAGTTTATACTTTTCATAGCCTTCACCATTATACTCTATCAAATTCACATAATTAGCCTCTGAAATTTCATTCTCTTTTAAATTCCTCAAAACTCTTTCTTCGGTAAAATGATTAATCAATTCATCTATCAAATCAATATACTCTTCAATATTTGTATCGTTTATTAAGCTAGAATAGTCTTTTAATAGATGTGAAAGATATTTATCATCATCAATATTTTTAATCAAAGTAATTTGCCAATCGTTAATGATTAAAGTTCCCATACGAGTACCTAAATCAAGAACTCCATTATAGAATGTGTTCCAGGTTTGTTTTATGTATTGAGTAGAAACTTTTGAATTTTCATCTAATGAGCTTAATATCAAAATTGGATTTTCAAAAGATTTAATACTTAACATTGCAGAATAAAAAATAGAGTCAATAAAATCTGCTTTGCAAATTTTATTAAATTTTTGAACATTATTTTTCAGCATTGAATCTCTCAATTCTTGTGTATAAATAAGCTCCAAAGCTTTATCTACTTCAATATGGTAAATGATGGCTGTAAGCTGTTTAGGATACTCTTTATCATTTACATAAATATGGTAGAGTCCATCTAATATTTCTTTGTAATCTGAAACTGCTTTTAAAGGGTTAGCTAATATTTCATTTTTTCTAAGAATGAAAATACCAATGTATCTTTCTTTATAATTTTCATCTAAAAGTTTTATGGTAAGTAACTCATTGATAAATGAAATAATTTCACGAGGTGTAATTCTTCGGTTCAGAAATTCATACACTTGAACTACCAATTTCATTTCTGCTTCATCATATTTGATGAATGCTTTTTTCCATTGTTCTTCAAAGAATTTTTTCCAATCGGACATAATCGGTTTAGTAACCCTGAAAACTATATCAAAAGTTTTATTTACATAATCTTCTCCAAAATTTTTATTTTTTCCCTTATTTTCAACACTTCTACTTTCTTCTCCATTGAGGTCTTTGAAAGCATTTTGAATATGCTCTCTATCAAAGGGAATAATAACTTTTATTTTAGAATAACTTTTCTCCGCAAAAAATATATGGATAGACGACCAAATACTAAGTATGTGCTTTTTTGGTAATCTATCAAAATTATCAAAAACAATAACAATTGGCTTTTTCAAATCATCATTAATATCTTGCATCCAATTTTGAAACTCTCTTACAGATGGCTCATTTTCAGATATGGTTTCTATTTTAGTTGTATTTATTTGTTTTTCAGTATAAATTTGGCTCATTTGGTGAAGAGCAAGACAAGATGATTTACGAATACCTTTTTTGTTTCGAAAATTTTTCCAGAAATATCTTAAAAAGAATGATAAAAGGATAATCGGGGGAATAAGTGTGAGAATTGTACCTAAGTCTAAGTATTCTACTTTATCAATGACATCTTTTATAAGATTAACAAATGCAAAATACGGTACAGATAATAACCCAATAACTATTGCACCACTTAAATTAGGTTGATTAATAGTTGTTGTTTCTTTTGATTTAGCAAGTAAGAATCTCAACTTGTTTTCCCAATTATTTTTCTTATTAACTAAATCTTTTTCAGATTTTATAAATTCAGTTAATTCTACTAAAATAGACTTTCGTTGCTCATCTTCTTGGTGTCCCCACACATCATATATAAAAAACTTGTGATTGTTTTCAAGTTTCTTTTCTATAAGTTTTACCAAATTACTTTTACCCGAACCCCATTCACCATCGATACCAATGATTTTAAAATCGGATTCGTTAATAATTTTTTCACTAATAATAGATGCTATTTTATCTTGCGACTTGTTTTCAAATAAATCCTCACCTAAAGGTTGATTTTTTATGAATCTATAGTTTAAACTTTCATTCATACCCTTCTTTTATATTTTTTGTTCCAAAAGCTTACTTATTTCGCCAAAACTTTTTTCTTATTTGGTTCCTGTTTTCACTTTCAGCGTAACATCTCCAATGTTGTAGGCATAAACTGAAGCAGGCACAAAGGTAAACTGCAAATCTTCTATTTCCTTGGTTCCGGTTTTGTCAATTGAAGTAACTAAAGCACTTTTGAATCCGTTGGACTTACAAAATTGAATTAGACTTTGTAACTCTTGTGGTTTCTCGAAATAGCGGTTGCTCCATTTGATTTCCACACCCCAAATGGGTTTGAATCGCACATCATCTACCAATACCAAATCTACCT
>NZ_KB900726.1 GCF_000379185.1 Capnocytophaga cynodegmi DSM 19736
ATTTATTTAAGACTATACAACTAAAAAAATAGATATTTTAAAGAAAAAAACAGCTTTAAAATTAAAAGCTGTTTTATTTTTTTTACTTTCTTGATACAAATTAACGAGTGTAGTTAGGAGTTTTTGTAATTATAGGAATGTATGTATTAACTTCTTCCGCGTTCTTCTGCATTTCCTCCCTCTCTTTTTTGTACTGAAATTTTGCTATTTCCAAATTTATAGGTAAGCGAAAGACGTAGGTAACGCGTGTCGTAGTATTGACGATAGCTTTCTGTAATGCCTTGTTGTTTAATTTTTCGGGTATAAGTCATTATATTGGTTTTGAAGATGTCGTTTGCATTGAGAGCAATAGTTAATTTTTTATCGAAAGCTAAATATTTGATACCCAAATCTAAACTTGAAACCTCCGAGCTTTTTGATGCTTCATTGTCCCACGGAAACTGATATTCATACGATACACTTGCTTGTAAAGTTTTGTTTTCATTCAGCATAAAAGTATTCCCAAATATTGATAACCTCCCCAACTTTTCATTGGGTCGGGAAATGCAGCAACATAAGGTTTTACATTTTCGTAAGTTACAATCATATATGCCGAAAATTCCCACCACCAAAACAAACTTTTATTGATATTTACCGAAGCACTCCACGAATCTCCATTAGCAAAATTTTCCCATTGCATTTTAGTTTCCTCCAAAGCAGGATTGTGATACGTAATTTGAGTTCCATTATCCTGTATGTTGGAATATGTTAGCTGGAATGTTAACCAATGTTTATAGGAATAGTTCAGCGTTGCTCCTAATAAATAGGTAGGCTGCAAAAATGGGTTGCCCACTACATACGATTTCGGATTCATATATAATCTTCCTGGGTTAAGTGAAAAGAATTGCGGACGATGAATGCGACGGTTTACATTTGCCGAAATGTTGTGATTCTCATCAATTTTATATTGAATATATAATGTCGGGAAAAGCTTAAAGAAATTTCGTTTGTGTATTTTGTTATTTGCTAAAACGGAAACTCCTTTGGTTTGTGTATTTTCGCCTCGAAGCCCTGCTTTTATGCTCCATTTCTTTCCGAAAGATTTCGCCCAATCGGCGTACAAGGCTTGGGTATCTTCTGTATAAAGAAAATGGTCGTTGTGAGCAAGAGCTTGTATTTGATTTTCATCACGAAAATCGGATTCGGCTATATTATCGGTCTGTGTTCGGGAAATTTTCGTTCCGAAAGAAAGATTTCCCCACGAAACGGGTAGCTCCGCATCGGTTTTAAAGGAATAATTGTCTATTTTTTGTATAGAAAGCGAATTTACATACGACTTTGGTTGCGTGTTCAACTGATAATTATGAAAAATAGTGTTTAGGTTGTCATTTCTATCTTTTTTGTAATAAAAATAATCGGCATCGAAGGTGAGTTTTGCTCCTTTATCTCCGATTTTTTGTAAGAAATTCACATTGACAGACAAATTTTGAGTGTTTTCAGGTTCAATTTGATAGGTAATATATTCTTTCATCAGTTTTGGATTGTTGTACATATACGCACGATTTGCTGTCAAACCATTGTTAATATTATCCGAAAAACTTCCCATAAACTGTACACCAAGCGTACTTTTTTGGGTTACATCGTAGTTCAAATTTACAAGAGGCACCCACGTTTTGTTTTTCCCTTCTATATCTAACCGATTGACCCAATATTCCTGTGGATACCAAAAGTGAATGTCGTTTTCGTATTTCGATTTTCCGTCTGTATAGCCCAAATCAGCCAAAGCGGAAAACTTATTTTTTCGATAAGAAAAGTTTGCACCGCTTCGCAATGTTCCTACAATTCCTTGTTGGTAGGAAGTTCGCAGAGTGGTGCTCCAATGGTCTTCCTTGGCTTTTTTCAGCACGATATTGATTAGTCCTGCATTGCCTTCGGCGTCGTATTTGGAAGGCGGTGTGGTGATAACTTCAATCTTTTGGATATTGTCGGACGATATCGATTTCAGGTAGTTAGTGAGTTCTTCGCCTGAAAGTTGTATTATTTTATCGTTGACCATTACACGCGTAAACCATTTTTGCCAACAATAGAAATATCCTCGTTACGCACCTGAACTCTGGGGGTAGATTTTAGGGCATCAAGGGCATCTCCACCACTTGCTTGAACAGAATTTTCTACGTTGAAAACAATTCTGTCCACTTTTTGTTCTACAAGTTTTTTACGACCTTCAACAGTTACAGCTTCCATCTGAATAGACTCATCAATTTTTATAACTCCTAAATCAGTATTTTTGGAAAGTGATACGTTTTTGCTGAAAAGTTCCGTTCCGAATTGTTCTAAAATGAGGGTGTAATCGCCTTTCGGGATTTTCACCAAAAATTTTCCCGAAACATCAGTAAGTGTTCTGTGTACGGGTTTTTCGTCTTTCTTTAAGATGACATTCAGAAATTCAGCGGGTTTTTGCTGTTGATTTTTCACTTCTCCCGAAAGAGTGACTTCTTGGGCGGAAAGACTTATTGCCCATAGTAAAAACAAAAAAGAAAATATGGTTTTCATGGCAACTCTGTTTTTGATTTCCATCTTAAAGACGTATGAAAGAAAAAAATGTTACAAAAAATCAGAAATTTTATTCAAAAAAATGTACATTTGCCCAATAACGCATTCTCAAAATCCGTGAAAGAGTTGTTGTTACATATCAAAAAAGTTAAGTTCCTTTTTTGGGGAATGTTCATTTTGTTTTCGCTTACGCCCTGTACTGCGAAAGGAATTCTTTTTGATAGTGCTGAAATATCATTTTTTAAACCGCTTCATAAAAATAGAACGACTACCTCCTCATTTCAATGTCAAAATCTCGTCTCTGCGAATAAAAAACTTCGTACGGAATGTGTTCTAAATGTTTTGATAATCAGGAGAATGATTTGCTTTGTTCTACTGAGATATTTGCTTTTGATGCGAAAATAAAAAATGAGTATTTTAATCAAAACTCTGCAAATACTCCTCCTAAATACATTCTTTTCAGGTGTTTAAGAATTCATTTAAGTTAATTTTTTCTGATAGTAGGTTTTCAATTGAAATAAATTGAAAGAAACCTATAACTATTATATTATTTTACTTTTCTGATTTGGAAAGTAAGCTATTTTTGTAATAAAATTTTAATATTAAAAAGAGTTTAAATGAAAAATAATACATATCAGGAGCAATTCTCCTCTTGGGCAGGGTTGTTCGCTTTGTCTTTACGTTTGGTTATCGGTTGGACGTACTTTTCTGCCTTTTGGCGACGCGTGGTTTTAGAAGATAAACTTTCTCCGGAAGTGGCAGGTTATGTAGGTGAGAAGTTTAATCATTTTTTACCTAATGCATTGGGAATAAAACCTTTAATTGAATACTTAGTCTCTAATCCCGATAAATTAGAGTTTGCTATGATAGCCTTTACCATAGTGGAAGCGATTGTGGGCTTGTTCATTATGTTAGGGCTATTCACACGCTTGATGAGCATTGGAGTTTTTTCTTTAGCAATGGGAATTTTGTTGGGTTCAGGATGGTTGGGAACCACTTGTTTAGACGAATGGCAAATCGGCGTTTTGGGCTTAGCGGGAGGTTTTACCATTTTCCTGACGGGTGGTGGATTTTATTCACTTGATGATTTTTTGATGCGTAAAAACTATGCTTTTACCTCCAAAAAGTGGTTTAATTACTTAGGTTCAGGAGTTTTGACAATCAAACAATTGAAACCTTTGGTATTGATATTTTCGCTGTTTATTTTTGTGGTAACTTTGTTTACGAACCAATATTTTCACGGAGGTTTATTTGGAAAATTGCATAATAAATCGGTAAAGCCCAAAGTAGAAATCTCAAATGTAATATTAGCTGATAATGAACTCACTTTTGAAGTATTTCGGGTAGAAGGAGCCGATGTGTATGGTTCTTTTTTAATTGAAGTACAAATTTTAAATGAAAAAGGAGAAGTTTCTAAAAGTTGGAATATGAGCTATTTATCAAAATTTCCTCAGGAGAAAATCAATAATCATTATGTAGCAAAAGTGAAGCCTGGTAAGCATAGTCTGATATTGCCTTTGGGAGCAAAAGCAGATTTGTCAGTTTCGTTAGAAGGATTGCCTAAATCAGAAATTAAAACCTTGAAACTTATCGATATTAGTGGAGCTGAGTGGATTGCTGAAATACACCGAAAATAAAGTATGTTTGTTCTTATTAAGAAGATTATTTAACTTTGCATTATGCAAAGATTAAACTTCAAAGAATATTCTTTTCGATTCAAAAAAATAGATGATAAGTTATTTATTTTTGATGAAATCAGAAAGAAATTTGTAGCATTACAGCCAGAAGAATGGGTACGTCAGCACGTTATTTGTTTTCTGATAGAGGAAAAAAAAGTACCGAAATCACTGATAAATGTGGAGAAAGAAATAACCATTAATGGTCTGGCAAAACGCTATGATATAGTAGTTTTCTCAAGAAATGGTAATATTCTTTTGGCAGTAGAGTGTAAGGCTCCTACGATACAAATTTCGCAAGTGGTTTTTGACCAAATTGCACGTTATAATTTGATGTTGAAATCTGAAATTTTGATGATAACCAATGGTTTAAATCATTACTTTTGTCAGATGGATTATCAGAATGGTAAGTATCTTTTTCTGAAAGAATTGCCCGAGTATGATTTTTTAGTTAAAATGAAAGAGGATAAAGATTGAAAAAAATCTTTATCCTCTTTTTTCTATGTTTTAAGGAAATTATCCTATAATCATTCCTGCAATAGTTGCGGAGAGAAGTGAGGCTAACGAACCACCCAAAACGGCCTTCAGTCCAAATTCAGAAAGAGTTTTTCGCTGACTGGGAGCTAAAGAGCCAATTCCTCCAATTTGTATTCCGATAGAGGCAAAGTTTGCAAATCCACAAAGCATATACGTTGCGATGATTACCGATTTGTCATACAACAAATGTGTGGCACTTGTAACATTTTTCAAATCAGCTAATTGTGTGTATGCTACAAACTCAGAAGAAGCTAATTTTACCCCTAAAAGTTGTCCCATTAACATCATATCTTCTTTGGGAACACCAATAAGCCACATTAATGGAGAGAAAACAAATCCTAAAATCATTTCCAGTGACAGGCTTTTATATGGCGTATTCTCTGCAATGAATCCATTCAAGGAAGTGAAATCTCCTACCCAAGAAAAGAAATAATTAATCATTGCAATAAAAGCCACAAAAACCAGTAGCATTCCTCCTACATTGGCTGCTAATTTTAATCCTTCAGTGGTTCCGTTGGCTATGGCGTCTAATACGTTAGAACCTACATTTTCAACAGATACTTTTGAGTCATTTGAAAAAGTTTCAGTTTGTGGATATAATATTTTTGAAACTACAATGGCTCCAGGTGCTGCCATTACAGAGGCTGCCAATAAGTGTTTGGCAAACATCAATCGTAAGGCTGGGTCATTTCCGCCTAAAAAACCAATATAAGCTGCTAAAACACCACCTGCCACAGTAGCCATTCCACCAATCATAACAAGTAAAATTTCGGAACGAGTCATTTTTGCAAGATAGGCTTTAATCATCAGTGGAGCTTCGGTTTGCCCTAAAAATATATTTCCTGCTACGGAAAGGCTTTCTGCTCCCGAAATTCCCAAAAACTTGGATAAAAACCAAGCCAATCCCCGTACAATGATTTGAATAACACCTAAATAGAAAAGTAGAGAGGTTAAAGCAGAAAAGAAAATAATTGTAGGTAAAATCTGGAAGACAAAAATAAAACCATACGTGTTGCTATCCATCAGTCCTCCTAATAAAAATTCGCTTCCAGCTTTAGTAAAATCTAAAATCAAAACGAAAATTCCTCCTACTTTTTCAAATATATTTTGTATAAAGCTCACTTTCAGAACCCCAAAAGCCAGTAAGATTTGTATTCCGAGCCCAATGCCAACAGTTTTCCAGTTGATTTTCTTTCTGTTACTACTAAAAATGTAAGCAATCAGTAAAAGAACAACCATTCCTAAAGCACCTCTGTACAGATTTTCAAATGTAAAACCTTGACTTTGTATAAGTTTTGCGGTTACTTCGGTCGAAGTTTCCAACTCTTGTTGCACATCTTGAGCAAAAATAAATGCGGGAAAGAAAAAAAATATACCAAGAATTTTTAATACTGTATTCATCTTTGATTTGTAGGATTAATTTATAGTGATTTTTCTCTTTTTGTTATTTCGTCTCGGATTTGAGCTGCTAATTCATAATCTTCATTTTCCACACAATCATTGAGCATTCGTTTTAAATCTTGAAGTGAATGATGTTCAAAGCGATTTTTTTCTTTAGGAGGTTCCTGTTTTTCAGGATAATCCAGTGTAGGACTTATGGTTGTCTCTATAGTATAATTTTGATTAGGAATTTGAACACCAGCTTTTTGCAGAATACTTTTGTACGTGTAAATAGGAGCTTTGAAACGCAGAGCGATTGCAATGGCATCACTTGTACGAGCATCAATTGAGTGTTCAATTCCGTTTTGTTCACAAATCATATTGGAATGGAAGATTCCTTCAGTTAATTTGTGAATAATGATTTTGTTCACTTTCACTTTGAAAGTTTGTGCAAAAATTTTGAAAAGGTCGTGAGTTAAAGGTCTTGGAGGAATCATATTTTTATCCATTTCGAGGGCAATAGCCTGAGCTTCAAAAGCACCAATAACAATTGGTAATTTTAAATCAGATTTTAACTCGTGCAAAATTAATACGAAAGCCTCATTTTGAGATTGGCTGTAGGCAATTCTTTCTACGGAAAGTTCAACTAAGTCCATTATGTTTGAAATTCAATGTGGTATTCAGATGGTAAAAATAGTGTAAAAAAATAAGACTAAAAAGTTTTTGTTTAAAATTTACTTTTGGGGGTTTGAATATTAGTATAGTTGTACTAAATTTGCCAAAAGTATATCAGAGATTTATGCTGATTTGTACGAGTTATCTATTGAATAAAAAAACGTAATATTATGAAATGGCAAGGTAGAAGACAGAGCAAAAACGTAGAGGACAGAAGAGGAATGGGAGCAGGTAAGAAAATAGCTGCTGGTGGAGGAGTATTGGGAATTATTATTGTACTTTTACAACTCTTCGGTGGAGAAACAGGTCAGAATATTGCTCCAGTACTTGAGCAATTTAATAGAGGACAACAGGTGGAGCAAACTTCACGAGTTGTAGAACTTACAGAAGAGCAAAAACAAATAGGTGAATTTGCTGCAACTGTTTTGGCGGATACAGAAGATGTGTGGGAAAAAATTTTTGCAGAGAATGGCTTGGGAACTTACAAAAAGCCAACATTAGTGTTATTTACAGATGTGGTGGAGTCGGGCTGTGGAAGAGCAACGGCTTCTGTAGGTCCATTTTATTGTCCTGCAGACCATAAACTTTATATGGATATGGCTTTTTTTGAGGAACTTAGAACAAGATTTGGAGCTAAAGGAGGGGATTTTGCTATAGCTTATGTAATGGCTCACGAGGTTGGTCATCATATACAAACACTTTTAGGTACTTCACAGAAGTTAAGACAAGCACAACAAGGAAAAAGCAAAAAAGAAGCTAATAAATTATCGGTTGCTTTTGAATTACAGGCTGATTTTTACGCAGGAGTTTGGGCTCATCATAATAAAAAATATTTGGAAGAAGGTGATATAGAGGAAGCTATGAGTGCAGCTCACGCAGTGGGAGATGATGCTATCCAAAAGCGTATGCAAGGACACGTAGTGCCAGATTCGTTCACGCACGGAACTTCCGAACAACGTAAAAAATGGTTTATGAAAGGTTATACAACAGGAGATATAAGGCAGGGAAATACATTTGCAGAAATTGATTAAAAGCGAAAAAGATTCAAAAACAGAACTTTGTTTTTGAATCTTTTTTATTTTAGAATACAGGAGCAATTCCCAATCTAATTCCAAATTTCGGATTTCTCACGCCATTCACGTCATTAAAATCACTTTGCCAAACAAAGTCGAGACGTATGAAACGGAAATTTCCCAGACCAATATTCTCAATTCCAAAACCATATTCCCAGTACAATTTGTTTGGAGCATTGAAAACTACATTTGAAACGGTGGCTTCTTTATTCTTGTCAGAAATAGTTCCATAGGCAAAACGAGCGAAGATTAAACTTCTCAATCTTGTATCTCTAATCCAAGGTATTCTATTGAAAATAAGCCCCTCAAAATGATGTTCAAAATAACCATTTACGTAAGTGTCCGTTATAAAATCATAATAATCCAATAAAATAAATGTGTTAGGAGCCGTTGAAAAAGATTGATTTGCTGGAGTAGGGCTTAACACAGTTAAAGGCACAGTACCAAATATTTTTCCTGCTTCAACCGAAGTCAAAAGTAAGCCATAACCAAAAAGTGGAATCGGTTTTTGTATTAAAAGCTGTAATTTATCATAGTTGAACTGGCTATTAAAAACATCTTTTACTCCTTTGGTGTATTTAATTTGGTAGGTTGAAAATAACTTTTTGCCAAAGCGTTGTTCTACCCCGTAACCATATACGTTTCTTTTAGGAGTATATGAAAGGACTATCCCTGTATTGAAATCAGTATAATTATTTAGTATTTCTTGATTTTCAGGATTTTTGTAAGCTATCGAAAAATGATTTTCATCGGCAGATTTGGTTCTTTGATGTGTGCCGAAAAATGAAACTTCGAAATTTTTATGAAGCCCAACGGAAACCAAACTTTGCCATTTTTTGTTGTGAGTCAAATAGTAATTTTCACCTCGAGCAATGATGAAATTGGTCGTTTTGCTGAAATCTAATCGAGTGTCATCGTGCATTACAAAGCTACCCAATTGCAAATTGTCATTCTGGAAGGAAGCTCCAAATGTAACACGTGGATAATGTGTTAATAGATACTTAGCACTAATTCCGTATTTGAATTTGTGGTCACGCAATCCGTAAGCTCCATAGAAATACGACCGAAATCTATCTTCTGTTGAAACATAAGTTTTAAATCCTGCTCTTAATCTTCCTCCTTCTATATCGTTTCGTGAATAGATTTGTCCAAGATTCCCAAATTTCAGATACTTTCCTGCAGGAATATAGCCTGAACCAATGATGTCCATAAGGTCTGCAATCAGTTTAATACGTCGATTGTTTCCAACTTCCTGTATCAATGTTTTCGTTTTGCTTAAATGGCTGGAAGCGGTAGCATTATCATTCCAATACGAATTATCTTTGGCAAACTGATTTTTGGAAACTCTTACAGTTTGCTCATCATAGAATGAAGAAGGTTTTGGTTTATTTATCACAACATCATAAAAATAAATTTCATTGTGAACGTATAGCCCTTTTTCGTCTTCTTTTTTTGTAACTAACGTAAAATCACCTTCTTGTATTTCTTTTATAGGATAATAGATAGAATCATTTTCAATGGTAAAATGTTTTTCAAAGAACAAGCTCCTTACCATATTAATATTGGTTTTTGGAGTTGTTTTCATTTCTATTGATTTGATAATAAATGTTTTACTATCTACTGTAAAAAATCCTTCTAAAGCCAAATCTTGGTCTGATTTTGGAAAGAAATGAATTTTGTAGAACATTCGGTTATTTTCTGAAATAGAATCACTTAGTACGTAATGATACGTTCCATAACCGAACTCGGAAAGTGGACCAACAAAAGGTTTATTCAGAATGATGTATGAATTATCATAAATTTCAAATTCATCAAAAGCACGGCTAATTCGTTCTAAGCCAAATCCTTCCTGAACGATTCCTTGTGAACACTCAGCTTGGATATCAACACGTTTTTTACCAGAAATGTTATTTTCATAAACTTTTTCAATGGTTTCTTTCAGATACATAGGAAGCGAAAAATGTTCCTTGTATTTCTTTTCGGAAAGGATTTTTCGTATGGTATCGTATTCTTCTCCTAAAGTTGTTTGTAAGAAAATACTATCCAAGTTATTCAATCCCAGTTCTGTAGAGTAATGTTTTTTGTATTCGTAGGCTGTGGAATTTCGCAAACCTCGTTTTGATTTGTTTTTCCAGATGCCTTTCAAAATAGGATATGCAGGATTTTCTTTTTTGGACAAGGCTTTTTTAGGTTTTCCTATAATGGTAACTTCCTCAAGTATTTCTCCTTCAGCTAGTACCACAACCAAATTATGTACATCAGCCTTATTTAAAGATACTCTATTAGTGGCATATCCAATGAATGAAACTTCTATTTCACGATGCTTTTTTTCGGAGTACAACGAAAATTTTCCTTCTTCATCTGTTGATGTACCTATCGTAGTTTTTGGGAAAATTACATTGGCATAAGGAATTGGATTTCCGTCTTCATCAATTACTTTTCCTGAAACATTTGTTTGACAGAAAATGTAAAAGGGAAGGAAGAACAATAGTATAGAAAAATATATTCTCATCATAATTTAATAATAAATCTGTCTGAAAAAGGGGGTAAATATAAACCTTTTCAGACAGATTTTTAAAATTAATAGGTTAATTTTATGTTCTATTTAAAGCATTTTGCTGTAATTTCTCTTAGTTCAGTTTCTTTCTCTTCTAAACGTTGCAACAACACAAACTGATTTCTTGCACGAATGAAATTTTCATCTTCAAAGTGTGTTTTGAAGTAAATATCATTGTTAAAATAATCCGTCAGGAAGCGAACTCCAATGATGAAAATCATATACTTAGCTCCGTCTAAAATCATATTTTTTTCAGTTTCCGTCATTACATTTTTCATTACAGAGAAACCTTTACAAATAGCTTCAAAGAATGAAGTGTTGAATACAATTTTGGACTCATCTAACTCATTTTCATTAGTTGGACTAACAGAAGTTCGAACCATATCTCCAAAATCATACAACAAAATTCCTTGCATTACCGTGTCTAAGTCAATTACTTTGAAGTCATTAGGATTGTCTTTGTTAATCAGAACGTTATTGATTTTAGTGTCGTTGTGTGTTACGCGAATAGGAATGCGTTTTTCATCAACAGCTTTTTTTACTTCATCAAAAATAACCTTGTGTGATTTAGCAAAATCGTAGAGGTGTTGTGCTTTTTTAATACGTTCAGGTTTTGCTTGTGCGTAGGCTTCTTCCAGTTGCTGAAAACGCTTTGGTCCATTATGGAAGTCAGGAATGGTATCCTGAAGTTTATCAGTATCTATTTTTTCAAAAGTTTTGATGAAAGTGGCATAAGCCGAAGCTGCTTTTTCCGCTTGCCAAGCTTCCTCTACAAATTCATAAGCAACGTAATTTTTTGCAAAAGGAACAGTCCTCCAAACAGCATTTTCTGTTTCTATAGAATAACCTCCTGTTTTTACGGGTAACATATTTAAAATAATATTATTATCTGAAACCGTTTCCCAAAGTAGCTCTATATTTTTTATAATGGCGTGAGGTTTTTTAAAAACATTAATGTTAATACCTTGAAGAACGTATTCATCTTCAGTGGTTTTTACTAAAAAAGTGTAGTTAATATGCCCATTTCCGAAAGGTTCTACGGAAATGATTTCTCCTTTTAAATCGAACAAAGGAGCTATTTTTTCGGCTGTGGTTTTCATTGTTTTTTAAAATTTAATAAGATGAGAAAGAAGATTTTTTAATTTTCAACTTTCTCATCTTAGTGGTTAATTATTTAAAAATTCTCTGGATATTTTCCGTTTTTTGTCAGATTTTGAATTTCATTCTTAACTTTTTCCAAATCTTCACGATAAGTCATTCCGAACCAAGCATCGTTATTAGGAAGAACTTCCAAAACGTAACCTTCTTTTTCGATAGCGTGTTGAACAATCAAAGGAATGAAAAATTCCGCTTTTGGTTTGTCTCTGTTTGCTTCAACGAAATCGGCAAAAAGTTTTTCTGTCATTGGGAAAATCTCAGGAGTGAATCCCCAGAAATTCATAGAAACAAAATCATTGATATCATAGTTGATTCCTGTTTCTTGGTCTACAACGGTAGTATCATTTACTTTTATAAGTTTTGTAGCCTCTACAATTGATTGTAAATGATTGTTGCTGTCCACTTTGCAAATTCCTCGCGATACCGTTCCATTTTCACTTAGCGTGTTTCTTAACAGATAACCAGCGGAGAAGAAAGTTTTATTTTTTCCTGATTTTAAGGCTTTTGCCATAAAGTGGAATGCATCTTTTCCATAGTAGTCATCGGCATTAATGATAAGGAAAGGATTTTTTACCACATCTTTTACGCAAAGCATTGCGTGTCCAGTTCCCCAAGGTTTTTGACGTTCAATTCCTTTTGGGTTTTGTAAATCTTGGTACACGAAAGAAACTGGCACTCCTTTAAAACGGTTTTCTAAATGTGTTTTAGTTAGTTGGTCAATTTCTGTTCTGATAATCATAACTACATCCGAGAAACCTGCCTCAAGAGCATCAAAAATTCCGTAGTCAAATAAAGCATTTCCGTTGTAAATTTCTTGTAATTGCTTGTCCGAACCGAAACGGCTACCCAAACCTGCGGCTAAAATCACTAATGTTGTATTCATACTTTTTTATATTTTTATAACTTTGTTATGTGAGTTTTTTATTATGCTTCCATATTTTCGATGCTTTTGTAAGCTTCGATAATGTTTTTCACTAATGGATGACGTACCACATCTTTATCGTCTAAGTGTAAAATTCCAATTCCTTTTACATTTCGTAAGATGAGTAAAGCTTCTTTTAATCCTGAAGAAACTCTACGAGGGAGGTCTATCTGTCCTGGGTCGCCAGTTATCATAAACTTAGCATTTCGTCCCATTCTGGTTAGGAACATTTTCATTTGTGCGTGTGTAGTGTTTTGTGCTTCGTCCAGAATCACAAAAGCATTATCAAGTGTACGTCCTCGCATAAAAGCCAAAGGAGCAATTTCAATAACTCCTGTTTCGATAAATCCAGCAAGTTTTTCATACGGAATCATATCTCGAAGAGCGTCGTAGAGGGGTTGCATATATGGGTCTAGTTTTTCTTTTAAGTCTCCTGGCAGAAACCCTAAATTCTCTCCAGCTTCCACTGCAGGGCGAGTTAAAATGATACGTTTTACTTGTTTTTCTTTCAAAGCTTTAACGGCTAAGGCAACACCCACATAGGTTTTTCCTGTTCCCGCTGGTCCTACAGCAAAAATCATATCATTTTTCTTCATCAACTCAACCAATTTAACTTGGTTTTTTGTTTGTGGACGAATGACTTTCCCGTTTACGCCGTGAACAATGATATCTTTATCGTTTTTTGAATCAGTTTCAGGAGTTTTTCCATTGGAATTTAGTATGCCGTCAATCGACTGCACATCCAATCGGTTGTATTTTGAATAAAAGTTGATTAGTTGTTCAATTTTCTTTTCAAAATCTTTCAACTGCTCTTCTTCTCCGAAGGCACGAATGCTATTTCCTCGTGCTACAATTTTTAGTTTTGGGAAATGAGCCTTAATTTGCTTTATATTAGCTTCTCTTTCACCGAAAAAGAGCTGTGGATTTATTTCTATAAGTTCTAAAGTAATTTCGTTCAAAGTTTTTATCTTTTCTAAGGATTTAACAAATGCTGAATGCTAATTAAAACAGTGCAATTTTATAAAAAAAAACACTCATTTGCAAGAGAAAACGTTTTTATTTTGAATATTGAATAGAAGTCCAAATGGAAAAGTAGGAAAAATAAAAAAAGTAGTCAAGATTTTCCTCTCAACTACTTTTTTAAATAGATTGTTTACAAAATTAGTTATTAATTGCAGGATCTTTCATTCCTTGCTCTATCATATTATAGAATTGGTCAAGTTTTGGAAGTACTACAATACGAGTTCTTCTATTTTGAGCTTTTCCTTCTCTGGTTTCGTTAGTAGTTACTGGAACATATTCACTTCTTCCTGCAGCCGTCATACGTGATGGGCTAACGCCAAAATCATTTTGTAAGATACGAACAACTGCGGTAGCTCTAAGAACACTCAAATCCCAATTGTCTTTAATTGAGCTATTTGCTTTGAAAGGAACATTGTCGGTGTGTCCTTCTACCATAAACTCGAAATCAGGTTTGTTTTTAACAACCATTGCTACTTTACCTAAAACCTCTTTTGCTCGATTTGTTACGGCATAACTTCCACTACTGAATAGCAACTTGTCAGAGATATTTACAAAAACAACACCTTTTTCTACCTTTATTTCGATGTCTTGATCGTCCAAGTTTCCGATAGCTCCCTTGAGGCTTTGAACCAAAGCTAAGTTTACAGAGTCACGGCGAGTTACAGCGTCTCGTAAGTTTTTGATTGTAAGGTCTTTTTCTCGAAGACTTTCCAATGATTTTTCAAGATTTTCAGCTCCTTTTTGGGTCAAAGTGGTAAGATTACCCATATTGTTGATAAGCTGTTGGTTATTTTCTTTTAGTAAGTCATTCTGATTTTTCAAACTTGCAACTTGATGTTGTAATCCTTCATAATCTTTCAAACAGATATTTAACTTCATTGTTGCTGAGTTTAATAAATCTTCTGTTTGTTTGTGCTTATCAGCCAACTCTGCATATTTCTTTTTAGAAACACACGAAGTTGCTAAAATACTCACTAACGAAACAGCAATAAAAATTTTTCTCATCTCTAAATGTTTAATAGTTAGACCGCAAAGTTACTAAAAAAATCAATGGAAATCACTAAAAAACTTCTTATTTTTAACAAAATACAGCCAAACAATTGATTTTGTGTTGTAATATGAAGAAAAAGTGTGTTTTGGTCTTTTGTTTTTGAATTTTAAAAAATTGTGATAGAAGTTCATATGAGCTTTGAATATTGCCCAAGTAAACCAAATTTTTCCCTGTAAAAGAAAACGTATTCCAGCAATTCCATCAAAAATTAGTCTGATAAATAGTGTTTTATATAGATTTTCTTGCGGAAGGTTCTTAAGAAGCATAAATAAACCATTTCTGAAATTCAGAAAAGTTTTCTTAGGGCTATCTACTGGAAGAGTAGCACCGCCAACGTGATACACAATGCTTTCAGAACAGAAAACAACTCGCTTGTTGAGGTGGTGAATTCTCCAACAAAGGTCTATTTCCTCTTGATGTGCAAAAAAGTCTTCATCGAAACCTTTTACTTGATTGAAAACTTCCGAACGTACAAAAAGAGAGGCTCCCGAAGCCCAAAAAATATCTGTTTGGGAGTTGTATTGTCCATAATCTTCTTCTATTGTTTCAAAAATACGTCCTCGACAGAAAGGAAATCCATATTTGTCAATAAAACCACCAGCTGCACCTGCATATTCGAACATTTTTTTGTTCTTGTAGTCCAAGATTTTAGGTTGAACAGCCCCGATTTCAGAATTTTTGAAAACATTTATGACTGGAAGTAGCCAATTTTCAGTAACTTCAATATCTGAGTTGAGCAAACAATACACATCTGCAGAAATTTTAGCTAGTCCCCAGTTGTAACCTTGAGCGTATCCACCATTTAAAGGATTTCTGATAAGTTGAACATCTGGAAAATGCGATGTTAAGTAGGAAATAGAGTCGTCGGAAGAGGCATTGTCAATTACATAAACGTCTGCTTCTTGCGAGTGTGCCACAACCGAAGGTAAAAACTTCTCTAATAAGTGCTTCCCATTCCAATTGAGTATTACGACAGCTATTTTCATAAGGTTATTTTACCTCGTAGGATATTTCAGAATATTGCGAAACGCGAAAAGCTCCTAATGGGTTTTCTTTGGGATTTTCTGTGTTCACGACATTACCATACACACGTGAAGGAATGGTAAATCCGCCTTCTCGTCTGCTGTTGGTTGTGTTTCTTATGAGAATATTAACAAATTGTTGATATTGAGGAGAAACGCGGAAAAGAGTCGCCCTTACTCGATATCCTTTCTTTAAAATCAATTCCATAAGGCTTGTTGTAAAGAAGAATTTGCGATCGGAAAGAAGTTCGTCATTCAGGCTGATGAAAACATCTTTTTTATGGTCTTTTAATTTTATAAAATAGTTATTTTCTTCGTTTAGAATACCATCAAAAGGAAATTTCACCTCTATTTTATCTTTGAATAGCCCACCATTGGCTTTTTGTGTTACGTTGTCAGGATTTATGACAGGAACTTCTCGCATTTTTTCCTTTGCTATGTAGGTTTTGCCTTTATACTCAATGGTAAGAATGTACTCTTTCCCTACTGAGGGCATAATTCCGTCAGTGTTTGCATAGATACTTCCCCCTTTAGAAGGGATAAAAGCAATTCCTGCTAAGTCTTTATCTTTTGTATATAAATCTTTGTAATCTTCTGGGAATATTTCTTTTAAAGGATATATTTCTCCGTCGCTTGTTGATACTTTTATGACCGCTCCACTAACCTTTTCTGATGGAGATTGGTCGTAATAATTCGTTGTGTAACTTAAATGTACAATAGGAAAGGCTTTTTCATTTCCTTTTTTCCAGTCGATATAGGCATCAACTACCAATTGTTTTTCTTGCGTATCTAAAGACAGATCAATTACTTCCTCACAAGAAGTAAGTAAGGTTGTGACACACAAAAATATGTAAATAATTTTTTTCATAGTTTAAAAGATAAAGTTATACGTTACACTTGGGACAATTCCGAAGATAGAAAGCTTAACAGCTTCGTTTCTTCTTGTTTCCTCATTCTCTCTGAAAGAGATAGAAATGGCATTTTTACGATTGTAAACATTGTACAGACCAAAATTCCATTCGCTTTTCCATCGTTTGTCCTTTCTTGTGGAGGTGTAAGTTGCCGATAAATCCAAACGATGGTAACTTGGAAGCCTATATGCATTGCGTTGGCTGTAATTAGGAACGGTTAGTCCAAGATATTGGTATTTACCGACAGGGAAATTAGCAGGTAAGCCTGTTTGATAATTGAAAATCGCTCCGAAAGTCCATTTTTTATTTAAGGCATACATAGCTGTAATGGAAAGGTCGTGAGGTTTGTCGTACGCAGTATTGTACCAATTTCCGTAATTGATGCCAATTTCTTCGGGGGTACGTCCTTTGGTTTGTTGCTCGGATTTTGAAAGTGTGTAGGCTATCCACCCAGTTAATTTTCCCGTGTTTTTGCGAAGTAATACCTCCAACCCGTATGCACGGCTGTGTCCATTCAATATAACTCGCTCGATGTCTTCTTTGGCAATAAGATTTGCTCCATCAATATAATCTAAACGATTTTTTACAAACTTGTAATATCCCTCAACTTCCAAACTATATTTGTTTTCTGACAGATTACTTGCAAAACCTACTGCAAACTGATTGGCTTGTTGTGGTTTTAAAAAGCGGTCGCTCGGAGCCCAAACATCAAGTGGGGTAGGAGAAGACGTGTTAGTTATCAAATGTAAATATTGCGAAGTACGTGCATAACTCGCCTTGAAGGATTTGTTGTCATTCAAAGCATATGAGAGCGTAAATCGTGGTTCTAAATTACTAAATAAGTCAATGATTTTTCCGCGATGATAGTATGTAGAACCAATTGGAGTGGCTTCTTGATAAATTTGTAAGTTACGATTGAAAATTACAGCTTTATCATCTTTATAATCGTGCATATAACGTGTACCTAAATGATAGAAGGAACTTAACCTCAATCCGAATGAAGCACTTAACGAAGACGTTATATTATGTTCGGAATCAATATATATTCCTGTTTCTAAAGCATTCTTATTGGGTAATTGAAGATTTTTTATGGAAGAAGTAGGTGTAGTTGGAGATAATTTCCCAGGCATAAACCTGTAAAGCAATCCTTGTACACCATAACTGAGTTTCCAATTCTCAGAAATATAGTTTCTAAAATCATACTTTAAATTGAGATTCTTAATTCCTGAGTCCCACTGAAATTCAATAGGGTCGAGGCGAAAACCATAATAGTAATCACTAAAGATTAATGAAAGATTTGAGAAAAGGCGGCTATTGAAAATATGATTCCAACGCAGATTAAAAAGAGCATTTCCGTATACGTTTTTAATCACATCACTTAGCTCAAATAAGTCCCTCCCGAAATATCCTGACAAATAAAATGTGTTATTCTGGTTAAGTTGATAAGAAAGTTTGGTGTTGAGGTCATAAAAATATGCCGTATTGTCATTGTTACGAAGTTTTAGAAACAAATGTGCATACGAGGCTCTTCCTCCAAAAAGAAAAGACGCTTTGTCTTTAACAATAGGACCTTCTGCCAGTAACCGAGAGGATAGTAATCCGATACCACCAGTCATTCCAAAATCGTTACGGTTACCTTCTTTTTGATAAATATCCAAAACGGAAGAAATCCTACCACCATATCGTGCTGGAATACTTCCTTTGTAGAGTTTCATATCCCGAACAGCATCGGCATTGAAAACGCTTAAAAATCCAAACAAATGTGATGAGTTGAAAATAACAGCTTCATCTAAAAGAACTAAATTTTGGTCAGCGGCACCACCACGCACGTTAAAACCAGAAGAGGCTTCTCCAGCATTGCTCACGCCAGGAAGTTGCATTAAGGATTTTACAATATCCACCTCTCCAATAAGCACAGGGAGTTTCTTAATTGTAGCAATAGGAACACTAATAGTACTCATTTCGGGCTTTCGGATATCCACTTTTTGCGAGGCGTTGGCAGTAATCTCAACGGCATCAAGCTCTACAGCCTGAGGAGAAAGTTTATAATCCTTGCGTATGTTTTTATCTAATGTAATGGTTTCGATGATGGTTTCAAACCCCATATAATCTACCAAAATTTCGTATTTTCCTTCAGGAAGTGTTATAGAATAGAAGCCATACTCATTGGTATAGGTTCCTGTGTTCAACTCTTTGATGATGAAATTTACACCAAGCATTTTTTCCCCGTTGGAAGCATCGGAAATTACTCCACTAATTGTATGTTTTTTTTGAGAATATGTTGCCAGACTTAAAAGAAATATGATGAAGAAAATGATTTGTTTCATATAATTTTTTATTTGTGGCAAATATAGTCATTAATTTGTTAATTTCATAACTTAAAATGCTTTTTATTGGAATAAAAAATATGTTTTTTTAGAAAAATAGAAACTTATATCTGGATTTATCTTAAATTTTTATAAAATTTTTATTGTGTATTTATCTAATTACGTTGGTAAATTTTATTTTGTTTGTGTTTTTGTGTGTTTCTACCTTTTTTCAATGTTGAAAGTATTTGTAAAAGGATTGATTTGTGTACAAAATATAAAAATTTTTACACAAATATGATGTCAAAACCTTGTTTTAATTTTTAAATGGGGAATTATATCGCATTATCAGTCTATTTTTAATGTAATTATTATAAAAATATGGAGTTGATAGCTTCTTTTCTATTTGATTTGACGTAAAATATGATGTCAAAACCTTCTTTTAGTTTTTAAATGAAGAATTATATCGCATTATCAGTCTATTTTTAGTTTAATTATTATAAAAATATGAAGTTGATGGCTTTTTTTCTATCTGATTTAATAAAAAATATGATATCAAAATCTTGTTTTAATTTTTAAATGAAGAATTATATCACATTATCAGTCTATTTTTAATGTAATTGCTACAAAAATATGAGATTGATAATTTTTTTTCATTTTTGAAAGAAATATTTACATACATCAAAAGCATAAAAAAACCACCTTTTAGGTGGTCTGTTTGTATTTTTAAAAGTTTTTAAAGTAATATCCTACTCCTATTTGAAAGTAATTATTCCGAATAATTTGTCCAATTTCAGAAATATTACTTAATCCAAAGTTATATCTAGCTTCTAAGAAAAAGTCTTTGAATATACGGCATTCACCACCAAAAAAAGCAGCGTGATTCCCTGTTTTGATATTGTTAAGTTTAATTCTTTCATTGTTTAGCTTTGTTGTAGCTAGTAAATTAAAACTGAGATTAAATCCGCCAAGTAAAGCAAACCCTTTAGTAGGATATACCTTAATGCTTATAGGAAGGCTGTATGTTTGTAAATGTATGTCAAAATGTCCTTCGTGAGTTTCTCCATTTTCAGATTTTAGATTTCCTATTACTTCTCTTCCTCCAAGTCCTGCCATAGTAAATTCAGCTTGAGCGGCAATATACGGATTGAAAAAATATTCGGCTTGAATTCCCAAGTAAATATTTGACTTTGACTTAGAGGTTATTTTTGTACTATTGTCGATTTGCAAGTTCAAAGTTGAATTTACATAACCTAATTTTGTTCCAAATCCAAATGATTGTGCATTGATAGAACCTAATGTTGCTAAAAATAGAATTGTTAAAAGTCGTTTCATACCTATATGTTTTTATTGTTAAATATTTATTAATAGTGATGACAAAAGTAGAAAGAAAAGTTAAAAGAAGCAAATTTTATTTAGAAGAAAAATATGTAAAAAACAGAAGAATTTATATTGATTTCGTGAAATTATATCTTATTGTTAGTATGATAAAATATTGATTTATAACATTATTATGATATATAAGATAGATTTTTTACATTTATTAGTTTTTGAGTTTACTAAATATGACGTAAAACATAAAATTGTTAATAAAAACTAAATATGGAAATGACATAAATTTTTCTTTTTACAAGTTTTGGGAATAAAAAAACTGCCTAAAAGAAAAAATCTTTCAGGCAGTAAAAAATAAAAAAACAAATTGTATAACTCTCAAATTTAAGTATTAAAATTCAGCGTTTTGTGGTGTTCTTGGGAAAGGAATCACATCACGAATGTTGGTCATTCCTGTTGCAAATAGCACAAGGCGTTCAAAACCAAGTCCGAAACCGCTATGCACTGCCGTGCCGAACTTTCGCAAATCCAAATACCACCATAATTCTTTCTCGTCAATACCCATAGCTTTGATTTTTTCAACCAAAACATCGTACCGCTCTTCACGTTGCGAACCTCCTACAATTTCGCCAATACCTGGGAATAGTATATCCATTGCACGAACCGTTTTTCCGTCTTCGTTGAGTCGCATATAAAACGCTTTGATTTTTGCTGGATAATCAAACAAGATAACAGGGCTTTGGAAATGTTTTTCTACTAAGTAACGCTCGTGTTCACTTTGCAAATCGGCACCCCATTCATCAATAATGTATTGGAATTTTTTCTTCTTATTATGATTTGAATTCTTCAGAATATCAATCGCTTCGGTGTAGCTTACTCGTTTGAAATCATTGTTGATTACGAACTCCAACTTTTCAATAAGTGACATTGAGCTACGTTCGTTTTGCGGTTTTGTTTTTTCTTCTTCCAAGAAACGTTTGTTCAGAAACTCGATATCTTCACGGCAACGCTCAAGAGTGTATTTCAAAACATACTTGATGAAATCCTCTGCCAAATCCATATTGCCATCAAGGTCGAGGAAAGCCACTTCGGGTTCAATCATCCAGAATTCCGCCAAGTGACGCGATGTGTTTGAATTTTCGGCACGGAAAGTAGGTCCGAACGTGTAAATTTTGCCCAAAGCCATCGCAAAAGTTTCTCCTTCAAGCTGTCCTGAAACGGTTAAATTGGTTTCTCTTCCGAAGAAATCTTTTTTGAAATCGACTTTGCCTTCTTCAGTAAGTGGCGGATTTTTAGCATCTAATGTAGTAACACGGAACATTTCTCCCGCACCTTCGGCATCACTTCCTGTAATGATAGGCGTATTTACGTAGAAAAATCCATTTTGCTGGAAATAATCGTGAATGGCAAATGCCAACACCGAACGAACCCGCATAATGGCTCCAAAAACATTGGTACGAACCCTTAAATGTGCATTCTCGCGTAAAAATTCAAAAGAATGCTTTTTAGGCTGAATAGGATATTCCTCTGGATTAGAATCTCCTAAGATATGAATTTCTGTTGCTTGTATTTCAATGGATTGCCCTTTTCCTTGACTTTCCACAACTGAGCCTTTCACTTCAATGGCGGCTCCTGTGGTGATGCGTTTTAGCAGTTCTTCGGGGGTGTTTTCGAAATCCACAACCACTTGTACGTTTTCAATAGTCGAGCCGTCGTTCAAAGCAATGAAACGATTGCTTCGGAAGGTACGAACCCAACCTTTTAGAGTGACTTCTTGTGCTGTTTTTCCTTCGTTTAATAATTTTTTAATGCTGATATACATACATTTATGCTTTATTCTCTGTCCTAATATGAAAATATTTTGCAAATATAGGAAAAAGATTTGTTTTTCACTATTTAATCACTACTGTTTTGATGTTAGCAAATTCATACATCCCGAATTGAGAAAGCTCCCGACCGTACCCTGAATTTTTCACGCCACCAAAAGGTAAATGTGGGTCACTAATGAGCATTTCATTAACATATACAGCTCCTTCCTCAAAGCGATAAGTTTGTGATTTTATGAATTCTACATCTTTTGAAAAAATAGAAACTCCTAAGCCAAAATCGGATTGGTTGCTCAAGTTTACAGCCTCATCAAAAGTTTCAAAAAAGGTAACGACAGCAACAGGACCAAAAGTTTCCTCTCTGAAAATAGGCATTTGGGGTGTGACTTCTGATAGAATTGTTGGCTCGTAAAAGGCTCCTTCTCGTTTTCCTCCGCAAATCACTTTTGCTCCTAAAGAAATGCTTTCATTTACTAATTTTTCCAATTCGATAGCCAAATCTTCCCGAGCCATTTCGGCTATTTCTGTTTCTGCGTTGAATTTATCTCCTCTTTTCAGAGCTTCCACTTTTGATTTAAAGGTAGATAGAAATTTTTCCTTTAAGTTTTTGTGGACTAAGAAACGCTTGGCAGCGATGCAACTTTGTCCAGCATTTTGCATACGAGCATTAACAGCTATTGATGTGGCTAATTCTAAATCAGCATCTTCACATATGATAAAAGCACTGCTTCCGCCGAGTTCCAAAACCGATTTTTTAAGATGTTGTCCAGCACATTGAGCAACTGCTTTTCCAGCTTTTTCACTACCCGTTAAAGAAACACCTTTGATGTGCTTGTGAGCAATGATGTTAGCAACAAATTTGCTCTCTAAAGATAGGTTTTTATATATTGGAAATTTTAGCTTTTTGGAATTGAAGATGCTTTCCAATAAGTTTGCTGATTTCGGAACATTGGAGGCGTGTTTTACAATGAAAAGATTTCCTAAAATTAGATTTGGAATCACAAAGCGAAATACTTGCCAGAAAGGAAAGTTCCAAGGCATTACTCCCAACAAAACTCCAATAGGTTCAAAGGTTATGTAACTTTCTGTCCATTTGGTTTTTATGTATTGTGGTTTTAAGAAATTTTCGGCATTTTCGATATAGTAATCGCACAAATACGCACATTTTTGGACTTCTGCATTGGACTGTGAGATAGGTTTTCCCATATCCGAAGTGATCGCCTTTGCGTATAAATTCGTGTTTTTTAGTAAATTATCTTTTATATCTTTAATTATTTCTATTCGCTGAATTACAGAGTATTCTTTCCATAAAAGGTAAGATTGTTGTATATTTTCAATAATATGATTCATATTTTTGTGAAATTTAGCTTATCCGCAAAGATATGTAAAATTGAAAAATTTCGAATGGATTTATTTAGAAATTCGGTTGTTTAGGAATACAAAATTTAATTTCTGTTGTAAAAAATTGTCTGATACTTAAAAAATATGTAGGTTTGCAAATATTTTTAGGATATGGGGTTTTCTGAGATTTTTTTCATACTTTTCGTAGTTCTAGTACTTTTCGGAGCGGACAAGATTCCAGAAATAGCTCGTGGATTGGGCAAAGGAATGCGACAACTTCGTGACGCAACCAACGAAATTAAGTCCGAAATCAAAAAAAGTGCACAACAGAACAATATAGATACTTCTTTTATAGAAGAGACTCAAAATGAGATAGATAAGGTGAAAGAAGAAATCGAGGAAGCAACAAATATTACGGGAACTATAAAAAGACAACGATAATTATGGCACCAAAAACAAAAGCATTTTTATTTAATTTTATTTGTTTTGGAGTGATTTTTATTACGATTAGGCTCGGGATTAATTATTTCTTTCCTGAATTCGGACGTTTGTTTGCATCTCTCATTTCGGGAATAACCACGATAATCATTTCTCCTCGTTTTGCAGCTGTACCTACAGATGAGGGAGAGAAGTTGTTTATGAAGTGGATTTTCTTCAAAGATGTTAAAAAAATAGGAGGAAAATAACTATTCTATCCTGAAAATTTTGTACTTCAAAAGGGTTCGTTTTACTACATTTTCGGTACGCTCATAGTGCGTGTCAGTTATGAATAATTGACCAAAGTGCCTTTCTGTTACCAGAGATACTAGTTTGGCTACTCGATTATCATCTAATTTATCAAAGATATCATCTAATAAGAAGATAGGAACAACTTTTAGTTGTTTTTTTATCATTTCAAATTGAGAAAGTTTTAATGCAATTAGAAAGGATTTTTGTTGACCTTGGCTTCCGTATTTTTTCATCGGAAAACCTTCTATTTCAAAAAGTAAGTCATCTTTGTGAATGCCCACAGAGGTATGTTGTAGCAACCTGTCCTTGTTGATGTTTTGTTTAAGTAAAGTTGCTAAATCTGTTTGATGAAGAGTACTTTCATAGGTCAGATTTACATTTTCTTTTCCTTCAGAAATATATTGGTATTGATACTCAAAAATAGGCAAAAAGGTTTTCATAAAGAGTTTTCTTCTTTCATAAATAAACTGCCCAAGTTCAGAGAGTTGCTCGTCATAAATAGATAGCGTTTCTGCGTCAAAATATTGATTCTCAGAAAAATGTTTTAGCAAAGTATTTCGCTGTAAAAGAACCCGATTGTAACGAATAAGTTTATCTAAATATTCCAAATCTGATTGCGAGATTACGTTGTCCAAAAATTTCCGCCGAACATCACTTCCTTCGATTATTAAATCTTGATCTGCTGGTGATATGATAACCATTGGATATTTTCCTATGTGGTCAGCCAATTTATCATATGCTTTTCCGTTACATTTTATGATTTTTTTTTGTCCTCGTTTTATGCTACAAACAATCTGTTCTTCACGTTCTTGTGCTTCAAAAAGACCATCAATTACGTAAAATTCCTCTCCGTGACGAATGCTTTGACTAGCAGACGAATTAAAATATCCTTTCCCAACTCCTAAATGGTAAATGGCATCAAGCAGATTTGTTTTTCCAACGCCGTTGTTGCCAACAAAGCAGTTGATATTTGCATCAAAAACAAAATCTTTTGAAGTGATATTTTTGTAATTTACGATTGAAAGTTTTTTCAGAAACATAATCCTTTTTTATAAAAGTAAGCTATAAGCAATAGTTTCAGATTCTACGGCTTATAGCTTAATTAAGAGGTTGAAAATTGATGTTTTATTTTAAGTTTTTGATGATATCTTCTGTCATTTTGTCCAAATCAAAGCTCGGTGTCCAACCCCAGTCTTTCCGTGCGGCAGAATCATCAATGCTATCTGGCCAACTATCAGCTATTTTCTGACGAAAATCGGGTTCGTACTTAATTTTGAAATCTGGAATTATTTTTTTGATGCTTTGGTAAATTTCCTTTGGTGAAAATGATAAAGCCGAAACATTGTAAGAAGTACGTACCTTTACTTTTTCTTTCGGAGCGTCCATTAAATCGATTGTAGCTTTGATAGCATCGGGCATATACATCATTGGCAGATATGAGTTTTCGCTCAGGAAGCAAGAAAATTCTTCTCCAGCAATAGCCTTGTGGTAGATATCTACAGCGTAATCTGTTGTCCCACCACCAGGTAACGATTTGTAACCGATAAGGCCTGGGTATCGAATGCTTCGAACATCTACTCCATATTTTTGAAAATAGTACTGACACCATAATTCACCTGAAACTTTGGTGATTCCGTAAACCGTATTAGGTTCAGTTACTGTTTCCTGAGGAGTATTTTCTTTAGGAGTGTTTACCCCAAAAGCAGCGATTGATGAAGGCCAATACACTTTGTCTAAGTTCTTTTTACGGGCAATTTCCAAAACATTCAGTAATCCGTTCATATTCAGATTCCAAGTAAAAAGAGGATTTTTTTCTCCTACAGCTGAAAGCAATGCAGCTAAATGGTAAATCTGTGTAATTTCGTACTTATCAACAAGATATTCTAATCTTGCATTATCTTGAATGTCTAACACTTCAAAATTGCAGTATGAAAATTTTTCGGCAACTTTTTCATTGATGTCTGTAGCAACGATGTTTTCTGAACCAAACTTTTGAGCCAAAGCCTCGGTAAGTTCACTACCCAATTGCCCACCAGCTCCCGTAAGTAATACACGTATTTTTGTCATTTTCTTAAATATTGGCTTGATTAATATTTTATCCCACAAAGATAAGAAAAAAAAGTAAATCCAGAATTTATAACTCTACATTTTCAAGTTAAAAAAAGTATAAAAGATTGGCTACTTTGAAAAACAATAGAATAGGTGATAGTTTTTTCATTTTTCAACTTTTTTTGTACCTTTGTCCGAATAAAAAAGAATCATTATGTATAATTTACTAAAAGGGAAAAGAGGAATTATCTTCGGTGCTTTAGATGAAAATTCAATAGCTTGGAAAACAGCAGAACGTGTTCACGAAGAAGGAGGAAAATTTGTGCTAACAAACGCCCCAATTGCAATGCGTATGGGACAAATAAAACAATTGGCAGAAAAAACAGGTTCGGAAATTATTCCTGCTGATGCTACCAATATGGAAGACTTGCAAAATTTGGTAACCAAAGCAATGGAAATATTGGGAGGAAAATTGGATTTTGTACTTCATTCTATCGGAATGTCCGTAAATGTTCGTAAAAATATTCCTTACACCGAGTCAAATTATGATTTTACGGGAAAAGGTTGGGACGTTTCAGCTCTTTCTTTCCATAAAGTGTGTCAAGTTCTTTACAAAAATGATGCGATGAATGAATGGGGAAGTATCGTAGCTCTTACATATATGGCGGCACAACGAACTTTTCCTGATTACAACGATATGGCAGATAATAAAGCATATTTGGAGTCAATTGCTCGTAGTTTTGGATATTTCTTCGGAAAAGATAAAAAAGTACGTGTTAATACAATTTCTCAATCTCCTACGCCAACCACTGCAGGACAAGGAGTTAAAGGATTTGATGGATTTATTTCATATGCTGAAAAAATGTCTCCATTAGGTAATGCTACTGCACAAGATTGTGCCGATTATACTGTGAGTTTGTTTTCTGACTTGACTCGCAAGGTTACAATGCAAAATCTTTTCCACGATGGAGGATTTTCTAATACTGGTGTTAGTCAGGAAGTTATAGAAAGATTTAGCTAATTAGTTTAGAACTTCATTTTATTTGGCAGTAAGTTCTGCAGATTTTTCAACTGCGTACGATTATTCTGTAACTTACTGCCTTTTAGGTTATAAATTAGTAATGTTAAGAAAAATACTCATATTTCCTTTTGTTCTATTAGTTCGATTTTATCAGCTATTTATATCTCCGTTAAAGCCACCAACTTGCAGATATACACCAACTTGCTCTCAATATACGTTGGAAGCCTTAAAAAAACACGGAATTTTAAAAGGAGGTTGGTATGCGATTAAGCGAATTCTTAGTTGCCATCCTTGGGGAGGAAGCGGATATGATCCTGTGCCTTAATTATTAAAAATATAAAAGCCAATGAATTGGGAAAGTTTACTCTCTTTGAATCGATATGGAGATTTGGAGAAACGTTTGCGTAAAGGACAAAATGAAACACGCCTGAATTTTGATTCAGATTATGATCGTGTTGTCTTCTCAAGTGCGTTTAGGAGTTTGCAGGATAAAACGCAGGTGATTCCTTTGTCAAAAACAAGTTTTGTGCATACACGTCTGACTCACAGTATGGAAGTATCAGTAGTTGGAAGAAGTTTGGGAAGGGCTGTGGGGAATTATATTTCAGAAAAATATCCCAGTTTACAAACCTTAGGTTATCAGGCGAATGATTTTGGAGCTATCGTGGCGGCAGCAGCTTTGGCTCACGATATTGGAAATCCTCCTTTTGGGCATAGTGGAGAAAAAGCCATAGGCGAGTTTTTTAAGTATAAGAAAGGAGCAGACATTAAGTCTTTCCTTTCAGAAAAAGAGTATGAGGATTTGTGTAGTTTTGAAGGAAATGCCAACGGATTTCGCATTTTAAACGAATCCAGACCAGGAGTTGAAGGAGGTTTACGACTTTCATTTGCAACACTTGGAGCATTTACGAAGTACCCAAAGGAATCTTTACCCGTTCGTCCCACCAAAAATATTTCAGATAAGAAGTATGGCTTTTTTCAATCCGAAAGAGATTTTTTCGTTGATGTGGCGAGTGAACTTCAATTGAAATCCAATTCTACTAATTCTGATTTGCGGTTTTCTCGACATCCTCTTGCTTTTTTGGTGGAAGCTGCTGATGATATATGCTACACAATCATCGATTTTGAAGACGGAATCAATTTGGGGCTAATTTCTGAGGATTTAGCATTGGAATATCTTGGAAAATTGATAAATGAGCGAATTAACATAAAGAAATACACCCAATTACTTACAAAAGAGGAACGCATTGCTTATCTCAGGGCTATTGCTATTGGTACACTTATTCAGGAAGCTGTAGAAATTTTCATCAAAAATGAAGAGGATATTCTCAAAGGTGATTTTCATTCTTCGCTTTTGAGTAAAAGTACTTACAGACCTCAGATAGAAGATATTATAGATATCAGTGTATCACATATTTATCAATCAGATGAGGTGGTTGAAAAGGAAATTTCTGGTTACGTTGTACTTCAAAATCTGCTTGATGTGTTCTTTGCTGCGGCAATGAACGATTATAAGGGCAAACTTACGTCTTTTGATAAATCAATTTTCAAAATCCTTCCAGAAAAGTATAAAAAAGAAACTTCTCTTTATGATAAAATAATGGGAATTACCTGTTATATAGCCAGCTTAACCGATAGTAAGGCTGTAGAACTTCATTTGAAAACTTTAGGTAAGTTATAACGTTTGCATTATCCGCTGTCGCATAGCCTCGTATAAAAATACGCCACAAGCTACAGAAACATTCAAAGAGCTAATTTCTCCTGTCATTGGGAGTTTAGCTTTATCATCTGCAAGTTTGATTAAGGCTGGAGATACGCCGACATCTTCCGCACCCATTATAATTGCCAGAGGTTCAGTCATCGAAATGTCATATAGGAGTTTATCTGTCTTTTCGGTAGCCACAATGGTTTTTATCCCACTTCCTTGAAGATAATAAACGGCATCTTTCAAGTTATCAACTTTGCAAACGGGAACATTAAAAGCAGCTCCAGCTGAGGTTTTTATTGTATCAGCAGTTATTGAAACACTTCCTCTTTTGGGTATGATAATTCCCGAAACGCCAGTGCATTCAGCGGTGCGGATAATAGCTCCAAAATTGCGAACATCTGAAAGGTGATCTAATATCAGAAAAAGAGGAACTTTTCCACTTTCAATTGTTGTAATGACCAGATTTTCAAAATTATGATATTCCACAGGTGACAGATTTGCTACAACACCTTGATGATTTTTTTTTGTCAGACGATTTAATTTTTCAATAGGAACATAAGAAGCGATAATTTGTTCTTGTTTCAGTAATGCTTGTAATTCCTGAAAAAGAGAACCTTTTAATCCCTTCTGGATAAAAATTTTGTCAATTGTTTTTCCTGCTGAAATGGCTTCTATAACGGCACGAATGCCAAAAATTTGATATTCTTTTTCCATAGTTTTTTTAATTTAAAAAATAAAAAGTGTTGTTTTTTATTGTTGAAAAGTCATAAAAGGATACTTTTCGATGATTTTGTGTATTTTTTCAGATAATTTCTGTTGAAAAATTTTAGATTGTTCGCTTTTTGGGTGAAAAACTTTATGTTTCAGTCCTTTTTGTATAGAATCTATTTGTTTCATATCATAAAAGCATTCTTCAGATATGTATTTTTCCACAAAACGCTCCCAGATATAGTCAATTGCCACATCAGAAGGATGTAACATATCTTCTGCGTAAAAACGATAATCTCGTAACTCGTCCAACATAATTTCATACGAAGGAAAGTATTGTATTTCAGTGTTCTGCAATAAAAAAGAGTGCAAACCAGCAATTAGGTGAGCTTTACTTATTTGATTTTCAACAAATCCGTCCTTTAAGTGTCTAACTGGCGAAATTGTATATACGATTTTTATTTTGGGATTTTTATTTTTTATTTGATTTACAGTATTTTGAATGCTTTTTTCAATTTCACGAACAGAAAGTAATTTTTTTGAGAAATTTGCCTGAGGTACTTTATGGCAATTAGCCACCACATTTCCATTTTCGAGAGAATATGCCCAAGATGTTCCCAATGTAATGAATAGAAAATCAGAGTTTTGAATTGAATTTTTGAATTCTTCAGTTTTTTTATTCGCAATATCTATTGCCTCGCTTAACGAGGTTTGGCTTAGCTCGGAATGTAAGTCAAACGAATGCCACAAATCATTGTGTTTAAAAAAATCATTTTCATCAAAATAGGTGTTTTCCAATGATTTTTTCACTAATTTTTCAATTGCTAAAGGGTGAAAAAGAATCCCAAAAGGATTTGTAACTATTTGGAAATTATAGTATTTTAGTTTTTTAGCAATATTTGTTGAAAAACACGACCCAATACTCAAAATTCGGTTGTTGTAACTGATTTTGAAGTCTGATTCTTTCAAAGGGACGATGGTTCTGAAATTCATTTTTATAGAAAGTGATTTGAGGGCAAAAGTATGAAATTTTCAGTTGAAAGCTAATTATTGAGAATTAAAAAATGAAAACTTAAAAGAGAGATATATAAATTATTGAATTATACTTGTTTTACTCTTTTTAAAGTTAAAAAAAGTGAAAATAGATACAGATATGAAAAAAAATATGTAATTTCGGCAATTGTTTTCATTTGAGAATACAAAAATGATGTATGAATAAATTTTAAGGAGAAAAAGAAGATGGATTTGATAAATCATTTGATGTCGGCAGTTTTGATGTTGATTACTTTCGCGATAGGTAGTTCTTTGCGTTTCAGTGACTTTGAGAACGTATTTAAAAAATCAAAAGCATTTAATATAGGATTAATAGCTCAAATGGTATTTTTGCCAATTTTAGCGTTTTTAGTTGCTTATTTTTCCGATTTGTCTCCTGAATTAAAAGTGGGATTAATTATTGTGGCTATTTGTCCTGGAGGAACAACATCTAATTTTATTACTTATTTAGTTAATGCAGATACGGCTTTGGCAGTAGCTTTAACAACTATCAATAGTATCTTAATTTTGCTAACAATTCCTACCTTAGCCAATGTTGCGATTTCATTATTTATGGGAACCTCTTCAGAGTTTTCATTGTCAATGTTGGATACTTTTTGGGAAGTTAGTAAAATTACAATAATTCCAGCTTTTTTAGGTTTGGTTTTCAATCGCTATCTTCCAGATGTAACAGCACGAATCAAAATTCCTTTAAAAGTTATCAATACAATTTTACTTGGGTTAGTCTTTATTATTAAATTCTTTGCAGATAAAGATTCAGGAGGAACAGGAATCGTTTTTGACGAAATTCTTGGTATACTTCCATACGCTTTAATTATGCACTTAAGTTCGATGATTTTGAGTTATGTGATTTCTAAAAAGGTTTTTCACATCACCAACATACAATCTGCTACAATAGGTATAGAAGTAGGGTTGCAAAATACGGTACTGGCTATTTATGTGGCAGGACTCATTCAAAGTGTAGAAATGGCAAAACCAGCATTAGTTTTTGCTATGTTTTCTTTTTTTACGACATTAATCTTCGCTTTTGTCGTGATGAGAGCAAGATATAATAGATAGAAGAATAAATAATTTTCAGAAAATCAAATTATGAATATTAAGTGTACGTTTTTTGTTGTTTGTTTTTTATGTTTCTTATCGCTTTTTTCTCAAAATCAAGCAGAATTAATTAGTGCTGAAGCTAATCTATATAAGGTAGATGATAGATTGTATCGCAGTGAGCAACTAAGAGAAGAAGATAGACAAGCAATAGAAAAAACACCAATAAAAACAATTATAAATTTGCGTTATTTTACACGTGGTGGAAATTCTAAAGTCTTTGGTAAAAATGGAAACATAAACCTAATAAATGTTCCATTACTAACTTGGAGAATTAAAACAAAGGATATAGCCAATGTGCTTTCAAAAATAAGAAAACATCAGCAAGAAGGAGCTGTGTTGGTACATTGTTATCACGGGGCAGACAGAACAGGAATTATGGTAGCGATGTATCGGATTATTTACCATAATTGGAGTATTGAACAAGCTAAAAAAGAAATGCAACAAGGACCTTTTGGTTATCATAGTATTTGGAGAAACTTGGATAGACTTCTTACTGAAAAAAACGTAAATGAAATTAAAAAAGAACTAGGAATTAATTAAATCGAACAGATTAGTCTACTGATTGATGATAAAAAAAATAGCAGAATCAATAAAAATTTTGTGATATTTGTAACAAAAATATTTTTTTGATAAAATTGTTTTTGATTTAATTTATTGATATTTAGTTTGTTGGAATTTTGTTGCTCAATTTCCCTTGTTAAGGTTAAAGTTTGTAGTCTTATTTAATGTGTTGATTTCTTGTTGTTTTGGAAATAAAACTATACTTTTGCACCCGCAAATTATGGAGTAGATAAGGAAGTTCAGGATTTGCAGAAGAGGTTTTTCGGAATCTTTAAAAGCTAAGTAAATTAATTTTAAGTAAATAATATTGTAAATTAAATTATGCCAACAATTTCACAATTAGTACGAAAAGGAAGAACCAGAATTACCAAGAAGAGTAAATCGGTTGCTTTGGATTCGTGTCCTCAACGAAGAGGAGTGTGTACGCGTGTTTATACAACAACGCCGAAAAAACCAAATTCGGCAATGCGTAAAGTTGCTCGTGTTCGTTTGACAAATGGCAATGAAGTGAATGCTTACATTCCAGGTGAAGGACATAACCTCCAAGAGCACTCAATAGTATTGGTACGAGGCGGAAGGGTAAAAGATTTACCGGGTGTTCGTTACCACATCGTTCGTGGTGCGTTAGACACAGCGGGAGTAGCAGGAAGAACGCAAAGACGTTCTAAATATGGAGCTAAGCGTCCAAAACCAGGACAGGCAGCAGCACCAGCAAAAGGGAAAAAGTAATAAAAAATCTTTTAACGAGAAGAAATGAGAAAAAGACAGGCTAAAAAGAGACCTCTTTTACCAGATCCAAAGTTTAATGATCAATTGGTAACACGTTTTGTAAATAACTTAATGTGGGATGGTAAAAAGTCAGTGGCTTTTAAAGTTTTCTATGATGCGCTTGACATCGTAGAGCAAAAGAAAAATAATGAGGAAAAATCTGCATTGGAAGTGTGGAAAGATGCTTTGACAAATGTAATGCCTCACGTAGAAGTTCGTTCGCGTCGTGTAGGTGGAGCAACTTTTCAAATACCTATGCAAATCAGACCAGACAGAAAAGTGTCAATGGCAATGAAGTGGTTGATTGGTTACGCTCGTAAACGTAATGAGAAATCAATGGCTCAAAAATTGGCTGGAGAGATATTGTCTGCGGCAAAAGAAGAAGGTGCTGCAGTTAAGAAAAGAATGGATACGCATAAAATGGCAGAAGCTAACAAGGCTTTCTCTCATTTTAGATTTTAATACATAGATATATAATGAGTAGAGATTTAAAATATACAAGAAATATTGGTATTGCCGCACACATTGATGCGGGGAAAACTACAACTACAGAGCGTATTCTATTCTATACAGGTAAAACACACAAATTAGGGGAAGTTCACGATGGAGCTTCTACAATGGACTGGATGGAGCAAGAAGCTGAGCGTGGAATCACAATTCAGTCTGCTGCTACAACTTGTGTGTGGAATTTTCCTACAGAACAAGGAAAACCTACAGCTGATGCTAAGGAATATCATTTTAATATTATTGATACTCCTGGTCACGTTGACTTTACTGTGGAGGTAAACCGCTCGTTGCGTGTGTTGGACGGATTAGTGTTCTTGTTCAGTGCAGTAGATGGAGTAGAGCCTCAATCAGAAACAAATTGGCGTTTGGCGGATAACTACAGAGTGCCACGTATAGGGTTTGTTAATAAAATGGATAGACAAGGTGCAAACTTTTTGAACGTTTGTAACCAAGTGAAAGAAATGTTGAAATCAAATGCGGTGCCTATCGTTCTTCCTATTGGAGATGAAGCTGACTTTAAAGGTGTTGTAGATTTGATTAAAAATCGTGCTATCGTGTGGCACGAAGAAACTCAAGGAGCAACTTTTGATGTTGTTGAGATTCCTGAGGAAATGAAAGACGAGGTTCACGAGTATCGTGCTCACCTGATTGAGGAAGTAGCAGGATATGATGAGGGACTTTTGGAGAAATTTATGGAAGATGAAAATTCTATTACAGAAGATGAAATCCATAAAGCACTAAGAGCGGCAGTTATGGATATGGCTATCATTCCTATGGTGTGTGGTTCTTCTTTCAAAAACAAAGGAGTTCAGTTTATGTTAGATGCGGTTTGTCGTTACTTGCCTTCTCCTTTGGATAAAGAGGCGATTGAAGGAACAAATCCTGATACAGGAGCAGATATTGCGAGAAAACCGTCTGTTTCAGAGCCTTTTGCTGCTTTGGCTTTCAAAATTGCAACAGATCCTTATGTAGGTCGTTTAGCGTTCTTCCGTGCTTATTCTGGTCACTTAGATGCAGGTTCTTATGTATTGAACACACGTTCAGGAAACAAAGAGCGTATCTCTCGTATCTATCAGATGCACGCTAACAAACAAAATCCAATTGAGTATATTGAAGCGGGTGATATCGGAGCTGCAGTAGGGTTTAAGGATATCAAAACAGGAGACACTCTTTGTGATGAGAAACACCCAATTGTGTTGGAGTCAATGGTGTTCCCTGATCCTGTGATTGGTATTGCAATTGAACCAAAAACTAAAGCTGATGTTGATAAGATGGGTATGGCTTTGGCTAAATTAGCTGAGGAGGATCCAACTTTCCAAGTAAAAACAGATCAAGCTTCAGGACAAACAATCATATCTGGTATGGGAGAGCTTCACTTGGACATTATCGTTGATCGTTTAAAACGTGAATTCAAGGTTGAAGTAAATCAAGGAGAGCCTCAAGTAGAATATAAAGAAGCTCTTACGGCAGTTGCAGAACACAGAGAGGTTTATAAAAAGCAATCAGGTGGACGTGGTAAGTTTGCTGATATTGTGTTCCGTATGGAACCGGCTGAAGAAGGAAAAGTAGGACTTGAATTCGTTAATGAGATCAAGGGAGGAAACATTCCAAAAGAGTACATTCCTTCTGTAGAGAAAGGATTCAAAGAAGCTATGAAAAATGGTCCTTTGGCAGGATTTGAAATGGATTCAATGAAGATTACTTTGGTTGATGGTTCTTACCACGCAGTCGATTCAGATTCTTTATCATTCGAATTGGCAGCCAAATTGGGATACAAAGAGGCTGCTCGTGCAGCGAAAGCTGTATTGATGGAGCCTATAATGAAGTTGGAAGTAATCACTCCAGAAGAAAATATGGGTGATATCGTTGGAGACTTGAACCGTCGTCGTGGTCAAGTAAATGATATGGGAGATAGAAATGGAGCCAAGGTAATTAAAGCAAATGTTCCTCTATCAGAAATGTTCGGATATGTAACAACTCTCAGAACACTTTCATCTGGGCGTGCTACTTCAACAATGGAATTCTCTCACTATGCTGAAACACCTTCAAACATAGCGGAAGAGGTAATTAAAAAAGCAAAAGGCAACTAATTTTTTATAAAAATGAGCAGTCAAAAAATCAGAATAAAGTTAAAATCTTACGATCATAACTTAGTAGATAAGTCAGCTGAGAAGATTGTAAAAACGGTGAAAGCAACAGGAGCAGTTGTAACGGGACCAATTCCATTGCCAACTCACAAAAAGATATTTACTGTATTGCGTTCTCCTCACGTAAATAAGAAGGCTCGTGAGCAGTTTCAATTAAGCTCTCACAAACGTCTTCTCGACATCTACAGTTCTTCATCAAAAACTATTGATGCTTTGATGAAACTGGAGTTACCAAGTGGAGTAGAAGTTGAAATTAAAGTGTGATAATTCACTATTTAGATTTTTAACAAAGTAAAATGTCCTTAAGCCAGTGAGCTAAGGAAAAACGGATAAAAATGATTCAGGGTCAAAAGGCTGAGGCATTTTTTGACCCTGAGCCTTATAGAAAAAGTAAAATAATTATTAAATTTAATTTATGTCTGGGTTAATTGGAAAAAAAGTAGGCATGACAAGTCTTTTTGATGAGAATGGGAAAAATATTCCTTGTACTATCATTGAGGCAGGTCCTTGCGTAGTTACCCAAGTCAGAACCGTAGAGGTTGACGGGTATGAGGCTCTTCAACTTGGTTTCGATGACAAAGCAGAACATCGTGCTAACAAAGCAGAGTTAGGACATTTCAAAAAAGCAGGAGCTTCTGTTAAGAAAAAAGTTATCGAATTTCAAGGATTTGAAACAACTTACAAATTAGGTGATACAATCACTGTTGATTTGTTTACTGAAGGAGAATTTGTTGATATAACAGGTACTTCTAAAGGTAAAGGATTTCAGGGAGTTGTTAAAAGACACGGTTTTGGTGGAGTAGGACAAACTACACACGGTCAGCATAACCGTTTGAGAGCACCAGGTTCTATTGGAGCGTCGTCGTATCCTTCAAGAGTATTCAAAGGAATGCGTATGGCTGGTAGAATGGGAGCAGAAAAAGTAACAGTACAAAACTTGAAAGTATTGAAAGTGGTAGCCGAGAAGAATCTTTTAGTAGTTAAAGGATGTGTTCCGGGACACAAAAATGCTTACGTAACTATTCACAAATAATGGAAGTAGCAGTATTAAATAGTCAAGGAAAAGAAACAGGCAGAAAAATAACGCTTTCTGATTCTGTTTTCGGATTGGAGCCTAATAATCACGTGATTTACTTGGATGTTAAACGCTATTTAGCAAACCAACGTCAAGGTACACATAAGGCTAAGGAAAGAAATGAAGTAGCGGGAAGTACTCGTAAGATAAAAAAACAAAAAGGAACTGGTACAGCTCGTGCAGGTAGTGTTAAATCTCCTGTATTTGTTGGTGGAGGACGTATCTTTGGTCCTCGTCCAAAGGATTATACACAAAAATTGACTAAAAATGTGAAAAGATTGGCACGTCGTTCAGCGTTAAGTGCAAAAGCAAAAAGCCAATCAATTTTAGTTGTTGAAGATTTAAATTTTGAAACTCCAAAAACAAAAGAATTCACTAATATTTTGAAATCTTTGGGGTTAGAAAATAAAAAATCACTTTTTGTGTTGCCAGATACAAATAATAATGTATATTTGTCGTCACGAAATTTGAAAACTTCTAATGTTGTAACTGCTTCTGAATTAAATACTTATGAAGTTGTAAATGCTTCAAGTGTAGTTTTATTAGAGAGTTCTGTTGAGGTTTTAGAGTCAATTTTAACAAAATAAGTAAGAAATGAGCGTATTAATTAGACCTGTAATTACAGAAAAAGCAAACGCAAATAGTGAATTAAAGAATTGTTATACATTCGAAGTTTCTAAACAAGCGAATAAAATTCAGATTAAAGAAGCTATTGAAGCCACTTATGGAGTTAAAGTTAAAGAGGTTCGTACATTGAATTATGGACCTAAACGTACAACTCGTTATACAAAGACAGGTTTACAAGTTGGTAAAACCAATGCTGTTAAGAAAGCGGTTGTTCAAGTGGCAGACGGAGAAACTATAGATTTTTATAGTAATATATAAGTGTTTAATAAATAGACAAAATGTCAGTTAGAAAATTAAAACCGATTACCCCTGGTCAGCGTTTTAGAGTAGTAAACGATTTTGACACCATTACTACTGATAAGCCGGAGAAAAGCCTTTTGGTTCCGTTGAAAAAGACTGGTGGTAGAAACAATCAAGGAAAAATGACCATGCGTTACATTGGTGGTGGTCACAAGAAAAAGTATCGTATTGTTGATTTCAAACGAAACAAGTTTGGTGTTGATGCTAAAGTAGTTTCAATCGAATACGATCCAAACAGAACAGCATTTATCGCTTTGATTCAGTACACAGATGGTGAGAAACGTTACATTATCGCTCCTGCTGGTTTGAAAGTGGATCAAACGATTGTTTCAGGGCAAGAAAATGTTGCTCCTGAAATTGGAAATGCAATGCCTTTGTCACAGATTCCATTAGGAACAGTAATTTCTTGTATAGAATTACGTCCAGGACAAGGTGCTAACATTGCACGTTCTGCGGGAACTTTCGCTCAGTTAATGGCAAAAGATGGAAGATACGCAACGGTTAAGTTGCCTTCAGGTGAAACTCGTATGATTTTACTTACTTGCTTGGCTACTATTGGTGCTGTGTCTAACTCTGATCATCAATTAATTGTATCAGGTAAAGCTGGTCGTTCACGTTGGTTGGGTAGAAGACCAAGAACTAGACCAGTAGTAATGAACCCAGTTGATCACCCAATGGGAGGTGGTGAAGGTAGAGCAACCGGAGGTCACCCGAGATCAAGAAAAGGTATTCCAGCTAAAGGTTACAGAACACGTTCTAAAACCAAAGCAAGTAATAAGTATATTGTAGAACGTAGAAAAAAATAAAAGACTAAGAAAAGATGGCACGTTCATTAAAGAAAGGACCTTACGTTCACTATAGTTTGGAGAAAAAAATTCAACAAAACATTGAAACAGGTAAAAAGACAGTTATCAAAACTTGGTCAAGAGCTTCGATGATAACACCTGATTTTGTTGGTCAGACAATAGCAGTTCACAATGGTCGTCAGTTTGTTCCAGTGTATATCACTGAGAATATGGTAGGACACAAATTAGGAGAATTTTCACCGACACGTTCATTTAGAGGACACGCTGGTGCAAAAAATAAAGGTAAAAAATAATAGAAGGCTATGGGAGTTCGTAAAAGAGAAAAAGCAACAGAAATAAAAGAAGCTAAAAAGAGCTTGGCTTTTGCAAAGTTGAATAACTGCCCTACTTCACCTCGAAAAATGCGTTTGGTAGCGGATTTAGTTCGTGGTCAACAAGTAGATAAAGCCCTTGCTATTTTGAAATTCAACCAAAAAGAAGCGTCAACTCGTTTGGAAAAGTTGTTGTTGTCGGCAATAGCTAACTGGCAAGCGAAAAATGAGGATGCGAATTTGGAAGATGCTGGATTATTTATTAAGGAAATCCGTGTGGATGGAGGGATGATTTTGAAAAGATTACGTCCAGCTCCACAAGGAAGAGCACACAGAATTAGAAAACGTTCTAACCACGTGACGTTGGTTTTAGGAGCTAAAAATTATAACACAGAAAGCTAAGATAAATATGGGACAAAAGACAAATCCAATCGGAAATCGCCTTGGAATTATCAGAGGATGGGAGTCTAACTGGTACGGAGGTAATGACTACGGAGATAAACTTGCTGAAGATGACAAAATCAGAAAGTATGTACAGACCCGTTTGTCTAAAGCTAGTGTTTCTCGTGTGATTATTGAAAGAACTTTAAAACTTGTAACCGTTACTATCACTACTGCTCGTCCAGGCATCATTATTGGTAGAGGAGGGCAAGAGGTAGACAAGCTTAAAGAAGAATTGAAAAAAATCACAGGTAAAGATATTCAAATCAACATCTTTGAAATCAAAAGACCTGAATTAGATGCTAACTTGGTTGCTGCAAGTATCGCTCGTCAGATAGAAGGACGTGTTTCATATCGTAGAGCTATCAAAATGGCTATCGCGGCTGCAATGCGTATGAATGCAGAAGGAATCAAGGTAATGATTTCTGGTCGTTTGAATGGTGCAGAAATGGCTCGTTCCGAAAGTTATAAAGAAGGAAGAATTCCATTGTCTACTTTTAGAGCAGATATTGATTATGCACTTGATGAAGCACACACTACGTATGGTCGTATGGGGATCAAGGTGTGGATTATGAAAGGCGAAATCTACGGCAAGAGAGAGCTTTCTCCACTTGTGGGAATGACTAAAAAGTCTGCAGGTTCAACAACAGGTAAATCTGCTTCGGATAAAGGCCCAGGAGGACATAGAAAAGCACGTCGTAAAAAGTAATTTTTAAAGTAAAAAGGAATGTTACAGCCAAAAAGAACGAAATATCGTAGAGTACAAAAAGGTAGAATGAAAGGAGTTTCCCATCGTGGAACCCTACTTTCTAACGGTATGTTTGGAATAAAATCTTTAGATTCCGCATTTATTACCTCTCGTCAAATTGAGTCAGCTCGTATTGCAGCAACTCGTTATATGAAGCGTGAAGGGCAATTGTGGATTAAGATTTTCCCAGATAAACCAATTACCAAAAAGCCTTTAGAAGTGCGTATGGGTAAAGGTAAAGGTGCCGTAGAATACTGGGCAGCTGTTGTTAAACCAGGAAGAATTATGTTTGAAGTAGGAGGTGTGTCAATCGAAATCGCGAAAGAAGCACTACGTTTGGCAGCACAAAAGTTACCTGTGAGAACAAAATTCGTTGTAGCAAGAGATTATCAAGATTAATTAAATTGTGATGAAACAGTCTGAAATTAAAAATTTGACAATAGCTGAGCTACAAGAAAAGCTTGGTGAATATAAAAAATCGTATGCAGATTTGAAAATGGCTCACGCCATTCAACCACTTGAAAAACCGATTCAATTACGTCAAGTAAGAAGAACTGTAGCAAGATTGGCATGCGAGTTAACTAAACGAGAGTTACAATAATTCTATGCTACTTTGAACATGGAAAAAAGAAATTTAAGAAAAGAAAGAATAGGGGTTGTTAGTAGTAACAAAATGGAAAAAACCATCGTGGTTTCAGAAGTTAAGCGAGTGAAGCACCCTATGTATGGTAAGTTTGTGTTGCGTACTAAGAAATATGTAGCACACGACGAAAAGAACGAATGCAACATCGGTGATACAGTTAGGATTATGGAAACTCGTCCGCAAAGTAAAACTAAATGTTGGAGATTAGTTGAAATCATTGAAAGAGCGAAGTAATTATGGTACAACAAGAGTCAAGATTAAAAGTAGCCGATAATACAGGAGCAAAAGAAGTTCTAACGATCCGTGTTTTAGGAGGTACAAAGCGTCGTTATGCTTCTGTAGGTGATAAAATTGTGGTTACCGTTAAAGAGGCAACTCCGAACGGAAACGTAAAAAAAGGACAAGTTTCAACTGCTGTGGTGGTAAGAACTAAGAAAGAGGTACGTCGTGCTGATGGCTCTTACATACGTTTCGATGAAAATGCTTGTGTTCTTTTGAATGCAGCTGGTGAGATGAGAGGGACCCGTGTTTTTGGTCCTGTTGCGAGAGAACTTCGTGATAAACAATTTATGAAAATTGTGTCATTAGCACCTGAAGTGCTTTAATTTTTAATATATTAAGTAATGAAACTAAAAATTAAAACAGGAGACACAGTACGAGTAATCGCTGGAGAACATAAAGGTTCAGAAGGTAAAGTGCTACGTGTTGATCGCGAGAAGAATAAAGCGATTGTAGAGGGAGTGAATTTGGTATCAAAACATACAAAACCAAGTGCTCAAAACCCTCAGGGAGGAATCGTTAAAAAAGAAGCTTTTATTCACATTTCAAATCTTTCTTTAATTGATCCAAAATCGGGAAAAACAACTCGTGTAGGATTTGAAGTAAGAAATGGTAAGAAAGTGAGATTTTCTAAAAAATCTAATGAAGTAATATAGTTATGGCTTACGTACCTAGACTAAAACAAGAATACAAAGAGCGTGTAATAGCAGCTCTAAAAGAAGAATTTGGCTATAAGAATGTAATGCAGGTTCCTAAACTAGAGAAAATAGTTGTGAGCCGAGGAGTTGGTTCAGCAGTTGCAGATAAGAAACAGATAGATTATGCAGTTGAGGAATTAACAAAAATTACAGGACAAAAAGCAGTTGCTACAGTTTCCAAGAAAGATGTAGCTTCTTTCAAACTCCGTAAAGGAATGGCTATTGGAGCAAAAGTTACTTTAAGAGGAGAAAGAATGTATGAATTCTTGGATAGATTGATTACAACGGCTCTTCCACGAGTAAGAGATTTTCAAGGAATTAAAGCCGAAGGTTTTGATGGTAGAGGAAATTACAATTTGGGTGTAACAGAGCAGATTATTTTTCCAGAGATTGACATTGATAAAATCAATAAAATTGCAGGGATGGATATAACTTTCGTTACATCTGCTGCAACTGATAAAGAAGCCAAATCATTATTAAGCGAATTAGGATTACCTTTTAAAAAGAACTAAATATATGGCTAAAGAATCAATGAAAGCCCGTGAGGTTAAAAGACAAAAATTGGTAGCAAAATATGCAGCAAAACGTAAAGCCTTGAAAGAAGCAGGTGATTACGAGGCTCTTCAAAAGTTACCTAAAAACGCATCACCAGTTCGTTTACACAATCGTTGTAAATTGACAGGACGTCCGAAAGGATATATGCGTACATTTGGAATTTCACGCGTTTTGTTCCGTGAAATGGCAAATAAGGGATTAATTCCGGGCGTTAAAAAAGCAAGTTGGTAATATTAAAAGGATAAAAATATGTATACAGATCCTATAGCAGATTATTTAACAAGAATTAGAAATGCGAATAATGCAAGGCATAGAGTAGTTGAAATTCCTGCATCTAATTTGAAAAAAGAGATTACAAAAATCTTATTTGATCAGGGATATATTTTAAGCTACAAGTTCGAGGATAATGCTGTTCAAGGCACTATCAAGATAGCTTTAAAATATGATAAATTAACTAAGGAGCCTGTCATTAAGCATATTGAAAGAGCAAGCAGACCTGGACTTAGAAAGTACGCTGGGGCTGATAGTCTTCCTCGCGTATTGAATGGCTTAGGCATTGCCATCATATCAACTTCAAAAGGAGTTATGACTGGTAAAAAAGCTAAGGAGCTTAATATCGGAGGGGAAGTAGTTTGTTATGTTTACTAATAAATAAAAGACAAAGAAATGTCAAGAATAGGTAAATTACCCATCAAAATTCCTGCAGGAGTTACAGTTACCATCAAAGATGGTGTTGTGACAGTGAAAGGAAAATTAGGCGAATTAACCCAAGAGGTTAAAGACATTGCTGTAAAGCAAGAGGATGGACAATTAGTGTTGGAGCCTACTGCTCAAACTAAAGACCAAAATGCAAAGCACGGTTTGTACAGAGCGTTGCTTAATAATATGGTTGTAGGGGTATCAGAAGGATTCACTAAAGAATTAGAGTTAGTAGGAGTTGGATATCGTGCCTCGAACCAAGGTCAAAAGTTGGATTTGGCTTTAGGATTTTCTCATAATATTGTTTTGGAATTACCCCAAGAAGTGAAACTCGAAACAGTAACTGAAAAAGGTAAAAATCCAATTATTAAATTGACATCATACGACAAACAATTAGTTGGACAAATAGCAGCTAAAATTCGTAGTTTCCGTAAGCCTGAGCCTTACAAAGGAAAAGGAGTTAAGTTTGTTGGTGAAGTGTTGAGAAGAAAAGCAGGTAAATCAGCTTAATAGTTAGAACAATGGCATTATCAAAAATAAAAAGAAGAGAACGTATTAAAAGCAGAATCAGAAAAGTAGTTAATGGTACTGCAACGCAACCTCGTTTGGCTGTTTTCAGAAGTAACAATGAGATTTATGCTCAAATCATTGATGACACCAAAGGAACTACTTTAGTGGCTGCTTCTTCGAGAGATAAAGAAATTAGTACTACCAAAGGAACTAAAACTGAAAAAGCGGCTTTGGTAGGTAAAGCTGTTGCAGAGAAAGCTCTAAAACAAGGTATTGAAAAAATTTCTTTTGATAGAGGAGGATACTTATATCACGGAAGAGTAAAATCATTAGCTGAAGGAGCTAGAGAAGGCGGACTTAAATTCTAAAAGACTATGTATCAGAAATATAAAAATGTAGAATATGTAAAACCAAGTGGTCTTGAATTAAAAGATCGTTTGGTAGGAGTTCAACGTGTTACCAAAGTAACTAAAGGAGGACGTGCGTTCGGTTTCTCAGCTATTGTTGTAGTAGGTGATGAGAATGGAGTAGTAGGACACGGTTTGGGAAAATCTAAAGAGGTAGCCGATGCAATTGCGAAAGCTGTTGAAGACGCAAAAAAGAATTTAGTTCGCATCCCACTTAATGGAACTACTTTGCCACACGAACAGAAAGGTAAGTTTGGTGGAGCTAGAGTGTATTTGCAACCAGCTACAGAGGGTACTGGAGTAATTGCAGGTGGTGCAGTTCGTGCCGTTTTAGAGTCTGTTGGAGTTCACAACGTACTTTCAAAATCACAAGGTTCTTCAAATCCTCATAATGTGGTAAAAGCTACTTTTGATGCATTGTTGCAATTACGTTCTGCAAAAACTATCGCAGCTCAACGTGGAATTTCCTTAGAAAAATTGTTTAAAGGTTAATAAATTTAGAACAATGACAAAAGTTAAAGTAACACAAGTGAAAAGTAGTATCAAGCGTCTGAAAAGTCAAAAATTGACTTTACAGGCTCTTGGTTTGAAGAAAATAGGACAAGTTGTTGAGCATAATGCAACACCAAGTATCCTAGGTATGATTAGTAAAGTGAAACACTTAGTTTCTGTTGAGGAAATTAAATAATATTTTATACAAAGTTATGAACTTGAGTAATTTACAACCTGCAGAAGGTTCAATTCACAGAGAAGGGAAGCGCGTTGGTCGTGGGCAAGGTTCTGGAAAAGGAGGCACTGCTACACGTGGGCATAAAGGAGCTAAATCTCGTTCAGGTTATTCTAAAAAGATTGGCTTTGAAGGAGGTCAGATGCCTTTGCAAAGACGTGTACCAAAATTTGGTTTCAAAAACTTTAACCGTAAGGAATATGTAGGAATCAACTTAGGGCAATTACAAGGTTTGGTTGATTCTGGTAAGATTACTGATACAGTTGATTTAGAAACCTTAGTTCAACTTCACATCGTTAAAAAAACAGATTTAGTTAAAGTTTTAGGTGGAGGAGAATTAAAAGCAAAATTAAAAATATCTGTTCATAAGTTTACGGCAAATGCTAAGTCTGCTGTTGAGGCAGTGGGCGGTGAGGCTGTAACCTTGTAATGTATTAAATTATTATGAAGTTTATCGAGAACCTAACCAACATTTGGAAAATAGAAGAGTTAAGAAATCGTATAATTTTAACTCTGGGGATTTTGTTAGTTTATCGTTTTGGAGCACATATTGTTCTTCCAGGAATTGATTCAACTCAGTTACATGAGTTGGCATCAAAAACTTCAGGAGGTGGGTTGCTTGATATCTTAAATGCTTTTACTGGGGGAGCTTTTGCTAACGCCTCAGTTTTTGCATTGGGTATTATGCCTTATATTTCGGCTTCTATTGTAGTCCAGCTTATGGGAATAATGATTCCGTACTTGCAAAAATTACAAAAAGAAGGTGAAAGCGGGAGAAGAAAGATAAACCAAATCACTCGATTTCTTACTATCGCGATATGTGTTGTTCAAGCACCAGCTTACTTGTATGGAATTAACCAATTAGGAGTTCCCGATAGTGCTTTCGTTTTAGGAAAAGGTGTTGAGTTCATTGTTCCCGCTGTTTTGATTCTTGTAACAGGAACTATTTTTGCGATGTGGTTAGGAGAAAAAATCACAGACAAGGGTATTGGTAATGGTATTTCTTTGCTGATTATGGTGGGAATCATTGCTCGTCTTCCTCTGGCTTTTGCGGCTGAGTTTGATGCTCGTGTAGCACAATCTAATGGTGGATTGATGATGATTCTTATTGAGATTATCATTTGGTTTGTGATTATACTACTTTGTATCTACTTAATCAAGGCGACTCGTCAGATTCCTGTTCAATATGCACGTAGAACAGCAGATGGAGGTGTTGCGGTTGAAAAAAACATTTTTGGTGCACGTCAATATATTCCATTAAAGTTGAATGCATCAGGGGTTATGCCGATTATCTTTGCACAAGCTTTGATGTTCATTCCAGCAACTGTAGCAGGTCTGTCTAAGTCAGAAACAGCTTTAAGTATTCAACAGGCTTTCAGTAATATGTTCGGATTTTGGTATAATTTGCTGTTTGCAACAATGATTATATTGTTTACATACTTTTATACAGCGATTACCGTACCAACTAATAAAATGGCTGATGACTTAAAGAGAAGTGGCGGGTTTATTCCGGGTATACGTCCTGGGAAGGAAACGGGTGACTATCTAGATAAAATTATGTCGCTTATAACATTACCTGGTTCTATATTTTTAGCTTTAATTGCTGTATTTCCTGCTTTTTTAAAAGTTATTGGAATGCAAGATGGATGGGCATTATTTTATGGGGGTACATCTCTATTGATTTTAGTAGGTGTTGCTATAGATACAATGCAACAAGTTAATTCATATTTGCTAAATCGTCATTATGATGGTTTGATGAAAACGGGCAAAAATAGAAAAGCTTAGTAATTTATGGCAAAGCAAGCAGCAATAGAACAAGACGGAACAATTGTAGAAGCGTTGTCAAATGCAATGTTTCGAGTGGAGCTAGATAACGGACATGTGGTGATTGCTCACATCTCTGGTAAGATGCGTATGCATTACATCAAACTACTTCCTGGGGATAAAGTAAAACTTGAAATGAGTCCTTATGATTTGAGTAAGGCTCGTATAACGTATCGTTATTAGGCAATTTAATTCGAAATTTTTAAAAACATTCAATAAGATAAAAACTTTGTCAAAGTTTTTTAACTTTGGCAAAGTTCTATGTAAATGAATATATAGTTGAAAATCAATTTTTTAAGCTATTTTTTTTAAGGAGAGAATGTTTTGTGAAAATTTAAAGGTAGTATTTTATTTTAAAATTACATTATAAATCAAAATATTTTGTAGTTTTGCAAACTCTATTGACTAAACAATAAAGAAATGAAAGTTAGAGCATCAATTAAAAAAAGAAGCCCCGAGTGCATTATTGTGCGTAGAAAAGGGGTATTGTACGTAATTAATAAGAAAAATCCTAAATTTAAACAAAGACAAGGATAATTATGGCAAGAATTGCAGGTATTGATTTACCAAAAAATAAACGTGGAGTTATTGGATTAACTTACATTTTTGGTATCGGAAAAAGTAGAGCTAAAGAAATCTTAGAAAAGGCTCAAGTTAATGAGGACAAGAAAGTAAACGAATGGAATGATGAAGAAATCACTAACATTCGTGAGGCGGTTGCGTCTTATAAAATTGAAGGGGAATTGCGTTCTGAAATTCAACTAAACATCAAACGTTTGATGGATATAGGTTGCTATCGTGGAATTCGCCACAGAATTGGATTGCCATTACGTGGACAAAAAACCAAGAACAATTCTCGTACAAGAAAAGGTAGAAGAAAAACTGTTGCTAATAAGAAAAAAGCGACTAAATAATAAGTAAGGTTAGTATGGCAAAATCAAATGCAAAGAACGCAAAGGTTTCTAAAAAGAGAAAGGTAGTTGTAGAGTCAGTTGGTGAGGCACACGTTTCTGCTACATTCAATAACGTAATTATTTCTCTTACCAATAAAAAAGGAGATGTAATTTCTTGGTCATCAGCGGGTAAAATGGGATTCCGTGGGTCTAAAAAGAATACACCATATGCTGCTCAAGTGGCTGCTGAAGATGCTGCGAAAGTAGCTTTTGATGCAGGATTGAAAAAAGTGAAAGTGTATGTTAAGGGTCCAGGAAATGGAAGAGAGTCTGCAATCAGAACAATACACAATGCAGGGATTGAGGTAACAGAAATTATTGATGTTACTCCATTACCTCACAACGGTTGTCGTCCACCAAAAAGACGTAGAGTTTAATTAGTAATAATAAATACGAGAGGATTTTGATTATCGAAGGAATGCCTTAATTCATAATCCCTTTCATTTAAATACAAAAAAATGGCAAGATATACAGGACCAAAAACGAAAATAGCTCGTAAGTTTGGAGAAGCTATCTTCGGAGATGATAAATCTTTTGAAAAGAAAAATTATCCACCTGGGCAACACGGTATTGCCCGTCGTAGAGCAAAACGCTCAGAGTATGCTATTCAGCTACAAGAAAAACAAAAAGCAAAATATACATATGGTATTTTGGAGAAACAATTCCGAAACTTGTATGAAAAAGCAAAAAGAAGCAAACACGTTACAGGTGAAGTGTTGTTACAATTGTGTGAATCACGTTTGGACAACGTTGTTTATCGTATGGGAATAGCTCCAACACGTAGTGCAGCTCGTCAGTTGGTTTCACATCGTCATATCACGGTAAACGGAAATATCGTTAATATTCCTTCTTATGCTTTGAGACCAGGAGATGTAGTGGGTGTTCGTGAGAAGTCAAAATCATTGAGTGTGATAGAAAACTCATTGGCTTCTAATAGCACTGTTTATGAATGGATTACTTGGAATACTGAAAAATTAGAAGGTACATTTGTTACCGTGCCTCAACGTATCCAAATTCCTGAAAATATTAAAGAACAGTTAATCGTAGAGTTATACTCTAAATAATAAATAAGACAGCAGTCAAATTATGGCATTATTCAACTTTCAAAAACCCGATAAGGTTATAATGATTGAATCATCTGATTTTGAGGGGCGATTTGAGTTTCGTCCTTTGGAACCAGGATATGGTTTAACTATAGGTAACGCATTACGTAGAGTTATGCTCTCTTCTTTGGAGGGTTTCGCAATCACTTCTGTAAAGTTTGACAAAGTAGGACACGAGTTTTCTACTATATCAGGTGTTGTGGAAGATGTTACTGAAATTATCTTGAATTTGAAACAAGTGCGTTTTAAACGACAGATTGAAGATGTAGAGAATGAAACAGCAACAATTTCTGTTTCAGGAAAAAAACAGTTGACTGCCGGTGATTTTCAAAAATATCTATCAGGATTTCAAGTCTTGAATACAGATTTGGTAATTTGTAATATGGAATCGTCAGTAACTTTTGATATGGAGATAACCATTGAAAAAGGACGTGGCTATGTTCCTGCAGAGGAAAACGCAAATCCGAATGCAGCGATAGGAGTTATCGCAACAGATGCAATTTTTACACCTATCAAAAATGTCAAGTATTCTATTGAAAATTACCGCGTTGAACAAAAAACTGATTATGAAAAGTTAGTTTTTGAAATCAAAACAGATGGGTCTATACATCCAAGACAAGCTCTAACAGAGGCTGCAAAAACGTTGATACATCATTTTATGTTGTTCTCTGATGAGAGAATCACGTTGGAATCAGATGAGATTGCACAGACTGATGCATACGATGAGGAATCGTTGCATATGCGTCAGTTATTGAAAACTAGATTGGTAGATATGGACTTGTCAGTTCGAGCATTAAATTGCTTGAAAGCTGCCGAAGTGGATACTTTGGGAGATTTGGTTTCTTTCAATAAAGCTGATTTGATGAAATTCAGAAATTTTGGTAAAAAATCACTTACAGAACTTGATGAATTGGTTGCCAATAAAGGTTTGACATTTGGAATGGATTTGTCAAAGTATAAGTTAGATAGAGATTAACCCGCTTTTGCGTTATTTAATTAAGGAAAAATGAGACACGGAAATAAAATTAATCATTTAGGAAGAAAAACTGCTCACAGAAAAGCAATGTTAGCTAATATGGCTTGTTCATTGATTGAGCATAAGAGAATAAATACGACTTTGGCAAAGGCAAAAGCTCTTAAATTGTTCATAGAGCCATTGGTAACAAAGTCAAAAGAGGATACAACTCACAATCGTCGTATCGCTTTTAGTAAATTAAGAAATAAATATGCCGTAACCGAATTATTTAAAGAGGTTTCTGTAAAAGTAGGCGATAGACCAGGAGGTTATACACGTATTATCAAATTGGGAAATCGTTTGGGAGATAATGCAGAAATGGCATTGATAGAGCTAGTTGATTACAATACTACATACAATGTAGAAAAAGCTTCTAGCAAGAAAAAAACTACTCGTCGTGGTAGAAAAAAATCTGCTGAGTCAGCTACACAAAAAGAAGTTGAAAATACAGAATCAGCTGAATAAATTAAGAATTTTATTTGATTTTCAAAAAGACAAGCAAACAAAATGCTTGTCTTTTTTTTATTGAATTATAAATGTTTATTTTCAATCGTTAATTATATTTTTTGTTTTAAATGTAACTTTTTGTGAAAGTTAATAATATTGTTTCTATTTTTGCTTTGTAAATCAATAGTTAAAGAATGGAAAAAGAACGTTTGTATAAAATCTCATTGTTTGGGGCTTTCTTCCCGATTGCGGTGCTTATTATCCTGCTTGGATATAATGTGTTTTTTGTATATGGGGATAACGCTCTCGGAGGTTCAAATCAATTTATTTTGCTCCTTGGTGCTGCTGTCGCTGTTGTAATCGGAATTCTTAATAAAGTTCCAATTCATACGATGACACAAGAAATATACAATAATATAAAGTCCACCAGTGGGGCGATTCTTATTTTGCTTCTGGTGGGAGCTTTGTCGGGTACGTGGCTACTTAGCGGAATTATACCTTCAATGATTTATTACGGATTGAACATTCTAACGCCATCGATATTCTTACCCGCTTGTGTTATTATTTGTTCACTTGTTTCGGTAGCTGTAGGCAGTAGCTGGACAACTTCCGCAACGATAGGAATTGCTCTGGTAGGTATAGGAAGCTCTTTAGGAATTCACGAAGGGCTTATCGGTGGAGCTATTATTTCAGGCGGATACTTTGGAGATAAAATGTCGCCGATGAGTGATACAACCAATCTGGCACCTGCTTTGGCTGGAACGGATATATTCACCCACATACGATATATGTTATTTACCACTATTCCTACAATTAGTATTTCACTGATAATTTTCACTATCATTGGGCTAAACCTTGAAACGGTAGGCGTATCGGATACAAGTGCTATACAGAGTGCTATTTTGGAACGATTTAACGTTACACCTTGGGTTTTTGTTGTCCCTGCCATAATTTTGGTTATGATTTACAAAAAGACAGAACCCTTAGTAGCGTTGTTCTGTGGTGTACTTTTGGGAGCAATATTCGCACTGCTATTTCAGCAAAACTTACTGCTGGAGCTAACCCAAAAATCATCGTTAGAGTTTTCAGCTCTTTACAAAGTAATAATGGATACGATAACAACTTCTACACAAATACCGACCGATAATGAAAATCTGAATGAATTGTTTTCTTCTTCAGGAATGAGTGGAATGCTCAATACGATATGGCTCATTATCTGTGCGATGGCTTTCGGAGGCGTTATGGAAGCTATTGGTGCTTTGGAGCGTATAACTGCTTTTTTGCTACATTTGTTTACTTCTACCTTTGGGTTATTTGCCAGTACGGTAATGAGTTGTTTGGCATTGAATGTTACCACTTCCGACCAGTATTTAGCGTTGGTAGTGCCAGGGAAAATGTTCTCTAAAGCGTATGCAAGGAAAGGATTAGCTCCTGAAAACTTAAGTAGAACGTTGGAAGACTCAGGTACGGTAACTTCTGTTTTAGTTCCTTGGAATACCTGTGCCGCGTACAACAGCGGTGTTTTGGGAATTCCGACTTTGACGTATCTTCCGTATGCGTTTTTCAATATCATAAGTCCGTTTATGACTCTTCTTTTTGTGGCACTTAATATAAAAATAAGAAGAATAGGAGACAAGCAATAACACCTCTCTTTATAACAAGTTATTATTGCTTTATTATTGATTTTATAAAAACTTGTTTGTAGGTTGGTTAAGTTGAATAGCGTAGCAATTTGTAAAAAAGATTTTTGTTAAACTACAATTAACTAAAAAATAAACCTTAAAAAGAGAGGGAGTATTCTTTTTGTAGTGAATTAACTATACCACCAATTATATGAACATCTTAGCAAAAGATTATTACTTTCGCTAAGATGTATTTTTTTACAATTGATATCAGCTTAAACGGCTAAAATTATTAGTACTACTTGAAAGATTTTAAAAGAAAATCAGGTAGTTTGGGCATTGCTCCGTGTTGTTGACATACGTAGGCGGCTACTTCTACTGCCAACTGATGTGCTTCTTTAATTGATTTTCCTTTCAGATAAGCTGCAATAAAGGAGGCTGTAAATGAGTCACCTGCACCAACAGTATCCACAACGTTTATGGGCGGTGAAGGCAAAAAGGAAAGTTGTGACGGGGTAAAAACATAACTTCCTAATGAGCCTTTTGTTAGGATTAGTATTTTTAAGTTGTATCGTTCTACTAATTCTTCACAAATATCTTGTTCTGAACCTTCTAATTTAAAAAGAAGTGTTATTATGCCAAGTTCGTCATCATTTAATTTTAATATATTGGCTAATTCCAACGATTGATGAATAATCTCTTTTGTGTAATAATACTGCCGAAGATTCATATCAAAAACCTTTAAACTATCAGGAGGCATTACTTGTAAAAATTGCCGAATCGTGTTGCGAGAGACTTCACTGCGTTGGGCTAATGAACCAAAACAAAGTGTTTTTGTTTTTTTGGCAAGTTCTTTAGTCTTCTCATTAAAAGGAATGTTATCCCAAGCTACATTTTCACGAATTCCATACTTCGGAATGCCTTCTTCATCTACTGAAATTTGTACTGAACCTGTCGGGAAAGGGACTTCTTCCAGAAGATGATTTAATTTTTTTTCATTTAGGTTTTCTACAAGGGTTTTTCCTAAATCATCATTGCCAATAGCACTTACAATATGTCCGTTTAGTCCAAATTGTGAAGCGTGATAAGCAAAATTGGCGGGAGCTCCTCCCATTACTTTTTGTTTGGGGAAAATATCCCAGAGAATTTCTCCCAAACCTACAACGATATGTTCCATTTGTATATAATTTTATTTTTCAGTTTATAATATTTGTAATTCAATTTATTTTGATGATGAATAACACTTCGACTTCGCTCAGTGTGACAGGGCTATATTAGTTTGATATTTGTAAGGCTTATGATTTTAATTTATTTTGATTACTAATGCTTCGACTTCGCTCAGTGTGACAGAATTGTATCAGTTTGATATTTATAAGATATATAATTATAATTTATTTTGATTACTAATGCTTCGACTTCGCTCAGCGTGACAGAATTGTATCAGTTTGATATTTATAAGATATATAATTATAATTTATTTTGATTACTAATGCTTCGACTTTGCTCAGCGTGACAGAATTGTATCAGTTTGATATTTATAAGATATATAATTATAATTTATTTTGATTACTAATGCTTCGACTTTGCTCAGCGTGACAGAATTGTATCAGTTTGATATTTGTAAGATTTATGATTTTAATTTATTTTGATTACTAATGCTTCGACTTCGCTCAGTGTGACAGGGCTATATTAGTTTGATATTTGTAAGGCTTATGATTTTAATTTATTTTGATGATTACTAACGTTTCAACTTTGTTTCGTATTGTAAATGTTATGTCAGGCTGAGCGGGGTCGAAGCCTTTTGTAGTAACAAAATCAAAATGCAAAAAATATTCAATATCTTTCAAAAAAATTATTCCTTGCTAACAAAAACACTTTATTAGTTTTTATTCAATTTAATATAATTGAAAAAATAGGCTTCTGGATAGCAAAGAATAATTTAATATGCAGAAAATATTTAATATACGAACTATTTTTTGGCAGCTTTTACAAACTCGTTGAGCTTATTATAAAGCGTAGTCCATTGCTGTGTTTCATACATTGAAGTTACTAAATTCAGAAAACGTTTCAAATCTTTTTCAACGTCTTTACGCAACTCACTGGCACTTTTTGTTTTTCGAAGTTCGGAGTTTGATTGTACTTGTTCTTCATAGACTTCTTTAAAAGTTTGTTCTACTTTTTTGAGTTCTTCAAAAGTACTTTTTAGTGAAAGATTCTCAATACGTGTTTGATTTTCAGCAGAAGAAAGAGCTTCAATAAGTTTATCGAGCTGAATGGTCTGTTCCCCATAATTCAATTTATCCAGTGCCAGACCATAAATTTTAAATTCTTTGAGCAAAGCCACAGCATCGGTTTGATGAGGCATTAATGTCATTTTTGAATATGCTACCAGAAAATTCTTGATAGTACGAAAGATAGCATCACGTTGTCTATCAACTTGAAGCACATCAACTCCTTTGCCACTAAAACTTATTTTAGAAATAACTTTGTAGTATTCCTGATAGGAAGTATCCAATTTGCTTAAAAACAAATGATTTTTGACTTCTTCAAATTCGGATTGCTTGGAAGATTCAATAACTCGCTGAGCTAATATTGCCAAGTCTTTTGTCGATAATTTTCGGAGATATATTTTCATATTGATTAAATTTTGTTTACAAATTTCAGTAATTAAATTGACTTTAGCAAATAAAAGTTTCTGAAAATGAGAAAGAAATATTTTTTTTATTTTTGAAAAGTATAATCTTTAAAAGAAGTTACAAATAACTAAGATTTATTCTTACTCTAAGTGGAATAGGGTTTACGCTAATAGCGAAAGATTTTTTCCAAATGGTAGAAGGTTTACGCTGATAGCGAAAGATTTTTTCCAAGTGGTAGAAGGTTTACGCTGATAGCGAAAGATTTTTTCCAAGTGGTAGAAGGTTTACGCTGATAGCGAAAGATTTTTTCCAAGTGGTAGAAGGTTTACGCTGATAGCGAAAGATTTTTTCCAAGTGGTAGAAGGTTTACGCTGATAGCGAAAGATTTTTTCCAAGTGGTAGAAGGTTTACGCTAATAGAAAAAGGTTTTTTCCAAGTGGAATAGGGTTTACGCTGATAGCGAAAGATTTTTTCCAAGTGGAGTAAGGTTTACGCTATAATGTTTTATTATTAGAAGTTTTGTTTTTATTATTTTTAATTTTAGTTTTTCTGTGCCAGTACAAAACTTACACAGGCACAGAAATTAATAATATAATGTTTAATCATAGAATTTTAATCTATTATTGCGTAAATGGGGGATACTTGTATAAACATATTCTCTTTTACCAAAAAGATAGAAGTATAATTTTCAAGATATAAATCTAATTTCCAATGGTCTATTTTGAATTCACTTTCTTGTTCATTTGTATATGTTAAAGCTTTAGCATCATTCAATAAAGATTCAAAACAAGTGATTTTTTGGGGTTTTAATCCTTTTATGTGTCTTTTTTCTTCAAAAGCAATCCACTCCGAACCTTGATTATTATCTTTTAAAGTAAACCAAATTTTTTCAGATTCATATTCTATTTTTTGCATAAATTTTGAGCTATAGGCTATGAAAAGTGTGTCCCGTTTTTGTTGAGAATACATAAGAGAAACACTCCAAGAAGATGAGTTGGAATAGTTTTTCTCAATAACTTTTTCATAAAAGTTTAGATTATCGTTATTTATTACAAAAAACAAACTATTTGAGTTAATCTGTACCTGTGCAAAACTTACACAGGCACAGAAAATTAGTGCAATTAATGGTTTCATTGCCTTTCAGGAAAAAGTTCTTTAGCCCACATTATATCGTATCTGACAACTCGCTTGAAACCATCTTCTGTTCGGTCGAAATAAAAATCATACGAACCTCCTACAATTCCTTTGCCTTCAATATATGCAAATCGGTCAATACCTCGATGGTAACTATAATTGCCTATTTCTTTTCTGATTTTTCTGTTTGAAGTATAATGATTTTCTTTTCTCCAGTCATCAAAAGTCCAAAAGTAATATATTTTTTCATTATCTTTTTGTTCTATTTGTGAAAGATAAATAGCACTCATAGCTTTATTGATGTAAATAGTTCCCATATATCCAGAAAAACCCTCCATAGGAGAATATTCGTCAAATTGTGGAATATATTCTTTTTTTACATCTTGATAGGTCATTATATTTTGTTTGATGTTGATTATATTACTTCCTGAAAATTGCAGAGAAGTGTTGAAATCAAAACGTTTAAATATCTCCAATAAAGTGTTTTTAGTTACATAGAATTTATTATTTTCTTCTTTAACTATTCTATATTTTCTAAAAACTTTAGTGCTATTTAGTTTAGACATATTATTTTTTACATCTTGTATTGATACTATTTTGTCTTCAATAAAGAAAAATGGAATTTCTTCCCAAATATTATCTCCGTCTAAATCAGGCAATATTGTAAGAAGTAAAAGGTTTCCTGATTCCAAAACATTATATATTTCTATTTCAGCTTTAATGCCGTACATTTTTTTTGTATTAAGAGTATATTTTTTTACTTTGTTTTGGGATATCAGTTCATTCAATAAAATGTAATTTTTCTCGGATTGTGAAAACCCGAGAAAAGAACATAAAAATAGTGTGATTAAAAGTTTTGTTTTCATTGTTACAAATCTAAAAGTTATTGCCTTTCAGGAAAAAGTTCTTTTGCCCACATAATTTTTTCTTGTAGGCGATTTTCTTCCCATTGTTCAGGAGTGAGTTTTATATAAATATGATTTTTACTTGTATATTTAGGAACAAACTTAAAGTAAAAATCATACGAACCTCCCACGATGCCTTTTCCTTCAATATACGCAAAGCGGTCAATACCACGATGTTCGTTGTAATAATCACTGACTTGCCACCCATCAAAAGTCCAAAAACGATATATTTTTTCATTTCCGTGATTTTCAATTTGAGAAAGATAAATATTTCGCAAATGATGAGGGATAAAAAAACTTTCTTTGTCCTTTCCCTCCATAAAATCAATACGTTTGATAGGGTTTTGCCCTAAATTAAGAATGTAATTCTTAATTTGTGAAACATTTATATAACTCTTAAATTCAACAACATAAAACCATTCAAATAATGAAAATTTTGCTACATAATATTTCTCATTTTCCTTTTTTACCAATGAAAATTTATTGAACTCTTTGGATTCTAACATATAATCACTCGCCTCATAAGGACTAATTATGTTTATGATTCTTCGGGTTATTTTTTCAGGAGAAATAATATTATTTTCGATTTCTTGCCATTGTATTTCTTTCCATTGGGGTTGATTATTATATAAATTTGGCAAAACAGAAATTAATAAAATGATTTCTCCTCGTAAAATATTATACATTTCCACTTCTGTATGGACTCCGTAGAGTTTATTTGTGTTAAGTGTATATTTATTTACTTGATATTTTGAAGCAAGGCTATCTAACAAAACATAACTTTTCTCGGATTGTGAAAACCCGAGAAAAGAACATAAAAATAGTATGATTAAAAGTTTTGTTTTCATAACTTAATTACATTTGGTGCCTTTTGTATCAGTACCATTTCGTTGTCCTTGGTTCAGCAGTTTTTCTTCATTCGACATACTCTTTTCATCTACAATTCCCATTTTTGCCATTGCTCTGGCTGTTTTTAAGGGTATTTTAGGGTTAAATGAAATAATTGATTGAGCTAATTTTTCAATAAAGGGAGCAAACCTATTGTGTCCCTGTTCTTGTAACAGTTGATATTTTTTGACTTTGTTTTTATTTCCATACTCTAATTCAACTATTTTAACATCAGGGTATTTATGCTCAAATTCACTGTTATCAAATTTACCATTAGGTAAAATTTTACCTCTCAATCGTGTTTCTTCATAATTTAAAAAAGCGTGAATTACCTCGTGGTACATCGTTACTAAAATATATTCTTGGGTTGCGTTTTCTAATATATCAGGATTTAAATATATATTACTTCTAAAAATGATTTCATCTTCTGAAATTTTGGTCGCATTTGAAGCGTTAGCTTGTCCATCAATCCCTTTTTTTCTTAAATTCTCATCTTCTGTAAAAGTAATGTCATATTTGCTATCTCCTCCAAACGTTTCTTTCAATAATTTAGCAATATCATTTTTAAGATTGGGTAATTGTTTTAAAAGGTCTTTTGCACAGGGGTTAGTAAGGTTGTCAATAATCTCTCTTGGTTTTGGAGGATTTGTTCTGATGATGTGTGCACCTGCTTCTGAAAATGATGAACCTGCATTATTTCCCATTAAACGAAAATTTCTAAAATTCATTTGATGTGAGAATGTATAATTATTGCTAGAATGCCAATGTTCAACGGTAACTCCATATAATTCGTTAACTCCGTCAAACGTAAAGGGATTAGGTCCCCAAGTGTTTTTTTTCCCAGAACCCCAATTATCATTATTACCACTTGTGCAACCTACATCCCAACCAAGCACATCTACTTTTTGTAAAAATCCACATCCTTCCCCTCCTCTACGAGCAGTTAAGCTTCTCTGTTTGTGGATTTTTAATCTTTTAGTTATTCTTTGATTTTCTATTTTGTATGCCTCAACCAATTTTCCGTTTGTTTCGAAAAAATACAATTGAGCATCAAGTACTTCTCCTTGTGTATTTATACTATCTGTACGTGTCATAAACAAGAATTGTTTGATACTATCATTTTGCTTTATAAAGAGAATTTCTCCCTTAATGTCTGTTCCGAAAAGAGTTGTTGTTACTTTTGAATAATTACCATTACCAAAGTCTCTATCTTGTTGAAAGGAGTTCCAGTCAGGATTGATTTTTAGGAAGTATCCATTTTTATTGGCAAGTTTTTGTTTTACTTTTATAGCTTCTTCTTCTTCAAAAAGTGCTTTGGCTTCATTAATACTTACTTTTTCGTGAATTTCGGTTTTTGATGCGATTTGTGTATCTAAATCATTGTCGTGCTGACAGGCAATTGCTATTACCAATAGCAAACCTACAATTACTAAAGATTGAATTTTTCTTTTCATTGTGTTCTAAATTAAGAATTAATGTTCCAAATGTAGTAACTAATTTTTAGAAATAAAAAATATTAATTGTGTAAAAAGCAAAATTTAACATTTATGTGTTAAAGAATATCTGCTTTTATTTTTGATTTTTCAAAATAAAATTGTTAAAAAGATATTTAAAATCAGTTTTCTTAACTTTCCGTAATCGTGGTTTAAAAAGTAAAGGTTAAAAAATATCTTTAAAATAAAAGGAAATATGCTTGTTTTAAAATATAAATATTTAACAATTAGAAAAATACGATATAACATTTTTAGTTTTGTAATGATTTTATAAGTTAGGATAATTTTCTTACTTTTGTGGACATTCAATTTATGTCAGTCAAACTAATATTAATTCAGAATTATATGAAAACGTTAACCAGTTTTTTTAGTTTGTGTTTTTTGATGTTGTCTTTTCAGCAAAATTTGGCACAAAAACCTCATTTGGATAGTATTTTTGAAAATCCTTCTATTCAAGAAATTAACCGAATGCCAATGCGAAGCCATTATTTTCCTTTCGAGACTTCGGAAAAAGCACAAAAAAATGATTACCAACTTTCAAATCGTTACATTAATCTTAATGGGCAATGGAAATTCTTGTGGAAAGAAGATTTTAAAGGGCTTCCAAAGGATTTTTTCAAATCGAATTATGACGATTCACGTTGGGATAAAATTAAAGTGCCTTCGGTTTGGGAACTTAACGGATACGGAATTCCTATTTACGTAAATGAAAAGTTTGAATTTGCTATAAAAAATCCAAATCCGCCCGATGTTCCAGATGATTTAAAACAATCGGTAGGGATTTATCGCAAAGAATTCGAAGTGCCTTCTGATTGGAAGAATCAACAAATTTATTTACATTTAGGAGCCGTTAAATCTGCTTTTAAACTATACGTAAACGGAAAATTTGTGGGAGTAGGGAAAGATAGTAAACTGCCTTCAGAGTTTGATGTAACGCCGTATGTTTCTGCTGGAAAAAATAACATTGCTTTGGAAGTACGCCGATGGTCAGATGGCAGCTTTTTGGAAGCACAAGATATGTGGAGACTTTCTGGAATTACACGTGATTGCTATGTTTATACTCGTCCTAAAGTACATTTGTATGATATAAATGCAAAAGCTGGGCTTTCAAATGGTTATTCCGATGGAGTTTTAAACCTTTTGGTACAAGTTTGGAATCAATCTGAGCAAGGAAAACCGGATTATCGTCTTGAAGCCTCAATTTTTGATGATAAAAACAAAAAGATTTGGGTAGAAACAAAGAATATTTCACAAATAAAACGTAGCAATAGCAAAACTGAGCTTAATTTTTCAGCAAATATTCCTCTTGTGAAGCAATGGAGTGCCGAAATTCCTAATTTGTACAGATTGGAACTTCTGCTGAAAGATGATAAACAGCAAGTAAGTGAAGCTGTAAGTCTTTTTATAGGATTCCGAAGTGTTGAAGTTAAAGGAAGTGATTTGCTTGTTAGTGGGAAACGAATTTTCATAAAAGGAGTTAATCGCCACGAAACCGACCCAACAATGGGGCAAGTTATCAGTCGTGAAAGTATGGAAAAAGACATTTTGTTAATGAAGCAACTTAACGTCAATAGCGTACGTACATCACATTATCCTAACGACCCGTATTTTTATGAACTTTGCGATAAATATGGGCTTTACGTTATGGACGAAGCCAATGTAGAAACACACGGAATGGGATACAATCCTGAAAGAACATTGGCAACAAATCCACTTTGGGAAGAGGCTCACACACTTCGAATAAGAAGAATGATAGAACGCGATAAAAATTATCCAAGTATAATCATTTGGAGTTTAGGAAATGAAGCTGGTAATGGCTGGAATTTTTATCAGGCATACAAAATGGCAAAAGGATTAGATACAACTCGCCCAATCCATCACGAATTAGCTCATTATGATTGGAATACAGATATAGAATCCCGAATGTATCGCAGAATTCCTTTTTTGATAGATTATGGATTATCACACCCTAAAAAGCCTTTCTTACTATGTGAATACGCACACGCAATGGGAAATAGTATCGGGAATTTTCAAGAATATTGGGACGTTTTTGAAAGCTATTCAGGTTTGCAAGGTGGTTACATTTGGGATTGGGTTGACCAAGGATTTTACAAGAAGAATGCTAAAAATCAAACAATTTTAGCCTATGGAGGAGATTATGGAGATGAAAGCACCCCAAGTGATAATAACTTCTTAATTAATGGAGTAATTGCCTCTGACAGAACCTTTCATCCGCATTCTTTTGAGGTGAGAAAAGTATACCAAGAGATAGGATTTACTTATAAAGACCAAAAATTGACGATACAAAACAAACATTTTTTCAAAGATTTATCTAATTTCGAGTTTGTTTGGAAAGTTCTCAAAAATGGAGTTTTTGTAAAAGAAGGAAAAATAAGTGGAGTAGATGTTTTACCACGCTCTAAAGGAGAATTTTCTATAAATTTTGATGAGAATTTATCTAAAAATGCAACTTCTTTAGCTCAAACTATAGCTTCTGATAAAGAAAATGAGTATTATTTACAAATAGAAGCTAAATTGAAAACAAAAGAAGGTATTTTGGAAGGGAATACACCCCTTGCCTTTGCAGAATTTCAGTTAAGTACGTATAAAGTCCCTAATTATAAGCCTAATACAACTCCTATTGCTGTTACGCAATCAGATAAAGAAATCATTCTTCAAAATAGAAACTTTAAAGCAATTGTTTCAACAGAAAAAGGAAAACTTGTGTCATATGAAGCAGGAAAGAACATTTTGCAAGGAGATGGATTATTCCTGAATTTATGGAGACCAGCAACAGATAACGACTTTGGTGCAGGTTTGCCTAAGAAGCTCAAAGATTTGCAGCAAGCCGATGCAAATGCAAAGATTGAAAGTGTGGAAATTTCTGATTTGGAAAATGGGCAAAAGCAAGTGCGTATTACCAAAAAAGTTCTTGAAAGTATTGCATTTACACAAAAATTAACCTTTGATGGTAAAGGAAGCGTTTTGGTTGAAAATGAACTCATTCCGTTAAAAGAAAGTAATCAACTGACTTTTAAAATAGGAAATCACTTGGTTTTAACAAAAGATTTTGTAAACGTAGAATGGTACGGACGTGGTCCTTGGGAAAGCTATGAAGACAGAAAAACTTCTGCTTTCGTTGGGCATTACGAAGGAGCTATTGATGAACAATATCACCCATATGTTCGTCCACAAGAATCAGGTAACAAAACACAAGTTCGTTACGCTAAAATACTCCGTAAAGATGGAAGCGGAATTTTAGTACAATCAGAAAGTAATTTGCTTAATGTGAATGTATTGCCTTATAGTCCACAATCACTTTATCCAGGAGAGGAGAAAAAACAAACTCACTCTGCCGAACTTGAGAAAGACAATTTCATTCATTTAGATGTTGATTATCAGCAATTAGGATTAGGAGGCGATAACAGTTGGGGTAACTTACCTATGGAGCAGTATTTATTGTATCTGCACAAACCATACCAATATTCCTACAGAATCACTCCAATAGAGAAATAAAACAAAGGGAATGCGGAAGAAAGTACTATAAAAATCGTAAAGTACTTTCTTTCGCCCAACCTATTTTTCCGTCAGCTAATTTTATTTTTACCCAATCATTAAGGCTTTCGATAATTTCTACTTTTGTACCTTCGTGAAGTGAGAAAACCTCATTACTATAAGTATTAGGTTCTGAAAAAACACGCACTGTTTTATCAAAAAGAATTGCAAATTTCTCTCCTTCAATATTATTTTTATGGAAATCTGCAATGAAGTAGGTACCAATACTTCCAATTATTGCCACAAGCATTGTTGTAAAAAAGATTCTTTTACAGATGGTTTTGTCCAAAAAGTAGTATAATAAGAAACTGATTACAAAGGCAAAAATCCCTAAAATAGAAATAATAGCCCACATATCTAACGAAAAAAGTGATGTTATAGAATCAGAAAAGTTCTTAAACCACGTTTTCGGAAGAGGAGTAATGGCATCAATAGTCATTTGATTTGCAAAAACCAAATTATTTTTGGCATCTTCATTCTCGGGATTGAGTTTCAAGGCTTTTTCGTAATAGTAAATACTTTCAGGAACGTGATTTAGTTTGTAATGGGCATTTGCCAAATTATAGTACAGCGCTGATGATTCAAATCCTGATTTTAAAATAGACATATAATTTTCCACTGCTTCCTGAAACTTTCCAGAGTTGTAATTCTCAGTAGCTTTTGAAAAAAGAACATCATTATTTTGTGAAAAGCCTGATAACGATATAAATAGAATGGATATGTATAGAATATTTTTCATTTTTTTTCTTTTTGAGATGTAAAATTATTTCCGAATTTGTTTATCCAATTCAGATAATGTTTGAACAGATTTGCGATAATCATTTTCCATTGAAACTCTGTCAATTGGAGAATAACGTGCCATTTCGCAATTTTTGAGTAATCCTAAAAATTCTGAAATAGTTTGTGGATTTACGTTTCGAAGTGAAAGTAATTCTGATATTTTTTCTTTACTCATTTCCGAAGTTTCAATCTTTAGTTTGGCTTTCAGATAATTATGCAAAGCTCGTTCCAATGCCTCGTAGAATGTATTTTTATCGTTTAGTTTTCGTTTAGCTTCACTTAAGTATTTCTTTGCCAGTTTGTTGGCAGCTCTCACTTTATTTCCTTCAATATCACTAGTTCTTTTCTGTTGAACTTTCCACAGAATCAACGCAATAGGGATTAAAAGTAAAGGTAAAAATAACCATAAATAGTAACGTGTTGAGCCAAAAAATAACGATTTTCCGATAGGTTGCAAATCACCATTCAGTTGCAAGAAGCGGAATTGATTGCCCTGTGTTTTAACATCTTGTTTAACAATACTATTTGAGGAATTTTGCCCATTTCCTGTTGGTCCTTCGGTAACATCAATCCAAATTTCATCTGAATTGATGGTTTCATATTTCTCTGTTTTTGGATTAAAATATGAAAAAGAAACACTTGCTATAGGATATTTCCCTTTAAATTGAGGAACTACGGTGTAAAATTCTTCAACTTGTCCTCTCATTCCTGAAATGGATGTAGTTATATTGTCCTTTTTTTCAGGATTATACACTTCTAACGCTGTTGGGAAAGTTAATTTTGGTATATCGAATAATTTTAGGTTTCCATTACCTGAAATTTCAACTTTGGCTTGTAAACTTTCATTGGATTTTAGCTCTTTTTTGGAGGTAGTTACATTAAAAGAGAATTCTCCTACAGCTCCTGAAAAGTTTGCAGGTTTTCCTGCTTCAGGCAAAGCCTTCACATTTATAGTACGATTGCCAGAAGTAACTCTTTTAGCAACTTGATCCATAATGGGTCTTCCAAAGAAATCGCGTTCAGTGGTAGGTACGCTCAAAATAGCTTCCAATGTAAGTGGCTCAAGGGTAATGTTTCCGTCTTTTTGAGGATAGAGAACCACTTTTTTCACAACAATACATCGGAAGGGTTTTCCGTTATAAGTACAATTTTCAACATCATAATCTTGTAATCGAATTTCTTGACTCCAGAAGTTAGGATATTTTGGGGTATCTATTGAACGTAAATCATTAAGTGCCACTTGTCCGCCAACATACAAGCGATACACAACACTCACAGCTTCATTCAAATATGGATTTGGTTTTGAAACTTCTGCTATTAAGAACAAATTATCTTTGGCTACATCGTTGCTAGTTTTGTCAATTGAAGGGTTACTAACAGCTTCTGTAACTGTTATTTGAATAGGAGATGTTTTATATGTTTTTCCATCAATTTCAATAGAGGCTTGTCCGATGGTGAATTTACCTTTAGCAGTAGGTTGCAAGATATATCCGTAAGTTTTTGAAAAACTCCGTTTACCGTTTATCCACGACTCGGAAACGGATTGGGAAGGTCCCATTACCACTGTAAAGTTTTTAAAATTCGGAGGAGTAAAATTATCTCCGTTTTTATTCATTGAAAACTCAATTCGTAAACGTTCGTTTAAGCCTAAGTTTTCTTTGCTTACTTTGGCAGTGAATTCTATGTTTTGTGAATATAATAGATTGACTATGAAACTAATAAAAAATAATATGCGATATCTCATCTCCATTGTGTTTTTAACTTTATCTGCTTGTGCATTAGTATATTATTTCTTTTTACCAGTCTTTTTCTGATTTAGACCGATTTCCTTTTACTTTTTGAGCATTTATTTTCTCTTGTGTTTTTTGGTCTTCATTATTCATTGCCTCTAAAATGCGTTCCATTTGTTGAGGAGATAGCGAAGATGGACGATTTTGTTTTTTCTCACCATTATCCTGATTTCCATCTTTTTCTTCTTGTTTATTATCTTTTGGATCTTTTCCCTGATTTTTGTCCTGATTTTCTTTATTATCGTTTTTGTCTTGTTTATTTTGGTTGTCGTTTTCTTTATTTTTATCGTCTTGTTTGTCTTTTTCGTTCTGTTTGTCCTTATTTTGGTCGTTTTTATTTTGATTATCCTGATTATTTTGGTCGTTTTGTTTGTCTTTGTTGTCTTGATTTTGTTGTTTATCTTTATTATCTTCGTTGTTTTGAGGTTTTGGAGGATTTTTCTTTAGTAAATCTTGAGCAACTGCCAAATTATATCGAGTTTCTTCATCTGAAGGATTGTTGCGAAGTGCTTCTTTGTAGACTTCTACAGCTTTGTCGTACGCTTTTTCTTGCATAAAGATATTTCCCAAATTATGAAATATTCGGTGTCTTTCTTCATTGCTTATTTCGGTTGAAGTTGATGCGTTTTTCAGACGCGAGAAAGCCTCTCCATAGCTTTTCTGTTTGTAGTACATTGTACCCAAATTATATTGAGCTATTCCATTATCTCTATTTTTTGCAATGGCGTTACGATAATCAACTTCGGCTTGAATGGGTTGGTCGTTTTTCAGAGCGTTATTGCCTTTGTGTGTATATTTTTTTGATATTTCTTTTGATTTTATAACGTTTTGAACCTCTTTATTTTGTGCAAAAGAAAGAAATCCTATCAAAAATACTATGTAAAATAAATTTCGTTTCATTTTTAATTTAGAAATATAGCAATTTATTAAAAAGATAACTATAAAATATGATATTACGACTCGTTAAATAAGTTTAACTTTTTAACCCATAGTGTTTTTCTCTCAAAAATAAAAAAATCAAGTATGAGTAGCAGTAATGCTCCCGCCAAAAACCATTGAAATTGGTCTTTGTAATCCACAAATTTTTGAGTTTCAAATTCACTTTTTTCTGTTCTGTCCAGAATTTTTACAATTTCCTCAACAGCTTCTTTGGTATTATCCCCATTGATGTATTTACCACCTGCGTTTTGGGCAATTTGCTCCAGTAATTCTCTATTTAGGTGAGTGATAACCACTTCTCCGTTTCGGTCTCGCTTGTAGGTTTGCGTATTTCCTTCCTTGATGGGTATGGGAGCTCCCTTTTGCGACCCTACACCGACAGTGTAAATAGTAATTCCTTGATTGAGAGCTTCTGTTGCGATTTCAGTTGCTCCCATTTCGTGGTCTTCTCCGTCCGAAATGATAACCAGAATGCGTGATGTAGGCAGATTTTCGTCGAAATAATTACTTCCCATTCGTATGGCTTCCTGAATGGCTGTACCCTGTGATGAAAGCATATCTGTGTTCATACTTTGCAAGAACATCTTTGCCGCTGAGTGGTCAGTGGTTAAAGGTAATTGTGGGTAAGCACTCGCTGCGTATGCAACTATCCCAATTCGGTCGCCTTTTAGTTGGCTCATTGTTTCAAATACCAAACGTTTGGCTTTTTCAAGGCGGTTGGGAGCTACATCTTCCGCCAACATACTTTTTGATACGTCAATGGCAAACACAACATCAACGCCTTCACGCTTTACGGTCTCAATTTTTGTGCCAATTTTCGGGTTCGCCAAAGCAATACATAAGAGTACAATGATGACAGCCAAAAAACTAAACTTTAACCAAGGTTTGAAACTGGAGCGATTTGGTGCTAATCGTTTCAATAGCTTTTCATCAGCAAAATGTTTCTGTTTTCTTCTTTTTCGAATTTGTGAAAACACAAAAACAAGAAACATAAATGCTATAATTGGAATGAACCATAGGTATATCTTTTCGTCAATATGTATCATAATTATTATTTTGAAATAAGATGCTACAATTTTTTGATTGTATTATAGAAAGTATGATGATAGTTTTCAGTATTAGACTTACAATCCGATAAGTCAATTAAATATCATTTCTCAAAATGGTATGTTTGAGTATAAATTCAAGCAATAATAACAATCCGGCTACGATAACTAACAAACGGAACTTTTCATCAACTTGTGTGTATTTGAATTCTTCAATCTTTGTGGTTTCCATCTTGTTAATTTCGGCATATATTTCCTCTAATTTTTTGTTGTCTGTGGCACGAAAGTAACGTCCTTCAGTAGTTTTTGCAATTTTTTTCATTAGTGGCTCATCAATTTCCACTTGTTGCATACGGTACATAATACTTCCGTCGGCGTTAAGGGCATACGGAGAAAGAGCCATACCATTTGTACCGATACCAATAGTATAAACTTTGATGCCATATTCTGCTGCCAGTTCTGCTGCGGTTTGTGGGTCGATAAAACCAGTGTTGTTCACTCCGTCAGTAAGCAGAATTATTACACGGCTTTTGGCTTTACTCTCCTTAAGTCGGTTCACGGCGGTAGCAAGTCCCATTCCAATAGCCGTTCCATCTTCAATCTGACCATAGGTAAGCTCCTTTATTGAATTTAGTATGATAGATTTATCGCTCGTTACGGGCGTTTTAGTATAGCTTTCACCTGAATAGACTACCAATCCTATGCGGTCAGAGGGGCGTTCCTTCACAAATTCTGACGCTACTTTCTTTAAAGCCTCAAACCGATTTGGTTTCAAATCCTGCGAAAGCATACTTGCCGAAACATCAATTGCCATTACAATGTCTATACCATCTGTAATTTTAGTTTTAGCTGATTCTGAACGTGTTTGCGGACGTGCCAAAGCTACAATGATTAAAATTACAGCCAATATTCGCAATACAAACAAGAAATGATATAGTTTATTAGCAAAAGAGTTTGTTTTTTTGAAAGCACTGATTGTTGGTATTGTTAGCGAGGCTCTTGATTTCTTGTTCAAGAAGAAATACAACAAAACCATCACCGGAACAAGTAATAGCAACCATAAAAAAGCTGGATTTGCAAAAGTTATATTGTCAAACATAAGTAATCTTCTTTATCAATCTTGTTTAAAGTTAATAGAAAGCAATATCCGTTGAGCTATTTCTCCTGCTTGTGGAGTATCAACATACGTGATGAGCAGTTGTTGCAAAGCACCATTCTCTGTAAAGCTATATAATTCATAATTTGCTTCAAAAGGATTTTTATTTTTCTCATCAATTAACGTCATTTTACCTGAAACTTTAATCCCTTGCACTCCGTTTGGTGCTGTATATTCCTCTCTTAGGGTTGTAATATTCTTGGCTCCAGCTGCATCTAACTGCGAAAGCACAATTTCATTGACCATTTCGGGGTCTAATTCAAATTGTTGGTCTGAACCTGTTTGTTTGAAAGTGATAACGCTGGTCATCACATACAATTCGGAATTGATACTTCCAAAATCGAATACATATTGCTTATCGATGCGTCCTTCAAAGCCTTTAATATCAATTATCTGCCTGCGAGTTAGTATCTTTGGCGTTGTAAGCTCTGTAACAGGATACCCATAATCACTTGTTACCCATTCACTTTTACTCATTTTCTGGATAGAATTGCCACCAAAGAAGCTATTAACAACATAATATGCCAAAGTTCCTACAAGGATTGCAGCTATTACACTTACAACTATGGTAGTAATTGTTTTATTTCTGTGTTTTTTCTTCTGTAAAATTTCAATTTGTTGGCTGTTAGAGATTTCAATTTCTTCAGAAACTTCAGGAATTGCCTTTTTTGTTTTTACAACCACATCTTCAATAGTGTCTCGGTCGTATTCTGCGATATTATCCGAAGGCTTATTCTTTGCAAATTTAACTAAATCAGCAGTTTGCAATACTCTTTTCAGATTGGAAATAGTTTCAAGTGTTAGGTTAAGTTTCCCACTTTCTTGAAGAATATGTATTTTCTCTAATAATTCATCGCTGGTACTTTCCTTAGCCGAAATATGCACTTCATCTTCTAAGTAGTTTCGGATAATATCGGTTAGTTCTGAGTAATATTCTTTATGCTTTGATTCTATAAGATATTTAGAATTTTGTAATTTCTTGAGTTTTTCAATAGCTTGTTCAAATGGTGGCAGATTTTTTAGTCTTTCTTCTTCTGAAATTCGTTTCTTGCGGAATAAAATTAAGTAAACAGAAAGCAAACCTAAGGCAATCACAGCGAAAAACAAACCAATCCATATCCATAAATTCGTGCTTTTAGTTGAGGATACTTCGGCAATAGGCTTGATGTCATATAAAGGCTGTTTTAACGTGTCCACCGCTACCGAACGTACCTCAATGAGCAATGAATCTGTAAAGAAATCTTTAGAATTGATGTTAATTCTTTGTCGAGGTATGGTATACTTACCAGCATCGAACTGCGTTAAGAAATATTCTTTCTCCAAACGAAGTTTTTCTCCTTTGATAATGGTATCAGTGGGGGAGGTTCTCACCATTTCCAGAGGCATAAAGGTTTGTCCATCAGGAAATAAAACAGGTTCCCCTTCCGATGTTTCTACAGATATCTTGTACTTTATTTGTTCTCCTATCTTTATTTCTTTAGTATCGGCTTCAAATTGAATTTCTTGTGCGTTTAAGCCTACAACTAAAAACAATAGAGCATATAAAAATATATTTTTCATCATTGTTTATCCCTATTCATTGAAAAACTATCCTCTTCGTTTAAAATAACCTAATAACTTCTGTGTATAACTCTCATCGCATCGGCAACTTACAGTACCCGCTCCTGATTTTTGCAATAAACTCTCGAAGTACGATACCGTTTCTTTGTAATGTTTCTCATATTCAAGACGTGTTGCTCTTGAATTGGTATTGACAATCATTAGTTCGCCTGTCTCAGCATCTTGTACCGAGATGTAACCCAAATTAGGTAAAGTGGTTTCTTTTTGGTCATATACCCGAATGCCTGTAACGTCGTGTTTGCGAGAGGCAATCTGAATTGGTTTTTCATAACCTCTGTCCATAAAGTCCGATAAAACGAACACAATTGCCTTTTTCTTCATTACACTACTTAGGAACTGAAATGCTTCGGCAATGTTTGTTTTATAACTTCTCGGTTTGAACTCGATAAGCTCACGAATGATACGAAGAACGTGCGATTTTCCTTTCTTAGGCGGAATGTATAGCTCTATTTGGTCTGAAAACAAAATCAATCCTGTTTTATCATTGTTTTGAAGTGCAGAGAAAGCCAATGTTGCAGCAATTTCGGTAATCATTTCGCTTTTAAATTGCTGAGAAGTTCCAAAAAGCTCACTTCCACTAACATCAACCATTAACATTAGAGTAAGTTCACGTTCTTCTTCAAACACTTTCACGAAAGGTTCGTTATAACGGGCTGTTACATTCCAATCGATATTGCGAATATCATCACCATACTGATAGGGTCGTACTTCGGAAAAAGTCATTCCACGTCCTTTAAAAGTAGAATGATACTCTCCCCCAAATATATTATCGCTAAGCCGACGCGTTTTTATTTCTATTTTTCGTACTTTTTTTAATATCTCTTTGGTGTCCATTGCCAAAATAAATCTTTAAACCTTAAAGTTAGGTATAATATTCGTAAAACTCTTAAGAACTGAGCTGAGCAAAGTCATAATATGCTGTTTTTTAAAAATTTTGACTTTGTTCTTTTCTATAAATTAACATTTTATAGATTATATCACTCTTCGTTTGTATCGGGTGATAAGGTTATTAATGTTATTGATGCAGTTCACGTAGTCATTTTCTCCTTCCACGATAGCAAGAGCATTGATGAGCTTTATCAATTGCCTATATGCATCATCAACCTCCTTACGTGCAGCTTTCATTGAGCCTTTTTTCTCTCCTTTTTTCTCTTCATCACGCTCTGACATTCCTTTTACTACTCTGTCATTGGTTTGTTTTAAGGGATTTACAATCTTGTTCAGTCCTAAAATAGTAACATCATTGGCATATTTAGTTTCTAATTCATCAATAAACTTAACAAGTAGTCCCGTTTGCTCATCAAGTTGCATTGAAGTTTTGATACCATAATCTTTGATGAGTTGTGAAAGTCTTTTTTGAGCTTCCTTTATGCCTTCATCAGGAATAGAACCAAATGCAGCTACTGCACTTTTGAATCCCATATAGAGTTTATCACGTTCTTTATCGGCGATTTTGATTTCATCGGTCTTAAAACTTTTCTGTGATTGGTTCATCGCTTCCTTTTCCTTAGCAAGTGCTATTTTGTAAGGCTCCAATCGCTTCTGAACTTTCTCTGATACAGATGTGTCTGCTTCTACAAAGTTTAAAACTTCACTATGAAAAGCAAAATGTGCTCCATTAGGAATAGTACGTAGGGTTATTTCTTGTATTTCCATATTTTTTAATGTTAGTTATGTTATTATATATGTTCTAAACTATCTTTTTTAGATTGAAAATAGCATACATTTATTGCGTTATAGATTGTTTTATCTTAAAAATAGTTGAGTTATAGGCTATATCTGGTGTGTTTTCAATCAATATGTTTATTTGTGTAATTGTTTATCGTTTGTTTTTGTTGTTTTATATGATATAAAATTTCATTTTTTCTTTTGTCTTAAACGTGATTAAATCAATTATAGTGTGTATTGATTATTTTTTTATTGTAAAATGATATTTTTATAGCCTGTAAAACATTTATTTTTTACGTTGATTGAGTGTTTTCTTAAAAAATATATGCTATTTTAGTGTTTGTTCTTATGGAACTTCAATTGTATTGACAATTTTGTGAATAATTTCAACAGAAGTAATGTTTTCGGCTTCAGCTTCGTAGGTTATTCCAATACGATGACGCAATACATCGAACACAACAGCGCGTACATCTTCTGGAATTACATAACCACGACGCTTAATAAAGGCGTAACATTTCGATGCCATTGCCAGATTGATACTACCACGAGGTGAAGCACCAAAGTTAATGAGTGGTTTTAGCTCCGATAAGCTGTATTTTTCAGGATAACGCGTAGCAAATATGATGTCCAAAATGTATTTTTCGATTTTTTCATCCATATACACCTCACGAACGGCTTGTTGTGCTTTCAGAATTTGCTCGAGCGACACTGTTTGGTTTACGATTGTTTGCGTATTTAGGAGGTTATCGCGCATAATGCGTTGCTCTTCGTCCAATTTCGGATAATCAATGACAGTTTTTAGCATAAAACGGTCAACTTGAGCTTCCGGAAGGGGATATGTACCTTCTTGTTCAACAGGGTTTTGCGTTGCCATTACCATAAATGGAGTATCAAGCTTGAATGTTGAGTCGCCAATGGTTACTTGTCGTTCTTGCATAGCCTCTAACAATGCTGATTGCACTTTGGCTGGAGCTCGGTTTATCTCATCTGCCAGTACGAAATTGGCAAAAATAGGTCCTTTCTTGATAGAAAATTCATTTTGTTTGATGTTGTAAGTCATCGTACCGATAACATCAGCAGGAAGTAAGTCGGGCGTAAACTGAATACGACTGAAACTTCCGTGAACAGCCTTAGCCAAAGTGTTGATGGATAGTGTTTTTGCAAGTCCTGGCACACCTTCAAGCAGAATGTGACCTTTTCCAAGCAGACCTATAAGCAATGCGTTTACCATATGCTTTTGCCCCACAATAACTTTGTTCATTTCATTGGTAAGAGCATCAATAAAAACACTTTCTCTTTCAATTCGCTCGTTGATTTGCCCAATATCAATAGATGTTCTGTGTTCCATAAAAAATAGTATTATGTGAATTTGTTTTAATCAATAATAATTCAGTTGATGTTGATTTCTGCACGCAAGTTATAAATATTTTTTTTCTTTTGTGTTAAAAAAATTTAAAATACGCAATTAGTTAAGAAAAAGAATTGAGTATTTAGTTGTTAAAAATATAAAATGGTGCGTATTTTGTAATCTTTTTTCTCTTTTCAGTGTTGTTAATGAATTAATTATAAATCTTTTGGGTGGCAAAGATAATATTTTATCACTGGCTTAGATAAAGCTTCTAAGTTGAGTTGGTCAGAGGCTTTGATAACATCTGTGATTTTTCCTTTTTTAGTTAAGATATTTATCCTTTGTTGCTCTGAGTTATAAGCCGTGTTGGAGATTTTATCTGAGAAAACGAAATATGTGGCGTCCTCCATTGATATGTTGTAAACAGAAGCAACTTTTTCATATAAAACATTTAGTTTGTCAGAATCAAATTCTGAATTTTGTAATTTTACTTTTGGTAAATCTCTGTACAAAAGCATTTTACTTAATTTAGAAAGTATCAAGTCATTATGGAATTGCCATTCTTTCATTGCTGAGAGAATATCCACATCATCTAATAGAGCAAATTTATCTAAAACATCTTTGCTGAATTGCTCTTTCTCAACCTTATTTTTGATAAAAAATAGCAAAGGACTTGACATAGGTAAATTTTCTCCTTTGTGAATCAGTTGTTTAGCTCGTTTTAAAACTCTAATGAGTAGTTGTTCACCAGCTACACTTGTTTTATGTAGGTACACTTGCCAATACATTAATCTTCGTGCAACTAAAAATTTTTCTACTGAGTAAATTCCCTTTTCTTCTACAACTAATTCATCGTTTCGCACGTTAAGCATTGATATGATGCGTTCAGGGTTGATATTTCCTTCCGCTACACCAGTATAAAAACTATCGCGTTTTAGATAATCCGACCTATCCATATCCAATTGACTTGAAATAAGTTGATGTAAAAACCTACGTGGATAACTTCCTTTGAAGATTTTAATTGCAACATCTAACCTACCTCTAAATTCACGATTAAGTTCCTGCATAAATAGCAATGAAATTTCCTCGTGTGCAATATTGCTGACGATGCTGTGTTCCATTGCGTGTGAAAAAGGTCCGTGACCAATGTCGTGCAGTAAAATGGCAATGTAAAGTCCTTCGGCTTCTTTATCCGAAATTTCAATTCCTTTGTAACGAAGAGTTTCAACGGCTTTTTGCATCAAATGCATACAACCTAAAGCGTGTTGAAATCGTGTATGTCTTGCTCCAGGATACACCAAATAGGAAAGTCCCATTTGTGTGATACGTCTTAAGCGTTGAAAATAAGGGTGTTCAATTAGGTCGAAAATAAGGCTGTTAGGAATGTGTATGAATCCGTGAACGGGGTCGTTAACGATTTTTAGTTTGTTTCTTTTCACAGTTGAAAAATTAGAAACGCAAACTTACGGAAAATCAACCAATTTCACAAATCGAAAACAATATAGAAAGGAGTATTTTATTTCGATTTTTAAATTTTAATTCCAAACAAAAAACTTTGGTGAAATGTAAATTTCACCAAAGTTCGCGTATATAGATTGTTTATATGAGATTACTTTTTCCTTAAGATGGGATTAAGTTCCTCATCATTGTACATCTTCATTTGCTTATACACTTTCATATACTTGTTACCCTTTTCAATGTCTTCTAAAAGTTGATTAAGTGCTTGTGATAAATCTTTCTTTTGTTCCAACAAAACGTTTAGTTTTTCTTGGCAAGTGGCTTTATGTTCAGCTGAAGCATCAGGGCGGTTCACTTCTTCTTGCATATGATATATTTTAAGTGCAAGAATGGATAGCCTATCCACTGCCCAAGCAGGACTTTCGGTGTTAATGGTGGCTTCTGGAAGAGGTTTTACGCTTTTGTAAAGGTTTAGAAAATAACTATCGATGTACTCAACTGTATCGGTACGATCTTGGTTCGAGGCATCAATCTTGCGTTTCAAGTCTAAAGCTGCCACGGGATCAATATTTGGGTCACGAATGATGTCTTCATAATGCCATTGCACAGTGTCAATCCAATTTTTTCGATAGAGTAAATGCTCAATACTTGGCGAAGAGTAAGGATTGGTAAAAGGTTGATTTACATCGTCTAAAATATGATATTTTGCAATACTTTCTTCAAATATTTTAAAGGCTTTTTCGCTAAACATAGTTTAATTATTTTTCACAAAGGTAGAACTTATTTTTGAAAGTTTCAAAAATTCAATAACTATAAAATAGGTTTTCAATAAAAAAGGATAGCTATCTTTTGAACAACTATCCTTTTTCTAATAAAAAATTATTTCTGTGTTTTCACTTTAATTACAGCAGTTTTCAATCCTTTACTTTTAGCTTCCAAAGTAATTTCCCCTGCCTTTTCGCTTGATTGCACGATAGCTACCAATTTTCCGTTGAAAAGATACATTTTTGGCAAATGGAATTGGTCGGTTGAGGTGGCATCGCCATTGGCTGCCGCACGATATGTTCCCGCTCCACTCACTTTAAAAGTAACCAAATCATTTACATTAGGGCACAGATTTCCGTCTTTGTCCACCGCTTCTATGGTAATGAACGAAAGGTCTTTTCCGTCGGCAGTAATTACATTTCTGTCAGCAGTAAGGCGAAGTGAATGTGGTTTTCCTGCGGTTTTTACAATTTTTTCAGCTACGGCTTTTCCGTTTTTGTCATAAGCAATCACTTTTACCTCTCCTGCCTCGTATTTGGTGTCGAGCCACATTAGGCGATAACGTTTCTGACGCTCAAACGATTGCTGCGCTTCTTTGGTGTAACTTCCGCCAAGCGGAATATTCAAATCTTTACTGCGTTTCCCTTGACTTTTTCCATTGATGAAAACCTCCGCCGAAGGATAATTTGTATAAACAAAAATTGGAGTTACCTGTCCTTCACGTCCTTCCCAATTCCAATGTGGTAGAACGTGTAGCGTTTCGGCTTCTTTGTTCCAATGGCTTCTGTAAAGGTAAAATCTATCTTTAGGAAGTCCTGCCAAATCCACCGCACCAAAGTATGAGCTGTGAGCTGGCCATTCTACATAGTATGGAGTAGGTTCGCCCAAATAGTCAAAGCCTGTCCAAATAAATTCGCCAATGGTGTAAGGCAAATCTTCGTGTTGAATCCAATCATCTTCTGGCAAATTTGACCAACCGCAATGTTCTACATCATAGGAAGAGGTTTGTTGGTCTTCGTATTTCGGCATTGATTTTCTTTCCACAGGGAATTTGTAAACGCCTCGTGAACTGATAGTTGAAGCGGTTTCACTTCCCAAGATAATCTGTTGAGGCAACAATTTGTAGGCTTCTTGATAACGGAATGGACGATAGTTGAAACCTGCCACCTGCATAGTTGCCGCCATATTGTTTTTGAAAACGTGGTCGGGTCTGTCCATTCCATTGGAAACAGGTCGTGTACCATCGTGTTTGTGGATAATATCCTGCAACCAACGTGCTACTTTGGCTCCTTCCTGAACGCTTTGTTCTTCTACTTCGTTACCGATGAACCACATCACCACACTCGGGTTGTTACGAAAATGACGTACCAAATTGGTTAAATCCTTTTCTGCCCAATCTTTAAAATAACGATTGTAGCCATTTTCTACCTTCGGAATTGCCCATTCATCAAAACTTTCCAAAGCCAACATCATTCCCATTTCATCGGCAATACGCACATATTCAGGAGCTGGCATATTATGAGCGGTACGAATGGCATTCACGCCCATATCTTGCATAATTCGTATCTGACGACGGATAGCCGCCTCATTGACCGCAGCCCCAATCGCTCCCAAATCGTGGTGCATACACACGCCCTGAAACTTGATTTTTCTTCCGTTGAGGTACAATCCGTCGTTGGGTTTTATTTCGATTTTTCGGATACCAAAAGTGGTTGTTTCGGTGTCTTTCAGCGTTCCGTTTTCATATATTTTTGTAACTGCTTTGTACAAATTAGGTTGCTGGATATCCCACAAAACAGGATTTTTTACGTAAATATCTTGCTGAACTTTATTATTGACAATAAATTCATCGTATTTCTTTCTGTCAGAAGCGATTTTTTCTCCTTTCGGATTAAAAATTTCGGTTTCTACTTCAATGTTAGACAGATTTTGACTTTCTATTTCAGTTTTTAGCTGAATTTTAGCAAAATTCTTTTCAATTTCAGGAGTTGTGAGCTGAATTCCCCAAATAGGAATGTGCGTTTTGTTTTTGGTAATGACGTGTACATTTCGGTAGAGCCCTGCACCTGGGTACCAACGCGATTGCTGGGTCAAATTCTCCAAACGAACCGCCAACGTATTGTTTTTGGCTTTGACAAAAGGAGTAACATCGAGGAAAAAAGTGTTGTATCCGTGATGCCACTGCCCTGCTTTTTGCCCGTTGACGAATACTTCGGCGTTGGACATTGCTCCGTCAAACTTGATGAAAACTTTTTTGTCGGCGTTGAAATCTGCCACATCAAATGAAGTTCGGTACCAACCCACACCTACGAACGGAAGTCCGCCCGTACGCCCCGAATGCTCGATGGGAGCTACCTGTCCGTCTTGCTTGATGGCGGTGCGTTGTACGTCATTTTCAATATCGAACGGACCATAGATAGCCCAATCGTGAGGCACAACTACATTTTGCCATTTTTTGTCATTTACGGAAATTTGCGAGAAATTTTTGTTATCCTCACGCGTGAATTTCCAATTCTTTTCGAGGGTTTGCAAGGTCTGTGCGATACTCAGGGAACTCATTCCCACTAAAATGGTTGATAAAAATATATTTTTCATTGGCTTAAAATTATCGGTTTATCACTTTATCAATTTATTTTTCGACCTCAAAGATAGTAATTTATTTCAAGTTGAAAAATTTTAATTTGTTTAATAATAAGTTGGATAATTATGTGTGGACTATGAAACTTTTTCTGTTTTTTTTTGCTTTCGTTTCTAAAAAAATAGAATTAAAAAATCAGTTTTTAAAACAATTTATATCCACAAAGAAAATCAATAAAAACAACCTTATATGTACGCAACTGAAATAAGCCCGATGTAAAAAGCTATCAACAAGGAAATTATGAAGTACAAAGTAAGTAACAATATTGATTTTAAAACGGTTATAGACTTTCTTTCTTGATACAAAACTCGGTTAGAAATGATAAAATACACGACCAATCCAATAACAAAAAGTATGTACAACACCCAAAACAAAGCATTTAGCCCTGTGATTAAGAATATTCCCATCAAAATACTGGTAAACAGGTATATCGTTGAATGTAAATGCAATGAATGAATCAGGTGTACGTATAGTTTTTTGTGCTTTTTACGAAAGAAAATAAGTAGAAGTAATGATACAAAAGGCATCATTAAAATAATGGTATAAGAAGCGATTGACAAATATTTATTTATTTCTTTATCAACAAATTCAGTCATTTGGGTTACATTTCCGAAAGAAAACACCCCCATTTTATGAATGAGATTTTTAAGTTCAATTTGTTTGAAATATCCTAACTTTTTCCATTTGGTTGTAACTAACGAATCTAATTTTGCTTTGTCGTCATATACCAATTTCAGTTCTTTACGCGTAATTTGATGATTTAATATGAGAATGGTATCAAATTGAGGCTTCTTTTCCAGAAAAATATCGTAGGAAAGGAAACTTTTTTGTGTCCCAATAGAAAAATTATTCTCTGAAATGCCCACTCGGAAATCTGAAAGTACATTTTTATTTACCAAATTGTAGAAATCCTCCTTTTTAGTTCGATTCCATTTTGTTTTGTATGCAAAAACGCTATCAATAAATGATTTTATTACATCAGAATTGGCGTTTTTGAGTCTGTTGTATTCTTTTTCGGAGATATTTAACGTTTCCGAAGCGATGACTTGGTTAATTCGGTTTAATATTTTTCGAGAAAAATCAGAATGTGAGGCTTTCTGAAAAGAAAAACTCATCATTACAAAGAAAATGAACGAAAAAAACAGATACAATTTGAAAGGAGGCACAAATCGAATGCGTTTGCCTTCAACGTATTGTTTAGTGATTTGCCCAGGTTGTAGCAGAATTGTTTTTAAACTATTCCATATTTTGTTATCAAAGTTTATGAACGATGCAAAAAAATCGTTTAATAATTCTTTGATAGAGTGGTTATTGTAATGATTTTCTTGTCCGCAATTGGGGCAAAAATTATCCCTTGCGGAAAGCATTGTTTGGCAATTCGGACATTGGGAGATTCGTTTTCTTTTTCTCATAAAGAAGATTATCTCAAACTTTTATTTATGCTATCAATGTATTGTAAGAGTTCCTCTTTTCCTGTTTTATTTTCAGATGAAGTTACGAAATACAACGGGAATTTTTCCCAAGTTTCGAGCAGAAGATTTTTGTAATTCTCAATATTTCGTTCAATAGCGTTCGGCTTAAGTTTATCAGCTTTAGTGAAGATAATTGCAAATGGAATAGCATTTTCTCCAAGCCATTGCATAAATTCCAAATCAATTTTTTGAGGTTCGTGGCGGATATCGACCAAAACAAAGGCACATACCAATTGTTGGCGTTTTTCAAAATATTGAGTGATAAACTTCTGAAACGTTTTTTTGGTTGTTTTTGATACACGAGCATATCCGTATCCTGGCAAATCTACCAAAAACCAATTGTTATTTATTTTGAAGTGATTGATGAGTTGCGTTTTTCCTGGTCTTCCTGAAGTTTTAGCTAAATTTTTATTATTAGCCAACATATTGATTAGCGATGATTTACCAACATTCGAACGCCCGATAAATGCATATTCAGGAATTCGTTCAGAGGGGCATTTATTTACATCAGAGTTACTTACAATAAATTCGGCTTTGGTGATAATCATTTTTTTCTTAGTGTTTAATGCTTTTTAAAAACGAAAAATCACTAAACGTGTAGTGATTTTTCTTCTATCATATGTTTCGTTTGATGAACCAATCGTTTAAAAGCTCGTTAAATGTATTGGGGTGTTCCATCATTGGTGCGTGTCCGCATTTGTCTATCCAAAATAAATCAGAATCAGGCAATAATTGATGAAATTCTTCTGCAACTCTTGGTGGTGTAACAGTGTCATTTTTTCCCCAGATTAAGCAAGTAGGTGTAAACATTTTAGGTAGGTCTTTCGCCATATTGTGTCGTATTGCACTTTTTGCTATGGCTAAGGTTTTTATTAGTTTGCCTCTGTCGTTTACATTTTGAAATACTTCATCAACGATTTCTTTTGTGGCAACTGCGGGGTCATAAAAGACTTCTTCGCATTTCTTCTTAATGAATTCATAGTCGCCACGACGTGGATAACCATCGCCCATAGCACTTTCATAAAGCCCTGAACTTCCAGTTAAAATAAGGGCTTTTACGTTCTGTGGATGTTTCTTGGTGTAAAGTAAACCAACGTGTCCTCCTAAGGAATTTCCTAACAAGATTACTTGTTCAAACTGCTTGTGTTTGATGAATTTATGCAGAAATTTTGCCAAAGTTTTAACAGAGGTCGTCAGCAAAGGCATAGAAAACAAAGGTAATTCTGGGATAACTACTTTGTAATTTGCTTTTGAAAAAAATGAAAGGACTCCTTCAAAATTACTCAATCCTCCCATAAGTCCGTGCAGAATGATAACTGGAGTTCCTTCTCCTTTTTCTATATATGAAAATTTACCCTCTTTTTTTACTTCTGTTGTCATTAATTTTGGCTGAAAAATCCGTAAGCAAATATACTACTTATATTGAAAAAACATAAGAAAATCATATATTTTTTCTCAAAGAATGTTATTTTTTCTCAAAGAATGGAAAGATGTTTTAGGTAATATGCAGATTTTCAGTTTTTTATTTTTGAGTTGATAAGTAATCCTACAATTAAATTGTAGCTCTCAATACCCTGTTGTTGTTTGTTGGCTTTTAGAAAAACGTCATAACTTGCTTTGAAAATAGGTTCAGCTTTGTTCTCATATTGTTTCCAAAAGCGACGAGTTTCGGCATAATTCTGAAAAATTCCAAAGTGTACTTTATCTTTGATTTGTTTGTACTCTTCTGGAGCAAATTTGTATACTTCACCAAGTAAATAACGCAATGCAAAGATAGACGCACTATATTTAAAATACAGATTATCACTCTTTTCTGTGGCTAAATATCCAATGTAATTAGCTTCTTCTTCAGCAGCATAACCCATTTGGTGAGCAATTTCGTGACAGGCTGTGATAGGAGTGGAGTAACCAATTATTTTTCCATTTACTTGAGCTTCATTAGTAAACGGATTGATATAGCCACTGTATCCCATATACGTTAGAAATAAGCTATAAATCGAAGGTTTGACACTTTTGAATGAAGAAAAATCGGTCAGATTTTCAATTTCCAGAGGAAAACTTTTCCAAGCAATTTCGTAAATTTCACGATGCGACATTTTAAAATCCACTTTAATGCTATCGTTTTCTGCTAATTGCTTATGGTAGTGATTTGCCTGTTCAATATACATTTCAGTAGCTTGTAGAAGCTCTTTTTTAGTATATTTTGTTTCTATTTTTAGTGATTCTGATAGTGGAATTCGGAAATAATTAAATCCCCAGAAAGAAAAAAAACAAAAAAATAGAATAAAAATGAAAGAAAAGGCTTTGTCAGCAAACCAAATAGGTTTTTTCCATATTTTTTTTCTGTTTTTTATTACAAAATAGATTAAAAATACACTCAAGAGCGTATAAAAAACGTCTCCAAATGAAAAAGGAATCCAACCAAAAATGAAGTGAAATGCCTTTGCAATGTAAGGATATATACCTCTGCTATAGACAGATTCAGTTATTTGTGGGAAGTTTCGTAATAAGATCCAAATTCCAATGAAAAAAGTATAGAAAAAATATTTGGGTTTCATTTCATCAAAAATAATTTTGTGTAAGGAGCAAAAATAATAAATTTTATCATTAACTTTGGGCTTTCAACACAAATGAGTTTACTTAAGTTGTTTTAATTTTATTCAATATGAATCAAGATATAAGAAATTTAGAGCCCCAATCCCTTTGGGGAAATTTTGCGGATTTGAATGCGGTGCCTCGTCCGTCAAAAAAGGAAGAAAAAGTAATTGCTTTTATGATGGATTTCGGAAAGAAATTAGGTTTGGAAACCCTAAAAGATGAGGTGGGAAATGTAATTATCCGAAAACCTGCAACAAAAGGAATGGAAAATCGCAAAAAAGTCGTCCTTCAGTCGCATCTGGATATGGTTCATCAAAAAAATAACGATACCATTTTCGATTTTAGTACAGAAGGTATCAAAATGAAAATTGAAGGCGATTGGGTAAAAGCTGAAGGAACCACCCTCGGTGCTGATAACGGAATTGGAGTGGCGGCAATAATGGCTATTTTACAAAGCTCTGATATTGAACACCCTGATATTGAAGCTCTTTTCACCATTGATGAAGAAACTGGAATGACTGGAGCAATGGGACTTAAAGGCGGATTACTCAATGGCGATATTCTTCTGAATTTGGACACTGAAGAAGATGATGAAATTGATATAGGATGTGCTGGAGGTGTTGATGTTACCGCTTTCCGTGAATACGACCAAGAAGAAATTCCGCAAGATGTGGTTGCTTACAAAGTCGTTGTGAAAGGATTACAAGGCGGACACAGCGGAATGGACATTCACAAAGGTTTTGGTAATGCCAATAAAATAATGAATCGTTTGCTTTTCGATGGTTTTGAAAATTTTGGATTACGAATTTCGGAAATAAATGGCGGTGGATTGCGTAATGCAATTCCTCGTGAAAGTACTGCCATTGTGGTAGTTGATAAAATCCAAAATGAAGCGTTTGAATTTGAATTCAAGCAACTTACCGAAGTAATTAAACACGAATTGCAAATAACCGAGCCTAATCTGTCTATCACTTTGGAAAGTACAAATTTGCCCGAAAACGTAATGGAATTGGGCGTTCAAGAAGGGGTTTTGCGTTCCATTTACACGGCACACAATGGCGTTTACGCAATGAGTAAAAGTATTTCGGATTTGGTAGAAACCAGTAATAATATTGCCAGAGTGGTTGTTAAAGACGGAGAAATAAAAATTCATTGTTTGACACGTTCTTCGGTGGAATCGGCAAAATTTGATTTAGCAAATGCGTTGCGTTCTGCTTTTGAACTTTCTGGATTCGAGGTGGAATTTACAGGAAGTTATCCAGGTTGGGAACCTGATGTAAATTCCTCTATATTAAAGGTTTTAAAAGAACAATACGAAAAATTATTCGGAGAGAAACCCAACGTGGTTGCTTGTCACGCAGGATTAGAATGCGGAATTTTAGGGCAAAACTACCCGAATATGGAGATGATTAGCTTTGGTCCTACCATCAAAGGAGCACATTCTCCTGATGAAAAAGTGAATATTAAATCTGTTCAAAAATTCTGGAAATATTTGCTTGAAATTTTGAAGAACATTCCAAGTTAAAAAGGAAGAAAACAAATAAAAAAGGAACTATTTTTAGTAAGATAGTTCCTTTTTTACATTAGTTCTTTTTGTTAATTATCTGAATTACCGATTGATAATTTCTTTGTATATTTTCATTATTCATTCCTAATTGCATTGCCTTTTCAAAATATTTTTTAGCTTGATTATAATCTTTTTCTTCGCTACTTAATAAGGCCATAAAGTAATAAACTTGTGCATTTTCGGGAGCGTAATTTTGAGCTTGATGAAGTATTTGCCACGCTTTATCGTTTTGCCCTTTTCCGTTATAAAGTGTTGCTAAATTCAAACGAACGTGATTCAGGGTTTTATCTTTTTTAATGGCTCTTTCGTAGAATAAAATTGCTTTGTCTGTGTCTCCTAAATGCGTAAAATAGTCAGCGGCGGTGGCACTTCCCACCGGAAAATCAGCTTGTGAGAGTACAAAAGTTTCGTATTCTTTTCTCGCTGATTCAAAAGAAGTTAATAATTTCGATTGTTCCCAGCCTTTTTGTGAAAGGAAAACATATGCTGTGGCTATTCGTACGGCTTTTACTTTATCGCTCAGCAATGAAATTAATTCATTTTCATATAAATGTATTGGAAAATTTCCCAAAGCGATAACTGCTCGGTAACGAGTTTGAGCGTCTGAATTATTCAATTCCTTTTTCACTAATTGAAGGCTTTGTTCCGTGTATATCCCTCCTAAATAATGTACAGCAGTAGCCCGAATAATATCAGGAGTAGCTGAATTTGTGAGCAACTCATTTAGTCGTTCCAAACTTTTTTCATTCTGTAGACTTCCAATAATTAAATTTTCTGCAAAATGTGGTCTTCGTTCTTTTCCATACCATTTTTCAACTGCTTGACTAGCCCATTTAGCAGATTTATCGTTATGACAAGCATTACAAGCGTTCGGAACTCCGTACTTTTCTGACAGGTCTGGACGAGGAACGGCAAAATTATGGTCGTGACGAATATCATTGCCCATATATGTGCGCGTTGGCATATGGCACGATTTACAATCGGAAGCCTCCGTATTTTCTTTATGAAATGTATGTGCTGATGTTGCATAATTTGGCGTGTGACATTGTAAACACAATTGATTTCCTTGCATCCTCAATTTTCCCGAATGAGGCAAATGACAATTTGTACACTTGATTGATACGTGATACATCTTACTTTGAAGGAAAGAGCCATATTTGTAAACTTCATCAAGAGCTTGTCCGTCCGCAAAATAGATATTTGTAATGGGTATTTCAGGAATGTAATTATCCATAATTTCGTCAGAAGCAGTGTGGTGTTGTGTAACTTCACCTCTTCGGGCGTGGCAAGGCATACAGGTATTCAGTTCTGTTTTCTGTGGTGTATTTACTCCCAAAGTTATAAAGAAATTTTTAGAAATACCTTTCTGATAATCGGAACTTCGCATAAAATCATTATGTTTTTTTCCAGGTCCGTGACAACTTTCGCAACCTACAGTTAGTTCGTCATAAGTAGTTTTGTAGGTGTCTTTCAACGGATTATAATTTTTCTGTAGATTGGTACTATGGCAGGTAGAACACATTAGGTTCCAGTTCTGTCCAGCATTCGTCCAATGTAAATAATCACCAGGTGGAATTTTTTCTCCTGCATACTGATGAAACCATTTGTTTTCTCGGCTATCCCAACTTTGTCGAAATACTTGCATTTTTCCTCCGCCAAACTTGGTTAGATATTGTTGTAGTGGATAATGTCCGAAAGTGAAAACAATTTCAAAATCACGATATTTCCCGTTTTCGTCCTCTGTATTTATGTAGAATTTACCATTTTTCTTAAAGAATCGGGAAGTAATTCCATCAGCAGTGTATGTAACGTCGTTAAAATCACCCAAAACGGTTTTGTCATCAGCGTGTTGCATTGCTTTGAAATGATCAGATAATTCCCATTCAGCATACTCCTGTTCGTGGCATTCCTTACAAGAATGTGAACCTGCATAGCCTTGATTGGTTACAATGTCAACTTTTTCAATTTTGGAATAACTATCTTTTTTAGGTAGAAATACGAAAGCCAAAATGGTTAAGATTAAGGCTACAATAATGAAAATCAGTAGATATTTTTTGGTCATTATTTTGTTGTAAGATGCGTACAAAAATAATGAAAAAATGATGACTATTTCTTAGAAACAATCTAAAATTGCCACTTCACTTTTAAGGAGGATATTAAATTTTGGATTAGGAATTACATTTTTAGATAAAAATCTTTGGTAAGCTCTGTGTAGGCTTCTGTGTATACGTTACGTTCTTTTTCTATAATCAACAGGTCAGAAATACAAACTTCACTTTTTTTGTCAAAAGCAATCAAACTACGTTTTAAATCTGCATTGGCGTTGCCTTTCACGCGAGTGATTTTCCTTGCAAACAAGCCTTTCTCTGAAGCTAATCGCACAAAATGCTCCTCTTCCGAAAATGGAATAATAACAGAAAAGATACCCTCATCAGAAAGCAATGAGGCTACACCATCTATCAAAGTACTGAAAGGCAGAGAGTTTTCAAAACGAGCTTTGTTGCGTGAATTACATTCAGTTTGATACTCAGAGGTATAAAAAGGAGGATTTGAAATGATAATGTCGTATTTTTCTCCTTCCATTTCCGTTACAAATTCTTGAAAAGAAGCAAAATAGCAGAAAAGTCTGTCTGCCCAAGGGCTATTTTCAAAGTTTTCTGCACATTCAATGTATGCTTCTTCATCAATTTCCACAGCATCAATAGTTTGTGCATTGGTGCGCTGAGCCAACATCAGAGCAAGAATGCCTGTTCCCGCTCCAATATCCAACACACTTTGAGGGAAATTATCAACCGGCGTCCAAGCTCCCAAAAGTACATTGTCAGTACCTATTTTCATTGCACTTTGTGCCTGAGAAACTGAAAATTGTTTGAATCTGAAGTTCATAGTAGCAAACTAAACATTAGATAAATAGGAAGGCTTCGCCATTAGTTATTTTATTTGCAAAAAAGCAAATGCTGTTTTCACTTAATTGCTTTTTTAGCTCATCTTTAAAGGGCTTAATGGCGTAATGTATTGGGCAAGGCTCTTCCTCAGAGCATCCTTTCAAGCTCATAGAACAAGTCATAAATCTATGTAATTCATCAATATGTTCAATAATGCTTATAAGTGGGGCTTCTTTTTTTTCTTCTGACATCCAAAACCCTCCTCCTGGTCCTTTTGTTGAATTAATGGCTCTTTTTTTGGCTAAAGTCTGAAGTATTTTTGCCAAGAATGGGGTGGGAATGTTCAATTTTTCTGCGATTTCCTTTACACTGATTTTGTTAGATTCAGAAGAATGCACAGCAAGATATATAACAGCATTTATTGCGTATTTACTTGAATTGGAAAACATAATAGTATGGATAAATTGAGGACAAAGGTACGAAAAAAATTTTTTGTGCTGAATATTTTTTCTCTTTGCCTTTAAAAGGCGATGTCATCTGGAATTTTAGAGCTATTTTTGCCACCCTTAATCAAAATTTTTGCTTCAACACAAATGCATACCAATTATTTGCTTTTTTTTGATTTCACTTTTGATGCCGATTTTGCTGTCTTTTTGCCTAATGCTTATATTGCGGAGCAAAAAGGTAGTGTTTGGTATTTTTTTAAGAAAGCAAACAAAGAAATTCTCGAAAGTTTACCTCAAATTGAATTAAACGCAGAGCAAAAAGAGCTTTTGGAACAGGTAAATACACTTCAGAAGCCTATTTTGATTAAAAAGTTTGCTAAAAAGTCCTCCTCAATAGAAGTTCTTTACAAAAATACACAGCAAAAACAAGCGATACTGACCTACATTGAGGAAAAGACAGCCCAAATGCTACAAATGATTTCAGAAAACGATTTTTTCCTGACAATCAATCTCAATACAAAAGATGAAATTACCAAACAGAAAATACAAATTACCCAAAAGATTCTTCAACCTCTCTTGGAATTTGAAAAAACAACCATCGGTATTACATATAGGCTCTCTTTGTTGGAGGACAACAAACCACTTATCCCGAATCAACACCAAATCAAGCTATTAAATAACGAAAAGTCGTGGCTTGTTATCGATAAGAAATTGGTAAAAGTCGCTCATATTAAAGCATTGAATGTAAAGCCTTTCTTAAATAAGGCAGAAGTTTTCATTCCAGAGAAACTCATTAGTGAGTATTTTGATAAGTTTCTCAAAGAAATACTCAAAAAAGTTGAGATAAAAGCAAAAGGTTTTGAAATTATCCATAAAAATCAGATGATTGCAACAAAACTACACCTAATGCACGACTTTTTTGCTAATCATTACAAGATATATTTGGAGTTTGACTACGATGGTTACACATTCAGTAGCAATCAGTCCAAAAAATCACATTCCGTATTGGAAATGAAAGCCGAAGAAGGGCTACAAATCACCAATTATAAAAGAAATTTTCAAGCAGAAGCAGAGAAAAAACAAATAGTAACTGGGTTGGGTTTTTCAGAAAATGAAGGGACTTTCTTCTTGAAAGAAGATAGTCCGTTTGCATCGTATTTTCATCTGTTAGAAAAGGAAAAAGAACTCCTTGAAGCAGGTTTTTCTCTTGAAAATATTGAAATCGACGGAAAAAAAGCTCCCAAAATATTTCCACAATTAATTCTGTCGGAAACAAAAGCCGAAAATGACTGGTTCGACCTCAATATGCAGGTAAAACAAGGAGATTTTATCTTTCATTTTAAAGATTTGATTAAAAATATAAAAGAAAATAACCCCATTTATACGCTTTCGGACGGAAATTTATTCATTATTCCGCAAGAATGGTTCAGTAGGTACGGAACTTTAGTGAAGTTTACCAAAATTTCCGAAGGAAAACTTCAGCTTCCTAAAAATAATTATGCACTTCTTGAAGAATTACCCGAATTAAAAGCCCGAACGCTCGTAAGTAACGTACAATACCTGCCTTCTCCGAACTTAAAAGCGACACTTCGCCCATACCAACAAGAAGGTGTGAAGTGGCTTTTAGAACATCATTATAATGGATTAGGAGCTTGTCTTGCCGACGATATGGGACTTGGTAAAACCCTGCAAACCATTGCGTTATTGGTAGATATTCACGATAAATTACCAGAAGTTGAAGCTATTTCAGCTCCTGATTTGTTTAGTTCTGGACAAAAACAGAAAGAACCCTTGCGAGTTTTGGTAATTCTCCCGTCATCTTTGGTTTTTAACTGGTATGACGAGACAAAACGCTTCGCTCCTCACTTCAAATGTACGCAATATGTGGGCAGTGACCGCAAAGCAAAGGCAAATCGGTTGCAGAATTACGATATGATTTTCACGAGTTATCCGATTGTGACCCGAGATGCGAAAATCTTTCAAAAACAAGAGTTCAGATATATTATTTTAGATGAAAGTCAGCGTATAAAGAATAAAAATTCGCAAACGTTTAAGGCAATTCACGAAATTAAGGCTCAACACAAAATTTCTTTGAGTGGAACGCCTATAGAAAACTCTTTGAGTGATTTATGGTCGCAAATGCAATTCATCAACCCGAATATTTTAGGCAGTTTTTCGCATTTCAGCAAGTATTTTAAGCATAATATTGAGAAGAAAGGCGATGCTGTGGTATTGGAAGAGCTTAAAACCATCATCAGTCCGTTTCTTTTGCGACGAACAAAAGAACAGGTACTTGATGATTTGCCTGAAATGATGGAACAAATCATTTATTGCCAACTTTCTGAAGCTCAGGAAAAGTGGTATGAGCGTGAAAAATCAAAAGCGAGGAATGAATTACTGCAAGTTGATGGGCAAATTTCGCAATTTAGTGCTTTGAATGTATTAATGAAGCTCCGACAAATAAGCAATCACCCTAAATTGATAGACAAACAGAGTGAAATCCCCTCAGGAAAGTATGAAGAGGTTATCAATTATATGGAACTTGTGATACATTCCAATCAAAAAGCACTTGTTTTCAGTAGTTTTGTTACACATTTGGAGATTTTCCAGCAATGGTGCCAACAAGAAGGCATACGATACGTTACACTCACAGGAAATGTCCCTACCGCTCAACGAAAAGCTGAGGTAGAGGCTTTTCAAAACGATAAAAGTGTAAAATTTTTCTTTATTTCCCTCAAAGCTGGAGAGGTGGGACTAAATCTTACGCAGGCCTCTCACGTACTTTTGCTTGACCCTTGGTGGAATCCCTTTTCGGAAAAACAGGCTATCGCTCGAGCTCACAGATTAGGGCAAAAAAACAAGGTGAATGTCGTTCGATTTGTATCTAAAAACACTATTGAAGAGAAAATAATCAGATTACAACAGACTAAAAAGGAACTTTCCCAGAACATTGTGGAAGAAACAGCCTTTGTTTCCGAAGTTATTGAACATATTGAAGATATTTTAGGCTAATATGTTATTTTTTACACTACTTTTAAAACAAAAAGTGTACTTTTCATTGATTATTACCCTTCAGAAATCAATATTTACCGGTCAGAATTCATTTCCTGCTGGTCAGAATTCATTTCCTGCTGGTCAGAATTCATTTCCTGCTGGTCAGAATAGATTTCCTATTGGTCAGAATTTATTTCTTGTTGGTTGGAATTTATTTCTTGTTGGTTGGAATTTATTTCTTGTTGGTTGGGATTGATTTCTTATTGGTTGGGATTGATTTCTTATTGGTTGGGATTGATTTCCTATTGGTCAATATTAATTTCTTTTTAGTCAATATCAATCTATAAAAGGTTAAAATCGAAAAAATAGCGAGAAGAATTAAAAAATAATCAGTCAATCTTCTTTTCTGGATAGTAATTTATAAAAAAGAGAAAGACAAGAGTGAATCTTGTCTTTCGATTGTGTATAATTGGGGTTGATTATGGTCTTTTCGAAGGGATTTATTCTTTTACAGAAGAATTTATTGAGTTTTTAATAAATCAAATATTTTTGTCGTGTCTTTTTGAACTTCTCCAAGTCGGTTTTCCAAGTTTTGCGTATCTCTTCATCGCTTTTTCCTGCAATGATTTGTTGTTTTAGTATGGCATTTCCTGCAATCTTGTTGAAAGAAGAGGTGAAAAACGGTGTTTTTACTCCTTTTGATTGCTCGTGAGCTTTCTTCAGCCAAGTAAAATTGAGCTTAGAAAGGGTAGGATACTGACGCAAGTCCTCCCCATAGCAAATCTTTCCGTTAAATTTTGGGTTTTTATCGCCTTCATTAGGTTTGGGAGTGAAATTGAACGTAGTTTTTTCAAAATAAGGCGAACCATATATCTGAAATTGCCACGAAGTACCACGCCCCATACTTACATTAGTGCCTTCAAAGAAACACAAGCTGGGATAAAGGTTTATCGATGTGTCGTTAGGTAAATTGGGTGAGGGTTTTACGGGCAAACTATAGGGCGTTTGATGTGTATAGTTAGCCAGAGGGATAATCGTTAGGTTGGCGGTTAAGTTATTTTCCAACCATTTTTCGCCATTAATCATTTGTCCGTATTCTCCAATGGTCATTCCGTAAACTACTGGAACAGGGTGCATTCCTATAAAGCTTTTAAACTCAGGTTGTAGCACGGGACCATCAATGTAATGGGCGTTAGGGTTAGGTCGGTCGAGAACTACAACGGGTAATTGCATTTCAGCACAAGCCTCCATAACATAATGAAGCGTTGATATGTACGTATAGAAACGCACCCCAACATCTTGCAAATCAAAAAGGATTACATCAAGATTTGTGAGTTGTTCTTTCGTAGGTTTTTTGTTTTTTCCGTAAAGTGATACGATAGGAAGCCCAGTTTTGGTGTCTTTTCCGTCTTTTACTACTTCTCCAGCGTCGGCTTCGCCACGAAATCCGTGTTCGGGTGCAAAAACTTTCGTAACCTTGATGTCTCTTTTTAAAAGAGTATCTACCAAATGAACGTATTTGCCAGTTTGTGTTTTAACAATCCCCGTTTGGTTGGTAACGATTCCTACTTTTTTATTTTGTAAGAGAGGTAAATACAAATCCATTCGGTTGGCTCCTAAAATAATTTCCTGGGAGGAATTCTGTTGGGTTATAAAGGGTTTATTTTTAATCTTTTGCCCATTATTTTTGCACGAAGCCATCAGAAGTAGCAAAAAAATTGTATTTTTGACGCTCCTAATAAAAAAATTACGATTGAATTTTCCACTTTTCATAGCACGACGAATTATTTTTTCGAAATCGGACAAAAGTACGGTATCCTCTCCAATTATCAAAATGGCGATTGCAGCTATTGCGGTGGGAGTGGTTATGATGCTCATCGCTATTGCTACTGGAATGGGATTGCAACGAAAAATCCGAGAAAAGATAGTGGCATTTCAGGGGCATATTCAAGTTTATAACTATGATAATAATGCTTCGGAAGTTTCGATAAAGCCAATTTCAATTCATCAAAATTTCTATCCCAATTTCCCTAACATTCCTGAAGTTACTCACGTACAAGCAGTAGCAACTAAGGGAGGAATAATCCGAACAGAAAATAGTTACGAGGCAATCTTAGCCAAAGGGGTAGGGAAGGACTACAATTGGCAATTGATGAAGGAATTTATAAAGGAAGGGCGTGTTCCTAATTTTAGCGGAGAAGAAATCAGTAATGAAATTCTTATTTCGGAATATTTTGCGAATCGATTACATTTGAAGCTGGGAGATAAATGTCACGCTATTTTTCTGAAAGATGAAAAATCTCAAGTTCCAAATCAGCGGAATTTTGAGATTGTAGGGATTTACAATAGTGGTTTTCAGGAATTTGATGCCTCGTATATTTTCACAGACATTAGGCAAATACAGCGAATTAATCAATGGAAGCCCGATGAGATAGGAAACTTTGAAGTTTTTATCAATGACTTTGACGCTATAAAAACAATAGGAAATAAAGTTTATAACGAGACGCTTTCAAGCCTTGACTCACAGACTATTATTCAGAAATATCCGTTTATTTTTGAATGGTTAGGAATGTTTGACTTTAATATCTATCTCATCATTGGCATAATGATAATCGTTGGAGGATTTAATATGATAACGGCTATTCTGGTATTAATTCTTGAGAAAACTCCAATGATAGGTATTTTGAAGAGCTTGGGAGCAACTGACAAGAGTATCCGAAATATATTTCTGTTCAATGCAGCTTATATTATTTTTTTAGGACTTCTTTGGGGAAACTTGTTAGGATTGTTTCTACTTTATTTGCAGAAAAAATATAGTTTTATCAAATTAGACCCAAGTACTTACTACGTTACAGAAGTTCCAATTTATGTTGAGCCAATAATTGTTTTGCTTCTAAACATTGGTGTATTAGCTCTCTGTCTGATGATTTTACTTCTACCAACATATGTTATAACTAAAATATCTCCAACAAAATCGATGAAATTTTCGTAAGTATTAATGGTTTTTATTGAAAATTGTTTTATTTTTATCTTAAAATGCAATAAAAGTTGATTTTTAACTAAACTTTATGATTTTATTTTTCATTTTGGAACGATTATTGTATTTTTATTGGTGTATTAACGTAAAATATTTTTAAAAATGAAAAAAGCATTAAAAATTTTAGGAGTTTTTTGTTTAACATTGGTTGTTTTTGCTTGTAGTAAAAATGATGACCCATCAGATAACAATTTGTTTGTAGGGACTTACAAGGGTTCGATTGGCTACAAATCAGCAACTGAGGACAAATCTGTAAAAGATGGAGCAGTAACTGTGGTTAAGGCTGGAAACAATTACTATTTCCGTTTTTCTGATGGAATTAAAGATTTGAAAGGAGTTGAGTTTAAAAAAGATGGAGATAATACTCTGGTAAATGTTGATTTTGAAGAAGGAGTTAAATACATCCGAATCACAGCATCAAGTTTAAGTATTCTTTATATGAAAGATGAGCAAACTTGGACAGCTGATGCAAAAAGATAGTTTAATGACTTAGAAGTTATGAAAAGTCACCTTGCTGAAAAAGCAGGGTGACTTTTTTGTGTAACTTATAGCTACGTTTGATAATTGTTTTTTTGTATATTTGCATTCTTAGTGAAGTTTGAATACCCTCATCGTCTATGAAACAAGTAATTGGAAAGTGGATTTCGCCAGAAAAGCGACAAGAATATCTGGAAGCGTACGAGGAGGTGATGCGTACATTGCCTCAGCCAGAGTCCTCGCAAGTAAAAACTTCATTTGGTAGTGTACAAGTGTATTGCTGGAAAAAAAATTGTCTTAATAATAGAAGTCCTATTCTCCTTTTGCCAGGAAAATCATCAGGCACACCAATGTGGTACGCTAATTTGCCTGATTTTTGTAAAAATAGAGTTGTGTATGCTTTTGATGCATTGGGAGATGCAGGATTAAGTGAACAAGACCACCCAATACAAAATAATTTTGAACAAGCAAGATGGATAGCAGAAACGATAGAAAAGCTTAATGTACCTCAGTTTCACATAATAGGGCATTCTTTTGGAGGTTGGTTATCAGCTAATTTTGCCTCGTTTTATCCAAATAGAGTCGCTTCTTTGGTTTTGATTGAACCTGTTTTTACTTTTCAGATGATAAAATTTAGTATTATTTTAAAGTCAATACCTTACAATATGCGATTTTTGCCTAAAAGATGGCGACAATGCTTGCTGAAAGAAATAAGTGGTTCTCAAAATATTGATATAACAAATCCAGTAGCTAAAATGATTGATAGTGCTGCAAATTACTATATTTCCAAATTGCCCAAGCCAAAAATGATTACTCCTAAGCAGATGTGTGAATGGGAGTTTCCCGTGTATATTGCTTTTGCAGATAATAGCGGTGTACATAACTCTTTTAAAGCATTGGAAGTTGCTAAAAAGAATGTGAGAAGTGCAGTGTGTAAGTTATGGAAAAAAGCAACTCATTCGTTACCAATGGAATATTCAGAAGAACTAAATTATGAAATTATACATTTTATAGAAACTAACGAAACTTGAAGAAGGTTTTATGCTGGTCAAGGTGTTAAAATGTTATTAAATCTTCGGTAATGAACTAAGGTTGTACTAAAAGTTAGTGGGATTAAAAGTATGAAAAGATTATGAACGAAGCCCAAAACATTATTGATAACATAAAAAAAGGTAATATCTCTCCTATCTATTTTTTGATGGGGGAGGAGCCTTATTTTATTGACCTGATTTCAGATTATATTCAGGAAAATATCCTTCCAGAAGATGAAAAAGGGTTCAATCAGATGGTGCTTTACGGGCAAGATGTGTCGGTTGCAGATATCATCAATAATGCAAAACGTTTCCCGATGATGGCTCCTTATCAAGTAATTATTGTAAAAGAAGCTCAGAATTTAGGAAATTCTGTAGAGGATTTGGTTTCGTATGTTGAGAACTATACACAAACAACAATTTTAGTGATTTGTCATAAATATAAAACACTCGACAAGCGTAAGAAACTGGTAAAGGCTCTTGGCAAAAATTGTGTTCTTTTCGAAAGTAAGAAACTTTATGACAGAGATGTGATGAACTGGATTCCAACTATTTTGAAAGAAAAAGGCTACACAATTCACCCACAAGCTACGCAAATGCTGGTAGAGTTTTTAGGAACGGATTTGAGCAGAATTCAGAATGAAATGGATAAACTTACTTTAGTAGTCTCAAAAAATACCGAAATCACTCCCGATATTATTGAAAGAAATATAGGAATTAGTAAAGAGTTTAATAATTTTGAATTACGGAAAGCCATTGGAGAAAAGGACGAATTTAAGGCGGTCAGAATTATCCGATATTTTGCTGATAATCCGAAAGATAATCCTATTGTTGTGACTCTTGGAACGCTTTATAGTTTTTTTCAGCAACTTTTGATGTACCACGGGCTCACTGACCAAACCGATAAAAATGTAGCAAGTGTGCTGAAAATCAATCCGTATTTTGTCAAAGAATATCATATTGCAGCTCGTAATTATCCAATGAAGAGAGTTAGTGCTATCATTGCTGGACTGCGGGAAATAGATATGAAAAGCAAGGGAGTAGGTGCAGCCAATATCTCACAATCTGATTTCTTGAAGGAATTAATCATAAATATTTTGAGAAATTAATTTTCATAGCCTTCACGTCAGTTATAAAAATACATTTTGTAATGATTTTCGTTCAAAAACAATAAAAAATGTCAGAAAATTCAAAAAGTAACAAACATACTTTCAAACAATTATATCATTTTGTAAAGCCTTATCGCTTTGCTTTTTTTGTAGTTGCTTTTTTGTCTGTTTTGGCTTCATTACTCGCGACTTCTCAGCCTTATCTCATCAAGACCGCGATAGACGATTACATCATTCCTAAAGATTATAATGGTCTTTTTCTTATCACATACTTTTTGGTAGGATTGCTTGTGTCGGAAGTGCTTGTACAGTTTTTATTTGTTTATTTTGCAAGTTGGTTAGGACAAACTGTAATCAGAGATATCCGCAAGAAGCTTTTTGCTCATTTACTGCGTTTTAAAATGTCATATTACGATAAATCGTCTGTCGGATTGTTAGTTACACGTGCGGTAAATGATATGGAGCGTATCGGAGAGGTTTTTAGCTCTGGGCTTTTTGAAATTATAAGTGATTTGCTGAAAATGATTGTGATAGCAGTTGTTATGTTCGTTATTGATTGGCGATTGGCTTTAATAAGTTTTATGACGATGCCTTTCATTCTGTATATGACACGATGGTTTCAAAAATCAATGAAATCAGCTTTTGTTGAAGTTCGTAAAGAAGTCGCAAATTTGAATGCCTTTGTACAAGAACGAATCTCAGGAATAAAAATCGTACAGCTTTTCACTCAAGAAGAAGGAGAATATGAAAAGTTTAAAAAAATCAATGAAAAACATAAAAAAGGTTGGCTCAGAACCATTTGGTATAACTCTATTTTTTTCCCCGTAGGAGATTTGTGTGTTTCCATCACAATAGCTGTAATCGTTTGGTATGGAGGTTTTAATGCTACTTCCAAAAATACATTTGATTTAGGAGTTATATTTTTGTTCATTCAACTTACGCAAATGTTGTTTCGCCCTCTCAGACATATTGCAGACAAATTCAATACGTTACAAATGGGTGTGATAGCTTCTCAACGTGTATTTGCCATGTTGAATACAACAACTGACCTTGAAAAAGAAGGAAATAAAGAACTCACAAACGTAAAAGGTAATATCCGATTTGAAAATGTTCGTTTTGAATATGTTGAGGGAGAGGAAGTATTACGAGGAGTTAGTTTTGAGGCAAAACAAGGTGAAACTATTGCTATTGTTGGTGCAACAGGAGCTGGTAAAACAACGATTATCAATTTATTAAATCGATTTTATGATATCAAATCAGGAACGATTTATATTGATGATATAGATATAAAGACGCTCACTTTATCCTCATTGCGTGAGCACATCGCGGTAGTGTTACAAGATGTTTTCTTGTTTGCTGATAGTGTTTTGAATAATATCACATTAAAAAATCCAAATATTAAGGAAGAAGATGTTATTGAAGCGGCAAAAAGCATTGGAGTACACGACTTTTTGATGAAACTTCCTAATGGTTACCATTATAACGTTAAAGAAAGAGGAACGATGCTCTCGGCAGGACAACGCCAGTTGATAGCCTTTTTGCGTGCATATATGAGTAAACCTGAGATACTTATTCTTGATGAAGCTACTTCGTCAATAGATTCGCATTCCGAAAAAATGATTCAAGAAGCTACCGACAAAATAACTAAAGGACGTACCTCAATTATTATTGCTCATCGTTTGGCAACTGTGAAAAAGGCTGATAAAATTATTGTATTAGATAAGGGAAATATTGTTGAAATCGGAACTCACGAGCAACTTCTTCAAATTGAAAATGGTTATTATCGTAATCTGTACGAAGTTCAGTTTGCTACAAATGAGTAAGCTAGTTTTATAGATAAAAAAGGTTATAAATATGAACTATTTATAACCTTTTTTACTTTTTAATTTCAGATGATAAGAAACTTATACTCCTAGTTTGTTAGAAATCATTGTACTAATGTGTGATTCTAATTCAGGGATTTTTACACTTTCCAGCACCGTGTTAGCAAAAGCATAAGTTAACAAAGCTTCGCCTTCCTTTTTAGGAATTCCGCGTGTTTGTAAGTAGAAAAGAGCTTCTTTGTTAAGTTCCCCCACTGTACATCCGTGTGAACATTTTACATCATCAGCAAAGATTTCTAATTGTGGTTTTGTATTAATATTGGCTTTGTCCGAAAGTAAAATGGTATCATTTTGCTGGTAAGCATTCGTTTTTTGGGCAATTTTCTCCACCATAATTTTCCCATTGAAAACTCCTGTACTTTTATCAGATAAAATAGTTTTATAATCCTGATGGCTTTCGCAATTTGGCTCGGCGTGATTAACCAATGTGTAATGATCAACGTGCTGATTTCCTGATAGGATTGTAACGCCTTTCAGAGTTGACTCTAAATGTTCCCCGTGATGGTAGAAATTCAAGTTATTACGCGTTAAATCTCCTCCGAAAGAGAAAGTATGTACCGAAGCGTTGCTGTTTTCTTTTTGTGAAATGTAAGTATTGTCAATCAACGAGGCTTTTGAATTATCGTTTTGAACTTTGTAGTAATCCAAAATTGCATTTTTCCGAACAAAAACCTCAGTTACAGTATTGGTAAGCACGGCATTTTTTGATAAACTCTGGTGGATTTCAATGACTTTTACTTGTGCATTTTCGCCAACTTCAATAACATTTCGAGGCTGATGACAGATTGCCTCATCTGAATTCGTTGTGATGTACAATAGTTGTATTGGCTTTTCAATTGCTTTATTTTTAGGGATATAGATGCAAATTCCTTCACTGGTAAAGGCGGTATTTAACGCTGTAAAAACATCATCTTTCCGAGTTTCTTGATTGAAATGCTTTGTGACAAATTCTTGATTGTCAGAAGATTTTAAAATATCACTCAAAGGAGAGATTAGAAAATCATTAGTTTGATTATCAGATAATTCTGGAGAGTAATATCCATCAACGAAGATAATTTTATAGCTATCACACGCCACCAAAAACGGACGAACCTGCTCTTCCGTAACCTGATTTTTTACCTTTGGCAATAAAGCAAAGTCATTTTTTAACAAGTCTGAGAGCGAGGTGTATTTCCAAGCCTCATCTTTTTTTGTGGGAAATCCTTTCTTTTCAAAAACTGAAATAGCTTCCCTGCGAGTATCTTTTAATATATCTTCCTTATTTTCAAATGTTTCAAAGGAAGAAAGCCAATTTTCTTTTAAGTTCATTTTTTAGTTTAGTAATTTTTTTAAATAAATTTTTTTTCTCTGAAAGAAAGTGTGCAAAGGTATGAAAAAAAATAATCCGACAAGCAAAATATTTACTTCAGAGTAAGAATTCTTTGTGGTTATGAAGAAATTAGTCACCGATTTTGATTTTCCAAAGCCCTCGCAATTCGCCCATTTTGTAATTAGTTGCTTTGTCATTCGGATATTTTTCTGCCAGTATTTGAAAGGTTTCTGGGGCGATATCAGTTTGTGTATTTCCGTGACAGGCAAGGCAAGTAGGCATCGCCAGTGGAATTGCTTTATAATAATATACATCTTCTTTGTCTTGCAAAATCAGGTGCTTTTCTCCAGAAGTTTGCATTAAAGTTGCCATATCATTCCAAGCTTTTTGGTCTAACTCCGAAGAGATAAAATTATTTGGGTTGCGGTTCTTGTCAGAAACTCGCTGAATATGATGTTTATTTGAAAGAGAGTCTGTCAGGAAAACAGCTTTCTCGCTACAAAAATCCACAGCACGAACGGCTCCACCTTCCTTCATCTTTGCCGAAACGTTCATAAGCAAAACTTTCTGTGCTTGGGTGGCAATGCTATCCCCCAACGTCAGGTAATGAGTAATCTCACTTTCTGTTAGTTTTCTTGACTGGTTACAACTTACTAAAAGAAGCCCTACAATGCTAAAAAATATCTGTTTCATTTTGAAAAAATTTAGGTTCAAATTTATGGTAAAATACTGAAAAAGAAAAATTTATTATTCTTTATTTTCTGAAAAATATCCAATGTTTTTACTTAAATAAAACTTGTCAAATTCACAATTTCTCCTGTAGAATCATCTTTAAATACCAATTGAAACCCTTGAAACTCCTTAAGCTTTTGAAGTCGAGGTAGGAAGGCTTCTAAGATTTCTTTCTGACGAGTTGCCCAATCAGAATGTGGTGTGTACTGACTCAGTTTGCGTTGATAAACCAATTTATCCGTTATGTTTTTATCCATACGCCAGTTGAGTTGCTTCAAAAGTTCATATACAGGAGAAGATTCCTCAGGTATGGGAGAAAAATACAACCAAAGCATTCCTTCTATTTTTTGTAACTGAAGAGGAGGAGAGTCCGTATCTTTATCATAATAGTAAGTTTGATTTTGATATTCAAAACCGATTTCTTTCTCCAAAAGCTCCTCTAAATCTTCGCGAGTGATAAGTCCCTGATAGCTATCTACACCTTTGCCATAATTCACTTTATACGTGTGAGTAAACCATTCTCGCTGATAAAGCTCAGAAACAATACGTTGCTTTTCTTCTGACAGATAAGGCAAATGTGTACGAAGCATATTATCAGTATTTTCTTTGAAACTGCCGTCCATTATCAATCCTTCTTCATAAACATCACAAACCGACTTACAAAGCTCAGCAAAGATAAAGTCCTCTAAATTCTTTGCTAATATCTCAAGCTCTACATCATCGTGAGGAAGTAACACAATCAGCGGTTCAGCTGCCTCAATTTCTTCTGGGAAATGATACCAAAAGCAATAATAATCACCTCCACCAGTCCGCCCAAATGGAACAAACAGATAGTCAGGATTTATCTCACGATAGTCATCAGGGTCGCGCATCTCTTCGATGGCAGATTGGATTTCTTCTATGGGTGTTACTTCAAAATCTTGACCATATAGTAATAAAGGCGGGTTAGCTTTCAGCTTTGGATAGGTTAGTTGTAACCAATCGGAAGAATATTCCCCTAAATTAAGCATATTATTTTGATATAATTCTTTGTATAATGCAGGATATTCAAATCTAAATTCTTGTTCTAAGGCTTCTAACTTTTTCATTATTTGTATGTTTATTGTATTCTTTTTAATATGTTAATTTTCAAAATTGCTAAGGTAATTTATTATCCTTGCATACCTCCAAAGGATAATTTTTTCTTGTTATTGATTTCAATAACTAAGGTGTGTCCTCCAAAATAATCAGGTGAAGTTACAAGATTTATATCGATACTTTCAATAGTTCCTTCTTCTAAAAGTACAGAAATCCCTTCAATATAAATGCTTTTGATTAGTTCTTCTTCCGTAATAGGAGTAGTTAAAATAGTGTTATCATACAGGATAGCTTTCCCTTTCTTCTTTATTTCAGTAGTTGCCCAATCGTTGAAATGACTTAAAAAGTCCTCAGCTTCTAAAGCAAAAGTAAGTATCATTTCGCGATTATCTTCTATCCATTGCAAACGATTGCTAATAGCTTTTTTGGAATCATAATTGCCAATAATGTTGATTTCTGTTTCCTTTCCCCAGATAGTTGCAGTAGTTTGGTATTCATCATCACAATCAGTAGGTATAAACTTACCTAAAGTTATTTTATTCCCTACGGAAGAGATGACTTTTTTCTTCATAGGTTTTTTCTGGAATGCTTCAGGAATTGGTTCATTTTTACTTGTGGCTAAAGCTCTTTGATACGAAGCTATGTCTTCTTTTGCATATTTTGTAGGAGCTTCTACACGTTGCTTTTTCAAATAATCAAGCAGATTATTTTGCTCAATAAGAAGTATTTCCATTGCCGAAGTTAGGAAGATTGTTTGCGGAAAACCTAAATATGTTACATCTTTTTCTTCTTCGGGTTTACCAAATTTCTCGTTGATATAAAGGCAAACTAACGTCTGATTTTCTAAAAAGAATCGGTAAATTTCATCAATTGAAAGGTTGGATAACTTACATTGCTCACTAATGATATTGTACAATTGTAATTCCATTGTATTGTAAATATCAATATGATATTCTTGGCTTAACTGCTTTATTAACTCCTGATATTCTGTGGTTTCTACTACTTTCTTTAAATCTTGAATGCTGATACTCATAATGTTTTGTTTTTATTTCATAATTAATTGTATTTAATTGTAAGTAGAAAATAGGGTTTTTGTTGTATATTTTTCTATTAATGATAAGTAACACTAAAAGGCTTTCTAAGTATGTTTTTATAGAAAGCCTGATAGCGTTTGAACAAATTATTGGTAGAAAATTACTTTTTCTTAAAGGTGGCTACCTTAATCATATCGGATAACATCTTTCCTGGGCGGAAAAGAATATGAGCAGACTTCACTTTGGTTCCTGTAACATCTTCTTCCTTTTCTGATGGAGTCCCCGTAATTCCCATCTGAAGCGTAAAATGCTCTCCCACACGAACTATTTTCCCTTCAGATAAATCGTGCGTTACTTTGGTCAAAACGGTTTCGAGTACTGCCAAAATATCTGCTTTTGATACAGTTGAAACCGACGAAGCATACATTGCTAAGTCATTGAGGTTTGTTTCGCCATCTCCCACAGCTTGAGGGTACCACTTAGCAGGTTCGGTAGGTTTCTGCGGGTTTCTTTTCTGTACTGCTTTAATCTTGATTGCCATAAGAATCTTTCTTTTAAAATTAAACAAATAAACATTTTGTTGTATAACTCACTTATAATCCAAGTGATATACAAGACAAATTTAGAAAAACAAACCTAAATTAGCTAATACTTTAACAAATATTTAATGATTTTACTTCTTTCTGTTTTAATAAATTATATATTGAAACAAGGTGTTTTTCATCTATAAAATTTAAGAAAGAAAAATAGGTTTCTTAAAAGTCAAAAAGAAGATAATTTAAAAACATCAGGAGCTTTTCAGTAAAACATCAAGAACTTTTCTTAAAAAGATACTGAGCTTTTTAGCAAAATATCAAGAGCTTTTTTGTAAGAGATATAAATTATTCATTTATAAGCTATTGTGAAGATGATTTTTTGGTCTTTTGTTTTTATAAAAAAGCAAGTAGTTTTTTGTGGAATTTATAAGTATAAACAAAAGAAATTAATGATGTATTTTATTTATCATCTCCTTGTGAAAACATTCTTTTGATTATAGTTTGTATCTCAAAAATATCGCTCATCGAATAAAGTCCTATGGGACTTTTCAGATGGCTATTATCAGGAGGCGTGTCAATGGCACTTGCAATTAATGTAACTTGTCCTGCAGGGTCTGGCAGATATTTTAGTCCTCTGATGCTAAACTTACTGATTTTTGTTGTTCCATCACTATATTTTTCGCCAATAGATCGGGTGTTTTTTAGTTGGTCGAGCGTAGGGATTTCGTCAAAAGTCTTTTCATAAAACTCCACAACTGGGCTTTGATTGATGCCTGTATCCGTATGAATGTAAGCAATGTAAAAGATGTTTTCCAATTCTATTGCGATGATATCCTTCGGACGATAAAAAGTAATTGATTCAGGCAATGCGGGGCGTCGCTTTAATGGCACGGGCGTACTTTGTAAAAGTTCCTTAATTTGTGGCGATTTCCTCTCGAAGTCATCACTCAAAACAACATCTTTGTTAAGTGCATCAATTGCGTCAATGGCTTGAGAGGTAATACTTGGCTGACTAAAACCATATTTGTGAAGCAGTGTAGCCATAGCAACAAGGGCTTTGTTTCTGTAATGTTTTTTGTTCTTTTCTGCGGAAGGTTTCAAAGCACAATCCCAACGTAATAACAATTTCGGAAGGATAGTTGCTAATTGCTTCTGTGGCGTTTCGTTAGCAGAACTGGTCATTGCCAACCAAACAAGCCGAGCTAAATCATCATCTATCGTTTCCACCAGATATTTTGCTGCTAATTTGTCTAAGATTTGTGAATGTTTTATATTCATATTGATACGTTCTTTTTAATGATTTTCTACTGAGGAAAGGCTCAAATGAAGCAAAAGGTTTAAAGCGTTTGCTTTAAACCTTTTGTTATTTGATTTGTTTTTATTTCAGCCAATCATAGCCTTTTTCTTCAAGTTCGAGAGCGAGTTCTTTTCCGCCCGACTTCACGATTTTTCCATCGGCAAGTACGTGAACATAATCCGGAACAATGTACTCTAACAAACGCTGATAGTGTGTGATAACAATTACCGCATTGTTTTGGCTTTTTAGTTTGTTTACTCCGTTTGCCACGATACGAAGAGCGTCGATATCCAATCCGGAGTCTGTTTCGTCCAATATCGCGACTTTTGGCTCAAGCATTGCCATTTGGAAGATTTCGTTACGTTTCTTTTCTCCCCCTGAAAAGCCTTCGTTAAGTGAACGAGATAAGAAATCTTTGTTGATTTCCAAAAGTTCAGCTTTCTCGCGGATTTTCTTTAGAAGCTCAGCCGCAGGCATTTCCTCTTCACCACGAGCTTTTCTCGCTTCGTTTACCGCAGTTTTTATGAAGTTTGTAACGGAAATTCCGGGGATTTCCACAGGATATTGAAAGGACATAAATATTCCCTTGTGGGCTCTTTCTTCGGGAGCGTCTTCCAAAATGCTTTCTCCTTCCAAAATGATGTCTCCCTCAGTAACTTCGAAGTTTTCATTGCCCGAAATCACTGCCGAAAGCGTGGATTTTCCTGCTCCGTTAGGTCCCATAATGGCGTGAACCTCACCTGCTTTTACATTCAGGTTGATGCCTTTTAAAATTTCTTTATCCTCCACAGAGGCGTGTAAGTTCTTTATCTCTAACATTTTATATATTGATTTTTTAATTTATTTTCTATTTTAATTTAGGTGTACTTCCACAGCGGCAGGGAATACTCTTTCAGGGTCAAAGAAAGTAGCACAGCTATTGACAAGGTGTTGAACATCAGGTTGTAGCATTCCTTTGAAAACTTGTTTATTATTCACTACAACAGTAACTTCTTTGCTGAAATCCACCAAATTTTGGTTCAAATAAACAACAAATTTTCCTTTCTGCAAAGGAATATGCGTTTTTTGATATTTCGTGAATAAGTTCCAACGAGGACTTCTTTCAATTCCCTTATAAGTAACTTCATCAACATTGATACTTACTTTGTTATCAACGATGTTCATCGTGTAACGCACACGCTCCGCTCCACGTTCTTTGATAGCAATGTTATAAAATCCTTTTCGGTAGATGCCGTCCATCGGGAAATCCTCCCAAACTACTTTTTTCGGATGCGGATTACGTGTATATTGCTTTAGCCAAGGTGTCGTAGGGCGATAGTCTATTCCGTGTCCTTTGTTAGGAATTAACTCAATATGATGTACAAATCCCTGAGGGTCTTCGGCTTTAAACTTTTCAAATTCTTCTTTAGCATATTGAGTAAATAAATCTCGATGAAACATATTATCGTTTGCCCCTGTTCGCAGTGAAAAAGCAATATTTCGGCAGTTTTCTACCGGAGCGTTTATGAGTGGTTCGCCTCCTGCCATCGGACCTGCCCCCGCCAAATAATCAGCATAAAAAGAAGCTAATCGCTGACTTCCGTAACCTCCTTCAGATATTCCGAAGAAATACACTCTATTAGCGTCTACTTTCCCTGAAAGAAAAGCCAATCGGAGTAGTTTCTCCCAAGCAAATTGTTTTGCCTTTTGCCACCAACGATACAGTTCGCCCGTATTGGGAATTTGCGGAATGAAATAGGCAGATGGAGCATCTTCAAAGTGTCGTGCAAGAGTCTTTCCGTTAGCCCACTCCTGATGTTTATCGCCCGAACCGTGCATATACACAAAAAGCGGATACCCTTTTTCAGGTTGATTGCCTTTGGAAGCCCAATAGAAAGGCATTATAGCATTTGCCTCCAAGTTAGCGGGAAGTTGCCAACGATTGCCTTGAGTAGCATTGGTAAGAGGAGCTAAATCTCCTAACTTCTCTTCAGAAAAACTTTGGTTTGCTTCTTTCCAACTTTGCCAAATTTCTTGTTGCGTATGGGCTATTTCAGTAAGCGACAAGGTTTTCCCTTCTTGAAAAGACGTTGTTTTACCCGATAGGTGTTCTACGAAAAATTGTTTGACCTTTTCTTTGGATATATTCCCTTTTGGGGCTTCTTGCTCCGGCTTAGGGATTTCTTGTTCTTTTGGAGGTTCAGTATGTTCTGCTTTGCTGCAAGATGTACTTGCCAAAGCCCAAAGTGTGATGAATAAAAATGCTTGTTTCATAAATCGTTATGTTTGTAATAGTAGTTATATGTCAGTTATTTTTGGTTTTATTTTATGTGTGATGTTACCTTTCCTTGTTTGGAAAATATTGTGTACGGACAAAATATATTTTGTCTCTACGAAAAAAATACTATCTCTCTTTATTTATTAAGAAAATATATCATTTTCTTTGTCAGAATTCCATACATATTCAATGTGCGTAGCAATTTGCTGTGCTTTCTCTTGTCCAAATCTATCTGCTACAAAAGCTAAAGCCATATCAATCCCTGCGGAAACCCCTGACGAGGTATAAAACTTTCCATCAACCACCCATCGGGCTTTTCGCTTCCAACAAACATCAGGAGCCATTTGTACTGCCCAATCAAAAGCCTTTTTATTGGAGGTTGCTTCACGATTATTGAGCAATCCTGTTTTTGCAAGTAATACGCTACCTGTGCAAATACCTAAACAAAATTCAGCCTTTTTTGCAAAAGAAGAAAGGGTATCTATAAAAATGGAATCATCAACCAATCTTCTTGTTCCTTGTCCGCCCGGAATTAATAGAATACCCGTAGGATTGCTCTCTGTTATTTTATGTGTGATAATTTGCGTTCCCTGTTTGCTTGTTATAATTCCCCCATTGATGGAAAAATATTTCAGATTGAATGTTTCTACTTTTCCAAGAATTTCCACAGGACCAAACAGGTCTAAAGTTTCAAAATCATCAAATAGAAATAAATTTATGTCCGTCATTTTATGTTAAAAATATTATTTATTTTATTCATAACAAAATATAGTTTGTTCAATGGCATATATTTTATTACTTAAATGGATTGTAATTTTCAGCTATTGAAAAAAATAATGTACGAGAGAAACACTTTTCGCCCTTACAGAAAAATATGTTATCCCTATCGTGAAAATGTAATTTTCGGACGAGACACATCGCGTCCCTACAATAAAAACACAATGTACGGGCGAAGCATTTTCCGCCCCTACATTTTTTTGTTTTGTACCACCTTGCGGACTTACCTTTTATCCTCAATACCGAATTCTCGCCACTGACTTTGCTGATAATCCATCTTGGCTCTCTTCCGAGCAACCGATTGTTTGTCGGTAAGCAGCTTGAGTTGCTTGTCAAACTCCTCAGTTTTCGATTTTAAATCGGCTTTGAGCTTCTCTTGTTCGCTGTTTAGGGTTTCGACTTTGTTTTTTAAGGCTTCCAACTCATCGATAAAAGCCTCATCAATCCCTGCGGGTAGATTATCCTTGTGATTTCTAAGCCCGTCAATCATTAACTTTACAGATTTGATGTTTTCTGCATACGATTTCCTTGCCATAATAATTCAATTTTAATGGTTAATATTCCGTTTAAGCCTTCCACCTTTGTTATCCATTAGTTTTTGGGCTATTTCATTAAAAAACAAGCAAATATCGAGCCAAATATTACTTATTATCAGCTTTTTATGAACGTATTTATCAACACTCTTTGTTTTTGTAACGTGGATTGTATTTCTGCTGATGTTAATTTATATCTATATTGCTTAAAAAACACCTTACATCACATTGCTCTACACAATGTACGGAAGAAATATCTTATATCATAATCGCTCTACATAATGTACGGGCGTATTGCAATACGCCCTTACGGGAAATATCTCATATCACATCACTATGCACAATGTAAGGGCAAAAGATGTTTTGCCCCTACGGGGAAATATTTTATATCATATTGTCCTGCATAATGTACGGGCGTATTGCAATACGCCCCTACGGGAAATATCTTATATCACATCACTATGCACAATGTAAGGGCAAAAGATGTTTTGCCCCTACGGGGAAATATTTTATATCATATCGTCCTACACAATGTACGGGCGAAATATTTTTCGCCCCTACAAGGAAATGCCTTGTACTATTAGGGATATTGTCCATCCCTTTAGGGAAACACTCTATCCCTTTAGGGAAATGCCTTGTACCATTAGGGATATTGTTCATCCCTTTAGGGAAATACGTTATCCCTGATGAAAAATGTTCTATCCCTTTAGGGATTTGTCTTATCCCTTATAGAAAAACAAAATATTTTGATGAAATACGCTTTATCTCTATAGGGAAATGTTTTATATTACATTATTTTAAACGATGTAAGGGTGTATTGCAATACACCCCTACTGTATTAACGCCTTGTTATGGTTGTTTTCTGTGAAAAATAGCTTGAAACTTGGCTTTTTCATCTTTCTTTTTGAAAAAGATTATTGGGTGTCGAGCCTCTCGACCTATCCGACGCTTCCTTCCAAAGAGATTTCCAATAATTTCTGAGCTTCTACGGCAAATTCCATTGGGAGTTTGTTTAAAACCTCCTTGCTGAAGCCGTTTACAATTAGGGCGATGGCTTTTTCCGTGTCGATACCGCGTTGGTTGCAGTAGAAAATTTGGTCTTCCCCGATTTTTGAAGTTGTGGCTTCGTGTTCTATTTGAGCGGTCTTGTTTTTCGCTTCGATGTACGGAAAGGTATGAGCTCCGCACTCGTTGCCCATCAAAAGGGAATCACATTGCGAGAAGTTTCGTGCATTCTCGGCGTTCGGACTAACTTTCACCAATCCTCGATAAGAATTCTGCGATTGTCCGGCAGAAATCCCTTTTGAAATAATAGTTGAACGGGTGTTTTTCCCTAAGTGAATCATTTTGGTTCCTGTATCCGCCTGTTGGAAGTGATTGGTTACGGCGATGGAGTAAAATTCCCCAATCGAATTATCTCCTTTTAGCACACACGATGGATATTTCCACGTTACTGCGGAACCTGTCTCAACCTGCGTCCAAGATATTTTAGCGTTTTTTTCACATAGTCCGCGTTTGGTTACAAAATTGAAAACTCCTCCTTTACCATCTTTATCCCCCGGGAACCAATTCTGAACGGTAGAGTATTTTATCTCGGCATCGTCCAAAGCTATGAGCTCCACTACGGCAGCGTGTAATTGGTTTTCGTCACGTTGCGGAGCGGTACATCCTTCAAGATAAGACACGTAGCTACCTTCATCGGCAATGACCAAAGTACGCTCGAACTGCCCTGTACCTGCCTGATTGATTCGGAAATAGGTAGAAAGTTCCATCGGACAACGAACGCCTTTCGGTACATAACAGAAAGACCCATCGGAAAATACCGCCGAGTTCAGGGCAGCATAGAAATTGTCGGTTTTAGGTACGACAGAGCCGATGTATTTTTTCACCAATTCGGGGTGTTCTTGAATGGCTTCGGAGATAGAACAGAAGATGATTCCTTTTTCTGCCAATGTCTTTTTGAAAGTTGTCGCCACCGAAACGGAATCCATCACGATGTCCATCGCAACAGGGGCAACGCCTGTTAAACGTTTCTGTTCTTCAATGGAAATACCTAATTTGTTAAAAGTTTCAAGAAGTTTTGGATCTACTTCATCTAAACTTTCGTATTGAGGTTTCTGCTTGGGTGCGGAATAATACGAAATGTCTTGGAAATTAGGTTTTTCGTATTTTACATTTGCCCACTCAGGTTCTTCCATTTCTTTCCAAATGCGGAAAGCCTCAAGACGCCAATTAGTCATCCACTCAGGTTCGTTTTTCTTTTTGGAAATCGCAATTACAATTTCCTCATTGAGCCCCTTTGGGAATGTTTCGGCTTCGATATCGGTATAAAAACCATAGGCATACTCCTTGGTTTGTAGTTCGTCACGTAAATCGTCTTCTGTGTATTTTGCCATAGTTTTAGTTTTTAAGTTTAAGGTCTAAGGTTCAAAGTTCAAGGTTTAAAGAGTGAACTCTGAATATGTAACCTTAAAATTACTTATATTTTATGCCTTTTAAATTGCTGTTAATTAAATAATTGATAAATATATTTATTTTCTTGCTTAAAATTTCAGTCTGATTTTTTAGTTTGATAAATTCTTCTTCGGAAATGAATCCTCTATCCAAAATTCGATACAATTGCGACCTTGTCTCTCCACAAGAAGCCTTCGCTATTGATAAAAATTGTATAAATTCCTTGTTTCCATTACGTTCAAAGCCTTCTGCGATATTATCCATTATTGATCCTGACGCACCATCAATTTGATTACTTAAACGAAAATTACTTTTAAGTGCTGAATTTTCGATGATTTGATAAACATCATTGCTAAGTATTCTTGCCAATTGCCAAATTTCTAAGTCTTCAAATCTTTTTATCGTAGCCATATTGTGTTTTTAAGATTGAATGTGTAAAGTTTCCGACAAAACCTTGAACATTAAACTTTGAACCTTGAATTATTTACAACGAAAAACTCTCTCCACAGCCGCAAGTTCTGTTGGCGTTGGGATTGTTGAATACAAAGCCTTTTCCGTTAAGTCCGCCTGAATATTCAAGGGTTGTACCTACCAAATAGAGAAAACTCTTTTTGTTTACAGCAATGCGTATTCCGTTGTTTTCAAATATTTTATCGTCGGCGTCAGTAGTTTTGTCGAATTTGAGTTCATAGGAAAGTCCGCTACAACCACCGCTTTTTACGCCCACACGTACAAAATCGGTTGTAGGGTCGAAATTATCATCTTCCATCAAGGAAATTAGTTTCTTTTTTGCTTGTTCAGATACTTGAATCATTGTGTTTTACGTTTTGATTACTTTCTAAAAAAAAGCTAAATATATGATATATATCAGGTTTTGTTGGCAAAAATAGCACATATAATTCAAATACCAACATATATATAATTAAATTATACGTATGTTGGTATAAGATTTTCTTATTATTAATCCGTAAGTGGTTGAAAAATAGTTAGAATTTCATTGAAAGCTATTTTGAAATGGCATCTAACAAACTGCGAACTTTATCACTATTCCAATTTGCAATTCGTTCGCTTTTTGCTCGGACAACTCCGTGTTTGTCAATGATATATCCCGAAGGTATTTTTTCTGCATCAAAAGGCATTTTCTCACCTATGATTAAATAAGTCACTTTAAAGTTATAACCTCTCTTGGACATTAATTCTTCTACCGGAGAAGGTAATTCATTGGTAATTATATAGAAATCAACTTTCTCTTTGTAGTCATTGTAGAGCTTTTGTATGCCAGATAAATCGGCAACACTGGTAACTCTCCACGATGACCAGAAATAAACAAAGGAAGGTTTCTTTCCTTCTGACTGAGAAAAGTTGAACTCTTTGTCATCTCGGTCTTTTAATTTCCAATCAAAGTCAATTTTATATTGTTCATTGGCAGGAAGAACCTCAACAGAGCTGGAAAATATCCGTTGTAAGATTATCTTACTTTCATATCCCAAAGGAGTTACGAAAAAAGCGAGAATAAATAAAATTAATGCGAGATTTAATATAGTTTTTAGTTTCATCTTCAAGTAAGTAAGGGAATTAATTGCCCTAAAAAAGTTTAAAAAAACGATTAAAAGTTTATAAAATTAGATAACTTGCGAAAGCTAATAGAAGATAGAGAACAAAAGCCCAAAAGATACGTTCTTTTGAGCCTTTATTTTCTTATTGAAGTGCTTTTATAATTCTAAAGCTGCTTTAGCATTGCCATTCATTAGGATTTCTACGGGGTTTTCCAACGCTTCTTTCACAGCTACTAAGAAACCAACCGATTCGCGTCCGTCAATAATGCGATGGTCATACGAAAGTGCGACATACATTACCGGAGCTATCGTAATTTGTCCGTTTTTAACCACAGCTCGTTCTACAACATTGTGCATTCCTAAAATTCCTGATTGTGGTGGATTGATAATAGGAGTAGAGAGCATCGAACCGAAGACACCTCCGTTGGTAATAGTGAATGTTCCTCCCGTCATTTCGTCGACAGTAATCTGACCATCACGAGCTCGTACCGCTAAACGCTTAACTTCTGCTTCAACACCGCGGAATGATAAATTTTCAGCGTTGCGAATTACCGGAACCATCAATCCTTTAGGACCAGAAACGGCAATTGAAATATCATAGAAGTTATACGTTACCTTTTCTTGCCCATCAATCATCGAATTTACGTCAGGATACATCTTTAAAGCCCTAACTACTGCCAACGTAAAGAAAGACATAAATCCTAAATTCACATTATGTTTCTCTTTAAAGGCATCTTTGTACTGATTTCGAAGCTGGTAAATCGCACTCATATCTACCTCATTGAAGGTTGTTAGCATTGCTGTTTCATTTTTGGCAGATACTAATCTTTCTGAGACTTTACGGCGGAGCATTGACATTTTAGTTCGCGTTTCACTGCGACTTCCTCCCGTAGGTGTGCCCATAGATGGCTTCGAAGCCTTTAAAGCATCGTCTTTAGTGATACGTCCATCTCTTCCTGTGCCTTTTACAGCCGATACAGGGATTTCTTTTTCTTCTAATATTTTACGAGCTGCCGGACTTGGGGCATTTGTTGCATAAGTTGCCTTTTCGGCTGGTACTTCTGCTACTTTCTTTTCTTCTTTTTTAGGTTCCTCTTTCTTAGTAGGTTCAGATGTAGCGTTTCCTGAAGGTTTTGTAGCTGAAGTATCGATTAAGCATACTACTTGACCTACTTTTACTGCATCACCTTCCTCAGCTTGTAGCGTAATTACGCCACTGGCTTCGGCAGGAAGTTCGAGGGTTGCTTTATCTGAATCAACTTCGGCGATAGCTTGGTCTTTTTCTACATAATCACCCGTCTTTACAAGCCAACGTGCGATTTCTACTTCCGTGATAGATTCTCCCGGTGAGGGAACTTTCATTTCTAACATAGTATTATTAGTTTTAAGTATGAGTTTTTATTTATTGTGTTCTACAAATTACTATCTTGATGTTTCAATTCCGAATTCTCTCCATCTTGCTTTGGGCATTGCTAATTTAGCAACGGCATTTGCTTCCCTCATTTGCTCTTGAATTGCGTTAAGTTTGCTAACAAATTCTTCTGTTTTGGCTTTGAGTTCTGCTTTTAGGCGTTCTTGCTCGTTATTAAGGGTAATTGCTTCTTCACATTGTTTTTCAAGTAGCGAAGTGAAGTCGGAACCAATTCCTCTTTTTTGTACCTCTTGGGCATTGTTTTTTAATCCTGCTACCATTAGCTGAGCTTTTGCGATAAGCTCGGCGTAGCTTACTTTGGGTCTGCTTGATTTAGCCATATTAATTGTTTTTTAGTTATTATGTTTCTATATAAAATTTGTAACTTAGTTTATAGATTTTCTATCTTCGGAATGATTTTTCTGATGTTAGAATTCTTTTTTCTTGCTTTTGGAAAGAGATTTCTGTTGTCTGGCTTTATAAAAACTATGTTTGTCATCTGTTTTCGGATATGAAGCAGATAGTTTCTTACTTGAAGCAACTGATTTCTGAATAAAAGTAGTCTGTTTTTCATCAGAAGTAATCAATTTCTGATGCGAAGCAAACTATTCCAGAAGTGAAGCAATCAATTTCTGATATGAAGCAACTAATTCCTGAGATAAAAAATAATAAAAAGAACGTGTTTTTTGTTTGTTTCTTTATTTAAAAGTATTCTATCTTGCGTACTACAATGGTTTCGGGAGTATCTCCTGTGTAGCCTACCTTTTCAATCCAATTTCCTTTTTTGTCGTACTTGTATTTAAAGGTAACTTTTTTTTGTAGCTTTTCTCCTTGAAAATATTCGGTTTCGGAGCATTCTCCTTTTTCATTGTGTTTAGCGGAAACCTGTAGTATTGATTTACCTTCTTGAGAAAGTCCCCATCCACTCTTACTTTCGTAATCATAGACTCCAAAAAGATTTGTTGGAGAATTTATATCTTTTTTATGATACTTAAAAACTTCTGTTGTTCCTTCGTTGTCTTTTTTTCTTTTAATAAAGGTTTCATACATTAACTCTCCGTTGGAATCATATACTTCTTTTTCGGAAAGAAGATTCTCATTGTATTTATAGATGATTCTTCTGTTTAATGAATTATCCCCATTGTAGATTCTTTCTTCAGTAATGTCTTCACCTTTATACTTATAGGTAATTCTTCTTACTACGATTCCTTTTTGATAAAAAATCTTTTCTATCTTTTTTCCGTTTTTGTCAAATGAAATATCAAAATTGAAGGAAAGCTCGTTCGTGTTTTCTCCCATTTTAATCTCTTTCCCTACTTTTGTAGCCACATATTCGCGTTCAATTATCTTTTTTACGTTTTTAGTGACCTGATATTTTTTCCAATCGCTTTCAGGGTTGTTTTTATTTTCCATATTGTAGGAAAATAATATGATACTTGCTAATAATAAACTGAAAATTTTCATAAAGTAATCTTATTAAATGTTTTTCAAATCATAAGAGTCTTTTTAAAGACCATTGGTTGGTAATTCTATTATTTTGTTAGCTCAATTACTGCTACACCATTTTTATCTTCTTTGCTGTATCTCTTAATAGCTTTTTCTTGTTCCAAAAAAGTTAACTTATTAATTTTATCAGAACTCTGTTTTATCAATTCTAAAAACTATGTTTGTCATCTGTTTTCGGATATGAAGCAGGTAGTTTCTTTCTTAAAGCAATATCGAAACAAAATTACGTATATTATTTCATTATAAGGTATTTATATAACGTATACTTTGCCAAAGCTACGAAAACTTCGGCAAAGTATACCTATTATTATATATTCTTTTTGGCATTGGCGTTGCGGTCGAAAACCATTGCGATAGCCTCTGCGTGACGTTTTCTATCGCGTGTGTAACTTCCGGAAGCTGGTGCCGAATATACCGTGTTTGATGCCAAACGCCAGTTCACAAAGTCGAAAAACATCAACATATATCCGTAAGCTCCCATATTTTTAGGCTCTTCTTGTGCCCAAACAAAATCATCTGCGTTTTTATATTTTCCTAAAACGGCTTTGATTTGCTCGGTAGGAAGCGGGAATAACTGCTCAATGCGAACAAAAGCTACATCATCGCGACCTAATTTTTCACGTTCGGCATAAAGGTCGTAATAAAAGCGTCCTGAACAGAAAACTACCGATTTCACTTTGGAAGCATCGGCGATTGGGTCGTCAATAACTTCTTGGAATTGCCCATTTGCCAAATCATCAATCGTAGAAACGACTTGTGGGTGGCGAAGTAAGCTCTTTGGTGTGAAAACTACGAGCGGTTTGCGGAAATTAGTTTTCATTTGTCTTCTTAACAAGTGAAAGAAATTCGCCGGTGTGGTACAATTTGCTACATACATATTTTTGTCCGAGCATAATTGCAAATAACGTTCGATACGTGCCGAAGAGTGTTCCGAACCTTGCCCCTCATATCCGTGAGGTAGTAAAATTACGACACCATCTTGGGTTTTCCATTTATCTTCTCCGCAAGAAATGTACTGGTCGAGCATAATTTGAGCCCCATTAGAGAAATCTCCAAACTGAGCTTCCCAAATTGTTAGCGTATTTGGGCTTGCCATTGCGTAACCATACTCATAACCTAACACACCATACTCTGAAAGTAAGGAATTATAGACATAAAAGTTTCCTTTTGCGTGTTTCTCGTGCTGCTTTAGGGCTTTGAGTGGCGTTATTTCTTCTTCTGTATCTTCGGTTTTTACCACTGCGTGGCGATGTGAGAATGTTCCTCGCTGAACGTCCTGACCTGTTAGCCGAACATTGAAACCTTCAGAAAGAAGTGTAGCAAAAGCTAAATGCTCAGCAGTACCCCAATCGATAGTATCCTTTTCAAAGAAACCTTCTTTGCGGTCGGCAATAATTTTTTTGATTTTGCTGATGAATTTCTTGTCGGAAGGTAACTCAGTGATGATTTTTGCTATCTCAACTAAGGTGTCTTTGTCGAAAGAAGTGTCTACTTTTTCCAACATTTTCTTGCGTGATGCGATTTCAAAGCCTTTCCATACATCTTGCATAAAAGGTTTGATGATGGTTAATTCTTCTTTTCGCGAGGATTCCAAATGGTTGTCCAGTACTGATTTATATTCATTCTCTATTTGCGCAACATAATCCGAAGTAACGATATTTTCTTCGATTAATCGTTTCGCATAGATGTTTCTTGGGTTTTCGTGTTTTCCTATGGTTTTGTAAAGTACGGGTTGAGTAAAACGAGGCTCGTCACCTTCGTTATGTCCGTACTTACGATAGCCCAGTAGGTCTATAAATATGTCTCTTCCAAACTCTTGACGGAAATCTAATGCCAAAAGAAAAGCGTGAACTACCGCTTCGGCGTCATCAGAGTTTACGTGTAGGACAGGAGAAGAATTAACTTTCGCAATATCCGTACAATATGTTGATGAGCGTGAATCGGTATAGTTTGTAGTGAAACCAACTTGGTTATTTATCACGATATGAATAGTACCTCCTGTCTTAAATCCGTTAAGCTGACACATTTGTGTGATTTCATATACGACACCTTGTCCTGACACTGCGGCATCACCGTGAATAGCGATGGGAAGTGCTTTTTTGATGTCGCTTGGAAAGAAATTATCTTGCTTGGCTCGGGTAATTCCTTCAATAACAGCCCCAACAGTTTCCAGATGTGAAGGGTTAGGAGCCAAATTCAGGTTGATTTTTTTTCCTGATTGGGTAATTCTTTCGGAAGTAATTCCTAAGTGATACTTTACGTCGCCATCGAAATTATCTTCCATTTCGTAATCTTTTCCATCAAACTCAGAAAAAATATCTTGTGGGTTTTTGTTGAAAACATTTGCCAAAACATTTAATCTTCCTCGGTGAGCCATTCCCAAAACTAAGTGTTCTACTCCTTTTTCAGCGGCACGTTCCACGATAAAGTCCAAACCAGCTACGAAAGCGTCGTTCCCTTCCAACGAAAAACGCTTCTGACCTACGTATTTCGTATGCAAAAAGTTCTCGAATGAAGTGGCTTCGTTAAGTTTTTTCAGAATTTGGATTTTTTCTTCCTTTGAGAATTGCGGTTTATTGGCATTTTTAAATATTTTATTCTCAATCCATTGCCGAATTTCGGATTCACGTACGTACGAATACTCAACACCTACCGAATTGCAGTAAATATCTTTCAATGTATTGATAATGTTTCGCAAAGATGTTGGCTGTAATCCGATTTCTTTGGCAGAATCGAAAATAGTTTCCAAATCTGAATTTGAAAGTCCGTAGTTTTCGATATTTAAGTTCGGAATGTATGCTTCACGTTCGCGGATAGGATTAATTTTGGTAAACAAGTGACCATACGTTCTGTAACCATTAATCAGGTTTAGTACTTTGAACTCCTTTTGAAGTTTTTCCGAAGCTACATTGTTGCCCGAATCCACCTTTTGAGCCATTACCTGAACCGTTTCGTCGTACGATTCGCCATAGTTTTCTCGTGCAAAATCAAATCCTTGGAAGAAAGCTCTCCAACTTGCTTCAACTGAGTCAGGATTTTCTAAATATTTTTCGTACAAATCTCCAAAATAAGCTGTACTTGCGGCATTCAAAAAAGAATATTTATCCATAATGAAAAAATGTTGTTCAAATAAGTAACGACAAAGATATAATTTAGTTTTGGATTTTCTATTCTTTTGAAATTTTTTTAGGGGCATATTTACATCATTTTGTGAAAAGTAAAAAGGATTAATTGATTAATTATTTGATAATCATAATTTTAAATTCTTTTTAAAGTGTATTGTTGGATTTCATTTTCTTGCTTTTTCTTTCTTTTTCTTTCAAAATTAAAAAATTACCCAAAGTGTTGTATTTAGCTTTTTGGAGAACCAAAAATGTAAAAAAATTTGTTTATTTGATTTTTAAATTATACCTTGCCACCTTTGAAATTTTATCTACGCAATTATGCAAAACAAAGTAAAGTACGAGTTAGAATTTGCGATTCACGCATCTCCTCAAATGTTGTATCAATACATTTCGTCTCCCTCTGGATTATCGGAGTGGTATGCGGATAATGTGAATTTGAAAGAGGAGATATATACTTTTATTTGGAGTGATACTGAGGAAAAGGCAAAGTTGCTCCGGAAAAAATTAGATGAATCAATAAAATTCAGATGGCTCGGCAGTGGAAATGATACTTACTTTGAAATGAAAATCGTTGTTGATGAAATTACTGAAGATGTGTCGTTAGTGATTGTGGATTTCGCAAGTCCTGAAGATTTGGAAGAATCCAAAATGCTGTGGGAAAACCAAGTAGCGGAACTAAAACACGTATTAGGTTCGGTTTAAAATTAAGATAGAAGTTAATGAAAATAAATTATAACGGAAAGCTTCTGGCTACCGACGATGCCTTTTTGTCCACTGAAAACAGAGCTTTCAAATATGGTGATGCTGTTTTTGACACTTTAAAATATACAAATCAACAAATACTTTTTTGGGAGGAACACTATTTACGTTTAATGGCAGGAATGCGTATTCTTCGTATGGAAATCCCAATGTCTTTTACATTAGAATTTTTAGAAGAAGAAATCCTTAAAACTATCAATGTTAATGATTTAGTAAGTTCGCCTGTTCGTGTTCGTATCACAGTTTTTCGCAAAGATGGAGGTTTGTATACACCTAAAACTAATGAAATAGATTATCTTATTGAAGTTCAGAGACTTGATTCTTACTTTTTTGAGATTAATGAAAATCAGTATGAGGTGGAACTTTTTAAAGATTTTTATGTTCAACCTGATTTGTTGGCAAATGTGAAGCATACAAATCGTTTGGTTAATATTATAGGAAGTGTTTTTGCCAAAGAAAATGATTACCAAAATTGCATCTTGCTGAATTCTAATAAGAATGTTGTAGGAGCTTTAAATGGAAATTTGTTTTTAGTGGAAGGAAAAACTTTAAAAACACCTTTGCTTACCGATGGCTGTTTGAATGGAATTACGCGTAAAGTTCTACTAAATATGCTCAAAAAAACTTCTGATTTTGAATTGGTTGAAACTTCAATATCTCCCTTTGAACTTCAAAAAGCAGACGAATTATTCATAACAAATAGTATCGTTGGTATTCAGCCAATTACAAAATATCGCAAAAAGGAATATACTAATGTGATTGCTAAAAATTTGGTAGGAAAACTCAATACAGTGGCTCGTTTTGGAATGGATAAAAAATAATTTATAATTGTTCTAAAATTCAGAGAGATTCTAACTCGCTAAAAAATAATATCTTTGTCGCCTGAAAATTCGATTTTGAGAAGATGAGAACCAAGTCAATAAAGAAAAATGTTATCAATGTAGTTACTCTGGGGTGTTCCAAAAATGTGTATGATAGTGAGGTTTTAATGGGGCAACTAAAAGCAGGAGGTAAAGATGTTGTTCACGAAAAAGAAGGTAATATCGTGGTTATCAATACCTGTGGTTTTATCAATAATGCCAAAGAGGAAAGCATTAATACTATTTTAGATTATGTAAACAAGAAAGAAGAAGGTTTGGTTGATAAGGTTTATGTAATGGGGTGTTTGAGTGAGCGTTACAAGCCTGATTTGGAAAAAGAAATCCCTGATGTTGACCAATATTTTGGAACTACTGAACTCCCCGCCTTGCTGAAAGTTTTGGGAGCGGATTACAAGCACGAGCTTATTGGTGAGCGACTTACAACAACGCCTAAAAACTATGCTTACCTAAAAATAGCTGAAGGTTGCGATCGTCCTTGTAGTTTTTGTGCTATTCCGCTGATGCGTGGAAGCCACCGAAGTACCCCCATTGAAGATTTAGTTACCGAAGCTGAAAAATTGGCTGCAAAAGGAGTCAAGGAATTGATTTTGATAGCTCAAGATTTAACATATTATGGATTAGATCTTTATAAAGAAAGAAAATTAGCCGATTTGTTACGTGAGCTTGTAAAGATAGAAGGGATTGAGTGGATTCGATTGCATTATGCTTTCCCAACAGGTTTCCCGATGGACGTTATCGAAGTGATGAAAGAGGAACCAAAAGTTTGTAATTATTTGGACATTCCTTTGCAACACATTTCAGATTCTATTCTGAAAAGTATGAGACGTGGAACAACTCGGGAGAAAACGATAAAATTACTCAAAAATTTTCGAGAAAAATTACCAGAAATGGCGATTCGAACTACTTTGATTGTTGGCTATCCTGGTGAAAATGAAGAGGATTTCAATACTCTCAAAGAATTTGTAAAAGAAATGCGATTCGACCGATTGGGTTGTTTTACTTACAGCCACGAGGAGAATACACACGCCTATAATTTGGTCGATGATATTCCCGAAGAAGTGAAAATAGCTCGAGCTAATGAAATAATGGAAATTCAGTCTCAGATTTCGTGGGAACTCAATCAAGAGAAAATTGGTAAAACATTCCGTTGTCTTATCGACCGCAAAGAAGGAAATTATTTCATAGGACGCACTGAATATGATTCTCCTGATGTTGATAATGAGGTACTTATTGATGCTAAGAGGTTTTATGTGAAAACAGGTGAATTTGTTAATGTAAAAGTTATCGATGCAGCAGATTATGATTTGTATGCCGAACCTGTGTAAAACTTTTAACTTAATCAAAACATAATATTTCAAGATAAATATTTACTTTTGCAAAATATATAAAGATACATTGAGATGGATTTACAAGGACGTATAAAGTTAATATCAGATATTCAGAGTTTTGGAACGAATGGTTTTCAGAAGAGAGAAGTAGTTATTACCACAGAAGAACAATATCCTCAGCACGTTATATTCGAATTTACACAAGAAAAATGTGCATTATTAGATTCCTTTCGTGTGGGACAATTGGTGAAAATCAGTTTTAACGTTCGTGGACGTGAATGGATAAATCCGCAAGGAGAAGCTAAGTACTTCAATTCATTGCAAGGTTGGCGTATTGAGAATATGGAAATGGCTCAACAACAGGCATATCAACAGCCTTATCAGCAACAATCATATCCTAATCCCCAATATCAACAACCCTATCAAGGGCAACCTTATCAGCAATCTAATTATGGAGGACAGCAATTTGCTAATCAAACACCTCCTCCAATGCCTCCGCAAGGTGGTTTTGAAACTACACAAACTACAAATTCCGAGGACTTCGACGATTTACCTTTCTAAAAGTTGATTTTTTTAGAAGAAAATATGCCTTTTCCTTCTCCCGAAATTGCTTCGGAAGAAGGAATTGTTGCTTATGGCTATGATTTAACTCCAGAACGTTTGCTTGAAGCCTATCAGAATGGAATTTTTCCTTGGTACAATGAAGAAGAACCTGTTTTATGGTGGTCACCAAATCCAAGATTTGTTCTTTTTCCTGAAAAGTTACACATCTCCAAAAATATCAAAAAATTACTTCGAAAGAATATTTATCAAGTAACTTATAATCAAAGTTTTGAAGAAGTTATCATAAATTGTGCTTCTATCCCTCGAAAAGACCAAGATGGTACGTGGATTCACCCTGAAATGATAGTCACTTACACTCAACTACATCAATTAGGTTATGCTCACTCAGTCGAAGTTTGGTATGAAAATCAGTTGGTTGGAGGGCTTTATGGAATCAAAATGGGAAATATTTTCTGTGGAGAAAGTATGTTCAGTAAAGAAAGTAATGCTTCACAAGTAGGATTTATCACTTTTTTGCAACAGCACCCTGAAATTAAGTTAGTTGATTGTCAGGTTTATAGTGAATATTTAGAAAAACTCGGTGCTGAAGAAATACCTCGAACACAATTTCTGGAAATAATCAGAAAGAATAAAGTTTCTCTCTGATTCTTACAAGTGCATCAATAGCCTTTTGGTGGTTGGGAGTTTCAGGCAGAGTAGAGGTGACATATAATTGTTCGATTTCTTCCAAAAGTGTTTCTGCCATCAAAAGAATTTCATCATAACTCTTTTCTCCTGCTTTTATCGAAAGTAATTCAGAACGATTGGTTACACGCACATTAAGCGTTCCTGTTTCAAAAATGCACTTTGCAGATTGTAATAACCGAATGGTATGCATCATATTTTTGCTATCATAGTTTTTGCCGTGTTGCTCGTTAGTTAGGTAACGTTCTTGGTTGCGTTGTTCAACCCATTCCCAGTATTCTTTATATTTTTTGCAGTAGGAGGAATAACCTTCTGAATTACAATATATATAAGCGATAGGAGCTTTTTCTTTAGGTACGGAAGAAAGTAATAATTCATTCGAATTTTCCTTCTTCAAGATGCCTTTATAATGTAATTTGGAGGAATCATCGTAAAAAAGAGCATAAATGTTTTTTAAATGTGAAATAGCTACCAGTCCACATAGCTCTTGGATTTTGTTTTGTTCTTGTAGCCATTGGTTAAGCGAAATGCTGGGATATCCGCTGAGTACGTAGCAAAAATCAAGTAGACTTTTGCGTTGTGCGTCCATAGGGTTCACTATCTTTTTGTTTAGTCCTCTGGCTTTCTTAATTTGGTTTTGTGCATATCCTACAATGGTATCTTTGCAGAGTTTGGATAAGAAATCTTGCACCATAAAGGCGTTCATAATAGGGTGTTTGTAAAGAATACAATCGTCGGGAGAGGCCAAAAGTTCCAAGATATTAGGATTGTTTTTCAACAATAGTTTCACAAATCTACCAAGTTCATAATAAACAACATCATTGGTTGAATTACTAATTTGCGGAATATAATTCAGTCCGTAAAAATCCTTTTTAGGAAGGTAGAAAACTCCTTTGATATCAGTGTCAGAAGTTGGCGTATCTAACCCAAAGGCTTTACTTCCTGCAATAGCTTCAAAGAGTATGAGATTATTGTCTTTCAGATAATTTATGTCCATAATGTATTGTTATTGTTTTAAAGTTTCGAGAAAGAATGTATTAAGTTCGTGATGTATTTTTTCACCAGCAGATAGGTTGTTTGCCTTTTGTGAGTTTTCGGTTAAGGTCTGTATCAAAAAATTAGTAATGAGCTCTTCCTTGGGATGTAAGTAACTTTCATTTTGAGATGCTTTTATGTTCATAATCTCCTGAATTTTAGTCTGTATATTGGCTGGTGCAATAGTTAGTAGTTGGCTAAAAGCTACAGGAGGGAAGGAGTTTTTCTCTGCAATCCACTTTCCTGCAAGGGCAGTACGTAATGCATAGAGGTAGCTTTTGAGTTTTACGTTGTCCTGTTGGCAAACTTGTGAAAAATTTTTACTCATACCGAGATAATGATACATACAAGCGATAGGGGAGAAGCACTTTTGGGCAAGTGAACGCAATGATTTAATTAGTTGTGGTTTTTCAAAATATATCACAGGGCTGTACAACCATTCGAGCAGAGGAGTATTTGATTTAGCTAAAAGTAGTAGTGTTTTCTTTAAATCCCACCCACTGCCGTCAAGGTTTTCATCGGTCATAAATTCGATGGTATCAGGCTGTTCCCACAATGATAGATAATGTTCTACTTTGCTCTTGTATATGAATCGAATATCAAAATCGCTGTCGGGGGAGGCAAATCCCCAAGCTCGGCTACCCGACTCTACTACGTACAATACCTCTACCGAATATTGATGTTCTACTTCTTTTATTTTTTCTAAAATACGATTTTTTACGGTCATTGCTTGATATTAAGGTTATAGTAAATGTTTTTTAGTTTTCTTGACTTAAAGTTGGATAACTCTTTAGGCAAAAATACAAATTTTACACATCTGAAAGACAATTAGCAAACTAAAAACGAATTTTGGATTGAAATATTTTTTTCAAAAAATTGATTTTGAACCTCATTTTGACTACTTTTGCAACCAATTTTCAAAAGAAACTATTCAATTTCAAAAAATGCTTGACAGATTAAACATTGTAAAACAACGATTCGACGAAATTTCAGACTTGATTATTCAGCCTGATGTTATTTCTGACCAAAAGCGATACATTCAGTTAAATAAAGAATATAAAGACCTCAAAGAACTTATCGATAAGCGAGAGGAATACATCATTGTAACTTCAAACATTAGTGAGGCTGAGGAAATTATCGCCAATGAAACCGATGCTGAAATGGTGGAAATGGCAAAAATGCAATTGGACGAAGCCAAGGAAAAACTTCCGCAGTTGGAGGAGGAAATCCGCTTTATGCTTATCCCGAAAGACCCCGAAGATGCCAAAAATGCCGTAATGGAAATCCGTGCGGGAACGGGAGGCGATGAGGCTTCTATTTTCGCAGGGGATCTGTATCGTATGTACACAAAATATTGTCAGTCAAAAGGATGGAACACATCTGTAATGGATTACAACGAAGGAACTTCGGGCGGATATAAAGAAATCATCTTTGAAGTTACGGGCGATAACGTGTACGGAACGCTCAAGTTTGAGGCTGGGGTACATCGCGTGCAACGTGTTCCGCAAACGGAAACACAAGGACGAGTGCATACTTCGGCGGCGACTGTGATGGTATTGCCCGAAGCAGAAGAATTTGACGTGGAATTGGATATGGCAGATGTTAAAATCATCAGAACGACCTCAACAGGACCTGGAGGGCAGTCGGTGAACACTACCTATTCCGCCATTCAGTTGCAACACATTCCCACAGGGATTGAAGTACGTTGTCAAGACGAAAAATCACAGCATAAAAACTTGGATAAGGCTTTGAAAGTGTTGCGTTCGCGTTTGTACGAGATGGAATTGGCTAAAAAAATGGAAGAAGATTCGGCACGACGCAAAAGTATGGTTTCCAGTGGGGACAGAAGTGCTAAAATCCGTACGTATAACTATCCGCAAGGGCGTGTAACCGACCACCGCATTGGGCTGACACTCTACGATTTGCAAAACGTAATCAACGGCGATGTACAACGCCTTATCGACGAGCTACAACTTGCCGAAAACACGGAAAAACTCAAGGAAAACGATATGTTTTAATAATACTGAAAAAGACGATGAATTTCATCGTCTTTTTTTATATGATACATCAAAAACAAAATATATATGTCATATTGTGAAAAAGTAAAGTCTTTAGATTTTGAGTCTGAATGCGAAGAGAAGGATTTACATTTAATTGATAATTACTCAATTAGAGAAGGGAGTGTGGATATATTAATTTACAAATGTACCAAGTGTAAAAGGCTTTGGAAATGTGTTTCTTTCAAAGGAGAAAAGAGATTCTTAAAAATGGGAGAAATGAGTATCAAGAAAGAAGAATACGTCCGATTTGCTACGAAATTCCCCATAATATATTTTGAAAATGAAGAAGCATATCACTACGATAATTCTTTGTTTTGTGGAAATCCTACCGAAACTAAAAAGTATAAAAACTTAACCTGTTCACCTAAAACATTAAACCTCGTTAAAAGAATATGTTTTGAAGATGTGGGTGCTACTTACTTTAAAGAGGAAATTTATAGATGTGGAAAGTGTGGGACTTTATGGAAATTGAAAGAAATATATGATTCTCATCACGGATTTTCTTTTTCAGCTGAAATTTATTCGGAATAGATTGTATAGAAAAAAATTATAAGATATTTTAATCATTATGACCATCAAAAAAATCTACGCCTGTTGGGTATATGTGAGCGATTTGGACGTTTCTAAAGCCTTCTTTCAGCAATTGGGCTTTGTACTCAAATTTCAGCAGGAAGATTGGATAGAATTTAACTTAGGGGAGACTTCTTTTGCCATTCTCAAACGTCCTGTAGAGAAAGGAAAGGTCAAACCGCAAAAAACAAGAATTATGTTTGAAGTGGACGATATGGAAAACCTTTACGAAACTCTAAAAAGCCAAAATATTCGTCTTATTGGCACTATCCGATATGAAACTTATGGAAAACTACTTACTTTTGAAGACCCCGACGGTAATTGGTTTGAGTTTTTTGAGGGGAAAAAACAATAAAATTAATGACTTTATGGGAAATTGAATTAAAAAAAATAATATTTTTGTGTCAATTAAAATGTAGTTTATTGTTATGAGACTTTTATTTATACTTTTTATTTTTACTAGTTTCTGTTTTGCTCAAGTTAAAGAATATAAAAAGAATGATTTTAGACTGGATTTAAAATTACCACACATAAATCATTTGTATCTAAATCCTAATAAAAAATTTAAAGACAACCAAATTGGATTTCACGGTTGGGGAATAGGTTTTGAATATAGTTATGGTAAAAAGCACTTTGTAGAAACGAGTGCCTCATTTATTTTGACATTTCATCTTCCTTTTCCCATACATATTGATAGTGAATATACAAAAACACTTTTATCTTATTATTTTAGTATGACTAATAATTGTGTTAGAAATCGGTTTACTTTTGGATATGGCATTAATTATGCAGTTAATATAAGGAGTGAAATATATAGAAATTTAAGTTTGGAAGATAGACCATTACCCGAAAATACGTTTTATGCTAATCGTAATTTAGGAATAACATTTAATTCATACTATAGAGCAACAAATAGCTTACATATTGGCATCATATATCGCCCTTCTTTAATAAATTTAAATAATGGAATAAGATCAATTTATGAGCAACTTATTAGTTTTGAATTAAATTGGAAAACAAAATTATTCAACTTTAAAAAGTAAAATTATTCTCGCATATAATTCTAAAAGAAATGTATTCTTTTTAAATTTTACTTCAAAAATAATATACTAATAAAAAAGAAATATCTTTTCTTAAATTCTAAAACCTTAATATCTTCTTAAAATTCTCATAGTCAATTAAAAATCCATAAAAAATCTTTTCCAAAAATTAGGAAAATAAATCTTATAAAGACCCCGACGGCAATTGGTTTGAATTCTTTGAAGAGAAAAAGTAGAAATATCAATCAATTCGACTAAATAGCGATTATCAAATTAGGATATTTTCTCATTTAAAATAGCTTTTATCATAAAGTTTTCACAAAAAAAATCTACATTAATTATTTTTCATACCTTTGCCCCAGATTTTAAATTATCAAGAATAAATAAAATTTATATTTATTGTTGTTTTAATTAAAATCTTAATAAAGTAGAAACAACTTAAAAAATTAACAGAATGAAAAAAAGCCTATTTTTATTGCTGAGCCTTGTTTTAGGAATAGTATCTTGTTCGAAAGACAAGGAAGAACCTAAACCAGTTGAACCGACACCAACGATTATACTTTCTGAAAAATCTCCTGTCAAATTAATGGAAGGTGATATAAAAGAAATAAAAATTAGTGGTGAAAATTTGAACGAGTTTTCTGTAGCTTCGTCAAATGCAAAAGTAGCAACGGTTAGTGCCAAAGAGAAAATGGTTGTCATTGAGGCAAAATCGGTAGGGACTTCTACTATCACAGTTACTTCAAAAAATATTTCGAAAAGCCTTACAGTAGAAGTATCTTCGAAAAATATTCTTGTGCAACGTATTGAATTTGAAGACCAAAGCAAATTTCCTGTTGGAAGAAATGCGACGATACAGTTTGCTATATTTCCAGAAAATGCTACTAATAAGAAATTAAAATGGGAGTCAAGCAATCCTAATGTAGTAAAGGTTTTTGAAGATGGAAAGATATTTGTTCTTAACAAATCTGGGCAACAAGCAACCATAAAAGCGTCAGCTACAGATGGAAGTAATGTTTTTGCAGAAATAACAATTACAGCTTTTAATATTGTTAATGAGCTGCGTATTTTGGCAGGAAAGGAACACACTTTCGCTGTTGGGGGTTCCCTTCTATTGGATTATGAAGCTTATGGCATTAATCGTGATGTCCCCCCTACGGATCAATCAGTTTCTTGGGAATCAGATGCTCCTGATATAGTATCTGTTAATGCTAATGGAAGAATTACTTGCCACAAAGAAGGGCGTGCCGAAATTAAAGCCATTGCTAACGATGGTTTTGGTGCTGAGACTAAAATAATAATAAAATCAATCATTCCTGTAAATAAAATAAAGATTAATAATCAGAGTAATAAAGGGGCAATTTCTTTGAAAAAAGGCACAAGTCTTCCATTGGTGATTACTACTTTTGAAGATAATAAATTAGTAGAAACAATAAGTGGAGGAAAATCTAAAAGCCAATATGTTACAATTCATTTTTTTAAAACAGCAGAAAATCCTTCTCGTATAGCAGAAATAAGCAAAGAGGGATTATTAAAAGCGTATCAAAGAACAGGAACTTTTACCTTGACAGTGAGTTATCAGAATAGTTTAAATCCGAACGAAACTGTTGATTGTGAAGTGACTGTAACAATAACAGAGTAAAAAAGATAAGAAAATAATAAAAGAAATCACAAAACCCTTTGGAAATTTTTCCAAAGGGTTTTGCCTTTGATGGAAATAAGTAAATTTCTGTGAAAAGAAGTTGCTAATTCTTCAAAGTAAACAAAAAACTCCCCAAGAATTAGGAAAAATCATTTTAAAAATTTATTTTTGGCTGAGGGAGGAGATTAAAGTAGCAAAGAATAAAGATTCTTCCTAGTATAGCAAGTTGAATATAAAACAGATAAAACAAAGCCTTTGAAGCCCTCGATAAATGGACACGTGAACTTTATAGTTATGCAAAATACGCTCTTGCCGATGAGCCTCAATTTTTACAAATGTTTGGACGAGCAATCCGATAATAGTTTCTGTTAAACTAAGCCAAGTCAAAGTTTAAATACAAATAGGCTTTGGGTTTGCTATGTCTGACATAAAAAACATACATAATACTTTTTATAATACCTCTAAAAATTATAATACTAAATACCATTTAACGTATGGCAAAAAAAAGAGCAACTCTTCCAAGTGATATTTATAAAGTACTGGAAGATAAAGATTTTGAAGCATTCAAAAAAGTATTTGAAAAATGCGATATCAATGCTTATGAGCGAGATTATATCAAAAAACCAGCACTTTGCTTTTATGGTATTCCAGCAGAATGGATACAATGGCTGATAGAAAATGGAGCTAATATTGAGGCGACAGATTCTTATGGAAGAACGGCTCTGTGGTATCATTCTTCTGTGAATGATGTTGAAAGAGTGCGTACTTTATTGGCATTAGGAGCGAATATTCACACTTCTGACAAGTATAAAAATAGAGTTTTACACGCTGCATCAGGCAGATTTGAAGTGACAAAGCTATTAGCTGAGCAAGGAGCAGATATTTTTGCTAAAAATGATAGAGGTTTCACACCTTTACAAGAAATGTTAAACAGATGTCAGAATGCAGATATTCCAAAAGTTGCAAAAAGTGCGGCATTATTGCTTGAGTTGGGTGAAAAAGTTACCAAATTTGCTCAGGAACGGGTGATTTCCATCGGTGAAAATTTTGAGTTTCATCGCGAACGTTTCAATCCAGAGTTTTTGGAAGATACAGAAAACGGCTTACAGGAACTTTATACGTTATTTAAGGTTAAACCTGTGGCAAAACGCATTCAACACGACGGAATTGCACCTATAATCGTTCCGAATGAGCCATTAGAAAAGCAATTTGAATATCTTTGGAGCTTTTTAGTGCCAAGTTCAGGCAGTGCAAAAACAATTCAAGGAGAAGTTATCCGAATTTCTGGAAAAATTCGTGATGAAATATTGCGAAATGGAGCAGGTAATTGGGATAAACATTTCAAAAAGATGCTTTCGGCAATGATTGATTATTTCCAAAAGGGAAATCCACTACAAGAAACAGCAATGGAAAAAGCTAAAGAGCTAAAAACATTTCTTTATGAAGGTGATGATGACGGAGAAAACTCATTTGAATTAGCAAAATTGGCTGTGTTATGGGTAACGCAAAATCCAGATCCTATAACTTTGGAAAAAGTGGAGTATAAAAAGTAAAATAAATTTATTTTGATAAAAAATTAAATAGAAAATTTATCTGTAAAATGTGATTATAGAAAATGGATAGTTAAAAAATAACAAATTCACTTTATGGAAATACAAATAATCTGGCAGAAAATACGCGAGGAACTTGAAAAGATTAGTCCACAAATAGGAAAAAGTTTCAATCTACCAGCTGAAGAAGAGAAAATACATCATTTAGAATCAATTACAGGTCAAAAATTACCTGAGGATTTCAAAAATTATCTTCGTACGTTTAACGGACAAAATCATCAGTGGTATGAAATTCTTTTTGTGGGGTATAATGTATTACTTTCTGTTGATGAAATCATTTCGGATTATGAAATGGCATTTGAAGATGAGGAAGTTATCGATTGGATAACGCCAAATAAAATTCAACCTAGCATTTGGAACAAGGGGTGGATACCTTTTGCCAATTTCAATGGTACACAACGGATTTTCATTGATTTAAATCCTACCAGTAAGGGAATTTCTGGGCAAATTGTGCAACTTTGGTCGGGTATTGATATGGAAAGTGATGAGGTAGTGATTGCAAATTCATTTTATGAGTTCTCCCAAAAAGTATTACAATCTTTGCAAGAGAAAAGTTATGAGATTGAAGATGATGTAATTAATGTAGAATGGTTGGTGTGAGAGTTTTTGTAATTGATAAAAAATAGATATCTGTTTTGAGAAGAGAAAATAGAGAAAAAATAATTGTCTTAAAAATAAAATCCAAAATCTGAAAAATAAAAAGAATATAAATTACTTAATTGAAAGTATATAACATAAAAGACTACCTAAAAACACGTATCTTTGGAGGCTCAAAAGGCAATATTTTTTCTGTTTTAAAGGAGAAATCATCGTAATTACAGCATTATAACACCATAAAAATAAAAAGTATCAGTATATGACATTACAAAAACTAGTAAATCAAATACGGAAAAAGAAATCATTCTTATGTGTAGGACTTGATGTGGATTTGACAAAAGTTCCTTCACATTTGTTACAAACCGAAGACCCTATTTTTGAGTTCAACAAATCCATTATCGATGCGACACACTCTTTCGCGGTGGCTTACAAACCCAATACGGCATTTTATGAGGCTTATGGAGTGAAAGGTTGGCAATCATTAGCAAAAACTATCACATATATCAATGAAAATCACCCTGATATATTTACCATCGCTGATGCGAAACGTGGCGATATCGGCAATACGTCGGCAATGTATGCTAAGGCTTTTTTCAATGATTTGCAGTTCGATAGCGTTACGGTAGCTCCATATATGGGAAAGGATTCGGTAGAGCCCTTTTTAGCTTTTGAAGATAAAATTACCATACTTTTGGCATTGACTTCCAATGCGGGAGCTTTTGATTTTCAAACACAAATGGTAAATAATGAGGAGCTTTATAAAAAAGTATTGCAGACTTCTTTAACGTGGGAAAATAGTCAGAATTTGATGTACGTAGTAGGAGCTACCAAAGCCGAATATCTGAAAGAAATCCGTAAGATTGTGCCGAATCACTTTCTGTTGGTTCCCGGTGTAGGAGCTCAAGGCGGTAGTTTGGACGAGGTTTGTGAGTATGGACTCAATGCAGACAATGGTTTGCTGATAAACTCTTCAAGAGGAATCATTTATGCTTCCAATGGTACTGATTTTGCCGAAAAATCCCGTGAAGAAGCCCAAAAATTACAACAACAAATGGAAAAATGGGTGAGATAAAAAACAAAAAATCAACGATTTTTAAATAAAATCGTTGATTTTTAACTTTTAAACAATTAGATATTAATACTTTGTATTGAGTTTGATATATTCTAAAAATTCCTTGCGAACTTCAGGGTCTTTGAACTTCCCTCCGAATTCGGCAGTGACTGTACTACTTTCAATATCCTTGATTCCTCTCGAATTAACGCATAAATGTTTGGCATCAATCACACAAGCTACGTCTTCTGTTCCTAAGGCTTGTTGCATTTCCTGAACAATTTGCAAAGTCAAACGTTCTTGAACTTGTGGACGTTTTGCGTAATACTCAACAATTCGGTTCATTTTCGACAGACCGATGACTTTTCCGTTAGAAATATATCCCACGTGAGCCCTTCCTACAATAGGCAGAAGGTGATGTTCGCAAGTGGAATACACTACGATATTTTTTTCAACCAACATTTCTCCATATTGATAACTATTATCAAAAGTAGATGCCGAAGGGCGACGATCGGGGTGTAATCCTCCAAAAATTTCTTTGACGAACATTTTGGCAACTCGTTTTGGAGTTCCTTTTAGACTATCATCGGTTAGGTCTAAGCCTAAAGTATGCATTATTTGCCTTATGTTTTCTTCAATTATGCTAATTTTCTCAGCATCAGTTTTTTCGAATGCATCAGTACGTAGGGGAGTTTTTGCAGAAGTACATACGTGGTTGTCTCCCAATGCATCTTCTTCCGAAATATGTTTATTTGCCATTTCCTTAATATTAGTTCTTAATAATTCACTTTTAAAAGTTTGCAAAGATACTTCTTTAATTTGAAAAAAGCCTTATTTTATTTGTGTCTTTTTTATTCTTTTCTATATAATTTGTTGATTTTATTCACGATAAGACATACAGCTCCATCTCCAGTTACATTACAAGCTGTTCCGAAGCTGTCCATTGCTATATAAAGAGCAATCATAAGAGCTTGTTGCTGAGTATCAAACCCTAACATTGATTGTAAAAGCCCGAGTGCAGCCATTATTGCTCCACCAGGAACACCTGGAGCAGCAATCATCATTATTCCAAGCATCATAATAAGTCCTGAAAAAGATTCAAATTCAATAGTTTGTCCTTCCATAAGTAATAAAGCCATCGCACAGGCGGTTATTTTCATTGTACTTCCTGAAAGATGGATAGTGGCACAAAGAGGAACTACAAAACTTGCGATACGTTCAGGAACGCCCATTTTGATGACTTGCCTCAAGGTGACTGGAATTGTTGCCGCTGAGGATTGTGTTCCAAGGGCTGTTGCATATGCAGGCATCATCGTGAGGAGTGATTTTATTGGATTTTTTCCTGAGATTAATCCTGCTAGAACGAATTGTAATATCAGTAATGCAATGTGCATCAGAAAGATAATTCCAATTACTTTAAAGAATACATTTATTACTGAAACAACTTTTCCGCCGTAAGCAATTTCAGAGAAAATACTCATAATGTAAAGAGGTAAAAGTGGAATAATAACTTTTCCAATGACAAGAGTAATGATGTCTTTAAAATCTTTCAGAACATTTCCTAAGGTTGAATTACTTTTCAATGACAAGCCAATACCAATCATAAATGCAAGTACTAAGGCACTCATAACGTCGAGTATTGGAGGAATGTTAATGGTGAAAAATGGATTTAGAGAACGTTCAATTGTTTCTTGCGTTGGTGAGTTTAGAGTTTGTTCACCAATTACAGCAGGAAACAAAGCACTTCCTACAAAATAAGTAGAAAATCCTGAAAAAATAGTGAATGAATAGGCAATAATAACAGTTACAAGCAGTAGTTTTCCTGCATTTTTACCGAGTTCGGCAATGGCAGGCATTACAAGTCCCATAATGATTAATGGAATTGAAAAACCAAGAAAACTTCCAAATAATTTGTTGAAAGTTACAAAAGCACGATTTAGCCAAAGAGGAGCATATAGCCCAACAACAATCCCGATTAATATGGCTATGAAAACCCTGAATAGTAAATTGTTAAAAAGCTTCATAACATTATCTTTTTTAGGTTTTTAATATATAATTTTTCAAAATGCGTCACCATCGTATTATGGCACTCGCCCAAGTGAATCCACTACCAAAGGCAGCTAACACTACCAAGTCACCATCTTTAATTTTTCCTAATTGATAAGCTTCCGTTAGAGCTATAGGAATGGAAGCCGCTGTGGTGTTTCCGTACTTTGTAATGTTGTTGTAAATTTGGTCATCTGTTAATTCAAATTTTTGCTGAATGAATTGCGAAATACGTAAATTAGCTTGATGTGGAATTAACATATTTATGTCTTTTTGAGTTAATCCATTGGTTTTGAGTCCTTCTTGGATAACTTCAGAAAAACGAACTACCGCATTTTTGAAAACGTGTTGTCCGTTCATATACGGAAAATAACTCACATCGTCAGGATTGTTTTCCGCTACGATATCTGTAACCCATCGTTTTCCAATTCCAGGGGCAATAAGAGCTAATTCTTCTGCGTGAGTACCTTCGCTATGTAAATGAGTAGATAAAATCCCTTTTTCTGGATTTTCTTCCCGTGATACAATGGCTGCACCAGCTCCATCTCCAAAAATAACAGAAACATTTCGTCCTCGTGTGGAAAAGTCCAAACCAGGAGAATGTGTTTCAGAACCAATAATCAAAATGTTTTTGTACATTCCTGTTTTTATGTACTGGTCAGCAATGGAAAGAGCATAAACAAATCCTGAGCATTGATTTCTGATGTCTAAAGCTCCTATGGTTTTTAATCCTAATTCTCTCTGAACCAAAACTCCACAACCAGGAAAGTAATAATCAGGGCTTAAGGTTGCGAAAATGATGAAATCAATATCGTTTTTGTCAATTTCTGCATTTTCGATAGCTTTCAAACTTGCTTTAACTCCCATACTGGTTGTAGTATCCTTTCCTTTGATGACGTGTCTTCGTTGTTGAATTCCTGTACGTTCCTGAATCCAAGCATCACTCGTATCCATTAACTTTGATAAATCATCGTTGGTAACTATATTGTCAGGGACATAAAATCCTAATCCTTTGATTTTTGAGCGGTATATCATAATTTAATCGTAATTTTTATCAAAAGTAAGAGTAAAAATTCTAATATCCAAAAAAGAAATATGAAATCCTTTCGTTAATCAAAAAAATATTGGGATATTTGCACATCCGCACAGATAATCATAATTTTTTATGCTTGTGTTGATGTTTTAGATAAAAAAGCACTAATTTATATTTTTTAGAGAAAGATGAAGAGGATTTTACGAAACGTATTTTATATTTCGGGGATTGTTTTAGTAGCAGGATTTCTTATTAATGCTGTGGCTGTAACAACCGAGAAGAATAACATTTTTGAAAATCAAACAGATACTCTTAATGGTACAACCAATGTGTATAATGTTTATGCAATTGATTTACCTTCAGAAATAGATTTTGCAGGAGAGAGAGTCCCATTGGAAATTCCAGATGTTTATGAGCGTTTGGACAGAGAATTTTTGGTCAATACGTACTGGCAGTCCAATGGGTTGCTATTAATCAAACGTTCTAATAAGTATTTTCCAATTATCGAACCAATTTTAAAACGAAATGGAATTCCTGATGATTTTAAATATTTGGCTTTAATTGAAAGCGGACTTTTAGACGTTGTGTCTCCTTCGGGAGCTAGCGGTTTTTGGCAATTTATGAAGGCAGCAGCTATTGAACACGGGTTGGAAGTAAGTAGCACAGTTGACGAGCGTTACCATCTGGAAAAAGCAACTCAAGCAGCGTGTGATTATCTGAAAAAGGCAAAACAAAGTACAGGAAGCTGGACAATGGCAGCAGCGGCATACAACGCAGGGATTGCTGGAATGAATAATCAAATTACAGCTCAGCAGACTTCAAACTATTATGATTTATGGCTTAACTCGGAAACTTCACGTTACGTTTTTCGGATTTTAGCAGTTAAGGAAATTATGAAAAATCCAAAGCGTTACGGATTTAATTTTGAGGAACGACATCTTTACAATGAGGTGCCAACTTTCAATGTAAAGGTCGATACGAGTATAACCAGCTTAGTTGATTTCGCTAAAAAACATAATATTACCTACAAGGAATTAAAAATACACAATACGTGGCTTCGTGACCGTAAATTGGATAACAAAAGTGGAAAAACGTATTATATAAAAATTCCGAAAAAATAAAGGTTTAAAAATTCAAAAGTCAGCTTTTGTTACAAAGCTGATTTTATTTGTGATAAACCTTCAGTTCTGAAAATCAATCCATCAATTTCTCTTTTACCATCTAATGTAACAAAAGCAAAATTGAAGTGCCACTTCACGAGTCGAATCTCGTTGGTTGAAAATTTCTCAATGGGAAGTTTTAACAGAATTTTATTCCAACCCTTTTTCAATGTTATTGGAATAGGTGAACGTACTTCAAAATTCTCGTTAGTCAATGGAATTTCATTTGATTTTTCTTTATGAGAAGAAGCCCATTTTGGAGGAAGAATTTCATTTTCATTAATCCAAATTTTACTTTCTTTGTAATCCCATTTTCCTTGTGGAGGAGGTAAGTCTTTCTCGGAGCGACTGTAATTCTGCGTTGTTGCCCATAATCCAACTATTTGTTTTTTAGGTGAATATACATAGGTGTAAGCGTATGTTGTATGGTTGGGTTGTGGATTTTCATAAAAGCTTTTTACAATATTTCCCCAAACGTGACGTAAATAAACACCTGAGCCAAACACTTCTTTCGTGGAGTAATTTTTTCCGTTGTAAAGATAATTTTTGGCGAAATTTTCTTTTTCGGGAGGAAAAACTTTTAATAAATTACCTTCATTAGGGAAAGCATCTGTAATTCGCCATTTGATATGTGTCTGTTTTACATAAGCGAAAGGCAAGTTGCTGAAATATTGCTTTTTGTGCCACAACATACGATGTTCAAAATTCTGAAAGGCGATGAAATTTTCATCTTTTTCAGAAAAGAGATTTGTTCCTTTGTCGTCAAAATATTCTAAGCCACCTCCAATCCACGAACGTTCTGCCAAAGCTAACATTGATGGATAGAAATTATTTTGAATTATGATTTCTCTTTCATTGGTGATAAATCGGTCGTGCCAAATTGCTATAATGCTTCCTGCGTGGTCATCATCACCCTTTTCAACGTTTAAAATTCGGCTGTTGTACAAGGCTACCAAATCAGCAAAAGCGTCGAAGTGATTGATGTAATGCAAACGAGAATCAATGGCTGGGATACCTTTTTGGGCTTTGCCACGATAGCTCCACAATTGTGTCATATCAATTTCTCCAGTTTTGTAGTTCCAGCCTGGATTCCACGAAATTACTTTTTTACCTCTCTCTCGTATGAAGCGTACCATTTCGGGAACAAAATTAGGATTTGTGAATTCCACTTCATCGGTGCCAATATGAAAGTATGGAACATCAAAATAAGGCAACATCTCATCAATCAATTCTTTCAAAATTTGCATTCCTTTTTCGGTTTGCATATCGCATTTAAAAGCTTTTCTGAAAGCCAAGCTATGTCCTGGCATATCAATTTCAGGAATCAAAAGTACATTGTGTTGTTTGCAAAAATAGACAAGTTCTTTCACTTCATCTAAAGTATAGAATTTGGAATGCATTCGCTCGTAACTTAAACTATCATTTAAAACTGGATAGCGTTTACTTTCCAATCTCCATCCTTGATTTTCAGTTAAATGCCAGTGGAAAACATTGATTTTGTATTGTGAAAGTATAGAAATTTCTTGCTTTAGTTCTTCCAAAGAAATGAATGTACGACCTACATCTTGCATAAATCCACGTATGCGAAATGTAGGATAATCTACAATTGAGCAACCCTCAAAATAAGAATTTTCACCTTTGGAAGATTTCAATTGTCGGAGTGTTTGAATTGCCCAATAGACACCTTTTTCTGTAATAGCTTCAATTTGTATTTTTTGTTTTGATACAAGCAAAGTATAAGCCTCATTTTTGTTTATTTTTGCCTCAGGGATATCTTTAACTATTTTTACTTCAATAATTTGCCCAGAAGAAGATGAAATTTCTCCACCCATTTCCGAAATAAATTTTTGCCATTGTTTTTGCAGAACTGGAGTTTCCAAACGTATTTTTTGGATGTGAAAGGCTTGTCCGTTTGGTTCTATTTGCTGAGGTTTTGGTAGCAAATGATCAATTCCTCCATAACATATTGTATTGAAAGCGAGTAGAAAAAAAAGGATGTATTTCTTCATAAGAATTTGGATTGGTTTACAAAGGTATTTAAAAATTTTCAAAGGGAGAAATATTTTATTTTTTACAAAATCTTTTAATTTTGCATAAAGAGAAAGTGGATTTTGATTTTGGAAATGATTGATTTTGATACTAAAATGATGAATAGATGTATTCAGTTAGCTTACAATGGTTTAGGTAGCACATATCCCAATCCGATGGTAGGCTGTGTAATCGTTCATCAAGATAAAATAATAGGTGAGGGGTGGCACAGAAGAGCGGGAGAACCACACGCTGAGGTAAATGCCATTCGTTCGGTAAAAGATAAAAGTCTGTTGCCTAAAGGTACGCTCTATGTCAGTTTGGAGCCTTGTAGCCATTTTGGTAAAACTCCTCCGTGTAGTGATTTGATAATCAAATATAAAATTCCCAAAATAGTTATAGGAACTACCGACCCATTTGCAAAAGTTTCTGGTACAGGAATTGCAAAACTGAAAGAAGCTGGTTGTGAGGTAATTGTAGGAGTATTGGAAAAGGAATGCCAGGAACTTAATAAGCGTTTCTTTACTTTTCATCAGAAAAAACGACCTTATATCTTCCTAAAGTGGGCAGAAACTCGTGATGGTTTTATGGCTCCTGAAACCAAAGACAAATTAGATCCAAAATGGATAACTAATTTCTATTCAAGGCAGTATGTTCATAAAATAAGAAGTGAAGAACAAGCAATCTTGGTTGGGACAAATACAATTTTGCACGATAATCCTAAACTAAATGTACGTGATTGGTTTGGAGGAAACTTACTACGTGTAGTTATTGATAAGGATTTGAAAATACCACGAAATTTTTTGGTTTGGAATGATGAACAATCAACATTGTTTATTTCTGAAAAAGTGAATAATGAATCATTTAAGAATACCTCTTTTCATAAAATTGATTTTTCAGCAAATTTGCCTCAACAGATTTGTAATGTATTGTTTGAGAAGAATATACAGAGCCTAATAGTTGAAGGAGGTAGAAGTGTTTTACAACAATTCATAGAGGCTAATTTGTGGGATGAAGCATTTGTATTTGTGGGAAATATTTGCTTTGAAAAAGGGTTAAAATCTCCTGATTTTCAGAAAAAAACATTGAAAGAAGTTAGGGAGTTCGATGAAGATACATTGTTTATTTATAGCAACTTATAAATTAAACAATAATGATTTTTATGGAAGATACTTTTAAAACAATAGCAAATCCTGTTAAAGAAATTATATTTAAGGAAAAAAGTAGTAAGTTTTTGGGATATGTATTTCCTGTAAAAACCGAAGAGGAGATAAAGCAACATCTTGAAGCGGTAAAAAAGGAACATTATTCGGCACGGCATTGGTGTTACGCTTGGCAATTGGGATACGGAAGTAAGCAACATTACCGAGCTAATGACGATGGAGAGCCTAATAATTCAGCAGGTATTCCTATTTACGGACAAATACAATCTTTTGAACTTACTGACGTTCTGGTAATAGTGGTTCGTTATTTCGGTGGAATTAAATTAGGGGTTGGCGGATTGGTTCAAGCCTATAAAACATCAGCACAACTAACATTACAAGAAGCTGAAATTGTTGAAAAAATAATCACACAGACACTCACACTTGTTTTTGATTACAAGGATATGAACAAAGTGATGCGTGTAATTAAAGAGCGTAATTTGCAGATTATCAGTCAGAAAATGGAAATGAACTGCACAATTTCTGTTGAGGTACGCAATAGCGAGGTAGAGCAAACCAAATCAATTTTTGATTCCATTTATGGCGTTAAATTGATTGAGGATTAGCTATTTATTTAAAATCTAAATCATTGAATACTCCAATTCCGAAAAGGGCAAAGTCATATTTTGCGGGGTCTTTGGGATCGAATTTTCGTAAATGATTGTCGAGTTCTGTTAGGGCTTTTACATCATTTTTGGGGTGAGTTATAAGTCCTAAACTTCGAGCTACATTTCCTGAATGTACATCTAACGGGCAGGATAACATTGAGGGGGAAATTTCTTGCCAAATTCCAAAATCAACACCTGAATTATCTTTCCGAACCATCCAACGCAGGAACATATTAATACGTTTTGCAACCGAACCTTTACGAGGGTCAGGTAAGTGTTTTAGAGTTCTTGTGTGTTTTAAATCGTTGAAAAATAATTGCTTAAAATTTGAAATTCCTAGTTGCAAGTTGTCATTTTCAATGCTACTTGCGAAAGCTTTTTCCAGTCCATTATGATGGGTATATACATTTTTGAGGCTTATTACGAATTGCTCCAAATCTTGACCATTAAAAGTACGATGAACAAATTTTTCCAATCGTTCTAAATCACTTTCTGAATGCGACATCACAAAATCATAAGGTGAATTACCAAACAATTCCATTAGCTTCATTCCGCTGGAAATGATTGTTTTACGTTGCCCCCAAGCAATAACAGAAACTAAGAAACCTGCTATTTCAATATCTTCTTTGATAGAAAAATTTTTAGGTATTTGAATAGGGTCGGTTTCAATAAATTCTGGGCGGTTGTATTGTACTACTTTTTCGTCAAGAAAAGATTTTAATTCGTTGAAATTCATATAAATTTCCCGTCAAGCATTACTAATTTTCGGTCTGCCATATTGGCAAGTTCTTCATTGTGAGTTACAATCACGAAAGTTTGGTTAAAGGTTTTTCGTAAATCAAAAAATAATTGATGCAGATTATCAGCACTTTCTGAATCTAAATTTCCGCTGGGCTCATCGGCGAAAACTACTGAAGGATGGTTCATCAATGCTCTTGCCACAGAAATTCGTTGTTGCTCCCCGCCCGACAAGGCATTAGGCTTATGATTAAATCTATCAGATAAATTTAGAAATGATAGCAATTCTTTAGCTCTTTTTTCGGCTTCCTTTTTTGCAGTTCCTTTTATAAAGGCTGGAATACAAACATTTTCCAGTGCTGTAAACTCAGGTAATAACTGATGGAACTGGAAAATAAATCCGATGTGCTCGTTTCGGAATTTTGACAAGGCTTTTGATGATAAACTTTTTATATCTATATTGTTGATATATAAAGAAGTATCTTGATTGTTGTTCACAGAATCTAACGTACCCAAAATATGAAGCAAAGTAGTTTTTCCTGCTCCTGAGGCTCCTACTATTGAAACGATTTCTCCTTTATTTACTTGAATATCAACTCCTTTTAGGACTTCTAAATCTCCGTAAGTTTTATGTATATTCTTAGCTTTAATCATAATAAAAGTAAATATTACAAGCTATTAATTTTTTCTTCTGCTAAAAGAAGGATTTTATTTACTTGTTCTTCAAAAGTTAAATGTGAATTATCAATTTCGATGACATCATCAGCCTTTATCAAAGGAGATTCTTTTCTTGTAGTATCAAGAAAATCACGTTGTTGTACGTTTTTGAGTACTTCTTGAAAAGATACGTTTTCTCCCTTTTCCTGAAGTTCTCTAAACCGACGCTCGGCACGAATCTGCTCTGAAGCGGTCATAAAAATTTTGAGTTCAGCATTCGGAAAAACGATTGTTCCTATATCGCGTCCGTCCATAACTATTCCCTTTTCCTCACCCATTTTTCTCTGTAAATCAACTAAATAGCTTCTTATCTCGGGAATTTTAGCGATTTCACTTACCAGATTTGCAATTTCAATACTTCGGATTTCCTGCTCAATATTTTTACCATTAAGGTACACTTCCGAAAAACCTAATTCGGAATTGTATTTGAACGATAAATCGCTGTTTTTCAGTTTTTTGATTAGTTTCTCTTTGTCTATATGAACTATATTTTCAAATTGCTTTGTTTTTTCGTTTTCTAAGCCAGTGACTGCTATATAACCTTCTTTTACAGCTAAATACGTGGTTGCCCGATACATTGCTCCTGTATCAATGTACACATATCCTAATTTTTTTGCAATGGTTTTTGCTGTGGAGCTTTTTCCAGTTGAAGAAAATCCATCAATGGCAATGATTATTTTATGCATTTTTTACGAGTTATATTCCGCAAATATACTACTATTTGTTAAATTTTGAAATAAAAGTGACAAAGTGTGGAGCCTTAGTGCAGAAGTAAACTAGTTGAAGTAAATATAAAAATCTATAAAAAATATTTTTTCTTTCTTTTTGGGAATGAAATGCACTCTTTTTGTTGATAACAATTTGGTTAAACTTACCCAAGTTAAGTATAAAAAAAGGCTATTTTTTAAAATAGCCTTTTTTGTTATAATTATTTAGAAATTACTTTACATTGAAAGCTTTTTCTTGTGGGAAATACGCTACCAATCCTAATTCTTCTTCAATGCGAATCAATTGGTTGTATTTTGCCATACGGTCAGAACGTGAAGCCGAACCTGTTTTGATTTGCCCTGTATTTAAGGCTACCGCTAAATCGGCAATGGTGTTATCTTCGGTTTCGCCAGAACGGTGTGACATCACTGAAGTGTAACCTGCTCTGTGCGCCATTTCAACTGCTGCAATAGTTTCAGAAAGTGTACCAATTTGGTTTACTTTAATCAAGATAGAATTAGCAATTCCTTTCTCAATTCCGCGCTCCAAAATAGATACGTTAGTTACAAACAAGTCATCTCCAACCAATTGTACTTTGTGTCCGATTTTTTCGGTAAGCATTTTCCAACCTTCCCAGTCGTTTTGGTCCATACCATCCTCGATTGAGATAATTGGATATTTTTCAACTAATTCAGCTAAGTAATTAACTTGCTCTTGTCTTGTACGAACTTTTCCTGAAGCTCCTTCAAATTTAGAGTAATCGTATTTTCCGTCAGCGTAGAACTCTGATGAAGCACAATCCAAAGCGATTTTAATTTCTTCGCCCCATTTGTAACCTGCATTTTCTACTGCTTTTTTGATAGAATCTAACGCGTCTTCTGTTCCTTCGAAAGTTGGAGCAAAACCTCCTTCGTCACCCACAGCAGTGCTTAATCCTCTGTCGTGCAATACTTTTTTCAAGTTATGGAAAACTTCTGCTCCCATTTGGATAGCTTGAGAGAAGTTTTTTGCTTTTACAGGCATAATCATAAACTCTTGGAAAGCAATCGGAGCATCAGAGTGAGAACCTCCATTGATGATGTTCATCATTGGAACAGGCAATGTGTGTGCACTAACTCCACCTACATAACGATACAAAGGCAAATCCAATTCAGCAGCAGCAGCTTTTGCAACAGCCAAAGAAACACCTAAGATTGCATTAGCTCCTAATTTTGATTTGTTTGGTGTTCCATCAAGCTCAATCATTGTTCTGTCGATAAGATTTTGCTCGAAAACACTCATTCCAATAATTTCCTCAGCAATGATTTCGTTAACGTTGGCAACGGCTTTTAATACACCTTTACCCATATAATCTTTCCCTCCGTCACGAAGCTCAACTGCTTCATATTCACCAGTTGAAGCTCCTGAAGGAACAGCTGCTCTTCCAAGATGTCCGTTTTCTGTTATAACATCAACTTCTACTGTTGGATTTCCTCTTGAATCCAAAATTTGTCGTGCGTGTACGCCTACAATAATACTCATATTTTCTATTATTTAATTAAAATTTCTTTTTATCGATTAACAATTTTCAATTAAGAATGATTTAACTCAAATCGTTCATTGCAAAATTCTTATCTGCTAATTATTTTTCATCATTTCCGCAAATTGGTCAAACAGATAAGTAGCATCGTTTGGCCCTGGTCCAGCTTCAGGGTGATACTGAACGCTGAAACATTTTTTGCCTTTAACACGAATTCCCATAATGGTATCATCATTGAGGTGAACGTGCGTAATTTCAATATTTTTATTAGCTTCTGCTTGTTTTCTGTCTACTGCAAAACCGTGATTTTGAGAGGTTATTTCTCCTTTTCCTGTGAGTAAGTTTTTTACTGGGTGATTGATTCCTCTGTGTCCGTTATGCATTTTGAATGTGGGAACGTCATTCGCCAAAGCAATGATTTGATGTCCTAAGCAAATCCCGAACAAAGGCAAATCCTCTGCTATCATTTGTTTCACTTTTGCAATAACTTCTGTTAGAGGCTCAGGGTCTCCTGGTCCGTTTGATAGAAAATATCCATCAGGATTCCATTTCTTTAACTCTTCCAGAGGAGTGTCATACGGAAAAACCTTTATGTACATATCGCGTTTTGCCATATTTCTCAAAATATTTTTCTTGATTCCAAAGTCAAGAGCGGCAACCCTGTACGTGGCGTTCTCATTGCCAAAAAAATAAGGTTCAGTAACTGACACTTTCGAAGCCAATTCTAAACCTTTCATATCAGGAATTTGTTTTAATTTTTCTTTAAGAATCGTTAAGTCGGTGGTTTCCGTTGAAATGACAGCATTCATTGAACCATTATCACGAATGTGAGCCACCAAAGCCCTAGTATCCACATCACAAATGGCTACCAGATTTGTTTTATCAAAAAAATCTTTCAGTGAGCCTGATGCACTTGGGCGAGAGTAATCGTAACTGAAATTTCGACAAACCAATCCAGCTATTTTAATGTTATCAGATTCATTTTCATCATCATTAACTCCGTAGTTGCCTATATGAGCATTGGCAGTTACCATAATTTGCCCATAATACGAAGGGTCAGTAAAAATTTCCTGATACCCTGTCATTCCTGTATTGAAACAAACCTCACCAAAAACAGTTCCTTCATTACCAACACTTTTCCCATAGAAAGCTGTTCCGTCAGCAAGTAAGATGACTGCTTTTTTCTTTTCTTGATATTTCATTTTTTCACTCCTGAATTTTGACTGCAAATATAAGTAAAAAAGTGGGAAATGAAAAGCTAAAAATAAAAAAAGACCTCACTTAAAAGGAATTATTTTTTGTGAGGTCTTTTAAAAAAAATCTTTAGTCCTTGTAGAAAGTTTCTAAAGCTGTTTTATCATCTAATCTTTTGATTTCATCTAGCAAAATTTTCTTCATTCGCTCGGTGATTTTTTCACTTGATTTTTGCCCATAAATGTTGTTCATTTCTTTAGGGTCTTTTTTCAAATCGTATAATTCCCAACCATTGTGTCTTTTGTAGAAACGAATCAATTTATAGCGTTTGTCTTTTATGCCAAAATGCGGAGAAACAGCGTGTTCACCATTCTCATAATAATGATAATAAACTGTTTCACGTGTTTTTTTGCAAGGTTTTTTAAGTACAGATAAGAAAGATTTACCTTGTACATCTGAAGGAATTGGTACACCTGCCATTTCCAATAAGGTGGGTGCGATATCTACGTTCATAACATAGCTTTCTGTGCTCTGTGGTTTTTTGATGTACTTTGGATACTTGATAACCATTGGAGTACGGAATGATTCCTCATACATCCAACGTTTATCATACCAGCCGTGTTCTCCCATATAAAATCCTTGGTCAGAAAGATAAATAACTATGGTGTTGTCAGATAGGTTATTTTTGTCCAAATAATCCATCATACGACCAATATTTCTATCAAGAGATAGTGCAGTTGCATAGTAATCACGCATATAACGCTGGAATTTCCATTCGGTAAGTGCCTTTCCTGAGAGTTTTTTCCTTTCAAAATCCGCCTGAATGGCGTGATAAAAGTCGTTGTAAGCTTTTCTTTGCTCGGGAGTCATTCGAGTAAAGTTACCATCTTTATCTTCTTCTCCAGGACTAAACATTTTCAAGTCATATCCCATAATCATATGATTGGCGATGCTCATTTCTTGTTGTGAAGCTGGAATACGAGTTTTGTAATCGTCGTAAAAATTGTCAGGAAGAGGGAAATTTATATTTTCGAAAGAACCCAAATCTTGAATATCAGGCATCCAAGTACGATGTGTTGCCTTATGTCCCACTATTAAGCAAAAAGGTTTGTCTGTATTTCTATTGTCAAGCCACTTTTCTGCTTCGTTTTCAACAACTTCAGTAACATAACCTTCTTCACGAACTGTTTTTCCTCCTTCGATGTAAAAATCAGGATTGAAATAGTGACCTTGCCCAATCAAAATTTTGAAAAAATCAAATCCTTTTGGGTCTTTTCCTAAGTGATATTTTCCAATCCAAGCAGTTTGATAACCATTCTGTTGCAGAAGATTTACAAATTGCTGTTGATTTGAATTGTAATGTGAAGTTTCATTGTCAGTGTAGCCGTTTTTATGGCTAAATTTTCCTGTCAGAATACAAGCTCTGCTGGGACCGCAAATTGAATTAGCTACATATGCTTTATTAAAGGTCAATCCTTGGTCTGACAATTTATCAATATTCGGAGTATACGAGGTTTCACCTTTATTGTATGCTCCGATTGATTGAAAGGAATGGTCGTCAGAAATGATAATGACGATGTTGGGTTGTTTTTGTTGTCCCCAAGCCATAAGCGAGAGGAAGAAACTAAATAAAATCAGAATTTTTTTCATCATAAAACGTTGGTGTATGTTGATTATTAGAGTTTTACATTTCAGAGTCGACTTCATCAAGGTAAGCTTTCCGAACTTTTTTGAATAATTCAGAAGAATATACAAAATCTGTAACGGCCTCATTATCGGTTCTGAAAATAGTTTCTTTGGAGCCCTCCCATTCTTTATATCCGTTTTTGAGAAAGATGATTTTTTCTCCTATTTCCATTACGGAATTCATATCGTGGGTGTTAATGACAGTTGTGATATTGAATTCTTCTGTAATTTCTTTTATCAGGTTATCTATTACGATGGCTGTTTTTGGGTCGAGACCAGAGTTGGGTTCGTCACAAAATAAATAATTAGGACGATTCACAATTGCACGAGCAATAGCAACTCTTTTCTGCATTCCTCCTGAAATTTCGGAAGGAAGCTTGTTTTCGGCATTTATCAGATTTACCCTATTGAGAACCATATCGGCACGTTCTCGGATTTCGTCTTTAGTTTTTGTCGAGAACATTTTTAGTGGAAACATCACGTTTTCAAGCACAGTCATCGAATCGAACAAAGCACTTCCTTGAAAAACCATTCCCATTTTTTGTCGTAATTTTGTCCGTTCGTCACGTTTCATTTCAGCATAACGAACACCGTCGTAAATAATATCCCCTTTGTCAGGAATGAAAAGACCTAATAAGGATTTGAGAAAAACCGTTTTACCTGAACCACTTTGCCCGATAATCAAATTCGTTTTTCCTTTTTCAAAAGTAGTCGAAATCCCTTTTAAAACAGGATTTTCGTTAAAAGATTTATGTAAATTTTCTACTTGAATCATTTTTATTAAGGTTGCGTGTTGTTTTCTTCTTTTTTAAAAGAAAATTAAGCGTAAAATAGTTGTGTTATTACTGAATTAGAAAGAATTATCACAATACTTGTCCAAACGAAAGAAGTGGTACTTGCTTTTCCAACGTCCAAAGCCCCTCCTCTCATAAAATATCCGTGATATGCAGGAATTGTTGCCAGAAAGAATGCAAAAACAATCGTTTTGGTAAAAGCATAAACTAAGCTATATACTTTAAAATCAAGCTGAACGCCTTGTATAAATTCACTTGAAGTGGTGTATCCGCTAACCACTGCTGATGTCCAACCTCCTAATATTCCTAAATACATTCCCATTGCTATCAGAAATGGAAGTAATAAAAGGGCAATTATTTTAGGGAAAACCAAGTAATTCAAGGAGTTGATACCCATCATATCAAGTGCATCAATTTGTTCAGTAACACGCATTGTTCCTATACTTGAAGTTATGAAAGACCCCACTTTCCCTGCCAGAATAATCGCAACAAACGTAGGGGCGAATTCCAAAATAATGGATTGACGTGTAGCAAACCCAATTAAATATTTTGGAATAAAAGGATTATCAATATTTAAAGCTGTTTGAACAGAAACAACCCCTCCAACGAAGAAAGAAATAAAGGCAACAATACCAATAGAACTGAAAATCAAACCATCAATTTCTCGAAGAATTAAATCCTTCATAATTGACCAACGAGTTCTTTTCCGAAATATATTGTAGAGCATAATGAAATATCCTCCAACGGCAGCAATGTGTTTCATACTAAAAAAATTATGTTATTTAGTGAGTTTTTTAGCTTATTAGTTCAAGCAAAGCGAATTGACTAAATAACATTTAACTAAAACATTGGCAAAAGTAGTAAAAAAATCCTCACTGGCAAAATCTGTATTTTAATTAGATTCTTCATTTTGAAGATAATCAATTTGCTTATGAGAGGAAAATATCCATAAATTTGCCACCCGAAAATACATTTTGTACTTTGATAATTGGTAAATGTAATGAAGTTAGAAAAAGAAATACAATTCATTTTAGCACTTGATGCTTTAAAAAACATACAACGAAGAAATTATATTCTAGATGATTCTCGTAGAGAAAATTCAGCTGAACATAGTTGGCAAATAATGGTTTTTGCTCAGATTTTATATCCCTATGCTAAAAATAGAGAACAGATTGATTTACTTAGAGTTATTAGAATGTTGTCTATTCACGACGTGGTGGAAATTGATGCAGGAGATACGTTTATTTTTGATGAACAAGCAATGGTAGGTAAATATGAAAGGGAACTGGCTTCTGCAACACGTATTTTTGGGATTTTAGACGAACCTCTTCGTAGTGAGTTTTTGAATTTGTGGGAAGAATTTGAGGCAGAGCAAACGCCAGATGCTATTTTTGCTTGTGCAGTGGATAGAATAATGCCATTTGTATTGAACACTCATACTTCAGCAAAAAGTTGGCTACAGGCAAAAGTAAGTGAACAACAAATCCGAAAAGTAATTGAAAACACCGTGAAAAGAGCTTCTGATAGTATGGGAGAGGCTTTTGATGTATTATTGCAAAAGGCTTTAGATGAAAATAAAATATTTAGCAAGTAGAAGTATATAAAAAATTTTAGTTGAATAATTTCTTATAAAAAGAAAAATTCATTGCAGAATTTCTGTTGGAAAAATATCGTACATTGTGATTTCCAAAATGAAGTATCAAATGTTTGGATGAAATATAGTTGATAAAAATTTGCATATTACACAAATAGTTGTAATTTTGCACCCCAATTTCAAGTACTTGTGTGCTTGAAAGATATAGAAAAGGAATGTTTAATTTTTAAAACGAGTAATGTGGATACATTAAGCTACAAAACAATTTCAGTGAACAAAAACACCGCTAATAAAAAGTGGGTTTTGGTAGATGCTGAAGGACAGACATTAGGTCGTCTTGCTTCAAAAGTGGCTAAGTTGCTACGTGGCAAGTACAAACCTGAATTTACGCCACACGTTGATTGCGGGGATAACGTTATTGTTATCAATGCAGAGAAAATCAACTTGACGGGTAATAAGTGGAACGACAAAGAATACCTTCGTTACACAGGCTACCCAGGAGGGCAGAGAGTACAAATAGCTAAGGACGTCTTAGTAAAACACCCTGAGCGTTTAATCGAAAAAGCGGTTAAAGGTATGTTGCCTAAAAACAAATTGGGTGCGGCGATTTTGCGTAATTTGAAAGTGTATGTAGGTAAAGAGCACAAACACGAAGCTCAACAACCTACTGCCATTAACTTAAACGATTTGAAATAATGGAAGTAATTCACAAAATTGGTAGAAGAAAAACTGCCGTTGCACGTATTTACTTAAAACCAGGTAACGGAACTATCAGTGTAAACAAGAGAGAATTAAATGATTACTTTACCACTTCAGCTCTTCAATACAAAGTGAAACAACCATTTTTGTTGTTGGGGACAGAAGATGCTTACGATGTGAAAGTAAACGTGTATGGTGGAGGAATTACAGGACAAGCTGAAGCAATCCGTTTGGCGATTTCAAGAGCTCTTTGTGAGATTGACGCTGAAAACAGAGCTACATTAAAACCTGAAGGATTACTAACGAGAGACCCACGTATGGTTGAACGTAAAAAATTCGGTCAGAAGAAAGCCCGTAAGAGATTCCAATTCTCTAAACGTTAATACGTTATCAGTACGATTAAAGGAAATAAAAACATTGTTGTCGTTGTTCCTTTTTCAGAAGGAATTTAGTTTAGCATCCAAATGTTGTTGGCAAACAGTTGTTTCCTCTTCAGCATTGCTAAATCAACGGAACGTAAACTACTAGAAAAAATGGCAAATAACATAGAAATTAAAGAACTGCTAGATGCTGGTGTTCATTTTGGACACTTGACTAGAAAGTGGAATCCAAATATGGCTCCGTATATCTATATGGAACGTAACGGAATTCACGTTATAAACCTATACAAAACAGCAGCAAAAATTGAAGAAGCAAGCGAGGCTTTGAGAAAAATCGCAGCTTCAGGAAAAAAAATTCTTTTTGTTGCTACTAAAAAACAAGCAAAGGATGTAGTTGCTGAAAAAGCAACTTCTGTTAAGATGCCTTACATTACTGAAAGATGGCCAGGAGGTATGTTAACAAACTTTGTTACTATCCGTAAAGCGGTGAAAAAAATGTCTTCTATTGATAAAATGAAGAAAGATGGAACATTTGAAACCCTTTCAAAAAGAGAAAAACTACAAATTGAGCGTTTAAGAGAGAAACTTGAGAAAAACTTAGGTTCTATTGCTGATATGTCACGCCTTCCAGGGGCTTTGTTTGTGGTTGATACAATGCGTGAGCACATTGCTGTAAAAGAAGCTCAAAAATTAAACATTCCTATTTTTGCAATGGTGGATACAAATTCAGACCCTCGTGAGGTGGACTACGTTATCCCAGCAAATGATGACGCTTCAAAATCAATAGAAAAAGTTCTTACGTATGTAACAGAAGCTATCAACGAAGGACTTTCAGGAAAAACGTCTGATAAAGAAAACAAAGAGGCAGAAACTGCTGAATAATTATTTGAATTGTTTGAGATTGTTTAGCTTTAAATAAAAACTAAACTTTCAACAAAACATCAAACAGAATAATGAAGTAATTATGTTTGCAAAGTGAAATGCCTTTGGAACATAGTTACTTTGTTTTTTTTAAAAAAATAAGTTAATTCATTTAAAAACGATTAAATACTATGGCAAATATTACAGCTGCAGAAGTAAACAAATTAAGACAGGCAACGGGTGCTGGTATGATGGACTGCAAAGCTGCTTTGATTGAAGCAGAAGGAGATTTTGATAAAGCTATTGAAATTCTACGTAAAAAAGGGCAAAAAGTAGCTGCAAAAAGAGCTGACCGCGACTCAAGCGAGGGTGCTGTTATTGCAAAAGTAAATGCTGACAACACAAAAGGAGCTATTGTTTCTTTGAACTGCGAAACGGATTTTGTTGCTAAAAATGAGGCTTTTGTAGCTTTAGCAAAAGATTTAGCAGAAATAGCTTTGTCTGTAAACTCAAAAGAAGAATTATTGGCTTCTGATTATAAAGGAATTACAGTTACGGAGAAACTAACTGAACAAACAGGAGTAATCGGAGAGAAAATAGAGGTGGGTTCATTCGAAAAATTAGATGCACCTTTCGTAGGGTCTTACATTCACCACGGGAACAAAATTGCTTCTTTGGTAGGCTTGTCTGCAAGTATTTCAGATGCTGGTGACGTTTCTAAAAACTTGGCGATGCAAATTGCTGCAATGGGGGCTGAAGTTCTCTCAAATAAAGATTTTTCTGCTGATTACCTTGCTAAAGAAACTGAAGCTCGTATCGCAATCATTGAAAAAGAGAACGAAGAATTAGCACGTTTGGGCAAACCACTCAAAAATGTTCCTAAATACGTTTCTTACGCTCAATTGACAGAAGAAGTGTTAAAACAAGCTGAGGAAGATGCAAAAGCAGAACTAAAAGCGGAAGGAAAACCAGAGCAAATTTGGAATAAAATTCTTCCTGGTAAGTTGCAAAGATTCATTAGTGATAATACAACTTTAGACCAAGAGAAAGCATTATTAGACCAAGTTTACATCTCTGACGAGTCTAAAAAAGTATCTGAGTACGTAAAATCAAAAGGTGTTGAAATCACTGGATTTAAACGTGTAGCGTTATAAAATTACCGAAAAGGAATAAGATTATAATAAAAAAATCGGATTCATTACAATGAATCCGATTTTTTTATATGCAAAAGGCTTAAAATCAATTAATAAAAAAATTAGAAAGTTAGAACGATTTCAAGTTCTCAAAAGGCATTTATTCCAGAATATAAATTGGATATCTTAAATGTTGCTTTTCATAATGAGGGGTTTGTCTGTAAATCCAATTGAGTTGTTCGTAACTATCATTAGCAAAAGCTTTATCTTTCTTTTTCATAATCTCCAAAGAATCTTTTAAATGGGGATTATTATTTAAAAATTCCAAAGCTATTTCTTCAAAAACGTATGGAGAAAAGTGTTCTTTCTGTTGTAAAATAGTGTCAAAGAAATTCCAATTGAAGAAAGAATCAACAGATTCAGGTTCAAGGACTTCTATCAAATATCTTTTTGCAGATTGATTTACTTCCACAATCCAATCACCCTTTTTAATTTCGATACTATCTTTGTGTTTTGAAACTTCTGTGTTGAAATGCAAATAATGTCCTTCAAAAGGTTTTTCTGTTGTATTGTAACTTTCAATTCGGTAGTAATTAACGTACATTAAAGAGTCTTTCTGAACTTCTTTTAAATTTACTTTATTGATTTTCAGTCGATCAATTACATTGTTCCAAACTTTTGGAATTATATAGGCTTTGGGAGTTTTTACACTTTTTTCAGCTATGAAATATTCATAATATGGGATTTCTTTAATGAAAGGTTTTTCTCTATTGTATTTTAGCCTAGGTAGGCCTGTTACGTCACTAATCAGAGTATCAGCTTTGTAACCGTGAAATAAGATTTTTGAAACTTTTGTGCTATCTAATTTCCATCGAATGGGAAAATCGGTTTTAGCTAAATCTTCTTCAAATTGCTGAATTCTTAATTGTTTAATATTCTTAGAATCAGAATTTAAGATGTCAAGAAGGCTTTTCATCATTTCATAATTGGCTTCAACTCTTTGTTTGTAAGGTTTCAGCATATGAGTTTCGATCAAAATCCCCATACAATTCCACAAATTTACATATCCCGTCGAATAGCGGGGAGAATCAACTCCGCTACTATATCCCTCAGCATCAGGAGGTTTGTTCCAAACATTCACATACGGAATTAAATGCCAAAAAGGTTTTGGCAAGGAATCATTTTTGAATTCATTTTGTTGTTTTACAAGTGAATCGGATAAACGAGGAATTAATGTATCACGCATATAAGTTCCTACAAATGAGCCTGATTTGTCAGGTTGGGAAATTCCATACGTCAAAATATGCTGATAATCAGCACCGTTTGTTACGTGATTATCAATAAATACGTCAGGTTGTACCAAATGAAATATTTTTGCAAAAGAAAGTGCATTTTCAGAATCATTTTTAATAAAATCACGATTTAAATCCAAATTTTTTGCATTTCCTCTAAAGCCATATTCTTTGGGTCCATTTTGATTCACACGTGAAGTTGAGTTTCGATTTAAGGCTCCACCAATATTGTACACAGGGATAGCTACAATAACCACATTTTCAGGTACTTTTATTTGTTTTTCAGCTAAATTTCTGAATAAAAGCATTGTAGCATCAATTCCATCAGTCTCTCCAGGATGAATGCCATTGTTGATTAAAACAATAGTTTTTTCTTTCTGAAGTTTTGCAAAGTTAAACTCAGCATCAGCACTATACGTTACAATATGTAAAGGCAAACCGCTATCCGTTTGCCCCATTGTTTTTAGGTTAACAGAGCTATATTCTTTTGATAAACTTTTGTAAAAATCTATAACTTCTTCGTAGGTAGCACTTTCTGTTCCGTTTGAAATTTCAAAACGTGTAACAAAGCCTTCCTTTGGAGAGAAGAAGATAGTTTCACAAGAAATGAGAAAAAATGCAAAGAATAGAAACGACAAAAAAAATCTCATATTGTGTGTTTTTGAAAAAATCTATAATTGTTCAATTCCCCATTCGGAAACGTATCTTTCATATTCTTTTGGACTTATGGAACGAATGCCATCCTTTAATAAGCGAACTTTATAACCCAAAGAAAGAGCGTCATTTACGCTATATGCTACACAAAAATCTCCTGCTAATCCACAGAAAGTAAGTTCTGTAACATTTTTGTCTTTCAGGAAGCCGTGAAGTCCAGTATTATTGAGTTTATTGTTATCAAAAAAAGCACTATAGCTATCTATTTCAGGATTCATTCCTTTTCGGAAAATAGCGGTTATAGGGCATTTATCTAAATCCTCGTGCAAATCAGCTCCGAATGTACCTTGAACGCAATGTTCAGGCCAAAGAATTTGATTAACTCCTTTTAAATCAATAGTATCAAATAGATTTTTACCCTTATGGTTAGAAGCAAAACTTTGGTGATTTTGTGGATGCCAATCCTGAGTCGCTATAACAAAATCATAACCAGATTGCATTTCTTTATTTATAAAAGGTATAATTTTATCGCCTTCAGCTACGGGTAACGCTCCTGTTGGCATAAAGTCGTTTTGTACATCAATGATAATGAGTGCTTTCATAGAATTCTAAATCTCTAAATTGAAAACATCACACAGATTTTTCTGAAAACCTGTGTGATTTAAATTTAATAAGTTAAGTTTGACCTACTCAATAATAATTTCATCAATAAATAAAAACCCTAATTTTCCTTTGGCTTGTGTGTGCCAATTGGGAATGCTTTGTTCCGAAGCGATTTTTATTTTTACATAACGTGTCTTTGTTGGGTCGAACGACAAAGAATGTGTACGAATTTCGCTTTTGTGTCCTTCTGCTTCCTGTGGATAGGTTTCAGAGGCTACTTCCTGAAAATTTTTTCCGTCATCAGATATAGCTACGTAAAAACTACGAGCGTCGTAAATCCAATCGCCTGTAATAACATTCGCATTGAAAGCTACTTTTGAAATTTCAGTGGCATCTACCAAATCAATTACGGCTTCCAAATCGTTTCCTGAGAAGGCAATCCAACGTCCAGTTCTGAAATTTTGGTCTCCTACACAGCCGTCCACCAAAGTAGAAGCTCCGCCGAACTTGTAGGAAGGATAAATTTCAGTTTTCATATCAATAGCTCTTGCTGTGGCTTTATTAAATTTGAAATCTTCAGAAAAAACACGCGTTTTTCCGCTTTCTCGAATTCCAATGGCACGTAATTGTGCATCCTTTCTAATTTTGATAGGCTCAGTATATTTTTCTGATTTTTCGGAAGGCTCACTTCCGTCCAAAGTGTAATAAACGGCGGCGTTATCAACGGTAGCAAAGGCAACTTCAATGGCTCCTTCCTTTTCTAAAGCAGTAATATCTGCCTTTAAATCAAAGATATGCGTAGCGTAATTGTATCCGTACAATTCGTAGATTTTAATGAGTGAAACCACACGTTGTAAGAAATCAGGATAGTTTTTCTTTTCGGGTTGTGTCCATTGTACTTCGGCTAAGGCTGCATATCGAGGCAGAGCCATATATTGTACTTGTTTGAAAGTTTTTATGTATTCTGTCCAGATGTTAGCCTGTACGCCTAAGATGTGTTTTCTTTGCTCAGGAGTGAGTGCATCAGGGATAGGCTCGAAGCTGTATGCTCTTTCCACAGGAATATATCCTCCAATAGCAAGAGGTTCATTTTCAGTGTCTTTTGATTGATAGTAATCAAAATAAAGGAAAGACATTGGTGTCATAATGGCATCGTGTCCCGTTTGTGCGGCGAAAGTTCCTCCCTCAATACCTCTCCACGACATCACAGTAGCATTCGGAGCAATGCCTCCTTCCAGAATTTCGTCCCAACCGATGATTTTTCTTCCTCTTTTAGCTAAAACTCGCTCAGCAAATGAAATAACGTGACTTTGCAGATATTCTTCAGCGGTGTGTTTATCGTCCTTTTTGATGCCTAATTCCTTGATTTTTAACTGACATTTAGGGCATTTTTCCCAACGAACTTTGGGGCTTTCATCGCCACCAATATGAATGTATTCTGAAGGGAAAATATCAGCAACTTCATTTAAAATATCTTCAATGAATTTGTAAACTTTTTGATTTCCAGCACAAAGTACGTCGTCAGAAACTCCCCATTGCGTCCAAACTTCATACGGACCTCCTGTACAGCCCAGCTCAGGATACGTAGCCAAAACGGCTTGCATATGCCCAGGTAGGTCAATTTCAGGAATTACAGTAATATGTCGTTCTTTTGCGTAGGCTACAATTTCTTTAAGTTCTTCTTGAGTATAAAATCCTTCGTAAGGTTTTCCATCATACTTACCAGAATTTCTGCCAATTACAGTTTCTTTACGTTTTGAACCAATTTGAGTGAGTTCTGGATATTTTTTGCTTTCTACTCGCCAACCTTGGTCATCTGTTAGATGCCAATGAAAAGTATTCATATTGTGCAAAGCCATTATATCCACGAAAATTTTGATAGAATCCAACGGGAAAAAATGACGAGCTACATCCAAATGAGCCCCACGATACCCAAAACGGGGAGCATCTGAGATAGATATAAAGTCAATTTCAATCTCTTTAACTTTTTTTACAGGTATTGCCTTTCGTAACGTTTGAATTCCATAAAAAACACCAGCTTCACTTGCTCCTTCAATAATGATGCCTTTCTCGTTTACAGTGAGCTGATAAGATTCTTTATTTTCAGAAGATTCACCTGTTCTTAGTTGAATAGTATTTTCTGTGTTTTCAATTTTAGAGGTAATGGTAAGAGCGATTCCTGTTTGTTTTTCAATGTATTCTGATAGAAAAGTTGCATTTTTTTTCAGAATTTCATTGCTCTCAGGGTAGATAATTTTGGTGGAGTTGCTTAGTATAAAATGCCCTTCTTTATCATTATTGATTTGTCTTGGTATTGGAATGATTTGAAAATCAGCTTTTGAGATTTCTTTTTTACTCTCACAAGAAATAATAAGCAGAGCTATTACTAAATAGGTTAGTGTAGATTTTATTTTCATTAATCTTAAATTATTGGTTCGACCCGACAAAGGTAACCATTTTTTCTCTTAAATAAAACAAAAATTTTTTGAGTAGAGGAAATGTTATAATGTAGTACATAAGCCAAATTGTTATTTGAAGATTTATAAAATAAAATCCTAAGTGTTTTTAGTATTTTTGAGTATGTTTCTGTTTGTTGAAAAATATTTATTATAAGTGTAAAAAAGTTGCGGAAAAATCATTATTTGGTTTTCTGTAATTAGCTTTGTTTTAGTATTTTAAAATAAATTTTTATTTAAATTTAATGTTAAGTTTTTCCTTTTTTGTTTGCAGAATAAATATAATGATTTAATTTTGCCCCCAAAATCTAGAGAGAAAATAATAGTTTAATTAAATTTTAAATTTTAGCATGAGAAAAATTATTACTTATTTTGTGGCTTTTTTTGCATTAGTCACAAGCACAAATTGTGTGAAAGGGATTGAGTATGATGACCTTAAGTTGAGTACAGAAAAAGGCTCACTTAGAGTAGGGGAGAAGGTAACTTTCAAGATTACCTCTGGTAGTGGAGAGTATGACGTGATGAGTGCTCAGGAAAACGTTGTAAAGGTCTCGAAAACAGAGACTGAAGTGACACTAACAGGAATTAATAAAGGTGAAACAACAGTTAGTGTGGAGGATAAAGTTACTGGGCAAAAAATGGGAGTAAAAGTAACTATACATAGGGCTTTAGAAGATCTTTCACTTGATAAACCAGAGATTAGTGTAGCACCAAAAGAGTCTGGAATTTTGAATGTTAAGACAGGAAATGGTGCTTATGAGCTAACTGTTACAAATACAAATATTGCAAAGGCTAGTATTTCTGGTTCAAAAATAACAATATCTGCGGTAGCTATTGGTTCAACAACTTTAACTATTAAAGATAAAGAATCAAATAAAACCGTTCAGGTAAAAATTTCCGTAGTAGACAAATTGGCTTTGAGCAAGTCGGAATTGCTAATAAAGTCAAGTGGAGAAGAGGTTTTGTCTGTTATGGGAAGTGGTCACTATACTATAAAGAGTAGTGATGAGGCAATTGCCAAGGCGACTTTTTCCGCGAATAAACTTACAATTAAAACAGGAAAAGCAGGAACTACTACAATCAGTGTGACCGATGTAAAAACAGGCAGATCTGCCGACGTTAAGATTATTGTTATTGCAGATATATCTCTTTCAAGAAGAGAAGTTACTATTGAAAGAGGTAAAAATAATCAAGACGTGGTAATTAGTTCTGGTAGTGGGGAATATACTATTTCTTCAGCTAATTCAAATGTGGCAACAGCATCTATCTCTGGTGGAAAAGTGGTCATTAGAGGAGCTTCTCAAGGAACAACACAAATCCTCGTGAAAGATGGTAAAACAGGAAAAGTCGCAGAAGTAAGAGTGGTGGTGACTGTGGCAAACATTACCTTATCATCTTTGTCTGCTACATTAAGAGCAACAGAGACTACAAATATAAACATTTTGACAGGTAGCGGTAGTTACGAAGCAATATCAAGTGGTATTGCAGTTGCTACTGCTTCTATTAGTGGTAATAAAGTAGTTATCACAGGTAAGGCTATTGGATCAATAAAGGTTACTGTTAAAGATAAAATTACGGGTAAAGTAGTAGTTATTAATGTAAGTGTATCTGCAAAAAATAACATAAAATTAGCTCAAACGACTACAGAAATAAAGGTAGGTGTCACTAGAAATGTGGTGATTAGCTCGGGAAGTGGTAATTATGTTGCAGTTTCTGGAAATACTGGAGTAGTAACAGCAAATATTTCAGGGAATGTGTTGATTGTTAAGGGTATTAAGTCTGGGAAGACAAATATAACAATTTCAAATGGTGTAGACAACCCTGCTGTTTTGAGTGTAAAGGTAGTGGCTCCAGCTCCTGTTGTTCCACCAACTTCTAACGGAAAAGATTTGGGTGAGTTAGCTTTTGTTGAAGGTGGAACTTTTCAAATGGGTACACCTTCAAGAGGAGAAGGAGATGAAATCTTACATACAGTAACTTTGAGTAGTTTTAAAATAAGCAAATATGAAATTACAAATACTCAATATGCTAAGTTTTTGACTGATAGAGGTAATCAAAGAGAGAATGGTGCAATATGGTATAAAGGGAAAGATATTGTTAAAGAAGGAAATAGTTTCAAAGCTAGAGCTGGTAGAGAAAATTATCCAGTCGTGTTTGTTACCTGGCATGGAGCAAAAGCCTATGCAGAGTGGGTCGGTGGAAGTCTTCCTACCGAAGCACAGTGGGAGTATGCAGCTCGTGGAGGAAACAAAAGTAAAGGGTATACTTATTCAGGAAGTAATAATATTGGAGAAGTCGCTTGGTATTTAAATAATTCAAGAGGAAGACTTCATGAAGTTGGAACTAAAAAACCAAATGAATTAGGAATATATGATATGAGTGGTAATGTTTGGGAATGGACAGCGGATCTGTATGGAAGGTACCCTATAACACCACAAACAGATCCAATAGGAGCAACTACAGGAACAAATCGTGTGAGACGAGGAGCTAGTGCTTTCTGTACTCCTAATACCAATCGCGCTACAAACCGAAGCAATCGTCCACCTAATGGAATTCGTCATAATCTTGGATTTAGAGTTGTGTTTAAATAATATTTGAATATTCTTATTAAATAAAAAAACATCTTCCATAATGGAAGATGTTTTTTTATTTATAGGCTTTTTGAGTTTTGTTATTTCTCAGAGGTTAGAGCAATTTAATTTGAATTTATTATGATTTACAATACAACCATAAATTTAAGGAGAGGTTATATTAATGTAATAAAATAATTCTTTATTCTAATTGTGTATAAAAGTGTCTAATTGTAGATTTGAAATTTAATTGTATTTTTCTTCGCCTTTTATAAACCATCTTCCAATTGTGATATAATAAAAGGGTTGTTATTAAAACAACCCTTTTATTGAAACATATTTCTAATTCTTATTTCACGCCGTGCATCCAACGAGTAATGAATGGACCCATTAGGAATAACACTATACCACAACCGATGGCAATAAAGCCTAACATTGTGAATACAGAAAGTCCTTTATTAAGAGACTCCCCTTTGATGACGTTAACAATTGCCATTTCAGGAGATTTTTCAACTAAGCTCTCGTAGTCAGCAAAAGTAGCAACTTCTGTATTCACCTCACTTCCTTTGAAGGATAAAAACTCTTGTGAGGCAGATTTAATCATCTTTTGTTTTTTCATACCGCTGTAGTTTTCAGCCTCTTCTAGTGCCTCTTTGATTGCAACTACTGACTTAGCATATTGTTTTTGAGGATTTCTTTTGTTAATTTCATTTATAAAATCATCTGACACTAAAATAGCTTCAACAGATTGGTCTTCAAGTTTTGTTTTAAATTTATTCTCAGATAAAACTGCCTTTAAATCTTGGTCAATATCCGAATTTTGGAATGCACTACTTTCAACTATTGTTTTTTCGTTTACTGTAGTAAGTTTAGAGATGTGTTTTCCTCCTTGATGTGCAATCGATGAAGACAAAAACCAAATTCCCATCATAAAAGCCACCATATGTTTAGGTGAAAGTTTCGTTACTAATGACAAACCTACTGGTGAAAGCGTTAGTTCCCCAAGAGTGTGTAATAAATATAAGAAAACCATAAATATAGCAGGTACCATTCCTAATTTAGCGTAGCTACCACCGAATTTAAGCACTAAGAAACCAAGCCCAAGCAATAGCAATCCTGTTCCAAATTTGTATGGAGCTGCTGGCTCTTTATTCAAATTAGATAGTTTTATCCATATCCAAGAGAAAATGGGAGCAAAAAGCATTATAAACAATGGATTGAATGATTGGAAGAAAGTTGTTTTAATTTCTGTACCAAAAATTTCTTTATGTACATTACGTGCTGTAAATAAGTTAAGTGCTGAACCTGCCAACTCGAAGAATGTCCAAAATATAGTCGTAAACAAAAGTAATAACACCACAACCCAAATACGTTGTTTGGCAACCACTTCCATTTTACTTGCTTGATATAATAAATACCCGATGATAATAGCAGCTAAACTCGCTAATAAAACATCTACAACATCATTATATTGAATTAAAATCCACGAAATTATAATTAGAACTACAATAGTAGCATAAGGAAGCACACTATTGGGAACGAAACTTACAACATTTTTAGTTGGTTTTTCATCAGGAGTTAATCCTACATTCTCAAAAACACTTGTTCTGCTGGCGAAGAAGAATATAATGTATCCCAATAACATTCCAATACCGGCTGTTAAGAATCCATATTGCCAACCTTCATTCTCCCCAATAGCACCACAAGTTAAAGGAGCTAAGAATGCACCCATATTGATTCCCATATAAAATAAAGTGAAGGCTCCGTCACGTCTTTTGTCTCCGTCAGCATAAAAACGACCAATCATTGAAGAGATATTCGGTTTGAAGAAACCGTTTCCTACCACAAGTAAAGCTAACCCGATGAAGAAAGTAGTTTGATTATTCATAAACAAAGTAAATTGTCCCGCTGCCATTAACAAAGCCCCGATGACAATTGCTTTGCGAAAACCAATAAGTTTATCAGCAAAGTATCCGCCAAGTATTGGCGTGAGGTAAACTAATGCCCCATAAGCTCCGTAAATTCCGAAAGCTTTTGCATCATCAAACTGGAACCCGCCATCAATTAAGTTCGCAGTCATATAAAGGATAAGGAGTGCCCGCATACCATAGTAGCTGAAGCGTTCCCATAGTTCCACCATAAAAAGGGTAAAAAGGGCTTTAGGGTGAATTTTCCGGTTGGAGAAAATAACAAACCCTACCCATAGCGCAACTCCAAGCCACGCTATTAACATCAATTGATAATCTGGATTTAACATAGTATATTTATTATTATATTAATTCATTATTGTGGTTTTATATTTACGGAGTAAATGTAAAAAAAATATAGAATAAATCATTTTATTATTCATTATTTTACTCCTTTTTCTTTCAAAGCTCGATTGAGAGACTTCAATATAGAAAGACCTATCAGTGTAGCTATTAATAATAAACCGAAGTTTACCCAAAAGAATGTAGATTTGTGTTCGTATCCGTACCACATTCCGGCAAGTACGCCCGAAAGTTTATTTCCAATGGCTGTTGACAAGAAAAATCCTCCCATCATAAGAGCAGTAATACGAGGCGGAGAAAGTTTTGATACTAATGAAAGCCCCATAGGTGAGAGGCAAAGTTCTCCCAAAGTAATAACACCATAGGCAACAACTAACCATAATGCTGAAGCTTTCACCATTCCGTTGTCAGAGGCATATACGGCAGCTACCATCACAAGGCAACTCAATGCAGAAATGAACATTCCTAATACAATTTTTGCAGGAGTAGTTGGTTCGCTTCCTCTTTTACGTAAAAACATAAATAAACCTACTACCAAAGGTGTGAAAACAATTACCCAAAATGGATTAATTGACTGAAACAACTCTGGATTATATAAAAACACTTTCTGATTAGGGTTCTCAGTTAGTTTAGCTTTTTGTTTCTCTGGAATATTTCTGAAATAGATGTCTTTTCCTATTTCTTTCTTAGGCTTATCGTTTTCATCTTTTACAATTCTATATTCCGAATCGTACATAGTTATTTCCTTGTCTTGAAAATCTTTTACTTCAACAAGATAAATACTTTCCATAGGTTTCTCTATAGAGGTTGGCACACTTCGGTCAGTATAATACTTCGCCCACGTGGTAAGTACAGTTCCGTTTTGTTTGAAAACCGCCCAAAACATTAAACTTACTGCAAAGATTGCTAATAATGCACCAATAGGTTTTTTATCGCTCTGACTGGCACGTGCATATAATGAGAAATAAAAGAAAATTACTGGAATACAAGCAAAAATGAAAGCATCTGTACTATCACTTCCTAAAATGTTTCCTGGAATTACCCAACCAATCACACCCGTTATAATAGCTGGTAAAAATACCTTTACAAGAACTGAAGTAATGGTTGTATCGCCTTCCTGTACTGGTTTTAAAACGTTTGCGTGAATGATGTGTTTTCTTCCTAAGGTAAAGATAATCAATCCTAAGAACATTCCAACACCTGCAGTTATGAATGCTTCACTCCACCCAAATTTGTTACGCATAAAGGCAGCAATGATATTACAAATAAATGCACCAATATTAATTCCCATATAGAATATATTATATCCTGCATCTTTGTTTTCTCGGTATGGCTCTTCGGAATAAAGATTTCCTAAGAGTGTAGAAATACTTGGCTTGAAGAATCCATTACCTACGATGATTAATCCCATTGAGGTATAAAACATTGAAAGGTCTTGGAAGAGTCCTAAACCTATGTATCCCAATCCCATTAAACTTCCTCCAATGTAAATAGCTTTTACGTATCCTAAAATTCTATCAGCTAAAAATCCTCCTAAAAAGGGAGTAAGATACGTAAGTGCAATGAATGTTCCAAAAATATCATAGGCATTTTTATCATCTATGGCAAGACCTCCTGTATTTTTAGGGTCAATCATATATAAAACAAAAATTCCGAGCATTAAATAATACCCAAAACGTTCCCACATTTCTGTGAAAAATAAATAAAATAGTCCCTTAGGGTGTTTTCTGTTATTCGTCATAGTATATAATATTCATTTTTATTTAATTATTCTTTATTTTTTAGTAAACTGAGTAAGTTTCAATTCTTTTCTTATAGTGATTCAATTTATATGACTTTTATAAATAGAATGCATTAAGTTTTTTAACTTTTAGCAGCCTTTGCAAATTCATTCAGGTTATTGTATAAAGAAATCCACTCCCCAGCATCAAACATCAATGTGACGAAACTTAAAAATCTGCGTAAATCTCCTTCCAATTCCTTGCGTTGTTTTGTAGCAGAGGTTTGTTTACGAAGTTCCGCATTGGCTTGAGCTTGTTCGTTATAAAGTAATTTAAACGCTTCTTGTTTTGTTTTTAAATTCTCAAAAGCAATTTCAAGTGATAAGTTTTTTATGTATTTCTGGTTCTCATCAGATGAAAGTGCTTCGATGATTTTTCCTATTCTGATGGTTTGTTCTCCGTACGAGAGTTGCTCTTTTTTAAGTTTATTTATTTGAAAATGATTGTAGAGTGCAATAGCATCATTAACATTAGGAGCAGAAGAAACACGCACGTAACCTGAAAGAAATATTTTCATATCTGAAAAAGCCTTTTCACGCTCTCTGTTTGCTTGAGCTACAGTGTTTCCTTTTCCGCTAAATGTTTTCTTTGAAACTACGTCGTAATATTTTTGATATGAAATTTTTAATTTATTCATAAACAAATGTGTTTTTGCTTCATCAATGTTTGATTTTTCTACACATTCAATTACTCTTTCTGTAAGAGCAGCCAAATCTTTTGTTGATAATTTTCTGTAATTGACTTTCATTTTGTAAATATTTTAGTTATTATTTAGTTAATCGTTTAAATTTGTTTGTTGATATGGAACTTTTTATGTTTATTTCATAGAGTGTTATAAGTTTAATTTGCTATTTTAAACTAAATTCATCTTATGATTTTAATTTAATTTTGTATTTTGTAATGTTTCTTTTGATGAAATTAGTTTAAATAGTTTATTTTTATTTATCTCATTAAGTGTATTTAGTTTAAACTACAATTATAAATTAATTTCTTTTGTGTAATAAGTTTGTTTGAATTTATTTCTGTTTAAAATATTTTTTAGAATAATATTTTTAATTTAGATATATTCAAATTTTAAAATGTTTTAATATCTCCACTTTTCAATAACTTCATCGTTAATAAATTCTGAAACGATTTCTTCAAGAATAGGTTCAAATTTTTCCCACTTTTCATCGGAAATATAATCCATTTGCTTGAAAATTAAGCATCCTTTTAAGTAATCACTGAAATCGTCAAACAATTTCGCTAAATAAGGATACGTGTCGTGGTCGAAATAATAAATTTCGTGCGTTTTTGTATGGAAACAGAACTTATTTCCATTACCTAAATAATCGCCGAACCACACTAAGTAAGGAAGAGCTTCTTTGTCTTCTTCGGAAAATTCAGAATCGTACTCATTATCTTCTCCCAAATATTCAACTAAATAACTTATACTGTCCAAATCAATAAGTTCTTCACCGATATCAGCTACTCCGAATGTTTTGTAAAAAAGTTTTAAGCTGTCAGGAAGTTTTGCTCCTAAACGCTTTTCAACTTCTTGGATTTCTTCTTCGGTAACTACTTCAGGAAGTTCATCTCCGTCGGCGGTCAGAATAAAACGCGTATTCTTCTCCCAATTTTCATCTCCGATTTTTTCAAACGGAATGATTACATCTTCTTTTTTGTTGATTTCAAACATAATATGTCATTTATTATATTATTTAATTTTTGAAAAATATATTGATTGTGCTTCTATATTTTTATTTCACTATATTTTTATAATGTTTTTTACATCCCCCTGCCCCCTTGAAAGGGGGATTTTATTGTGATTGCATTTCCTCAATTCCCCCTTTTGAAGGGGGTTAGGGGGATGTCTTATTCTTTTTATTATTTCATTGTGTTTTTATAATAGTTTTACCTTGTGAGAATGTGTTGCATATACTTTTTATAATGTTTTTTACATCTTCTTACTCTCTTCAAAGAAATAATTATAATTGCCTGTGTAGCTCACACTCCTCCTTTGAAAGGGGTTAGGGGGATGTTAATCAATTCTTTAAACTCTTTTTTAAACTTTATAACTTTTCAAGCAGATATTCCGTCATCTTTTGGTAAAGTTGTAATCTTGTGTATCCACCATAAATGCCGTGGTCTCTGTCTGGATATATCAACCAATCAAAATTCTTATTCAGCTGAACGAGTTTGTTAATCAACACCATTGCGTTTTGAACGTGCACATTATCATCAGCTGTTCCGTGAATAAGTAAATAGTTTCCTTTAAGATTTTTAGCGTGTGTAAGGGGTGAATTATCATCATATCCGTAAGGGTTTTCTTGCGGAGTCTGCATAAATCGTTCTGTATAAATAGTATCATAGAAACGCCACGAAGTTACTGGAGCAACTGCAATGGCTGTTTTAAATACGTCACCAGCTTGAAACAAACAGTTAGAAGACATAAATCCACCAAAGCTCCAACCCCAAATTCCGATGCGATTTGCATCAACGTACGATTGATTTGCAAAAAAACGTGCTGCAATTATTTGGTCTTCTACCTCATATTTTCCCAATTCCTTGTAAGTACATTTCTTGAAGTCACTACCTTTATATCCCGTTCCGCGTCCGTCCACACAAGCTACTAAATAACCTTGTTGCACTAAAAGAAAATGCCAAAAGTCGTTAGTATCAAGCCATTTGTTGCTGACTTCTTGTGAACCTGGTCCTGAATATTGATACATCAGTAACGGATATTTTTTATTAGGGTCAAAGTCATTAGGTTTGATGATGTAAGCATTTAATTTTCCATTAGGAGAATCCAATTCAAAGAATTCTTTTTTAGCAAGACGATATTCTGAAATAACTTTTTCATATTCTGAATTATCTAAGATGTCTTTTATGATTTTCCCGTCTTTGCTATTATTAAGTGTATAGTGTGTTGGCTTTGTTACACTCGAAAATTCATTAATATATAACGAAAAGTCAGGACTAAATATAGCAGAGTTAGTTCCTTTATCAGCAGAAAGCTGTTTTTTATTTTTTCCGTTGATTGAAATGCTGTAAACACCTCTATTTATCGAGCCATTTTCAGTAGATTGATAGAAAATACGTTCAGTTTTAGAATCATATCCATAGAATTTAGTAACTTCCCAATTACCTTTTGTGATTTGTTTTTTTAATTTACCATTTTTATCATAATGATAGATGTGATTAAATCCATCTTTCTCTGATGTAATTAAAAAACTATTGTCTTTTAAGAAAATTAGGTTATCTGTAATTTCTACATAAGTGTTGTTTTGTTCATTTACTACTGAATATACTTGATGCGTCTGTGAGTTTATTAAATTTAGGTTGAAATTATTTTGATGTCTGTTGAGAGTTTGTACACTGAGTGTGTTTTTATCATTTGTCCACCGAAGGCGAGGTGTGTAATAGTATAAATTATCTTGTGCATTGGGTGAAGTTTGTTTACTGACTTGTTTTTTATTCGTTGCAACGGGTGTATCGAATATCTTTTGAGTAGAGATATCATAAATGTGCACTGAAACTTCTGAATTTGTCTGTCCGGCTTTTGGATATTTGAAAACTTGTTGTGTAGGGTAGAGTCCTATTCCATAAACGTCCATTGAAAACTCTGGAACTTGGCTTTCGTCAAATCGAATGTAAGCTAATTTTGTTCCATCAGTGTTCCAATCAAATGCTCTCACAAAGCCGAATTCTTCTTCGTACACCCAATCAGTTATCCCGTTGATGATTTTGTTTTTCTTTCCATCAAAAGTAATTTGCGTGGTTTTGTTGGTGTTTATCTCGTAGATGTATAAATTGTTATCGTAGGCATATGCGATTTTGTTTCCATCTGGTGAAAAGCTTGGTTCTTGAATTTTATTTGTACTGATTTGAATTCCTTTGTTTGTTTGTAAATTGTAAAGATAATAGTTTGCTATAAATGAATGTCGGTAAATTTGTTCAGACTCCGAAGCGATAAGCAACCATTTCTCATCAGGACTGAATGTATAATCATTGATAAACAACGAAAACTCGCTCTCATTTGAAGTGTCAAATAGTGTTTTTACCTTTTTGAGTGTAGTGAAATCATATAAATCAATCTGCTGTGAACCTGCTTCTCGATTGTAATTTAGTGTTGTATACTGATTTGTATTCTTCATCGCCGATAGGTGAGATATCTGCTCGGGATAAAACACACCCTTTGCCCAAATGTCTTCCAAAGTAATGGATTTGTTTTGAGCAACCAAAGCAGTTGAAGATATCAATAGAAATAATAGTATAAAACAAGAATAATTTTTCATTTTATTTTATATTAACGAATTAATCGGTCAATAATACTAATTTTTTTAATTCTATTCTAATTTTTTTAGTTATAAATATAACATTATCTGTGTTTTGTGTTGATATTTAATTATTTATGAATTGTTAAATAAATTAAAAAAATATTTTGATTTTTTTAGATTTAGCTTTTATAAAAAAAATGTATCTTTGTGACTTCCGAGAATATGTAATCGAAATAGAAAAATAATTTCAATATGAGAAAAAAAATTGTAGCAGGAAATTGGAAAATGAACAATGACCTGAAAAAATCAACAGAATTGATAGCTGATTTATTAAAAAAATTACCTAAAACAGAAGCAGAAGTGATGGTAGCTCCTACTTTTGTGAATTTAATTCCCGCAACTGAAGCAGCAAAAGGAACTGCTGTTGAAGTGATTGCTCAAAATATGCATTTTGCTGAAAACGGAGCTTACACAGGTGAAATTTCAGCTGAAATGTTAAAAAGCATAGGCGTAAAAACTGTAATTTTAGGACATTCTGAGCGTCGTGCTTATTTTAACGAAACTGACGAGTCTTTGGCTAAAAAGGCAGACACAGCCTTGAAACACAATATCCGAATGGTATTTTGTATCGGAGAAGAATTGGTGGACAGAAAAGCAAATAATCATTTTGAAGTAGTTGAAAATCAGATTAAAAATGGATTGTTCCATTTGTCTGCTGATGCGTGGAAAAATATCGTTTTAGCCTACGAACCTGTTTGGGCAATTGGAACGGGCGAAACTGCTTCACCTGAACAAGCTCAGGAAATGCACGCATTTATTCGTAAAACACTCGCTGATAAATACGGAAAAGAAGTAGCCGACAGCGTTTCAATTCTTTACGGAGGTAGCGTAAAACCTGATAATGCCAAAGAAATTTTTGCAAAAGCAGATGTTGATGGCGGACTTATTGGAGGAGCATCACTCAAAGCCGATGATTTTATCGCAATTATTAACGGAATTTAATTCATAGCAGTTAGTGATTAGTGGTTAGTTATTTAGTAATTGTACTAACCACTGATTACTAATCACTAAGCACTAACAAATGTTACAAAACGATTTATTTTTAAGAGCCTTGAATGGCGAAGCTGTGGAGCGTCCGCCAGTTTGGATGATGCGTCAAGCGGGTAGGTATTTGCCAGAATTTAGGGCTTTACGCGATAAATATGATTTCTTCACGCGTTGTCGAGTTCCTGAATTAGCTGCGGAAATCACAGTGCAACCTATTGACATTGTGGGTACTGATGCCGCTATTTTATTTTCAGACATTTTGGTAGTTCCACAAGCGATGAACATTGAAGTGGAAATGAAATCAGGAGTAGGTCCTTGGCTTCCCAATCCTATTCGTTCTGCCAAAGATATTGAAAATGTGATAGTTCCTGATATTTACGAAACTTTAGGATACGTGATGGAGGGTATCAAACTTACCAAACAAATGCTTGACAATCGTGTGCCTCTTATTGGGTTTGCAGGGTCCCCTTGGACGATTTTCTGTTATGCCGTAGAAGGGAAAGGTTCGCGTGACTTCAACATTGCTAAGGAGTTATGTTTTACAGATTCACAAACAGCACACAAATTGTTACAAAAAATTACGGATACGACCATTTTGTATCTCAAAGAAAAAGTGAAAGCAGGAGTTGATGCGGTACAAATTTTCGATAGTTGGGGGGGGGTGCTTTCACCTCTTGATTATCAGGATTTTTCTTGGAAATATATCAATCAAATTGTAGAAGCGTTAGCACCGCTTACTAAAGTGATTGTTTTTGGAAAAGGCTGTTGGTTTGCCCTTGCTGAAATGGCAAAATCGAAAGCTTCTGCACTTGGTGTGGATTGGACGTGTACTCCGAAAATAGCTCGAGAACTTACGGGAGGTAAAATTACGTTGCAAGGAAATTTTGACCCTTCACGATTACTCTCTCCGCCTTCGGAAATCAAAAGAATGGTACATCAAATGATTGACGATTTTGGGAAAGACAACTACATCGTCAATTTAGGACACGGAATTCTGCCAAACATTCCTGTTGAAAATGCGAAAGCTTTTGTGGAGGCGGTAAAAAGTTACAAGTCTTTTTAGATCGATTTTTTATTATATCTACCTTGAAATGATTTGAAGCTCGGAATATTGAGATATTTTTATGCTACTTTAATTAAATAAAGTTAGAAATTTTGTAGAAAAAGAAAAGCCAAAAAACTCTATTTTTTTAGAGAATTTTTGGCTAATTTTTATTGTTTCTTCAATACTTCAAAAAGCATTTTCCTTGCCCTAAGCAAAGTTACTTTTACATTACTATGAGACATACCCGTAGTTTCAGCAATTTCTTTGTAAGATTTTTCCTGCAAATATCGCAATTGAATAGTTGTTCGATAAGGTTCTTTTAACTTTTTGATACATAAGAGCAATCGATTTAAGTTTTGCTCCATAATTAGGTTGTCCTCAGCAGTAGGCGATTCATCTGCAATGGTGTTGGCTTCCTTTTCCTCAGATGATGAATGCGTAACTTTTTGCTGTTGACTTCTAATCATATCAACGTGAACATTTTTGGAAATCGCTATGAGCCAAGTTTTGAAAGAGAACTCTTCATTATATGTATTGATTTTATCAAAAGCCTTCGCAAATGTTTGAATAACAATATCTTCTACATCATTTTCGTCTCCGATACGCTTTTGCTGAAAGTTGTAAACATCTGTCCAAAATTCATCAAGTAAGTAGCTGAAGGCCTTCTGATTGCCTTCTTTTGCTTCCTTAATTTTTTTGGATAATATTTCCTGATTGTTCAAAATTCTCTGACTTTATTTCTTACAATCTTGCTCATCAGGCATTTTGCCACAGAAACCACAAGGTTCGCCTGTTTTATTTAAATGCGGACTTTGACTAGCACAAGTTCCTGCAAATTTTCCTCCTTTTTTAGCCCAAATTTTAATGGCAATTCCTATAAAACACAAAGCCAAAATTCCGATGGTTAATAATACTAATTTCATTATATCTTACTCATTGATTTTTAGTGAATTACTTCAAGTCATAAAGTGAATTTACCGCTACAACACGTTCCACAGTAAACCCTTCCGCAAAATCCACGCCAATTAATCGACCCAAGTCTCTCGCTCGATAAGTTACACTATCCAGAAAATTTTTGTCAGAAATTGGGGTGTTCGGCTCGTTGCTGTTTGCGTCGTAAAACTGGGTTTTATATGCCAAAACCGAAGCCAGTTTTTTATCCATAAATTCAGAAATATCTACCACAAAATCAGGCTGAATATTTTTCCATTGGATATAGTGGTAAACAACTTTAGGACGCCACGCTCGTTGTTGCTTTCCGTTTAATTCAGTTTCAATTTTTCGAAGTCCGCTTAGAAAACACGCATCACTGACCAATTTACTTCCTTTTGCGTGGTCGATGTGGCGATCGTCAATAGTGTTACAAAGCACAATATCAGGACGATATTTTCTGATTACTTTAATAATTTCCAACTGATGAGCCTTATCATTTACAAAAAATCCGTCAGCAAATTTTAAATTTTCACGAACTTCAACACCTAAGATTTTGGCTCCTTCTCGGGCTTCTTCTTTTCGAGTTTCGGCAGTGCCTCGCGTACCTAATTCACCTTGTGTCAGGTCAATAATTCCTACCTTTTTGCCCGAAGCCACCTCTTTGGCAATTGTTCCCGAACAACCTAATTCTACGTCATCGGGGTGGGCTCCAAAGGCTAAAATATCTAATTTTAAACTCATATTATTTCTCAATCCAATCAATAATTTCTTTATCTTGAGGTGAGGTTTTTGGAGCGATTATTTTTTCCAATTTTCCGTCTGCTCCGATAAGATATTTTTGAAAATTCCATTGTACCTCAGAATCTTCAAATCCGTTTAATTTTTTAGAAGTCAAGAATTTATATAAAGGATGTGTATCTTCTCCTTTTACAGAAATTTTTTCCATCATTGGGAAACTTACACCATAGTTAATTTTACAAAATTCTGCAATTTCATTGTTGCTACCAGGCTCTTGCGATTTAAAATTATTAGCAGGAAATCCAATGATAATGAAGTTGTTATCTTTATATTTTTGATACAAAGCTTCCAACCTTTCATACTGAGGAGTCAGTCCGCACTTTGAAGCGGTATTTACAATCATTACCTTTTTGCCTTTCAACTGAGAGAGAGCAAAATCATCTCCGTATATATCTTTTACAACAAATTGATATATAGTATTTTGTGTTTTTTGTTGTGCATTTGAAAATCCGAATATGCACAAAGCCAATATTGTAACTAATTTATTCATATTTATTTTATTGATTTATAATGAATTAACAACTTCTCTTGCTTTTTTTGTAACTTCCGATGCAGGATTTTGAGGTAAAGTGTTTTCATCGAAAAGTTGCAAAACATTCTTTATTTTTTTGAGTGCTTCAGTGTTCTGTTTTTGGTGAAATTCCTCACGTAAAATATTTACCTTTTCATAAAATTGGATACCTTCTACCATTCGCTCGAAACGTACAGAACTTCTTCCCATCGGATAAATCAGGTAAGTATCTCCTGCCGCCCAAGCCCTAAAACGGCTGTCTAACAAAGGTTCTGACGTCCAGCTGTTTAATGCCCAACGCAAATATCCGTCCAGATTATCTTTCGCGGCATACCACGCTAACCATTCACTTTCAGCGGGTTTGTTAAAAGTAAAAGTATTTGGGTAAGGTTCTGTACAACAAGTATAATAGGTGGTTACTTTGCCCTGTTGTTGCCTTTTTTCGAGGATTTTTTGTTCGTATTTGGTACTCAACGGAACGCAATAGTCATCGAGGTAAGGCTCTAACTCCTGATGCCAATCACCCGCCAGAGATATTTTGAAATTAGGGTCAGCGTTCTTAATGATTTTCAACACTTTCTGCATTACTTCTTTGGGGCGTTCATCCATTGAAATGTACGTTTTTTCAAACCAACCTTTTGTTTTCAGATGTTTCGCAAAGGCGGTGAGCATTGCTGTCCACATTGTTTCATATTCAGGCTCTCCTGGTTGTGTTTTAATGACTTGTAACTGATTTGTCGCTTGGTCGAAGTATTGAAATGACAATTTCCAAGGAACCATTGAATAACAATTGATTTGCTTGGTTATCCCCATTTCGTGCATAAATTCAATCCATTTGTCAAATACTGCAAAATCAAAGTGCCACGAGCCATCTAACTTCTTCATCCACATAGCCATAGAATTGAAAGGGTCTTGTGTTTGTCCGCCCCAAGGTTCGTACATTATGGAAGCCGTTATGGATTTTCCTCCCGCATCAGCATATAGTTTCATTTCTCTTTTCAGATATTCAAAATGAGCTTCTGACCAAGGCGTTACACCAAAATAACGAGCCACAGCATACGGATTTTGCCATAAATCCAAATGAAACTTCCAATCTTTCGGTTGTGGTAAAGTACGTTGTAAAACCTGAACTTCAAAAGGTAATTTTTTCAGGATTTTTGTTTTGTTTTTCAGAGTTACAAAACCTTTATAATTACCTGCCTTTGTATTTTGAGGTATTTGCAGTTTTAGCCAAATACCACGAGATGAGTATTTTGCAACTTCTATTTTTTTTGTGTGATGATCAAGAACATCAGCGACGAGGGTAGAATCAAAATCAGTGGGTTTACGATATCCGCAACCTCCTTTACCATCTTTGTTGAGTTCGTCGGTCATTACATAACGCACAAAAGCTGTTTGAAAATGCTCTTTGCTAATTCTGTTTTTACCGCTTTTTAAATCTGAAACCTCTACGGATATTTCTATATCTTTATCTGCATTTGAAATGCCTATTTGAGCAGAAATACGCTCTCCTTTCCAAGCTTTTAGGTGTTTGGTTGTTTCCAGATAAAGAATAGGTTCCTCCTTTTTATAACGAATGTCTGTTGAACCCCAACCTATATGGATTCCTTTTATTGAACTCCAATTTTGCAAATTAGCTGTCACAGGATTAGACAATTCCATATATTTTTCAGTAGAAAATGCCTCTTTTTCAGTCTTTAATCCTGATGAAGTAACTCCTTCTTGATTTTGTGAAAAGCCCACCAATCCTATAAAGTATAACAAGATGAATATCTTTGATTTCATTCTTTTTCAAGTTCTTAATCGACTGCAAATTTAAGTAAAAAAACAAAAGAAACAAGAATCATTCAGATATGATTATTATTTGAATTTATATGAAAAGAAAAAGCCCATTTTTTTAAATGGGCTCTCAAGCTTAAAACTAACTAATTCGTTATGAAGAGAAACAATAACTATTTCAAAATGAATATGAAAAAGTAATCTTCATAATGGATTGCAAACGGAATATAAAAAATATATCACTTTGCGATGACGAACAATATTACTAACAACACTGCAAAGGTATGTAAGTTTTTTATTTTTACAAAATTAATTTAGATTTATTTTAAATAAAATGTTTTAGTTGTTCATTTTCAATTAATTGTATTTTTCAATAATCAATGAAAATAAATGTAAAATACGTTTGACTAATGAATGTATTTTTGATTTTTAGATATTTCTGTTGAAAGAAAACTTGAGTTTTGTTTACCTTTGCACAATGGAATTTTCATCAAAACTTTTAGAAAATGCAGTTTATGAAATAGCACAATTGCCTGGTATCGGGAAAAGAACTGCATTGCGTCTTGCATTACATCTTTTAAAACAACCTGAAGAACAATCTGTTAGAATGGCAAATGCGATACTGAATTTACGTACAAATATTCAGTATTGTAATAATTGTCATAATATTTCAGATGTTGATATTTGTGAAATTTGTAGCAGTCCCAGTCGAGAAACAGGGATTATTTGTGTGGTAGAGGATTTTCGTGATGTGATGGCTATTGAAAATACAGGGCAATTTTTTGGTCAGTATCACGTTTTAGGCGGGAAAATTTCACCTATTGACGGGATAGGTCCTTCAAATTTAAATATCAGTTCTTTAGTCAAAAAAGTAGAAACAGGAAATGTTAAGGAACTTATTTTTGCATTAAGCAATACTATGGAAGGAGATACGACAAACTTCTATATTTTCAGGCAAATAGAAAAATACAACATTACAATTTCAACTATAGCAAGAGGTATTTCTGTGGGAGGTGAGTTGGAATATGCCGATGAAGTTACTTTAGGCAGAAGTATCACACAAAGAATTCCTTTTGAACATTCTTTAAAAAGCTGAAAATGAAAAAAGATAATTCTTAGCAATGAAAATTTCAAGATTATTTAACACTTGAAGATAGTTAGTTCAATTTTTTTTTATACCTTTGGACTTGTTTTACATATGTTTAAAATGATTGGCGTAATAACTAATCTCTAACCACTATAATTAAGAAAATGGCTAAATACGAATTAAAATTACCCAAAATGGGAGAAAGTGTTGCAGAAGCAACAATTACAAATTGGTTAAAGAAAGTAGGAGAGACAATTGAGGCAGAAGAAGGTGTTGTTGAAGTAGCTACAGATAAGGTAGATACAGAAGTTATTTCAGAGGTTTCAGGAGTACTTGTTGAGATTCGTTGTCAGACTGACCAAGTAGTTAAAGTTGGTGAAGTGATGGCTATTCTTGAAATAGAGGGAGAACAAGAAGCAAAACAGGAGACAAAAACTGTGGTTGCTGCTAAAGAAATTGAAAAAGAAATTACCGAAATAAAAGAAACAACATTACAGACTGAGTCCTTAAACTTTGGAGGTTCAAGCTCAGAGCGATTCTACTCTCCTTTGGTTAAAAGTATTGCTAAAAAGGAAGGAATTTCATTACAGGAATTAGAAAAAATTGCAGGTACTGGAGCTGATAATCGGGTAACGAAACAAGATATGCTTGATTATTTGGAAAACAGAGTAGAGGCTTCGTCTGGGCTACAACAAAATACGATGATTCAAACTCCTGTAATTCAAACTGAAATTTCTGCTGAAAGAAAATCTGAATTGATAGGAAAAGGTAACGAGTTGATTCCAATGTCGCGAATGGGGAAACTCATCGCAGAGCATATGACACATAGCAAACACACTTCACCTCACGTTCAGAGTTTTATTGAAGTGGATATGACTCGAGTTTGGAACTGGCGTAACAAAGTTAAAAAGGCGTTTGAAGAGCGTGAAAGAGAAAAGTTCACCTTTACTCCTATATTTATGGAGGCGGTAGCTAAAGCTCTTATTGAGTATCCAATGATGAATATATCAGTTGAAGGGTCAACCATAATCAAAAAGAAAAATATAAATGTTGGTATGGCTACAGCTTTGCCTGATGGTAACCTTATTGTTCCTGTAATTAAAAATGCTGACCAATTGAGTTTGAGAGGTATGGCAAAAGCTGTAAATGATTTAGCTACACGTGCCAGAGCAGGTCAACTGGCTCCTGATGAAGTAAAGGACGGAACTTATACAGTTACAAATATTGGTTCATTTGGTACGTTATTCGGTACCCCTATTATCAATCAGCCACAAGTTGGTATTTTAGCGGTTGGTGCAATTCAAAAAGTTCCTGCTGTTATTGAAACTCCCGAAGGAGATGTAATAGGAATCCGTCATAAAATGATTCTATCACATAGCTATGATCATCGTGTTGTAAATGGTGCCTTAGGAGGGATGTTTATTCAATTTATAGCTAAATATCTTGAAAATTGGGATATAAATAGACAATTATAATCATTCTAAATTATTGATTTCATTGTACTTTTAAGCCTTCTGATACAATCGTTATATTTAAAAAATAACGTATCTTTGCCCCCATAATTTTTTAAACGAGAAAACTATAAATTTATGGCAATAAAGATTACTGATGATTGTATAAATTGTGGAGCCTGTGAACCTGAATGTCCTAACAACGCTATTTATGAAGGAGCTGATGATTGGCGTTATAGCGATGGAACAGCTTTGAAGGGCGAAATAGTTTTACCCAATGGGAAACAGCTCAATGCAGATCAAGTACAAGAACCCGTTAGTGATGATTTCTATTTTATTGTAACTGATAAATGTACAGAATGCATAGGGTTTCACGAAGAGCCACAATGTGCAGCTGTCTGCCCTGTTGATTGTTGTATTCCTGACGAAGATAATCAAGAAACAACAGAGGAGCTTCAGGCAAAGAAAAGATTTTTGCACAACGAGGAATAAAGCAAAAACAAAGGTTAAACCTCCAATTTTTGAAATTCAAAGGTTGGGGGTTTTTGCTATATAAAAAGAAATCCGAAATATTACTAAAATTGCTTTTCAAAAAATAAATTATATCTTTGTGATGCAGAACTTATTGGTTTTGAAGCGAAAATCATAAATAAATTTTGAGTCAGTGGTCAATAAACGTTTATTAATAAAAAATTTATTAGGACATAGTGATGAAAATAGTTTCTATGACCGAAAGCGATTTATTGACCTGAATACAAGAGAAGGAAAGGCAAAGTTTCTGAAGATAATTTGTGCTTTAGCAAATTCTAACCCGTATAATAAAGCATTCATTATCATAGGTGTAGAAGATGAGTCTCGAGAAATAGTAGGAGTCGATTTTTTCGATGATAGTCGTATTCAAAATCTGATAAATTCTTATTTAAACAATGCTCCTTCAATCACTTATGAAAATATTATTTTTCCAGATTTACCCAATGATAAGGTTGTAGGACTGGTAACAGTTACTTCATCAAAGCAAGTTTGCTCACTTTCAAAAGGGATATGGAAGTACGCTAAAGATACAATTTTTAAAAGGGAAGGAAGTAATAGCAAAATACAAAATGATGATTTTCTGTTGGAAGATTTTAATTCTGAAATAGTTCAGCAAATTGAGAAAATTTCAAGCAATAGCATACAGCACACTTTGGATGGGGTTATTAATTTTATAAATCATCGTCATAAAGATTTAGAATCACATTATCTGGTTTTTAGAGAACAATTTGTGCTTTGTTGGGCTGGTAAACCCAAGCTCGTTGAAGATAAGAAAATGTACTCCAGAGTTGATATTGAGCTTATTAACGAACAAGTGCGTTTGTTTTTTTCTAATCTTGATAAAGTTGAAATTTGTGTTGAAGAAAATACGTTTTCTGTAACGGAGTATATTTATTTAGGGATTGAAAATCAGAAAGATTACTATCCTTTGGAACTTGTTCAGATTCATTTTTTTAACAACGGGAGCTATAAAATAGAACAGAAACTCATATTTTCTCCTCCTATTTACGATGAAAAGAAAATATGTGATATATGGAGCGAAAAACGGCCTATTTTAGAAAAAATAATTGATAATCAGCTTTTAACAGAACAAGAATTAAGGCAAATTCCAACATTACCTTCAATATGTTTAGAATGTTATTTGAACGGACATTTGGAAGTGAAAGAATTGTTGGAAATGTCGCGACCAAAGCTGAAAGAGATTGATATAGAGGCTTATAAATCATTAAAAGAAGCATTAAGAATATTGCGAAAATTAAAATATAATCGTTGATGAATAGACTAACTACTAACCCTCGACGTACTTTAGTCGTTGGAGATATTCACGGAGCGTACAAGGCTCTGGTTCAAGTAATTCAAAGAGTAAAAATAAGGAAAAATGATTTTTTCATATTTTTAGGAGATTATTCAGATGGTTGGAGTCAAACTCCTGAAGTGCTTGATTTTTTACTGCAATTTAGAAAACATTATAGTTGCCTGTTCATCAGAGGAAATCACGATGCTCTTTGTCTGGAATTTTTGCAAGGAGCTTCAATGGATAAAATGTGGTATTATCACGGGGGAGATGCAACGGAAAAGGCCTATCAAAATGCTTCAGAAGAAGTGAAACAAAGGCACATCAAATTTTTATCTGAATTAGAAAATTATTATTTAGATAGCAATAACCGATTGTTTGTTCACGCAGGATTTACCAATCTCAGAGGAGTTGATTTCGAGTATTTTCCAGAAATGTTCTATTGGGATAGAACTCTTTGGGAATTAGCAACATCGGTAAAAACTTCACCTGAACATAGTAAGTATCCAAGTAGATTGTTGCTATATTCAGAAACATTTATAGGGCATACGCCTACCACTCGTTTAGGGTGTGATAAACCAATGACAGCCAATAATGTATGGAACGTAGATACAGGTGCAGCATTCAAAGGTAGAGTTTCAATTATGGATATTGATACCAAAGAATACTGGCAAAGTGATCCCGTTTTTGAGCTTTATCCTGATGAAAAAGGAAGGAATAAATAGAGTTTATTCAAAATCTTCTGTCTGAAAATTAATTAGATATACTTTTTTAACCGCACGAGTCAGAGCTGTGTAAAGCCACCGCAGATAATTATCATCAATACCATTGGGAAGATAGGGTTTTTCAATAAAAACAACATCCCATTGCCCACCCTGACTTTTATGACAGGTAATAGCATATGAAAATTTGACTTGTAAGGCGTTAAAAAAAGGATTTTCTTTAACTTTCAGATACTTTTTATACGCCGAAGTTTCATCTTGATAATCAAGTAAGACTTCTTCGTAAAGGCGGTTGCTTTCTTGATGTGTAAGTGATGGACTTTCAGTTTCGAGGGTATCCAACAAAAGAATCGTGTCAAAAGGAGGATAGTCTGGATAATCAATAAGTTGTACTTGAACTTCAGCAAATCGAAATCCGTATAACTCACGAAAAGCGTAGATTTGAAGTACTTCCAGAGTGTCACCATTGGCGATAAAACTCACTTTAGGAGAATCCTTTAACCAGTAATAATTATTTTTCACAACCATAAGTAAATCTCCTGCTGAAAGGTCATTTTCATTGTCTAAAATTACTTTTCGGATTTGCCTGTTATAAAGTGCAGCTCTTTTATTTGAGCGGACAATAATTGCTGTTTGTTCCAATCCATAGTTTGAGTATGAGCTTTCTATAGCTTCCTGAATTTCAGTTCCTTCAGCTAATTGAACTATGTCTCTGAAATTTCTAGTTTTGAAATTAAATTTTTTCTGAATAGAAAAGTTAAAAAGGATTTCTCTAAGTTTTGTTGCATTGTACAAAATACCAGATTTTTTTTCTTGTCTTACAACTTCATTGAGTTCAATATGAGATACTTCCTTATTATAGCGAATTTCTAAATTTCGGATATCTAAAGCAGGACTATAATCAGAATTAACAGGAGGCAACTGAGCAGAATCTCCCATCAATAGTAATTTACAACCTTGTCCAGAATAGACATATGTTATGAGATTATCTAAAAGAGAATTTTGTTCAAAGAAATGTTCATTGTTATCTGTAATCATCGAGGCTTCATCTACAATGAATAGTGTGTCTTTGAATTTGTTGATTTTCAGTGTAAAAGAAAATTCTCCTCCGTTCGTTTTCGGAAAATAAATATGTCTGTGAATGGTAAAAGCTTGTTGTTTAGCAAAATTGGACATTACCTTTGAAGCCCGCCCAGTGGGAGCAAGAAGAACAGCTTTATGCCCAATAGAAGGCAGGTTTTTAATCAAACAATTGATAATTGAAGTTTTTCCTGTTCCTGCGAATCCTTTAAGTAAAAATAATTTTTCAGAAGAATTCTTATCTAATAAAAATTCTGTAATTAGTTGCAAAGCAATATTTTGTGATGCTGTAGGATTATGGGGAAAAGTATTTAAAAGATTGTTTAGAAAGGTATTTTTATCCATTGATGAATTTATATGGAGCCAAAAATATAATTTTTTTTCTCAAAAAGCTTTTTTGAATAAAAAAAAATTGTAGCTTTGCAGTAAACCAGTCAAGAAAAAAAATATTTTTAAAAGATGAAAAAAATTTTACAAATTGCGCTTTGGGCTGTTGGCTTATTTTTTTGTTTTATGATTTACAAATCGGTTACCGGTCCTATTGAGTTTAACAAAATTAAAACAGAGCGTTACACAGCAGTAATTGGGAAATTAAAAGATATTCGCGATGCTCAAGAGGCACATCGGGTTGTGACAGGAAAATACGCAAATAGTTTCGATGACCTGACTAAGTTTATTGAAAATGAGAAGTTCACTATTACTTCTCAACGTGACACGAGCTGGACAGAATACGATAAAACGTTCAAAATTGATGTTCTAAAACAAGGTGTTGTAGTTGATACTTTGGGATATGTGTCAGTTAAAGATTCTTTGTTTAAAAACTCGGATCGTTACAAAAACCTAAGATATGTTCCTTTTGCTGAAAATCCGAAAGAAGAGTTTGTTTTGAAAACAGCTTCTCTTGACAAAAATGGGTATTCGGCTTCAGTTTTTGAGGTTTCTGTGCCTAAAATTAAGGTGCTTTGGGGACTTGATAAAAACGAGGTAGAAAAGGAAGTTGTAAAAAATTCAGTAGAAGATGTTAAAGGTGCGGATATCAAAGTAGGTTCTTTGGAAGAGCTAAGTACAAATGGTAACTGGCCTACGTCATACGATGCAAAGACAGCAAGAAAATAGTATATTCAGAACTTATTTCAAGGAATTGTCCATTCAAATTAACTTGGATGGACTTTCTTTTTGTGTTTTCAATCCTGTGCTAAATTATGTTGAATCGATTTATAATTTTCCTATAAACTTCAACTATAAAAACAAGCAAGATATTGAAAGAGAAGTCTGTAGTGTTTTGGACTCTGAAGAAGATTTGCGACAGGATTTTAACAACATTAAAGTATTCCATAACACACCCATATTTACATTTATTCCACAGGCTCTTTTTATGGGCAAGAAGGAAGCGATAGAATACTTAAAATATAGCATTGATGTTTCTTCTTTGAAGGAAAATTTCGTTGAATATGACAAAATTATCCCTATCGAAACGGTTAATGTTTTTGTGCCAGATGTTTTCATAAATAACATTCTGGTTGATTATTATGGTGCATTTGAATCTCAGCATTTTGCATCATCATTATTACGAATGTTACTAAAGCATTATGCCTCACACGCTTATGAGATTATGTATGTGTATGCAGAACAAAGCTCGTTTTATTTTGTAGTTTTCAGAGATAAGAAATTGTATTATTTCAACCGATTTGAATATCAAACGATGGACGATTTTCTCTATTATATTCTTTTTTCTGTTGAACAGCTGAATATAAATACGGAAAGAGTTCCGTTGTATTTCATTGGAGATATGAATATTAACTCCTTAATGAGTGAACGAGTAAGAAAATATATAAAGTATATCTATCTAATGAAACACAATAAAAACTATTACTCCGAAGGAATGGACGAGGGGTTAATTCACCGAAATTTTGTGCTTACGCAATCTTTTTAATAGAAATAAGTCAATTTTTATTTATCATCATCAGGCATTGCTCTTTTTAGGATAGCTTCTGGGATTGATTTCTTTGATTTTACTCCCATTATTTTCAATTTTTCGATGCTACGAACAATATTTCCCTTTCCTTCAACCAATTTATTCATAGCATTACCATATTCGGACTTGGCTTCGTCCATTTTTTTGCCTATCTTTATCAAATCAGTGATGAAACCTTCAAATTTGTCGTACAAAGCTCCTGCCTGACGTGAAATTTCATACGCATTTTCTTGTTGTTTTTGATTTGTCCACATTGAATCAATGGTACGAAGTGTAGCCAACAATGTAGTTGGAGTCACAATAACGATATTTTGAGCAAAAGCCTTTGTGTATAATGAATCATCATTTTGCAGAGCAATCGCAAAAGCAGGTTCTATAGGAATGAACATTAATACAAAATCAGGGCTATTGGTGTACAAATCCTCATATTTTTTTCCTGAAAGTTGGTCAATATGCCTTTTGATTGAATTGATATGCTGCTTCAAAAAGATAGGTTTTTCTTCATCTTCAGCATTTACAAAGCGTTCATAATCAGTTAAAGATACTTTTGAGTCGATAATCATTTTTTTTCCGTCAGGCAGATGAATTATTACATCAGGAATAACCCTTGAACCATCTTCTCTGACAAAAGATTCCTGAATGGTGTATTCTCTTCCTTTTTCCAAATTTGATTTTTCCAGTACTTTTTCCAATACCAATTCACCCCAGTTTCCTTGTATCTTGCTATCTCCTTTGAGAGCTTTGGTTAGGTTTTCAGCTTCTTTAGTGATGCGTAAATTTTGATTCTGTAGGTCGGTAAGTTGTTGTTTTAGAGCGGAATGAATGCTTATGTTTTCCTTTTGACTATGTTCTACTTTTTGTTCAAAATCTTTGATTTTTTCTTGTAATGGGCTTAAAATGTTTTTCAGATTTTCTTTGTTTTGTTCTGTGAATTTTGAAGATTTTTCTTCCAGAATTTTGTTGGCTAAATTCTCAAATTCTTTCGAAAATTTCTCTTGCAAAAGTTCAGTTTCTTTTGATTTTTCTTTCAATTTGGTTAGTAAAAACTCTTTTTCGGATTCATTTTTGGTTAAAAGCAGGTTTAGTTCATCTTTTTGGTCCCTGAAATCCTCTTTTTCTTGCTTTTCGATGGCTAAAAGTTGCTGTAATTCTTCCAAAGAGCGTTGTTGTAACTCTTCTCGGTTTTTATTTGACGAAATTAAGTTTTCAGTTTTTATTTTGTTTATGTAAGTTCCTAAAAAGAAGCCAATTGCTAGACAAATAATACTAATAATGATATATAAAAACATAGTTTAATTTTTTTGAGAATTAGAGAAAAAAGTAAAGGCACAAAGGTATTAAAATAATGAAAAATAACAATGATATTCGCTTTATAGGAAAATAATTTAGTTTTTTTCTTGTTATGACGATATTTTTATATATTTGCGGGATATAAAAATAATTTGTTAATATTTGATACGAAAATTAGGTGTTTTATACTCTTTTTTAACAAGAATTAAATTATAATTCATATAAAATGATTTTATTGGATATTTTAAAAGATGCTTTCAAAATATATCGTAAATCTTTCTTGGATATTATTTTGGGTTCAATTTCTGTGATTTCGATTATTTTGGGAATATATATGCTGATTTTTTCCACACTTTTTGGTGTATCACAGGAATATTTAATGAAAAACGTAATTGAAAATCCTCAGATTGTTCAAGATATAATTTCAACACCGCAATTTCAAATAAAATTCAATTTGTTTATAGTGTTGATTAAATGTATTATAGCCCCGATGTCAGCAGGATTTTATAAGATTTTCGATATGAGAGAAAGAGGGGAGGAAATAAACTACAAAATACTTTTTTCGTATTATAATTCCTCTTTTACAGCGAGGATTTTAGGTTTTGTAATTGGACTTATGGCGGTGAAGTTGCTCATAGAATTTCTTCTCCTAAAATTAGGACTTGGAACTGTAAGTTTCTCTTTGTCAGTAATATTGTCTTTGTTATTTACTTTAACAATACCAATTATTATTTTTGAAAATAAGTCACTTAAAAGTTCAATGAAGCAAAGTTCGGCGAGTGTGTCTCTACAAATGTTCACTGCCTTGATTGCTTTGCTTGTAGGTGTAGTTTTAGGATTTTCAGGAGTTTTGTTATTTGGTTTTGGTATTGTATTGACATTACCTCTACTTTACGCTATAAATTATAGTCTGTATCGACATATAAATCAACAAATTAATTAAGAAATAAAAATAAAACGATGAGAAAAACAATTTTTCCACTACTTTTAGTAGCTTCATTAACTCTAAATAGTTGTGGGGAGCTACAACAGGTTATCAATTCAACGTATTCAAACACAGGATTTAATGTCGCTGATGGATTGAAACAAGCATTGGAATTTGGAGTGTCAAACGGAGTGAACATACTTAGTAAAGACGGAGGATATTTTAGAGATCAGGCTGTTCGTATTTTACTTCCTGATGAGTTGAAAAAGGTGGATTCTGCCTTGCGAAGCATCGGATTAGCATCACTAGCTGATGAAGGTTTGAAAATATTAAATAAAGCTGCTGAAAATGCTGTAAATGAGGCTAAACCTATCTTTATTTCGGCTATAAAAGGAATGACGTTTAACGATGCAATGGCAATATTGAAAGGAGATTCACAAGCCGCAACAACATATCTCAAAAATAATACATTTTCTGCTTTACAAGAGGCATTTGCTCCCAAAATACAGGCTTCACTAAGTCAGGTGGGAGCTGATGAAATTTGGAGCAATATCATCAATAAATACAATCAAATTCCATTTGTGAAAAAGGTTGAGCCTAATCTTACGTCATACGTTACAACACAGGCAATCAACGGATTATTTGTAAAGGTTGGAGATAAAGAAAAAGAAATCAGAACTAATATATCAGCAAGAACGACATCGCTCCTGAAATCCGTTTTTGCTCTGCAAGATTAATGACCATAAAATTACAACAAAATGAGGATAAAATTTATAACATTATGTGCTATCGCTTTTTGTGGTAGTCTTAAAGCACAGCAGACTATGAATAAACCTATTTTTACAACGCCTTATCAATCAACACCTTTTGGTGATTATAAGGTAGAAGATTTTAAATCAGCTATCGAACAAGCAATTTCTGAAAGTTTGAAAGAGATTGATAAAATTGCTAACTCAAAAACCAAACCAACTTTTAAAAATACGATTGAAGCTTTGGCTTTTAATGGGGAAAAGTTGGGGCGACTTACAATGATGTTTTTTAACTTGAATAGTGCAGAAACCAGCAAAGAATTACAAAAAGAAGCACAAAGCATTTCTCCTATGCTAAGTGATTATGAAAATGATATTCGATTGAATGCCAAACTTTTTGCTCGAGTAAAAGAAGTGTATAACAATCGTGAAAAACTAAAGTTATCTCCCGAAGAAACTACATTGTTGGACAAGACTTATAAAGGATTTACACGTAATGGGGCTAATTTATCTGAGAGCCAGAAGCAACGTTTGCGAGAAATAGATAAGCAACTATCAACTTTAAGTCTTCGTTTTGGAGAAAATGTATTAGCTGAAACACAAGCTTTTGAATTACATATTACTGATGAAAAGGATTTAAAAGGGCTACCTGAATTTGCTATTGAGGCAGCGGCACAAACCGCTTCAGACCGAAATAAAAAAGGTTGGATATTCACTTTGGATTTTCCGAGTTATAGTGCTTTTGTAAAATATGCTGAAAACAGAGATTTGCGTAAGAAGATGTTTGTAGCCTTCGCAAGTCGTGGCTTTAACAAAAATGTTAATAACAATGAGAAAAACATTTTAGAGATTGTTAAATTACGCGACGAACGTGCTAAACTATTAGGATACAACAATTATGCTGCTTTTGTTTTGGAAGAAAGAATGGCGGATACTCCTGAAATTGTAAATAATTTTCTTAACGACTTGTTGAAAAAAGCTAAACCTGCAGCTCAACGAGAGTTGGAAGAGTTGAAAGCATTTGCTCAGAAACGCGATGGAGTTACTGATTTTCAGAAATGGGATTTTACTTTTTATAGTGAAAAATTGAAACAAGAAAAATTCAGTTTGGACGACGAAAAATTAAAGCCATATTTCAAATTAGAAAATGCGGTAAATGGAATGTTTCAAGTAGCGAATAAGCTTTATGGCTTGAATTTTAAAAAGATTGATACTATTGAAAAGTACCACGAAGAAGTTGATACTTATTTAGTTACAGATGAGAAAGGTGAGTACATTTCATTGTTCTACACTGATTTTTTCCCCAGACCAGGTAAAAGAGCAGGAGCTTGGATGTCATCTTTTAAAAATCAACACAAACGCAATGGCGAAAATTCACGTCCGCATATAACCATTGTTTGTAATTTCACACGTCCGACCAAAACCCAGCCCTCGTTGCTGAGCTTTTACGAAGTTCGTACACTTTTCCACGAATTTGGACACGCTTTACACGGAATTCTTGCCAATACGACGTATCCTAACTTAAGCGGAACTAGTGTTTCTCGTGATTTTGTTGAATTGCCAAGTCAAGTTTTGGAAAATTGGTGTTATGAAAAAGAGGCTTTGTCGTTGTTCGCTACACATTATCAAACTAATGAGTTGATTACTATGGAGTTGGTTGAAAAAATAAAAGAATCTTCTTCTTTTATGGAAGGACTACAAACAATGCGTCAACTTAGTTTTGGAATATTGGATATGGCTTGGCATACTGCTGATCCTAAAGCGATCAAGAGTGTAAAAGAATTTGAAGATAAAGCCGTTGCGGTTACTGAATTATATCCTATGATTGCTGAATCTTGTTTCTCAACAGCATTTTCTCACATCTTTCAAGGAGGTTATGCAGCAGGATATTATAGTTACAAATGGTCGGAAGTGTTAGATGCTGATGCTTTTGAAGTGTTTTCTACAAATGGTATTTTCGATAAGAATACAGCTAAAAGTTTCAAAGATAATGTATTGAGCAAAGGAGGAAGTGAAAAACCGATGGAACTTTACAAGCGTTTCAGAGGAAAAGAACCTTCTCCAGATGCATTGCTAAAACGTGCTGGACTTATGTAGTATTCAGCTTTAAAGGTAAAGTACTATTTGTTAAAATATTTGATAAAACGAAAAAAGCATAAAAAGTAAGATACGAAATGATTTCAGAGTCAGCGGAAGATAAACGAATTAGAGAAAAAGATAAGAAAGAAAAAGAATGGTTGCGTTGGGGACCTTATCTCAGTGAACGCCAATGGGGAACTGTACGTGAGGATTATAGTGCAAATGGTGATGCTTGGAATTACATTTCCCACGATAATGCTCGTAGTCGTACCTATCGTTGGGGAGAGGACGGACTGGCTGGAATTTCCGATAATTCTTGCAATGTTTGTCTTTCTGTAGCTTTGTGGAATGGTAAAGATACCATTTTGAAGGAACGACTTTACGGGCTTAGTAACAATCAGGGAAATCACGGCGAAGACGTCAAAGAATTGTACTATTATTTGGACAATACACCCACGCATTCCTATATGAAGTATCTATATAAATATCCACAAAATGCGTTCCCTTACGAAACTCTAGAAAGAGTTAATGCTGAGAGAGGATTGCAGGATACAGAGTTTGAACTTCCTGAAACAGGTATTTTTGATGAAAATGCTTATTTTGATGTGCAGGTGGAGTATGCAAAATATAATGAAAATGACATTTTTATGAAAATAACCGTAACAAATCAAGGAGAAGAAATAGCTCCTTTAACGTTGTTACCTACGTTGTTGATGAGAAATTATTGGAGTTTCATTGAAGTAGAGCAAAAACCAAAAATTAGTTTGTTAAAAAATGAATATGGCTATTTTGCAGAAGTAGATAATAAATCTGTTGGAACTTTCTTTTTGTATTTTGATGAAGCAGACAAACATCTTTTTACTGAAAATGAGACTAATGACGAGAAAATACATCAACACAAGAATGACCATCCTTTCAAGAAAGATTTGTTTCACGAAGCGGTGATTTCTGGAGATTTTTCTTTGGCAACTCATAATCAAGAAGGTACAAAGTTCTCCCCGATGTATCATTTTGAGATAGCTCCCAAAGGACAAAAAGTAGTTTTTTTACGACTTACGAATCAGCAACAAGAAAATCCTTTTTCAGACGCTGAAAAGTTATTTGAACAACGTGAACAAGAATGTGAAATATTTTACAGAAATCTTCTCAAATGTCCTAATGAAGAATTATATTTAATTCAAAAACAGGCATTTTCAGGATTATTGTGGAACAAACAATATTACTATTATGATATTGAACAATGGTTGGAAGGCGACCCTAAACAACCTAAACCGCCTCAGCAACGTTGGAATGGACGAAATGCTGAATGGCTAACGTTACGCAATAACGATATTTTGCTTATGCCCGATAAATGGGAATATCCTTGGTATGCTTCTTGGGATTCTGCGTTCCATTGTGTTAGTATGTCGGTAATTGATACTCAGTTTGCTAAGGAACAGCTTTTGTTGTTTAATAAAGAATGGTATATGCGTCCTAATGGCCAAATTCCAGCATACGAATGGAATTTCAGTGACGTTAATCCACCAGTACAACCTTGGGCAACGCTTATGGTTTACAATATCGATAAAGAGAGAACAGGAAAGCCTGATATCAGTTTTCTCAAACGTATGTTCAATAAGCTGACTGTAAATTTTACTTGGTGGGTAAATCGATTGGATAGCACAGATAACAATGTTTTTGAAGGTGGATTCTTGGGGTTGGATAATATTGGAGTTTTTGACCGTAGTCAAGGCATTCCAGGAGTAAAACTTTTGGAGCAAGTTGATGGTACAGCTTGGATGGCATTGTATTGCCTTTGTATGCTGAAAATCAGTTTGGAAATTTCCAAAGAAGACGAAACGTATGAAGAAATGGCTATCAAGTTTTTTGGGCATTTTGTTCATATTGCGAAAGCCTTAAACCATATGAATCAGGAAAATAAGGGAATTTGGGATGAGAATGAAGGCTTCTTTTACGATAAAATCATTTTTGAAGATGGAGGTTCCAAACTTATCAAGGTTCGTTCTGTGGTAGGAATGCTTGCTTTGATGGCAGTACTTCATATTGACGGTGAAACGTTGAACAAATTACCAAGATTGAAAAGAAGTTTTTCGTGGTTTGATAAATATAGAATGAGTAAGCTAAGACACCCAATTATTCAAACTTCTGAAAAAGACGAAGGTATTTTATTATCATTAGTTCCTAAAAACCGCATTCGTAGATTGATGAGAGCCCTTATTGACGAAAAAGAGTTTTTAAGTGAATATGGAATTCGTTCACTTTCAAAAATATACGAAACTCCTTTTACGGTTCCGTTGGAAGGAAATAATTATCAGATTGCTTATGACCCAGCAGAATCCACAAGTAACTTGTTCGGAGGAAATAGTAACTGGAGAGGACCAATTTGGTTTCCAATAAATTATATTTTGATAGATGCTTTGAGGGAATTGCATAAGTTTTTTGAAGATACTCGTTTTGAATTTCCAACGGGGAATGAAGATAATCTGTTGAGTTTAGACCAAATAGCAGATGAACTCAGTAAACGACTGGTAAATATTTTTCGAGAAAATCCAGAAGGAAATCGTCCAGTAAATCGTTTACATTGCGAATTGTATCAACGTCCTGAGTTTAAGAATTTGATTCTATTTTATGAATATTTCCACGGAGATAATGGTAGGGGAGTTGGAGCTTCACATCAAACAGGTTGGACAGCCTTAGTCGCTAATTTGATTGTCGAAACTTTTAGTGAACAACCACCTTGCTAATTTAATTTGACAGATTTTTCTAAATTAAAAAAGTTTTATGAAAGCAAAATATTTTGGCTAATTCATAAAACTTTTTTCTTTTTTACTACCATAAAAAGAAAAAGGGACTTGTTTCACAACATTGTCCCTTTTCAATCACTAACTAAAAAAACTCAATCACTATGATTCTTAATTCTAAAATTTTAAATAACAAACGGAAATCATAAAAATTTATTTTCCATTTGTCAGTATCCCAATTCTACACTGTCATACTAAATATTTTTGTGTTTGGGATATTACGTTGTAATCGTAAATCGAATGCCATACACACATTTCTTACGAATGGCTTTCCAGCATTGGTTACTTCAATCTTTTTATCAACTATTCGGATTAAATCATCGCTAACCATCTCAGATAATCGTTTCGTTACATTCTCTATTTCACAAAAATACATAGAACTTTCTTCCCAAGATGTATTAAAATGACACATCAAATTCAAAATGTGCTTACGAACAACTAAATCCTCTCCGTTTAGGATATGTCCTCTGAAAACAGGAATTTCATTGCGTTCTACCCGAGCATAATAAGCATCTAAATCTTTCTCATTCTGAGCGAAACCATACCAACTGTCACTTATTGCCGACATCCCCAAGCCAATCATTACCTGAGTTTTGGAAGCTGTATAGCCCATAAAATTTCGATGTAAGTTGTTGTTTTCAAATGATTTATACATTGAGTCGGAAGGTAACGAGAAATGGTCCATACCAATTTCGGCATATCCTGCATTAAGCAAATGTTTCTTTCCTGTTTCGTACAACAACCTCTTTTCATCTCCCGATGGCAAATTACTTTCATCGAATCCTCTTTGTCCGTTTCCTTTAATCCAAGGTACGTGTGCGTAGCTATAGAAAGCAATGCGATCAGGACGAAGCTGATTAGTCTTATCAATAGTAAAAAGAACATCCTCAAGCGTTTGAAAAGGCAGTCCAAAAACTAAATCGTGGCTAATTGATTTATACCCAATTTCTCTCGCCCACTCAGTTGCTTTTTCTACGTTGCTAAAAGGCTGAATGCGATGTATCGCTTTTTGCACCTTTGGAGAATAATCCTGTACACCATAACTAACACGATCGAATCCCAAATCAAACAAGGTTTGTAAATGTTCTCTTGTAGTGTTATTCGGGTGACCTTCAAAGCTAAAGGCTTTATTTTCCGCAATGTCAGCAGTGTCAAAAATTCCCTCAAGCAAACGTTTTAATTCTTTGGGTTTGAAGAATGTCGGCGTTCCTCCTCCTAAGTGAACTTCTTTAATGAGTGGTCTCGCTCCTAAAATGTCAAGATACAATTTCCACTCTTTCAACACTGCATCTACATAGGGTATTTCTACCTCGTGACGCTTTGTAATTCGTTTGTGGCAACCACAGAATGTGCATAAGCTCTCGCAAAAAGGAAGATGTATATAAATACTAATTCCCTCAGAACGATTACTTTCAGCAAAAGATTTTTGGAGACTTTCAATCCATTTTTCATTGGAAAATGAAAGATTATCCCAATACGGAACCGTCGGATAACTTGTATAACGCGGTCCTGCAACATTGTATTTTTGTATGAGCGATATTGCCATTATTATATTTCAAACAGCCGTGCAAAGGTAGCTGCCTTTTAGTGAATAAAAAATGATATATGTCAGTAAGTTTATTGTATGTTGATTTTTCGTGTTTTTGATAATTAGTTTTCTAAAGTTAAAACTTGAAAAATAACGACCTGCAAAGGTAAAAATTTACTTCCATTCGTGAAAATATTTAGTGTTACTGGAGGAAATTTTTCTCTCAACATTTATAATCAGTTTCCTATATTCCTTTTTATGTAAAGAAAGTGCTTACGAAAAATTGTTTATTGTTACTTTAATTAATTGAATAGGTTGTTCCGTCTTTTCCGTCTTTGAGTTGAATACCGATGGCTTTCAGCTCGTCGCGGATTTTGTCGGACAACGCCCAGTCTTTATTAGCACGAGCTTCCATACGCATCTGAATGAGCATCTGCATTACGCCGTCCAATTTATCATTATTTTCAGTAGCTTGTTGTTCATCTTTCAGTCCTAAAACCTCAAAAACAAAGGCGTTGAAAGTGGCTTCCAGCTCACGAAGGTCGGTTTCGGTTAGAGTTTCTTTACCATCTTTCACTAAGTTTATGATGCGAACGCCCTCAAAGAGTTGAGCAATGAGTATGGGGCTATTGAAGTCATCATTCATAGCATTGTAGCATTGCTGCTTCCAATTTTGCACATCGAATGAAGAGTTTTTCGAAACTGGCAAGGACGAAAGGATTTTTCCTGCCTCCATAAGTCGGTTAAAGCCCTTTTCGGCTGCGAGCATTGCCTCGTTGGAAATATCCAAAACGCTGCGGTAATGGGCTTGCATAAAGCAGAAACGCACCACCGAAGGCTTAAAGGGTTTCTCGAAGAAGCCATTTTCTCCTGAAATAAGCTGCATTGGTAAAATGTAATTTCCTGTGGATTTGCTCATTCGTTGCCCGTTCATTGTCAGCATATTGGCGTGTAGCCAATAGCGTACGGGTGAGTGTCCGTGTCCGGCTTTGCCTTGAGCGATTTCGCATTCGTGATGTGGGAATTTCAAGTCCATTCCGCCTCCGTGAATGTCAAACTCTTCACCTAAGTACTTAGTGCTCATTACCGTACACTCCAAATGCCAGCCTGGAAAACCATCTCCCCAAGGCGATGCCCATCGCATAATATGAGCAGGTGAGGCTTTCTTCCAGAGGGCGAAGTCCTGCGGATTTTTCTTTTCGCCTTGTCCGTCCAAATCGCGAGTGTTGGCGAATAGCTCCTCTATATTTCTGCGTGAAAGCTCTCCGTAATTTAGTCCGCGTCGATTGTACTCTTGCACGTCAAAATACACCGAACCATTACTTTCGTATGCAAAACCCTCTTTGACGAGTTTTTCGGTGAGTTGTATTTGTTCGAGAATATGCCCCGTAGCAGTGGGCTCGATAGTTGGAGGCAAATTATTGAACATTTCCAATACTTTATGAAAATCCACCGTGTATTTTTGTACGATTTCCATCGGTTCGAGTTTTTCCAATCGAGATTGTTTTACGAAGCGGTCGTTTTCAACGTTGCCATCGTCGGTAAGATGCCCAGCATCTGTGATGTTCCTAACGTATCGAACCTTATATCCGATGTGTTTCAAGTATCTGAAAATTAGGTCGAACGACATAAGGGTTCGGCAATTTCCCAAATGTACATTGCTGTAAACGGTAGGTCCGCAGACGTACATTCCAACGTGTCCTTCCTTCAAAGGAACAAAGTTTTCTTTTTCGCCCGTAAGGGAGTTGTATATGTTAAGTTTTTGCATTTTTCAGGATTTTTCTATTTGTTTGAATTTATATTTCTTCATAAAAGAGTAAAATCGACCGCCAAAGATATAAAATATCTTTTTAGAGAAGAAAACAATTACTTATAATATTTTTAAGAATAGCGAGTAAAGAGAGATTTTTTGTACAGAAGGCTTAAATATTTCACAGAGAATTAAATGTATTGAATTATTTTGTGTTAATGAAACTAAAAAAGCAGAAAAAAATTTTTTTACACCAAAATAAGAATTAGTTTTGCACCTGAGTAACAAGTTAAATATTGTGTTTTTTTGCCCACTTTGTTTTCTGTTGCCAAATAGTTTATAAATATAAAAGTAAAGGAAATGAAAGAATTAAAAAGTGTATTGTTGGTTTTGATGATTACCTTGGTTGTTTCTTGTAAAAAAGATGAACCTAATCAGATTATGGAGGAGCCAACAGGGAAAGTTGCATTAGAATTTCAGAATGTTTATCAAGATAGTCCGTTTGGACTGAGTCAAGATTACACAACTCCTCCCCCAATGAAGCAAAAAATTAATTATTCGCGATTTACGTATATGATTAGTGATATTTCATTGGTAAATGATAAAGGAGAGGAAATAAAGTATCATCATACAAATCCTGATAAAGGAGCTTTTTTGCTGGTTCACCACGAAAATACTACGCCTAAGGAAATTGAATTAAAGCAAATTCCGATAGGAACTTATACTAAGGTTAAACTTAGAGTAGGGCTTTCCAACGCAGCGTGGAAACTTGGAGAAAATCAGCAACAAACTTTTTGGAATGCATCAAAAGCAGTAGGTTTGACTTGGGATAGTTGGGCTAAGGGTTATAAACATTTCAATCTTGAAGGAAATTGGGGAGAAGAAGGAGAGGCGTTTAGTGTACAAATAGGAAATATTCCTTCTGAAAATAAGGAAAGGTCGATTGAATTGATATTGTCGTTACCCGAAAATTTGGTTATTAAAAAAGATGAAACGAAAAATATCCGTTTTGAAGTGAATGTTAGTGCAGTGTTTGGAAGTAAGAATAAAATAACTATAACCAAAGAAAATGCAATCGTTCAAGATGAAAGTAATCAAATATTCTCTAAAATAATGGAGAACTTTACAGCCAATGTATTCAAAGCAGCATCTGTTTATTAATAATTGAAAGAAATTTTGAAAAAGTCCTCAGATTTGCTTCTGAGGACTTTTCATTTGATGAAGGCTGATATATTTACTTCAAAAATATTTCTACTATCTTTTTGTTATTTTTTTCTCCTTCCGGTTTTCTTGCTGTAATACTACTAATTTTCGAACTTGGTAAGGCTTTTACTTCGGAAATTGTAGCTTTTTTTCCGTTGATATAAAAGTCAACATCAGAAGAGTTTCCTTCAATAGCTACGTTACCTTGTTTTGGTGCAATTACTTTCACAGCCTCTCCTTTTAAGTCTGCAATTATCGCACTTATATAAGCATCTTTATTAGATGTTTTTTTGCTGACGATAATGACTCCATTCTTTCCTTTCTCACCATAAAGCTCAATAGCTCTTTCATCTTTTAGCACAGTAATGTTCTCAATTTCGTCAGGGTTTATTTGTTGTAATTCGGAAAAATCTATCTCCTTACCATCTATAATAACAGTTGGCTTAGGTTCGTGTAAGTATTGAACTTTTGCCTTTATAGGGTCCTTTACTTGCTCCTGATAACCAATAATTTTGATGTTTGGTGTTTCGTTTTTTGTTTCTTTTTCTTGTGCTTGTAATGTTTGGTTTGAAAACAAAATCATTGTAGCACCTACAGCTAAAACAAGAGTTGTGTACCCCCATTTTGCTTTTCCTGTTGATTTTTCTTTCAGTGACATATAAATACGAGTTTTTAAATTACTTGTTTCAAAATTGTGAGCTAAAGCTATTTTTTTGCTTCCCACACATCTGTCTATTAGTTCTCTACGATACTGATTTGCATCGCTTATTTGGTTTATAGCTTTTTCATCTGCCTGAAATTCGTGGATAGTCATCAATTGCTTTTTTAGTAACCATACAAAAGGATTCCACCAGAAAATTAGATTGTAAAATTCTACAAAAAGTAAGTCCCAAGAGTGCCCGAGTTGAACGTGAGCTTTTTCGTGGTTTACTACATTTTTAAAATCGTTTTTAATGTCTTTTTCCGATAGAATGATATAACTAAACCAGCTGAAAGGAGAAATATCTTCAGAAGTTATATGTATTGTTCCACAATTGGTTAGCTTCATTTTCTTTGAACTGCGAATGATTCTCCTAAGAGATATAATTCCGAAGATGTACCTTACTAAGAATATTGACATTCCAATGAAGTAAACAGATATAATTCCGTTATAGAACCACTTATTGCTTTCTTCTTTAGGGATTTCATCGGCATTATTATCAAAAATCAAAGTTATTGTGTTTTTTGAAAAGGTTTGATTATCACTCAAGTAAAAATCAGGTATAGGGACTTCTATAAAAGGAAGGACTAAACTACCAATAAAGATTAATAAAATCGTAATTCTATTCGTTTGATGAAATGTATTTCCTTTTATAAAAATTTGATATAATATGAATGAAAGTCCTATAAAGGTTAAGTTTTTAACGATAAATGAGAATAAATTTTCCATAGATGTTAATTTTTGTTGTTTTTGTCAATATCGTCCAATAATTTACGAATTTCATCTACTGATAAATTTTCCGACTTAATGAATGTATTTACTACATTGAGGTATGAATTTCCAAAGTATTTTTTTACAACATTTTTAAGTGTACGATTGTGATAATCTTCTTTTGAAATGACGGGGAAATACCGATATGAACTACCAAACGATTCGTGTGATAAGAATCCTTTTTCCTCCAAAGCTCTAACATAGGTTGAAATTGTGTTAAAGTGAGGTTTTGGGTCGTCGTACTTTTCTACAATCTGCTTTACAAAAAGTTTTCCTTCTTCCCAGAAGAAAGACATTATTTCTTCTTCTTTAGATGTTAATTCTTTTATATTCATTATTTTATTTATTATGACTTTTTCTCACTTTTAATTATGATGCAAATGTAAACTATATTTTTTAGTTAAGCAACTATTTTTTATAGTTTTTGTTTAAAAAAATAAAAATAGTTTCACAACTGATACTTTTGCTATTGCTTAATTTTAAAAATCATATTTGTAATTTAAGGGTTTATTTTACTTATGAATTATTAAGTCTGTATTTTTATGTCTTTACAATTATTAATATGATAATTTTCTCATAAAGTGCTTTATTTCTTACCATTGATTTTCTATCTAAATTATATTCATTATAAATTAGGGTAGAAAAGTCTTTTTTAGTTGCCCAAACCATTAAAAGTATTTAACTTTGTGTGAAATTTTTAAATAACAATTAACAAATATAATGGCAGCACTATTCAAAACATCTATTGCTCGAAAGGTGGCGATGGCGTTATCGGCACTTTTCCTGATTGTCTTTTTGGTGATACACTTGGCTGTGAATTTTACGTCGGTTTTCAGCGCTGATTTATTCAACGAGTTATCACATTTTATGGGAACAAATCCACTGGTTCAAGGCTTAATGCAACCCATTCTGATGTTGGGAGTTATTTTCCACTTCGTGATGGGTTTTGTTTTGGAAATGCAAAACCGTAAAGCCCGTGGAGCTAACGCTTATGCCCGTTACAACGGAGCGGCAAATTCCACTTGGATGTCACGTAATATGATTTACAGTGGAATGTTCATCCTCATCTTCTTAGGAATTCACTTGGTAGATTTCTGGGTTCACGAAATGACCGTGAAGTATGTAGAAGGAGATATGAGTGGAATGATTAACGGGGAGTACCGCTATTATGCCGATTTGGTTGAAAAAATGTCAGAAACTTGGCGAGTAATTGCTTATTGTGCTGGTTTCGTGTTCCTTTTCCTCCACTTAATTCACGGCTTTCAGTCGTCATTCCAATCAATGGGCTGGAAAGATGACAAACGCAAAAAATTCATCAGTACAGTAGGGTGTATTTATTCATTTGTGATTTGTGGCGGATTCGTTTTCGTTGCTTTGTTCCATTATTTTAATCATTTATTAGGGAAATAACTATGAAGAAATTAGATTCTAAAATTCCAGAAGGTCCTATTGCAGAGAAGTGGACAAAACATAAAAATCATATCAATCTTGTAAATCCTGCTAACAAACGTAACATTGATGTTATCGTAGTGGGAACAGGGCTTGCGGGAGGTTCGGCTGCGGCAACTTTAGCAGAATTGGGCTATAATGTAAAAGCTTTTGCTTATCAAGATTCACCGCGTCGAGCTCACTCCATTGCAGCACAAGGAGGTATAAACGCCGCTAAAAACTATATGGGTGATGGAGATTCCGACTACCGACTTTTCTACGATACGGTAAAAGGAGGTGATTTCCGTGCCAGAGAAGCGAATGTGTATCGTTTGGCGGAAGTTTCTGCAAACATTATTGACCAATGTGTGGCTCAAGGAGTTCCATTGGCTCGTGATTACGGCGGATTGTTAGACAACCGCTCGTTTGGAGGTACCCAAGTTTCTCGTACGTTCTACGCAAAGGGTCAAACAGGGCAACAATTGTTGTTGGGTTGCTATTCAGCAATGAATCGACAAATCGCTCGTGGAAAGATTGATATGTACAATCGTCACGAAATGTTAGACATCGTTGTTGTTGATGGAAAAGCTCGTGGGATTATCGCTCGTGATTTGATAACAGGAAAAATAGAACGTCATTCGGCTCACGCTGTGGTAATTGCAACAGGAGGTTACGGAAACGTATATTTCCTTTCTACCAATGCGATGGGCTGTAACGGAACGGCAGCTTGGAAAACACACAAGCGAGGAGCATTTTTCGCAAATCCTTGTTTTACACAAATTCACCCAACTTGTATTCCGCGTTCAGGAGATTATCAATCTAAATTGACTTTGATGTCTGAATCACTTCGTAACGACGGACGTATTTGGGTTCCAAAGAAAATGGACGATGTGTACGCTATCCGCGAAGGACGTAAAAAACCAACCGAAATTGCTGAGGAAGACCGCGATTACTACTTGGAAAGACGTTATCCAGCTTACGGAAACTTAGCTCCGCGTGATATTGCTTCACGTGCTGCCAAAGAGCGTTGCGATGCTGGTTATGGCGTAAATGCTACGGGAGAAGCCGTATATCTTGACTTTTCTTCTGCTATTGAGCGTTACGGAAGAGAGCAATGTAAAATCCACGGAATTGAAAATCCTTCCAAAGAAGAAATCATCAAACGAGGAGAGAAAATCGTTGAGGCTAAATATGGAAACCTTTTCCAAATGTACGAAAAAATCGTTGATGAAAACCCGTATAAAACTCCAATGATGATTTACCCTGCAACGCACTACACAATGGGCGGAATCTGGGTAGATTACAACTTAATGACTACAATTCCAGGTTGTTACTGTATCGGTGAGGCGAACTTCTCTGACCACGGGGCAAACCGCTTGGGAGCTTCCGCTTTGATGCAAGGTCTGGCAGATGGATACTTCGTTCTTCCTTATACTATTGGAGATTACTTGGCAGCGGATATTCGCACAGGAAAAATTTCAACCGATTTACCTGAATTTGAAGAAGCAGAAAGAGTAGTAACTGAGCGATTGAAATTCTTTATCAACAATAAAGGTACACATTCAGTAGATTACTTCCACAAAAAACTTGGAAAAGTAATGTGGGATAAGGTAGGAATGGCACGTAATGCACAAGGATTGAAAGAGGCTATTCAGGAAATTCGTGAAATTCGTGAAGATTTCTGGAAAAATGTAAAAGTTCCAGGAGAAATGTACGAAATGAACGTAGAACTTGAAAAAGCAGGACGTGTAGCCGATTTCTTGGAGCTTGGTGAGTTGTTCGCTAAAGATGCTTTGGAAAGAAACGAATCGTGTGGAGGACACTTCCGTGAAGAGTATCAAACTCCTGATGGAGAAGCACTTCGTGATGACGAAAACTATGCATACGTAGCTGCTTGGCAGTACACAGGAAATCCGAACGAAATCAAATGTACTTACAATCCGAGTGAAGAAATCGTACATAAAGAACAATTAGAGTTTAAAGATATTAAATTAGTACAACGTAGTTATAAATAGGAGAAAGAAGGAATAGAAAAATAGAAAGATTAGAAGAATAGAAAGATTATAAGGAGATAGGTTTGTAACAATGTTAAATAAAGTTACGTCATATAAAGAATTAGTCGTTTGGCAAAAATCAATGGATTTAGTCAAGAGAGTATATGAAGTAACTCGCTTATTTCCTGAGGAAGAAAAATTTGGGTTAACAAGCCAAATTCGCCGAAGTGCAGTGTCGATACCATCCAATATAGCAGAAGGTTGGGGACGAGCCTCTTTGAGAAGTTGCTTAAACTTTTTAAGAATAGCACAAGGCTCTCTTTTTGAATTGGAAACTCAAATATATATAGCAAAAGGATTGGGTTTTTCATCGGACAGTCATATAGAAGAACTCATTTCTGAAATAGGAAAAATGATAGGTTCGATGATTTTCAAAATGAAATCCAGAGATAATATCCAAAGCGACCCAAAAAACTGAAAATTCTATATATCTAATCATTCTTACTTCCTAATCTCCCTAAATCCTAAGCACAATGAATTTAACATTAAAAATTTGGAGACAGAAGAACGCCAACGATAAGGGTCGTATGGTAGAATATAAAGTAACCGATATTTCCGAACATATGTCGTTCTTGGAAATGATGGACGTACTTAATGAAAGTTTAGTAGCCAAAGGTGAAGAACCTGTGGCGTTTGACCACGATTGTCGTGAAGGAATTTGTGGTATGTGTTCGCTTTTCATCAACGGGGAAGCTCACGGACCTGACCGTGGAATTACTACGTGTCAGTTACATATGCGTATGTTCAACGACGGCGACACCATCACTATTGAGCCTTGGAGAGCAACTGCTTTCCCTGTAATCAAAGACTTGATTGTGGACAGAACCGCTTTCGAGCGTATCCAACAAGCAGGAGGATATATTTCGGTAAATACTTCTGGAAACACACAAGATGCCAATGCGATTCCAATTCCGAAATACGATGCTGACCGCTCAATGGATGCTGCTTCTTGTATCGGCTGTGGAGCTTGTGTGGCAACGTGTAAGAACTCATCAGCGATGTTGTTTGTAGCGGCAAAAGTGTCACAATTTGCATTACTTCCTCAAGGACGTGTAGAGGCTGCTGACCGTGTGATGAATATGGTACACCAAATGGATTTGGAAGGTTTCGGAAACTGTACCAATACAGGAGCTTGTGAGGTAGAATGTCCGAAAGGTATTTCTTTGGAAAATATCGCACGTATGAACCGTGAGTATTTGAAAGCAAGTTGTAGATAATTAGATAACTTATAAACTTTATATAACCGAAAGTAGATTTTGAAATTAAACATCTTACTTTCGGTTTTTTTATTTTTAATTATATGAAAAAACTTTTTTCTGTAATCGCATTATTATTTAGTGTGATTTCTTTGGCTCAAAATGGAAAAAATATTCAATTTTTAGTGGGTACCTATACGGATTCCGATAGTGAAGGAATTTATCTGTATAATTTTGATAAAGAGAACCTCAAATTTGAAAAAATAACTTCTGTTTTTGCGAAAAATCCTTCATATTTGGCTTTGTCTCCTGATGAAAAACTCCTGTTTTCGGTAAGTGAAAATGGTCAAGAGGACAGCGAGGTTTTGTCTTTTTCTTTAGATAAAAAAGTAGGTAAGATAAATCTAATTAATGCACAAAACACTAAAGGAGGAGCTCCTTGTTATGTTATGTATGATTCTGGTAACAAGAATGTTATAACAGCAAATTATACGGGAGGAAATATTTCTGTATTCACTATAACAGAAAATGGAGTTTTACAAGAAATTTCACAAAATATTACTTTTGATAAACATTCTCATTTGCATTCTGTACAATTTTCACCTGATAAAAAACGAGTTCTGGCAACAGATTTAGGAACAGATAAAGTTTATTCCTTTAAATTGAAGGATAATCAATTACAACGTATTCAAAATGAAGGTATAACATTGCCGAAGGGAATGGGACCACGCCATTTTACATTTTCTGCTAATGGAAAATATTTGTATGTTTTGGGAGAGTTTTCGCGTGAGATAATTGTACTTAAACAAAAGGAAAATCAATTTATAAAATTACAAGTTATTACTACTGATGAATTTACGAGCGGAAAAGGAGCGGCTGATATTCATATTAGTCCTAATGGAAAGTTTCTGTACGCTTCCAATCGGCTTGTGAATGATGGAATTGCTATTTTTTCTATCCAAAAATCAGGAAAATTGAAAAAGATTGGCTATCAAACAACAAAAAAGCATCCAAGAAACTTTGCGATAACTTCAGATGGGAAATATATGTTTGTTGCGTCACGAGATGAAAACATTATTCAAGTGTTTGAAATTCAATCGAATGAGTTGCTTGGGTTAAAAACAGAATTGAATGTTCCTAAACCTGTTTGTATTCAGTTTCTACAATAAATAGTATTATGAAACTCAATTTTGTTTTTATATAATTATTTTGTTAAAAAAATGATAATATTTAATTTTTATTCTTGAATGTGATGTGTTTTTTGAAATATTATTCCTAAAAAGCTGTATTCTTTCTTTAAACAATAATCATTTAACAATTACTTAACAAATCTTGTTTGAAAAAATCGCAAATTTGCAACCTAATAAACTAACTTTTATATCACATAGAAAAATGAAAAACTGGGTTTTAAATTTAGCCTTAATTTTATTATCAGCAATGACTTACGCACAAGGAGTTGTAACTGGTACAGTCATTGATGGGGAACTTAACACACCTCTTCCAGGGGCGAACGTGTTAATAAAAGGGACTACCAAAGGAACTTCTTCCGATATGGACGGAAAATTTTCCTTACAAGTAGAATCTAATTCGGGAACTTTAGAAATTTCTTACATAGGATTTGTAACTCAAAGGGTAAATTATACATTATCAGGAGGAAAAGCTAATGTGAGAATCGTCTTACAACCTGATGCTCAGAATTTAGGTGAAGTTGTAGTTATGGGAAGTTCTTTATTAGATATTGCTAAAGAGCGAAAAACACCTGTAGCAGTTTCAACCATCAAGGCAGCGGAAATTGTTGAAAGATTAGGTAACAAAGAATTTCCAGAAATCTTGAACAGAACTCCGTCTGTATATGCTACCAAAGGTGGAGGAGGTTTTGGTGATGCCAAAATTAATATTCGAGGTTTTGCCAATGAGAATATTGCTGTAATGGTTAATGGTGTTCCTGTGAATGATATGGAGAATGGTCGTGTGTATTGGAGTAACTGGGCTGGTCTTTCAGATGTAACTTCAGCAATGCAAGTACAACGAGGTTTAGGAGCTTCAAAATTGGCAATCGCTTCAGTTGGTGGTACTATTAATGTGGTTACTCGTGCATCTGATATGCCTGAGGGAGGGGTTGCTTATGCAGGTTATGGAAACAATGGTGGAAATAATGAGTATAAGGGACTTGTTGCTTATAATACGGGAAAAAGTGAAAAAGGTTGGTCTTCATCTGTTTTGTTCAGCCGTAGTTGGGGTGAGAAATATGCAGATGCTACAAAATTTGAAGGATATAATTACTTTTTCGCATTAGGGTATACACCATCTGAAAAGCACAATTTACAATTTGTGATAACAGGGGCTCCTCAATGGCACGATCAACGTTCGTCATCAGTGTCAATTGCTGATGCAATAAAATACGGAGGCTCACCTGAAAAACCAAATCGAAAATATAATTCTGATTGGGGATATTTGAATGGAGAGGTACATTCAAATCGTCGTAATGCATATCACAAACCAGTGATGATGCTTAACTGGGATTGGAATGTCACTCAACAATCTACTTTGAGTACTGTGGTTTATGCTTCTTTCGGACGTGGTTTTGGAACGGGTGATTTAGGATCTGCTTGGACAGGTGGTTTTAGACAAGATAGAAGGACAGGACGATATAGCCCTGAGACAACAAGAGTTTCAAATATAAGAACATCAGAAGGACTTATTGATTTTGATGCTATTAGTAGTTATAACAAAGGGGAGGATATTTCTTCAAAGCATAAGATAAAACAGATTAATACACCAAACAAGTTAGGTTTAGCCAGAGAGGTGACAGATCCAGATAATAGAAAACATAATGTTTATGAAGGGTTTGTAAGGAGAGCAAGTGTAAATTCACACGATTGGTATGGTGTTTTGACAAATTTCAATCATAAAATTAACGACAGATTTACTGTAAATATTGGACTTGATGGAAGATATTACTACGGATATCATTATCAGTCACTTACAAATCTATGGGGAGCTTCTTCTTATACAGATTCTTCAAATAAAAATTTGACTGGAGCCAATACTGTATCAAGAGTTGTAAACGATAAACCAAGTTACAATCCTTTTGGAGGAAAAATAGAGCCAATAGAAAATCGTGTAGCTTATAGCAATGATGGTGAGGTACGTTGGGCTGGTCTTTTTGCTCAATTGGAATATTCTGATGATAATTTCTCTGCTTTTGTACAAGGTTCTTCTTCCCTACAAGAATTTCAACGTATTGACGAATTTTTAAAACCAGGTACTGAGGCTGTTAGAGGAAATCCTATGACAAAAATGGAAAGAAAAACAGGTTTCAGAGATCTTTTGGGATACAATATCAAAGCAGGAGCGAATTACAACATTAATGAGCAACATAATGTTTTTGCTAACATTGGTTACTATTCAAAACAACCTTTTTTCAATGCTGTATATACAAACAACAGAAATTTCTTAAATCCTAATTTAACTAATGAGAAGATTTTTGGTGTTGAGGCTGGATACGGATTTAAATCAAGTTTTGCAAATGTAAACTTGAATGTGTATAGAACTTCTTGGAAAGATCGCTTTGTAAGAAAATCAAATGATGTTAATGGTGTTCGTGCTTACGCTAACATACTTGGTGTGGAGGAAATTCACCAAGGAATTGAATTAGAAACAGATGTTAGAGTAACGGATTATTTGCGTTTCAAAGGTTCATTATCTTTAGGAAATTGGTTCTATCAAGGAAATGCTCTAGGAAGTTTGTATAATGAAAGTAACGAGCCTATTGACGGACAAGGAAACGTAGTTCCTGCTGGTAGTGCTGAATCAATCACTTTGTTTTTGGATAAAGTGAAAGTAGGTGATTCTGCACAACAAACGGCTTCTTTAGGTGCCACCATTACACCTATTGAAGGATTAAACTTCAATGTTGACTGGAGATATGTAAATAATTTGTATGCGAACTTAAACGTAGCTGATTTTACAACTCAGGCAGCAGCGGACAGAGGTGCATTGCAATTACCAAGTTTTAATTTGTTTGATTTGAATGCTTCTTACAAATTACCTTTAGTTGATAAACAATCTATTACATTCTCAGTTAATGTAGACAATGTATTGGATAAGCTCTACATTGCAGAGTCTTATGATAACAGATATGCTAAAACGTTAGCAGATTTTAAAGATGATGCAGTTAAAGGAACAGCACAAAAACAGTTCAGTGATTATCAGTCTAATAATCTTTATAAAGGAATTGATACATCAAATCGAGTTTATTTCGGTTCTGGAAGAACTTGGAGTTTTGGACTTAGATATACTTTCTAGAAAAAAGATAAATTTTTCAAAAAAAAGCCACTTTTTAAAAGTGGCTTTTTTTATTGTTAAAATGATGAACGTTTAATATAAGCAATTTGATTATGAGTTTTTTGTAAAATATTGTTTCTCTTCTTTTTATGAAATATTTTTCATTTGTAAAGGTGTTTTATTTATAAAAAGTTATAGTTTCCTAAAATATTAACTATTTTTTAACGTGAATATCTTAATAAAAGTTGAAAATTTGTAACGGGAAAGATATAATGAATTAAGAGAGATGAGAGACAGACTACTACACTCGTTAGTGCTATTTTTAATAGTCACAAGCATAGCTTATGCTCAGAATTTTGTAAAAGGAAAAGTAATTGATGAAGAAAGCAAACAACCATTATCAGGTGCCAGTGTACTTCTGAAAGGCAACATTATGGGAGTTTCAACAGATGAAAAAGGAGAATTTTTATTGGAGGTTCCTTCTCGGTTAGGAATACTTGAGGTGTCATATGCGGGTTTTATTTCTCAAGAAGTACAATTCCGAATTTTAAGAAAAACACAACCAATAGTAATAGAATTAGAAACAGATGCTTGTTTACTCACAAACGTTATTGTGAACAATAATCTGTTAGATATGGCACAGGAAAGAAAAACGCCTGTTGCACTTTCAACAATCTTCTCTCAGGAAATAACTGAGAAATTAGGCAATCAAGAACTATCAGAAATACTAAACAAAGTACCTTCGGTTTATGCTACGAAATCGGGAGGGGGCTTTGGAGATTCCAAAACCAGTATTCGTGGCTTTACAAGTGAAAATATTGCTGTGATGGTAAATGGAGTGCCTATCAATGATATGGAAAACGACAAAGTTTATTGGAGTAATTGGACGGGTATTGCCGATGTAACCTCGGTTTTGCAAGTGCAAAGAGGATTGGGAGCTTCCAAATTAGCCATAGCTTCTGTAGGAGGGACTATTAACATTGCTACACGTTCGCCTAATTTGAATGAAGGGGGAGCGATACTAAGTTCCGTAGGAAATGATTATGCAGTTAAAACTTCTGCAATGTATAATACAGGGAAAAACGAAAAAGGTTTTTCGACTTCTATTCTTATAGGAAGAACATCAGGCAATAAATATGTAAGAGGTACTGAATTTGAAGGCTATAACTATTACTTAGCTTTTGGATATACTCCTTCAGCTAAACATAATTTTCAGCTGATGATGACAGGCTCTCCTCAGTGGCACAATCAGCGACTTTCTTACGTGAAAATATCAGATGCTCTACATTATGGAACTAACGGAAATCCCGATAGAAAATACAATCGTGATATGGGAAGCCTAATGGGAAAAGATTACAATGTGTACAGAAATGTGTATCATAAACCAATTATAATGCTAAATTGGGATTGGAATCTGTCAGACAAGACAATGATCAATACGACTGCATATACTTCATTTGGTAGAGGTTCTGGAACATTGAATTATGGTTCTGTTCAGGGAAGAGATTTCGAGTCTTTCAGAAATGTTGAAACAGGGTTGTATGATTTTGATGCTATTGCAGAAGCAAACAAAGGAGCAAACATTAATGAAAGTACTCTTATTCGCACAGCACGAATAAATTCACACGATTGGTACGGCATCTTAACAAATTTTAATCACAAACTTTCTGATAATTTAATATTTTACATAGGAATTGATGGTCGATATTACAAAGGTTACCATTATGCGATGTTAAGCGACTTACTTGGAGCTAAATTCTACAAAGATGATTCAAATAAAAATTTGAAATTGGATAATTATGTATCTGTTGTAAATGCTAATTATCCAACTTATAATCTTTTCTTCTCCAAAGTAGATGACGTGGCGAATACTATTTTTTATAACAATGTGGGACAGATATTTTGGGCAGGAACTTTTGGTAGGTTGGAGTATTCCAAAGAAAATTTATCTGCTTTCGTTCAAGGTTCTATATCGAATAAAGGTTATAAAAGAACAGATAATTTTTTAGCTGAAGGGACATTGCTTGAAGGAACGAATATCTATCTTCCACAGAAAACGAACTACGAAACATTTTTAGGATATAATCTTAAAGTAGGGGTTAATCATAATATAGGAAATCACAACGTATTTACGAATGTTGGATATTATGAAAAACAACCAAACTTCAATGCGGTTTATAGAGGAGGGCTCAATTATCCGGCTTCTAACAATGTGAATGAAAAGGTATTAGGAATTGAATTAGGATACGGACTTAGGCTGAAAAACCTTAATGCAAAAGTCAATATCTACAGAACAACTTGGAACGATAGATACATAAGAAAAGATAACCTTACAGATATTGACCCTAACAAAACACGCTATTATGCTGAAATTTCAAATTTGGACGAACTTCATCAGGGAATCGAATTAGAATTGCTTTATAAATATAATAAATATTTGAAGTTTAGTGCGATGGCTTCCTTAGGTAATTGGTACTATGAGGGAAATGCAGAAGCACAAACGTACAGAATAGCAGATAGAAAACCTCATATTCTTTCAGGAGCTAAATCAAACAGATTACCTCTTTTGCTAGATAAAGTGAAAGTGGGAGGTACCGCACAGATGACGGCTAATATTGGTGTGATTGTTACCCCGCTCAAGCAATTGAATATTAATGTTGATTGGCATTATGTCAATCAGTTGTATTCAGATTTTGATATCTATACATTCAGTAGTAATGACACGGCTTCCAAAGGAGTTTTAAGGCTTCCAAGTTATAACTTGTTTGATTTTTCAGCATCTTACAAATTACCTTTGTTTAAAAGACATACAATGACTTTCGGTATTAACGTACACAATCTACTTGATACGTACTACATTGCTGAATCACAGGATAATATCCATACGACTGCTAATAGTGAAGTTTATAAAGGAATAGATACACGGAATCGCGTGTATTTTGGTTTCGGACGCACTTGGAACTTTTCAATGAAGTATTCTTTTTAATCAGAACAGAAAATCCGTTTATTATTAACTTTAAACGGATTTTTTTAATATTTTGGTTTCATAGCTAATCCAGAATAGTTTGTCGTACTGATTCCCCTTTGAAGGGGGTAGGGGGATGTATAATCTAAGAAACATCCTCCGTCCTTCGGACACCGCCTTCAAAGGAGGATTTTAGGGTGTGACAATTTATATGAAGTTAGCTATATTATCTCTATATTTACGTTTTTTTATGTTAAAATTAACGTTATAATTTTGTTATAATATAAATTTTTATACATTTGCCCCCGCATACAATTAACTCAACATACTAAAACAGCATAAAAATACTATGAAAAACTTGTGTAATTCACATAAAATCAGTATATTTGTACGTGCCTTAGCACAGCACAGCACAGCACAGCACAGCACAGCACAGCACAGCACAGCACTTAAACAGCCAAAATAGTGTAGTTACTACACCTTATGATATAAATCCGCTTGATGGAGAGCAATCTTCATCAAGTGGATTTTTTATTTCCTTTAAAGGGACGTTTTCTATTAATTCCTAAAAATCTTAATTTCTAATATCCTAGTTTCCTAATCCCCTAACTTCCTGAAATTAATAAAAAAACATAAAGCAATGGCAGAATCTAAAAACAACATCATCACACACGGACTAAGCGGAAAAGTAGGTAATATGCTGGTGTTCAGTCAGCGTAACGGAAAGACCATAGTTTCGCAAAAACCTACTAAGAAAACCATTACTTCTGAAAAAGTAAAGGAGCAGATAGTAAAATTTCAACAGGCAACAATTTATGCCAAAACAGCACTCAAAAATCCTGAGGTTAAGGAGCAATATCAATCAGTGGCCGATAAAAAGCAAGGAGTCACAGCCTATAACGTGGCAGTTGCTGATATGTTACAAGCCCCAAAGATTGAGCAGATTGACCTTTCGGACTATGCGGGTCAGGTAGGCGATACCATCAAAGTTAGAGCCTATGATGATTTCAAAGTAGCATCGGTAACGGTACATATTTACAATTCCGATGGTTCGTTGGTGGAAGAAGGCAATGCAGTGGATAATGGGTTGGATTGGGTCTATACCGCTACGCAAACCAATGCAGACCTTTCGGGCGACAAGATTGTAGTACGAGCCACAGACCTACCTGCTAATACCACTGAAAGTGTTAAAAATATATAAAAGAAGAATGAAAAGCATAGCTTGGATACACCTTGGGTAGAGCTTGGGTGGATACTGAATTTGAATAAAAAATAATTAACAAATTCATTAAAGAATAATTAACAATTATAAATGCCGTTTGCACTGCTATTGCCCCTTTGAAGGGGCAGCTCGTAGAGCGGGGATGTAAAAGATAAAACAGATAATAAATAAGGCGTAACCTGAAAAGCCTGTAATAGAGTAGGGGTAATTAAAAAGTTAAATAAAATGCAAGAAAATTCGCAACAAAACTCTGAAAAACAAGTTTTTTTTGTTCAACAAGCTGAAAATAAAAGCAATGGAATAGGTATTGCTGGATTTGTTTTGGCTTTGTTAGGTTTATTTTTAGGATGGATACCCGTTTTAGGTTGGATATTATGGGCTTTAGGGTTAATTCTGTCAGGAGTTGGAATAACCAGAAAACCTAAAGGTTTGGCTATTGCAGGACTTGTAATCTCATTAATAGGTCTAATTATCCTTATTTTTGTGGTAGGAGCCATTGGAGCCATTGCAGCAGCTGGCGCATAACACATAAACGTTATTATAAAGGATAAATGATTAAATACGTTTATCCTTTATGTTTAAACAATAATCTAATTTATAATTAACACTAAAAACAAATGAAAAAAATAGTTATAGTAATTGGTTTAATGGTAGTTAGTTTGGGGTACGGACAGAATTCTGATTTAGAACGATTAAAAGTTAAAGGAAGTCCTTTTTTTTAAAGAATTTTATATCACATCTGAGGGACAAATTCCTAACATTCCTTCTACTTATAACATTATTGAAGGATATGCGGATTATAGAGGAGAACTTAAACCTAACTATTACTATGAATTTAACCAAGACGGAAATATTTCTTCTATTTCACCAGTAAGAGGAGGAGAATCTGTAAAAATTACCTATCAAGGCGAAAAAGAGGTAAAACGTCAAATAGGAGAAAATGATGTGTTTGAATATTTCTATGATAGTAAAGGAAAGTTAGTTCGCAAAAGACGAATAAATCTTCTTACTGAAGAAATTGCAGAAAGTTCTACTTATCAATATGATGGCAAAGGAAATATTATATCAGAAGTGTTTTTAGATAGCTATGGAGAGCAAGGAAAAAATGATTTTATTTATGATTCTAAAGGAAGATTGGTAAAGGTAATTCTTGAAGATATTGTAGAGGGGGGCGAATTTATTTTTAACTATGTTTATGACACACAAGGAAATTTATCTGAGTATAAGAGTGGTGCAGATAAGGTCGTTTTTAAATATGATCCTAAGGGAAATATGATTTCTGCCAAAGGACAATATTTCGGGGAGTTGTTAGATTTGATATATAAGTATGTTTTTGATGAAAAAGGAAATTGGACAACAAAATATATTTACAACCAAGGTAAACAAGTTGCAAAAATTCAAAAACATATTTGGGATACAGATGATACTCCTTGATAAAATATAAAAGGCGTTAGCTTAAAAGCTCTGTAATAGACATCAAGAATATGTGAGAAATTTTACACCACAGGAAGGGACAATCTCTATAACTAATAATTCTAATGGAGGTAATCCATATACAATAAAAGTAGGAGATAAAGTTTAGCGTTTGGAGGTAGGTAAACGCTTAAAGTATCTGTTTCTGTAGGAAAAACCTATCAGGTAGAATGGAACAAATCAGCGAATACTTGTTTTATCCTACAACAGGAAGTGAGAAAGTTTCCCCTACTTGTAGCAATAAAACAGTAAAAGTAAGTTTTTCATAACAACATTAAAAAAAGCCTCTATAAAAAAAGAGGCTTTTTTTTGTATATTTGTGGCAGTTTTGATGGTTAAGTAAAATAATAGAATATTTTTTAGTAAGATTGTCAAAGATTAATTATCTGTTTTTCAGTTTTTTATTTTTGTTGGTAATGATTTTGTAAAAAATTTCATCAAATTATTTTGGATATATCAAAAAAGGTATTACTTTTGCACCCGCTTTGAGAGAGTCATTAGTTAATAGGGATTAGTGATTAGTAATAAAGCAAAAAGTTCAAAAAAATATTTTTGAAAAAAAAGTTCAGAAAATTTTGGTGGTTTAGAAAAAAGTATTACTTTTGCACCCGCTTTGAGAAAGTCATTAGTTAATAGGGATTAGTGATTAGTAATAAAGCAAAAAGTTCAAAAAAAATATTTTTGAAAA
>NZ_KB900727.1:0-5092 GCF_000379185.1 Capnocytophaga cynodegmi DSM 19736
TATCCCGAAAATGATTTTTCTTTTTTTCTTCTGCATTTTTTTGCTCTTGATGCTCGAAAATTTGGGTGACAAATTCTTTTAAAAAATCCTGTTTCATATCGCTAATTATTAGATTCTAGTTACTTACAATGTGTTTTCGACGATAGGAGAAAACCAAAAAGACCCATACTCTACATTAAAGACCCATGCTTTTTGTAAACAATGGGTACTTTTTGCACTCAAAAACAAGCAAAACTTTTCTGCATAGGTTGCAGAAAGAAAAGGATTAACTTGTTTTCAGCTCATCATCTACAATTTTCACCTCTCATTATTAAATATTTTTTACTCTTTAAAATTGTTAAATTAAATGTTAGGTTTTACTCGCTTATTTTCCGAGTTTTATCGTCTTTGTTTTTTGTTGAATTGTTGAGAAAAGAACGTAACTATCTTGTTGAGTGTTTTTTAAACGCTCAACATATCTTCAACAATTCAACAAAATGGATTTTTTTTATTCAACAAATGCTCAACAAAATTGAAGTTTTAAAAGTTTGTTGAGAACTTTGTTGATTTTGTATTTATTTGATTTTTATTCAATTAAAGGATCAATTCAACAAATCAACATATTTTTGAAGAATAAAATCTCTGGGAATGTTAAAATATCTTCCAACTGAACTACTTTGCATAAAATCACCTGAATAGTCAATATCGTGACGAATGTAAGCCAGCCCGTTTTTCTGCGGTTCCAATTTCCATTTTTCCTTCAAAATGGTTCGTACATCATTGCGAGAAAAATTCAGTTGCCGAAACATTTTCGTAAGCATATTCAAAATATCTTGCGGAACTACGCTGATTTCCTGCACTTCATTGGCTTCAAAAAATTCATAAAAAAGTTCGACCATTTTTGCCTCCAGCTTGTTTGAGTTTTTGAGGATAAGTTTTTGAAGTGCTTTAGTTTTCAAATCTTCAGGGGTAAACCACATTCGGCTTTTCTTTTCAGAGTGGAATTTTCTATCAATCAAATATTTAAGAAAAGAAGGTATTTCACTTTTTAGGTTTTCTAAAAAATCGGTATTTTCATATTGTATCGGATTGATTTTCAAAACCCAAAATCGGATTTCATTTTCATCAATTTGAATAAAATTGTCTTCATTATTGGAACACAAAATAAACTTTCCGAAAAAATCAATTTCCTCTCGGTCTTTTCCCTTATGTTCTAATTTATCCTTATTAGTGGTGGAGAGATATTTAAGCCTTTCGGTGATTTCTTTCTTATCAAAAAACACCTCATCAATGGCAATGAGAAGCATTGAAGCCCAATCCGAATTGAATTGGCTACCAAAAGAATCTCCTTTGATGTAGGTCATATTAAGACCGAAAATTTCTTTAAGCCATTTCAAAAAAGTCGTCTTTCCTGTGGCTCGCTCTTTACTAACAAGACACAAAATAGGCAAAATTTGAGTAGGATTTTCCAGCAGAATTTTCAGGTAATCAAGCCCTAAATCTACTTGACTACCAAAAATATGCTGCAGAAAAGAAATAGAAAACGGAATTTCATCTTCCGAAACTTTCGAAACACTCGGCTGATGTGGAATTTCGTTATAAATATTGTAAAAATTATCAATCGTCTTTCTGTAATTCAGATGATTAGGGATACAGCAAAAACCATCGTATTTCGGAATATCATAGATGAATTTTCTGCCGTGGTCTTGGATAATGGTTTCTCTGCTCCACTTGCTCAGTGTAGCTACCTTATCGCCAGAAATTTGAGGGCGCTCGATGAGCTTATAATATGTGGTGCCAACGCGGATGTAGGGGATTTTTTCTTTCATAGTAAGGAAGGTTATCGTTTATATTTAATTGATTTTACATTGTTTAACGAGTTAATCAAATCTAAATGACTAATACGATAATACCTTCCTATTTGCTCGGCTCTTATATTTCCTTTTAGAATATGTGCTCGAACTGTTTGGTAATCAAGTTTAAGAATTTCTGAAACTTCTTTTATTGAGTAGAATTTTTTCTGCAATTCTAATTCTGGTTGTTTCTGGATAGAATATAGAATTCGCTTCACTTCTTCCAACTCATCAAAAATCGCCTGAAATGGATTAGTTATTTGCATAGCATTTATTTTTAAATTCCACGCAAAAATATCCCCAATGTTCAATAAAAATCGGGCAAACGGTCAATCAAACAGTCAAATTAAGATAGTATTGTTACTTACTCATATATTTATTTGTAAAAATCTTAACTTGAAAAAGTGTTTCTTCATCATTTGATGATAATACATAATCTCCCACGTTATGTACAATTTTATTATAGATTCTCGATATTCTGCTATTATTGACTGTTTTGCCAAGAGTTTCATTTAAAATTTTAATAACCACTTTTTGATAATCCTTACCATAACATAATTTAATGAGATTAATTTTTTCAAAATAACTGATTAGAATTAGAAAATCAGAGATTGCTCTTTTGTTCAACTCACAAGTTTCGGAATCATTTTTAAAAATTATATTGTGATTCTTTAGTTCTGAAAAATCTATATTTTCGAATAATTTTTTATCTATGAAAACACTCTGGAGCTCTTTGGAATATGAAAATCTTTGCTCATATGAAAATAAGTATGATTCATTATTAATTTCAATTATCCCTTCTTCGGTTTTCATTTCATCAATCCTATTTTCTGTATAACTATCATTTAGAAGTAAAGGATCAAAAATTAATTTATTAGGCTCGATACGCAAATGGTTTATTGCAAAATAATGAATAATCATTTTGCAATAAAGGACTTCATAACAGTTCTTGTAAAAATCAGATTCGATATAAAGCCTATTTTTGAATGAAATTCGAGGTTGTAAATTTTTATTAACTTGCTCTATTGTCCAATCTATTTTTTGCTTGAAGTTTAGTGATGACATTTTTTCCGCACGTTCAAAATAATATCTAAAACTACTGTAATTGTTATATAGCCTATCTTTTGCCATCTCATAGTCCTGCAACACAACACCATTTTGTATTTTTTCAATTGCCTCAGAATAAGATTTTCTAACTACTTGATAACTTTGTTTTTCGAAACTTCTTTCCCAATAAAAACATTTGTATCCCAGATATAGAAAAAAAGCAACAGTGTCCTTCCAAAATTCATAGCTAACAGGATATTCTTTATCCAAATCGTAAAATTCAATTTGCTTTGCCATTATTTAAAAACTTCATTCATGTAATTCACTTTATCTTCTTCGCTTGGACGATAGTAAGCGTTAAAAACTTCCAGGCTTGTGTGTCCTGTGTAACTCATAATTACTTTATCAGGAACTCTTTTGTTCTTCATTATTGTTATAAAACTTCTTCTTGCTGTGTGCGATGAGATTCTTTTCCAAAATTCAGTTTCTTTTTCAACTAATTCATCACCGTATTTCATAGTCTTCTTTATTTCATCAGTGAAATCGAGTTCTTTGAAAACCTCTTTAATATACTCATTCATTTTTTGATTGGAAATAGGAGGTAAATTGTAATCATATTTTTCTAGTATTGCTTTTGAAATATGATTAAGTGGTATTGAAAGATTCTTGGATTTGCTCTTCAAATCAATTACTCTAATAAAATCGCCTTGAATGTCATTTTTTGAAATTTTACTATAATTCCCAAATCTCATTCCTGTTGTACATCCGAAAACAAATAAATCTCGAACCTTTTCCAGCTTCTTATTTTTAGAAAAATCGTAATTATATATTATTTCCACTTGTTCCAAATTAAGAGCTACTTCGTCAGTTCTAAATTTAGATGGTTTTTTAAAATTTATAAATGAATTATTGTAAGTGTATTTTTTATTCAGTGCCCAGTACATAAAGGTTTTTAATAACCCTACATTTCTATGGACAGTATTTGCCGAATGGTCTTTTTCTTCAATGCAATATTTCAAAAATTTATTATAGATTTTCTCATCAAAATTGCCTAAGCTTAGCTTTATTTTACAATCATTCTGAAAATCTTGCAATAATTTTCTATTATATCCGTATCTACTTTTAGTGGATTTTGAAATTGAGTTACCCGTGTAGTCATTTTCTTTTTCCTCTATAAATTCATCATATATCCTAAAGAAATCATCTTTAACTTTCGTTTTCTTAAATTCCTCGTCAAACCTTTGCCTTATTACGTCAACAGTAAGTTCTTCGTTAATATTTTTATAGCGATTTACTATTTCAGAGAAGAAATTACTGTATCGATCTAATTGTTTTTTAATGCTCCTATGATTTTCAGCTCTTTTCGTTCTCCCATTCAAATCATTAGGCAATCTGTTTTTAAAATCCCATTCATCAGGAAGGATTTTTTCTCCTGTTGAGTAAATAAAGTTTTTCTTTTCGTTATCAAAGTACGAGCGGAAGTAAATTAAGGTTTCTTTCGAGGAGTTGGGTTCTTTAAGTTTAAATGTAAAATTCATAGGTGCTAAAATAGGTGCTAATAGTTTTATATATAAATATAATTTGTATGTGTTTTTGGTTATGCAAATATAACTAAAATATTATAAATCAACATACTTATATAAAATAAAACATATCTATTTTAACATAGTTCACTTCCCTCTCTCTCCGCAATAAAGGGTGTAAATCGAGTAGTTGCGAGATTTGCACCCTTTTTTACACCCAAAAATATTGAATGATTTTTTATTCCTTCTTCATATTCTTCATATTTTTCCCACATTTATGGCTTTAATTTTTCAGATTGGCTCAGAACTAAACTTTTGAGTTAAAAACTTCAATTTACATCTTACTCAAAACACTAAAAATCAAATACTTACAAAAAAATTCTTGCTAATTTCCACACGTGTTGTCCCAATAATACAACCCAAAAATATAATTTGCAACACTTTTCACACAAAAACAGAAAAATAAAGACCTCCCGATAAAGTACATCGGGAGGTTTTGCGTTAAATACAATGTTGTGATTACCCTCCAAAATGAGAGCAGTTCCAACTCACACCTTTTTGAATAAAACTACTCCAGGGTTGTGATTACCCTCCAATATGAGAGCAGTTCCAACTGATAGGTTTTTGGTCAGTAAAATAGCTCAGGTTGTGATTACCCTCCAATATGAGAGCAGTTCCAACTGATAAAGC
>NZ_KB900727.1:5427-14380 GCF_000379185.1 Capnocytophaga cynodegmi DSM 19736
GTTGTGATTACCCTCCAAAATGAGAGCAGTTCCAACTGGCATCGGTTACGAGCGTGAACACGACGCCAATCAACACGCCAAAACGCTTGAAGATAAAAAAGTAACCAAGTTTGAAAGGTTTGTACAAGAACCAAGTGACAAGGACAAAAATCCAAGTGACAAGGACAAAAATCCAAGTGGCAAGGACAAAAATCCAAGTGGCAAGGACAAAAATCCAAGTGGCAAGGAGCAAGAAACAGGCGATAACGGAGGACAAACCAAAGACGAAGGTAATGACGAACTCAATGAGGGCGATGTGAATAAAGAGCCAAGTGACAAGGACAAAAATCCAAGTAACAAGGAGAAAAACAAGAAAAAGTAACCCGCAAAAGGCTTTAGGCAATACGCTTACGGCTTAAAGCCTTCTGCATAAAGCAACAAAAAAAATGGCAAAAGAAATTAGAACATTCGGGCTGAAAGCCTTACGTTTTGGAGCAGTCAAAGAAGACGGTACCGCTCCAAAAACTTCCGAAATGGAGGAACTCGTTAGAACTAAACGAGATACTTGTAAAATATCGGAAGATGAGACCCAAACCGATCCGCTTTATTGTGACCAAGAAGATGACCCTATTGAAATTTTTAAAGGCGAAAAGGGAGAAAAAACTATCGAAGTAGATACGTTCGATTACAACACCGAAACGCTTAAAAAACTCAAAGGCGGGACAGTAGCACAGGTGGAGGAAGACAGCCAACAATGGAAAGTATGGAGTGAGTCCACCACAGGCGAAGACATCTATAAAGCTGTTGAAATTGAGACTCGTACGGAAGTAAAATTCCGTTTTCCTAAATGTCTCATTTTAGCAAAATTAGACACTGAATTTAAACGAGGAGATGTGGTGTTACTTCGTTTAAAAATAAAACCTGTATCACCTGCTAACGGAAAACCAAGTGTTCAAATCCTATCAAAAGCTGAATAATGGAGAAAGCACATCAAACGGAATTTGAATCGGCAAATCTGTTACTAAAAAAGGGGGTAAGGATTCAACTCCTTATCCCTTTTCTTTGGCTTTTCAAACGGAAAAAAGCCTTTGTACTGACGTCTCCAACATTGGAAACTCAGCTTAAAATTGCTCGGCTGTATCTCACTATTTCGCCTGTCGGAAAGGAGGTCAGCATAACCGAAGCAATGGGCGTAATGGCGTTGCACGGAAAGACGGTAAGTCTGATTTTGGCGGTAACGCTCCGCAATGGCAAAGAAGGTTGGCGTACCCGACAACTCGCCAAAGTGTTGCAAAAAAGTCTTTCAGCGGAAGAAATCTTTTATCTGTTTCAACTCATTGTCATTCACGGTGGTGTGCAGGATTTTATAGCTACTATCAGATACATCGGGGAGCGACGGATAACCGCACCGATGCTGAGCCAAAACGAGAAAACGAGTTAAAAAGTGAGAGCTTTCATAGCGTTTTCGGACTGATTTTCCACATCGCCAAAGAAACAGGTTGGAGCAAAAAAGATATTCTACAAATGCCTTTTACTGAACTAACCCTAATGCTCGCCGATGCTCCTCGATTGGTGGAACAAGGTAAAACCTCCGTAGCAGAGAAAGAATTTGAATCCGATGAGGAATTGATTGAATTTATGATGAAGTAGTTAGCGAATAGCAATTAGCGAATAGTGGTTAGCAATTAGTTTATTAGCAATCAGACCCCTAACTCCTATACGCTATACGCTAACCCCTAATCACTGACCACTAACCCCTAATCACTTTTGAAATGTATTTAGAACCAAACGAACTCAAAACCCACGCTTATGCTCACGAGTTACAGGCAATTATCCAAGGCGATGAAACTATTGCGTTGGCTTCCATTGATACGGCTATTGAATTTGCCAAAAGTAAGCTAATGAAAGCCTACGATGTGGACGCTATTTTTAGCACAACGGGAAGCGACCGCAATCCGTTATTGCTGAAAATTGTTAAGGACATAGCCGTTTGGGAGCTTATCGGCTTAGCAAACCCGTCCATTGATTATCCCGACAAAAAATACCGATACGAGCAGGCGGTGGATTGGCTTACTGCCGTATATAAAGGGATGCCAGCCAATCTGCCTCTAAAAGAGGAACAAAACAGCAAAACGCAGTCATTTAGTTTACACAGCAACCCCAAGCGGGAGAATTATTTTTAATGGGGGCAATCAATAGGCTTTTAGTGGGCGAAATATATTTCGCCCTACTATTCGCTAACTACTAATCACTAATTGCTGACCACTAACAACTAAAAAGAATGAAGCATACAAAAATACATAAGACACTCACTTACTGCCTCCCTGTACGAACCCCACAGGACATCAGCAAATGGCGAAATGCTATCCGTTCAGCAGATTACGGGCGGGTATGGCAACTCGTGGAACTCTTTGACGATTTGTTACTTGACCCCGTGCTTAGCAATGCCGTTGAAAAGCGAATAATGGCAATTACTAATGCCGAAATTGTGTTTTCCAAAGGTAATAAGAATGTTCCACAGATAGATGATTTAATTGATACGCCCGAGTTTGAGGAATTGTTGCGGGAAATTCTGTTATCGAAATTCTACCCAAAAACCGTGTTGGAATTTGATTTTACCAACGGCTTTCAGGTAGTTTCCATTGACCGCCGACATTTTAACACTAAAGACAAAGTTATTTTAAAATCACTATCGGATACGGACGGAATCCCTTATGAGGGTAATGATTTTCTACTTCCATTAGGGAAAGAAAGGGAGTTGGGCTTATTCGTAAAAACCGCTCCGTATGCCATTTTTAAACGCAACGGAATGAGCGATTTTGCTCAATATTGTGAGCTTTTTGGGATTGATACGTTGGTGGGATTGTACGACCCTGAGGACGAAAACGGACGTGTGGAAATGGAAAATGCGTTCAAAAATCGGGGTGCGGGAGCAAGTATGACGATGAGCAAAAATGGCGATGTTAAAGTGGTTGGAACAAAAAGCACTGGAACTGTGGACATACACGAGCGTTTTGCGGACAAATGCGATGAACAAATGCTTATCGCCATTCTCGGACAAACGATGACGACAAAGGACGGCAGTAGCTACTCACAGGGCAAAGTTCACGCCCAGACCGAAGACGACATCAACAAAGCCGACCGCCGTTTTGTACAGCGTATTTTAAATACCGAAGTGCTGCCACGATTGGCAAAACGAGGGTATGATGTTACGGGCGGGTGGTTTCATTTTGCCGAGCAAAGCGAGAACCTGACCAAAAAAGAGCAGTTGGAAATCGCCGAGCGTGTCAACGCTATTGTGCCTATTGATGAAAATTATTGGTATGAAACTTTTGGTGTACCGAAAGGGAAAACTCAAGAGACAAGAGACAATGGGAAAGAAGCAAGTCGAGAGCCTCGACAGGCAGAGAAACCAAAACAACAAAAAGTAACCACCAAGAAGCTATCCTACTGGGAGCAGTTTTTGGATTTTTTCGGCGGAGCTCCTCGATAGAAATTCAGCTATACGAGGAGCTAAATTGGTCGGAACTTGAAAAGGAATATCAAACACTATGCTGTGGACATTCATACGCTGAATTGTCTTTTGCCGATGATTTGGAAGACTTTTTTAAGAAGTTATCCGAGCATTGGACGGATTTAATTCGTACGATTTACAAAAACAAAGGTTTGCCCGATGAGTTGATTTATGAGCCTATCGTAAGGGAACAAGCCCAGCAATTAAGCAAAGCCATTGAACAGGCTTTTGATGAGAGCGGTTACGACACGCCCGACCTTAAAATGCGGGAGTTTCTGAAAAAAAATGTTTGGGAATTTTCCGTTGCCAAAAATTACAACGACAACGTTGCACTGAATAATTTATTGCTAAAATCGGACGGCTCATTACGAAACTGGAACGATTTTAAGCGGGAAGCCCAAAAGGTGGTAGGTAAATCCATTCGTTACCTAAAAACCGAGTATAATACGGTTGTTATAGGAGCTCAGAAAGCAAGTTTGTGGAGTGATATTCAGAAGGCAAAACACCTATTTCCATACTTGCAATTTGATGTGGTGTTGGACGGACACACATCGGATATTTGTAAGCCTTTGCACGGTGTAATTGTATCGGTTGATGACCCGATGTTGAAGCATTATTTCCCACCGAATCATTTCAATTGCCGCACTACGGTAAGGCAATTACGAAAAGGGGTGCCAACGGAAAATTATGCCGTTCCTGACATTCCGGATGCATTTAAAAACAATCCCGGCATCACAGGAAAAGTGTTTACCCAAAAAAACAGCTACATCGTCAATACCCCCAGTGATGTATTGGTTTTAGCTCCTTCGTTGTATAAAGAAAATGAAAGAAATAAACGTTATGAAGGTATTGAATTTGAAGCACACAAAATAGGTAAGGGAGTTGTTGAAATTTATAAACACGAAACATTAAAAGATAAACAACGTAAGCAGACAGGGAGCGAATTTACCAAAAACAAAGAGGCTTTAACGCTCCTTGCAAAGCAAGGCGAAAAATACAGAATGTTGCCTATTGTTGAGGACGGGCAAACCAACCCCGATGCTTTCAATCTGAAAACAGAGAAATACGTAGATGTGAAAGTAACGGAGAGCAGTAATGGAAAAAATGTTATTCAAAGTGCCTTGAAGGAGGCAAACAGACAAGGCGTTAAGGAGGTTATTATTCAATTTACAAAGGAATTAACGTCCAATCGTGATGCTTTTGAGGCGTTAAGGGCAACGTTTAAACAAGGTCGGGCGAAAAATGTTGAAACCATTACGTTCATAATGTATGACAAACGGATATTAAGAGTTAATACCGCCCGATTTAAATAACAAAGGGGCAAATTAGCGAACTAACTTGCCCCTCGGGGGGGTGAAGGCTTACTCTCAGCTCACAGGTCTGAGTCCGACACCAAATATTTGAGGCAAAGATACAACATAAAATTAAAAAAACAACACTATGGCTACATTTTCAGGCAACTTTAACAAAATAATGGAGGCTGTAAATCAAAAGATAAGGGACGATATTCCACCACTTTTAGCCGGTACTGTACGAAATTTTGTACTTGAAAACTTTGAAAAAGAAGCGTGGCAAGGAGAAACGGAACAGCCTTGGGCTAAACGAAAAGACACCCAAAACACAAAGAAAATACTTATCGCCTCCGGTGAAGGAAAAGAAAGTATGAAACTACATATCCAAGAGTATAAAGCCATTATAAGCATAGGAGGTGGTGATTTTTCCTATATGAAATATCACAACTCGGGGAGTAATGAAACCACTACCCAAAATGTGAAAGCCTTTACCCGAAAAATCAAAAAGGGCAAACACAGAGGCAAGGAACAAAACGTGAAAGCCTTTACCCGCACCGTGCGACACAACCTGCCAAAACGACAATTCATAGGTAGGTCGCCCGTTTTGATACAAGAATTAAAAGAAATAGCAACAGAGGAATTGAATAAATTAAATAAATAGAGCGATGAAAAAAACAAAACAAACTTAGAAATCGTAAGCCGTAGAGAAAGCATTACGGCAATAGTTGTAATTAACGGAAATACAGTAACTTTTATGTACGATAAGGTAAATGATCAGGTTAGCGCTGTAGCATTTTCTGTTGCGAAAGGAACTCAAGGAAGTCCTGAATTTACAGGGCAAGAAATGTTTAGAGGTACGATGTACGGTAGAGGACTGAATGTAGAAAATTCGGTTTACACTCCAAAAATAGACTCCGCCCTACAAGATGAAATTTTTGCTATCGGGCAAAGCATTATGAACCCTGAACCCCAAGAAACCAAAGCCGATGATACGAGTGTGTAAAAGGCTCATTCCGAAAGGGTACAGAGCCATAACGCTGTATCCTTTCATTTTCGTGCGAGAACGAATGGACAAAAATAATGCCGTACTAATCAATCACGAGCGTATCCATTTGAGGCAACAGGCTGAATTACTGGTAGTGTTTTTCTACCTGTGGTATTTGCTGGATTTTCTTTGGAAATATGCCAAGTATCGGAATTGGAATAGGGCATACAGAAATATCATCTTTGAACGGGAAGCATACAATAATGAAAATGATTTGCAATACTTGAGAAAGCGGAAACATTTCGGATTTGCGGTGGACCACCACAGGCAGGAAATTTAAACGATTTTTAAAAGTGATTTAAACGGTTGGGAAACGAGCCTTAAATCGCCCTTGTCCCGTTAAGCATTTGCCTTATCGCTGCAAGTAAAAAAATAAGGAGGAAAAAATGTCCTCCGCTTTAAAAAGACGCCACATCTTTAAAAAATACACCCACAGGCTACGGAGGACAATAAGTCTTCTGTACCTGTGGGTATTTGTATTTTCTGATGTGGCGTTGCAAAAATACTAAAAAATATGAAATATCATTACAACTGGAAATTATCGGAAACAAAATTCGCTAAAAACAAGGGAAAGGTATTTAGTTGCTTTGCCTGTGGAGGTGGTTCAACAATGGGTTATAAATTGGCTGGGTTTGATGTAATAGGCTTTAACGAAATAGACCCACGAATGGCAAATCTGTACATCAAAAATCATCAAGCCAAATACCAATTTATTGAAGCGATTCAGGATTTTGTTCGTTGGGACGAATACCCCGAAGAACTCTACCATTTGGATATTTTAGACGGTTCGCCGCCGTGCAGTTCGTTCAGCGTTTCGGGCAATCGGGAGGCAGATTGGGGCAAAGAAAAAGTTTTTAAAGAGGGACAAAAAAAGCAGGTGTTGGACACGCTTTTCTTTGATTTTATTACACTTGCAGAAAAATTACAGCCTAAAATCGTGATTGCTGAAAACGTCAAGGGCATTCTACAAGGCAAAGCGAAATCCTATACCGAACGTATTTTACAAGAATTTGACCAAGCGGGTTACAAAGTCAATTACCATTTGTTAGATGCCTCCAAAATGGGCGTTCCTCAACGACGTGAGCGTGTGTTTTTTGTTGCCATTCGCAAGGATTTAGCCAAGAATGTGGACGAATTACAATTGAATTTCAATCAATCGCCCATTCTGTTTAAGGACATCAAAACTGACGAAAATACGGCAAGTTGGACAGCTCACGACCAAAACGTGTGGCAAAATCGAAAGCTGGGTGACCGCACCTATGCCGATGTTTTGAAACGCATTGAAAACCGAGATAGCAACTTTAACGCACAATTTATTTATGAGGACAAAGTACCGCCAACATTAGTGGCTTCGAGTGGTTCTAAAATGGTGCTTTTCAGCGAACCAAGAAAAATGAATCACACCGAACTGATACGTTGCCAGTCGTTCCCGCAAGATTATGATTTTGGAACTTCGGCATATTCATTCGTGCAATATGTACTGGGAATGAGCGTACCACCTGTAATGATGGCGAATTTGGTCGATGAAATTTATAGACAATGGAAAAAAATATTTTAGCATAACATATTAACAATCATATAAATATGAAGAAATACAAACAAGCCCCACTACCATTTCAGGGGCAAAAAAGACGATTTTTAAAGGAATTTGAAAAAGCACTGCAGGAATATCCAAGTAAAGGATTTTATGTAGATTTATTCGGTGGTTCGGGACTTTTAAGCCACACCGTCAAGCGATTATACCCGAATGCTACCGTGATTTATAACGACTTTGATGATTATCACAAACGTTTGGAAGCCATTCCACAGACTAATGCTATTTTAAGCGAATTACGCAATTTAAACCTTACCACACCTCGTGAGAAACGCATTGCCGGACTGGAACGTGAGGCGGTTCTTGCTGTACTAAAACGTGCTGATGAAAGCGGTTTTGTGGATTGGATAACGATTTCTTCCAGCCTTAAATTCTCAATGAATTACGGGTTTTCTTATGAGGATTTTGAGGGAGATACATTGTATAATTGTGTACATACCTCAAATTACGAATTAGCTACGGACTACCTGCAAGGTATTGAAATTGTGAAACTTGACTATAAAACTCTATTTAAGCAGTACAAAGATGTGCCGAATGTGGTATTTTTGATTGACCCGCCCTATCTGAGTACAGATACGGCAACGTATAACAGTAAAGACTATTGGAGATTACGTGATTATTTGGACGTATTAGATTGCTTACACGGGCAAAGTTTTTTCTATTTCACAAGTAACAAATCGCAAATCGTGGAACTGTGTGAGTGGCTCGAAACACGAACCAGCGACAATGCTAACCCGTTCAAAGGAGCTAACATTAGTACAACAGCAAATGCACCTTCGCATAACACTAAATTTACTGATATAATGTATCACATCAAAAGGTAGGGAAATAGCAAAAAAAACACGGCTCAATTGCCGTGTTTTTAGGTTTTTGTATATCTTTGCTTGTAATAGTAAAATCCTCAAAAAATGTACATTTCATTTTGAAAATAGGTACATTTCATTTTGCGGATTATATACGGCGGACAGTCAATTTCTTATCATCTTCCTTTGGATATAAATGAATTGAATGAAGAATTCCAACAGTATCTCAATTTTGGCGGTTATCCTGAAGTGGTTCTCTCTGAAAAGATTCAGAAAGATATGGGACGGTATGTGAAAAACGATATTGTGGATAAGGTGTTGTTGCGAGACTTGCCGAGTTTGTACGGCATCAAGGATGTTCAGGAACTGAACCGATTTTTTACCTACATTGCGTACAACACGGGCAACGAATTTTCTTTCGAAAAAATGTCCAAAGAAAGTGGCATACAGAAAGAAACACTCAAGAGATATTTGGAATACCTCGAAGCGGCTTTTCTTATCAAGGTGCTTAATAAGGTGGATATCAATGCCAAGAGGTTGAAACGAATAATGAGTTTTAAGATTTATTTGACCAATCCGTCGCTTCGTACGGCTTTATTTTCTCCCATAAAAGCCATTGATGATGAAATGGGAAATATGGTAGAAACCGCCGTTTTGTCGCAGTGGATGCACAGAGAAAATTTAGCCCTGACCTATGCTCGTTGGAAAGACGGCAGAAAAGAAGGC
>NZ_KB900728.1 GCF_000379185.1 Capnocytophaga cynodegmi DSM 19736
ACTCCTCATAATTAAAAATATTCTCGATATCTAACCTTTTATACTCTTCTATGGAATCGGCTACTGTCATTTTAAGATTGATGTTTTCAATGTTTGGCAAAGGTAGGGTTTTGGTTTTAATAAATAAAATCATCAGGAAGATTGGTGGAAGATGTGTATGAAATAAGTGAAAGTTGTATATTTGGGCGACTTTCTTAGAGTTAGAGTTTGTATATAGAATTTTTTTAAAACACTGAAAATGTGTAATATATAATTAATGTTTAGTTTTCTTAAAGGTAGCTTGAGGATTTTTACTAGGTAATTATTCTAATAAAAACAGACTATAAGTATCGTAAATATTCAAAAATCAATACCTTTGCGTCGGCTATATAGCTTTGGTAAAGTCTGAAAGTTTAATCAATAACTTCATATTTATGGATGAAAAAAGTAAACTATTGGAACTGAAAAAGAAGTTGTCAGAGGAGATTCTTAAGGAAAATTCTGATAACAATCTTGTTATTTCCCTATCTAATGAAATAGCCAATTTAGATAATTCCGCTATAAGATTTTCCGTTGATGCAGGTATTATAAATAGGTTAGGAAAAGAACTTGTAGGTAGGCAAGAAACAGCAGTTTCGGAACTTATAAAAAATTCATATGACGCTGATGCTACTATAGTTAATTTAATTTTTGAAAATGCATGGAATAAAGGAGGAACTTTAATAATTGAGGATGATGGACATGGGATGAGCAGAGAACAATTAGTAAATGGTTTTATGCGATTATCTTCTTCGGATAAAATTCATAATCCTATTTCTGAAAAATATAAACGTCAAAAAGCGGGAAAAAAAGGAATTGGTAGATTTGCAACACAGCGTTTGGGAAATAAATTAACAATTATTACTCAAACAGTCCAATCTCAAAAGGCATTGAAAGTAATTATTAATTGGGATGATTTCGAAACAGATAAAAATTTATTGACTATTTCCAATTCGATAGAATCGATTTCTAAAACTAAAAGCAATGGTACAATATTGATAATTGAAGGACTTAGAGAAGGTTGGTCTGATGCGATGATTAAACGCATCTATCGGTATACTTCTGAATTATTACAGCCATTTCCTCTTTCAAAAAAGAAAAAAGAAGAAAAACTGAATTCCATTGATAAAGGATTTAAAAGTAACTATTATAGAAATGATAATGGAAATTTAGTTGTAATCGTAGATGAAGAGAAAGCAATTTTTCAACATGCTTTAGCAGAGATAGAAGGTTATGTCTTGAGTGATGGTCAAGGATGTTGGGCTTTGAAAAGTGATAAATTAAATTTTCCACAAGAAGTATTTCCGATAGGAAATAATGACAAAGATAAGGAGGATACCTCCAAACCATTCAATTTAATTAAAGGAGTACATTTTAAAGCATATTACTATATTTTTGACTCCTCTTTATTTGCACCAGGAACTATGACATTTATCCGAGAATTGCTTTTTGAAAAAGGAGGCATTAGATTATATCGTAATGGATTTCGTGTTCTCCCTTACGGTGAACCTTTTGATGATTGGCTAGGTTTGGATAAATCAAATAATAGAAATATTATTTTAGCTCAGCATACTAATAGAAATTTCTTTGGATTTGTAGAACTTGTTGACCAATCTAATAATTTTGAAGAAACTTCGAGTAGAGAAGGAATAATAGAAAATGAATATTTGAATGAGTTAGTTAATTTTGTTTATCGTTCATTGATTAGTGCTGTTATGAAAGTACAATCATTAAGAGGTAGAAAAGTAAAAGCTTCACAAAAAGGATATAAAAACAGTCCATCAGAAAATGTTGATAACGCTATCAACGAAATGAAGGAATTGATAATACCTTCTGTGAACGCGAGAGGTGTAAGTCAAAGTTTCTCAAATCCAGAAGAACAAAAGAAAAAAGTAGAAGACATATTTGAAAAAATAAAACAAGCAAGAGAAGAAGAAAAAGCAAAAAATCAAGAACTAATAGATGAAGTAAATATGCTTCGAATATTAGCGGGTTTAGGTTTGGTCATTGGAGAATTCGTCCATGAAGTTCAACGATTTTTACCAGGCTTTGATGCTGATATTCGCTTTCTTAAAAACGCAGTCAAAGATTATAAGGATATCTATGAAAGAACTGAGCTACTAGAAGCAAATGTAAAATCTTTTAGCACATATACCTCATATTTTGATAAAACAATTTCAAGAAATGTCCATAGAGAATTAGAACCTATAGAATTGAGAGATGTGGTTAGAAATTTTGAAACAGTTATTTCCAATGATTTGAAAAGAGCGTCAATAGAAATGCTTCCAACCAAATATGAAGGATACGATTTGTTTACAATACCTATGCATCCATCAGAGTGGGCTTCAATATTATTTAACTTATATACTAATTCAAAAAAAGCTATCAAACGAGCAAAATCCCAAGGCAAAATTTTTATACGATGTGGAAAGAATGACAAGGTAGTTTTTTTAGAATTCTCAGATAATGGAGATGGAATTAATAAAGAAAATGAAGAGAATATATTCAATGCATTTTATACTACATCTACAATCTCTAACCATACTGCTGATGAAGCTATAGCACTTACAGGAACAGGTTTAGGTTTAAAGATTGTAAGGGATATAATTGAGTTTTATGATGGGGAGATATATGTTTCAACTCCTACTGATGATTATAATACGACAATAAGAATAGAGATACCTAAAAATTAAGATAAATAGAATATGTCAGTACCTAAATACATATATATAGATGATGAAAATGATGGCTCAATAACATCATTAATAAATGGCTTCAATGATACGGGCTTAATAGAAGTAAATCCACTTCCAATAGAAAAAGGGTTAAGTTTTTCTGATTTAGAATCAAAAATAAGACAAAAAATAACTGATGAAAGCTATGATGGACTATTAATTGACCTGAGATTAGATGGGGGTGGACCAAATGATTTACAATATAGTGCTATATCTATAAGCTCAGAATTAAGGACGATTTGCGCGAGAAAAGATCTAAAATCATTTCCAATTGTACTATGCTCCACTTTAGAAAAGATTAAAGAAACTTATAAATCAGATAAAACAAGTCATGATTTATTTGACTACTCTTTCAGAAAATCAGAAAATCCAGACTATGAACGCTTTTCAAAAAAACTAAAAGCATTAGCTGAGGGGTATAAAACATTACCTTTTAATGCAGATTCTCTAGATGAAATATTTCAAAGACAAGATTTAAAAAATTTAGACCAAAGGATTTTCGAGCGTTTTTATAATCAAGATATAATTGTGCCATATGATTTTGCACATTTCACTGTAAAAACGCTTTTTCATTGCACTAATCCTTTGATTAAAGAAACTGTTTTAGCAGCGAGACTTGGCGTAAATATTGAAGAAAGCGGAACTCATTGGACAGAACTATTATCAAAATTTGAAAATTATAAATACAAAGGTTTGTTTTCAGGTGGTTGGAATAGATGGTGGGCTGATTTATTAAATATGAAGTTAAAAGAGATTTCGGGAAAAAACTTCTCATTTTTAAAAGCTGAAGAAAGAGTTGATTTTCTAAAAGAAACTTTTGGAGTTGATGGCATAGTTGCAGCAAAGCCTACAATGCACAATACAAGCAGTGAATTTTGGACTATTTGCGAGGCTACTAAACTTCCTTTAGACCCATTAGAAGGATTTAAAGTGAAATTATCACACGAATTGAAATCATGGCAAGAGCCTAAATACATGTCTCTGTATGCGATATTAGAAAGAAAAGGCTCAGATAAAGGTATTGAGCCACACTATACAGAATTAGAAAGAATTGAGGAACTCAAAAGAAACTTGTAAAGTATGGCTGTAAGTAGTAAGAATATGAGTTTCAGAAATAAAAGAGCCGGAGACCTGAGGCAATTAAGCAATTTATTGTTTAGAGTAGTTGGTGGAGATGTTACAACATCAGTGTTAGAGACCGTAATTTCTCAACTACAAAATAAAGATTTTATCCCAAAATTGAAAGATGGTTCTACAGATGAGAGTATTTGGGGATATGATGTTGAAAACTTTAGTATGCCATTAAATACATTGAGCCATGTAAAACCTCAAGATATTATCAGAGGTGAAGTTATTTTGAATATGAAGTTGCGTGCTAAGATTGAGCATTGGAATACATTAAACGATCCCTTTACTGAATTAGCATTTAATGTTATGATAAGAGGTGTTGGAAAAAAAAGTTATCATTTTGGATTTCATATTGATAAACATATTAGCAAATCAGGTACTAAAGAGCCACATCCAATATATCATTTACAATACGATTTTAACCCAACTAAGTCCAACAACCCTGATTTGGGGGATTTATTCTATATTGATACTCCTAGGATAATGCATAAACCTATTGATTTTATTTTAGGAATTGGTTTTCTTACTTCTAACTTTTACCCTATTGCATTTGAAATTCTGAAAGACGAAAGAGTATTTATTAATTTGCAAAGAGACTATCAAGGTGCTATCTGGAAGCCTTATTTCCATACTTTGGCTAACAAGTGGAAACCCTTTACAGAAACTAATATAGTTTGGAATCCTATTGATGAAATTTGTCCTATTTTTATATGAAAAACTTATTCAGATACTTAAAAAATTACTCATCTCAACCATTAAAGGTTGATAGACTTATTGTATCTGCTTTTTTGAAAATTAATAAAATTAATGTTGTAGAGAATATTTTTTTACTAGAATATTTCATCTCTGAAAATGAAATTGAAGAATGGAATAGTTTAAATAAATTTATCGAAATTATAAAAGAGGAAATAGGTACTTTTGATATTGAAAGATTAATCGAACTTTTTGAATTTGTTATCTCACCTTCAGACAGAATTATAAATGGAGCAATTTATACCCCAACAGAAATTAGGGAATATATTGTTTCCCAAATTTTTTTAAATAAAAAAAATAATCTTGATTCAGTAAAAATAGTGGATATTGCCTGTGGATGTTCAGGATTTTTGTACACTGCTGCTAAAGAACTAAAAAGACGGACAGGGAAAACTTATAAGTTTATATTCGAAAATCAAATTTTCGGGTTGGATATTCAAGATTATTCTGTAACTCGTAGTAAGTTACTATTGAGCTTATTAGCATTATCGGATGGTGAAGATATTGAAGAGTTTCACTTTAATATCCATCAAGGAGATGCTCTAATTTTTGATTGGAATAAAGTGATTAAAAATTATAATGGGTTTGATATTGTGGTAGGAAATCCACCTTATGTTTGTGCAAGGAATTTAGCCGATGAGGTTAAGGATAATCTGAAAAATTGGGTTGTTTGTACTTCAGGAAATCCTGATCTGTATATTCCTTTCTTTCAGATTGGATATGAAAACTTAGCTAAAAATGGGATTCTTGGCTATATTACAATGAATACTTTTTTCAAAAGCTTAAATGGTAGAGCGTTGAGAAGTTATTTTGAAAACAATAAAGTAGCTATGAAAATCATTGATTTTGGCACTATGCAAATTTTTAAATCAAAAAGTACCTATACTTGTATTTGTTTTATCGAGAAGAAAAAAGGCAGCTATGTTGAATATTACAAATCAGAACACAAAGAACTTCCTATAGAGACAAAGCAATACAGCAAAATTTCATATAAAAATCTTGATGCAAAAAAAGGTTGGAATCTTAATAATAATAGAATTATTTCCAAAATAGAATCGATAGGTATTCCTTTTGGTGAAAAATACAAAACAAGACACGGTATTGCAACTTTAAGAAATGATCTCTATATATTTAAGCCCATTTATGAAGATAAAGACTTTTATTATCTCCAAAATGGAAGTATACACCCAATAGAAAAAGGAATTTGTAAGGATATTTTAAACTCTAACAAATTAAGCCGAGAGGTAAATTTTGAAGAAGTCAAAGAGAAAGTAATATTTCCATATAATGATTCGAAAAAACCAAAAGCTCTCGAAGAAGAAATTTTGAAAGAAAAGTTTCCTTCTGCCTATCAATATTTAAGGAAAAAGAAGGAAGAGTTGGCAAAAAGAGATAAAGGGAAAGGAAAATATGAACAATGGTTTGCCTTTGGAAGGACTCAATCATTGGAGAAAGTTGCAAATAAATTATTTTTTCCAAAATTTTCAGATAAAACGCCTAATTATCTCATAAGTAATGATGATAACTTACTTTTTTATAACGGACAAGCAATAATTGGGCATTCTGAAGAAGAAATGTTATTTGCTAAAAAAATATTAGAATCCCGTTTATTTTGGTATTATATCAAAACTACGAGTAAACCCTATTCATCATCATATTACTCACTAAATGGAACTTACATTAGGAATTTTGGCATTCCAGAGTTTACCGAAAATGATATACATTTTATTATCAATGAATCTAACCAAAAAACTATTGATGATTTGCTAGAGGATTATTACGGCATACAGTTAGACGAATTAACAATTACGGAATAGTTTGGAAAACTCTTAGCAAAGTTTCCAACAAAAGCTCTCATATATTCAACAAAAGACAGATTAAATACTTTATAAACTGCTAATGTCCAATTCATTAGTGATACGTTAGACTATTTTGGATTACATTCCTACTTTGGAAGAATACGAAGTCCCTATTGAAGAAATTGATTTGATGGAATTCTAACCGATTTCGACGAAGATCTAGGGTTCGATTATAATTATCATATCCGTTAACAAGGCTTATGGTGAGGTAAAATAAACATCGAAAAAATTAATTTTTTACTTATATAGACATTTATTGTGAAAATAAATACACTTCAACTTGTTTATTTTGACAAATACCGTAACTTTGCAAAATAAAGCGTTTAAAATTATATTTATATAATTAATAGTATATAAAATGTAAAAATAAGCATATTTAATAATGTTTGTTTTTACAATAATGAAGTAGATAAGAGAAAATATGCAAAAATCAGGACTTATACCTACACCGAGAATTATAGAGCGATTGCAATACGAAAACCCTTGGTGGTCGAGCCAAAGGATTCCCGATTTATATAAAAATATGTCGAAAAGGTTGTATTTCGATTTGTTTTATCCCTTTGTAACAGAGCAGGATATTCGCCGTGCAGTAGTACTTATGGGACCCCGTAGGGTAGGAAAAACCGTGATGATGTACCACGCCATAGACCAACTGATTGAAGAGAGGGTAAATCCGCAAAGAATATTTTTTGTGGGGATAGACAACCCTATTTACATTCATCTGAGTCTGCAAGATATTTTAGAGCTGTGTAAAGAGGCTTTGAAAATAGAGCATTTAAAAGGCTGCTATGTGTTTTTCGATGAAATTCAATACCTAAAAGATTGGGAACGCCATCTTAAAGTGTTGGTGGACATTTATCCCGAAACTAAATTTGTCGTTTCTGGTTCGGCAGCAGCAGCACTCCGTTGGCACAGCACAGAGAGTGGAGCAGGAAGATTTACCGATTTTATGTTGCCTCCGCTCACATTTCAAGAGTTTATTCACTTAAAAAATAAAAATCATCTTATCCGAGAAGATGTTATTCAATACGGCGGACAATCAATTCCTTATCATCTTCCTTTAAATATAAATGAATTGAATGAAGAATTCCAGCAGTATCTCAATTTTGGCGGTTATCCTGAAGTGGTTCTCTCTGAAAAGATTCAGAAAGATATGGGACGGTATGTGAAAAACGATATTGTGGATAAGGTGTTGTTGCGAGACTTGCCGAGTTTGTACGGCATCAAGGATGTTCAGGAACTGAACCGATTTTTTACCTACATTGCGTACAACACGGGCAACGAATTTTCTTTCGAAAAAATGTCCAAAGAAAGTGGCATACAGAAAGAAACACTCAAGAGATATTTGGAATACCTCGAAGCGGCTTTTCTTATCAAGGTGCTTAATAAGGTGGATATCAATGCCAAGAGGTTGAAACGAATAATGAGTTTTAAGATTTATTTGACCAATCCGTCGCTTCGTACGGCTTTATTTTCTCCCATAAAAGCCATTGATGATGAAATGGGAAATATGGTAGAAACCGCCGTTTTGTCGCAGTGGATGCACAGAGAAAATTTAGCCCTGACCTATGCTCGTTGGAAAGACGGCAGAAAAGAAGGC
>NZ_KB900729.1 GCF_000379185.1 Capnocytophaga cynodegmi DSM 19736
TTGGAATTTTTCTTTTTCTGCCAGATTAAAGTTTTTACTACTTGGAATTTTTCTTTTTCTACTAGATTAAAGTTTCTACTACTTTGATTTTGGTTGTTTCTGTCAGAATTAAACTTCTCCTTTTTTGTATGAGAATAAAAACATTCTTTGTCAGGCTGAGCGAAGTCGAAGCCTTAAAAAAAAATGCTTATTATATCTCAAAATTTCAAAAGAAATTAAACTCTAAATTGAAAAACAAATAACTTTTTTAGTACTTTTGGCTTCTGAAGATAAAAACTAACGTAAATACAAAGTAAAAAACAACAAAAACAACAGAATTATGGCAGATTTTATAAAAATTTATAATGAAAATCCCAACGAAAGAGAAATTGCAAAAGTAGTGCAGGTGCTTCGTAGTGGTGGTTTAGTGATTTATCCGACAGATACAGTATACGGCTTGGGTTGTGATATTACCAACACAAAGGCTTTGGAAAGGATAGCGAAAATAAAAGGAATTAAATTGGAAAAAGCTAATTTTTCGTTTATTTGTCCTGATTTGAGTAACCTTTCAGATTATGTCAAACAGATTGATACAAGTACATTTAAGATTTTAAAAAGAGCCTTACCAGGTCCTTATACATTCATTCTGCCAGGAAATAATAATCTGCCTTCGGCTTTTAAAAAGAAAAAAACGGTAGGTATCCGCATTCCGGATAATAATATCGCTCGTATTATTGTGGAACGATTAGGCAACCCGATAGTATCTACCTCCATACGTGATGAAGATGACGTGATTGAATACACTACTGACCCCGAACTTATATTTGAAAAATGGCAAAATAAGGTTGATGTTGTAATTGATGGAGGATACAGCGACAATATGGCTTCAACTGTGATTGACCTTTCGGATAGCGAACCTGTGATAGTACGTGAAGGGAAGGGGAGTACTGATATTTTTTAGAAAGAAATTACAAATCGTGAAAATGGTATTTTGATTGAAAGAAAAAGCTCAATAAAAAGAATGAAAATTCAATTTATTGAGCTCTTTATATTTTCAAAACAGATGTATAAATTTAAAAATCCAGTTCGGTAACTTCTTTAGGTTCTTGATTTTTTAAGAATATTCGTGCAGTTAAGTTACCTTTCAAAATTATTTTATTATTTTCAACACAAATCCAGCTTCCTTCCCGAAGTCCTACGACTGGAATATCGTTGAGTTTATGAAATTCTTTAATACGAGTTTCACGGGTTTCGCCTTTATGTTTACTATTTGGGTCAGGGTCAAGATAATGTGGATTTAGATTGAAAGGCACAAGCCCAAGTGTTTTAAAGCTGGGAGGATAAATAATAGGCATATCATTGGTGGTTTGCATCGTTTGTCCTGCAATGTTGCTTCCTGCACTTGTTCCCATATAGGGCGTTCCGTTTTCAACTACCTCACGAAGTGTATTCATTAGGTTTAACTCATAAAGTTTTGTTACAAGTAAGAAAGTATTTCCACCTCCTGTGAATATGGCTTTTGCTTCTCTAAGAGCTTTTTCTGGGTTTTCAAATGAATGTAAACCTATGATTTTTTTCACTACGGAAGAAAAACCTTTCTGAGCAATTTCAGTGTATTCATCGTGCGAAATTCCACTTGGTCTGGCGTACGGAATAAATATAATTTCATCAATTCCTTCAAAAAAACGAGCTAATTCTTCTTGTAAATAAGAAAGATAAGTTCCGCCATAAATGGTTGAGGTACTTGCCAAAAGTATTTTTTTCATTTTCTGAGTGTTTTTATTTGGAATAGTAATGATTGTTTGCTGTTATATTAGTCTTTGATAATGAAAGTATTGTTTTCTTTATTGATGTCCGCTGTAGCCTTTTGAGGGTCAATCGTGAAAGATTTTATAGGCTCATTGGAAGTTATCACGTATGTGAATTCTTTATTATTTAATCGCCAAACTTGTACAGGGAATTTCATCATTTCAGAGGTATTATCCTGATAGTTTATTTCTAACAGAATTGGCATTGGTACTCCACCGAGTTTTTCAAAGGTAACTTCGTAGAAATAGTTAGGTTGTGGTGATATGGCTTGTTCTTCCAGACTGCGGTTATCGGCAATATAATCACTCAATGGTGTAGATAATTCAATTACACTTTTTTCTGAATTTTCTGTCTTATAAGCCGAGTCTTCTTTTGAAACCATATGCACCAAGGGAATTAAATTACTGACTTTTATATTTTTTTCTCTCAGCATTTCTTTAACCGCTTCACTTGGCTGTTCTGATACTTGGTATTGTTTCACAGATTTAATTCCTAAATCTACATAATCAGTTGTATAGAACCAAGTTCTCCAAAACCAATCCAATTCTATTCCTGATGCATCGCTCATCGTTCTGAAAAAATCTTCTGGAGTAGGATGTTTAAATTTCCAACGTTGAACATATGTTTTGAAAGCAAAATCAAAAAGTTCTTCTCCCATAATAGTTTCCCTCAAAATAGATAACCCAGCCGAAGGTTTGCTGTATGCGTTTTCTCCTAACTGAGTGATTTCTTCAGGATTAGACATAATAGGCTCTAAATAAGCAGGATCGCCCGACATATAGTTTGTAATTTGTTCAGGAAAACCTCTTTCGGAAGGAAATGCTTTGTAAGGAGCAATATCTTGCGGGTATAACTTTCCGTATTCTTGTTCTGTTAAATATTGCAGAAAGGTATTAAATCCTTCGTCGAGCCACCCCCACTGACGTTCATCTGAATTGACAATCATCGGAAAGAAATTGTGTCCCACTTCGTGAATAATTACGCTTATCATTCCAAATTTCACGTCCATTGGCGTAAATCCGTTTAGGCTGGGACGTCCGTGATTCCAACAAATCATCGGGTATTCCATTCCTTGGTCTTCCGCACTGACTGAAACAGCTTTAGGATATGGAAAATCCAAAGTGTATTTTGAATATGTTTTTAGAGTATGTGCAACAACTTTTGTAGAAAATTCTCCCCACAGAGGATTACTTTCTTTTGGATATAATGAAATCGCCATTACATTTTTAGTGCCGATTTTTACAGCCATTGCATCATAGATGAATTTTCGAGAAGAAGAAAAAGCAAAATCACGCACATTTTGAGCTTTGAAACGCCACGTTTTCTTTGTTTTAGCTTTGCTTTTTTCTCTGACTTCAGCTTCTTGTTGTGTGGCAATAATTACAGGTTTGTCAAAAGATTTTTCTGCCAAAGCGTACCGTTTTAACATTTCTGGTGTAAAAACTTCTTTTCGATTTTGTAATTCTCCAGTAGCTTCTACAAGGTGGTCGGACGGAACGGTAATTGAAACATCATAATTTCCAAAAGGTAGAGCAAATTCTCCATTTCCCCAAAACTGCTGATTTTGCCAACCTTCAACATCGTTGTACATAGCCATACGAGGGAAAAATTGAGCGATAACGTACAGATAATTATCATCTTTTTCAAAATATTCATAACCTGAACGTCCACCTAATTTCTTGTAATCACTGATTTGATAACTCCATTCCATTGAAAAACTTATTTTTGTGTTTGGAGCCAATGGCTTTTCCAAATCCAGACGCATCATTGTTTGATTGATAGTGTAGGGAAGAGGTTTACCACTAAAGTCTTTTACATTTTCTATTTTAAATCCACCTTCAAACGGAAGTGTCATAAAAGTATTAACAAATTCTTTGGGTTCATAGAAAGGTTTTACCAATTTATTATCTCTCTTTTTAGACGGAGATTCTGGAGCAAACCTATTTTGGTCTAATTGCAACCACAAATATTCTAAACTTTCAGGAGAATTGTTATGATACGTGATGGTTTGTTTACCGTACAATTTTTGATTTTCGTCATCAATTTCTATTTGCATTGTGTAATCGGCTTGTTGCTGATAATAAGCAGGTCCAGGAGCTCCTGAGGCTGTCCGATACTGATTGGGAGAGGCAAATTCCTGATACATTCTGCGGAAAGGATTATGCATTCCTCGCTCTGTGTGTTTTTCAGAAATGGTATTTTCTGCGTTTTTTTCTTGAGCAAAAGCACTCAAATAACATAAAAAAATGACAGATAATATAAGTCTATTCATTGAAATAATTTTTTGAAGTTGGAACAAAGGTAAAAAATTATACCAGAACAGAAAATAGGTTTTTGGATTTTATTTTTTGTTTTGATGTTTCTGAAAATAGGATTAAAATGTCTTCGTTCTTGTGTAAATAAATCAAATACGTTACTTTTGCGTTCAGAATGATTTAAAAAGAAAATTTTGTAAATGTCAATACTTCAGGAAATACAAAAACGCAGAACTTTTGGCGTAATTGCCCACCCCGATGCGGGAAAAACTACCCTTACGGAAAAATTACTACTTTTCGGTGGAGCTATTCAGGAGGCAGGAGCTGTTAAAAGCAATAAAATTAAAAAAGGTGCAACTTCCGACTTTATGGAAATTGAGCGTCAGCGTGGTATTTCAGTGGCAACGTCGGTTTTGGCGTTCAATTATAAAGATTACAAAGTCAATATATTAGACACCCCTGGTCACAAGGATTTTGCTGAAGATACTTTCCGAACCTTAACCGCTGTGGATAGCGTAATTGTGGTGATTGACGTTGCCAAAGGGGTGGAAGAGCAAACCGAAAAGCTCGTGGAAGTTTGTCGTATGCGAAATATCCCGATGATAGTGTTTATCAATAAGTTGGATAGAGAAGGAAAAGATGCTTTCGACCTTTTGGACGAGGTAGAACAAAAATTGGGGCTTTCTGTCACACCATTGAGTTTTCCTATCGGAATGGGATATGATTTCAAAGGAATTTATAATATCTGGGAGAAAAATATCAACTTATTTTCAGGCGATAGCCGAAGAAATATTGAAGAAACCATTGCTTTTGACAATGTAAACGACCCAGAATTGGATAAAATCATCGGTGAGAAATCGGCTGAGAACTTACGTAGCGAATTGGAATTGGTGTATGAAGTATATCCGCCATTTGACCGAGAAGCCTACCTCAGCGGAACGCAACAGCCTGTTTTCTTTGGTTCGGCATTGAATAATTTTGGCGTTCGTGAGCTTTTGGATTGCTTTGTGGAAATTGCTCCGTCGCCCCGAGCCAAAGCCAGTGACAAACGCGTGGTAAACCCAGATGAAAATACGTTTAGCGGATTTGTTTTCAAAATTCACGCTAATATGGACCCGAACCACCGCAATCGCTTGGCGTTTGTTAAAATCGTTTCAGGAACTTTTGAGCGAAACAAACCGTATTTACACGTTCGACACGGAAAAAAACTGAAATTTTCAAGTCCGAATGCTTTTTTTGCAGAGAAAAAGGAAGTGGTTGATATTTCGTATGCGGGTGATATTGTGGGGCTTCACGATACTGGAAATTTCAAAATTGGAGACACACTTACAGAAGGCGAAACCTTGCAATTTAAAGGAATTCCGAGCTTTTCTCCTGAACATTTCCGCTACATCAACAATGCTGACCCACTAAAATCCAAGCAATTAGAAAAAGGTATTGACCAACTAATGGACGAAGGTGTGGCACAGCTTTTCAAGTTGGATTTCAACGGACGAAAAGTTATCGGAACGGTGGGAGCGTTGCAATACGAAGTTATCCAATATCGATTGGAACACGAATACGGAGCGAAATGCAGTTATGAGAGCTTCCCGATACATAAGGCTTGTTGGGTGGAAGAGCCTGAAAATCCGAAAGATGCCGAGTTTCAGGATTTTCTTCGTGTGAAACAGAAATATATGGCTCGTGATAAGCACGGACAGCGTGTTTTCTTAGCAGATTCGGCGTTTTCTATCGAAATGGTAAAACAAAAATATCCAAACGTGAAGCTGCACTTTACGTCAGAGTTTTAACAATTTTCTTGTATAAAAACGGATTTATTTTTTAGTAATAAATTTTACTTTAATATTTTTTAATCTTTTAACAATAGAAGTTATGAAAGTCCTTAATGAACGTCAAATTAGAATAGTAGAAGCTTTAGAGACTACTAAGTACATTAGTGTGAATGAACTAAGTGAGAGGTTAAATGTATCTTTGGTAACGATTCGTAAGGATTTAACACTCTTGGAACAAGAAGGTTATCTTCATCGTACACACGGAGGAGCCAGCAAACAAATGCGATATGTTTTTGACCAAACCGTTTCAGAAAAAGAAATGCTTAATGTGGAGCAAAAGCAAAAAATCGCAACGAAGGCATTGAGCTACGTTAAAGAAGGAGATTTTATTATTCTTTCTTCAGGCACTACTATTCATTTGTTGGCACAAAGACTTCCTGATAACAAGAATATTACAGTTCTTACACCATCACTTCGGGTTGCTTTAGATGTTTGTAAGAAACATAATATCAATACAATACATTTAGGAGGAGAAGTCCGTAAAAATTCTACTGCTACAATAGGAGCTTTAGCTGAAGAGACGTTGAGTAACTTTTCCTGCACCACTCTCTTTTTAGGAATTGAAGGAATTGATCTTGATTTTGGTATAAGTACAACAAACGCAGGTGAAGCTCATCTAAATAAAAAAATGTTAGAAAGAGTTGACAAGGTAATTGTACTTGCTGATGCTTCAAAAGTACACCGACGTGGATTTGGATTTATCTGTTACGTAGAAAAAATAGATATGTTAATTACAGATGCTTCTATCGACCCAGAATTCGTTGAGGAATTGGAAAAAAGAGGTGTTGAGGTTGTGATTGCTACTTAAAAATAGTCGTTTTTTTATATTCTTATCTTCTAAATAATTAAAACATTATTGAAATTGATTTTAAAAAGAGACAAAGTATTTAATTCTTTTTGTGAAATTGATTAATATGCTTTATAAGATATATAATAAATTAAATTTTTTGATATTAGTATAAAAAAATAATTTATTTCATTCAGTGTAATAAATTTAAAATAGCAGAATAACTATGTTTTAATCAATGTGATAAATCGAAATCATATAAATAAATTTGTTTTACTCAATGCAATAAGTTTATATCAATAATTTAAACTTATTGCATTGAGTATTTTAATTTAAAATTGATAGTATGATCTAAAGTATAGAGTGAAATAAGTTTAATTTGATGAAATATATTTGTTTCAATAAATGAATTTATTTAATTTGATAGATTAAAATAATTTCAATTTTATAATTTGTTTAATAATATGTATGAATATTCAATGTAAATAATTAATTATTATCTATTT
>NZ_KB900730.1:2500-5133 GCF_000379185.1 Capnocytophaga cynodegmi DSM 19736
TTGTTTTCTTCTCCTCCGCCTACTTAGATGTTTCAGTTCAGCGGGTTCGCCTCCTATAAAAAGGATACTGCACCTTCAATGCAGTGGGTTGCCCCATTCGGATATCTGCGGATCAACTCGTATGTGCCAATCCCCGCAGCTTTTCGCAGCTTATCACGTCCTTCTTCGCCTCTGAGAGCCTAGGCATCCCCCATACGCCCTTACATAACTTATTGCGCTTGTAGTCGCTTCTATCGATAGAAGCGTACCTCGTTCTCTTTGATTCTTTTATATTTTATTTTTTTCTCGATTTAATCAATCTTATTTTGATCTCTCGTGTTTTTATCCCAATATGTCAATGAACTCTTTCAAAAGTATAAAGTGTAAAGTTAAAAGTATAAAGTCTTATTTTTATCCTTTTTTTACTTTATCCTTTATCCTTCATCTCGTGGAGAATAAGGGAGTCGAACCCTTGACCTCCTGCGTGCAAGGCAGGCGCTCTAGCCAGCTGAGCTAATTCCCCATAAATATAGGTATTAGGGGTTAGGCAATAGGGAATAGTTTATATCAATCCCAAAACTCTTACCTATCTTAAAAGCATCAACCTCTAAAATTTCCTTTCAATATCTCTATCAATGAACTTAATTACTATCAGTAGTCCCAGGCAGACTCGAACTGCCGACCTCTACATTATCAGTGTAGCGCTCTAACCAGCTGAGCTATGAGACTGCATCTTTTTAGCCACTAGCTATTAGCAAATAGCAACTAGTCTATGTAACTCCAAAATACTAACTACCAAACACTAACCTCTAATTAGCCTATGAATATTGACCGCACAAGATTTAAAGATTCATCCTAAAATAATACCTTTTGGACTTCTCTAGAAAGGAGGTGTTCCAGCCGCACCTTCCGGTACGGCTACCTTGTTACGACTTAGCCCCAGTCACTAGTTTTACCCTAGGCAGCTCCTTGCGGCAACCGACTTCAGGTACCCCCAGCTTCCATGGCTTGACGGGCGGTGTGTACAAGGCCCGGGAACGTATTCACCGGATCATGGCTGATATCCGATTACTAGCGATTCCAGCTTCACGGAGTCGAGTTGCAGACTCCGATCCGAACTGTGACCGGCTTTATAGATTCGCTCCTGCTCACGCAGTGGCTGCTCTCTGTACCGGCCATTGTAGCACGTGTGTAGCCCAAGATGTAAGGGCCGTGATGATTTGACGTCATCCCCACCTTCCTCACGGTTTGCACCGGCAGTCCCGTTAGAGTGCTCGACTTGACTCGCTAGCAACTAACAGCAGGGGTTGCGCTCGTTATAGGACTTAACCTGACACCTCACGGCACGAGCTGACGACAACCATGCAGCACCTTGAAAAACGTCCGAAGAAATATCTATCTCTAGATACGTCGTTTCCCATTTAAACCTTGGTAAGGTTCCTCGCGTATCATCGAATTAAACCACATGCTCCACCGCTTGTGCGGGCCCCCGTCAATTCCTTTGAGTTTCACACTTGCGTGCGTACTCCCCAGGTGGGATACTTATCACTTTCGCTTAGCCACTCAAAATTACTTCCAAACAGCTAGTATCCATCGTTTACAGCGTGGACTACCAGGGTATCTAATCCTGTTCGCTCCCCACGCTTTCGTCCATCAGCGTCAATAATTTGTTAGTAACATGCCTTCGCAATCGGTGTTCTGTGTAATATCTATGCATTTCACCGCTACACTACACATTCCAGCTACTTCACAAACATTCAAGACCTACAGTTTCAAAGGCAGTTACTCAGTTGAGCTCAGTGCTTTCACCTCTGACTTATAAGCCCGCCTACGGACCCTTTAAACCCAATGATTCCGGATAACGCTCGCATCCTCCGTATTACCGCGGCTGCTGGCACGGAGTTAGCCGATGCTTATTCGTATGGTACCGTCATCAATCTACACGTAGACCTTATTCTTCCCATACAAAAGCAGTTTACAACCCATAAGGCCGTCATCCTGCACGCGGCATGGCTGGATCAGTCTTCCGACCATTGTCCAATATTCCTCACTGCTGCCTCCCGTAGGAGTCTGGTCCGTGTCTCAGTACCAGTGTGGGGGACATCCCTCTCAGAACCCCTACCCATCGTAGCCTTGGTGTGCCGTTACCACTCCAACTAGCTAATGGGACGCGTACTCATCTTTTGCCACCGTAGCTTTAATTATCTAATGATGCCACCAAATAATACTATAAGGTATTAATCCAAATTTCTTCGGGCTATCCCTTAGCAAAAGGTAGATTGTACACGCGTTACGCACCCGTACGCCGGTCTCAAGTGCCGAAGCACTCTACCCCTCGACTTGCATGTGTTAGGCCTGCCGCTAGCGTTCATCCTGAGCCAGGATCAAACTCTTCATCGTTAAAATCTTTAATATTATAACCAAAGAAAGTAATTGACTCTAGGATAATTCTTTAAATCTTATTTTTGTGCTGTCAACAATATATCAATGAACTATTTCGTCTGTTCCAAAATTCACAACCTTATCTTAAGTTGCGGGTGCAAAAGTAATACTTTTTTCTAAACCACCAAATTTTTTTGAACTTTTTTTTCAAAAATATTTTTTTTGAACTTTTTGCTTTATTACTAATCACTAATCCCTATTAACTAATGACT
>NZ_KB900731.1 GCF_000379185.1 Capnocytophaga cynodegmi DSM 19736
TTTTCAAAAATATTTTTTTTGAACTTTTTGCTTTATTACTAATCACTAATCCCTATTAACTAATGACTTTCTCAAAGCGGGTGCAAAAGTAATACCTTTTTTGATATATCCAAAATAATTTGATGAAATTTTTTACAAAATCATTATCAACAAAAAATAAAAAACTATAAAACAATAGTTTATAGTAAAACAAAAAGAATTAAAAAACAATCAATAATTACAAAACTTAGAAAGAAAAACAATCAAAAGTAATGATTTCTCACGTTGCAATACCATAATATATATCCAACTTGTTCAATAACTAACTTTTTTTACCTTTGCAAAAAATCAATTTTATGTACATATATAATTTAAGTGCTGTTGTAGAAAGAGACATCCACATACAATGGCTAAACTGGATAAAAGAAACATATATCCACAAAGTTTATGAAACAAACAAAATTAAATCAGTGAGGATTTTTAAAATTTTGAATATGGAAAATGACATTACCTATGCCATTCATCACGAAACGGATTCCCCTCAAGATTTATTTGACTTCATCAAAAAAGAAATTCCTACACTCATACAATTAAATATGGAGAACTTTTCTAACAAAGTACTAATGTTCGGGACGGAACTCAAAGAAATCGAATTATAAATAAGGAAGCACTAAACAAAAATAACAAATCACGATGGAAGCAGTAAAAGCTAAAAAACATTTAGGACAACATTTCCTAAAAGACCTCAATATCGCTCAAAAAATTGCCGATACACTCTCACTTTCGGGATATAGTAAGGTTTTGGAGATAGGTCCTGGAATGGGTGTGCTTACACAATTCCTTTTAAAGAGAGATACCGAAGTACACGTTATCGAAATTGACAAAGAATCGGTGAATTATTTGCAAAAAAACTTCCCTACTCTACAAAATAATATCATTAGTGATGATTTTTTGAAGTTCGATATCCTTTCATACTTCCGAAGTGAGCCTTTTGCCGTGATAGGCAACTTCCCTTACAACATTTCTTCGCAAATTATATTCAGAACACTCGAATTACGCGACTATATTCCTGAATTTAGTGGAATGTTTCAAAAAGAAGTGGCAGAACGTATCTGCGAAAAGCCAGGAAGTAAAACATACGGCATTCTGTCTGTACTAACTCAAGCCTTCTATGAAGCAGAATACCTATTCACTGTGTCAGAAAATGTGTTCAATCCGCCACCTAAGGTCAAAAGTGGAGTACTTCGACTACAGCGGAAAGCAAATTATCATCTGGACTGCGACGAAAAAAAGTTCTTTCACGTGGTAAAAACAGCGTTCAACCAAAGGCGAAAAACGCTTCGTAACAGCTTAAAACAATTTCTTTCCAACGAAGAAGTCAAGCAGAATAAAATCTTTGATAAGCGTCCCGAACAACTCTCGTGGCAGGAATTTCAATATATTACAAATCTAGTTGATTGAAGGGAGTAAGGATAAAGTTACAAGAACCAAGTAAAAAGGAACAAGGAGTGAGGAAAAAGTATAAAGAGTAAAGGATAAAGTTGCAAGAACCAAGTAAAAAAGAACAAGAAATAATAGAAAAGAATAGATAAAAATAAAAATCAATATCCGAAAATTGAAAATAAATAAAGAAAAATAGAAAATAATATACGGAATACAGAAATCAATATCTGGAAATTAAAAACAAACATAAGAAAACATAAATCAATATCCGAAAACTGAAAATAAATATAGAAAAACATAAAACAACATACGAAATATAAAAAACAATACAAGAAAACTCAAAAAAAGAAACCTCAGCATACAATCATAGCAACCTAAAAGAAAAATTAAAATATTTTTATCAAAAAATTTGTTTTATTCATTTTAAAAACATATATTTACGGCAGATTTTTTCTTCTCTTAATAAAAAAATATTTTATAAACCTAAAAAGTAAAAGCTATGGCAAAACAAATGACTTTTAAGCAGGAACATTACACAGCAGTAGCAGACTTTATTGCTGTAAGTTTCGAGAGAGATTTGTCTGATTTCTCAAATGTATTTAAAACAATGAATGATTCTTATTTGGAAAAATTCAAACAAGCTATCGAGTCGGCTAAAAATTCAGTTTCAGCAACCGAACTAAAAATGAAACAAAAAGAAGCTACTAAGAAGCTGTATGAAACATCAAAAGAACTCAGCGATATTGTTTTACTACTGAAGAAATATGCTAAGAGAGCGAATGTTGATGTATCGATGCTACAAGAAACCGTAAATCAACTAAAGGCAAGAAATGTAGAAACTCCTATAAAAACGTTGCGTGATGCCTTTCCTTACCTAACAAGTGTAGCAAATAAGCTCGAGGATATGCCGGATAACTTCTTGGACAAAATACTTCCGATGGTCACTTCTTTAGAAAACCTAAATACCGAGCAAAACAAACTGATGAATGAAGGGAAAAAGATAAGCAACGAAAGAAAACCTATCTACAAAAACCTTTATAAGTACATCAGTGAAATTGCCGAAGCAGGTAAAATCATCTATAAAGACAGCTATAAAAAAAGTGAATACACCATTTCAAAAATTTTGGCACGTGTTCAGAGTAAACAAGTTAATGTAAAGGATAAAGTGTAAAGAAGTAAGGGATAAAGTTACAAAATCCAAGTTTCAAGGGGCAAAATTCCCCCTTTTAAGGGGGTTAGGGAGATGTTTAGTAACATAAGTCAAGTTTCAGGAAGTGAAATTTAAGTTACAAGTAACAAAATCCAAGTTTTAAGGAATAAAATTTTCCTTTTTAAGGGGGTTAGGGGGATGTTAGAAGAAGAATTAAAATAAAAAACACCCTTTCTGTCAGGCTGAGCGAAGTCG
>NZ_KB900732.1 GCF_000379185.1 Capnocytophaga cynodegmi DSM 19736
CATCGAGGTATTGACCGATTTGCATATATTGAAGGCAAAGGAATTGTAGGAGGTTCGTATGATTTTTATTTCGACCGAACAGAAGATGGTTTCAAACGAGTTGTCAGATACGATATAATGTGGGCAAAAGAACTTTTTCCTGAAAGGCAATGAAACCATTAATCACACTAATTTTCTGTGCTTGTGTAAATTTTGCACAAGCACAGAAAAACTAAAACTACAAATAATGAGAAACAAGTTAATTATAGCACTATTTTTATTCGCTTTCAAGTCATTTGCCCAAATAGCCACAAACCATCTTTTTATCATCATTGATAATAAAGACGGTGTGCAAAAAACAGAAAGTAGAAAAATCAGATCAAATGATGAAGGCACTAAATTTCATATTGAAAAGACAACTTATTACAAAGAGCATCAAGAAATAGATTTAATTTATGAAAATGGCGAAGTTAGTAAGATTTACGAATATTTTTACGTAAACAAACCTAAAAATTGGCAAATTTCATTTAGATTTCGTAATCATTTTAATGGAAATATAATCAATAATTTTATTTTAATGCTTCCAAAGGAACGGTTTGAAGAAATCGCAAGAGAGAGATATTATGCAAACTATTTGGAAACATTATGGTCAAAAATAGAACTTAATACCATCGGACCATTTTACAGAAAATATGAGTATTATGACAAGAGAACTTCGTATGCGAAGGGAGTATATCGAAGCAATGTGTTTATAGTGTTTACCTCCGATTTAGAAAAAGATTACATTCCTTGCTACGAAGTGGATGTTTTAATAAGTACAATTGAAGAATATTGTGATTAAAATGAAACTAATTCTAACACTAATTTTCTGTGCTTGTGTAAGTTTTGCACAAGCACAGATTAACTCAAATAGTTTGTTTTTTGTAATAAATAATGATAATCCAAACTTCTATGAAAAGGTTATTGGGAGAAATATCGCACAAAAAACATATGGGATAAACTGTCCCAACTCACCTTTTTGGAGTGTTTCCTTTATGTACTTTTCAAAAGATTTCTTTGACTATCCCGCAAGATTTGTTTTACTTATGCCACAAACAATGTTTAAAGAATTCGAAAAGAAAAATAGCGTAATCTATGTAAAACAAGAGGAAGAAAAATGGATCAAAATGCAATTTGATGAATTTTCAAGTCAAGTGTTAGAACGCTCACCTCATTATGAAGATAGGTTTTACAATTACTATGACAAAGAATATCAAACCGAAAAACGATATAATATTTTTATCATTAAAGAAGAAGATTTAGAGAAGGATTATATTCCTTGTTATGAAGTACAACTATTTATTAGACCGACGGCTTTGGAGTAAAATTTTAATTAAAACAATTATAATGTAAGTTTTGCACAAGCATAGAAAAATTAAAATCCAAAAACAATGAAAAACACACTACTCATTACATCACTTTTATTGACTTTTAAATTATATGCACAAATATCTGATAGAGCATTGTTTGTCATCTTTGATGATACAGATGGTATTTTACGTACACAAAAAGAGGAAATAAACTCTGGTGAAACTTATTGGTTAGATATTACGAAACATTACAAGCATCATAAGGTATTTGAAAGATTTGACAAAAACAATAAGCTTTTTTACAAATCAATAGAATACGATTATAAAAATGATAAAGAAGATTGGCTTTTAAATATTTCTCACATTATTAAAGTACAAAATAGTGATAAATATTCCGTTATTAAAAGAGATCATATTTTACTAATTCCAAATGAACATCTGGATTACCTAAAAGATATGAGACAGGTAAAAACAATCACACAGTTAGAAGAAATATGGAATACACTCTCGCAAGAAACTTATGATTTCTTTTTTGACGGTTATGCATATATTTACAAAATACCTCCGTTTGTAAAGCATCATATATTTGTCATTTTTTCATCTGATTTACAAAAAGATTATATACCTTGTTATCAAGTCCGTGTACATCCGTCAAATATACAATATGAATAAAAGTCCAAAGAGGGCATTATTTTAAAAAATAATTAAAATGAAAATCTTAATCACACTATTTTTATGTTCTTTTCTCGGGTTTTCACAATCCGAGAAAAATTACATTTTATTGAATGAACTGATATCCCAAAACAAAGTAAA
>NZ_KB900733.1 GCF_000379185.1 Capnocytophaga cynodegmi DSM 19736
ATTTTTTATATCAATTCGATAAAAAAGGCTATAAAGTAGAGATTTTTCCTTTTTCAGAAAAAAAAATATTCAGTCACCTTTATAATGCTTTTTTAATATTCAAAAAAGAAAATATTTTATATACACATTTAGATAAAAAATCAGAAATTCCCCTCCTTTGGCAAAAAGACCTTAGCGATATTACCAGTTACAAGGACTATGATGGTAGCTTAAAACAAGGTGATATAAGGGAAATTTACTCATACAATAATACACTTATCGTTCTTACTCAGGTGTTTATATTACGATTGCATATAGAAACAGGAGAAATTATTTATTCTCTAAGACTTCCCGCAGGGCTTATGACTTTGTCTATCGAGGAGAATAAGGCTTATGGTTGTTATGGCTATCACTATATGGAAATAGATTTGGAAAAAGGAGAATTAATCAATTTCGTTCGCATAGAAAATGCTTTGTTAAATGGCAAGGAATACAACGCTATTATGAATAAAGCCTGTTATAAAGATGGTTTTGTTTTTCACGGATTGCGTTTGGAGGGAGGGCAATACGCCGTTGGAGCAATCAATACAAAAACAGGTAACAGAGAATGGATAAGCCTTCTGAGTTTCAATATGGTAGAAAAAATAGAATTTCACGATGATAAAATGTTTATTTCTGATACTGGCGGTAATTTGTTCATTTACCAGCGAGAATAAGTTCCAATTGGAGTATGCTACAAAATTGCTTGATGAGGGAGCCAACATACGATTTGAAGTAAGCAACCTCTCTGATGATATAAAACGAATTTATGATATTAGAGTTGAAAAATTTGTAGATGAGCAGTTCATAGTTACAAATTTGGAGCTTAAAAACTGGGGGAATTTTTACCCAGAAACCATTAAAAACCAGTTTGTTAAAGATTTACAAAAAATGAAAGAACTGGGTAATATACAATGGATTTTTAATAAAACAAATAACATTTCTGATATAAGTGTATTAAAAACCAATGTAATAAAAGCTCTTAAAAAAGCTGACGGCACACCCATTGAGGAGATACAGAAATTATTTGAGAATGATAGTTTTAAAGATAAGGTCATTCTATGGATGAATACAAATAAAGTCTCTCCTAAATCTTTCTTAGAATGGTTAGATGAACCTGAAAATTTTAACAAGCTCTTTGAAATAGTGGAATAAATTAATAGTTATATGTATAGGTTAACACAAAAAATTAGTGATTTATATGGTTATATGTGTATAGACAATCATATATACGCCAAAATAAAAGGTACAAAACATTTACAAGAATTATCATTAAGTGGAGAAGTTTTATGGCAATCCAAACAAAAAGAGATTGGGCATTATTATGTAAATGAAGATGTTATTATTTTTAATTTATATAATGATAGTGAAGACCAAATTTTTGATGATTTATTTATTTATGACAGAAATACAAAAAAGATTATTTCTAATAAAAAAGTTTCATTAAACTTATATGCAAAAAGGTGTTACTATAAAAATATTTTCTATAATATTGAAGATAAAGAAGTAATTATTTTTGATATCTTAAAAGGTAAAATTTTAGAAAAAAAAGTAACCGAAATAAAAGGCGTTACACTCTTTATAACCGAACATTTATTAATTTCTAAAA
>NZ_KB900734.1:0-41163 GCF_000379185.1 Capnocytophaga cynodegmi DSM 19736
TTTCATAAAATCCTCATAACGAGTCATTCTACCCGTATCGAAGGTTCTACCCTTACCTACGAAGAATGCATTGAACTCATACAAAAAGGCAACACTCCCGGAGGGAAAAATATTCTGTTTTCAAACCAAACCTTAGACCATCATCAAGCTCTGAATTTCATTATAAAAGAAGCCGACATCGGTCGAAATATATCCAAAGCATTCATACAAGAAATTGTTGCAAAAGTGATGAGATGCACAGGAGAACTCTTTACAAACATCAACGGAACCGTAGATGCCTCCAAAGGCGAATTCCGAAAAGCCAATGTTGCCGCAGGCTCAGCCTCTTTTATGCATTATAGTAAGGTTGTACCCGCAGTGGACAATTTAGTCAAAGAACTAAACGATAATTTTGACAGTCAAAAAGATAGCCTTTCTCAATTGGAGTTTTCTTTCTATGCACATTATCAATTGGTGAACATTCATCCCTTTTTAGATGGAAATGGACGCACTTCAAGGCTTTTGATGAATTTTATACAACGAAAATACCAATTACCGTTGGGTTTTGTATTTGCAGAAGACAGATTCCAATATTACGATGCTTTAAATTCCGTAAGAAAGACAGAAAGCTTTCGTGAATATTACGATTTTATGTTCAGTCAATACCAAAAATATCTGCAAACAGAAATTGATAAACAAAAGAAAATCAGACAAGAGAAAGAGCTACCTTTTAAGTTTGGGCGCAACAAATAATTTGGTGATTTTTTATCACTTGTTACTTTTTTAACTTGCTTTTTTGTTATTTGTTACTTGTCACTTGTCACCTTTTATTTGTTCCTTGTTATTCCTTCCTCGCATCAAATCCCGATTTGAAATGCACCAGTTTGCTACCTTCGCTCGGGTTCTTTCGCACAAATTCCTGCATCATTTTTGTGTTGTTTTCCAAATCATTTATGTAGGTTTTCTCATAAATCCCTTTGCCTTCATTATCTATCTCTCTTAGCAATTCTTCGCGGACTTCCATCCTCGTTCTGACGCTCTCCGCAAACCAATATTTTGCAGAAAAAGAAGTAATTACCAAAATCACAATGGAAAGAATCAAAATCCCAATGCTTCCATTGACGTTATTTTTTAGACTCTTTAGTTTGTTCTCAAACTGGTCTAATCTATCAATAGCCTGTTTCGACAAATCCAATTTGGTAGCCTTAAGCTTTTCCAAAAACCGAATACGTTCCTCTTTTTCCTCTTTCACAAGACTTTCCATATCTCTCAACAAAGGTTTTATACCTCTAAGAGTCGATTCATTTTCCCCCAGAAGATTCAAAAAATCCTCATATAAAGAAGTCAGCTTTGCAGATTCTTCAATGTGCTTTTCATTGCTTTTAATCACTCTTTTTAGCAATTCCAAACCATCATCCTGAGGTTGATTTTCTGTGTTTTTCATTGTGTTTTCCATTAAATTTTTCATATCCATTTATTTTTTAAAATTACGTTTCTTCTTTCTAACAAGTTCATCATCAGCAGATACATACGTGGGGCACAAAAGATTTTTAAGCAAGCCATTTTCTCTTTCTTCAGAGTTTTCTTCAAAATATGTTGCTGTAGTTTCTCCTTTTTCTTTTAAATTTTTTAAGGTGTTAAACATTTCCGAGTTTTTATTTATCATCTCTTTGATGTCTTTAATTTTCAATTGATTAGTGATTTCAGAAAGTTTATATCCCGGCAGATATTCTCTTTGCGTTTGGTCGTTAATGTCCGTGTGTTTCACAATTCGCATTCCGGAGATTCCTACTTTTACGTTTTCCGAAAATGTGACCCGATAGCCTTGTTGGTGCATTTTGGCAATTAGTTCTTCAAAACTTTTGGCGGTTCTTAAACACATTTTCAGAGCGCCAAGCATTTCTGCCTTCTTTTCCTTGCCAATTTCCACATCCGTTTTTAAGTGCATTTCTTTGCAAACCTCCCGCACGGCTGCTCCAAAACGTTCGCCGATATTGTGTGCTTTAACGGTATTCTTTCCGCAGGTATTCATCCGATTAACAATAAAGTGAATATGTTTCTGTTTGGTTGCATTGTGGATGTCCAATCGAATTTGGTTGTCTTCCATCACACCCACTTTCCGAAGTGCTTTCAAGGTCAAATCAACCAATTGTTGGTCTGTAAGTGCATCACCGATGGATTTTTCGGGGGAAATATATCCCGTAAGTGCCCAATTCTTTACCTTAGGATTTCTATTCGCCACAGCTTTCATTTCTTTAAACTGATGTTCAGCATTTTCAGAAAGTAAATTGTTGCTATACACCATCCGAGCGGTTCCCTTATCGTTGCCGTTATATTCCACAGCGATTTTGGAAATTTTTCGAGTCGTTGCCGAGTTATTCATTTTATTCTTTTTTATTTTTGCCCCCTTTCATATAAATATCTATAAATAAGCTTGGTAACCTTTTCGATTTCTTTCAAAATTTCCTGTTTGTTTTCCAACTTTGAAAATTCACGGTTTCGCAGCAGATTTTTAATCCTTACAAAATGAGTTCCGTAGGACAAAAGCACTTCGTCCGTTTTAAATTCATTGATTTTCAGTTCTTTTTCCGTAATCAGCAATCGAACGTATTTTGATAATTTCAGATTCAGCCTTTGAGCGTTTTCGTTTACCTTTTGATATTCTTTTGGGGTGAGCCGTACAGAAATCAATTTTGAAAAAAGAGGCGTATTTTTCCTTGCCAGTCCTCCTTTTCTGCCGATATCCCGAAAATGATTTTTCTTTTTTTCTTCTGCATTTTTTTGCTCTTGATGCTCGAAAATTTGGGTGACAAATTCTTTTAAAAAATCCTGTTTCATATCGCTAATTATTAGATTCTAGTTACTTACAATGTGTTTTCGACGATAGGAGAAAACCAAAAAGACCCATACTCTACATTAAAGACCCATGCTTTTTGTAAACAATGGGTACTTTTTGCACTCAAAAACAAGCAAAACTTTTCTGCATAGGTTGCAGAAAGAAGAAGGGTTGGTTAAAAATTTTCTCTCTGCTTTTGTTTTCTCTTGGCATCTTACCTTCTTACCAACAGATTGATTTCTCTAAGTTTTCCCTATTTTTAACTTCCTATCTTTTCCTACCTTCTTACCTATTTTTACCTAAAATTAAAATGAAACTACCTTTATAAACAATTGATAATAAGTATATTAATCTAATCAAGGCAAGCAGGTAACTTAGGTAAGAGGATTTACATAATTTCTATCTTCTTAGAAATGAGATATCCGTAAGTTTGTTTTTGCGGGTGTTTGATGCGCTTATATTTTTGACGCGTAAGAACTTTTCCGATTTTAATAATATTGAGTTTCACCCTTAAATTTGTATTTACTATCAACATCACATCAGAAGCGGTGAGAAAATCTTCAATATTCTCGGATTTTTCGAAATACTTGTTGATAAACTCTTCTTCAAGGCTAATTGCGGAATATTTTTCATTCCGCCTTTCATTAATTTCAATGTCCTCGACTGTAAGTTCCGGATCGTAATTTTTTCTCTTAAAAGCATTGAAATAAGCTTGTGACCAAACTTTATTTATATCAATTTCAGATGTATACGCAAAGTTTATTTTTGTCACTTCAAAAACGAGCCAGCGAACACTTCCCGTTTCATCCGTTAGAAAGTCTGTACGGTTGGTAGAGCCAACAAACGAACAGATGCGTTCCAAAAGCTCTGCTTTTCGTCCGTACGGAAGACGAACGTTCACCGAACTCTTAGAAATAAATGATTTCAAGATGTTTATGTCTGCCTTAGAAAGTACTGCCAGTTCGTCCAAATTACATATAAGATTCTTACAAATAGCGATGATGCCATCCTTATCCACTGAGATATTTTCAGTGTAGTACGGCAACAGCTCGGGTGGTGTAAGAAAACGTAAAAAAAAGGATTTACCTGTGTTCTGCTCCGATGTAAGCACTATGCATTGTTTGTTGATATATCCTTTTTTGAATACACAAAGTACAGCCCGTGTAAGCCACTTTTCCAGATGATAACGGAAAAGCGGGTCATTATCGGTGGAGATGTAGCTTGCTAGAACTCCGATAGCATCAAAATTGTCCCATTCGGGGAGGTTCTCAAAGTATTCCTCAAGTGGATTGTACTGCGGAATAAAGTGACTTCGCAAAAGAATTTCCAACTTTGCTAACGTAATTTCTATCCCTGACTGGGAAAGTTCTATCAATAACGAATTGATATTGAGAATTTCCCAGTTTTTGGGATTTTCCCTAAGCTGAATTTCATATTCCAGAGCAATGCTATTGTACCTGATGTTGTATTTTTTGTTTAGGTAAGCTATCGCTCGGTCATATATGGTCTGACCAGCACTGGAAGAATGATAAAGTTTAGTTTCTTTCATCTTTATTTGTTCCAGTGATTTACGATTTCGTTCTCAAAATCTTCGTCCTCCTGATTTTGGCTTGATGAAAGAATGTAAGCAACCAAGTCTTCCCTCCTAAAATAAAGTTTTCGCTGTCCTTCTTTCCTGTATGCCTTTATCTTTCCCTGATGTTTCAGTTGGTAAAGATATTCTGGCTCAAGGTTAAGGAATAGGGCAGCCTCTTCCTTACTATAGAAAGGTTTGATTTCCAGTGAAAGTAACTGAATTATGGTTTCATTAAATTTTTTTTGGTTTTCAGTAAGCAATAGGATTGCTTTTTCCAACGCCTCTTTGTTCATTATTTCTGATATTTTAATGGTTTCGGAGCAAAAGTATCGTGAAATAAATAAGGCAGAAAAACCTGAAGAAGATATTTTTAAATAATTTACTAACCTCTTAAAATCAATATTTTACAACAGGAATATTAATTTAAAACTGATGTGATTCGGGTTAAAAATTATGCTTTTTTCCAAATGTTATTATGGTAAGCATTAAAATTCTGAGGAGTTATAGGATTTTCTTTGGGATTACCTTTCTTGTCGACTGAGAGTACAATTTCATTTAAAAGTTCGGCTACTTTTTGAGACGTTTCAAATCCCTTTGTTTTCGATTCGTAATCCTCAAAAACAGATGTATATTTTGCAAAAAAGTTAAAAATAGACTCTACTCCCAAACCATTTTTGGCTTTATTGATAAATTCTATCTTACATAAAACTTTTTGTTTTGCGAAAAATGAAGATAAATTTTCTTTTGAATCCTTGGTTTGTTTTATACCATACAAATTGATTATATCCTCAACAGATTCTTTTTTCTCAAAAATTTGAAAAGGATAATGACCTTCTCTTTCCGCTTCTATGTGAGTAATATTAGTTGTGTTATACGTCTTTTGAAATGAAAAATTATTGTTTGTAGTGTTGGTGATTAGAAAATTATTTATGGGTGGTGTATCAACTTTTTCAACCTTTGTTTCTTGAAATTTAAAATGTTCTTGATACGGTTTTTTATAAAAATTAAAAAAAACTTTTAAAGGCTTGAAAGGAGTGTCCATTTTGTATTCAATTACAATGAATATGTAACATTTTAACATAATGGACAAAAAAGTGCTTAAGTATATATTATTGGTCAAAAAATTTTTAAAAACCCAAAAACTTATTGTAATTCCTACAAATAGTAATAAAAGCAATGATACTATTAACAACCTATTCCGATTCCACGTTCCATACCAAGCAAATCGCTCTTTCGTACAAAAGTTTACTATTAATGGCTCAATAGCAAAGAGAACTCTCCCTATCAGATACACAATGCAAAAAAGGTCTACAACAAGAAAGATAGAGAAAAAAGTTTTCATAATATATAAGTTTGGGGTAAAATTAAAAATAAACTATTATAAGACAAAATGAAGAATATTTGTTCGTCAAATGTTCGTCACAGAAGCAAAAAGCACCTACAAATAAATTGTAAGTGCTTGATTTTCTTTGTGGTCCCAGCTGGGCTCGAACCAGCGACCACCTGATTATGAGTCAGGTGCTCTAACCAACTGAGCTATGAGACCCTGCCATTTTCTGACGAGTGCAAAATTACAACTATTTTTCTTTCATACAAAATTTTTCAAGAAAATAAATTCAAAAATCAACAAGAACGAAACATTATAAAGCACTAACAAATTAGTTATTAATATATTATAATTTATTTTTATTTATCATTTCCACACAAAATTGTAATGCTCTTGTTTCATTGTAGTACAGATTTTTCCTGTCATAAAATGCTACGTGACCACCATACTTTGGAGTTTCCAGATAAAAATGAGGCATTTTTTCAGCTATTTCATTAGGAAAACATTTTTCGGAAAGAAACGAATCATTCTGGGCATTTAGCAACAATGTTGGCGTTTTAATCTGATGCAAAACAAAAAGTGAGTTACATTTTTGATAATAATCGTCTGCATTAACAAAACCATTTGACTTTGAAGTATATAAATCATCGAAATCCTTTAAAGTCTTAACCAAATCTACTTCAGAAATAGCTAATTCGTTTGGAAATTTTATGGCCTTTGTTTTAGCTTTTTGCTTCAATGTTACCAAGAATCGTTGAGCATAAATCCAATTTCTTTTCTTATGTAATTTTTCAGAAGCTCCCTTTAAATCACAAGGTGTAGAAATAGCAATAATTGCTTTTACTTCCTTTGGAACCAAGTGTTTCCCCGCATAAAATAGACTAATATTTCCGCCCATACTAAACCCTTTTATAACGATTTCAGTATAACCCAACTGAATTACTTTTTGCACAACTTCCTCCAAATCTGTCGATTTTCCAGAATGATAAGACGAAAACAAACGATTATCCTCACCGCTACATCCTCTAAAATTCATAGCACAAACATCAAATCCGTTCTGGTTGAATAATTTTGCAGTACCCAGAACATAAGGCCGCTGAGCAGACCCCTCCAATCCGTGTAAAATAATAATACAACGATTCGTTTTTTGCTCAGAATAACTCCAGTCCACATCCAAAAAATCTCCATCTGGCAATTCCAATCGTTGCCTTACTTGAACTACTCCCAATACTTTTCTAACCTTTCCAGAAAAAATCGTAGAAAAATCAGTCTGACGAAATAAAAAAGGTGGTTTATACGCAGATTGAATAACTGGCATTTTCATTTGATTTTACACCTCGCAAAAATAATAAAAGTATTTAGGTTTTATCTTAAAAAAGCCGTACTTTCGCCAGAGCAATAAATATTATAAATAATGAAAAAAATAATACTTCCTTTTCTTTTGTTAGCCATTGGCTATCAAACACCTAAAGAAATAACTTTTGAAGAAAGTGATATTAATATCATTCCAAAACCCAAAAACATCTCTTTATCAAATGGTTATTTTGAATTCACTTCAAAAACAACCTTTGTCGCCGCCGATACATTGCAAAATGTAGCAAGGTTGATAACCGAAAAATTTAAAAACGCTTCAGGTTGGGATTTAAAAATAACAAACGAACCCCAAAAAAGTAATTTTGTTGTTCTGGAAGCTGACACATCCCTCCCAAATGAAAGTTACACATTTAATTCTGATAATGAGAAAATAACCATAAAAGCCTCTGACCGCAACGGATTTATTTACGCTTTACAAACCTTACGGCAACTACTTCCAAAAGATATAGAAAGTTCAAACATTGTTAAAACAGATTGGATTATACCCTCTGTTAATATCCAAGACCAACCCCAATATCCTTGGCGTGGTTTGATGCTTGACGTAGCACGTCATTTCTTTCCTAAAGAATATATTCTGAAAACTATCGACCGAATGGCAATGTTGAAACTCAATACATTTCATTTTCATTTGATTGATAATGAGGGTTGGCGTATTGAAATAAAAAAATATCCTAAACTTACTGAGGTTGGATCGTGGCGAGTAGACCAAGAAGAAAAACATTGGAATGCACGAAGTACAAATTCCCCCGAAACAAAGGGAACTTATGGTGGTTTCTACACGCAAGAAGACATCAAAGAAATTGTATCTTACGCCTCAGAAAGAGGTATTACCATAATCCCAGAGATTGAAATGCCAGCTCACGTGATGAGTGCCATTGCAGCTTATCCTGAGCTATCGTGTCATAAACGTCCAATCGGTGTTCCATCAGGAGGCGTTTGGCCAATTACAGATATTTATTGTGCAGGACAAGATGAAACTTTTACCTTTTTAGAAGATGTCCTTACAGAGGTAATGGATTTGTTTCCAAGTAAATATATTCACATCGGAGGTGATGAGGCAACTCATACAGAATGGGAAAAATGTCCAAAATGCCTACAACGAATGAAGGAACATAAACTAAAAAATGCTCACGAATTGCAAAGTTACTTCATAAAACGAATAGATAATTTCTTAGTTGCAAACGGCAGAAGATTAGTTGGTTGGGACGAAATTATCGAAGGAGGTTTACCGCCACAAGCCATTGTGATGAATTGGAGAGGAATTGATATTGGCAAAAAAGCCATCGAACAAGGTCATCAAGTTGTTCTGACAAGTGATTGTTACATAGACCAATATCAGGGTTCTCCTGATAATGAACCACTTGCTATTGGCGGATATTTACCTTTGAGCAAAATCTACAACTATTCACTAAATAAAGATGAATTGACACAAGAGCAACAAAGGCAAATTCTTGGAAGTCAGGCGAATTTGTGGGCGGAATACGTTCCAAACGAAAAACATTCTGAATATATGATTTTTCCACGACTTTTAGCTCTTGCAGAAGTAGTTTGGACGCCTCAAGAAATAAAAAACTGGAATAATTTTATGAATAGAGTTCAGAAATTACTTCCCCGATTGGAATTGATGAATATCAACTATTCAAAATCAATGTATCAAGTATCTTCTAAAATTGAAAATCAAGATAATAAAGTTATCATTACGCTACATAGTGAACTACCTGAAGCCGACATCCGTTACTCTTTAAATGGAGATTTATCCAAAGCCCAGAAATACACACAACCCATTGAAATAAAAGAAACTACAACTATAAAATCAGCTGTTTTCTTTAACGAAAAACCCAATGAGGTGGTTTATTCGGACACCATTGTTTTTCATAAAGCAATTGGAAAAAAGGCTGTATACAATCCTGTGTATCATAAAAGCTACCAAGGACAAGGAAACGAAACGCTTACTAATATCGTTCGAGGAACAAAAAACTTCCACGACAAACAATGGTTGGCATGGTTAGTTGATGATGCTTCTGTTATAATTGATTTAGAAGAAGACACGGAAATTGAAAAAGTCATAGTAGGAGCGATGGAAAACCAAGGTTCGGGAATTTACTTTCCAACAAAAATAGACCTTTTAGTATCTGTTGATGGTAAAAATTACACAAAAATTGGAGAAGTTAGCCACCCACATACATCAAATGGGTACGCTGTTTTGAAAGATTTTAAGTTTGATTTTGAAAAACAGAAAGCTCGATTTGTGAAATTAGAAATACAAAACTTAGGACACCCACCCAAAGGAGGTGACTCTTGGATGTTTATTGATGAAATCCAAATTTTCTGATAAAAAAATAGGCTATCTGATAATAAATTAGATAGCCTATTTTTCTTTTACAAGAATGTTTTAAACCTTCTTAACATATTGTGTTACAATCACAATTTGTTGCCCATCAACTTTTCCTTCAATATATTGTGGATTTTCACGATCCAAAGAAATTTTACGAACCACTGTTCCTTGTTTGGCAACCATACTTGAACCTTTCACCTTCAAATCTTTTATCAAAACTACATTATCACCTGCTTGTAAAATTGCTCCGTTGCTGTCTCTGTGGATAATTTTCTCGCTTTCATCTAAATGATCATCTGAAGCTTTTGCAAAAGCAAGTTCTTCATCGTCCAAGTACATCATATTTAGCAAATCCAATGACCATCCTTCGCTTTTCAACCGATTGAGCATTCGCCAAGCCATTACCTTTACAGCCCGATGTTCACTCCACATACTATCATTTAAGCAACGCCAATGATTGCTATCCAAATCTGTAGAGCCTTCAATTTGTGAAACACAGGTTTTACAAGCCAACAAACTGCCATCTAATCCGCCCGTACTGGTAGGAGGCACTTCATAAATTTCTAAATTATTTGTTGCACCACATAATTCACAACAATTTCCGCTTCGTTTTTGTAATTCTTGAAGTAAATTCATTTGAAAATTTTATTAACTTTGCAAAGTTACGTTTTTCTAATTTTTTTCACAAAAATCTATATGAAAAATAATCCTGCAGTTATTTCAATATTTTCATTGATTATTTTCGCGTTCTCTACATATTACTTTTCAAACGTATGTTCGATATTTGAACATTTGTTAAATGACATTGCAATTAACGACTCTATTAAAATGAGTATCGTTATGACATTAAGCTGTATTACAATTAGTTTATTACCTTTCTTAGTCATTTATTTTTCTGACAATAGAGATATTTTAACAAAACCAAATTTTAAAGAAAGTTTCCAAAACGGACTCCCATTTGCTTTTTTAACCTTGTTGATTCTTTTCGCCATTTTTTTATTTTTACAGCAAAAGAACGCCTATCACGGTATAAATCTTATTTTCATTTTTAATATTTTTTTCTACTATTTTTTAGGATATCAACAACTTTTTAAACACACAAACTTAGGATTTCTACCTATTACAATTATTGTTTCTATTATTTCTATGTTACCTAATTGGTTTATGCTGAAACAACTTCAATATTTTCCAATCTTTGGAATGACATTTTTAGAAAATTTCATAGCTTTTTTGATTGTTGGGTGGATTTATATTGAATGGAAATACAATTTCTGGTTACTGTGCTTTCTTTCTGTGATGACAGATTTCTTCTTCGCTATCAGTCATTTTGAATCAGTAGCAAATGCCGAGCAACCATTTTTTAAAAATCCCTTTTTTTATAAGATTTTGACGTACATTTTGGTAATTATTTTTACCTTTGCGTACAAGAAAATGAAAAAAGTATCTTTTACAATCTATAATTCCAATATTTGGAAAAAAACACACATAAAATAATGAGAAAAAAATACATACTCTTTGTTCTGTTCATTACCCTATTTTCAGTAGGTTGCTCTGATTCAAAATTAGTTACCATTGGGAAAGCTCCCAAATTCTCTTTCACTAATCAGAATAACCAAACCATTTCTAACAAAGATTACGAAGGAAAAGTCTACGTCGTAGATTTCTTCTTTACAACTTGCCCAACTATTTGCCCGATAATGACTTCAAGTATGGTAAAAGTTCAAAATGCCTTTGAGGGGAAAAACATTGGTTTTGCCTCATTTTCAATTAATCCAGAAAATGACACGCCTGAAGTACTGAGAGAATACGCCCAACAACACGGAATAACAAGCCCTAACTGGCATTTACTCACAGGCGACGAAGAAGCAATTTATGATTTAGCGAACAATGGATTCAACCTCCACGCACAAAATAATGCCAAAGGAATTGACGGATTTGAACATTCTGGACTTTTTGCATTGATTGACCAAAAGGGGAATATTGTTTCACGTAAAGATGCTAACGGAAATCCAATAATCTACTACGACGGATTAGAGGATTCACAAATTGAAATGTTAATAGAAGACATCAAGCTACTTATTGGCACGCCTTAGTTTTAGGAATCACTTTGTTTATTCTTCCGTTAATAAGATAGACAAATCTTACGCTTTCTTTTTGCTTAGGTAACCTTTTAGCATTTTTCTAATTCCTGCTTCTTTTTGAAAGACTACAAAAATGTATAATAGCAACAGAAAAGTTCCCACATACATATTTCTGTCAAAAATGTAGAATGTAAAAAATGAGGCCAATACGCTAAAAATTAAATAAAATAGGATTTTATTTATATTGTAAGGAATTGGATACTTTCTCTGCCCTACAAAATATGATACTAACATCATAACCAGATAGGTAGCCAATGTAGCCAAAGCTGCTCCCTTATAGCTTATTACAGGAATGAGCAAAAAGTTTAACAAAATTGTGATAACCATTCCTAATATAGAAATATACGCACCAAACTGAGTTCTGTCAGTTACCTTGTACCAAACCGAAAGACTGTGATATATACCCAAACAAAGATTTGCCAACAAAACAACTGGAACAACCCATAACGCTTCCCAATATGCTGGATTATTTATCAAAATAAGCTTAAAAATATCTGTGAAAACCGTAATAAAAAGCAAGATAAATGCTCCAAAAATAGTAAAATATTCAGTCACTAAAGCATACGTTTGTGGTGCGTTTTTATCTTGTGCATTACTAAAAAAGAAAGGCTCAACTCCTAATTTATAAGCTGTTACAAATAGCGTCATAAAAACTCCCATTTTATAACAAGCCGAATAAATCCCGATAGTATTATCAGCAGTTTCAACAGGAAGCAACATTCGTAAAAATACTCGGTCAAAGCCTTCATTCACAGCAAAAGCAATCCCTGCAATTAGCACAGGAAAGGCATATCGGAACATTTTTTTCCACAAATCGAATGAAAAATCCAATCGAATTTTAAAATAAATCGGTAACAACACAATAAGTGTTAGCAAACTTGCCATTATATTGGAAATAAATATATAATACACCTGATTTTCAAAATAAAAGAAATCCCAAAAAGCATTGTCTTTCAATTTTGGAAGTAAAAGGAAGAAAAACAAGTTCAGTAAAAGATTCACTGTTACATTTCCAATTTTTATAATAACATATGTAAGCGATTTACCTTCGTTTCGGAGTTGTGCAAAAGGAATAACAACCAATGCATCAAGCGTCAAAATAATAATACAAAAGGCAATCAAATTCACATCATATTGTAACCATTCCGATATGAAATTTCGAGCAAATAACGCTACAACAAAAAAAGACAACGAACTAACAAACAAAGAAGTAAGAGCTGTAGATTGTACTTTGCGTTTATCCTCTTCTTTATTCATAAAACGAAAAAAAGCAGTTTCCATTCCATAGGAAAGCAGCACGTTACCCAAAATGAGATATACAAACAAACCCGAATAAATTCCAAAATCTGCGGTAGAATTTAATTCTTGAACGTATAAACGAGTAAGAATCAAGGATATTACACGTGGAAGTACAGTTGCTAATCCGTATATAAAAGTATGTTTGAATAATTTTTGTAGTTTGCTCATTTCTTTGTGATATAACGCACCGCAAAACTACACAAAATAGGATAAAAACATCTTGCTTCTTGACAAAAAAAATGTACCTTTGTGCTTTATTTATTTTCTATGGAAATCATAAAAATACACGACAAATCATTTGAACCTTACATTGAAGCTGAACAAATTCAGCAAATTATTCAGCGAATGGCTTCGGAAGTAGCTAAGGATATGGAAGATACCTGTCCGCTATTTGTTTCGGTACTTAACGGAGCTTTTATGTTTGCTTCCGATTTTGTTCGGCATTATAAAGCGGATTGCGAGATTACTTTCGTAAAATTAGCTTCTTACCAAGGAATGCAATCTACCGAAAAAGTAGTGGAGCTTATCGGATTGGATATTCCTGTGGAGGGGCGTGATGTGGTGGTTTTGGAAGATATTATCGACACGGGCAACACTCTGGAGGAAATTTATCGCATTTTCCACGACAAAAAAGTAAAATCATTGCGCATTGCTACACTTTTCTTTAAACCAGATGCCTACAAGAAAGATTTAAAAATAGATTACGTAGGGCAACCTATTCCGAATCGATTTATCGTTGGTTATGGGCTTGATTATGACGAATTAGGAAGAAATTTACCTCAAATATATCAATTAAATAATTCAATAACGATGACAAACTTAGTTTTATTCGGGAAACCAGGAGCTGGAAAAGGTACACAAGCTGCTTTTTTGAAAGATAAATACAATTTGGTACACATTTCAACAGGGGATTTATTCCGATTTAACATTAAAAACGAGACCAAATTAGGAAAATTGGCTCAATCATATATGGACAAAGGTGATTTGGTTCCTGATGAAGTTACTATCCAGATGCTACAACAAGAAATAGAGAACAATCCTAAGGCTGAAGGTTTTATATTTGATGGATTTCCAAGAACTATCGCTCAAGCTGAGGCTTTAGATGATTTCTTAGCTTCAAAAGGAATGAAAATTCACGGAACATTGGCCTTAGAAGCCGACGATGAAATTCTGATACAACGCCTTTTAGAAAGAGGAAAAGTAAGCGGACGCACCGATGACCAAGATGAAAGCAAAATCAGAAATCGATTCGTGGAATACAACGAAAAAACTGCTCCACTTATCGAATTTTATAAAAAACAAGGAAAATATCACGGCATTGATGGTATTGGCACAATTGAAGAAATTACAACACGTTTGTCTAACGCTATCGATAATCTAAAATAAGTATTACAAAACATTAAGAAAAACCCAAACTTTTGATAGGAGATTTCTTCTTCAAAGGTTTGGGGTTGTCTATTTTCTATAAATATTATGACTGAAGGGAATTTCACGGATTATGTAAAAGTATTTGTCGCCTCAGGAAATGGCGGAAAAGGTTCTATGCACTTGCATCGGGAGAAGTTTGTTGCTAAAGGCGGACCTGATGGCGGAGATGGCGGAAGAGGTGGACACATTATTGTTCGTGGAAATAAAAACCTATGGACACTCATTCACTTCAAGTTTCAAAAACATTTCAGAGCGGGACACGGTGAAAGTGGCGGAGCAAGTCGTAGTACAGGAGCTGATGGGAAAGATGTTTATCTTGAAGTCCCTTTAGGCACAATCGTAAAGAATGCTTTAACTGATGAGGTTTTGTTTGAAATTACAGAAGACAAACAGGAGGTCATTGCGTTACGTGGAGGAAAAGGAGGCTTAGGGAATTGGCACTTCAGAAGTGCTACCAATCAAACTCCAAGATATGCACAGCCTGGCATTCCTGGTGAGGAAATGGAACTTTTGTTAGAATTGAAAATTCTTGCCGATGTAGGATTTGTAGGTTTTCCTAATGCGGGAAAATCAACATTGTTATCGGTTATAACTTCTGCCAAACCGAAAATTGGTGATTATCCTTTCACAACATTAAAACCTAATTTGGGAATTGTAGAATATCGTGATTTTCAATCTTTTGTTGTAGCAGATATTCCTGGTATTATTGAAGGAGCTGCAGAAGGAAAAGGATTAGGACATTATTTCCTACGACATATTGAGCGAAATTCAACGCTTCTTTTCCTCATTCCTGCTGACAGCAAAGATATTGTAGAAGAATACCATATATTGCTAAAAGAACTGAAAGAGTATAATCCAGAACTACTTGATAAAGATAGACTTATAGCTATTTCAAAATCAGATATGCTTGACGAAGAACTTACTTCTGACATTGAAAAAGAAATCAAGCCTGCTCTAAAAGGAATTTCTTTTTTATTTATCTCATCTGTTTCAGGAAAAGGTATTTCCCAACTAAAAGATACTCTTTGGAAAATGATTAACAAGTAGGAAATATTCACAAATATTTATTTTTTCTAATTCATCAACTTCAATAGGAATTTGATGATTTTTTTGTTTTTTTCAGTTTCCCATTCCAAATTACCTAAACAAATAAATAAGTTTAAACTTCAATGATTTATCAAGAAAAATCAGAAATGATTAAGGTATGATATGAATCATTTAAAGAAGAAAATCCTTGAATTTTTCTGCTAATTCTTCCTTATAATATTGAGGATTATCATCTACAGGAATTATCAAAAAGAAAAAAGCACCTACATTTCTGTAAGTGCTTGATTTTCTTTGCTCCCCCTACTGGACTTGAACCAGTGACCCTCTGATTAACAGTCAGATGCTCTAACCAACTGAGCTAAGGAGGAATATTACCTTCTGTTTTGCGTTTGCAAATGTACAACTATTTTTTGTTTTCACAATACTTTTATCAAAAAAATCAATCTTAATTTTTGTTAAAGTTCATAATCAGCTATAAATCAACACACATAACCATCTACTTTTCTTTATTTTTTCTATTTTCATAGAATGTGATAAAGGCTTGTGTAGCACCTTGACTCTCCCTGATGAAGTCCTTATTAACTTTCCCCATTTCTTCTTGCTTCTCAGGAACTGAAATTAACAAGTCCATAATCTGTTTAAATTCTTCTTCGCTCGTGATAGACACAACTCCTCCTCTACCGACTAAAGCCTTAGCCTCATTGAATTTCTCATAGTTTTTCCCTATCACCACAGGAATACCAAAAACAGCCGGTTCCAACACATTGTGTAGCCCACTTTTACCCATTCCGCCTCCCACATACGCAATATCCGCATAGCTGTACACTTTTGTTAAAATACCAATCGTATCAATAATGAACACATCAAAATCAGATAAATTCTTACCTTGCCTTTCCGAAAAAAACACTATCTTTTTAGATATTTTCTGTTTAAAAAAATGTATTTTTTCTGGGTTGATATTATGTGGTGCAATGATAAATTTAATATTTCCAGTTGAGTTATTTACATAACTGAGATAAATTTCCTCGTCTTCTTCCCACGAACTTCCAAAAACTACACAAGTAGAATTATTCTTAAATGTTTCAATAAAATCCAAGGAATTGTCTCTATCTAAAATTTCCAAAACTCTATCAAAACGTGTATCACCACTTACCATTACATTTTCAAAACCAATAGATTGCAACAATAATTTTGATTTTTCATTTTGAACAAAGAAATGACTAAAACATCGTAAACAATCTCTCATCATTCCTCCGTATGATTTAAAAAATATTTGATTTTCACGAAAATTACCTGATATTAAATACGTTGGAATTTGATTTTTTTTCAACTCAGAAAGATAATGATACCAAAAATCGTACTTAACAAAAATGGCTGTCTTAGGACGAACAACTTCAATAAAACGTCTCGCATTTTCGGGAGTATCCAAAGGAAGATAAACAACTACATCAACATCTTTACTATTTTTACGAATTTCATATCCCGAAGGAGAAAAAAATGTAACAATAATCTTATTTTTCTTCCTCAATTCTTTCATAACTGGCAATCCTTGTTCAAACTCCCCCAAAGAAGCCGTGTGAAACCAAATGTATTGCTCATTTGCATCTATTTTTTCCTTAAGATAGAAGAAGACATCTTTGCGTCCCTCAACAAAAAGTTTGAGTTTTTTATTGAATAATGCCAAAAATTTAAGTACAAAACCTACAACACGAATTGAGGCAGTATATACGATTTTCATCTAAAAATTATTTTTTGCGAAAATACATATTTATTCAAATTACTTCCTTATTTTTGTGGGATATTTTTTGTAAAAGCAAAAATGATGCGTTTTTGCAAAAATTCTTCTAAATAAGTAGATTAAGTATGAAAAAAATACAAATGGTTGACTTGAATGGTCAATATCAAGAAATTAAAGAACAGGTTCAGGATGCTTTCAATGAAATTTTAGAAAGTACTGCTTTCATCAACGGGCCACAGGTTCACGCTTTTCAGAAAGAGTTAGAAACATATTTAGGCGTGAAACACGTAATTCCGTGTGCCAACGGAACCGATGCTCTACAAATTGCTATGATGGGGCTTGGATTAAAGCCTGGAGATGAGGTAATTACTGCTGATTTTACTTTTGCAGCAACCGTTGAGGTAATTGCTTTACTGAATCTTACACCTGTTCTGGTTGATGTTTATGATGATACTTTCAATATCAATATCGAAGCCATAAAGAAAGCCATTACTCCAAAGACAAAAGCCATCGTTCCTGTGCATTTATTTGGACAACCCGCTAATATGGAAGCTATTATGCAAATAGCAAAAGAGCATAACTTATTTGTAATTGAAGATAATGCACAAGCCATTGGAGCTGATTTCACGTGGTCGGACGGAAAAAAACAGAAAGTAGGAACTATCGGACACGTAGGGGCTACTTCATTCTTTCCTTCAAAAAATTTAGGCTGTTATGGAGATGGAGGAGCAATTTTTACCAATGATGATGACCTTGCTCACACCATTCGAGGAATTGTAAATCACGGAATGTACGTACGTTACCATCACGATGTAGTGGGAGTTAACTCCCGATTGGATTCGCTACAAGCAGCAGTACTTCGTGCAAAACTTCCACACCTAAGCACATACAACAAAAAACGCCAAGAAGCAGCGCAAAAATACACAAATGCCTTAAAAAATACTCCAAATGTAATAACTCCTTTTAATGAAGAAGGTTACGACCACGTTTATCATCAATACACCCTACGAATCACCAATGGAAAACGTGATGAACTGGCAAAAATTTTATCTGAAAACAATATCCCTTTCGGAATTTATTATCCAATTCCGCTACACTTACAGAAAGCTTATGCCGACAAACGGTACAAAGAAGCAGATTTTTCCATTACAAATCAATTGGTAAATGAAGTTATCTCTTTGCCTATGCACACCGAGCTTGATGATGAACAAATCAATTTCATTACCAAAATAATCAATTCCTTTTTTAATTAAACTGATAAAAATATAAAATTTCTAGATATTTAATTTTTTAGATTAACTTATGAGTAAAACACAAATGCCTTGGCAAGAGCGTCCTGAAGGATGCAAGGATGTTATGTGGCGATACAGCCAAAATCCAATCATTGGGCGATATCATATCCCAACTTCCAATAGTATTTTTAATAGTGCCGTAGTTCCTTTTGGAGACGGATTTGCAGGAGTTTTCCGTTGTGATAACAAAGCGGTACAAATGAATATTTTTGCAGGTTTTAGTAAAGACGGAATCAATTGGGAAATCAATCACGAGCCCATTATAATGAAAGCAGGAAATACACAAATGATTGATTCTGATTACAAATACGACCCTCGCGTTACGTGGATTGAAGACCGCTATTGGGTTACTTGGTGTAATGGCTATCACGGACCTACCATCGGGATTGCCTACACATACGATTTTAAGGAGTTTTTCCAATGCGAAAATGCGTTTTTGCCCTTCAACCGAAATGGAGTACTGTTCCCAGAAAAAATCGATGGTAAATACGCAATGCTTTCACGACCAAGTGATAATGGACATACACCATTCGGAGATATTTATATCAGCTACAGCCCTGATATGAAATATTGGGGTGAACATCGTTGTGTTATGAAAGTAACTCCGTTTGAAGATAGTGCTTGGCAGTGTTTAAAAATCGGTGCTGGTGCAGTGCCTATACTTACCGATGAAGGTTGGTTGATGTTTTATCACGGAGTAATCAGAACAGCTAATGGATATCGCTACTCAATGGGAGCTGCTATTTTGGATAAAAACAACCCAAGTAAGGTTAAATATCGTACACAGCCTTATCTATTGGCTCCTGCTGAAATTTACGAATTAACAGGCGATGTACCGAATGTTGTATTCCCTTGTGCAGCGTTGCATTCTATTGAAGAAGACAAAGTTGCTGTTTACTATGGAGCTGCCGACACGGTAGTTGGTGTAGCTTTCGGTCGTATTTCAGAAGTTATTGAATTTACTAAAAACAATAGTTTGTAAAAATCAAATAGAAAATAAAAAAGCCAACCTTAATAAAGGTTGGCTTTTTTATTATGAGTTTAACTTGAAATTAATTGGATAAGAGAATGTTACTGATGTTGGTTTTCCACGTTGTTTACCTGGAATAAGTTTTGGCAACTTCTCTATAATTCTACGAGCTTCTGCTTCTAGCATTTTATCTGGTCCACGAACTCCTATGATAGTGATACTTCCATCTTTATTAATACGGAAGTGAACATTCACCCTTCCTTGAATTCCCATCTCTGCTGCAGCTTGTGGGTAAGTGAAGTTCTTTTGTACGTGTTTGTCCAAATTCTGTTTAAAGCAATCAAACTGTTTGTCTTTTGCCACGTCTTTACAATTTTCGAACATCGGTTTGTCCTCAATAATTGTAAAAGGAACGTCAACCTCTTCTGGTTCTTCAACAACTTCTTGAATTTGAGAAACTTCGATAACTTCATCTTTCTTAACCTCAGTATCTTGAATGATAGTTTCTTCTATTTCTTTCTCATTTTCAACGATTTCTACCTCTTGTACTACTGCAGGTGGTGGAGGTGGTGGAGGTGGTGGAGTAATATTTTCCAACACAATTTCTTCTTGTTCTTCATCAAGTAACTTGTCAACATCTGTTTTTCGATCGTCAACAACTTGCTTGTCGTAAGATTTCAACTCAAATCCTGCATAGGATAAGGCTGAAACCAATGCAAAACCGATAGCAAAAAATAGTCCACTATTTTTGGTTAAATCTGCTTTTGGGTTCTTTTTAGGTTGCATAACTTAAATCTTTTTAAAAGGTTACTAAACATTTTTTTAACATTAATTAAAAGCTTTTTTATTAATGATTGTCACAAAAATCAAAGCAACAATTGTGCCAAAGGAGTTGAAAAAAACGTCGTATATATCTCCGCTTCTTGTAGTTGTTATTGTTTTTTGCAACAATTCTATACTAATTCCTAATAAAAAAGCAAATAATGCCGAAATAAGATAAACATAAGGTATTTTTTTAACACACTTACATTCATTTTTTAATGTTAAAAAAAACAAAACCGTAAATACAAAATAAAAAGTAAAATGTGCTATTTTATCTATGTATGGGATACGGGGTAAATCAGGGGTGCTATCTCCAGGCATTAGGCTCAAGGTTACCACAACAATGAACCATATTCCTAATAAGATTGTGAACTTTCGTTTTTTAAGCACCTATCAAATCTGTATATTCTTCGGCAGAAAGCAATGTATCTATCTCAGATGCATCACTAAACTTTATTTTAATCATCCAACCTTCGCCATAAGGGTCTGAATTTACTTTCTCAGGCTCTTGCTCCAAAACATCGTTAAAAGCAATGATTTCCCCACTTAATGGCAAAAACAAATCAGAAACCGTTTTTACAGCCTCAACAGTTCCAAAAACTTCTTCTTTATCAAGAGTTTCTCCTTCTGTTTCGACCTCAACATAAACAATATCACCCAATTCTTTTTGAGCGAAATCGGTAATCCCAACTACTGCTAGGTCTCCTTCGATACGAACCCACTCGTGGTCTTTCGTGTACTTTAATTCTGATGGTATATTCATAACTTTTTTAATTTTTTAAATTGACTTCAAAAGTATAATTTTTTTTTGAAAGAACAAAATTATTATTCTTTTAAATTTCTGATAATTACATTTTATACGGAAAATAAAAAAACTCAAGGCTGGTTTAGCTCCCAGCCTTGAGTTTTTATTTTGGTAAACATCATCTTAACTATCTGAATAGAGTGAAGTTTCCTATGAATTCACGTCCATCACTATCTCCATTGAGTTTAACCAAGTACCAATAATCTCCCGTAGGCAAATCATGTGTATTGTATTTTCCGTCCCAAGATTCTTCCTGACGTAATGTTGCTATCAGCCTACCATATCTGTCGTAAATTAGGACTTCAATATCTGGATAACTTCTCGTGTTTTCAGGTTTCCAACGGTCGTTATTTCCATCGTTATTTGGTGTGAAATAATTTGGTATGTAGATATCAAAGAATTCTTTTTCGATGGTTATAGTTTGTGAACAACCTAAATCATCAATTACCATTACTGTAACTTGTTTGATGATACGTCCGTTTGCATCTACACGTCCTGGGTCACTTGATGAAATGTAATACTCATCACTGCTACTCATTTTCCCGTTAAAGTAATACGTGTATGGAGCTTTTCCTCCGTTTGCTTGTACTTTGACCTGATTCATTTTTCTTGGATCAGATTTGTCTTGCAACGTTAATGGTGAAAAATCTTCTACATCGAAGTACTCACTTAACGGAATTGTATAACTACAAGTGTTATAGAAAATAGTTATAAACTGGTCACTTCCTGATGGTAAGTTTCGAATAATTGCTACGCTTCCGTTAAACTCTGTAAATCGTCTTGCATCTGCAATATTTGTGCTATTCAAAGCATAGAATGTATTACTTTGATTCAAAATTGCATTATCAAAGATAACTTGAAGATAGTTTGAAGGTATACTCGTTGTACACTCGTATTTAACCTCAAGTTGATTTACAGGTTTTAGATTTGGAGCAGCTCCTACTGTGATGGTTTCAGTTTTTGTACAAACACCACCCAAATCAACGTAAGTAAGCACGTAATTACCAGGAGCCAATCCTGTTTTGGTAATAACTTGACCTGCAGTTATTCCGTTTGCAATGTCAACCTGTTGTCCTTGTGGATTTGTTAGTACATAACTGTACGTTGGCTTACCACCTTTTATCTCAAAACGTATTTGACCATCATTATCTCCATAACAAGTTTCAGAAACGGTACTTGCATCTATGTACAGAGGAGCTGGATTAACAAATCTAAATCTTTCTGTAACAACACAACCAAGAACATTATCTCTCACCATCACTGTATAATTTCCTGCTGGTAAAGAAGTAAATTTCTGAGTGGCCACATCAAAGTTTCCTGCCTGAGGTGTAATTGTATAAGTGTAACTTGATGAACCGCCTGTTACTTGCATAGTTATAGTCGCATCATCTGCTCCACTACAAGTTATTTCTGTGGTGCTTGTTACAACCGATAGTGGCACGTAATTAGGCATCGTTACTGAAACCTCTCCGTTACATCCATTAGGGTGAGAAACCGTAATTGTATGTACTCCTGCCGGAACATTATCAAAGATATTACTTCTTTGTGGTGTTCCACCATCTAATGTGTAAGTTACTTGAGTTGCATACGTAGGATTTACCGAAACAACGATACGATTATTAATCACATTATCATTTGAACATTGTGGCGTTGCTTCCGCTTTTAGTTGCAAGTCAATTCCTGGTTCAATTTTCGGGATTATTACGTAAGCCTTACATCCATTAGCATCTTTTACAAAGATTGTATGATTTTCTCCTGCTGGTAAGTTATCGTAGAACAACTTGCCTTGCACCCAATTTGCTGTATCAGAATTTTCATTGAATGCAGTATAGTATGGAGGTGTTCCACCTGTGATAGTTATTGTTGCAGTTCCATCACGACTACCTAAGCAAGTTTCGTGCGTTACTGACACCAACTTCACATCTATCTTACTTGCTGGTGCTATTATAAACTCTTGTTCAAGTGTACAACCATTTTCATCTTGTGCTATTACTACATATGTTCCTGGTTTAAACTTCTGGCTTCTGATATACTCAGCTGTTACCACTCGGTCTAATCGTGGGGAAATCGCATATGTTATTGCTCCCGTTCCGCCTGCGGCTTGAACATCAATAGTACCATCTTCTTCTCCAAAGCAAGTTTCATTCGTACTTGTTGCAGTTGTGAATACCAATGCAGGTGCTTCATTAATAACTATAGGAACCGCTGTTTTTTCCTCACAATCTAAACTTGTTACTTTAACATTGTATGTTCCTTTCGATAAGCCTCCAAAGATACCATCTGTGTTTTTAATCTGTGGTGTAAATGACGCACCAGTAGCATCTAATAACTCATAGTTATAATCACCTAAACCTCCGTAAGCCTCTGCTTTAATTGTAGCGGAACTATCACCATTACATTTTACATAGGCTAAAGATGTATCAATATTCAATCCTAATTCTTGAACAGGATGTATCTCAATTGTATTTGAAAGTCCTGACTTACAACCATTGCCATCTACCGCTGTGAAAATATATGTTCCTGGTTTAGCCAAGTAAACTCCTGCTGTACCAGATGGCGTGATATTTCCTGACGATGATGGGTCGACAGTAAACACATAACCTGTTCCTGAGCCTCCTGTTCCTATCAAGGTAATTTCCGCATCTTGCTTACAAGTTATATTTCTGGAAATAATTGCTTCTACCTTAACTGGAGCTGGTTCAGTTATCGTAATGAAATCTGAATCCTTATCACAATTCCAACCATCAACTACCCTTACAGCATATTCTCCTGCTCTTAATCCTGTGAATGTAGGGCTTTCTTGAGCTCCTGATTCAACAATTCCAGACGCAGTTCTTGTCAATAAGATGTATTTATAGTTACCACTTCCTGCATTTGCTGGTGTAACTGTTGCCGTAATACTTGCCGATTTATCTCCAAAGCAGGTCAATCGTGTTACGTTTGGAACCGCAGTTACATTTATCGGTGTAGGTGCTACAATATTAATATCTGCTGATATTTCACAACCTCCTTTATCTTTTGCCCAAACTTTGTAATTACCTGCGTCTAAATTAGCAAATGTTGATGTAGTAGCATACGCTCCATAAGTTGGGTGAGCTGCTCCATTTTTCTCCAAACGATATTGGTAATCACCCCAACCTCCTTTGGCTTCAACTACTAACACTGCATCATTACCTTTACAAGTGAGCGGATTTGCAAGGGACGGTGTTGCTACCAAAGTTGTTGGATTTGCTATTTGCACAATTGGCGATGTAATTTCGCAGAAAGGTGTCGCATTCTGTTTGATTTTCACCACATAATCTCCCGCTGGTAATCCTGTGATAGTAGTTACCACTGGTACTCCAAACACTGGTGAATTAACAGTTCCGTTTTTAGCTGGGGTTAAAGGTGTTAATGTTGTAGCATTAAGTACCTCCCAAGTGAAGCTTCCTATGTAATCCACCGTTTCAAGCTTAATTTCTGCATCTGCATTTCCTGAACAAGAAATTTGTTTTCCAAGTGTTGCAGATACTTTCATCTGGTCGTACGCATTCACAATATGTGTTACAATGGTATAACATCCTGTTTGTAAATCAACTACCTTGAATTCATATTGTCCTGGGGCTGATAAATTGAAGGTCGCTTCAGATGTTCCTGCTGGTAAATTTTGAACTGGATTTGGTGAAATTGTTGCACCTGCCACAGATGTTGTTCCTTCAATTCGATAACCTGTAGCACCTGCTCCTGTTATCTTAATTTTTACCTCTTCAGGATTTGCACAAGTAAGTGCCTTCTTATCAATTGCCACATTGGTTATTTTTGGCAACGGATTTAAAACAACTGGTGCGGTTGTATCACATCCATTAGCATCTTTTACTGTGATTGTGATGTTTTGGATAGCACCTGTATCAGCAATACTGAATTCTCCTGTGGTGTTATCGAAATTAACTCCATCAATGCTATAACGATATGGAGCTGTTCCTCCATTAACTGTGGCTTTTATAACAGCTTGTTGAGGCACGTTCGATGTAGCATCACAAGCAAACTCAGTGGTTACAGCTGCTGTAAGAGTCAATAAATCTGGTTCTGTAATGTTTATAGGCTCTTGATGTTCACAACCTCTGGCAGAAATCACTTTCACTGTGTAAACCCCTGCTTTCAAATCTTTGAAAGTATGCGATGATGGCGTAACTTTCACAGTTTCTTGTTTTGGAGTGAAACCTGCCACAGCACTTGTTACCTCAATTCTGTAATCCAATTGTGTTTGTGTGTTATCCAAACTTATCACAAACGAACCATCTGTTCCTCCGTTGCAACTTACATTGGTTTGCGTATGTGTAAATGCAACTGGGATAGTAGCTGTAAGTTCGAATGTAGTATTCACTGGCGGACAACCTGTTGCATTATCAGTAATTCTCACGTTGTAAGTTCCTACTTCATTCAAGTTAGTAAATACAGGGTTATTATTTTGTGATACAGACGTACCTGATGGAGCCGTTACCACATAGGTAATATTTCCTGAATTTCCTCCTTGATGTTTTATTGTAACATTTGCTCCCGTGTGAGGATTAACATCACACGTAATTTCTTTATCTATAGTTACGCTCGGGTTTGTAATAGGCTCATAAAGTGTTACTGGCGTATTTGTAACAGCATTACAATTCCAAGTATCTGTAACTCTAACGGTATAATCTCCTGCCGACAGGTTAGCAAACGTTGCAGAATTTGTAGCATCTCCTGGAACAGGACCTCCAAAGCTCAATCCATTTCTTATCAATTGGAAGCTGTAATTTTTGCCTTCACCTCCCGAAGCAGTTGCTTTAATAACTCCTGAACCTGCCACACAATTCTGTGCTTCGACACTAAGTACAGGTACTATAGGTGTAGGATTTGATAACACAATATTTGGTATCTTATACTTACAACCTTGTTTATCTATAATTGTTACCTCGTATGTATTTGCAGGTAAGTTAGCAAACACAGGATTTGTAGTTTCCCCTACTGAATTTGGATCAGGAGTGATGGTATATTTGTAATCACCCCAGCCCCCTGTTACATTTATTACTTCAATAACACCATCATTTCCTGTACAAGTAATTTGCTTCAATGTATGACTTGCTGTTAAGGCAACATCTGGTTCGGTAATAGTGAACACATATTCCTTAGAACACTCTGGATGTGCAGCTTGTGTCACGCTTAATGTATGTGTTCCTGCTCCGATATTCACTGTTATAGTTCCTGACCCCATTCTATTACCTGTTACAGAAGTTGTTCCTAACACCACCCAATCATACTGACCTGTGTATGTAGCATCGTGAATATTAAATACAGCACTTCCTGATTCACCTTTACATCTTGCAGGTGTAATTGTTGGCTCGTCAATTACAAACGTTTTTGGATCTCTTATAGTGTGAACCACTGAAAGCATACAGCCTGTTTCTTTATGACGCACCCAGAAGGTATATGTTCCCGCTGCAAGATTTGTAAATGTCCTTGATGGTTGCCAAATGGTTGTAGCATCAGGAGTTGTAGCACTTTGTGCATATTCAAATTTTAATGGATTATTATCAACCGATGTCACTACAACATCAACCACCTCATTTACTTCACAAGAAATATTCTGAGTTATGTTGATTGAAATACCTGTCAATGCATCAAACTTATTGATGGTAGCTGTTGGCGTAACTGTTGTACAGCCATTTGCATCTCTAACCTCAACAGTAACTATTCCTCCACTGAAATCATTTGTTATCAACTCTGTTCCGTTGACAACTTGCGTATTATACGTAATAGTGAAGCTGAACGGAGGCGTTCCTCCTGTTACTTTAGACGGATCAATAGTAACTTTTGCATTATTAGGATTGTTTCCTGATGTACAAGCAAACTGGTCTACTTTTATGAAATCTGCCGCTACATTTACTGGCGTTGGTTGACCAACTGTTACTGTAGTTTCTGTATGACAGCCATTTGTAGAAGTAGCTCTAACAACATACGTAACACCTCCTGCAAGATTTTCAAATCCTTTGATTGTTGGATTATAAACTGAAGCTGTTGCCCCTCCTGAAAGTGTGTATGTAACTGTAGGTGCTCCTGTGGCAATTTCATTAATTAAGATTTTTCCGTCAGAAACTCCGTTACAAGTTGCAGAAACTGTAGTTGCTGTAAAGGCTGGATACACTGGGGCAGCAACTGTTACAGTGAATGTCAGTGGCGGACAAGTAGCTGCACTTGCATCTTTATCCCATAGCTTAATGATATAAGTTCCAGCAACCGAAACTGCGTAATTATATGTCGCTGTAGGCAAATCTTGTCGTGAAACATTACCCGCACCAGTGACTTCATACTGGTATGTTCCTGAACCCTCACTAGCATTGATTTCAATCTCAGCATTTTGTCCACAACCTAATAATTTAGTTTGTTTTACCTCTCCCTTAATTTTGGTAAGCAAGGTAACTGCTGAACTTACATTTTCACAACCTGTAACTCTGTCAATAAGTTTTACTTTATACTGCTGACCACCTACAAGGTTTGTAAATTTAGGGTCTTTTTGCCAAGCACTCCAAGCACCTGTACCTTGTTGTATAGCAAACTCGTAATTTCTACCTGTAACAGGTGTATATTCTGCTGTTATAGACAACGGTTCTTCACAACTATCAGGTTTTGCTGTAACTGCAGGAGCAGATTGTTCAACAGGCATCGTTACCTCTCCTAAATCTTTTCTACAACCGTGCTGATCAATCATTGTTACCCTTACAGTAATTGATGGTGCTGTTGTACTAACATTTGCTACAGGTACTTCAACAACAGTATTATTTGAAAGAATTAGATTAGAAGCTGTATTAAATGCTGTACTATAAAGTTCAAAGGTATAAGTGCCTCCTCCTCCGTGTGGATTTTTGATTTCGATAAGCCCTGGAAGAGCACAAGTAGCACCACGTTTTACCTCTGGAGTTCCTTGCAAGTCTGTTTGTTTGTACATTTGTACATCAAGACTTGCCCATACACAACCCGTATTAGGGTTTTTCTCGGTAATCTCCATATAGTATGTGCCTATTGGCAAGTTTGTAACATTGACTGATACTGAACCTCCTTGTAGTGGCATTGGACTAGTTCCCGTAAATCCTGCTCCTAGGACAACATTTCCAGTTGCCTTATCAAATACTTTCCACTCAAACTGACTTGCAGTTGTGGTTGATGTAGCTGTTCTGCTAATTACAAAGTCAATAGAACCTGTACTGGCATCAAAACAAATTGGTTTTACATTACCAACTACTTTTAATGGTGGAATATATTCATAATAAATATCCTTTTTATTTCCTTCAATACACTTATTAGCATCTCTTACATAGAAAGTATAGCTTCTTCCTGGTGTAAGTCCAGTAAAAGTATATACACTTCCCGTTATAGGTGTAGGCTTAAACCATTGTGTAGCTGTGTCATTTGGGTCACCCATTGTAAATTCATAAGATCCCCCATCAACTCCTGTATTTGCTCCACCAGAAGCTGTAACTTCCACCGTGAATCCCCCTGTTAAACAAGTGTTTGAAAAATCACTAATCAAATTCGTTGCTACAGCCAACTCACTTAGTGGGAATGGCACCGTATATTGTGGCAGTGCCTGTAAACAAACAACATTGTTGGTTGTATTAACAACAACACGTAATGAAGGTGTAAAGCTCTCTCCTACTGTTTTACCTGTAATTAATGTAGTTGTATTGGTTATTTCCGTCCAATTCGTTCCATCTGTACTATACTCAATTTTGTAACCTGATGCAGTGTAAGCATCAATAAGAGCTTGAGCTATTGTTAAATCTAACTCAACTGACTGACCTACTTTGATACAACCAGTAGTTTTCAACGTTATTGTTGCTGTCAATGCTGGTTTATCAGTTAGTGTAACTGTTTTAGTATGCACACAACTGTATCTGTCTGTAACCTCTACAATGTATGTACCCACAGCCACATCTGAAAACTCATATGATGTGTTGATATAATTTTGTACTGCAGGTACTACTGGCACTGCAGGTGCTGTTTGATTGTACAAGTTCAGCGTATATGGAGCATCACCCACAATATTGGTAAGCTCGATACTTCCTTTATAGCCGTGGCAATTAGGTTGTTTTGCCGTTGCTGTAAAGCCTACTGCTGGAGCCTGTCCAATAGTTATTGTTTTAGAATACACACACGCCGCTGATTTTACGTACACGTCATAAATTCCTGCAACAACTATGCTTTGGCTATATGGACTTGCACTTGAAGTATAAGTAGGAGCTGTTCCAGCTTGAACCACTGCAAATTCATATGTTCCACTACCTCCTGTGGCTGTAACTTCTATTCTTCCGTTGTTACAATTTTTAGGAGTTTCTTTAGTGGTAACTATCAATGCTGGGTATATCTGTACGTGTCGTGTAGCTTGACATCCAAAAGCATCTTCTACACGGATAATATGACCCGCACCTGCTGAGGAAGGCAATCCTGTAAACGTGTATGTCAAAGGAGTTGCTGCAGAAGGCGTTTGCCAAGCTCCGTTATTGATACTGAAGCGATAATCTCCGTTTCCATCAGTAACAGTCACTACAATCTCAGCATCATTATTCCCTGAGTAACAAGCCGTAGCTGTCGCTGTGAAAGCTACTGTTTTTGGTGCATCGACGTCTATTGTCACATCTTTCTCACAACCATTTCCATCTATTACTTTGAATGTTTGTGAACCAACTGATACCTGTGTAAATACATTTGTACTCTGAGGAGACAATGAACCATAAACATATGTGTAAGGCGCTGTACCACCGCTCACTTCCAAAGTAACCGTTGCTTTCTCTCCATTACTACATTTTGCAGGTATGGTAATTGTTGGTGTAACTACCAAAGCATCAGGTTGAGTTATTGTTGCTGTAACGGTTAGCGAACAAGTATCAAGATTTAAGGTAATGGTATGAACCCCTACAGCTAAATTTGCTGGAGTTTGCAATGTAGCTGAATTTCCGTTTTGTGTGGCTCCACCATCAATAGCGTATGTGTAACCAGTTCCAAAATTTTCCACATTTAAGGTGATTTGACCATCACTCACTCCGTTACAAGTTGCTGGTTTAACATTAATTACATTAGCTCTAAATTCTTTACCAGGTTCAACAACCACTGTAGTTGTCATTGTGTAACCACAATCCTCAGCTCCTGGAATAGGATTTTTCTCCTTATATTGAATTGTTATTTGATGTGTTCCTACAGCAATGTTATTAAACACTCCTGTTTGATTGCTTTCTGTACCAAGTGTGTATGTATAATCATACGTGTTTGGTGTAGCAGTTATGGTGAAGTTTCCTGTACCATCACAATTGTATTCAATAGTTGGCGTAGCATTTACCGTTGGTGGAGTAGGTCTCTGTGGAACTACAATCGTTTGTTGTACTTGACATCCATTGGCATCTGTTACAATAATGTTATGAGTACCAACCCCCAACTTAATAGTTCTTACACCAGTACGATAATTAGTTCCTCCTTGATTATCATTATAGAAAGAAGTTCCTCCTGTTACGGTATATTCAACCTCTGCCTTATCTTCAACTGGATCGCAACTTATCAACTTTTTGATAGTATGGCTAATTGTTAATGGAGCATCTGGCTGAGCAATATTTACTTTATCAGTAACCTCACAATTTTTAGCATCACGAACAACAATGGTGTACTCACCAGCAGCCAAATTATTGAACTCATTTTGTGTTCCTCTATCTACCGAATTAACAAAATATCTGTAAGGAGGAGTTCCACCTGTAGTGGTTACAACTATAGAACCTGTGTTCTCTCCGTGACATTTTACATCTGTTTTAGCGAGTGTTATCTTAGGATTTTCTGGTGCTATCAGCTCTTTTTGAACAAAAGCATAACAGTTTTTGCTGTCTTTAACCTCAATAGTATAAATTCCTGCCTCTTCTGTTTCAAATATGATTTCTGCACCTGTTACAGCTGTCTCTGCTACTACTATATCAGTACCTTTTTTAACTGTGTACTTGTAAGGCGGGTAACCTCCTGCCACAAAAACTTTTATTCTTCCTTTGTTTGCTGGAGCCACATCACAAGTAATCTCTTTTTCAACTGTAGCATTATTTATCTTAAGTTCTGGCTTAATGGTTTCATTTAATGTACCCTCACAACCATATTTATCAACAACCTTGATAGCGTACGTACCAGGTTGCAAGTTTGCAAAAGAGTATGTAGCATCATTTGTGGTTGCTCTTACTGTTCCATCGATTGAATATGTAAATGGAGGTGTACCTGAAGTTACTACTACATCTATTTTTGCTGGAGTAGGCCCCTTCACGCAGTATTCTGATGTATTAGCAGCTGTCACCGTAGGTGTTGGTGCCTGAACTACATTAAATGTTACAACTACAGAACAATTATTCGCATCTGTTACTGTAAGTTCGTGAGCTCCTACCTGATTTAGTACAAATTCAGGAGAATTTTGTGTAAGAATAACTCCATCTGGTTGTTTTACTTGATACTTCAAAGCTCCAATTCCGCCTGTGGCTGAAATGTTCACACTTACTGAAGCAGGGCTACAGCCTAATGTTAAATCTGGTATAGGTTGTACTTGTATTTGTGAAGGATTATTAACTGTGAAAGTACGAGACACCTCACAATGAGTAGTATTCTCTCCATAACGGAAAATAACTTTGTGATTTCCTCCAGAAATATTATTCCAAACAAATGGATTAACTGTTTCTTTTACGAAGGCTCCTCCATCTTTAGATACCCAATACCCAGAAGCATCTATATTCTTAAGAGCAATTTGATATGTTCCATTGTTTGCATCATTACAAAGAATATCCGTTACTCTCTCAGTATTTTCTATGACACCAAATTCCTTACCTGACTCAATGATTACAGTTAATTCTTCATCAAAAGAGCAAATTTTTGGTAATTGGTAAAGGTAAATGTCATCTATAACCACATCGTTACCATTGGTTTCCAAATTTCCTGAACGAATTACGGCGTACAATTTCGTACTAGTTCCTTGATAATTAAGAGAAAGAGAATACTCTCTCCAATCGTTCGGACTGGTACTTTTTGGAGGTGAACCTATATGCTGACTAATAACTGGATTTCTCAACAAGATATCCGCCTCACTAGTATAAAGTTCTATCGTTAAATCAGGATCATACGCATTAGGATTTGATCCTCTTGCATTGATAAGGTTGAAAGCAGCTATTGAGAATTGAATTGGTTGATTAGGCATTACATCATTCATTTCTCGCTGGTAAAGAATGCCCCCTTCTGTTCCCAAAACATTACCAACATTAACGAACAACATTCTACCATTTGGATGTCCTGTATGATCATTAGGACGATACCAAGCACCTATATTAGGGTCTAGTCTGTCCGTAACAATATACTCACCATCATTCATATTCAAATCTTGGTGGTATCCAAAAGTTTCTGGCTGCCCTAACCCATTGAGAATGCGCAAAGCCCCTCCAACTTCTTGAAAATCTGAGGCATATTTTCCTCCATCAAAGTTTCTGTCTCTAGTCTGAGGCTCAAAAAAGTATTTTCCGTTGATATAAGGAGTTTTGAATTTACCTGCTCCTATCCCAAAATCTTCAGTAAATAACTCGTGACGAATTGGAGTTGTTGGGTCTGCGTATTTAATTTTGATTTTATGCGTTCCAGGAGGCAAATTAGGAAAAGTTGAAGTAGTCGTAGTAACCCCTCCTATCTCGTACGTATAGGAGTAAGTACCCTGATTACTACTGATACTTATGTTTCCTGTACCATCACAATTGTAGGTTACATTGTGTGTGAATACGGGATTCACAGGTCTTGGGTCTACCACAACTTGTGTTCTGAATTCACAATCCACCTCATCACGTACAACAATGGTATATGTACCTGGTAACAACCATTTCTCTCGCTCTGAGCCCCAAGTAGCACCTCCGTCAAAGCTATACCGGTAATTGCCAGTACCTCCCCTAACGTTGGTTATACGAACTCGAGCTTTACCTACATTATCATCCTCACCACAACCTATTAATTCTGAAACACCTGCAGAGGCGATTACCCTTCCGGTAGCAGCAGGAGGCAATGTTATTGTACGTGAAACAGTACAATCAACCGAACCATTACCATAAATTAATGTCGGTGTATACGTTTCTTCAGGTGTTAAACCAACAAATTTTGTTCCTAACTGGCTTGTAAGTCCTCCATCAATGCTATATTTTATTTGATAGTTTTCAGGATTTGTTACGTTTGTAAATTCGATAGTTCCTTTAGCTCCACAATCAGTCAATTTATCTATAATAGTAAACGTAGGTGGTGTAGCAGCTCTTACAGCCTCTGATGTAACTTCTACTTCACAGTTATTAGCATCTAGTACTTTTATTGTATAAGTTCCTGGATTGGATACAACAAACTCGTAAAATGCTCCTGTGTAGTTATAAACGTAGGTATTGCCACCATCAATGCTATAAGCGTAACTTCTACCAGGAGTACCATCCCAAGCATCAACACGAACAATTCCCTCACCATTACACATCAAATGACTTTTAACTGTCACTCTGGCTTGTAATGGAGGTATTTTCCCAATTCGCTTAGTTTCTTCAAGTTTACAATCAGGAGTTTTTACTTCAATATGGTATTCTCCATCATCTAAACCATCAAATGTAACATCTGAAATGTCTGTTGCAGGGAGTGTTTTCACAACAGCCCCAGAAGCATTGCCTTTTCTGATTGTATATGTATATTGAGGGTATGCATCTATCACCTGAACTCGTAACGTACCTTTGGTATTTTCACAAGCCAAAGGAGTTGTATCAATAGAAAGTTTTGGTGTCTTTTGTACAATAGAGGCTGGAACCTCGAATATACAAGGTTGATATGTAGCACCAGAAACTAATTTTTGTCGTATCAATACAGTGTAGGAATCAGGAGATGTAATATTATCAAACGTATTACTATTTTGATAGTCACGAACGATACGTCCATTACTGCCTCGCAATGCATACTCATATCCATTGGCTGGATGTGTTACAATAATTTTCGCTTGAGTATCACAAATGATATCTCTTACTTGTAAAGTAGGAGTAAGCAACGTTTTTGTTACTTTGAAATAGAAAACTGCAACACAACCTCCATCGTAAGTAATTTCTACACGATAATCCCCTGGTTCTGAAACATTATAATTCCTACCTGTATGTACTTGTGACCACGAACATCCATAGTTATCACGAACAGGACATTCCACAGGATGTGTTATTGGCACTGTACAATTTTCATTTCTTTTTTCCCATTTGTAGCTCAAAGCCTCAGTAACGTTCAAAGTTAGAAGTTTTGAAGCAGACGTTCCACAAAGGTATATTTGAGGATAATCCGTATTGTCATTCCCACATTTGAAAACCTCTGAAGCAAACGGATTAATAGGATTCGTTTTAAGTGCATTGTCGTGAAGCTCCACAGTAATTTCTTCAACCATATCAGCACAACCTGCTTTTTTCTTAAGTACGCGATATTTACCTGACGCAGTTACTGTTAGTTTTTGATTATTTCCTCCGATAGGAACCCCATCTTTTGTCCAAGCGTATGTATCAAAATTAGCTCCTGCTACCAGATCAAGAGTTTTCTCACAAAGCGTTCTTTTTGTTTTACTTACACAAGTCCCTAAATTAGCAATGAAATTAGAAGGACCTTGCAGATTTCCTTCACAATCTTTATGCGAAGCTACACTTATTGCCGTAAATCCATCTTTGGAAGTATTTTGAACTCCAAAATATTTAGCGTGAACAATATTTAATATTTCATTAGAACAAGCATCACGTAAATCATCACAATGTGGTGGCACTTGTACTTCGAAACTTATTTTATGCCAAGCTGTTTGTCCTTTTTTAATTATGCTTGAAGGAACTTTAAATTTTATTTCGTGTGTTGCTGCATTATATTCATAATCTGTTGGTTGTGTAGCTGATGATTTCCAAGATAGTTTTACTGATGACGCTACATTACTATAAAGCAGGTTGTTAGGAAGTTTATCTGTGATTACTAAATCTTTAGCATCATCATTTCCAGAATTTCGGAATTGTATTTCATAACGTAGTTTGTCACCTAATTCTACTATTCCTCCTGTAACATCAGAATTGGAAGTGACTTTGAACACTCTCTTTTCTAAATCAATTACTGGAGCGATTACCTCAACATTGAACGCCATCATAAAAGGATAGTAGGCATCATTTGCTGTTGAAGGCGATATTGTTGCAGAAGAAGAGTTATTTCTAATAAGAGAATTTCTTGGATTAGGTACTTGTAAAATTCCAGCATCAAACCCTAACAAATTCGTACTCGCTGGACGGCGATCCAAATTTGCACCATTCACATCGGTTATTTGACTGTTAAAGAAGTTAGCTGCTCCTGAGCTTCTTCTACCTGGTGCATCTATCAAAACTCCAGCTGGGTTTGAAGGGCTTTTAATTCTTAAAGCATCTCCCGATATTCCAAATTCCCCTTCCAAAGCTGCAAAAGCAAATTTCGCGTTTACATTTCCTGAAGGTATGGTTTGAAAACCTGTTATAGGAATGTCTATATTAGGGTTGTTACTATTCAAAACGGAAAAACCATCAAATAGAGTGATATGCCTACTTGATAAGGTTTGGTCTTCATAAATAACGATAAGTGTCCAACCTGCTGCATAACCAACACCCGTAGCTTCTCTACCTTTTGGAGCCATTATATTAGCAACCATATACTCTCCGTCAAAGGCACCATTTCTGCTATTAGCTTCTGTCTCCAAATATCGAGTTACATCTGCTACATAAACATAACCTCGTTGATGAGTATTGTTATTAGTCGCATTATTGGAACTCAATACATCTCCTCCGTTATATACTTCAACACCTGTCAAATCAACATAAGGTCTGTTGGGTGTTTTAAACTTCACTTGACCAAATTTACTTCTCTCCAACCTTGGGTCCCTCTGAGTATTTATCAAACCAATCGTATAAGTAGACGCCCAGTATAGGTAAGCCTTTTTAACCTTCAAACAAGATGTACGTGGATTAGGGCTTTTAATACTTGCCGCACTTGAATTAAAGGTTTGTCTATCATTATCAATATCAATGTAATCCAAATTTACAAACGCGTTATGCCCGTGACTCCCTGTATAGGGTAAATTTGGATTTATATGCCTATAATTAGCATCTCGTACATTTAAAATAGAGTTCCCTATTAGTAGCATATCCCCTTTTACCGTCTCTTGGTAACGATGAGGTACAAAAGGAACGTGATTCTGAGCTGATAGTTTCTCTATGTTACACACTGTTAATAGTGCAACGTATAAGATAAAAACTGCTTTTTTCATAAACGTTGATTTATTTTTAGTTTTTGTATCTACTTCCATTTTATTGAAATATGAGTATCTGTGATTATCTTGTTATAGTAAATTCTTCTAAAATAAGTCCTTTGAATGATTGTCAAATTACTTAACAACTCTTAATATCCAAATACTTATATCTGAAAACTCACGTCGTTTTAGCATTTGACTCATTATCAAACCTGCATCTTCTTTTGAATCATACGGCTGATTGAAGTACACGTAGGTCATACCATTTTGAGGGTGCAGAAAAGCACTTGCTGTAAGCCCCATTGCTCTCACTTCTTTCAAACGTTGATACGCTCCTTTTGGATTTCTGAACACTCCCACAATAACATAGTAACCATCAGCAATTTTTCCTCCAGCAATTTTATGTTCTTGCACGTTAATTCGTTCTTGTAATGACTTCACAGGGTCTTTAGGTTGTTCTACTATTGGTTTAGCCTCCTCTTTTGGTTTTTCGGCTACGGCTTCTTTTGAAACCTCTGGCTTAACTTCTTCTATTGCTTTCTTTCTATCCAAATCAGCTTCCTTAGCTTTTCTGGCTTCTTCTAATTTTCTGGCTTTCTCGTGTCTTTTTCCTCCATACTGATACACCAAACTAACTTCATATGTTCCACCAAGATTGCTTACATAAGAACCTATTCCTTGCTCATATCCAAAACCAGCACTAAAATGAGAGGTGACATTAAATCCTAACCCTCCAAATACTCCATATTTTTGGTCATAACCTCCATAAACCCAACCTATCAAAGGCATATCCAGCGTTATGTTACCTCCAAACTGAAAATTTTCAGAACTTCTTCTGGCTCTGGTCATTACCGAAAAGGTAGCCTCTTCCAATATACCAGAACCACTCATCATTGTATTTCGATACATTAAATGCCCAACAAAAGATTTTGCATTAAACGGAACTGCCATCTCACCAGCTGAAATGGCATAATCTATTAAATTTTCGGCTACAACTCCAAAATGCATCCTTCCGAAGTTTATATCAAAACCTGGTTGAATATTAAAAATTCCTGTATTTGACACATTTTCAAAAATTGGGTCACCAGGGTTATTTATTATAACATCTCCTTTCGAAATACCTGTCATTCCGAACATTGCATTGATACCCAATCGAAGATAATTTTCATCAGAAATTTCAATTTGATGTATGTAATTTCCTAAAACACCATAATTTGTGAACACACCTGCTTTCTTCTGAAAAATCATTCCGTGAAACATCTCTTGGTCAGACCATTTCTTTCCGTAAGTTGCCATATAGGTTTTAAAATTATTTTTAAAATTCATCCACTGATTCCTATGGTATAACGAAACGTGCGATTCCTTCTCTCCAAAAATCGGAAACGTAGGATTCATTAAAAAAGAATTAAATTTCACAGCTGAGTGACCCGGCATTTCATAAGGTAAATAGTGGTATCCCCCTTTCTGAGCCACTGCAAATTGCAGAAAAAAAGTAAAAATGATTAATATGATAGTACTTCTTTTTGTCATAATTCCATCTTTATTATCTAAATAAAGTAATAAGTTATTTGTATTCATTATTTAATTACGGTAATAACTCCTTGTTTTTCAACTTTCCCGTTTACTTCAATTACGTACATATACAGAATTGCCCTTTTCCCCATATCCTTAGAGGTATTGGTATTCGGCCACCTATTGTCGTAATTTGTTCCATCGAAAGCCACTTTCCCTTCTTGAGAATATATCCTTACCCTCACATAACTTTTATTTAGATACTCATTTGGAATCTCCCAAAAATCATTAAATCCATCTCCATTCGGTGTTACAACATTCGGTATTTCATTAATTTCATACAAATCTTTTATTTCAAATGAAACTACCACTGGCTCACAAGTACCTCCAATTGTAGTTGTTAGAGTATACACTCCAACTTCTGTGATTACAACTTTATCTCCAAAAGTTTGCTTATCAGGGGTACTCCAATAATATTGATAATCGCTACTACTATTCAAAACGCCTACCTCAAGTCCTTTTGTTGCAGAAAAGGAAGACTTATCAGGAATTTCCATATTATTGTCAAGTCGAACAATTTTTATATTTTCAGCCTTAAAGTAATTTACTGAAACTGTCGCCGACTTTTTGGTACAAACTCCATTTGATATTTCTATGTAGTAATTTCCTGCCTCTGTGGCATCATAATTGGCTTCTACCGCTCCTTCAATTTTGCTTCCCTCTTTATACCATTGATAAGAATACGCAGCTGAAGAAACTGAAGAAGATAAAGTTGTTTTTCCTCCAGGACATATTATAGGTGTATTGTTAGGACTTTCAGACTGAATAACTACATCAGGAACGGAAGCAAAAGAAACTCTTAACTTATTAGATTCCGTAATTGAAGACTTATAGGTAGCTTGTATTGAATATTCCCCTATTGACCCATCATTCATTACCAATAAATTTTTGTAATCGGTTTGTCCCGAGATTGGTGTTCCGTCTTTTAACCATTGATAAGTGAAGTCACCAAAGTCAGCACTATTGAAAGGTAATGGGTCTTCTCCTACCAAAATACCCTCCAATTTCTGTAATTCCAATGTAGTTTCAGTAGCTGTGCCATCGCAATTCCCTGACTGATTCTGCGTTTTAAATCCTATGGTTGGTTTCAAACTTTTTACCTCTATGTAATATTGTGTAGGTGTCACACGTTTCTCATTGGCACAAGTTGTTCCACCATTAACCAGTTCAGCATAATAACTTCCTGGTTGTGTAATGGTTAAGGAAAGTCCATTCTCTCCAGATATTTCTTGTCCGTTTCGGAACCATTTTATCGTAGGATTTGTCATCGTGTGAGAAATGGTCAGGGTGTAGGATTTTCCCTCAACATAAATTTCCTTAGGTCTCATTTCTCTTGACCAACCCGCTGTAACATCATCTTTAATTGCCACTATGGAATTGGAAACTGCAGGGCATCCAACTTCGCCTTGTTTCATTATAGAAACGTGGTACGTTCCAGTTTGTGAAATTTCATATTCGTATTTGCCTACTTCCTTAAGTACTTCTACACCATCTTTATACCAAGTATAGGTGGCTGAAGCATCGGCAGGGTCAGCAGTTAACTTTACGGAACCAGTACAAAATTCAATACTTCTACGTCCTTCATTTAGTTTTACTGCACTCGCATCAATAAGTTGAATAGATAATTCATTAGAACGAGGAATTGAGTTATAGCCTACGGCAGAAACCTGTAGTGAATACACTCCATTTTTCGAAGTACTATCTAAAAATATTTCATTACCAATCGCACCGTCAACTGCTTCTGAACCTTTATACCATTGATAACTAAATACATTGTACGTTGAAGGTTCCATAACCACCTCTCCTGAGCTTGTTACAGCTACAATTTTTTCGATCGCTAGTGAGGTTTTATCATACAAACAAGCCTGATAAGAAGCTGATTTGTATTTAATTTCCACTTTAAAACTTGTTGGACTTTTTAATATTACTTTTTCAGAAACTACTGAACCGGCACAAGTCCCTCCTTGTGTTACCTTAACTTGATATTCACCTGGTTGAGAGGCTGTATAGTTCTGTGAAGTGGCACCCGAAATCTCCACCCCATTTAAAAGCCATTGGAACGAAGGACTTTCAGCTGTGGTTTCTGCTTTAAGTTGTTTTGTGGCCCCTGGCAACATCAAATCACCATCTGTTACGGTTGCTGAGACTTTAAAATCTTCTTTAAGCTTTATTTCAATAACATTAGTTCGTTCCTCACAATCCTGTCCTGGAGCTGCTACCCCTAAATAATACCTACCTGCAACGTCTCCTGTGGTTGGTATCGTATAACTATCAAGTCCTGCTCCTTCTGCCACTACTACATCATTACGATACCATTTATAAGTATACGAATTGTTTTTGCTACTTGCATTAAGTGTAACTGATTGTCCTTTGCAAATATTCGCATCTGATGGAGTTGAAGATATGGTCATTCCCATATTACCAGCCACTGTTACTTCAACATTGTTAGAGCGAGAATTGGAAGACCCTGAACAGAAATTACCATAATCAACAGTAACGTGATATGTCCCTGCTTCTGAAACAGTATAAGAAGGACCTGTAACACCAGGTATCAAGGTATTATTTTTGTACCATTTGTATGCTTTTTCAGTTTTTTTATCTACGGATATTTCCTTAGAATGCCCAGGACAAAGTGCTAACTTTGATTCGTCATTATTAAGTTTCAAACGTGTAGTAACGTTCAGATAGTATGCCGAGAAAGCATTACTGACCAATGAACTTGAAGGAGCAGTACTGCTAACTCTAATTTTATAACCGTTACCGTGTACTGTGGTAGGTAATTGTATGTTTGTAGAAAGTTCAAAGAGTGTATTCTGCCCTGTAATTGTCTTTAAAATTGTGGGATTAGAAAAATCGCCATTAGCATCAGACAGCTCAATAATATATTGATTATTTGCAGGAGGAAGCGGAGGAGCCCACTTAAAGGACAAACTGAAATTATTATACGTTGCTGAAACACAAGCGTCACTGAAATTCAAAGAAATAGACTCTACCCTACCTGATTGAGAATATAAAAAATTTGTAGATAAAAATAATATAAATAAAACTAAAATACTATGAAAAAAACGAGTCTTCATTATGCAAAATCTTTACTAAACAATTCCAAATGCACCCCTTTTTACGAAGCACATTTAACAAGACAAAAGTACAAAATTTAATCAAATTCAAAACCTAACATCCCCCATAGACTCTTAAAATCACAAGTTTTAACTTACTTTCTTCTATTTACAAAAAACAAATCACACTAAACAAAATAAAAACAAAAACAAAAAACGTTGTAAAAAGGAATAAAAATAGATTTTTATTCTAAATTTATAA
>NZ_KB900734.1:41168-177950 GCF_000379185.1 Capnocytophaga cynodegmi DSM 19736
ATAAGAAAAAATTTCTTTGTGTAATTTTTAAACATTATAATCTAAAGATATTGTTAATTATGAAATTTTTAAGATTTTGGAAACAAATTTTCGCAAAGTTTTCAACATTTATTGTTGATAACTTCAGCCAAAAATAAACACTTCTTTTAAGTGTTCTGTTTAGTAGCAATCCATTCGGATTTGTCCTCTATTTTGAAAGTAACTGAATGTCTTCCCTAAATATTCCTTACAGATTTTTTCAAGAATAGTAATTACTCCTCTTTGCATTGCCACAGAACCACAAATCATCACAACACCATTGTTATCAAGTAAATTAACAAAGAATAAAGCCTTTTCCCGTACAATATCTTGCACATAGTATTTATTTTCGGAACGAGAGAGAGCCAAATGCAAATCTGATATTTTTCCATCAAGCATATTTTTCGTAACAACCTCATTATAAATAGCAAACGAATCTCTGCTTTTTCCTCCCCAAATAAGCGTTGTAGCAACTTGTTTTTTATTGTTTTCAATCATTCCTAAAAAAGGAGCAATTCCCGTTCCTGTAGCAATGCAAACCACCTGATTTACGTTTTTAGGAAAATGAAATTTTTTATTTATCTCCAATCCTGCTTTGAATAAATCTCCTGATTTTAAATTATTTAATAGATTTGATACAATTCCTTTTTCGTGACGTTTTATACTTAATAGTATTTCATTTTTGATTGTTTTACCAATGGAATATAGCCGTTCACGACCATCAATATCGGACATTATGGCAAGTAAATCCCCCGATTCAAACTTTAGTTTCACAACAGGCTTTAAAACTATCAAAAACGTTTCATCATACTGAATATCTGTTTTTTGAATTACTTCAAAACTATATTGTTTTCGCTTCTTACTAACAATCACATTAGCAGATAATTGAAGCTCAATCGCTTGTTTTTCAGACCATATATTTGCCCAATGAGAAAATGACTCAAACGACTGATTATTAATTGTATGAATGTCAGTCAGAGGATTTCCCTTTGAGGATTTTCGTAACAATTCATCAACTTCATAAGCATATTTACAAAAATCTGGATAAGCTAACGACCCAAACCCTACAACAGAGTACCAGAAAGGCTTCTGAACTTCATTTTCCTGCCATAATTTTTTGAACTTTGTAGCATTAAAAGGCTCATTTCCTTGTCCATAGGTTGAAGTCATCACAATCAAATATTCCATTTTCTCATAAAAAGAAAAAGCATTCATCTCTGCCAGAAAACTTTTCTTCCCTAATCTAATCAATTCATTATGAAGCATATTGGCAAAATGAAAAGTACTTCCACCCTCTGAGCCTACAAGAATTATATGAGTACATTCTTCCTTCTTGAATGGATTTTTAACAATTGATTTTCTGCGTTTTAGCGTAATTTTAAATCCTGAATAAATAAAAAATAATATACCAACACAAGACAAAAACAGCACCAAAGCCCAAACTAAAGTACCACGCCCAGTATGTAAAATTAAGCTATAATGGGAAATAATTTTTGTTGGAAGAGAATCCGATTGAAAAAGCACTTCTCCCGTAAATTGATTGATTATCAAATTTCTGTCTACCATTTCTATTCGATAAAATTCCTCAACATCTCCAAAAAGAGGAAATTCTACTTTCCGTACTTTCGATAACGGAACTTCGAAAGCGACAAAATTTGAAAGTTCTTTTTTGGGACTTTCAGAGAGTGTATTGGCGTCTAATTCTCCTGAAAATTCTTTTGTAGGCAAAAGCGAAAATCCTTCCAGAAAGAGATATAATCCTGTGAAAGTTATAATAAAAATAGGGACTAAAACCCATCTACCAAAAATTGTATGATAATAAGGAAAAAAGTTCTCTTTCACAATATTATGAAAAAAATGTTTCCAATTCTTTTGCTTTCTGATAATCAAAAATATACCAGAAATGGCAATCAGCATAAGCAAAAAAGAAGCAACAGCCATAATAATACGTCCTGCTTTTCCCATAAAAAGTGAGCGATGTAGCGTCTGTGAAAAAGTAAAAATATCTGCTCTTTTAAACGTTTCTCCAACTTTTTCAGCCGTTTTGGGATTAATATAGAATACTGAGTTATTCCCATCATTATCAATCACTTCTGCCTGTACAAAATCATTTTCATCTATTTTTAAAGTGAGTATTTCAGGATATTTTTCTTTTAAAGAAATGATGGTTTCCTTTAAGGTAATCCCATCAAAATCAACACTTTTTAGAGACTTTGAGTAGTTTACAATAGGCTCAAAAGCTAAAATCATTCCTGTTACAGAAGCAATTAGGATAAAAACAGACCCCAATAAAGCTAAAGTTAAATGAGTATAACGCCAAACAGACAAGGTCATTTTTTCGATACTTTAAAAAATTATTTTTATTTGATTTAATTAGAAATTGTAAGTGAAGACATATAAAAATCAATATTCTCAACGATTTAATCATCAAAAATATTGATTATTAATCCTTAATTTTTATATTTACAAGTCCAAATTATATTGTTTAATCTTTCGATAGAGTGTTCTTTCTGAAATTCCCAACTCCTTTGCTGCTTCTTTTCGTTTCCCACCATTTCTCTCTAAAGCCTTGATTATCAACTCCAATTCTTTATCCTGTAAAGAAAGAGGTTCTTCAGCTATATCTTCTTCATAATCATACAGTTCCTCTTTATCCGAAGTATCCCTCAACGGTTGGACTCGTTCTACTGGAATGATTGAAACCACAGGCGTATCTTCTGCTGAATGCGAACCTTCTCCATATATTCTGTGTATCAATCCTTTATTATCCTCTTTAACTTTTTGTGAACTATCGTGTTGTAGTAACTCTAAAGTCAATTTTTTCAAATCATTTAGGTCATTTTTCATATCAAACAACACCTTGTATAGTATTTCACGTTCGTTGCTAAACTCACTTTCACTTCGGGGTGCATTTACTATGGTTGGCAGATTTGTACTCTCATTAGGCAAATATTCTCTCAAAATAGCAGCTGAAATTTCCCTTTTCCTTTCCAAAACTGAAACTCTCTCTACAATATTTAGTAATTCACGTATATTTCCGCTCCATCGATAGCTTAAAAGCAGGTTTACCGCATCATCAGTCAGCTTAATTGGAGGCATTTTATACTTTTCGGCAGCATCAGAAGCAAATTTTCGAAACAACAGATGAATATCCTCTTTTCGTTCACGAAGCGGAGGCAAATAAATCTCAACCGTACTCAAACGATAGTATAAATCTTCACGAAATTTTCCTTTTTTGATAGCTTCAAACAAATTCACATTGGTTGCTGCCACAATACGTACATTGGTTTTTTGCACAACCGATGAACCTACTTTGATAAATTCACCATTTTCGAGCACACGAAGCAACCTAACTTGCGTAGTTAGAGGAAGTTCTCCAACTTCATCTAAAAAAATAGTTCCTCCGTCGGCTTCTTCAAAATACCCACTACGAGTGGAAGTAGCTCCTGTAAAGGCTCCTTTTTCGTGACCAAACAACTCAGAATCAATCGTTCCCTCAGGTATAGCTCCACAATTCACAGCAATATATTTTCCGTGTTTTCGCAAAGACAGAGAATGTATTATCTTCGGGATAGCCTCCTTTCCTACACCGCTTTCTCCTGTAACCAATACCGAAATATCCGTCGGAGCAACCTGTATAGCTTTTTCAATAGCACGATTGAGTTTAGGAGTATTCCCAATAATGCTAAATCGTTGTTTTATAGTCTGTATATTTTCCATTATCGCTTTTTCAATGTTGCAAATGTAAGACTTATTTCTTAAAAATTTAAATGATTGTGCTTACAAGAAAATCCGATTTTTAGAAAGAAATCAACTCATTTTTTCAGAAATATTTTTTAAAACAATTCAATATAACAAAATAAAAATTTGATAAACAGATGATTAAACTACAAGAAATTATTTAACCATACAAATTATGATAAATATCATATTTCTGAGAGCTAAAAAACTATAAATTAGCCACTTCAAATTCACTATTTTAATATGATAACTCAGAACATTGCACTTTACGACCACACAGCAGGAAGTATCATCATCGGGTTTTTTGGACTTGTTTGTATTGGATTTATTGTGATGACCGTACTATTCTTCCGAAGTGGAAAGAAGAAAAAATAGATTGCCAAAAGCTCAAAATAACAAAATTTGAGCTTTTATTCTACCCAAATAACTCCTGAATAGCATCTTCTATTTTAGCAACTTTTACAATTTTGATTGCCGTATTTTTCAAGGCTATTTTGTTATATTTGGACACAAAAATAGTTTCAAATCCTAATTTTTCAGCCTCTGTGATGCGTTGTTCCACTCGTTGCACGGGTCGGATTTCTCCTCCTAATCCCACTTCACCTGCAAAACAAACATTTTTCTCAATCGCAATATCTTCATTAGAAGAAAGAATCGCCATTGCAACTCCCAAATCGGTTGCAGGGTCATCAATGGTAATTCCGCCAGTAATGTTCAAAAATACGTCCTTTGCCCCCAGTCGGAAACCAGCTCTTTTTTCCAATACTGCAAGTAACATATTGAGTCTCTTAGCATTAAAACCTGTTGCACTTCGCTGTGGCGTTCCATAAACAGCTGTACTTACAAGTGACTGAATTTCAATCATCAATGGACGCATTCCTTCCAAAGTAGCAGCGATGGCAGTTCCGCTAATATTTTCATCTGTTTTTGAAATTAGAATTTCAGAAGGATTATTAACTTCACGCAAACCACTACTCATCATTTCATAAATCCCTAATTCCGAGGTAGAACCAAATCTGTTTTTCAATGAACGTAAAATACGATATACGTGATTTCGGTCGCCCTCAAACTGAAGAACAGTGTCCACCATATGTTCCAAAATCTTCGGACCTGCAATCTGTCCATCTTTCGTAATATGCCCAATAAGAATAACTGGTGTGTTAGTGGTTTTTGCAAATTTTATGAGCTCAGATGTGCATTCTCTGATTTGCGAAATGCTCCCTGCAGAGGCTTCAATATAATCCGTTTGCAAAGTTTGAATAGAATCTATAATTACAACTTCGGGCTGTAATTCCTTGATTTGATGAAAGATATTTTGTGTTTTTGTTTCTGTAAGTATAAAGCAATTATCCAACTTATGCGGAATTCTGTCAGCTCTCATTTTTATTTGCTTTTCACTTTCTTCGCCCGACACATAAAGCGTTTTGTAAGGCAAATTAAGTGCAATTTGTAACAAAAGTGTACTTTTCCCAATACCTGGTTCCCCACCAAGTAATGTCACGGAACCTGAAACAATTCCTCCTCCCAGAACATTATTCAACTCGTGATTATTACTATTCAATCGAGTTTCTTGCTGTGTACTTATCTGAGAAACAGATATGTATTTAGTTGCTTTTTTTGTTTTAGAAGTTTCAACTTGCCAAACTTTTTTCTCTTCTTTCTGAACTACTTCTTCAACAATAGTATTCCATTCCTTACACGCATAGCACTGCCCTTGCCATTTGCTATATTGTATTCCACAATTTTGACAAAAGTATGTTGTTTTAACCTTCATAATATATTGTTAATCAGGATAAAATTCAATTATTTTCCTCTTAAGTTTGTTATCCGTTCGTTGATAAGGTCTGATTTGATAAAGTCGATACTAGGTTCTCCATAAGCTCTTTGATATGCTCTGGTTGCCTTTTTGTAATCCTCAATTTTTTCATAATATTCTCCTAAGAAGAAATTTGGCATCGCTGTATCACTATACCCGTTAGCTTTCACAAAATCAGATAAATCGGACAATGACAACCAATCTTCCCTCTTATGAATAGCGTCGTAAATGGCGAAAATATCATTAAGTGATGGCTTTTTTCTCACTCCCAATTCGTTATAAATTCTTGTGTATTTTTCTCCTAAATACTGAAAAATATTTTCTTGCAGAGGCTGTATTTTTTCCTTGAATTCTTTTGCTGTGATTGGCTTGTAAATATCAAAAAGCAAATCGAAACCTCTTGCAATTCCCATCAAATCAGCAGATTCTGGTGAAGTAGCAACAAACTTTTCGTAATTGTAATTTATATTTTTGTTGAAAGCTTTTTTGAGCCGAATATCCAAATCTTCAATCTCCTTCAGCGTTTCATCACTTTCCATATCAGTAGTTGCTATATAACAGAATTTGTGATGCCTTGCTTTAGTAAATTGCTCAGGAAGAGATTCTTTTATATATGATTGAACTTTAGGATTTAGGGCTATCAAAGCGTTGAACAAAGGCTTATCACTTAAAAGATAATGACTTGCAAAATAGGCCGCTTCTTCTGAGGCTATGATTCCCCTCAAGGTATTGATTGGATACTTTCCTTTTATGTAAGGTACTAATTCTGTTCCGATGAACTCAAAAAACTGAGCTGTTTCATTCATTGGATGACCAACCTCACTAGCAATAGAAATATCTGTATTTGTATTGAATACGCCGACAATTATGCTTTTGGGCATAGATTGGAGATACTCATAGTAACGTGCAGCGGCAATTGTAGGTTCCATTAGTGCAACTGCATCAAGTACAACAAAAAGCGGGTAAGCTTCCTTATCTGAATATCCTTCAGGAAGATAAATGGCTATCTTTCGTTTGTCATTGAGCCTACTTGAGCTAAATTCTTCTGAAATAATTTGTCCGAATGCACTTTGCAAACATACAAATGCGATGAGTAAAAATAGTCTTTTCATAGAACATTATTTTTAAGTTAATAATTATTTGGTTTATCAATTTAAGTGACGAATACTTTCAAAAACGTCTGACACTTCCCTGTGTGTTAATGTTTTATCTTTAAAATAGTTTGTAATGTATTCTTTTTGAGCTTCATTAGCTCCTAATTGGTTCAAAATATTCATCAGATGCATCTTCATATGTCCTTTTTGAATTCCAAGTGTAATTAGTGAACTTACTGCAGCAAAATTCTGAGCCAATCCCACCGTAGCAGCAATTTGCATCAATTCCTTAGCCGAAGGTTTTTCCAAAATTTGTAAAGCTGTTTTTACAAGTGGATGCAAGTTCGTCAGACCACCAACAGTTCCGAGAGCCAAAGGCACCTCTATTTCAAAATGAAAAATATCGTCTTTAACATAAGCCTTAGTCAAACTTTGATATTTTCCACTTCGCGAAGCATAGGCGTGGATACCTGCTTCCACTGCACGAAAATCATTTCCTGTGGCTAAAATTACAGAATCTATGCCATTCATAATGCCTTTATTATGAGTTGTTGCCCGACGCACCTCAGCATTTGCAATTGCAATAGCCCTGACAAATTTTTCTGCGAATTCCCTTCCTCCCAAATTTGCAATAGCCAAATGTTCTGTTGGACAAGAAACTGCAACCCGAACCAAACATTCTGGAACATAATTTGACAAAATTGACATTACAATTTCATATTTTTTATCAATTTCGGGGAAATTTACAGCTTCTGTACGAAAAGTCTGTGAAAAAGATTCCAAACACGAATTGATAAAATTCGCTCCCATTGCATCTAACGTCTCAAAAGTAACAAAAAGCTGATAGTAATTAGCAAGTTCAGAGGTTTTATCCACCAAACGTATGTCCGTTATGCCTCCACCTCGCTTTTGCATATTGGCTGTAATAACTTGTGCATCAGACAACATTTTAGGCTTAACTTTCGCGAAAAAGCTTTCTAAATCTGCTTTCTCTCCATAAAACATAAAATGTACTTGTCCGTTTTTTTCAGTAGAAATTACCTCTGCTTTAAATCCCCCGCGAGATTCCCAAAATTTAGCAGCTCGACTGGCAGCAGCCACTACAGAACTTTCTTCGATAACCATCGGGATAGTGTAGGTCTTTCCATTTATAACGAAATTAGGTGCTATTGCAAAGGGCAAATAGTAATTAGAAATCGCGTTTTCTATGAATTCATCGTGCAATTTCTGTAGATTTTCATCTGCATTCTGGTATTTTTGAAAGTATGAATGTGCCTGTTCATCACCAGAAAAATAGGTTTCACATAGCCAATCAATCTTTTGTTGTTTCGTTAATTTTGAAAATCCTTCTATTTTTTTCATTTCTGCAATATTCGCTGTTTTCTACATTTAAAAAAGTTAAAACTTTATCCCAAAATATCTTGCAAATATACAATAGAAAAACAAATAAATGTTTAATTATCACGAAAAAGATACCTCAAACTGAGTTTTTACACATTTCCTACTTTTTATTTTTTTCATATATTTGCCACCATAGTTTAGATTGAATTACCGATGAAAAAATCACTTCTGTTAATTGGTTTACTTATTCTTACAGCTTGTGGAGATAAAAAAGAAAAGGAAATTGCTCAAATACCTATGCAGGTTGAAATAGTGCGTTTTGATTCTCTTTTCTTTACAACGCCTTCAGAAAAAATTTCAGAACTAAGAAAAACGTATCCTTTCTTTTTTACTTCAAACATAAGTGATGTCGAATGGATTGAAATTCAAAAAGATAGCTTGAGACAAGCACTTTACAAGGAGGCCCAAAAAAATGTAGGTGATTTGTCAAAAGAAAAAAAAGAAATTAAAGGCTTATTTCAGCACTTAAAATATTATTTTCCTAATTTTCAAGCACCTAAAGTTATCACACTTACTTCCGAAGTGGACTATCAGTCTCGAGTAATTTATGCAGATAGTTTATTACTTATCGGGATTGACAATTATTTGGGTGAAAATCATCATTTTTACGAAAATATTCAGAAATATATCCGTTTTGAGCTTCAAAAAGAAAACATTGTTATTGATATAGCCGAATCGTTTGCGGATAAGTTAGTTCCTCGTCGTCAATACCTTACATTTTTAGATAACATAATTTATGAAGGAAAGAAATTATATCTCACAGAAATTCTTCTTCCTAAAAAATCGGAAGCAGAAATTTTAAAATACGACAAAACAAAATGGAAATGGACTGTAGAAAATGAATCACAAATATGGAGATATTTTATTGATAATGAACTTCTTTATCAAACAGATAAAAAGTTACTGAACAGATTCATATATCCTGCTCCTTTCTCAAAATTTTATTTGGAATTGGATAGCGAATCACCTGGAGGTGTAGGACGTTTTATCGGATTACAAATTGTGAAATCGTTTATGGAGAAGAATGAGCAAATATCTATTATTGAGATGCTTACAATGAAACCCGAAGAATTATTCAAACAATCTTTTTATAAACCTAAAAAATAATGCAAAAGACATCAAACATTCAATTAACTGTTGCGTTGGACGAAAATAAAGTTCCCGAAAAATTGTTTTGGAACGCTGAAGATGGAGGAATTAATAATGAAGAAACCAAAGCTATTTTTCTATCTGTTTGGGATTCAAAAAACAAAGAAGCCTTACGTATTGACCTGTGGACCAAAGAAATGCCTGTTGATGAAATGAAAATGTTTTTCTACCAAACGCTTTCGGCAATGGCTGATACCTTCCACAGAGCTACTAACGATGAAAAAATGCGTGACACAATGCGTGACTTCTGTGAGTATTTTGCTGAAAAAATGGAACTGAAATAACACATTTATAACTAAAAATGTATATATAAAAAACAGCCATAAAACTACAATTATGGCTGTTTTTTTGTTATCTCTATGATTTTATTCTGGATTATTTGGAGCCATTGTGGGCGTCGCATCCATTTCTGCTTCAGGTATTTGAATTATAAACTTAGGATCGCCAACAGGTATATTAAACTTACCAAATTGTCCATGATTTGAATTCGGATAATCCCTTTCAATAGCTCTGCCCAAACGTTTTAAGTCGAAGAAAGCATAACCCTCACCCCACATTTCAATCCGCTTTTGCAAAATAATCTCATTTATTAAATCAGCTCCTGTTTTAGTAGATTTTGAGTACCCAGCATCTCTTTCCGAAGTAATTTCAAATAAAACATCTCTTGCACCTGCTTCATTTCCACTTCTAGCTAGTCCTTCCGCTTCTATGTAGTACATTAAAGCCGAACGTAAGTAAATATAGTCTCCTTCTGTCCTGTTACCTGTCAAATCTCTAAACTTAAAACTCGTGTAAGCGGGATATTCTTTACCTTGAAAAGCTCCATCAGTTCCTGACATAAACATCGCTTTTCTGTAATCTGTATCAGGAATAGCCTCATAAAGTCTTTTATCAATAGCAATACTTCCTCCTTCTGCATATCCTGTATTGGTATTATCGAAGTGAGAGAAAAAACTTGCCACAAAGGTTGTTAACTCAGAATTAATATCTGCTCCCCACATCGTTTCTTTTTGATTTATATCATAGAAACCATTTTTCCATTCGTTCTCTGAAAGTAAAGAATAACCTTGTCTGGCTTTGTTTGCCATTTCAGCAGCCTTCACATATTCCCCTGTCTCTAAATAGACCTCTGCCAAAAAAGCTTGTGCTACACTTTGGTCAATAAGCTCTTTATTATCTCTCTTGTACCCCTGTAAATCTTCAATAGCTTCTTTTAGGTCAGAAATAATTTGGTCATAAACCTCTTTATTTGTATTTCTAACTTTTGACACCTCACCTGTATTGATTGGAATACAATGAGCTGTTTCATTTCCTACATATGTTGGAGCATAAAAACGAGCTAACATTAAGTGAAAATATCCACGTAAAGCTAAAGCTTGAGCCCTAATTTGCTTACTTTCTTCACTTGCCGTATTCTTATCCACATTATTGATAATGATATTTGTATTTTTAATTTGGATATAATACGTAAACCAAGGCATATGTGATCTTGTAGAAGTGGTTTTTCTTCCAGTAAAATTATAGTAAAAACCATTCCAGTTTAAGCTATTCATTACTACATCATTTCCCATAAGGTCAGCTATTGAGAGCATTGATTTATGTCCATAATCTTCATGTCCTCCATAGCCACTGATACCGTGAGAGCGTAATCCTGCCAAAACCCCACGTAACGAACCCATTGAGGCCACTGCGGAAGAGCCATGTTGTTTTTGAGAGATATATGATTCTGGCTCCTTATCCATAAAATCCTTAGAACAAGCTCCCAACAATAAAGTCGCTCCCAAACCTATATATATTATTCTTTTCATTGTAAGTGTTTTTAAAAATTAAGTGTTTTTAGAATTTAGCAGAAATTCCAAAAGAAATTGTTCTGTATAAGCTATAAACGTTTTGTGTTCCTCCATTGCTTAGTGAAGTCATCCGAGGATCCAAACCTTGTCGTTTAGACCAAACCCACAAATTACTACCTATCAACGACATTGTAACACTTTCTAATCCTATTTTTTGAAGCTGCTCGTTTTTCAAATCGTATGACAAGCTAACATCTTCCCAGCTAATATAATCAGCCTTAGTTAAAAATAAATCAGATCCTCCATATTGATTTGAATCAGCTGTTGTCATCCTTGGTAAAGATGCTTTTCTATTATTAAAATTCCAGGTTTTGTAAACATCTTTATGAAAATTATGTCCGCTACTGCCAAACCCTTCTTGTTCAACAAAAAGTCCTGCGTAAACACCATCATACACGTACCCTCCAAACTGATAGGCAAACCCTGTTGAGAAAGACCAGTTTTTATAATCAAATCTAAGTCCAAACCCTCCATAAACGTCAGGGTGAGCAGTCTTATCAGAAAGGAATTTTGTTGCTTCGCTGTATTTACCTATTAAAGTTGTTTTTTCTCCTTCAGCCTCACCATTACTATTAGTTTCTCCTTTGTACCACATACCTTGACCTGTAGCCTCATCTACACCCACAAACTCTCTGATATAAAATGTATAAGCACTTTTACCTTCTGCAAAACGATAATTACCATTGGTGAATGGTTCTGGTAATCTTGTAATTTTATTTTTATAATGTGTTGCATTTGCCCAAAGATTCAGATTTACATCATTTTTCTTGATTACGTCAACATCAAGGGTAACCTCAAAACCTTTGTTTTCCATATCACCAATATTTTTGGAAATAGTTGGATTTCCTGACGAAGGTTGTTGCGGAAAGTTGTACAACATATCAGAAACAGCTCTCTCAAAGTACTCAAATTCAAGATTCACTCTATTGAAAAATCTTGCTTCAAAACCTGCATTAAAATTCTTGGACACTTCCCATTTCAAATCTTTACTTCCTAAATACGCTTCACGAAGTGATGGATTTCCGTTGGCATCAGGTGTAATATCATATTGGGTTAAATATGGCTTATAATTTCTGCTAAACGAGAAATGATGCCTGTGATCAAAAGAAACATATCCTGGATAAAGAATATTGTCATTTCCTTGTTCTCCATAACTTGCTTTCAGTTTCAAATTATTAACAGCATTTATTTTTGGGAAGAATCCTTCATTGGTTACTATCCAAGCTCCTCCTATCCCATAAAAGTTACCCCAACGATGATCAGGATGAAAAACACTTGAGGCATCCCTTCTAAAACTTCCGTTTATATGATATTTATTATCGTAACTATATGTGAGTTTTGATAAGTAGCCTTCTGTTTGATAATCATCATTATATCCGTATAACGCTCCAAATTTAGTAGCATTTGATATAAAAACTTTTTCACTAACAACCACTTTCGTTTTATTCCCTGATAACATTTTCGACAACATTTGTGTACTTTCGTGCCCTACCATTAACTCGATATTATGGTTTCCTATAGTTTTTTTCCAAGAAAGCAACTGATTGTTTATCAAAGATGTTCTAAAACGAGTGGCATTTGTTATTGACCCACCATAAGGAGCTGAATCTCCACCAACTTCCCAACCATATCTCAAACGATTATCTGCTTGTAAATCATATCCCAGATTGTAAGTAAAATTAAAATCTTTTAAGAAATTAATTGATGCATAAGCTCTTGCTCCTAATGTATGACTTTCATTAGTTTGAGTGTTCTTCAGTGTTGTCGCATAAGGATTCATATTTTCGATATATGCTCTTTTTGTTTTAGAACCATCAAAGTTTTCTGTTTCTCCTCTACCAAAATCATAGATAATATCCCCTTTAGCATCGTACTTCAAATTCCCATAACGATCTCTGGCGTAGATAGGGAAAATAGGAGCTGCATTCCTCGTCCAAGAAAACAAATTTGAAAAGTTAGTAGAAACTTTTCCTGCTTGTGGCGATTTTTGGAATGTATATGCATAGTTTAAGTTTGTTCCTAATTTAATATTGTTGTTAAGTTTAAAGTCAAGATTCGTTCTTGCAGTTACTCTATCGAAACCTGAGTTTAACACATAACCATCTTCTTTCAAATACCCAAGTGAGAGGTAGCTATTAACTTTTTCTCCTCCTTGCATCAAACTTATGTAGTGTTCACGTTTTACTCCTGTTCTGAATAGTGCTTTATGCCAATCATCTTGATAAACAATATCTGCATTTGGGTTTACTAAACCTGTTGTCGGGTCTATCACTTGGTCATTAGGGACATCAAATATGTTATAACCAATACTTCCTACAAGTGAATTTGCAGCACTCAAAGATGCTTCAGCTTCTGTTAAAGTATTTTTTGCAACCCAAGCACCCAATTTTCTTCTTTGAAACTCTAACTGATAGTATTCACGTGGGTCAGTAATCACATCATAATCAGGAACTGCTCTTGTGTTTATCCCTAACTTTGTTTCATACGTTACTCTTAACTTACCTCCAGTTCCTTTTTTTGTAGTAACTACAACAACTCCATTGGCACCTCTACTTCCGTAAAGAGCATTTGCTGAGGCATCTTTTAAAAAGGTAATAGACTCTATATCTTGTGATGATATAGATGATATATCCCCATCAAAGGGAACTCCATCAACAACATAGAGAGGATTATTAGAAGCCGAAATAGAACCGACACCTCTAAAACGGACTTCAGAGCCTTCTCCTGGTTGCCCTGACGTATTTCTAACCTGAACACCTGCAGCCTTACCTGATAATGACTGTATAACATTCGCCGATTGAGCTTTCGCAATTTGGTCTGATTTAATCGTTTGAATAGAACCCGCTACAGATGCCTTATTCTGAGTTCCGTAGGCTGTTACCACTACTTCTTCAAGCTCTTCAGTTTCCAAGTGCATAACGACATCAAATTTGCTCGTTGAAGCAGAAACTAATCTATCCACTGATTTTAAACCTATTCCTATAAAATGAAGTATATCCCCCACCTTAGCCTTAATTTTATAGTTCCCGTCAAAATCTGTAGCAACACCTTTTGTAGTACCCTTAATTGTAACCGTGATACCTGGTAAAGGCTCTCCTTGTTCATCTTTCACTACCCCAGTTATCGTTTTTTCTTGTGCGAGGGCAATTTGTAGTGCCAAGAAAAAGAACGATACTGTCCAAATTAATTTTTCTTTCATCTTTTATCCCTTTTTGAATTAGTCTGGCAAATATTAGGATTATTTTTAGAAATTACAAACTTTACATCATATTATCTCATAAAAAAAACCAATATTTAAAAAAATCCATATTTTAACATTTTAATAAAACAAAAATTGTTTTTTTAATTAATTTATCGCCATAAAAATAATTTTGAGTTGCATCAAAAACAGAATTCACATTTAAAAACAATCTTTTTGATAAATAGAAATAAACACTTAAAATTTTATTTAATATCATAAACACATAAAAATCAACAATTAAAGCAAAGGGAAGACTAAAAACAGAAAAAAAATAAAAAAATCAACTTTTAACACCATTTAACTATTTAAATTTTGTTTTATGGACTAAAGACACACTTACAATAAGAACAGAACCACTCTCCCGAGTGGTTCAAATTTAGGGTATTCAGATAGTACACAACTAAAGTATTGGTGTTAAAAAACCTTAAATAGTTGTCTTATGAAATAAAGACAATAATTTCTTTCACCCAGACATAAAAATATTTATTATCTTCATTAAACACTTTCCATAGAAAAAAGAAAATGCATATAAAAGTAAATAATTATTTCAATCAAAATATTTTTTAAAACAAATAGCATTGATTTTCAAATCATTAATTTCAAACAAAGAAAAAAAAACATTTTTTTTCTCAAAAAATTTGCAGATTTACAAAAATGTATTACCTTTGCAACCGCAATGATGAAACGAAATGTTCTTAAGCAAATATTGGTCTGGTAGTTCAGTTGGTTAGAATACATGCCTGTCACGCATGGGGTCGCGGGTTCGAGTCCCGTCCAGACCGCAATAAGATTTAGTTGTGTTGTTTTGTGTAAATACTTTTACACGGGTTTATAGTAAACCAATGGAAGGCTTTCCTTTTAAGGAAGGCTTTTTTTTATATTTTCCCTTTTGTAAACTGATTATTTATTAAGAAACTTTCGAATACCCACCCCACATAATCTAAAAATCAACAGATTTAAAAGTTATCTTTTTCAACTGACACTATTATATATGTACATTTGTTGTACGAATTTTAATTGCCAATCATCTGAAATATAGCATATATCTCACTAATTAGATTGCATAGCATTTCCAAAAACTTTGTGTGATTTATAAAAAGGAAACTCGGTTGTATGAAATCCCCTGAAAAAATTGAATTGCGAAAAATTATCCATATAGATATGGACGCTTTTTATGCTTCAGTAGAACAACTGGATTTCCCAGAACTTCGAGGTAAACCGATTGCTGTGGGGGGCGAACGAGAACGAGGAGTTGTGGCAGCGGCGAGTTATGAGGCTCGGAAATTTGGGGTAAGAAGTGCTATCAGTGGTACACAGGCAAAGCAGTTATGCCCCGATTTGATTTTTGTTCACCCACGATTTGAACGATACAGAGAGATTTCAATGCAAATTCGCTCCATTTTCTATGAATATACTGATTTGGTGGAACCTTTGTCATTAGACGAGGCTTATCTGGACGTGACTCAAAATAAGAAAAATAATCCGTCTGCAACCTTAATTGCTCAAGGAATTCGTCAGCGTATTTTTGAAGTTACAGGACTTACCTCTTCTGCTGGAATTTCTATCAATAAATTTATTGCAAAAATAGCCAGTGATTTTAACAAACCCAACGGACAAAAAACAGTCACTTACAATGAGATACAAAACTTTCTTGATGCGCTTGATATCAAAAAATTTTACGGGATAGGAAAAGTTACTGCAGAAAAAATGTATCTCAAAGGTATTTTTACAGGCAAAGACTTGAGAGAGAAATCACTTGAATTCTTAGAAATGCATTTTGGGAACAACGGGCATTATTTCTATGAATTAGCTCGTGGTATCCATCGAAGTGAAGTAAAACCTTACCGAGTTCCAAAATCGTTAGGAACGGAACACACATATTCAAAAAACATCACCAGTGAAGTTTATGTAGAAGAAAAGTTAGTAGCGATTGCTGAAGAACTTAGCCAACGTATGCAACGAAAAAAATTGACAGGAAAAACAATCACTCTAAAGATAAAATATAGTGACTTTTCAGTGAATACTCGTAGCAAAACGCTTAATCAATATATTGACAACAAAGAAGATATATTAATCTGTGTAAAAGAACTACTCTACCAACAACCATTAGAAAATTCAATACGTTTGTTAGGTATTTCATTATCTAATTTTGATAATAAGAAGAAAAAAGAAATTAATAAAGATAAGCCTAAATTCATTCAACTGGAATTGCAATTCCCTGACAATTATCCTCTTGTTTAACTTTTTAAAGAAAACAGAATGAAATAAAATACATTAGACGCTTCTATCTCATTCTGTTTAGTTTTATTGCTCTTGTGAAAACTAATTCAGACGCCCATCAGCAATGATTTTTTCGAGAGCTTGAATTGTTGTGTCCAAATCCTCATACGTTAGAGCATCATTTAGGAAGTAACTTTCAAACGCACTTGGAGGCAAGTAAATACCTTCTGCCAACATTCCGTGAAAGTATTTTTTGAATCGATCCAAATTTCCTTTGGCAGAAGATTCAAAATCAACCACAGGATTTTCATTAAAATGCAATGAAATCATTGAACCAAAGCGATTTATCTGATAAGGAATATCTGTTTTGGAAAGCACTTTGTCAAATCCTTCGTGCAGATAAGCCGTTTTTTTAGCAAGACTTTCAAATACTTGTGGGTTGTTATTAAGTTCCGTAAGCATCGCTAACCCAGCACTCATTGCAAGAGGATTTCCACTCAACGTTCCTGCTTGATATACAGGACCTTCAGGAGCAAGAAAACGCATAATTTCATTACGAGCTGCAAAAGCCCCCACAGGAAGTCCGCCTCCTATTACTTTTCCAAAGGTCACAATATCTGCTTGGATATTAAGAACTTCTTGAGCTCCTCCTTTTGCTAATCTAAAACCAGTCATCACCTCGTCAAAAATCAGTAAAGTTCCGTTTTCTGTACAAAGTTTTCTTAAGGCTTCCAAAAATCCTTTCTTAGGAGGAACACACCCCATATTTCCTGCAATAGGCTCGATGATAACTCCTGCAATTTGGTTTTTATTGGCTTCAAAAAGAGCTTTAACTGAATCAATATCATTGTATTTTGCTAAAAGTGTATCCTTTGCAGTTCCTTGCGTTACACCTGGGCTATTTGGGCTTCCGAAAGTAATTGCACCACTTCCTGCTTCAATAAGGAATGAGTCGGAATGTCCGTGATAACAACCCGCAAATTTGATAATTTTATCTCGATTTGTATATCCTCTTGCTAAGCGAATGGCACTCATACAAGCTTCTGTTCCGCTGTTTACGAAACGTATTTTATCAATATTAGGTACCATTGCCACAGCCAGTTCCGCAATTTTGATTTCTATTTCAGTAGGAATTCCAAAAGAAGTTCCTTTTTTTGCACGTTCTGTAACCGCATCAATAACAGGTGGATATGCGTGACCTAAAATAAGTGGACCCCACGATGCAATGTAATCAATGAGCTTACGTCCGTCTTCATCAATTAGGTAAGCCCCTTGAGCTTCTCTGATGAAAATAGGTTCGCCTCCCACAGCGTTAAACGCCCGAACAGGCGAATTAACTCCTCCTGGTAATACTTTTTTAGCTTGAGCAAAAAGCTCACTACTTCTTCTGTATAACATAATTTTGTATCGTTTTTTCAACGTCACAAAGGTAATGTTTTTAACATCGATATAAAATTATTTTTGACATAAAATTTTTACTTGATGAAAACGAACACGGAAATCACAACAAGCATTCAAGCAACCAAATTCGTTGATACAACAGAGGTTTTCACTGATTTTACTAAAATCCTTAATAGATATAAACAAAGAATAGCATATTTCAGGCTATAAACTTAATCATCTTTTTTAATATATAAAATTTCTCTTTTAGTACCAACTTCTATTTCAAGAATGATTTTTTCTTCATCATTGCTAAGAATATTCACTTTTGAGAAATGGACTATACCTGTTTTCGAGTACGGATTGAAAAATATATCTGATTCTTTAACCAATATTTGTTGGCGATATATCCAATTTACCTATCACAACTCATAATAAAAAATTATTTTGTTATTTTTGCACACGAAACAATTAAGCATACTATGCTCGAACAGATAAATCTAAATTACGAAAAAGTGGTGTTGGTGGGAATCATCAACCAAATGCAAGACGAAGAAAAATCAAAAGAATACTTAGATGAATTAGAATTTCTTACCTATACAGCGGGTGGAGAAGTTTTACAACGATTTACTCAAAAGTTAGATGTTCCAAATCCGAAAACCTTTATAGGAACGGGAAAAATGGAAGAGGTTCAGCAATTCGTGGAAGAGAATGGAGTTGGGACTGTTATTTTTGATGACGAACTTTCCCCTGCACAGCAAAAAAATATTGAACGTATCTTGAAAGCCAAAATTTTAGACCGAACAGGGCTTATTTTGGATATATTCGCACAACGGGCTCAAACCAGCTATTCCCGAACCCAAGTGGAATTAGCTCAATATCAATATCTTTTACCCCGGTTAACGGGACTTTGGACACACCTTGAACGCCAACGCGGGGGGATTGGTATGCGTGGACCTGGGGAAACGGAAATTGAAACTGACCGTCGTATCGTACGTGACCGTATCGCACTTTTGAAGAAAAAATTAGCAACCATTGACCGCCAAATGGCTGTGCAACGAAGCAATCGTGGGGCGATGGTACGTGTGGCGCTTATCGGATACACCAACGTAGGAAAATCTACCATAATGAACGTAATTAGCAAAAGCGAAGTCTTTGCCGAAAATAAACTTTTCGCTACGCTTGACACCACAGTACGAAAGGTAGTTATCGGAAATCTTCCTTTTTTATTGTCTGATACTGTCGGTTTTATCCGAAAACTACCCACTCAGCTTATTGAATCATTTAAAAGTACGTTAGATGAAGTTCGTGAAGCGGATTTACTACTTCATATTGTAGATATTTCGCATCCAAATTTTGAGGAACACATTCACTCAGTAAATCAAATTCTTTCAGAAATAAAAAGTGCTGATAAACCTACAATTATGGTTTTCAACAAAATAGACACTTACAAACATCAAACTATCGCAGAAGATGACCTCATCACCGAACCTACCTCCAAACATTTCACATTGGAGCAGTGGAAACAAACGTGGATGAATAAAGTGGGCAATGATGTACTTTTCATTTCGGCATTAAATAAGGATAATCTGGAGGAATTTCGCGAAAAAGTGTATGCTAAAGTGCGGGAAATACACATCACACGTTTTCCGTACAACAACTTCTTGTATCCAGAATTTATCGAAGAGGACACAGAAACAAATTAGTGTATCTATATACTATTTTTTTATTTCATAAATTTTAAAGAATTATTTTTCAATAGGTTAAATAGTTTAACATTGAAAAAAAAGGTATATTTTTTAATAAAAGTGGTATTTTAGGAAAAAGTTTATTACTTTTGTCCCCAGTATTTATAATTAAAAAAAGAAAATTATGTCAGACATTGCATCAAGAGTTAAAGCTATTATTGTTGATAAGTTAGGTGTTGATGAAAATGAAGTAGTTGCAGACGCAAGCTTCACAAACGACTTAGGAGCTGATTCATTAGACACAGTGGAATTGATTATGGAGTTCGAAAAAGAATTTGATATTCAAATCCCTGATGACCAAGCAGAAAATATTTCAACTGTTGGTCAAGCAATTAAATATATTGAGGAGGCTAAACAATAATTTTTAAAATTGTAAGCTATGAACAGTGAGCTGTAAGCCTTGGACTGTAATTTTATTTAGAGTTATAGCTTATAGCTCACTATTTTTTTACTAAATTAATCTGATAAATTTGTTTAATTCTATGAAAACTAGACGTGTTGTAGTAACAGGCTTAGGTGCTTTAACCCCAATTGGGAACAATGTTGAGCAATATTGGGAAAATTTAATTGCAGGTATAAGTGGAGCAGCTGCCATAACACATTTTGATGCTTCAAAATTCAAAACAAAATTCGCTTGTGAGGTAAAAAACTTCAAAGTAGAAGATTTTTTGGATAGAAAAGAAGCCAGAAAATTAGACAAATTTGCACAATACGCTCTTGTCGCTTCTGATGAAGCCATTAAAGATGCTAAAATAAACCCCGAAACGATTGATAAAGACCGCGTTGGCGTTATTTGGGGTTCAGGAATTGGAGGACTAGAAACATTTCAAGAAGAAGTTATAAACTTCACAAAAGGAGATGGAACACCGCGTTTCAATCCTTTCTTCATTCCTAAGATGATTGCGGATATTGCATCGGGAATGATTTCTATTCGTTATGGGTATAGAGGTCCCAATTTCACTACAGTTTCTGCTTGTGCATCAGCAGCTAATGCAATGATTGATGCACTAAATTACATTCGTTTAGGACACGCAGACGTTATTATTTCAGGAGGATCAGAAGCAGCAGTTACTGTTGCAGGAATGGGAGGTTTTAACGCCCTTCACGCACTTTCTACACGCAATGATGATCCTGCAAAAGCTTCTCGCCCGTTCGATGCCAACAGAGATGGCTTTGTTTTGGGAGAAGGAGCTGCAGCGATAGTTCTGGAAGAATATGAACACGCAATTGCCCGTGGAGCTACTATCTATTGTGAATTTGCAGGGGGAGGACTTTCGGCAGATGCCCACCATATGACGGCTCCACACCCAGAAGGATTAGGAGCTAAAAATGTGATGCTCAATTGCTTACGAGATGCGGGTGTACAGGCAGAAGAAGTTGACACTATCAACCTACACGGAACGTCTACTCCTTTGGGTGACATTGCTGAATCAAAGGCTGTATTGGAAGTTTTTGGTCAACACGCATACAACATTAACTTAAACTCCACAAAATCAATGACAGGACATCTGTTAGGTGCTGCAGGAGCTGTTGAAGCAGTAGCTTCAATTCTTTCTGTGAAACACGGAATAATTCCTCCGACAATTAACTTTGAAACGCCTGACGAGCAAATTGACCCAAAACTGAATTTCACTTTTAATAAAGCTCAAAAACGAGATGTAAAAGTAGCTATGAGTAATACTTTTGGTTTTGGAGGACACAACGCTTGTTTACTATTCAAAAAAATATAAACCTTGATTTGTGTGTTTCGCTTAAAAGAAATATTCAATTTAACCCGTTTTAATAAGAAAAAAGACGGGATTTTTTATTCCAAAATGAAAGCTCTTTTAGGATACTCACCAAAGAACTTATCCATTTATAGTGAGGCTTTTACACACCCTTCTTTCCAATACAAGAAAAGTACACGCAAAAGTTATGAGCGTTTGGAATTTTTGGGAGATGCTATTTTAGGAGCTGTCATTGCAGATTATATTTTTAGAAGTGCTCCAGATGAAGATGAAGGATACCTTACAAAAATGCGTTCCAAAATTGTCGAAAGGCGTCACTTAAATCGGTTGGGAGAAGAGTTGGGTTTGTTGGATTTTCTTCGCACAAAATTAAGTCACAAGCAGTTAGGTAATAATATTACTGGAAATTTGTTTGAAACTTTGATAGGTGCAATCTATTTAGATAAAGGATACGGAGAATGTTCTAAATTCATTGAGAAAAAGTTAATAAATCCTTATATTAACCTAAAAAATTTAGAAGAAAAGGTCATCAGTCATAAGAGTCTTCTTATTGAATGGTGCCAAAAACACAAACGAAGCTTTTCATTTGAAACTGAAGAAGATACGGAAGACAGGTCAAACATTCGTTATTTCGTAGCAAAAGTTTACATTGAGGGATTTCCCGTCACAAAGGCTCGAGCAACCTCCAAAAAGAAAGCTGAAGAAAATGCTTCAAAACGTGCGTGTTACAAAATTCAAGGTAAAAATTATTCGCTAAAATCATAGTTGTATTATTTTAGTTTGTACTGATTTTTAACGCTTTATTATTCAGTTATAATTATAACAAAATAAAATGTTAAAAATTAACTAATGTATAGGATAATATTGCTAACTTTGCTTTTGCAATTTTAACACCTATACACGATGAATAGTACACAAAAAAGTTACAAAAAAGCATTCATATTTGTTACTGCTTTGTTTTTTCTTTGGGGATTTGTTACCGTATTGATAGATTCTCTTATTCCGCGTCTTAGAGATGTTTTTACGCTGAATTATTTTCAAGCAGGAATGATTCAGTTTGCTTTCTTCACTGCTTATTTTTTATTTTCTATCCCAGCAGGATTTATTCTAGCAAAGATTGGCTATCAAAGGGGGATTATCTTAGGATTGTTAACGATGGCAGCAGGTTGTTTTTTGTTTTACCCAGCAGCCTCTCAACGTATGATGGTGGTGTTTATGTTAGCAGTATTCGTATTAGCTAGTGGAATTACGTTCTTGCAAGTAGCTGCTAATCCGTATGTATCTGTATTGGGAGATGAATCAGGAGCTTCAAGTAGGTTGAATTTATCACAAGCATTCAATTCTTTAGGAACCACGATTGCCCCCATCGTTGGTGCAATTTTTATCCTAAGTGACAGAGTTAAGGGAAGTGACGAAATAAATGCGTTAAGTCAGGCAGAACAAGAGGCTTACTTTGCAACAGAAGCAGCGGCTGTACAAACCCCTTTCTTGAGTATTGCTGTATTTATAATCATAATGGCGGTAATTTTTGCCTTTGTAAAATTACCCAAAATTACTGGTGAAAATAGCACCACAGATTCTACAAAAGGGTATTTTTCTTTATTTAAAAGGCAAGGGCTGATGTTAGGAGCTGTTGCTATATTTCTGTATGTAGGGGCTGAAGTTGCCATTGGAAGTTATTTGGTTAACTATTTCGTGGAAATCAATATAGCTAAGGAAGTTCTTGAGAATCAAACAATGCGTTCCATCGTTGTTAGCTTAGGAAAAGTTTTTGGTGAACAAGACCTAACAAGCAATGACCCTAAAGCTGTGGTCGGTATCTTTGTTACATTCTATTGGGCAGGAGCAATGTTAGGACGTTTTGTTGGGGCATTTCTAACGAAAATTATCGCTCCCTCTAAGGTGCTTATTTTCTTTTCATTAATTGCGATATCTTTAATATTGGTATCAATAAACACAGATGGTTTACTATCAATGTGGAGCATCTTAGCAGTCGGATTGTTTAACTCCATTATGTTCCCGACTATTTTCACATTAGCTTCGGAAGGACTTGGAGAGTTGAGACCTCAAGCATCAGGTATTTTATGTACAATGATTGTAGGAGGGGCTATCATTCCACCAGTATTTGGATTTTTAGCAGACAACATAGGCTTTAAAATGGCTTTCTTGGCTCTTGTGGTTTGTTATAGTTTTATACTTTTCTTTGGATATTATAAAAGATTTATCAAAGTTTAAACACTTAAAATCGTTATAAAAATTAAAAATAATCCGTTGCATTAAATTGTAACGGATTATTTTTTGGACGCAAAATCTAATCTTGTTTTTATTTCTTGAGTTAAATAACTCTTTTAGAATTCTATCTTTTACAGCCTTATTTTGGCTATTTCAGAAAAAACAAAAACCTTCTCAAGAAATTTTTGAGAAGGTTTTTGTAAATTTTGCTCTCTATTATTTTATTTTTGACTTTTCAGCTCAAAACGTATTTTTTTAGCCTTTTTCAGCTGATCGTGTGTGATGAAATATGAGTCATAAGGCTTTTCATCAATATAAATTTGCTTGATGTAAATATTTTCAGGAGAAGCATTTGATTCGATAATTAGTTCGCCATTTGGATAGTATTTTTTATCTAAAGCAAGTGTTATTTTATTGAATTTGGGCGAAGTGAACGTATAAATAGGTTCCCCTGGGCTTACCGGATAGAATCCCATCATTCCGTAAATAAGCCAAGCCGACATAACGCCTGTATCTTCATTTCCGGGTAGTCCCGCAGGTTTATTTTGAAAATATTGTTCAATTAAATCGTGTACACGTTTTTGTGTTTTCCATTCGCTTCCTTTAATATAATTGTAAAGGTAAGGATAAGCAATATCAGGTTCGTTTGCCATATCATATTGACCTTTATCAAAGATGTAATCCAATTGTTTTTCAAATGATTTCGCCCCTCCCATCATTTGCATCATTCCTTTTACGTCGTGAGTGACCATATACACATACTGCCACGCATTTCCTTCGATATATCCCACATTTTTCTCAAAGTTAGCACCACTTTCAGGATTAAACGGAGCATACCACTTTCCGTTAGCGTGACGCGGACGTAACAACTTGGTTTGCTTATCAAACAACTTACGATATGAAAGAGATTGTTTATTAAATCGCTCAAAATCTTTCTTTTTACCAAGTTTTTTTGCTAATTGAGCTATTGCAAAATCGGCAATATTATACTCCTGTGTAGTGGATACAGGACCAGCAACTCCGCCATCTACACTCAAATAACCCAAATTCCAATATTCTTCCACACCCAAACGTATAGGATTATTTTTCAATGTATTAGCTCCTTTAAGCATCGCCTGATAAGCTTTCTCTACATCAAAATCGGTGAGTCCACGTAAATATGTGTCTGCCAAAACAATACTTGCAGGGTCACCTACCATCGTAAAAGTTTCAGTAGAATTGAGTTCCCACTTGGGCAGCCAACCACTTTCGTCATAAATATCCAACATCGTTCTGACCATACCAAGTTGTTGCTCAGGATAAAGTAGTGTCATTAACTGATGATAATTCCGATAAGTATCCCAAAGTGAAAAAACTGTATAACGCTCGTTCGATTTTCCAATTTTATTGGTGGAACTCTCTGGATATTCGCCATTTATATCGTTAAAAATGTGCGGGTGAATGAGAGTGTGATATAAACCTGTATAAAAAATTGTTTTTTGGTCGTCATTACCTCCCTCCAAAGCCACATTAAATTGCTTATTCCATTCGTTTTTAGTTTGTTGATATACTTCTGTAAATGATTTGTTACCAATTTCTTTCTCTAAGTTTTCTCGAGCGTTTTCGATACTCACATACGAAACACCTACTTTCATTTCCACAACCTCTTCTTTATCAAACTTATATCGGAAATAAGCCCCAATGCTATCGCCTACTACTTCTCTTGTGAAACCTTCTTTCAAGCGTACTTTTCCGTTATAAAGCATCCATTCGGCTTCTACTCCATCATATTTTTCTGGCTTATGCCAAATACCGTACGAATCTGCTGGTTTCGACAATTTCGCCACAAAGTACACAGGATAAGCCAATTCGGGACTATTATAACAAAATGAACCGACCATTCGTACGCCTTGTACTTCTGTTGGTGAAACAATTTTCAACATCGCTCCTTGTTCATTAGTAAGCCCTAAGCCCAAATTTATCAACACATTAGCATCTCCTTTTGGAAAATAATAACGACTTACTCCTGCCCTCATTGAGGCTGTCATTTCAGCTTTAACATTGTACTTGTCAATATGTGTACTGTAGTATCCTGCCGAAGCCTTTTCCTCTTTATAAGTTGAGCCATACTTCAGATGATTCGTTTCAAGTTCACCAGTTGTAGGCATAGCGATAATTACTCCCAACTCAGGACAACCTACCCCACTCATATTCACGTGTGTAAATCCTGTCAGAAATTTATTTTCATTAACGTATGGATTTGATAGCCAACGACTATCTTTTTCGAGCGGATTTTCAATTCCTTTTGTGTCAAAAGCGACATTAAAAGGGGAAACACTGAGCATTCCGCGTGGAGCAATTGCCCCAGGGTGTGTGGCTCCGAAATTTGACGTCCCGATGAATGGATTTACGTAATCTGCAGGTGTTTTTTGTGAAAAAGACAGCTGAAAAGCTAAAAGAAAAGCAAAAAAGCTAAATTTAGATAATTGCATAGTATATATATTTTTTTCTTATCAATTCAATAAAATATCCGCAAATATATAAAATTATTTTAAGAACTTGGAAGCTTTGAAGTATGTTGTTCCGTTCAGTTTTTGACTTTCAGCCGCCGCAACCATTTCATTTGTTAAATTTAGAATTATCTTTGCAAAAATGCATTCCTATTGGGGTTTTACAATATAGTTCCAAAATACTTTGATTGAAGAAATAAGCATTTATTTAAAAAGAGAGAAAACTATAACTCTAAAAATTAAAAATAATTTTCAAGAGTCGAATTCAAAGCATAAAAAACTATATTTCAAATAGTTAAAACACCATTTCAACTCATAAAACACAAAAATTCCACTCTCAGAAATGTAAAATTTAGTTAAAATTTAATTTTCGATGCAAGATTTCCGAATTATGGGGTTTACTATGGTGAATTAACATCAAAACAAATTACAATGAACACGTTTAGATTTTCAAAGTATGCCTTGGGGCTTTTGATAACTGCGTTTTCTTTGCAGTCTTGCCTCAAAGATGATAAGATTACTGACTTGCGACCTACCGCAGTAGTAACCGTGCGACCACAAGCTGATGACACCTTCTTTCTTCAGTTAGATGACGTCACTCGATTGAATCCTACCAATATGAAAAAATCTCCTTTCGGAAAAAAAGAAGTAAGAGCATTGGTAAAATACACAAAAGAAAGTAACGACACAAAAAGCAAAGCTCAGAATGTACGCATTCACTGGATAGATAGTATCCGAACCAAACAACCAGTACCTAATTTGGGAGCAGATAACAATACTAAGTACGGAAATGACCCAATAGAAATTGTGAGAGATTGGTTAACTGTAGCAGAAGATGGTTATTTAACACTTCGAGTTCGTACACAATGGAGCCGAGCCAACGTAAAACATAATATTAATTTGGTAACTGGCATCAATCCTCAAAATCCATACGAATTAGAGTTACGTCACGATGCCAAGGGTGATATTGGAGGACCAATGGGAGAAGCTATCATAGCCTTTAACTTAAACGACTTACCTCCGGGTACAGACCCATCGAAAAAAGTGAAACTAAAACTGAAGTGGAAGTCATTTAATGGTGAAAAATCTGCTGATTTCGACTTGCAACTGCGTCCTAAAGTTAAACCTTAGCGATTTCATATCCTTAAGAGAGAATTGGCTTTAAGTAAAACGATTAATCACTAATAAAAAGACAAAAAATCACCGCGTAGAATGGGTTTTTACCGAATTCAAACTAATTCTTACTGATAATAAATGATTTTTCATCACACCAAAATGGACTTTTAATGGTAAAAATCCATTTCTATGCGGTAACACTAAAGAAAAATATCTGAATATTCCCTTTTAAAGTAAATGGAGTGGACTTATATGGGTAGTTAAAGTCCACTTCATTATCTACCAGAAAAGGAATAATTGTAAAAAATGGCGTCGAACGATAACGATAATGAACAAAAGCTCCTGCTGGAATTACAAAAAGGTAGTGAGCAAGCAATGAGAGAGATATACCACCATTACGTAAGGTATCTTACTGCTGTTTGTTTTCGTTATTTGCAAGATGAAGAAGACGTGAAAGATGTGCTTCAAGAGGCTTTCTTGAAAATATTTGCATCTGTACATTCGTTTGAATATCGTGGCGTAGGCTCACTAAAAGGCTGGATGACAAAAATTGTAGTTAATGAAACACTAAAATTTATGAAACGAAACAGCCAAACGATGTTTGTTGAGCTTAAACAAGAAAAAATGGATAGCATCGACGAAGAGCCTGATACTTCAGGAATTCCATCGAATGTTATTCATCAAATGATACGAGAGTTACCCGATGGCTATCGCACCATCTTCAACCTTTATGTGATTGAAGAAAAAAGCCATAAGGAAATTGCAGCGTTGTTGAATATTAAAGAAAGCTCCTCTGCTTCTCAGTTTCACAGAGCCAAACTTTTGTTGGCTGACAAAATTAAACAGTACAGAACTCTTAATTCTGCTTCGTTATGAAAGAAAAATGGTTAAAAGACATACAGCAGCGAATGGCTGACTATCAAACCGATGAGCCCGAAGGTTTGTGGGAAAGCATACAAGCGAAAATGTCGCAAAAAAATAAAAAACGCTCACGAGCTGTTTTGTTCTTGTGGACAAAACGTTTTGCTGCCGCAGCTGCTATAATCGCTTTTGTGCTGACTTTAAATCATTATTTCAACAATGAAAAGGAATTATCCAACGTTACTGTAGCAGAAATTTCTGATGAAGAAATAAAAATTATTGACCATAAATCGCCAATTTTTCCAATCGAAGAGGAAAGTGAGATTTTAACCATTGAGAAAATCAAAAAATCAAACGGATTACAAAATATCACTTTTGTTAAGAATAGAAAAGTTTCAACTGAAGAGGTTGCTGATGAATTTTTCATCGCAATAAATGAGGATAAGACTGTCAATCAACCTGAAACAAAAACAAAAGAGAATGCTTGGGCTGTAGCACCTCAGCCTAAAAAAAATCAAGAGAAAATCGTATCCACTGAGGAACTTCCTTTGGAAGCAATTGCAGAAGTTGATAATAAATCTCGACGTAATCGTCTGTCTTTTGGGATTTTTACCTCTGGCGGAATGGGGTCTTCTCTAAGTAATAAAACTGAATCAACAAGTGATTTTGTGATTTTAGACACTGAAGATGAAGAAGCAACAATGTGGAAAGATAGCCCACTGCTCGGCACACTTGTTTTTAGCAGTGAAGAGCAAGTGGAAAACGAAGCCAAACATCGATTACCTATCCGAACAGGAATTTTATTCGCTTATCATTTTAGTAATCGTTTTGCTTTGGAAAGTGGGATAACTTACACTCGTTTGATTTCTGATTTACGAGAGGGAAGCAAAGCCAATTATTTCACCAGTGAGCAGAAATTGCACTATGTAGGGTTGCCTATCAACTTAAAGTATCAGCTATTTTCTTGGAGAGGTTTTGAATTGTACTCTTCTGCGGGTATACTTGTCGAGAAAAATGTGTCTGGAACATTACATAAAACACATTATTTTGATGGAAATATGATGAAAGGAGAACGAGAAAACATCAAAATCAATCCTTTACAATGGTCAGCTAATGCATCTTTTGGATTTCAGTATAACTTTTCATCATTGATTGGTATTTACGCTGAACCTAGTATAAGTTATTACTTTAGCAACAGCACACCTATAAAAACAATTTATCAAGACAGACCATTTAATTTTCATTTGAATTTCGGATTACGATTTTCTGTAGGAAAATAAACTCATTATTACTTTTACTAAATTACGCTGTGGTTTCGCATATAAACCTAAAAACGTTCACAACTTATATATACTAACATTCTAATAACTCACTTTACAACGATTACAAGTTGTAAAAAAACAAAGAAAATTAATAATTAAATTATATTATATGCAAACACAAATTTCAGTAAAAGCAGCTTTACTTGCTTTGTCATCAACAGTACTTTTCTCTTGTCAAAAGGAATCAGACAACGTAAACGATTCAAGCTCAAACCTTAATGCATTTGTTTCTGCATTACCTTCTGTAAAACAAATTGAGCCTTTTTCCGAGAGATTAGTTTCTTCAGAACAAGGTAAAAATTTATTTGGTAGATTGGCTTCATCAGACCCAATTTTAGTGAGTGGTAAGAAAAAAGAGTACGAACAGGCTCTACAAGTAGAAGAGCAACTACTTTTCTCTGAGGATCAGGAAATTTTTTACCCTGGTGCTTTACTAAAAGCTAAAACTGTGGTAGAAGGGTCTTACGCTCCGATTGTAACACCTCGTAAGCCTTTAACAATTTCTACTTCATTAATTGGCGATAAAACTTCTTTCACTGTAGAAAACCCAAAACTTTCAACCGTTCGTGATGGAGTTAGCTCTCTACTTACTCGAAACTTTGATACTCCTGCTGCTAACATCACTTATTCGTATGAAGAGGTTCATAGTGAATCGCATCTAAAAATAGCTTTAGGAGCCGGATATAATGGTACTTCTACAAGTGTTAAAGGAAACTTTTCTTTCAACAAAGAAGATAAATTAAACCGATTTGTGGTAAAAATTCAACAAGTTTTCTATACTCTAGATATTGATTTGCCTCAACAAGCTTCAGATTTTTTCCCTGAAAACTTCGATTATTCGCAATATCTTGCTAACGAAAAAGAGAAACCTTTGTTCATTTCATCTATCAAAATGGGTAGAGTTTTCCTTTTGGGAATTGAAACTAGCCTTTCTAAAACAGAAGCAGAGGCTAAAATTCAAGCTTCTTTCTTAGGAGGTAAAATAACTGCAGATGCAGAAGCTGCATTCAAATCATTAAGCCAAAACTCAACCATCAGAGGTCGTGTATTAGGAGGTAATTCAAAACTAGCTGGACAAGCAATTCGCGACATTGCTGAAGTAAAAAATTTCTTAGAAGAGGGTGCTACTTTCAGCAGACAAAATCCTGGTATTCCGATTTCTTACAAATTGAGAGAATTAGGTACAAACCTTCCTTTCAAAACAGTTATTTACTCTAAATACTTGAAAACTGATAGCTCTCCAAATGCGAATAAAAAACTTGATTTCAAAATATATTTAGGCAGAAAAGATTTGAAAACAAGTACAGGGAATGTAGTTGAGCGTTTAGGAAAAGGATTCATCGAACGTAAAAGTATGAAGAATTCAGCTTCTGCGGTAAGAGAAGAAATTAAGTTTTACGAAAAGGATGTACACATTATCAAGGCTATTCAAGCACTTGAAAAAGATGAAAAAATAACTTTCATTTTCAATCGTAATGATGCTGATGATGAATTTAAGGGAGAGTTTACGTTCGAATTACCTTCTTTCGATGACTTGGTTCTTGAAGCTGAGAAAGGCATAAGTGAAAACAGAAATATGTACGATAAAGACAACGGAGGAAAACCCCTTGTAATAAAAGACAAAACAGGTAAACTTATATTAACATTAGAATTAGAAGAGCAAAAAGTATATTAATTGTTTGCAGAAATGATTTAGGCTTTTTTATTACAAAAAAGCTTAAGTCATTTTGTCAAAATTATTTTTGCAATAAGTACCATAACTATATTTTAAGTTCTGAATTAGAAAAAATCACCTTTTGGGTGGTTTTTTCTTTATATAAAATTAATTATCAAAAATAACAGAAATGCTCCAATTATGGAGCGTTTTGTGAATAATTTTAATTGTATTTTGAAAAATATTGTACTTTTGTGGAAAAATACTGACAATGTCAAACACTCTTGATTTTTCTAAAATATATGCACATCCATTGATTTTTGGAAATGACCTTAAAAAGATTACACAGGCTCATTATAGGATTGAAATCAAAAAAGGAGAATATATCTTACGAGAAGGACAAACGGCTCGAGATTATATGATTTTGGAAAGTGGTATTGTTCAAAGTTTTGTATATGATTACAAAGGAAATAAAATTACGACAGATTTCTTTTGCAAAAATGAAATTATAGTGCAAGAACTATCGTTATTCAACCATCTACCAAGTGCTGAAAGTATTGTCGCTTTAACCGATTGTATAGCTTGGAAGATTGATTTTAAGGAGTTTCAGAAATTGTATCATTCTCTTCCGGGCTATGCTGAGTGGGGGCGACTCTTTATGACCCAAAAGTTATTTCAAATAAAAAAACGCTCGCTTGAAATGATTACACTTCCTGCAAAAGAGCGTTATCTACAATTTCTAAAAGATAAACCGCAAGTGATTCAGAATGTACCTTTAAGGCAAATTGCTAGTTACTTAGGAATTACACATACTTCCTTAAGTCGGATTAGAAAGGAAGTTTCACTATAAGTTGAAAATGTTGCCTTATGGCAACATTTTTTTATTTTAAAGACACTACTTTTGCCCCAAAAATCAGAATAAAATGAAAGAACTTTTAGCAACTTATTACAAGGGGTTTGCACAGAAAGCAAACTGGGAACAAACTTTAGACGAAGATTTTGTTTTTATAATGAACGACGGAGAGCCTCTTTTGGGAAAACAGGCTTATATAGAAATGTACAGAAATTTTTGTAAAAGCTACCAAACAATGCGAGTAATCCAAACGATAATAGAAGGAGATAATGCCTTTGTGTTGGCAAATTACGATTGGATTTTGCCCAACGGAACTATACAAAATGGTAATGTTGCCGAGATATGGAAAGCAGAAAACGGACTTTTGAAAGAGCTGAAAATCTATTTTCATAAGTAGAAAACAGGCTTTAATGATAATCGATATAGTATAAAAATGGCTTACAATGAAGCTTTAGCCAATCGGGTGCGTGAATTTTTAGCAAAAATTCCTGAAATTGAGGTTGAAGAGAAGAAAATGTTTGGGGGGTTAGCATTTTTGGTAAACGAAAAGATGTGTATTAATGTTAGTGATGACCGTTTGATGTGTCGTTTCGACCCCCAATATACCGAAGGGCTTACCGAAAGGCAGGGTTATTTACCTTGCATAATGAAAAATAAGGATTTGAAAGGCTACTGCTATGTGGAAGAAATAGGCTACAAATCAGCAAAAGATTTTGCTTTTTGGCTTAATCTCTGCTTGGATTTCAACAAAAAAACCAAGAAAAAGTAATTATTTGAAATCATAAAAAAATGGCACAATCAAAGAACAACATCGTAACCCACGGATTGGGTGGGAAGATTGGCAAAATCATCTTATCCAAAGTCTTCATATTTTGATATCTTTTTACCCCACCATATTATAGTGTTGCGAATATTACGTTTCTTTTTATACCCTATATTTTGCTGTAAAATGAGCTTTGCAAATTATTTTATACCTTTGTAAAAAAAACAGGACAAAGTGGAAGCACTTCTCAACGCCATACAGAATTACGTTCCTCTTTCTTTCAAAGAGAGAGAATTGATAAAAGGATTGTTTTCGGAAATTTCGGTTTCCAAAAACACTCATCTTTTAGAAGCTGGTAATATATGTAAATATCTCTATTTCATAAAAGAAGGATTGTTTCGTCATTTTATCGACGACCAAACAGTACACTTTAGTAGCGAAAATTCATTTATGTGTGACCTGACAAGTTTTTCCACACAAACTCCTTCTATAAAATCGTTTGAAGCCTTGGAAAACAGCATTTTATTTAGGATTTCTTATAATGATTTACACGAATTCTGTAATAAAGTGCAACACGGCGAACGATTTAATCGCTTGGTCGTAGAAGAAGCTTTCAATAAAACTGTTTTGTATATCTATGCTCTTCAAAAACAAACTCCCACAAAACGATACGAGACTTTTCTACAGCAATTTAAAGGATTAAGCCAACGAATACCACAATACTACATTGCTTCCTACATCGGTGTAACTCCACAATCGCTAAGTCGTATCCGCAGAAAAATGGTTTCCTGAAAAGCATTTATTACCCAAAGGTAATTGCCGTCGTTTTTAGTTATCATAATTTTGCCTCTAAAAAGGAAAAATATGGAAACTAAAGACAAAATTTTTATTACCATTGCTCTATTTATGACAATCATAGGTTTTTCATTAAGCTTAGGAAGCATATTCTCTTTTATAGCAATGAATGTAGTAGCCCCTCAACCACTTTTGCCCGATGATTTTGTTATTTGGCAGCGATACTTTATTACTTCCATTATGAATTATGTAACAGTTCCGGCTATGGTTTTGTTCTTATTAGGAAACGGATTATTCGTTTTTCTGAAAGGCACCAAAAAGAAGACAATTACATTATTCCTTTTATCGGTAATAATATGTATCAATGGACTATTTTTTATTGTCCCTACTGCCTATAAAGCAAATACTTATACTATCCATAAAAATTATTTGGAACAACATTGGAATGCCTATTTGATAGAGAAAAGTCTGGAGGATACTTTGGGAGGAATCAATATGTTACTTCTGCTTGTTTATCTTTTCATTGTTATATATTTCGCAATTAATAACAATTTAAAAAATATGAAATAAATGGTACGAAATTACTTTTATCTAATCGTTGGTTTTATATGTTTGCTATCAGCTTTTACACATACAATAGGTGGTTTAAGTTCTGTATTTCCCAATTTAACAACATCAATAATCGAACCTAATACAAAGGTTATTTTTACTTACATTTGGCACATCATTGCTGGTGAAAATATTGTATTTGGGATTGTCTTACTTATTTTAGCTCTAAACAAAAATGTAGTAAATGATAAATTAACAGTTTGGCTCATAATGGCTGTGTTAATAGTACGCTGGGTAATTATAATTATTACTTATTTTATACTCTCAAACAATATCAGTGATATAACAATACTAATTCCTGAAAGTATTGTAATGTGGGGATTAATTATCTTATTATGGTTTGGACTAAAAAAGAAAAGCAAAATTATAAGCAATAAAAATGTTTTATAACCAATATAAAAACCACATCATTATGGCACAATCAAACAACAACATCGTAACCCACGGATTAAGTGGAAAAGTGGGAGATATTTTAGTCTTCTCGCAACGAAACGGGAAAACCATTGTTTCCAAAGCTCCCAAACGCAAAGCAGAATTTTCAGACAAACAAAAAGAGCATCATCAAAAATTCCAAAAAGCGGTCATTTACGCCAAAGGAGCATTGCAAAACCCTACCACCAAACAAATGTATGATGAGGCAGCCGCCAAAAAAGAAGGCTTAAATAGCTACAACATCGCCGTTGCCGACCTGATGAACGCCCCAAAAATTGAACAAATTGACCTTTCAGCATATACAGGGCAGGTGGGCGACCTTATCAAAATCAAGGCTTATGATGATTTTGCAGTAAAAGCAGTAACCGTTGAAATTCAAAATTCCGAAGGAACATTAGTAGAAAAAGGAAACGCTATTGACAATGGTTTGGAATGGATTTACACCACAACAGTCAACAATCCCAATCTTTCAGGCGATAAAATTATCGTCCGTGCTACTGATAACCCTGACAACCTAACTGAAAAAGAAGTCCAGCTATAAATTTTTCAAACTACAAAAGAGATAGAGAAACGATAGAGACAGGATAGAGCCATAACCAAAAGATACACCAAAAAACGCCCTTACCAAGGAGCGTTTTTCTTTTTTAAACAATTCACACAAAATCAAATATTTTTAGGATTTAGTATAATTATAATAGGTACAAACACTTCTTCCCTGCTCAACAAGAAAAATTTCGTGTCAGTCTCAGCGAAGTTGAAGACTTTTATCTCAGTAATTTTAAATCCAAAAATCGTATCTCACTTCAAAAAACCTTGTATTTTTGCACCAAAAAAGGATAATATGAAATACATACTTCTTGCCATTGCTTTATGGGGTGGAACTTGCCTCTACGCCCAAACCGATACTTCGGGGAGAACCCTTCACCGAGCGACTCCCGAAATGAAAACCAAACTCCAACATACCAAACTCAAAGTAGGCTTTAACTTTGAGAATCAAACCCTAAATGGTGAGGAATGGCTCACGGCTTCGCCTTATTTTTATGCCACCGATAGCCTGATTTTAGATGCCAAGTCGATGCTCATCCACGAGGTAAAACTCAATGACCAACCGCTGAAATATGCCTATGAAAACGATTTTCTGAAAATAAAATTGGATAAAATCTATCAGAAAAACGAAAACTACACCGTGTACATTCGCTATACGGCACAGCCTGAAAAAGTCATTGAAAAAGAGGGGGCAAGAAGTGATGCAAAAGGCTTGTATTTCATCAATCCGAAAGGAGAAATTCCTGATGTGCCTACCCAAATTTGGACGCAGGGCGAAACCGAATCTTCATCGTGCTGGTTTCCTACCATCGACAAGCCCAACCAAAAAACCACACAGGAAATTTATATGACCGTTCCCGATAAATTCGTGACCCTATCCAACGGGATTTTAAAATCTTCCGTAAAAGAAGCCAATGACCTACGCACAGACCATTGGGTGATGGATAAACCTCACGCTCCGTACCTCTTCTTTATGGGCGTGGGCGATTTCGCCGTAGTAAAAGACACCCCGTGGCGAGGCACTATTCCCGTGGATTATTATGTGGAAAAAGAATACGAATCGGTGGCAAAAAAAATCTTTGGTCACACGGCGGAAATGATGGAGTTTTACTCTAAAAAATTCGGATATGATTTCCCTTGGCAAAAATACGCACAAATGGTAGTTCGCGATTTTGTGGCAGGAGCAATGGAAAATACCACAGCGGTAAGTCACGCCGAGTCTGCTCATCAGCCGAGCGAAGTTTTGGCAGACGAAAACTATTGGGAAGCCATTATCGCTCACGAAATGGGGCATCATTGGTTTGGCGATTTGGTAACCACCGAAAGTTGGGCAAACCTCACCATCAATGAATCTTTTGCCAATTATTCCGAATATCTTTGGTACGAATACAAATACGGAAAAGATGCCGCCGACTATCACCTCAACAATAAAGTGGGACAATACCGCCACCGCTCAACAGATTTTCTGAAAAATTTGGTGCGTTTTGGCTACAACGACAAGGAAGATATGTTTGATTTGGTTTCGTACAACAAAGGCGGTGCGGTTCTGCATATGCTTCGCGATTATTTGGGCGATGAGGCTTTTTTTCAAGGGATTACAGACTTCCTAAAAACTTATGAATTCGGCACAGGAGAAGCCCATCAGCTAAGACTTTCCTTTGAAAAAGTTAGTGGAAAAGACCTCAATTGGTTTTTCAATCAGTGGTTTTTCTCTCACGGGCATCCTTTCGTGGCTGTCGAAAAAAATTACGATGCAAAAACGCAAAAAGTTCATTTGAAAATCATTCAAAATCAGGAAGAAGACATCTTTTTTGAGTTTCCTTTGGAAGTGGATATCTATGAAAACGGGAATTACCACCGACACCAAGTTTGGGTAAAAGCTCAAAAGGAAAACGAATTTTATTTCTCGACGAAGAAAAATCCTAATTTGGTGAATGTCAATCCGAGAGGTGTTCTTATTTGGGTGGAAGCATCGTACAAAACCCCTGCTGAATACGCCTTTCAGTACCAACACGCCAAAGATTTCAAAAGCAGATGGCAAGCAGTAGAATTTGCGGAAGAAAATCAAGATAATCCATTGCTAATGAAGGTGATAAAAGACCCTTTCTATCAAGTTCGAATTAAAGCCTTGAATGCTTTGGCAGGTCAGAAATTGAGCAAAAAAGAATTTGCAGAGATAGAAAAAATTGCCAAAACCGACCCTAAAAATTTGGTAAAATCGGCAGCAATGTGGACTTTGGCAGCGACCCAAAACCGAAAATATTTACCCGTTTTCGAAAACGCTTTGGGCGTACATTCGGCAGCCATACAAAATGCAGCACTCAACGGCATCGGCAAAATAGACCCTACACGAGCTAAAAACTTCCTACTAAAATCCGCTCCCGAAAATTTCACTTCAGACCAATTGGTTTGGGTATTTTCCGTAATCGTGGACAACAAAATGGAGAAATATTTACCGAAAGTGCTTCCGTACATCATTTATTATCCGTTCATAGAAAAGGACAACCCGAAACAAGCTGAAATTTTCCGCAAGGGCTACCTATGGGCAATGAGTTTAGACGATAAGGCTTTGGTAGAAATCATCGCCAAATCTTTCAGAGCAGCGGCTCCGTATTCCGACAAAGGTTCAGAAGCCAACAAAGCCACCATCAGAGTTCTAGACGAGGGCATCGCCGCCAAACGAAAACTCCCCCCAACCGCCTCCCTGCAACAACAAATACAGTTATTAGAAGAAGTAAAAGCCTTGTTTTAATCGGGGAAATTCTTTGTATTGAGGGGATTTATTTCGTTTGTCTAAATCGTTGTTTATAAAAGGTTTCACCTGTTTGTAATTATCCGAAAATTGTTTTTCAAAAATATTTGTACACCTCTCAAAATCTGATTTTTCAAGCCAATTTTTTGCGTTGATATGCTCCAAAGCTCCGTGTTTTATCCACTCAAAAACTACCAAAAGCGAAAAATCATACCCCTGATAATAGGTGCTTTTATTTTCCATAAATTCATTTTAAAATTATGGAGCAAAAGTAAAAGGTCTTGGAAACAAAAAAGTTGCGGAATGGCAATTAATTAGTTAAAGATCAGTTTTTTGGTTAAATTTACACTGTATACTTTTCAAATGGCTTCGCATATTTCTCAATCATATACTTTGAACGTTTATAAACTTGATTTACAAAATGTTTAAGATATTTTTTAGTCCATTCTTCAAGTGTTCCTTCAAAACTTTGGTCTAAATTACATATATAAAACTGAATTTGCATAGCAGCCGCCCAGTTAATGTATAAATTTTCTGGAACAGACTTAAATAAATTGATAAAATGGGCATCCTTGCATACCAATTTGTCTCCTTCTAAAAGCCAATCTACCTCAAAATAATTAATAGATAATTTATCAAATTCTTTATTATCAATCATTATAGCACAAAGCTGTGCCAATTTGAAAGCTGAAATAATATTAGGAGGTTGAGCAGTTTTTGATAGATTTCTTGTCTTTATATCAATTATTTCATAAAAATCGTCTTTTACTACAAGTATATCAGCTGTGTCATCTTGCTTTTCATCAAAAGGATTTTCCAACGACCACCTTTTTGTTGCTTCTTTCCCTCTACTCAATAAAAATAAAATACTCGGTGAATTAAATAATGCCATTCTTGCCTCAACCCCAATAGTTTCTGCATTTTTACTGTATAAGTCATTCAAATATTCATATTGCCTAAAAGTGTTATTAGGCAATTGTTTCTTTATTTCGTTGTAAACGTGTTTATCGAAAGGCTCTCCTGCTGAATGTCCTGACAATGTACCTGAAAGAGGTTTAGGAACATATGTTCCCTTAATATTTTTTATCAATTCTAAATAACTAACATTCATTATTTTACAAACAATAGATTATTAAATGATTCATTGATTAAATTAAGTAACAACTCATTTGGTTTTTTTAGGTAGTTTCTAACATTTTCCGAAATAAAATTATGTATTTCAACCTCTTTTTCATTTGACCAATCAATTGCCTTAAACGGAATACTTGATATTGGTTTTTCAGAAAACTCTACAATATTACCTTTAATTATTCCGTTAGATTTCAACCAATCGAAAACAATTGGAGTATTTAAGTATGCCAAAATATATTCAATACTCTCATTTATATTTGGTTTCCTAAAAATAGCTGTTACATCTTGTGTGGGAAAAATATCTTTGTCCACCAAAGCAAATCGAAAATAATTCTTATTGGAAATACGTTCTTTGCAAGGAACAAAAATTCGTTCTTCTTGTTTTTTAAATAGGTTGAAGTTTCGTAAAAACACCCATTCCCAATAATTTATTTTTCTATTGTATTGGTATCTTTTTTCTAATTGGGATTTATATTTTTGAAAGTGAAGATAGAAGTTAGGGTATTTTTTTATAAATTCTGATTCCTCTAATTCCTCCTCTATGTATATATATATTGTAATATCATTTGCAACATAAGGATTTATGTTTTTAGCTTTTACTACATTGATTGTAGCTTGGGTTTCTTCTTTCGTTAAAGGACAACCACTAACCTGAAAGGCTTTGTCTAAACCACTAACCAGACCATTGCCAATATCACAAAAATCTCCAATGGTGTGAAACTCTTGCTTATTCTCATCAAACAAACTCAGAAGTGTACTTTGATTCTTTTTTAAACAATTATTTTCTAAAAGTTCTAATTTTCTTTTGAGTTTTTCGGGTTGTAAAATCCATCTTTCATTAAATTTGAATTGATGAACATCAAAGTAATATACATCTTCGAATTTTTTTTTATTTTTTAAATTTTCTAATATCTCGCTACTTAACTTCTTGTTGGAATGATATTTAGATACTTGTATTTTTTCTTTTTTAATACAGCTTTTTACATACTTAAATATTACAGTAGACACAGTGGCTTTGTCAAAAATTGGAGTTTCATTAAAATGATAAATTTCCTCAAAATACCCATTTTGAACCATATAATTTCGTAATGAAACTGAATGAGTCGTATTCATCCAATATTCGGGACAAATAAAAATTAGTTGCCCTTTTTCATTCAATAACTCTATGGATTTAAGAATAAAAATATAAAGATAATCACAAAGTGAATTAAAATACTTATTCCAAGTTTCATTTTTTAGAAGCTCTTGTTTTAATTCTTCTTCAAGGTTTTTCCAACGAATGTAAGGAGGATTACCAATTATTAAATCAAATTTTTCATCTATTTTTGCAGAAATAAAACTTTCATATCTTACAAAATCAAAATCTTTTGACAGTTCTTTATCTATTTCAAATGCTGATAGATTATGATATCCTTTTTCTTTTAGTAAGTTTAGAAAAACACCTTCTCCACAAGAAGGTTCTAAAATTTTTGATTCTTTAGGAATATTCGCTAAATCAATCATAAAATTAGCTACCACTTCTGGTGTGAAGTACTGCCCAAATTTATTTTTTGTACTCTGTTTAGCGGGAATATTCATTTTTAGATCATTCAATGATTTTAGTGTCTTATAGTTTCTTCTTGCAAAACTACGAAAAAATTCATTCACTTATCACTTCGCCATTTATTTCTCACCCTACTCATCGAGTATTTACTCATACCAAGCATCGAGGCAGTTCGCAACTAAGGCTTGTATATAATCGATAAATTTTTCCATTTTTATAATCTATGAAATTGAGGTTTCAGCAAAAGTAAAGTGTTTTTGTTACATACTGAAATATTTAATTTCTTGATTCCTAAAAGAAAACACTTGAACAACAAATCTAATTGATTCTTGCTTCTGTAGTAACAATTTATTAACTTTGTGGCTCATCAACCGAAACCGAAAAATGTCTTATGAAACTACAAAAAATATTATTGATTTTTAGCTTGTTAGTAGCCATAAGTTTAAAGGCTCAAACCAATTCGGCTCCGCAAGTAATCCCTTCAATTCAGCAATGGGAAGGAAAAACAGGGTATTTTACTTTTTCTGAAAATACACCACTTGTAGTAGATAAAAATTTCCCACAATTAGAAAGTTATATTTCTGTATTTTCCAACGACTTACAAAGCCTCTACAATTTTAAAGCAGCAGTAACACTTGCCCAAGCAAAATCCCAATCCGTTTTCTTTACGTTGAGTAGCGAAACAGCAATCCCTGAAGAAGGTTACCGCATCAATATCGATGAAAATATTATTATAACTGCTTCAAGCACAAAAGGTATCTTCTGGGCAACTCGAACACTTTTGCAGATGCTCGAAAATGGCGGAAATCGCATTCCAAAAGGGATAATTAATGATTTTCCGATGTATTCTCATCGCGGATTTATGCTCGATGTTGGGCGTAAATTTTTCACTATTGATTATCTGAGAGATTACATCAAAATTCTGTCGTACTACAAAATCAACGAATTCCAAATTCACCTGAATGACAATGGCTTCAAGGTTTTTTATAATGATGATTGGGACAAAACTTATTCGGCTTTTCGTCTGCAAAGTGATGTTTTCCCAGGACTTGCTGCCAAAGACGGACATTATACCAAAGATGAATTTCGCGATTTGCAAAAAATGGGAATGCTTTACGGCGTTAATGTAATTCCTGAAATCGACGTACCTGCTCATTCACTGGCTTTTACGCATTACAAACCTGAAATAGGAAGTGACAAATACGGAAAAGACCATTTGGATTTGTATCATCCTGAAACCTACAAGTTTGTCGATGCTCTTTATGCTGAATATTTGAGTGGAGAAAATCCTGTTTTTGTGGGTGCAGATGTTCATATCGGGACGGACGAATACGACAAAGGCGAATCGGAAAAATATCGTGAATTTACCGACAGATACCTCAAATACATTCAAAAATTAGGCAAAAACGTGCGTATGTGGGGCGGATTGCGTTGGCTTAAAGGTGAAACACCCGTACATTCGGAAAACGTAGTAGTAAATGCTTGGTCGTACGACTGGGTTGACCCCGAACTTTCGCTCAAAGAGGGCTACAAACTCATTTCCACCTGCGATACGTGGCTTTATATTGTACCTGCAGCGGGATATTATCGTGATTTTCTTGATGAAAAATGGCTTTATGAAGAATGGACTCCCGAAAAAGTTAATCGGAAAGAAACGCTTCCAGAAGGAACAAAAGGGCTTCTTGGCGGAATGTTTGCCGTATGGAATGACCACTGCGGTAATGGCATCAGTCAGCAAGATGTGCATATTCGCACCCTTCCTGCGGTAAAAGTATTGTCAGAGAAAATGTGGAAACGAAACACTTCAGCCAATTTCGATACTTTCAAAAAACTTTCCGACCGAATGGGAGAAGCTCCACAGGTTAATTTAAGCGGAAAAGTGACTTCCAAAACTAATTTGGTGATGCATTATGCCCTCAACAGCAAGAAAGAAAAAGATTTGTCCGAAAACGGATATAACGAACTACAACGAAATAAAATCGGCATAAGCAAGAAAGATAACTCTTTAGTTTTCAAATCAGAAGAAAGTTTTATCAAGACACCTATTTTAGAAATTGGATACGATTATCGTGTAGATTTTAATCTATTTTTGAACCCAGAAACAATTGATGATGCAATTCTTTTTGAAGGAAGAGACAGCAAAGTTATTATAAAAAAAGAAGACAATCAGTTCCAAATAGGTTTCAGTCGCGACGGATATACTTACTATTTTGCAGAAAAATTCGATTTTGAAAAATGGTATGAACTCGGAATTTCAGGCGATTACAAAGGAACATCACTTTACGTCAATGGCAAACAATCCGAACGATTAGAGGGCAAAACACATAGCACTAACAATGGGAAAAATAAAATTTACATTCAGCAAACGCTTGTTTTTCCATTGCAATACATCGGAAGTTCAAACCAAAAAAGCTTTCAAGGAAAAATTAAAAACCTGAAAGTTATCAAGTTATAACTTACAGATTAATTCCTCCATAGCGGACAAAACTTCCTAAAATAACCATTATCATTCCCAAAGTAGTTACGGAGATGATATGAAATGCCATTTCAGGTAATTTTTTGATATTACCTTTACGCAATTGTGGTAATACACGAGTTTGAGCACTTATGGCAAAGCAGATTGATATTAGCAAACAGGTGATTTTTAGTGATACGACTGTTTCTATGGAAGACGAAAATGAAAACCAAGTTCCAATCCCCGAACCGAAATTGTAAGCCATTAAAATTCCTGTAATAACCAATAACAAAAGAGAAGGCATACCAATAGGTTCGTATGTTTTTTCAAATTTTTGGATATAGCTGAAATCATTGTTTTTCAAAGCTTTGGGTAAAAATCCAATAACAAGTATCAAATGCCCTCCTACCCAAATAGTTGCCGCAAGAAGATGAATTATAAGATAAATATGATGTAAAGCCATGGTATAGATTACTTGTTATTAAAACTATTCATCGTGATGTTAATTCCTGCCAAGCCAAAGGAAAGTACTGCTTCAGCACTTTTTTCCAAACGTTCAGTAAGTAGTTTTTCCTCATCTTCAGTCCATTGCCCTAATACATAATCAACCTGTTTCCCTTTGGCAAAATCATTACTTATTCCAAAACGAAAACGCGCGTATGTTGTAGTTCCAAGCTGTAACTGAATGTCTTTAAGCCCATTATGTCCGCCATCACTTCCTTTAGATTTGATACGAATTGTTCCAAAAGCTAAATTCAAATCGTCAGTGACAACCAACAAATTTTCAACAGGAATTTTTTCTTTTTCCAACCAATAACGAACCGCCTTCCCGCTGAGGTTCATATATGTAGAAGGTTTTAATAATATGAATGTACGTCCTTTATGTTTTAACTCAGCTACGTCGCCCAACTTTTGTGTAGTAAATGTAACATTGTGTTTTTCTGCCAAATGGTCAACTACTTTAAAACCAATATTATGACGTGTATTTCTGTATTCTAACCCAATATTTCCTAATCCTGCTATTAGATATTTCTTCATTTGCTATAAACTCCAAAAAATAAATGATTCTGAAAGTATACTCAGAATATTTATACGCTTATTATTTTGTTGATTCTCTGACTACTAATGAGGTTTTTATAATTTCTGTCCGATAATTACGCTCCTTATCCTTACTCTCAGTTCTTTCTATGAGAAGCTCTGCAGCTTTTTTGCCAATCTCTATTCCGTGTTGGTCAATTGCTGTAAGTTTGGGATATGAATTTTTTGCTAAAAATCCATCTGCAAAGGTAACAATTCCCAGCTCTTCAGGTATTTTAATTTTTCTATCGTGAGCTTGTCGTAAAGCTTTTACGGCTAAAAATTCATTGCTACACAACAGAGCATCAAACTGATGTGCATCAAAAAAATTAGAAATTACTTCATCGGAATGAATATCCTCAATGGCTAAAATGAGGTTCTCATCAACTTGTATGTTTGCATCTTGTAGTGCATTTTTATATCCTTGTGTACGCAAATTCCCGACGCTAATGTAATCGGGAACGGTTAATATTCCTATACGATGATATCCGCTATTTATCAAGTGATTAACAGCCTTATACGATGCCATTGCGTCATCTACAATTACTTTGTCACAATAAATATCCTGAGCCACACGGTCAATCAAAACCAACGAAATTTCCTGATTGAGAACTTCACGCAAATGTCGGTAGTCTTTCTTCTGTTGTGTTTCTTTGGAGAGAGCCACAATAAATCCATCTACACCTGTCTGTACCAAAGTTTCAATATTTTTTACTTCTTGTTCGAGCAATTCGTTTGAAAAACAAGCTACAATTTTGTATCCCTTCTCATTTGTTACGCTTTCAATACCTTTTACCACCATCGAAAAAAAATCGTGTGCAATTTCGGGAATAACAATGGCAATTGTTTTGGATTTTTTACTTTTCAGACTTAATGCAATACTATTGGGTCTGTAATCGTGCAACTCCACCAATGCCCTAACACGTTGTTTGGTTTCTTCACTAATTTCACTGCTATTGTTAATCGCCTTAGAAACAGTCGATACACTCACATCCAACTCTTTTGCAATATCCTTTATGGTGATTTTCCTTTTCATAAGGGGAACTTAATCTTTCTTGAGAATTATTCCGTAAAACTATAACTTTTTTTTGAAAAAGCAAAAAGACCACCGAAAAGAGTGGTCTTTTTTAATATACAATCAATATTTTAGAAAACTCCTAAATAAAAAGCATCTCCAGCAATTTTAAGAGTTGCCCCTTTGGTAAATGCTGTTGGTGAGGTACTCTTCGGGTCGAAAATATAGATATTACCATCTTTATTTAGAGGTGCAAGTGTCATATAAAACTTACCATCTTTGCCTAATTTTGCACTCTGATTTGGAGCAAGCCATAAATCTTCCAATCCTAAATCCATTTTTATGGCTGTTTTTGCTTTCAAATCCACACGGGCTACTCCCCAATACTTATTGTTTTTACCCCAGCTTGTTCCTTTGGTAGCATCATAAAAGTTTATGTATGCAATACCATCACCTGCATAGAACATACCCGATGCCCCCACTTTGTCCATTCCTAAGGCTTTTGCCAAATCGAAGTTGTAAGTATCATCATACTTGCCATCAGTTATTTTTAAGATTTTAGTTTCATTGGTGCTATTGTGATACACACTTCCATCATAAGTGAAATAGCAAGGGGTACGATAGCCATACGCCTCTCCGTTTGCTATCCCTGAATAAATGAATTTAGGATTTTCCAATGACGGATAATCCAATACCAGCGTTGAGGTTTTATAGGTTTGTTCTTCAATATTTTGAGCCCCATCATACCCCATTTTAGCTACCCCAATATATACTTTGTTACCAAGCACTACTGGAGAATCTACTCGCCAAACGTGTAAATTAGGTAATGAGGTATCCTCATCATCAGAAAAGGTAATTACAGGAGCTTTTTTAATTACATAATCTGGTAGTGTAACACTTGCAATATGTAACTTTACACTTGTATTGTTGTAAGTACCATCTGCATTATTAATGGGCTTGACTTCTACTGTGTAAGCTAACGCCAATTGGTCACTTACTTTCCTCCAACGAGCATTTTCAGAACCTAAAATACCTTTTAAGTCTTTCATTTGATTGGTATGCTCCTGATAATAGGGATGTTTTTGTCCGATATAAGAAAATTTCTTAATCGTTCCTGCTTGATATTGCAAACTGTAAAGGTCTTTACCATCAGTGGAGGTATAAACTCGGTCAGTACGTGATTCCGAAATCTTAAATCCTTCTGAGAACTCAATCGTTCCTTTGCTTAAATCCGTGAAAGGAAGCATCACGGCACTTGAAGTTGAACCCACACCTCCTGAACCTACACCATAAACCACGTGGAACACCTCTTCCACATTGTTAGTGGGTGGTTGCGGATGTTCATTACTATCCTTTTTGCAACTTGTTGCCAACAATCCTGCCCCAACAACTGCTAAGGCTATCATTTTTGATGTTAAATTTCTGTTTTTCATTATTTGATTATTTAGTTATTTTTATTCTTCTATAGCTATTTTCTGTTTAGAAACCAATCGGTTTACGGATAAAAAACCTTGTCTACTAAGTCGAAAATCGGTGAAATTTAATATATCTGAAAGCAAATAGATTCCTTTTTTATGAAATACAAGTGCTAATTTATCTGACAAAATGTAACGGTCTTTGTCTTTATTATATATAAAAGTTATTCTTCCTAAAGATTCTAACTTGTTTCCATTCAAAACAATATGGACTATAGAAGAATCTTCTTTCCATCTATACGGAAATTCAACCATTATCTTTTCAGGTATATTTTTTGCAACTTCCTGAATATGTACTTTCTTATCATTTTCATCCAATAGTGTAGAGGAGAAAGATAAAGATATTTCTATCATCTCTTCCACTTTATAAATGTTTTTCTGTGGGGTATAAATAACTTCATTTCCAGTTGTTAAATAACCTACTGGGCGTGGTGGTATTACTGATTCCAACTCTTCACACGAAACGAGTAAAACACTTAGTATTAGCAAAATTCTTTTCATAATTAATATCCATAAGCATTAAATAATTTCTTTTATATTTTTGATTCTTGGAGGTATATACCTTTTTCATCATAAATCTATTTTTTGAAATTATACAATATTGCCCAATCATTTACAGCCTCTTTTAAAAATCGTATTACCCATTAGACAAGGATTTGTGGGTCATCGTTTATCATCTGCAAGTGCTTACCGATGTATCCTCACACTTCATTTTTAATTACCTATGGGTGGTAAGGCATCACCTAAAAGCCTTTTCAAAGTACCTTTGGGTAGTTACCTAAATCCTATTGTTCATTATGGAGTATCAGTAGGAGCTTCAGGAGCATTTTTAGGTGCTGCATTGGTTGCCTGACGAGATTGATAGTGTGTTTTCAGGTCACTATAGATAGCCGTCATTCCAGGAGCATTTTGCATCGACAGATATTTCACATAACGATAGTAGGATACCGAAGCATTGAAATTATCAAAATCAAGCAATGTTTTCATATCCGAAAATATGGTTTGTAAAACAGCAATACGCTTCATAATTGGGTCAATCTGAGTACGTGCCTGATAATCTTTATCAAACTCTGCTTTATCCAACGTAGGTGGCAAGGTTTGCGGATTAAGTTCCATATATGCTTTGCACTTATCCACTAACAGCTTGTTGCGGTCAGCAATACGCCCATACTGCTGACGCTCATCGGGTGTAAGGTTTACGCTCTTGTCTTTCATCACTTGCTCAATAGCTGTGAGTGCATCGTTAATTTTCTTCAACTCTTCGGAAGAAAATTCTACTGAGATTACATTGTCTAAAGCCATATTTTCCTGTTTTAATAGTTTATATTTTTATAGATTTCCTTTCTTTATCGTACCTTAATCAAATAATTGATGGTTTGATAATTCACTTTGTACGATTTTCCGTTGTGGTCGCCCTCTTCTTTGTTTGACCACGAAAACTCAAGCAGATAATTTCCTTTCCAAAGCGGATTGAATTTAATTCTTCCGTTGCTATCGGTACGATATGCCATTGCCCAACCATTTTCGGAAGTGATACTAACACGCTCTTTCCCAGCAACATTACCTTCTTTGAGCATTTTAAAAATCTTTGTTCCGTTTGTTTTTACTGCCGAAGTATCAAAAGAAAGCTGCAAGGGCAATTCTCCCAAGGTAAGTTCTGAGCTTTCTTTCGTGCCGACACTTACAAACGCCACCGACTGATAGGTAATTTTCATTTCCTTAAATACATCTTTTACCAAGTGCTTTACCGAAAGCGTGTAGATGCCTTTTTCAGAAGGAATGAACGATGCTAAATAATGACTTTCTTTTTGAGTTTTGCTCAAAATTTCTTTTTTCCCTGAAGGATATACGAGCAATAGCTCCAAATCTTTAATATCTGAAAACCATTTTTCAGTAAAGGTAGGACTATCAGGCTCTCCGAAGAAAACTTTTACTTGATGGGGTTTGTTCAATTTTCCGTTAGCATCGGTTTCTATCCATACGGTGTGAGCGTATGTCGTTAAGCAACCTATTAAAAATAGTAGTATGTTTAAAAGCTGTTTTTTCATTATTATTTTAGTTTTTGGTGATTCACTTTTTTAGAATACAGAAAATGTTAGTTTCCCAAAGATAGAACGCCCTGGTTTTTGTAGTGCGTAATTATCAAATACTTGGGTGTCAAAAATATTTTTGGCGTTAAATGCTAATGTCCATTTTTGGTTTGGAAAGGTGTATGTAATCCCTACATCGTGCAAAGGTTGTGCTGGAATGATAATTTTATTTGCCGAACCCAATCCTTCCCAATCACGGAAAAATTCGTGTGTGTAATTAAAATTATAATTCATTGCCAAACGTGCTTTTTTCTGGATTAAATTGGTAAAAACATATTCAGCATTGAAATTTCCTGTGAAATATGGGGCATTACGCAAACGGCTTTTGTAATAAAAATATTCAATACCATACTCGTCATACTGCAAATTGAAACGTGCATCGAAATATGAAGCAACTACATTAACGAAAAATTTTTTGTTCCAATTATATCGTAATTCTGCATCAACACCTTTGCTTAACACTTTACCTAAATTTTCAAATTGATAAAAATCAGATGTATTTCGAGGAACACCACGCTGAATCAAGTCGCGAATATCACGTACAAAAAAGTTTGCTTCACCACCTAATTCATTCTTTCCGAAAATAAAATTTCCTATGTTGAAGCCTAAGTTAAAATTTCGGCTATTTTCAGGACGAAGAGATGTATTGGGATCGATATTTTCACTCGTATTACCCAATATTTCTGTAATACTAGGAAGTCGAATGGCTCGTTCTGCTGAAGCTGAAATCATTATTTTAGGAGTTACAGCATAGGAGACAGTTGCCCCATAACCATCATCTTCCATCTTACGGTCGTGTTTTGTGGTTTTTACCTCGTATCCCATAGGTACGCGCTTAATGGTATATTCCGTTAGGCGAACATTTTGTTGATATTTCTTATAAAAAAGACTAACTTTCAACTTTTTATCAAAGAAGTTTCCGTCATAGTTAAATGAGGCTATCTGTTTGTTATAACGTCGTTTATCCATTGCATCACGAGCTTCTTTGGATTCTAATGAGTCGTCAATTTCACGTGTAAAATGGTTCAAGAAATAACTTACTCCCACATTGTGCTGTTCGTTAATATGATAATGAATGTTAGAGCGATTTGCTATATTTTGCTCATTGTTATTAGCAAGGGTAGCTCTACCAGCTTCCCCTCCTCCTTTTGACCATTTTGCGTTATCAATTCCGTTAAAAGCCTTAGCTATTTGTCCTGTCCAATTGTACATATCAGCAATTGTATCAATTACTTGCCGATTGGTTTTTGAATATGTGGTAAAAGCACTTACATCTAACCCTTTTAGGAATAAATCATTCTTTTTGTATTGCAAACTTCCCATACCACTATTGTACTTCGTTGTTCGGTTTCCATAAACAACTTCCATCGTGGCACCTGTCTGTATGTCTTTGTCTGTTTCCGAAAACATAAACCCAAGCAGGAATTCGTCTGCCCATTTTTTGCGTGTAAAACCAAAGTTCGATTTGATACCTGATGAATAATATCTATCGTGAAAACGTTTGGCTTTAATGTAAGAAATACTTCCTGTGGTATTATCTGTAATATACACATTATCACCCCATACTTTGTAATTGTTATCGGTATAATTATAAAAGGAAGACAAATTTGCTGTAAATCCTGACTTTTTATCACGATAGGTAGCATTTAAGTCCCATTGATGCGTATTGAACGACCCGTACGAATACGATGTGGTAAGTGAATTATTCATTTCTTTTTTCAAGACGACATTAATTCCTCCGCCCAAAGCATCTTCGGAGAGTTCAGATGGCAAAACCCCTTTATAAACCTCAATACGTTCAATCATTGAGGGAGGAATACTGCTAAGTGAAAACGAACGTCCGTAATTACGAATCGGAATGCCATCAATGAAAATACGAACTGAATTTCCTGATAACCCATTCAAATTGAAGGAAATATCCGAACCCATTCCTGCCGACTGACGGATTTTAATCCCCGCCGAACGCCCCAAAAGCTCTGTAGTTTGAATATTTTGCAACAATGCTTCTTTAGTATCAATAACGTTCATTGCATAACCTTGCTCTTTGGCTCGTTTGCCCTTGCTACTTCCTGAAACTGCTACTTCGCTAAGTGAAATACCCTCGTTATTTTTTAATCTTATAGTAATTTGCTGATGTTTTTTTGTAAAGTGGACTTTGGTTTTAACACTTTCATTACCAAAAGTTTTTACTTCAATTTCATAATTTTTTCCTATGGATAAATCCTCTATTTTAAAAATTCCTTGCTCATTGGTATAGGTATGCTTATTAATACTTTTAATAAAAATAGTAACCATATCCGCAGGTGTTCCATCGGTATAAGTTACTCTACCAGAGAGCGTTCCCTTACGTGGTGCTTGTTGAGCATATAGTCCTGCAAAAGAAAACATTAAATAAGAAAATAAAAGAATTAAAAAACGTAATTGAATATTTTTCATAGCGAATGTATAACAACTATTTATTGATACTTATGTAAGCATCCATTATGGCATCGATTTGTTCTTGGGTTTTATATTTTTCTTCATTTAAAAGGTGTTCGTACAGAGTTTTTCCCTCTATTTTTTCCTGTACTTTGAGATTTCCTTTTTGCTCAAAAGCCTTCTCCCAACGATTGCGAACTAAAGCCCATTTTTCTTTATTTTCTTGCCAGAATTCTTGAGCCGCCTTACATTTTTCATCAGCTACTTTTTTGTAAGTATTGTAGCCTCGTTCTTGTGCAATGACCAAATCGTCTTTATCATCTCGACGTAAAACTTTATCGTTATCTTGCTGGTGCAACCAACCGTAATTGGTGATTTCGTGTCGGTTACGTCTTAAAAGCACGTTATAATCGTTTCGGATTTCTTGTTCGCGTCGTGGCATTGGGGCATCTGCTTCACTTTCCCAAAAACTTTTGCCGTCCACGTGAACCCAAGTAGCGGTTTGTTCGTAACGTGGGCTGTCATCTACTTGATAGACTTTTTGTGTCCATTGTCCTTTCACTGCCGATTTGGGTAAGGAATAACTACTCCACTCATTGTCTTTTATATATTTTAGAAGGTCAGTGTTTTGATAAATCCAATCTTGTCGCCAATGCTTGATAACGTGCTGTTTATCTCTTTTTCCCACTACAAGCAAATGTTGCAAAACGAGTTTCTTTTTGTTGTCCTCTATAAGTTCTACCCATTCCAAAGCTTTGGAACGACTTGATTTTGAGGGTACATACGTAGAATCAGCACCATACTGAAAGGTTTCTGCATACCGAAAGGTTACCTCGTAGCAACCACACATACTTTTTATGGCTTTAATATCTTTCTTGTTTTGGGCTTTGGCTTCTCCTAAAAAGGAAATCATACATAAAACAACAAATAATCTTTTCATATCTTCCGAATATTAAGTATTTTAGACTAAACTCGGGGCAAATATAGTGCTTTATTTTTATTTAGAATACATATAAATAATAATTTTAGAAAAAGTATTATTTGTAAACTACGAAATCTATACACAAAACATATAATAAATTGTAAATAAGCCTCATAGGCTACTTTAAAAGAACAAAAGACAAACGTAAGTAATAATTCAATCTCTTTATTTAACATTTATTTAACTCATTGTTTTGAATTAATACTATAGTTTTGCGAATTATTAATTAATAAACTCTGTTTACTTATGAAGAAAATTGTATTAAGTGCAGTAGTAATCGCTGCTATTACATTAACAAGTTGCAAAAACACTAATAACCAACAAAATTCTGCAAATGAGAATGTTGCAACAGAACAAATGACTTCTACTGAAATGAAAGAAGAAGCTGGAAAGTTCGACTACACAGTTGCACCTTCTTCTGTTGTTGAGTGGGTTGGTTCAAAACCAGTAGGAAAACACAATGGTACTGTAAATGTTACTGGAGGTGGTGTTAGCGTTAAAGATCAATCAATTACTAAAGGAGAATTTGTAATTGATATGAATACAATCGCTGTTTTGGATTTGGCATCTGGTGATGGAAAAGAAGATTTGGAAAATCACTTGAAAGGAACTGGAAAAGAAGATGCTGAAGACCACTTCTTTAACGTGAAAAAATTCCCTACAGCTACATTTGTATTCAAATCATTTGATGGTACAAATATGGTAGGAGATTTGACTATCAAAGGGGTAACAAAAGAAGTTTCTTTCCCAGCTACAGTTACAGTTACAGATGCTGAAGTAAATATCGTATCAAACTCTTTCAAAATCAATCGTGTAGATTTCGGAGTTAACTACGCTTCAAAATCAGTTTTTGATGATTTGAAAGACAAATTCATTAACGACGAAATGGAACTTGTTGTTAAAGTGAAAGCTACAAAATAATCAATATTGATAATTTTAAATCTAAGGAGTGAGAAGCTATTTTTTCACTCCTTAGTTTTTTTATATATTTGCGTCAACTTTTCTGAACAATTAAAAACTGATTGTTCCGTTTGCTATTATGGACACATTTTCTATTGCTATTATAATCATAACTCTCATTTTGTCTGCTTTTTTTTCAGGATTTGAAATTGCATACGTATCTTCCAATAAAGTGCATATTGAAATCCAGAAGAAACAAGGTGGATTTATGGCTAACATTTTAACCAAAATTACACGAAAGCCTTCAAAACTTATTGCTACAGTTCTGGTAGGTAATAACATAGCTTTAGTTATATATGGTTTTGAAATGGGAAAAATAATGACAAATGTGCTACCTCCCTTTTTCCAAAACGTTGTATGGCATACCATAATCTCCACACTAATCATTCTTATAACTGCAGAGTTTATGCCAAAGGTATTTTTCCAAATCTATGCAAATCAACTATTGAAAATATTGGCAGTTCCTGCATATTTTTTCTATTGGCTATTCTCTCCTATTTCCAATTTTATCATTTGGATTTCTGATTTTATCCTTAAAATATTTTTCAAAACCAAAGGAGATAACGTTCCGCTATCATTCACAAAGGTAGAATTAGGCGACTATATTTCCGAACAAATGGAAAACGCATCAAAAAAAGAAGATGTTGATGCTGAAATACAAATTTTTCAGAATGCTTTGGAGTTTTCGAGTGTGAAAGCACGTGATATTATGGTTCCTCGAACTGAAATTATCGCTGTGGAAATCAACGAGAAACCGGAGGAATTAATCCACTCTTTCGTTTCTTCTGGATTTTCTAAAATACTGGTTTACAACGAAAATATTGACGACATTGTAGGATATGTACACACTTTTGATATGTTCAAAAAACCAAAAGATATCAAAAGTATTTTAATCCCGATTCCTTATATTCCTGAAACTATGCTCATTCACGAGGTGTTAAATATGCTCACTCGCAAACGAAAAAGTATGGCTGTGGTACTTGATGAATACGGCGGAACATCGGGAATGCTAACTTTGGAAGACATTGTAGAAGAACTTTTTGGGGAAATCGAAGACGAGCACGATAAAGATGATTTCGTGGAGGAAAAAATTTCAGATACAGAATACGTTTTTTCAGCTCGGTTAGAAGTAGATTATATCAATGAGACCTATAATTTGAATCTGCCCGAAAGTGAGGAATACGAAACTCTCGGCGGATTGATAGTTTCTTCCAACGAAGGAATCCCTTCACAAGGAGAAATTGTATCAATTCCTTCTTTCAACTTTTTTATTGAAGAATGTTCTGAAACAAAAATCGAAAGGGTAAAATTATTTGTAATCAATAGTTAATATTTTTAATTCATTCCTTCCATAAAGTAGAAAAAATTCATACTTCTGAGTTCAAATTTCAAACGATTTTTTAATCGTACATATTTAATCCGTTTTAAATCAAATCTATTTTCTAAAAAATCCTTATTTTTGCAGTTTAAAAAATAGGTTAATTATATGCAACTATCAGAACAAGAGATAATTCGTAGAGAAAAACTTGATAAATTAAAAGAATTGGGTATCAATCCATATCCGGCGGAATTGTATCCTGTTGATACAACTTCTGCCGATGTAAAATCGAATTTTCAAGAGGGAAAGAAGGTAACTTTGGCAGGGCGACTAATGTCTGTCCGTATTCAAGGGAAAGCCTCTTTTGCTTCATTACAAGACAGCCAAGGACGCGTACAGCTCTATATCAATCGTGATGAAATTTGTCCTGACGAAGATAAAACTCTTTACAATGAAGTGTTCAAAAAATTGCTCGATTTGGGCGATTTCATTGGTGTGGAGGGAGAACTTTTCCTTACACAAGTGGGCGAAAAATCAGTTCGGGTAAAAAACTTCAAACTACTAAGCAAAGTACTCCGTCCGTTGCCGCTTCCTAAAACCGATGCCGATGGAAATACCTTTGACGCCTTTACCGACCCCGAGCTTCGCTATCGTATGCGTTACGTGGACTTGGTGGTAAATCCACAGGTGAAGGAAGTTTTCATCAAGCGTACCAAACTTTTCAATGCGATGCGTCAGTTTTTCAATGAACGTGGTTATATGGAAGTGGAAACACCTGTTTTACAATCCATTCCAGGGGGAGCGGCGGCTCGTCCGTTCATCACACATCATAATTCTTTGGACATTCCTTTGTATATGCGAATTGCCAACGAATTGTATCTGAAAAGACTTATCGTGGGCGGATTTGACGGCGTGTACGAGTTCTCGAAAAACTTCCGAAACGAAGGAATGGACAGAACTCATAACCCTGAATTTACCGCAATGGAAATTTATGTGGCTTACAAGGACTACCATTGGATGATGGAATTTACCGAACAATTGTTGGAGCATTGTGCTGTTGCTGTAAATGGCTCAACCAAAGCCACTTTCGGAAAGCACGAGATTGATTTTAAAGCTCCGTATCCGCGAGTTACGATGACCGAAGCCATTCAAAAATTCACAGGATTTGACATCACAGGAAAAACTGAAAAAGAATTGTTCGATTTTGCTAAATCTATCGGGATTGAGGTTGATGACACAATGGGCAAAGGCAAACTAATAGACGAGATTTTCGGTGAGAAATGCGAAGGAAATTTCATTCAACCTACATTTATCACGGATTATCCGAAAGAAATGTCGCCACTAACCAAAGAACATCGCAACGACCCCAATCTGACCGAGCGTTTCGAGCTGATGGTCTGCGGAAAAGAAATCGCCAATGCGTATTCCGAGTTGAATGACCCCATCGACCAACGCGAACGTTTCGAGGCACAAATGGCACTATCGGAGCGAGGCGATGACGAGGCGATGTTCATCGACCAAGACTTTTTACGAGCGTTGGAATTTGGTATGCCACCAACATCAGGCTTGGGAATCGGAATGGACAGACTCATAATGTTCCTGACCAACAACGAAAGTATACAAGAAGTACTTTTCTTCCCACAAATGAAACCTGAGACGAAAGCCACGCAGTCGGTAGAGTTAAACGAAGATGAAAAAATGGTGTTTGAAATCCTCCAAAAAGCGGAAACACTTCCGTTGGAAGAGTTAAAAGCCCAATCAGGATTGTCTAACAAAAAATGGGATAAAACCATCAAAGGACTGACCAGCAAAAAGGTAGCTTCCGTTGAGAAACAAGGCGATAGTTTATTGGTAAAATTAGTATAACATAAGGGCGAAAGATTTTTCGCCTTTTTTTAATTAACATAGATATGATAACATCTATAGATATAAAAAATGTCGCAACCTATGATAGTACTGGTATTCAAATCAATGATTTGAAGAAGGTTAATTTTATCTATGGAGCCAATGGAACTGGAAAAACGACTTTATCAAATTTCCTTTCTAATCCAAATAGTGAGGATGAAAAATTTAAAGATTGTTTAGTAGAATGGAGAAATAATGCTCCTTTAACAACTTTGGTTTACAATAAGAAGTTTAAAGAACTTAATTTTGGTCAAGGCGGAAAAATAAAAGGAATTTTTACACTTGGACAAGCAACAAAAGAGCAAATTGAAGAAATCAATAATAAAAAAGAACAATTAGATGAAATTAAAAAAAATATTGATGGGATTGAAATAAGGCGAAAAACAGAACAAGATAAATTACAAGAAATAAAAGATAATTTTAAAGAAAGTTGTTGGATAGACATTTACAAAGATTATGAAGACGATTTTAAAGAGGCTTTTTTAGGGGCATTGAGTAAAGAACGATTTAAAGACAGATTACTGAATGAGTTCCAAAATAACTCTACTTCTCTTTTAACTTATGAACAATTAAAAGACAAGGCCCAAACCATCTTTGGAGAGTCTCCACAAACTATGTCTGTGGTTAATACTATTTCTTACGAGGAAGTTTTACAAATACAGAATAACTCTATATGGAAAACTAAAATAATAGGAAAATCCGATGTGGATATTGCATCTTTAATACAAAGATTGGGTATAAATGATTGGGTAAATGAAGGAAGAAAATACTTACAAGAAGATAGTGAAACTTGCCCATTTTGTCAGCAACAGACCATTACAGATGGTTTTAAAGATAAATTAAATCAGTTTTTTGATGAAACTTATACAAAAAACATCACAGAGTTAAAAAAGTTACAACAGCAATACAGCTTATTGATGGATAATATTATCAATGAGTTAAACTCTATAGAAAGCTATCAAAAAACTTTTCCAAACACCAAATTAGATGTGGATAAATTTTCAGTTTATTTAAAAACATTGACAAGCCAAAACAATGAAAATAAGATAAAAATAGAGAATAAAGTAAAAGAACCCAGCAGAGAAATTGAGTTGGTTTCCTTACAAGAGCAGTTGAATTTACTATCTGAACTTATCAATTTAGCGAATGTAGAAATACAAGAACACAATGCTATTGTTGCTAATTTTCAAACAGAAAAAAATAATTTAATAAAAGCCGTTTGGAAATTTCTTACAGAAGAATTTAAAGATAAAATAGAAAGTTTTAACAGAGAAAAAAATAATTCAGAAAGAGCCATACAAGGGATAAACAATCAACTACAAAGTAAAAAAGATCAATGGCAAAATCTTGATACTGAAATAAAAATGCTCAGTAAAAATATTACCAGTATTCAGCCGACCGTAGATGAAATAAATAGGCTTTTAAATTCGTTTGGTTTTCACAATTTTAAAATTGTATCTTCGTCAGAAAATGGATTTTATGAAATTCAAAGAGAAGATGGAACCAGTGCGGAAGAAACATTAAGCGAAGGAGAAATCACATTTATTACTTTTCTATATTACTATCAAAAAATAAAAGGAGGTGATACGGCGGAAGAGGTCAATGAAGACCGAATTTTGGTTATTGATGACCCCATTTCAAGTTTAGATAGTAATATATTATTCATTGTAAGCACTTTGATTAAGGATTTAATAAAAGAAATGAAAAGAGACGATTATGTTGGAAGTATAAAGCAGATTCTAATACTCACGCATAATGTTTATTTTCATAAAGAGGTCTCTTTTATGGATAAAGGTGCTGATTCTGATAAATTGAATTTCTGGATTTTGCGCAAAAATGGCAATGTTACCAATATTCAAGCCTATGGGAAACAAAATCCTATCCAGTCCTCCTATGCAATGCTGTGGAATGAATTGAAAAATGAAAATTTATCATCAACTTTAACCATACAAAACATAATGCGTAGGATTTTAGAGAATTATTTTAAGGTATTGGGTAACTACAAAAATGAAGAAGATATAATACAGCTTTTTCCCAATATACAAGAACAACAAATTTGCAGGTCTTTATATCATTGGATAAATGATGGCTCTCATTGTTTTTCTGATGCTTTGGAAATAGATGACCAAAATGTTACAATTGATGTGTATAAAAAAGTATTCAAAGCTATTTTTGAATATACAGAGCAGGAAGGACATTACAAAATGATGATGGGAAATTAATTTATTATAAAAATTTTTCTTACCTTTACAATCAAATAATTCACATTGATAATCCAATATTATTTTTTTTCAAAATAACCTTAGTAGGAAAGAAAATAACCTCTATAGAAGTCAATATTAACCACGTAGGAAACAAAATAATTCCCGTAGAAGACAAAATTATCCTCGTAGGAAGCAAAATTAACTCTGTAGGAAAGAAAATGAACCTCGTAGGAAACAAAATAAAGTACATAGAAAAGAAAATGAACTAATTTATCAATATAAAACATTAAATAATTATGACAAATCGTTATGTAACCCTTGAAAACTTCCGTAATTACGGAATTATTTTCAAAAATATCAACGAAAATGATATTTTGAAAACTGAATTAGCTGAATATGGCTATGATGATACCGAAATTGCCAAAGGAAAAGCCCTTTATGATGAGGCTTCACAAAAGTTAGATATCAATAAAACCGAATCTGCTGAAGAAAAAATGGCTTATGAGGTCTTTGACAAACTATTTGAAGAACTCAAAAAGACCTATGCTACCGACCGTAAGAAGGTAAAAATCATTTTCAAAGACGATGAACGTACCCTAAGTGCTTTAGCAGTGAAGGGAGCTGCAAGTATACGCATCACAGCGTTGCTCAACGATATGGACACGCTGTACAAACAACTCAAAATGAAGGAAACACTCCTAACACCTCTCAAAAGGCTGAAAATAGACGAAGCTCACATCGACACACAACTTGCTAAATTTGCTCAGGTAGAAAAAGCATACGCCAATTATATCAAAGAAAAAGGCGAAAGCCAACAAGCTACCAAAGACAAGGATAAAGCCTTCTCTGAACTTGAAAAATGGGTGCGAGAGTTTTACGCCATTGCTAAAATCGCTTTGGAAGACAAACCACAACTTTTGGAAAGTGTTGGAAAACTCGTCAGAGGATAATCATTCTAACTTTGTCAAAGCCCAAAAATTTTAACAAAGGATTAAACTATCAAAAGAAGAATCACACTAAATAACAGAAAATGCAACAATATCACGATTTATTACGACACATTTTAGAACACGGACACAAAAAAGAAGATCGCACTGGAACAGGAACTATTAGCGTATTCGGCTACCAAATGCGGTTCGATTTAAGCAAGGGATTTCCCGTTGTTACCACCAAAAAACTACATTTAAAATCTATCATTCACGAACTTCTTTGGTTTTTAAAAGGAGATACCAACATTAAGTATCTCTCTGACAATGGCGTTCGCATCTGGAATGAGTGGGCTGATGAAAATGGTGATTTAGGTCCTGTGTATGGGCATCAGTGGCGTAATTGGAACAACGAAGATATTGACCAAATCAAGCAAGTAATCGAAACCATCAAGAAAAACCCTGATAGTCGTCGTATTATTGTGGCGGCTTGGAATCCTTCTGTATTGCCCGACACTTCAAAATCCTTTTGTGAGAATGTTGCCAACGGAAAGGCCGCTTTACCTCCGTGCCACGCCTTCTTTCAGTTCTATGTGGCAGACGGAAAACTTTCCTGTCAGCTTTATCAACGTAGTGCTGACGTGTTTTTAGGGGTACCTTTCAACATAGCCTCGTATGCCTTATTAACAATAATGGTGGCTCAAGTTTGTAAGCTAGAAGTTGGCGAGTTTGTACACACTTTTGGAGATGTTCACATTTATAACAATCATCTTGAACAAGTAAAATTACAACTGAGTCGTGAGCCACGTCCTTTACCTACAATGAAGCTCAATCCAGAAGTAACCGACTTGTTTTCTTTTAAGTATGAGGACTTTACACTGGAAGGTTACGACCCTTATCCTGCCATAAAAGGAGAAGTTTCTGTCTAAAAGCAAATTACAGAAAAATAATAAAAAATGTATTGAGAAAGATTGTTGTCATTTCCCAATACATTTTTTAGTAATTACTATCTTTTATTCTGTTTTCTAAAAATTTTTATTACAGGTCGAAGCCAATATCTTTTCGGAAGTACATCTTATCAAAGTGAATTTTTTCAATATTTTCGTATGATTTCTGCAATGCTTCCTTAAAGTCTTTCCCGAACGAAGTAACGGCAAGTACTCTCCCTCCTGAAGTTTGTAATTCGCCCTCTTCTATAGTGGTTCCTGCGTGGAAAACAATACTTCCTGTCACATTTTCTATTCCCGAAATTCGTTTTCCTTTTTCGTAATCTTCTGGATAACCTCCTGAAACCATCATTACCGTAGTTGCACTTTGCGGAGTGATAGCAAGAGAGACCGTATTTAAGGTTTGTGTTTGTAAAGTTTTAAAGATTGGCACTAAATCACTTTCAATACGAGGCAGAACTACTTCTGTTTCAGGGTCACCCATACGAACATTATATTCAATCACGTAAGGTTTGTCCTCAACTTTAATAAGCCCAATAAAGATAAATCCTTTGTATTCAATGTTATCCTTCTGAAGCCCTAAAATAGTCGGTTTTACAATACGAGTTTCTACTTTTTCCATAAAACTGGCGTCAGCAAAAGGAACAGGAGATACAGCACCCATTCCGCCTGTATTTAACCCTTGGTCGTTCTCTCCAATACGTTTATAATCCTTGGCAGTAGGCAATAATTTGTAGTTTTTGCCATCGGTAAGCACAAAACAACTTAATTCTATTCCGTCTAGGAACTCCTCAATAACAACCTTTTGACTAGCGTTACCAAACTTTTCATTGAGCAACATATTTTTCAGCTCGGTTTGGGCTTCATTTAAATCGTTAATAATCAATACTCCTTTACCAGCTGCCAACCCGTCTGCTTTCAAAACATAAGGAGGTTGCATCGTTTCCAAAAACTTACATCCTTGTACTATAGTTTCTTTGGTAAAACTCTCATATTTAGCCGTTGGAATACTGTGACGTTGCATAAATTGCTTAGCAAATTCCTTACTTCCTTCCAATTTGGCTCCTTCTCGTGATGGCCCCACTACCTGAACGTGTTGTAGTTGTGCATCCGTTTTGAAGAAATCATAAATTCCCTGTACTAAAGGGTCTTCTGGACCTACCACAACCATTTCAATTTGTTTGTCCAGCACTAATTGCTTTACTTGCTCAAAATTAGTAGGATTTATATTTATGTTGGTAGCTATTTGGTGTGTTCCGCCATTTCCAGGTGCAATATATAAGTTCTTGCATTGATTACTCTGGCTAATTTTTAGAGCAAAAGCGTGTTCACGTCCGCCAGAACCCAAAATTAATATATTCATAGTATTTTTATTAAACAGATTAATGGTTGAAAAATATAAAAATTTGAAATAATTAAAGAAAAACTAATCTTTATCTTCTATTTTACAAATAGGAATAGGATTCATTTTATGTTGATTGTTCTTATTCAATCGTTTGTAAATCTGAAAGACTTCTTTCTCACGTCCTGAAAAATCATCAGTAGTTTTGCCTTTCTCATCTTGTAACATTGCCCATTCCAGCTCATCATACGAGGCTTTGAGTTGGTCTTCGTCGCTTCTGTCATCGCCAAAAAGCCCATCGGAAGGTTTTGCCTGAAGAATTGATTTCGGAATATTCAAATATTTTCCTAAAAGATAAACTTCACTTTTCATTAAATCAGCAATCGGGCTAACATCTACGCCTCCATCGCCATATTTGGTAAAAAAGCCAACGCCAAAATCTTCTATCTTATTCCCTGTCCCTACAACGATATATCCTTCTAACCCAGCAAAGTAGTAAAGTGTAGTCATTCTTAGTCTTGCTCGGGTATTTGCCAAAGCCATTTCGTAAGACGATTTGTCCGTCGGTGGAATTTGGGTTACGAATTGGTCAAAAACGGGAGTCAAATCTACTTCAAGGCTGGAAACATTGGTGTAGTTTTTCTTCAAAAAATCGATGTGTTGCTTGGCTCTTGATACGTGACTTTCAGCCTGATGTATAGGAAGTTCAAGACAAAGTGTAGGCAGACCTGTTTCAGCACAAAGCGTGGAAACCACTGCGGAATCCACCCCGCCTGAAATCCCGATAACCAGCCCTTTAACACTCGCATTTTCAGCATAATCTTTCAGCCACTTAACAATGTGTTTTGCTACTTTTTCTACGTTCATTGGTTTATTATTAAAAATTTCCCTTTTGGGAAAGGTCAAAAGTACAAAATCTTTTTGGTATCACAAGTTTGTAAGGAACTTCAACTCAACAAATTTTTATTTTTATGACTAATTTTTCTGTTTATTAGCTCTATTTTAAAAATAAAGTTTATTTTTGTTAGCAAATCATATATTTTAACTTATGAAAAAGGCTTTCTTACTACTCATTTTATTTTCAACACAAATTTTTGCACAAAAAACTTCTTTTGTTGTGGAAAATATTGAGATAAATTCACTTCTGAATGGAAGTTTGTACACTCCAGAAATTCCCAAACAGACAGATTTAGTTATTTTGATTGCTGGTTCAGGACCTACCGACCGCGATGGAAATCAACCTATCTTGAAAAACAATTCACTTAAGTTTTTAGCTCAGGAATTAGCTGAAAATCAGATTTCTGTATTCAGTTACGACAAACGTATTTTTGGATTGATGAAGCAAAATAATCTTAAAGAGGAAGAACTTTCTTTTAATGACTTTATTGAAGACGCCATTTTAGTAGCTGAATTTTTCGTAAAACAACAAAAGTACAAATCAATAACCATTGCTGGGCATTCCGAAGGTTCTCTTATCGGAATGATTGCTTCACAAAAAGCAAATGTTGACAAATTTATTTCCATTGCAGGAGCTGGTAACACAATTGATAAAGTTATTGAATATCAGATAGAAAAAAATTCTTCTTTTCTACTCAAACAAAGTCAAGAAATTCTTTCCGAACTGAAAAAAGGAAACATTGTAGAAGTACAAAACCCTATGTTACAAGGTGTTTTCAGAAAAAGTGCTCAGCCGTATATGATTTCTTGGCTAAAGTATGACCCAAAAACTGAAATTCAAAAACTAAAAATACCTATACTTATCACAAATGGAACTTCCGATTTGCAAATTCCTGTTTCTGAAGCAGAAATTTTAAAAGAGGCTTCACCTAATGCTAAATTCTGCATTATTGAACAAATGAATCACGTACTAAAAACAATAACTGATGATATTCAAAATATGCAATCTTACGGGAATCCTAATTTGCCTATTAATGCAACGTTAGTAAAAGAAATTACAACTTTTGTGAAACAATAAATAAAAAGTAGTGGGGCTTTTTCCTCAAATTGAATTCATTTATAAAATGTATTATCTTTGTCGCAAAGAGTTAGAATAAAAAATAAAATTTAGCATTAAGTAATCAAAAAAGATACTATAAATCAATACCATACAAATATGTCAATTCATAATTCCTTAAAAACCAATCTCCCTGTTATAACACCAGAAACTTCTGTTTATGAAGCTGTGGAATTACTGAAGCTACATCATTTGTCGCATTTACCGATATTTAATTTCGAAAATATGATTGGTTTGCTACCTCGTGAGGTTATCCTTTCTGCCCCTCACAATGAAAAAATCATTGATTATCTGTATGATATGGATATATTTTTCGCTAAGAAAGATGCTCGTTGGGAGGAAGTGATGGAAATTTTTGTAAAATATGATAGTAATATCGTTCCTGTCTTGAACGAGGAAAATCAATATTTAGGTTATTATCAGTTAGTTGACTTTATTCATTTGTTTTCAGAGACTCCTTTTTTAAGAGAGGTCGGTAGCTTTATTGTTCTGGAAAAAAATCAGGAGGAATATTCTTTCAGTGAAATTTCACAAATAGTAGAATCGAATCACGCCAAAATTTTAGGAATGTTCATTTCAGAAATTGCTAACGGAAAAGTTCACATAACGTTGAAAATCATTAGTAGTTCACTAACTGAAATTCTACAAACATTTCGTCGTTATCAGTATGCGATATTGGTTGAAAAAGAAGATGATTTTTATTTGCAGGAATTGAAAGAAAAATCGAATTATTTTGATAAATATTTAAACATATAGCAAAAATTACTTCCCATAATATCAAAATGAAAATAGCAATTTACGCACAACAATATTCCGAAAACTATAAAAAAGTATTTAAAGATTTGTTCGCTCATATTGAGCCTTCCGATGTTGTTTATATAGAACAAAAACTTTTTGATAGTTTACAACAAGAAGCAATACTTAATGATAGATATAAGTCTTTTAGCTGTTTTTCAGACCTTGACGCCTCTTTTGATGTAATGCTCACCATTGGAGGTGACGGAACTATTTTACGAGCAATTACTTTTGTTCGCAACTTGAATATTCCTATTTTGGGAATTAATGTTGGGCGACTTGGATTTTTAGCAACAGCCCAGAAAGATGAAATCCAAAACGTGTTTTCTGCTTTACGCACAAAAAATTATAAAATAGCAGAACGTTCTGTTATTGAAGCTGTTGTAAGTAGCGATGGGAAGCCTGTGAGTGAAATTAACTTTGCTTTGAATGAAATTACCGTAACCCGAAAGAACACAGCCTCAATGATTACCATTAACACAGAACTCAACGGAGAATTCCTAACCTCGTATTGGGCGGACGGACTGATTATTTCAACTCCTACAGGTTCAACAGGTTACTCACTAAGTTGTGGAGGACCTGTGATTATCCCAAATGCAAAAAATTTTGTAATTACTCCCATTGCTCCACACAACCTAAACGCCCGTCCGTTAGTTATTCCTGACGATACAGAAATTAAGCTAACTATCTCAGGAAGAGAGAAAAAATATCTGATTTCGTTCGACTCTCGGATTGAAACACTATTCAACAAAGTTTCTGTAACAATTCGCAAAGCTGATTTTTCGATAAAAATGATTCGATTGGAAGGAGAGAGTTTCATCAACACACTCAGAAACAAGCTCTTATGGGGAGAAGATAGCCGAAATAAAAATAATTAATCACAATCTATTATAACAAAGTATGCTCGAAAAACTAAAAAAACGTTGGAATCTTACTTCAAACACACAAGTTTGGCTCATTCTAATCACTTTTACAATTACAGGTTCGCTCTCTGCTAAAATATCACGACCTTTTTGTGATTACATTGGATTGAATTTTAATGATTTAAACCCTGTTTTGGCTTGGATTTTACGATTAATCATCATACTACCCATATACCAAATCACTCTGTTAATCGTAGGGACACTTTTAGGACAATTCCGATTTTTTTGGGAATTCGAAAAGAAAATGCTTGGAATCAGAAAACAAAAAATGTCAAATCAAAAACACCAATAACCGATGAAAAAATACCTTTCAATTTTATTTGTCCTAACTTCTTTCATTATTTTAGGACAAGGGAAAAAAATTTCCATACAAGATGCCGTTTATGGTTACATAACCGATAGCGATTCTCCTCAGGGATACTCTCTCCTTTATCCAGAAAATTACAATTCATTACAATGGATTGAAGGAACAAGTAACTACATCTACAACAGTGGTTCATCTTTCGAAATTGTTTCAGCAATGGGGCAAAAAACGAAATCTATCTCTGGTGAAGATATGGTAGCTGCATACTCAAAATTAAGGCAATTGCCATCAATTACGCACATTGACCAAAGCGAACTAATTTTTGAATTAGATAATGCCTTTCAGATTTATGATTATCTAAATAACAAACATTTAACTTCAATTAATTTCGCTTCTGGAGCGGAAAACAAAGATTTCAACAAACACAAAAAAGCCATTGCTTATACCATTGAAAATAATCTTTTTGTAGCTACTTCAGGTAATGAAAAAATAGAAGTTACAAACAATTCTGATAAAAATATTGTATCGGGACAGGCAATCCATCGTAGCGAATTTGGCATCAAGAAAGGAACTTTTTGGTCACCTAAAGGTAACTTTTTGGCATTCTACCAGAAAAACGAAACTAATGTTACTGACTATCCGTTAGTAGACATCAATACAACTCCCGCAAGTTCAAAATTAATAAAATATCCAATGGTAGGTCAAAAAAGTGAACAAGCTTCTATAGGTGTTTTTGATATTAAAACACACAAAACCATTTATTTAGATATTGACACTACCGATGAACATTATCTTACAAATCTTTCGTGGTCGCCCGACGAAAAATATATTTTGATAGCAGAAATTAATCGAGACCAAAATCATTATTGGCTCAACAGATATGATGCTTCTACAGGAAAAAAGATAAATACACTTTTTGAAGAAAAAAACAACAAATGGGTTGAACCTGAGTATCCTGCAACCTTTTTACCTAACAAAAATGATGAATTTTTATGGATGAGTGAACGCAACGGATTTATGAATATTTATCATTATAATGTCAACGGAAAGTTAATCAAACAAATAACTGATTTTAAATGGGTTGTACAAGATATTTTAGGATTCGACCCGAAAGCAAAGTTTGTATTTATCTCAGGAACAGGTAAAGATCCACGCGAAAAACATACGTACAAAATAGAATTAAAAAATCCGAAAAAAATTACAGTTTTAACGAAAGTTGCGGGAACACATAAAACGCAATTAAGCTCTGATACTAAATTTCTATTGGACTCATACAGTAGTATTTCAATTCCACAAAATATTGATATAATCAACACAGAATCAGGAATAAGTCAAAATATTTTAACAGCAAAAAATCCACTTGAAAATATTGCCATAGGCACTACTGAGCTTTTGGAAATTAAAGCCACTGACGGAACCACATTGTATGGCAAAATTCATAAACCTCAAAATTTTAATCCTACAAAAAAATATCCTGTTTTGGTATATGTTTACGGAGGTCCTCACGCTCAACTGGTTACCAATTCTTGGCTCGCTGATTCTTATCTTTGGATGCCTGTCTTTGCTGAGAATGAAGATTATATCGTTTTTACAATTGATAATCGAGGAAGTGCTAATCGTGGTTTCACTTTCGAAGGTGCCATTCATCGTAAGTTAGGCGATATGGAAATAAAAGACCAAATTGATGGTGTAGAGTATTTAAAATCCCTTCCTTACATTGATAGTTCACGAATTGCTGTTCACGGGTGGAGTTTTGGTGGATTTATGGCTTCGAGTTTGATGTTGCGTCACCCAAAAGTTTTCACCACTTCGGTTGCGGGAGGTGCAGTAACCGATTGGAAATATTATGAAATAATGTATGGAGAACGTTATATGGACACTCCTACGCAAAATCCTGAGGGTTACGAGAATAGCCGTGTGGGTAAATACTTAGATAACTTGGAAGGAAAGCTACTTTTTATCCACGGAAGTGTTGATGATGTGGTAGTTCCGCAGCACGTATTCTCACTTATGCAGGAATCCATCACAAAGAAAAAATTAGTAGATTTGTCCATCTATCCAATGCACGGACACGGTGTACGAGGCATTGACCACGTAAATTTGGTGCAACGTATTTTGGATTACATAAAAACAAACAACAAATAAAAGTTACAATGAGAGAAAAACGGAGTTACCTCTGTTTTTCTCTCTTCATTTATAGAAAAATCGTGATTCGAAAGAAAACAAAACGCACTTTACTCAAAATCTTTGGGCTATTCTCGTCTGTTCGGGGGTACAATATCTTGATGATTTGTATTGCTCAATATTTAGCATCGATTTTTGTCCTCTCCAAAGATATATCTATCCGTAGGGTATTGCTCGATGATAATCTTTTTATGCTGGTTGGGGCCGGAGCTTTGGCGATAGCTGGTGGATATATCATCAACGGATTTTACGATAAAGAAAAAGACCTCATTAACAAACCTTTAAAATCAATGATTGACCGTTTGGTGGGACAAAACACCAAATTAACTCTCTATTTTTTGCTCAATTTTTTATCTGTAATTGTAGCAAGTTATGTTTCTTTCCGAACGGTAATCTTTTTTTCGGGCTATATTTTTAGTATGTGGCTTTACTCACACCGAATAAAAAAAATTCCCTTTTGGGGGAATTTTACCTCAGCAATTTTAGCAATTGTTCCTTTTTTTGCGGTATTTATTCACTATAGGAATTTTGATAATGTAATCTTCATTCACGCACTTTTATTATTTCTTCTAATACTTACCAAAGAATTTATCAAGGATTTAGAAAACTTAAAAGGCGATTTGGCACATAATTATCATACAATTCCAGTAAAATATGGGGAAAAACGAGCTAAAATAACCATTACTCTCACTTCTTTATGCTGTTTTATTCCTATTTATGTACTAATTGTACATTTTAATGTTGGATATATGTCATATTACTTGATTTTTTCCCAAATTATGTTGCTTTTATCTCTCGTTATTTTATGGAGTAGTAGCTTTCGTAATCACTATATTTTGATTCACAATATTTTGAAGTTTGTGCTTATTGCTGGGATATTCAGTGTGGTTCTAATTGATTTAAGTTGGATTTCAAAAATAAAATAATTACCTGACAGACATCAATTTAGACACATACTTTCCTATTACATCAAATTCCAAATTCACGATGCTCCCTACTTTAATATTTTTAAAATTGGTATGCTCCATTGTATAAGGAATAATTACCACACTAAACTGATTTTCAAACGAATCTACCACCGTTAAGCTAACACCATTTATAGTAATTGAGCCTTTTTCAATGGTTACATTTCTGCTTTTAGCATCGTATGAAAACGTAAAACGTGTGCTTCCATTCTCATCTTCAACATTAGTACAAACACCTGTTTGGTCAACGTGACCTTGTACAATGTGTCCGTCTAAACGTGTATTGAGAAGCATTCCTCGCTCCAAATTCACGATTTCATTTACTTGCAAATTTCCAAGATTAGTTTTTGCAAGTGTTTCAGCAATGGCAGTCACTTTGTATATATTATCTTGAATATCAACAACAGTTAAGCAAACTCCGTTATGTGAAACGCTCTGATCTACTTTCAATTCCGAAGTAAATTTGCTTTTCACATACAAATGCAAGTTTGATTTTTCTGTTTCAACCCTTATAATTTTGCCTAAATCTTCAATAATTCCTGTAAACATATCTCTGTAAAATTAGTTTGAAAAAATACATCATAAGGTACAAAGGTAATAATAAGTTCTCAATATTTTTTGAAAAGAAAAAACTAAATTAATTTTCACATTTATTTGATTTTTTTCATAAAATTTCTATAAATTTGTAATCTAATTTTTTCACTAAAGTGAAATAATCATACCATTACTTATCAAGTAGAAAATAACATATCACAACTAAAACACAGATACTCTTCACGTAAAACCAGCTTGTAATTAATTCAAAAAAGTAGAGATATGAATGGGAAACTATTAGCATTACTTGTACTGACATTCAGTGTATTGTCTTTGTCAGCACAAATAAAAGTAACAGGAACTGTTACTGATGAGAATCAAAATCCTCTGCCAGGAGCTGGTATTTTGGTAAGAGGAAGTACACACGGAGTGAGTTCTGACTTTGATGGGAATTACGAAATAGAAGCCAAACAGGGCGACATACTTGAATTTAGTTTCATTGGATTCCAGACACAAACCCAGAAAGTAACATCTTCAGGCAAAACACAAACTATTAATGTCAAGCTTCAAGAAGACACACAACAACTTGATGATGTTATAGTCATCGGATACGGAACTCAGAAAAAGGAAAGTTTAACAGGAGCTTTGCAAACCATTAAGAAAGAAAAATTAGCTGACATTACCACTCCTTCTGTGGAAAATATGCTTAATGGAAAAGTCTCAGGGGTATTTGTTGCTCCTGGTTCAGGACGCCCTGGAGAAACTGGAGCTATCATTATTCGTGGTAAATCAACTCTGAACGGAAGTACTGCTCCTCTTTGGGTAATTGATGGTGTTATAGTAGGATCAGATGCAGGGTCTTTGAATCCTTCAGATATTGAATCAATGACCATTTTAAAGGACGCAGCTTCTACCGCTATCTATGGTTCACAAGGGGCTAACGGAGTTATTCTGATAACTACCAAAAAAGCCAAAGAAGGAAAATTACAATCACAAGTATCGGTACGACAAGGGGTTAGTATGCTTTCTAATGGTAATTTAGAGATGATGGACGGAGCTGAGTTATACGATTACTTCAATTCATTTTCAAATAAATCCAGTATCAGATTTACCCAATGGAATCCTGAATTACGCAATAGTAATTTCGATTGGTGGAAACAAGCTACAACAATGGGAATTGTGAAAGATTATAGTATTTCGGTAAGTGGAGGCTCAGAAGCACTTCGTTCTTATTTTTCAATTGGCTATTATGATGAAGAAGGAGCTGTAAAAGGATATGACTACAAAAAATACGATTTCCGATTAAAAGCAGATTATAAACCTTTCAAGTGGCTTACTATCAAACCAAATATTTCTGGCACAGTTCGAACTACTGATGATAGGCAACATTCGGTAGGGGCAATGTATTCAAATTTACCTTGGGACAGCCCTTATGACAAAGATGGAAATATCGTTCCACACCGTTCTTCACTTTGGGTGAATAGAAATTCAACTAACTATTTATATGATTTACAATGGAATTGGGGAGCAAGTAAGTTGTTCCAAGCAATGGGTGGATTGGATTTTGATGTTAAGATTAATGATTGGCTTACTTTTTCTTCGGTGAACAACTACAAATATATAAGTAGTTTTTCCAATAGTTATGAAGACCCTCGTTCATCAGGAGGAGAAAGTGTTAAAGGAAGAATATCTGAAGGACAAAATAATATTATACGCCGTTATACAAATCAGATATTGAAGTTTGATAAATCGTTTGACAAACATTCTATCAATGCACTTGTGGCCTATGAATATAACGACTATTGGGGAAAATCACTTTCTGCAGTAGGTACAGGTATCGTTCCCGATTTTTCAATACTAGATGTTACTACCAAACCAGAGAAGACAAAGGGAGGAATTTTGGAATGGGCTGTTCAATCAGTCCTTTCAAGAATTGTATATAGTTATGATAATCGATATGTTTTGGAGGGTTCTCTACGTCGTGATGGGGCTTCTAACTTTGGTACAAATGCCAAATATGGAACTTTCTACTCTGTCAGTGGAAGTTGGAATGTACATCGCGAAAATTGGTTCACTCCCAAATGGATAAATACACTTAAGCTTCGCGCATCGTACGGAACTGTAGGTAGCCGTCCTAATATTTTGTACCCTCAATATGACTTGTATTCGATATCAACATACGACACGGCACCGGGAGTTTTAATTTCACAGGTAGGAAATAAGGATTTAACTTGGGAAAGTACCGCTACTACGGGTGTTGGGCTTGATGTAACTCTTTTCGACAGAGTATCTCTCACATTTGATTATTACAACAAGGACATAAATAATATTCTGTATCCTGTTCCAGTTTCGGGACTTACAGGTGTAACTTCAATTTGGAGAAATGTAGGAAGCCTTGGCAATAAGGGAGTGGAAGCAACTTTAACTGCTTCAATCATCAAAAATGATAACTTACACTGGTCTGTTGATGCTAACTTTGGCAAAAATATCAATGAAGTAAAAAAATTATATGGAGATAGAAAAGAAATTATCATATCCGATGGGTTAGGCATCGCAGGTAGTACCAACAAGTTACTAAAACCTGGACTTGATGCTGATACTTTCTATATGGTAGAATGGGCGGGTGTTAATAAAGAAACAGGAGCTCCACAATGGTACAAAACAGTGAAAGATGCAGATGGTAATGAAACCCGTGAAAAAACCTCCAATTACGCTGAAGCAAATCAAGTTGCTGTGGGCAACGCTACACCTGATTTCTTCGGAGGTTTTGGAACTTCATTAACTTATAAAAACTTTAATCTGAGTGCTAATTTTGGTTTCTCATACGGAGGAAAAATCTATAACTACTCCCGAACAGAGTACGATTCTGACGGAACTTATACAGATAGAAATCAAATGAAACTTAAAAAAGGTTGGTCAAGATGGGAAAAACCAGGTGATGATGCTACACACCCTAAGGCTGTGTATGAGAATAAAAGTAACGCTAACAAAGTGTCTTCTCGCTTCTTGGAAGATGGAAGCTACTTAAAACTTCGCTCACTATCAATAGGTTATAATCTTGATTTATCTGCACATAAGCTTCCTAAGTTGTATTTTTCTCTTACAGGAGAAAACCTATTCTTTATTTCGGATTACTCAGGTGTTGACCCCGAAATACCTACCAGAGAAGGAACGGCTATCAATTCTGCTGGGCCATCAATTTATCCAGCAACGCGCAAATTTATTTTTGGAATAACCGCTAATTTTTAAAATAAACATTATGAAAAATATAATATATGCACTGATAATTACCATAGGATTATACTCTTGTGATATCGACAGATTTCCCCACGGAAGTATGTCTTCGGAAAAAATAAAAGGTGACCCCGATGGTTCACTTGATGGATTACTTAACGGCTGTTACGCACAGATGAAAGGTTGGTCGGATGTGATGCACCGCTGTGGCGAATATGCTGGCGACAATATGATGATTCGTGGAAGCTCCACTGACGCCTTTTATGAATTTATATCTTATTCACGTACACCTATCAATTATCGTTTACAATCTTTTTGGGACAGTGGTTATAAAGTAATTGCTCAGGCATCTAACATCATTAAGTTAATTCCAGAAGAAACAGCTTCTGATGAAACCAAAAGCAAATTAGGTGAATGCTACTTTTTGAGAGGAATGATGTATTTCTACCTTTCAAGGGCTTACGGGCGACCTTATTCTCAATCTCCTGAAACAAATTTGGGAGTACCCATAGTAAACGGAACCCCAGATGACCTTGTGAATTTGACACTTCCTGACCGTGCCACTGTTAAGGAAACTTATGAACAGGCCATCAAAGACTTGACAAAAGCAGAAGAGCTTATAACACGCGAGAGAGGAAATGCCTACGCTTCAAAAGAAGCAGCTCAAGCTCTTTTATCTAGAGTATATCTTTATATGTCAGGAACTTACGAAAATTCTAACACCAATTATGCTCAACTTTCTGTTGACTATGCTTCCAAGGTTATCAACTCTGGTAAATACTCTTTGCTTGATCGTCAATCTTTTATGAGATACAATACCTTAACACCAGAGAACAACAAAGAATCTATCTTCGTAGTAAAAAGAGTTGCTACAGAGTTTTCAGGATACGACCATTATTACGGAATTGGTGGTATGTACGCCAACATTGGAGGAATGGGTTGGGGAGAAATGTATGCCAGTGCCAAATACATCGATTTACTCAACGAAACAGGACGCAATGATTGGGCAAACAGAAAAATTGTTGATGCCCGTGCAAGTTTTATTGAACCTCAGTATGAAGTACCTGTCGATATAAAAGGATATAACGAAAAACATAAACAAAAAGTCTTCCGATTTATCCATAAAATGAAAAATGAACAAGGACAACATACTGGTTATGGATATATACAAGCCCCGTTGGATTACGATTATGAGAATAATGTATTGAAAACGCCTACTTGTTTCATCACGATTAACAAAGTGGAAACTCCGTTCACTCTTAAAGTTGTAGATGTTTCACAAGGAATGTATTCTATTGAATATGAAGGAGAAGTATATCAAGGAGTTATAGATGATTTGATGAAATTAAATCGTGCTTATCCTATGTTCTACATCACCAAATGTTCACGTGAGGGAGAAGATTCACATCTGCATTCACCTGTAATTTCTCGTTTAGCTGAAGTTTACCTGAACAGAGCTGAAGCAAATGCCAAATTAGGGCGTTATGGCGAAGCACTTGCAGATTTGAACACTATTCGTGAGCGTTCCATCATTGGTGGAGGTTATCCTTCTTTAGATGCTTCAAATGCCAGTGAATTGATTGATAAGGAACGTCAATTAGAATTAGCTTTTCAAGCTGAGCGTAGTTATGATGTGTTCAGAAATGGCAAACCTCTTAAACGTCACTATCCAGGCCCTCATAATGCACTACAAGATATTTCTGCAGATGATTACAGAGTTGTCTATTACATTCCGCAAACAGCGATAAATTCGTACCCAGGAACACTTACACAAAATCCTACGAAATAACTTTTTCTAAATAAAGCAGTTTAAATAAACAATAGCGATGTATCGCTATTGTTTATTTTTTATTTACACACAAATTACAAAAAATAAATGTTACCTTTGTGGCTAGATAAAATGAGTATGTAAACCAAAATTAAGTAATATGAATTTTTTAGATTTAGCGAAAAATAGATACACAACAAAAATTTACCAGAATAAAAAAATTTCTGAAGAAAAAATAAACGATTTAAAAGAGATTCTGCGTTTAGCTCCTTCCTCAATAAACTCACAACCTTGGAGATTCATCTTTGTTTCTGATGAAAACAAAAAACAAGAATTGGCAAAAGTTTCCTTTTTTAATGAATCAAAAATCAATAATGCAAGTCACTTAGTTGTATTCTTAGGATTTGATGACCTTGAAAAATTTGAAAGCCAAATTCGAAAGTGTTTACCAGAAGGACAAATCAATTATTACTTACAGAATGTAAAACCTAAAGGTGAGGAAGTTACAAAAAAATGGTTACATCGACAAGTGTATATTTCTTTAGGTTATTTTTTAAGTGCCTGTGCTTCAATGGGAATTGATAGTACACCTATGGAAGGAATTCAAATGGAGAAATACGATGAAATCTTACAACAAGATGGTTATAAAACACTTTTTGCCGTAGCAATCGGTTATCGTGATTCAAATGATAGCAATCAACCTGATAAAAATCCTAAATCACGTTTACCTCTGGAAGAAGTTATTTTTGAATTATAAAATCAAAAAAAGGAGTTAGAAAAGTTCTAACTCCTTTTTTGTATGTCAAATAAATTGCATTTCTTACAACCATTTTACTAAAGCAAAATCCTGACGATGTGGCAATAAATCATTTTTAGGGAATATACGTACTGCTAATTGTAACGAACCAGGATAATCCGTAACTACCTCAAGTACATAGACTCCTTTACTTCCTTCTTGCGAAACAGGTGTAAATTCCTTCTTATCCACTACCTTTATGCGTCCGTCTTTATCTTCTTTAGCAATAACTAATTCTACTCCAATATCGCTCACTTTCAAATCTCCAATATCTAAAGTAATTTGCCCTTTATAGTTTTTACCTATTGAGATAAGTTGTTTATTCTTATTTGGCGTAATTACCTCAACAACCTTGATATTATCCCACTCTTGGCTTACCTTGCGTTTCCAAGCTGAAATTTCTATTGCGGTAGCATAATTATTCTTTTTCAAACTTGCTGCACGTTCACTCATAGGATAATAGAATTGATTTTCGTAATCCGTTAGCATTCGTGTTGTTGTGAAGTTTACTGCTACTTTAGCAATTGTATTTTTGATGAAAGAACACCATCTTTGCGAGATTCCATCTCTGTCTTTTTCGTAAAAGGCTGGGGCTATCTCATCTTCAATGATATTGTAAATCGTTTCGGCATCCATCTCGTTCTGATATTCTTGGCTTTCATAGGCACGTTCCATTGGTAATGCCCAACCAGCATCTTCACGATAACCTTCTACCCACCAACCATCAAGTACACTGAAATGCATTACACCATTCATTGCTGCCTTTTCACCACTGGTTCCTGAGGCTTCTTGCGGACGTGTAGGTGTATTCATCCATACATCAACCCCTTGAACCATATGACGAGCCAATTCCATATCATAATTCGGAATGAAAAGAATTTTTCCTAAGAATTGTGGTAATTTTGATATTTCGACAATGTGTTTTATCAAATCTTGTCCTGCTTTATCCGCTGGGTGAGCTTTTCCTGCAAAAATAAACTGTACAGGACGCTCTGGGTTATTCACGATTTTATCCAATCGGTCAATATTTGTAAACAACAAATGTGCACGTTTGTAAGTTGCAAAACGACGAGCAAAACCAATTGTCAGAATATCTTTACGTAAATTTTCTTTGATTTCAATTAATTGTTTTGGAGAGAAATAGGGTGTATTCTTTTCTAAACGTAGTTTCTGCTCCACACGTCTTAAAAGTTTGGCACGTAGTTCAGTTTTTACTTCCCAGATACGTTTGTCTGAAACCTTATAAATTCCTTCAAAACTTTTTGGGTCATATGTATGTGTTTTAAAATCTTCACCAAAAACTTCATTTTCAATTTCTTTCCATAATCCTGCTGTCCAAGTTGGTTTATGTACTCCATTGGTTACATAGCTGATATGTAATTCTTCAGGCATATATCCAGGCCACAAATATTTGAAAATATCTCGGCTCACTTCTCCGTGCAGCCAACTTACTCCATTTACTTCCTGAGAAAGATTTGCCGCCAAATTACTCATCGAGAATTTTTCTTTCGGATTGTACAAATCTATCTTACCTAAGGCTAAGATTTGCTCCCAATTCACGTGTAATTTCTCCGTATAATTCTCGATATAAGCACGTAACATACCTTCTTCAAAGAAATCGTGTCCTGCAGGAACTGGTGTATGCGTGGTAAATAATGACGATGCACGAACTACCTCCATCGCTTCGGAGAATGATAAATTATCGTTTTGGATATATTCGCTAAGTCGCTCTAAACCAATAAATGCCGCGTGACCCTCATTACAGTGATAAACATCTGTATCAATGCCCAATTTACGCAACATTTTGATACCTCCTAAACCTAAGAGCATTTCTTGTTTCAAACGATTTTCCCAATCACCTCCATATAAGTGGTGTGTTACAGATCTGTCATCATCTCTATTATCTTCAAAATCAGTATCTAATAAGTATAATTCTATCCTACCTACATCTACACGCCAAACTCGTGCGTATAAGGTTCGTTGTGGTAGGTCAACCGATACAATTAACCATTTGCCATTAGGTTCAGTTACAGGAGTTACAGGGATTTTAGAAAAGTCTTGTGCTTCATAATCAGCCTCTTGGTTTCCTGCGGAAGATAACTTCTGTGTAAAATATCCGTAGCGGTACAACAAACCAACCCCTGTTATCTTTGTAGCTTTATCACTAGCCTCTTTCAAGTAGTCTCCCGCCAGAATTCCCAATCCTCCCGAGTAAATTTTTAGTGAAGAATGTAATCCATATTCCATACTAAAATAAGCTACGGAAGGGCTATCCATTTCTACCTTTTTTGCCATATAATGCTGAAAATCATCATATACTTTTGATAATTTTTTCATAAAAACAGCATCGTTTTCTAATTCTTTGTATCGAGAAAGAGAAATTGTATCAAGTAAAGCAATTGGGTTTTTGCGAGAGTCAATCCATTTTACGGGGTCGATACTATAGAACAACTCTGAAGCCTCGTTATTCCAACACCACCATAAGTTTTTGGCAAGTTCTTCAAGAGGCTGTAATGCTTTTGGTATCGCTCTGTGAATGATAATGTTACGCCAAACAGGAGTATTAACCATTTTACTTTTTTCTAAAGCTGAAGAGCCCTCAGTATCAATGTTTGGTAAATTGATTACTCGGTCTTCAATACTGGTTAAAGTAAGTTCATATGTTTTAAAATAGTGCTGACTTAAGTTCTTCCACAAAGCAATCTCTGAAACTTTACCCGCTGTTTCACGTAAAGTCTCAAAATCATCATCTTTCATTTGCAAAAGCGAAACTATATTTTTAGTAACTTCTGCTACTACATCTCCATAATTTCCATCATTACGCGAAATAACCTCAATGGCATTCTGTTTTTCAGAATAATATTGTTCTACCCATTTTCCGAATCCTGCTAATGACGTAGTTATAGTAGGAACCTTGAAAGCCAAGCTTTCCAAAGGTGTATACCCCCAAGGCTCATAATATGAAGGGAATACAGTTCCGTCTACTCCAATAAGCAAATCGTAATATGATAGATTAAACACTCCATCATTTCCATTCAGATAGCTTGGACAGAAAATCACTTTTACTTTGTCTTCCTTACGATTGAAAAGCTGTTGTTCGTGTATTCTTCTTAAAACCTGGTCATTATACGTATCTGATAAATAATGCGTAAGATGTTTTTGTTCATTTTCTTTAGCCTGTTGCGGATTCTCCAAGTTATGTAATAATCCTTGATTTACCCCTTCGTGAGCTGTAGGAATAAGAACGAAAGCAAGTACTTCTTTTTTATTTTTAGTACTTCTGTTTAAAGCTCCTAATGAGTCGATGAAAGCGTCAATTCCCTTGTTTCGAAATTCATATCTTCCGCTAATTGCCACAATTTTTGTATCTTCACTAACAGAATATCCCACAAGTGCTTGTGCAACCTTATGAAGTTGTTTCTTAGCTTCTTTGCGTTTTTTATCAAAAGTTTTCGTCGCTGGAACGATAGAATCTTCAAAACCATTTGGTGTGATAATATCTGTTTTTCGCCCTAAGAAATGTAATGCTTCATTGGCTGTAAGTTCACTAACGGTGGTAAAGGTATCAGCCGTTTTTGCTGCGGCTTTCTCCAAAAAATGTTTATGCTGAACACCAAATCGGTATGCCATTTCCTCAGGATTATAGCCTTTCATATTGTCATAAAGTGGATAGCCATTTCCTGCAATTGAACGCCCTACCACTGTTGCGTGCGTAGTGAAAACAGAACCTATCTTCGGCATTTTGTCCTCAATGTAAAGCACACCACTTCCTGTCATCCATTCGTGGAAATGGCAAAGTACATTCTCACGTGAAGCTGTATTGAATTTCACGTAACTTTCTATAACTTTTGCTGAAGCATATCCAAAAAGTACTGATTCTATGTAATCCCACGAACTATTGAGTGAATCCAACTTGTATGTATCCCAATAGTAACGCAAAATCTCATTTTTATTACTTATGTAACGAGCAAAATCAACCAAAATTACTATCGGATTGCCTGGTATATTCCAATTCCCCACACGAACACGTAGTCCTTCACTTTCTGCTTTGGCTTTCCAAGATTTGAATAAATCCTTATTCTCCACAAACTCCTTACTTTCAGTATGTTGCCATACATCTGGACCTATGAGAATATATTTATTTTTGAATTTCTTAGTGATACTCAACGCCTTAGTTGAAATAACGGTATGAATACCTCCTACTTTGTTACATACTTCCCAACTTGTTTCAAAAACATAGTCGGGGTTTAATGTTACTTTCTTTGTTGGCATAATTTAAAATATGTTGTTGCTATTATTAACTATTTTTTTTCAAGAGGTAAAGGTACAAATTAATATTTTCCTTAGCAAGAATAATAAGAAAAATTTACGATCTAAATAAAAAACAAAAACCACAGTTTTCACTGTGGTTTTTGCAATTCCTAATCCTTAAAAATATGAAAAATTTCCTCTATGAAGAAGATCTCGTGGTACCTCCAGGAATCGAACCAGGGACACAAGGATTTTCAGTCCTTTGCTCTACCAACTGAGCTAAGGTACCAGTTGTTTTGCTTTGCGAGTGCAAATATAGAAACTTTTTTACAACTTACCAAATAATTCTCAGAAATTTATATGACTTTTTACACAAAAACAATACTTTCAGCTGATTTTCAACCAATTGACTCAAAAATTTTCTCTGTGAAAATTTTTATTTCTCCCTTCAATTCACTTGCTTTATGATATATTTCAGAGATATCAATGTCCGAATTATCTGTCTCGAAAAAATAGCTTCCTTGAGGAATTGTTTTAAACACATTCTGCAATTTTTCGTTTGTAAGTAATTCCTTTCCGAAAGAAAGATATATTCCTTCTCTCAAAAGCATATCGCATACAGACTGATTCTTATTAAATCCGTGTAATATCCACATCTGACGAGGTCGAAACTTCTTTTTGCAACTAATTAGTTCACTGTATGCTTTTACACAATGAATGATGAGTGGCTTTTTCAGACTTTCCGATAATTCTATATGTTTTTTGAATATGATTTTTTGTAATTCCAGACTTTCGGAGACATTTTTGTCCAGCCCACATTCGCCAATAGCTACACAATTAGGATGTTCAGCAACATTCACGAGTGTGTTCCATTGCTTATTCCAATCTTCCAGATACCAAGGATGAATCCCGACAGAAAACAAATCGGTTGTATCAGCCGTAAATGGATACTCATTTCTTATAACAATGGTATCAGAGGACGATTTTTGCGTGTGCGAATGTACGTCTAAAAATTTCATTCTTTATTTTTGGTATCTATAATAATGGTAACAGGACCGTCGTTGCACAGACTAACTTTCATATCAGCCCCAAACTCCCCTGTTCCTATTTCTTTGCCTAAATCATTTTTAAGCTGACTTACGAACCTCTCATACAATGGTATCGAAATATCAGGTTTAGCTGCTTTGATGTAACTCGGTCTGTTTCCTTTTTTGGTAGAGGCGTGGAGGGTGAATTGCGACACTACGATAATTTCTCCGTCAATATCTTTGACAGATAAATTCATCACGCCATTTTCATCATCAAAAATGCGGAGATTCACAACCTTTAATGAAAGCCATTTCACATCTTCATCGGTATCGGCTTCCTCTATGCCAACCAAAATCAATAATCCTTTGTCAATTTTTGAAGTTACTTTATTTTCGATAACCACAGAGGCTTCCAACACACGTTGTATTACTATTCTCATCTGTACTTCCTACCTATTTTATTTATTCAATTATTTTCAATTACAAAAGTAAACCTTTTTTCGTTAACCCTACAATTTCTGAAAATAAAAAGAAGAGGAGTAAATACTCCTCTTCCGACGTAAATTATAAAACTTGAAAACACAATCCTTCTACAATCCCCAACGCAGACCGAAAGAAAGCGGATATTCCTTAATTGGGCTATTTCTGAAAAGTGGAACGAGACTATATTTTGTGTAGAAAACAACATTTCTGTAACCAATATGGGCTGACAATCCATACACCCAATCATTTGTACTTAATTTGTTGTAGCTCACTTCCTTGCTTCTGTTTCTGTTCTCGTTATAATACTTCACTTTTTGTTTGCTGGTTAATAATCCGCCGACATATGCCCCCACACCCAAACGGAATCCTCTGTTGTACTCCCTTTCTCTATAGTCGTAATGCCCGTCCAAGTTCATTTCCAAACTAATTGGAATTATTAAATACGTCGCTCGAAATTTCGACTTATACGCCTCATAGGGATATGGCTGTATCGAAGTTACGCCCTTATCATTAACGAAATACTCACTGCCTTTCATCTTCAATTTATTAATCATAAGAGAGTAGCCATAGTTGATACGAAGTAATTCATTGTCTCTGAATAGCCGTGTACTTCTACCCGCTCCTATTTCCAATGATTTTGACCCCCATACTTTGAATTTATCACTCCCAAAATTCCCTGCACTACTTAATGTATGAAATCCTAAAGCTATGTGAGACCCTGATATGGTACGTTTTGACTTTCTGGGAGTCGGAAAAATATTAATTTCTGTCCTTTCTCTATTCTTTTTACTTTTGGTTATCCTAACCAAGCCCAAAATATTTATATCTTGTACTTCTGTGTTGATAGTATCTGGATACTTCTGGCTATCTTCATTAGATATATTATTTGCTAATGTATCCGGTTCGGTTGAGAAAAGTGAGTCCAGCTTTTGCATTGCTCTATCAATCTCTTTTTCAATATGAATATTTCTATATTTTTGAATAGAATCCTGCTTGGAGAGTTTTTCCTCCATTATTTTTTGCTGCATTGCTCTATCTTCTTTCAACAGAAGTATAATTTTGTCCTTTTCTTTTTTAATTTTGTTCTGAATACTATCTTTTGCTTGTGAAGAAAGGCTCTTTTTCATTTTGTTGGCTGTGTATTCGGATATTTCTTTTTTCTTAGCCATTCTATCGATCACGATGATTTTCTCTGTCAGTAACTTTTTTTCTTTGTTAATGATAGAATCTATCCTTTCTTTTGATTTTTGAATTCTTTTGTTGTAATCGTCTTGTCCTACAATCATTTGTGGAAGAAACAGGAAGATAAATAAAATAAAGTTTATAATTCTCATATGTTATATATTTAAAAATTAGTTATCTCTTTTCATAGAATGAAGTGCGATTTTCAATTTGTCATACTCATCGTTCACTTTGTCAAAAAACAAACGAACTTTGTATCTAAAATATGACTTCTCAATATCTGAAAGTATCTTTTCAGCGTCTAAATTTTCTTCTATATATTTGTTCAACTTTGCTTCAGATGAGGCAACGAGTAGCAATTCATCAGGAGTAATATCGGTGAAGTACATCGTCTGAAAGATGCTATCAACACGCTGTTCAAAAATGGACTCTTCCTGAAGTGCTAAAAATATTTTATCTGCAGAAAAATCCTCTAAAACCTCATCTACATATGTTTTCGAAGAAGAAGAAATTTCATCTTTTAATATTTTTTTTGATTTATCATCCTTGAAGGGTTCTTTTCTGGTAACGAAGTCTACCTTATTGATTTGATAATGCTTTTCGGAAGTTATTGAATTTGTGTATTCTGTTTTGAAGCTATCTTTTTGTGTTTTGTGTAATTGAAAATCTTTAGTAGCGTTATTTTTTAGTGATTCTGAATTTTTATTAGCGATTGCGTATTCTTCTATCTGAGTATCTTCATCAAAAAAAACTCTATTACAGAATATCGCCATTGATAGTAAGGATACCATAAACGATGCGGCAATGTAATACATAAATTTTTGCTTTTTCTTCTTAACATAATGGTTATTCAACTGATTTTCCAACTGATTCCAGAATTCTTGTGTGGGTATAATCTTTCTATCCTCAAAGACATTTTTCACACGATTTTTCCAATTATTTTGCATAATGATATTTTTTATTAGTTAGTTTCTCTCTCAATAATTTCTTGCTATATGCCAGTTGCGATTTGGAGGTGCCTTCCGAAATACCCAATTCTTCTGCAATTTCTTTATGGCTGTACTCTTCAAATACATATAAGTTGAAGACCATTTTGCAACCTGACGGAAGCTCATCAATGAATGCTTGTAAATATTCTTGCTCAAACAATTGCTCACACGATATTTCCTCTACATCATCGTAGGAATTTTCCCAATCCAAATACATTACCTTTTGGCTTTTGCTTCTCAAAAAATCAATGGCTTCATTTACTACGATGCGTCTCATCCAAGCATATAGGTGTTCTTGTTCCTGATAGTCTTTCAAATGGGTAAAAATTTTGAAAAAAGCTTTTAACAGAATGTCCTCAGCAAAGTGCAAATCATTAATGTACAAACGGCACACACTCAACAAGGAGGAAGCATACGCCTCATAAAGCTCCTTCTGTGCCAAACGTTCATTTTGTTTTGCTCTTTCAATAAGATACTTTGTATCCGATTTCATTTTTATACTCTTCGACATTCTTGTTAAGTAATTCTATTAATCTTTTTTCTTATTTCATTCCTTTGTTAAGTTATTTTACCTCCTCGAAAGGCTATTTGTACTAATAAACGAAAAAAAGAAGACAAAGGTTGGAAAGAAATCTTTGAATATCAAAAAAGGCTACCCCTACAACAAGGATAACCTTTTCCTTTTATATGAAAAATTTAAAATTCAGTAATGATTTCAAGCAAATTTATAACTAAAATATCACAACACAAATCTATAAATTATAACTTACTCCAAAGGATAAGCTCATCAAATCGGGGTAACCAGGCACAAAGGACGTCGTCAAATCGAATCGCTCATTTAAAGCGTATTTGTATTCAAATTCTCCGCCATACCACAAAAACAAATACTGCCAACGACTTTCCTTGCTTCCTTTAAATACGTTCGGATTATGATAGCCCTCTAATTTTTGCCAATTCTTACGAAATACTAAAGTAGGACCTAAACCTCCTGATAATTTGTGTCTTTGAATTTCAAAAATCCTAAAGCGAATTCCAATATGCGAAAACCCACCGAACTGAACCGCACAATCAGCATAAACCCCTTGTGCAAATTTGATACTTATACCCTCATAAACAAATTTTTCAGCAGAAATAATCGCCCCCAAATTCAGAACAAAATAAGCATTCTCATCTAATTTATTAGGCATTAAATGAGCATTTTGCCTTTCTCCCAACGGATGGAAACTCAAACCAAAGAATTTTATTCCAATATTATCTTGCCCTAAGCATTGAGATGAAATTAATATTACTAAAACTATAAGGTATTTTTTCACTTTAACCTGATATGCAATTCGTCAAGCTGTGCGGAGTCAATCGGTGAGGGTGCGTCAATCATTACATCGCGTCCCGAGTTATTTTTCGGAAAGGCTATAAAATCGCGGATAGTTTCTTGTCCGCCCAAAATGGCAACCAATCTATCAAACCCAAAAGCCAAGCCTCCGTGTGGCGGTGCCCCATATTTAAAGGCGTTCATCAAGAAGCCAAATTGAGCCTCTGCTTGTTCAGGCGTAAAGCCTAACAACTCAAACATCTTCGCCTGTAATTCTTTATTGAAAATTCGGATAGAACCACCGCCTATTTCGTTTCCGTTCAGCACCAAATCATATGCGTTGGCACGTACCACAGCCGGATTGGTATCAAGCAAGGGAATATCTTCCGGTTTTGGAGATGTAAACGGGTGATGCATTGCAAAAAATCGGTTCTCTTCTTCGTTGAACTCCAACAATGGGAAATCTACTACCCATAGCGGAGCAAATTCGTCCGCTTTGCGTAAGCCCAAACGCTCGGCAAGTTCCATACGCAAGGCTGAAAGTTGCCCACGCACCTTGTCGGCTTTTCCTGAGAGAATACAGATAAGGTCTCCTGCCTTTGCCTCAGTGCGTTCCGCCCATTTTTGGAGGTCTTCTTCGCTGTAAAATTTATCCACTGACGATTTGAAGCTACCATCATCATTGCATTTAACATACACCATACCTGAAGCTCCTACCTGTGGGCGTTTTACCCATTCGATTAAAGCATCGATTTCCTTACGTGTGTAGCTGTTAACCCCGGGAACGGCAATCCCTACCACCAATTCCGCTTCGTTAAATACCTTGAAATCTTTGTGTTGTGCGATATCGTTAAGCTCACCGAACTTCATTCCAAAACGGATATCGGGTTTGTCGTTTCCGTAGGTTTTCATCGCTTCGGCATAGGTCATTCGTGGGAATTTCTCAATAGAGACGCCTTTTACTTCCTTCAACAGATGTTTTGTAAGTCCCTCAAAGGTATTGATGATATCTTCTTGCTCCACGAACGACATTTCGCAGTCGATCTGGGTAAATTCTGGCTGTCTGTCAGCACGTAAATCCTCATCGCGGAAGCATTTTACTATCTGAAAATATTTGTCTAATCCGCCGACCATCAAAAGTTGCTTGAACGTTTGTGGCGACTGCGGAAGAGCGTAAAATTCTCCCTCGTTCATACGACTTGGCACCACAAAATCCCTCGCTCCCTCAGGAGTTGATTTTATCAGCACGGGTGTTTCCACCTCAATAAATCCTTCTTTAGAAAGATAATTCCTCACTTGCATCGCTACCTCGTGACGGAAAATCAAATTGTTGCGAACTGGCGTACGACGAATATCCAAATATCTGTATTTCATACGAATATCTTCCCCACCATCAGTATTATCTTCAATGGTAAAAGGAGGAAGTTCCGATTTGTTCAATACGACCAATTCCGAAACCAAAATTTCGATTTCTCCGGTGGGAATATGATTGTTTTTAGCCTCACGTTCAATGACTTTTCCCGTTACCTGAATTACGTCTTCGCGAGAAAGTGTTGTAGCCAATTCCAACACGTTTTTGTTGGTACGTTCTTCGTCAAAAATAAGCTGAGTGATGCCATATCGGTCGCGGATATCCACCCAAACCATAAAACCTTTATTGCGGATTTTTTGTACCCAACCACTGAGGGTAATTTCTTTATTTACATCGGAAAGGCGAAGTTCGCCACAAGTATGTGTTCTGTACATTTTTAGAAATCTGTTTTACGACTGCAAAAGTAGCATTTTTTTAAGAATTGATGGCTTGAAAATGTTTTTTTCAGCAAACAAAATAAAAGCCACTTAAAAAAGTGGCTTTTATTGAAAAATTATTCTTCATCATTGTAATCATCATCTTCGAATTGGTCATCATCATCGACCTCTTGTTCTTCAGTTACTTTAGAGATAGTTTTTTTCCCTTTTTTAGGTTTATCCGAAGGGTCATTGTTTTTCAAAAACTCTCTGATTTTGGCTTCAAGTTCTTCTGCCAATTCAGGATTATCTTTCAAAAGAGCTTTAACAGTATCACGCCCCTGTCCTAATTTGGTTCCTTCATAACTGAACCAAGAACCACTTTTTGTGATAATGTTTGCATCTACTCCAATATCAATAATCTCACCAATTTTCGAAATTCCTTCGCCAAACATAATATCAAACTCAGCTGACTTGAATGGAGGAGCCACTTTGTTTTTTACAACTTTTACTTTAGTTCGGTTTCCGATAATCTCTCCGTTGGAATCTTTGATGGTCCCACCACCTGCTTTGCGAATATCCAAACGCACAGAAGCGTAGAATTTTAAAGCGTTTCCTCCCGTAGTAGTTTCAGGGTTTCCGAAACTAACACCAATTTTATCACGCAATTGGTTAATGAAAATTACAATACAATTGGCTTTATTGATGCTTCCTGTTATTTTTCGGAGTGCCTGTGACATTAATCGAGCGTGTACCCCCATTTTCGAATCCCCCATATCTCCCTCTATTTCACTTTTTGGAGTAAGGGCAGCTACAGAGTCAATAACAATTAAATCTACTGCATTTGAACGGATTAGAGCATCTGCGATTTCAAGAGCTTGTTCTCCGTGGTCGGGTTGTGAAACTAACAAATTGTTGATATCAACACCTAATTTGTGAGCATAAATTCTGTCAAAAGCGTGTTCAGCATCAATAAAAGCCGCAGTTCCTCCTGCTTTTTGAACCTCGGCGATTGCGTGTAACGTCAGCGTGGTTTTCCCTGAAGATTCAGGCCCAAAAATTTCAATTACTCGTCCCTTTGGGTATCCTCCAACCCCCAGAGCCATATCCAAACTCACTGAACCTGTTGAAAAAGTTTCAATTTCTTCAATAGTAGCGTCGCCTAACTGCATTACAGTTCCTTTTCCAAAGGTTTTATCAAGCTTTTCTAAAGTTAGCTTTAAAGCGTTAAGTTTCGCTTCTTGTGGGCTTACTTCTTTAGTATCTTTTTTTGCCATTTTTCTAATATTTTCTAAATCTGATTTATTGGGTTGCTAAGTTAGCATTTATTTTTAGAGAATACAAATCGTTGAGCAAAATCCTACAAAGAAAAACAGCTGCAAATTCACAGCTGTTTTCAAATTATAAAATTTAATCTCTTAATCTGCTAATATCGTTGCTCTGTTATTATTAAACTCCAGAGTGCCACCATTGATAGCCAGTAAAAACTCTTTTTTCTTATCCCCTTTCTCAAAACGAGAAGAAACATCTTCCCTTAGATGAATATCCCCGTACAATTTTATGTATCCTTTAGTTAAAACTGAAATGATTGCCGCGTGATTTTCTAACATTTGAAACTCTCCATTAATACCTGGAACAGATATAGCTTCCACTTCTCCTTTGTACAGAATCATCTCAGGGGTAACAATTTCCACTTTCATAAGTTATTCTTTTTTTGAATAATTATTGAGCTTCTGCTAACATTTTCTCACCAGCAGCAATAGCATCTTCAATACTTCCTTTTAAGTTAAAAGCTGCCTCTGGCAAGTGGTCTAACTCCCCATCAATAATCATATTAAAGCCTTTGATAGTGTCTTTAATATCTACCAAAACTCCTGGAATACCTGTAAATTGCTCTGCCACGTGGAACGGTTGCGACAAGAAACGTTGTACACGTCGGGCTCTAGCAACAGCCAATTTGTCTTCTTCTGAAAGCTCTTCCATACCCAAAATCGCGATGATATCTTGCAATTCTTTGTAATGTTGTAGCAATTTTTTTACGCGTTGAGCACATTCGTAATGCTCTTTTCCTAAAATTTCTGGCGTTAAAATTCGTGAAGTAGAATCCAACGGGTCAACAGCAGGATAAATACCTAACTCAGCAATTTTACGAGAAAGTACAGTAGTGGCGTCAAGGTGAGCAAACGTTGTTGCAGGAGCAGGGTCAGTTAAGTCATCAGCAGGAACATAAACCGCTTGTACCGAAGTAATTGAACCTGTTTTTGTTGATGTAATACGCTCTTGCATCGCACCCATTTCAGTAGCCAACGTAGGTTGATAACCCACCGCTGATGGCATACGACCTAACAACGCTGATACCTCAGAACCCGCCTGAGTAAATCGGAAGATATTATCCACGAAGAAAAGCACGTCTTTTCCTTGCCCATCACCTGCTCCATCACGGAAATATTCAGCAATGGTAAGCCCTGAAAGTGCCACACGAGCACGAGCTCCTGGTGGTTCGTTCATCTGACCGAAAACAAACGTAGCTTTTGATTCTTTCATCGCTTGTTTGTCCACTTTGCTCAAGTCCCAACCACCTTTTTCCATAGAGTGCATAAACTCCTCACCATATTTGATGATACCAGACTCTAACATCTCTCTCAAAAGGTCGTTCCCCTCACGAGTACGTTCTCCTACACCTGCAAATACGGAAAGACCTCCGTGTCCTTTCGCAATATTGTTGATAAGTTCCTGAATCAAAACGGTTTTTCCTACACCAGCACCACCAAACAAACCAATTTTTCCTCCTTTGGCATACGGCTCAATAAGGTCGATAACTTTAATTCCGGTGAAAAGCACTTCGGTTGAAGTAGAAAGTTCTTCAAATTTTGGAGCCTCGCGGTGGATAGGTAGTCCGTTAGCTCCATCTTTTGGAAGATTTCCTAACCCATCAATCCCGTCACCGATTACGTTGAATAGGCGTCCGTAAATATCTTTACCAACAGGCATTTGAATAGGATTTCCTGTTGCAATAACTTCAGTGTCACGGCTCAAACCTTCGGTTGAGTCCATCGAAATGGCTCTAACGACATCTTCACCAATGTGCGATTGCACCTCCAATACCAGTTTTGAACCATCTGCTTTAATAATTTCCAATGAATCGTAAATTCGAGGAAGTTCGCTCTCGGAAGCAAATACAACATCTACTACCGGCCCGATTACTTGTGATACTTTACCTTTTTGAGACATTACTTATTATGTTATCTATAATTTTAAAAATTTGACTTTATCAATGCAAATTGTACTGAATTGCATACAATTACCATTGTGGGCAAAGATATATTTTTTATCGAGAATAAAAAAGAAAAAAGTTAATTTTATTTTAAAATCAATTTTTGAAATAACAAATTTCACATAAAAACCTATGAGCAAATTATATACGAAGAAAAAGTTAAATCCCATCAGGATAAAAATATACCAACGGGATTTAACTTATACAGAAAAGCATATTTAGCTCATTACTAATTTTCTATATTCTTATTTCGAGAGACTTCCATACTGTCATAACCACCAGGAACGTAATATCCGTAAAAGCTCACTAAATCAGAATATAATGCTCCCGCAAACTCTGGAAAAATCGTAATTTCAAATTTCCCTGCACCTTTAAAATAAACCCCTGGTCTCTCCTTTTCTCCATAAATATATTGTTTGTAAAGACTCATATCTCCCCACCGATGTGTATATCTTTTACCTAACATAATTCCTGTCATTACTGAATCTACATACCCAGGAATAAAAATTTTGGAGCTTTCGTTATACGTATACAAACCATGAACAATTAAATTATTCCTATCCATATCAGAAAACTTTTTATACGTCCTTTGAATCATAAAATTATACTTTGTGGGAGTAGGATCTACAAGGAACTGGTCAATGAAACGAGCACTTTTTCCTGAGGTATTTGTTAAATCATTATTCAATTGTTTTGAAGCAATGGAATCTCTTCTTTTGAGAATAAACTCAATCGAATTTTCTACTGGATTTTTGTACATCATTTTCCGAAGTAATTCTTCTTCCTCCTCAGTAAGATCAATAAATTCAGCTTCTTCATTGAGATTAATGTATGTCGTATCCTTGTGTGCTTTTATAAAATCCTCGAATTCTCCGATACGGCTGTACATTAAAGCAATTTGATCTTTTGTTAAAGTATCTTGAAGTGTAAGTCTTGCAGGATCCACACCATTCGCTACCATAATTCCTCTAAGCCGCTCCAATAAAGCCCCTCTCTCTTCTTGCTGAGCTATATTCCCCATAACTTCCTTACTACAAGACACTAAGAAAGTAAAAAACAACAACATCATAGATAAAAAAACTTTTCTCATAATAATTCCCTTTTAAAAAATTTAAAAATTTGTTTTTGCACATTTTTTTTGAAGAAGACCCCAACCTGTAGCTCAGTTAAAGAATTTCCTTAATGATATAAATGAAATTTATTTCTTCGTGAAGTGATAAGAAGTATATCCCATAGGCATTTTGTTTTTTGGAATCTACACAAAGTTACAACAATTTATTTGAAACTAGCAAGTATTTTTCAATATTTTATGATTTTTTTATCACTTTATCTTAATACAACACTATTTTTAGTTTCTAAATGAATTTAGAAAACTTTTAGCTTACTTTATTTCAGAACAAACACAATAACAAACTCATTATCAATATAAATAAAATTACAAAGATTTCTATTTTATGAATTTTGTAATCATATTTTTGATATAATTGATTTACTATGTTATCTTTGACCTCAAATTATTTTTACAAAACATTGATTTTACTTAACTTATGATAGAAGACAAAAACCAACAGCGAACGAATTTGAGTGACTTGGGCGAGTTTGGGCTAATTTCGCACCTGACAAAAAACTTTGAAATTAAAAATTCATCTACGTTAAAAGGAGTTGGAGATGATGCTGCTGTAATTGATTTCAAAACAAAAAAAGCTGTTATTTCCACCGATTTACTAATCGAGGGAATTCATTTTGATTTGAGTTATGTTCCTCTGAAACATTTGGGTTACAAATCTGTGGTGGTAAATTTGTCAGACATTTTTGCGATGAATGCAAAAGCCACACAAATTACGGTTTCCATTGCTGTATCCAATCGTTTTCCGCTGGAGGCGTTGGAAGAACTCTACGAAGGCATTCGTCTTGCTTGTGAAATTTACAAAGTAGATTTGGTGGGAGGTGATACAACTTCATCTACACGAGGTCTTATCATCTCAGTTACAGCCATTGGCGAGGCGGAAAGCAAAGAAATCGTATATCGTGATGGAGCTAAAGAAAACGATCTCATTGTAGTTACGGGCGATTTGGGAGGTGCTTATCTTGGGCTACAAGTTTTAGAAAGAGAAAAGGCTGTTTTTCAGGTAAATCCAAACTCTCAACCTGACTTGGATATGTATTCCTATATTATTGAACGTCAGCTTAAACCAGAGGCAAGGAAAGATATTCCTCCTTTGCTCAGAGAATTGGGTGTTCTACCTACATCAATGATGGATATCAGTGATGGTTTATCGTCTGAAATTTTGCATATTTGCGAACAATCTGGAGTGGGTTGCCGTCTCTTTGAAGACAAAATTCCACTTGATCCACAAGTAATTAGCACCTGTGAAGAATTTAATCTGGATAGTACAACCATCGCCCTGAGTGGTGGTGAAGATTACGAGCTTTTGTTTACCATCTCACAGAAAGATTATGACAAAATTAAAGGCAATCCTAATCTTTCAGTTATTGGATACATTACAAACAAAGGACAAGGAAGATATTTAGTAACTTGTTCGGGAGAAGCGGTTGAAATCATCGCAAAAGGCTGGAACGCATTGAAATAAATGATACAAACTGCCCTTTATCTAACATACATTTACTATCGGAAGTTTTTTGTTAAAGGAGATTTACTCGCTGTAAGTCTCCTTCTGGGTGGTGTTTTATTTTCTCTATTCGCTATCTTTCAGAATTATGCAAACTATTACTTTTTGGTATTTATTTTTCTTTTAGGAACTGCTTCTCATCATTTGCAAAGAAGCTTCACAATCAATTTCATAAACACTTGGTAGTTTTTTGATAAATTTCTATACTTTTGTACTCAAAATTTTGATTTTTGACCTACTAAAATGGAACTCTCCACTATTGACATAACGCTACAGACCCTACCCGATTCGCCAGGAATTTATCAATTTTACGATAAAAACAACACCATTTTATATGTAGGAAAGGCAAGAAATCTCAAAAAAAGAGTGTCTTCTTACTTTCAAAAGCAACACGAATCGGGAAAAACACGACTTTTGGTCAAAAAAATAGCCCGAATCGAACATATTGTGGTTGCTACGGAAAGTGATGCACTACTTTTGGAGAATAACCTCATCAAAAAACACCAACCACGATACAATATTTTGTTAAAAGACGACAAAAGTTACCCGTGGATATGTGTCAAGAAAGAACGTTTCCCACGAATTTTCCAAACCCGACGCGTGATTAAAGATGGTTCACTTTATTTCGGTCCCTACACCAGCATAAAAACCGTTCGCACCTTGTTGGAGCTCATCAAAGAATTGTACCCGCTACGAAATTGCTCGTATGATTTATCTATACAGAATATTGAAAATCAAAAATTTAAAGTATGTTTGGAATATCACATCAAAAATTGTAAAGGAGCTTGTGAAGGACTGCAAACCGAAGCCAATTACAACCAAAATATTGCCGAAGTTATTGAAATTCTGAAAGGAAACTTTAAAGATGTTTTAAAACGATTTCGGGCTGAAATGATCACTTTGGCAAACGAATTACGTTTTGAAGAAGCACAGCAAATCAAAGAAAAAATTGATATTTTAGAAAATTATCAAGCAAAATCAACCATCGTAAGCTCAAAAATCAATAATGTTGATGTATTTTCAATAGTTTCAGACGAAGAATTTGGCTACGTAAACTTTTTGCAAGTGGCTTACGGGGCAATTGTTCGGGCTCATACCATCGAAATTAAAAAAAAATTGGAAGAAACCGACCGAGAACTTCTCGAATTAGCCATTGTGGACATTCGGGAACGTTTTTTTTCTAATTCCAAAGAAATTATTGTTCCTTTCGAGGTAACTTTATCCGAAAATTTACACTTAACTATTCCGAAATTGGGAGAAAAACATCAATTATTGGAACTTTCATTACGAAATGCGAAACTTTTCCGACAAGAACGCTTCAAACAAGTAAAAATCACTGACCCTGAACGGCATACCAATCGAATTTTATCACAAATCCAACGCGATTTACATCTTTCTGTGCCTCCCATTCACATTGAATGTTTCGACAACTCTAACATACAGGGAACCAATCCGGTAGCAGCTTGTGTGGTTTTTAAAAATGCGAAGCCGAGTAAAAAGGACTATCGTCATTTTAACATCAAAACGGTAGAAGGACCTAATGATTTTGCCTCGATGGAAGAAGTTGTTTATCGGCGTTACAAGCGTCTGTTGGAAGAGGAACAATCACTGCCTCAACTTATTATCATCGATGGTGGAAAAGGACAACTTTCATCGGCATTAAAGGCTTTGGACGATTTGAATTTGAGGGGAAAAATAGCCATCATCGGGATTGCCAAACGCCTAGAGGAGATTTATTTTCCAGAGGATAGCATTCCGCTGTATTTAGATAAAAAATCGGAAACGTTGAAGATTATCCAACAACTTCGTAATGAAGCACATCGCTTTGGGATTACTTTTCACCGACAGAAGCGAAGCAAGGCTGCTATCGTTTCGGAATTGGATAATATTGAAGGCATTGGAGAAAAAACCAAAGAGACTTTATTGAAGCATTTCAAATCCGTAAAACGTATCCGCGAAGCCAACCTTGAGGAACTTGAAAACATAGCAGGATATCGCGGAAAAAAAGTTTTTGAGTATTTTCATTCTAAATTACCCTGATGTTTTTCACACAAATGATATTATTCTGTTATATTTAGTCACAAAAATATATAAAATCATTGAAACATATTACAAAATATTGATTGTAACAAAAAATATCCTACCTTTGCAACATTGTTATAGAAAATTTTGAATACAAAAACAATTAAAAGAATTTATTATTGAAATTCCATTGAGTTGCGGTTATTCATTACAATATTAAAATTACTTTTTCCTATTTTTTACATTATTTTCTAGTACAAAAATAAGTCAGAGAACCTGAAACAGTGACTCTAAATTTGTAATCAGGATTACCAAAATAATTTAATAACAAAAACAAAATTTCAATGAGAGAAAAAGTTTTAACGTTGTTTGTGTTTTTGATGGGAGTTTTCTCTTACTCATTGTTAGCACAAACTTCATCAGTAAAAGGAGTTGTTACTGATTCAGAGGGAGTTCCTCTTCCTGGAGTGAGTGTTGTTGTTAAGAACAGTAGTCGCGGTATTTCAACAGATTTTGACGGAAATTTTGAAATACGTGCTGAACAAGGAGATGTTCTCGTCTTCAGTTCTTTGGGATTTGCAACACAGGAAAAAACTGTAGGAAAGGACAAATCGAAAACAATGAAAGTAATCCTGCAAGAAGAAGCACAAGCCATTGAAGAAGTGGTGGTAGTAGGATATGGTTCTGGAAGAAAAGTAGGAACTATAGTAGGTTCGGTAGCCAAAGTTGGAGGGAAAGAATTAGCTCAACGACCTTCAGGTAATGCTGTGGATGCTTTACAAGGAAAAGTCGCTGGTTTGCAGATTTTTACATCATCAGGAGAACCATCTGCCCTTTCATCGATAAGATTACACGGTGTTGGATCTTTGGGATCAAGTAGTTCTCCCCTTTTTGTTGTGGATGGAGTTCCTGTTTCTCAAGAAGCTGTACGTTCTCTGAATCAATCTGATTTTGAAAGTGTTTCAATTCTTAAAGATGCCTCAGCAACTTCAATATATGGTTCAAGAGCTGCCAATGGGGTAGTTTATATCACCACTAAGAGAGGAAAAACAGGTAAAGGTGAAATAATGCTCAATACGCAATACGGCTTCTCAAACTTAGCAAACAGAGAATTTTTTGACAATATGATGAATGCTGATGAGTTATCTAAGTTTTGGGTAGAAACTGGATATAGAACACAGAAGCAGGTGGATGAATTACGTGCAAAGTATCCATCAGACACTCGTTGGGACGAGACTTATTTCCAAAAAAATACTCCCACACAACAAGCCGACTTATCTATTTCAGGAGGAACAGATAAAACTCGTTACTACGTTTCAGGAGGGTATTTCAAGCAAAAAGGAATTATGTACCGATCAGGTTTTGAGCGATATACTTTCAGAAGTAATGTTGATACTCGTGTAAATGATTGGATGAAATTAGGAATTAACGCATCTGTTAACTACTATGATTATATAACTAATGCCTATACATCTAATGACCCAAATGGAGGATTATCGTTTTTAGCGCCACCTTTCTATTCACCTATTGATGAAAAAGGACAGCGATATGATTATATTCCTGGATGGAATAGATATCATCCGGAATATTTGGCTGAAAAAAATCCCTCTAATTATACAGGATTAGGAGTTATACCTACTGGTTTTATAGAGATTACGCCAATAAAAAACTTGACTTTCAAGACGCAGGGAGGTTTCGAGTTTACAAATGGTATCTATAGCTTTAATCGATTACCATCTTATGCTGGAGATCCTAAAAATGGTATAGCTCGCAGACGATCATCTCGTGATTTGAGAAAAACTCTAACCAATACGTTAGAATATAAATTTGATTTATCTAAAAATCACTTTATGGTACTACTAGGACACGAGGTAGTTAGTCAGGACGATCGCTCATTCCAAGCTGAAGGAAGAAAACTGATTGATGATAATTTGTTACTATTAAGGCACTCTACTACTGATAAAGAAATTACAGAAAATAGGTCTTTCAATATTACCGAATCCATATTTGGGCGTATAGAATACGATTATGATAGAAAGTACTTCTTTGACTTTTCATTACGTAGAGATGGGTCTTCCAAATTTAGCCCTAACAACAAATATGGAACTTTCTGGGCAGTTGGAGCAATGTGGAAGATGAAAAAAGAAAAATTCTTATCTGATATATCAGCTATAAATAATTTAGACTTAAAATTTAGTGCTGGTACTTCTGGTAACTCTGCCATTGGAGACTACACTCATCAGGCTCTTACATCAGCGAATCAATATGGAGGAAGTACATCTTGGGCTATAAGAGCTGCAGGAAATCCAAACCTTACTTGGGAAAATCAAGCTAAATACACTTTGAGTGTTGATGCTAGTTTGTTTAATAGAGCTTCATTAAGTTTAGAATTTTACAACAGAATTACTACAGATATGTTGATGGATATCCCAACAGCCTACACAACTGGTTTTTCTTCCATAAAACAAAATGTTGGAAAACTGCAAAACTTAGGTTTAGGGATGTCTCTTTCTGTTGATGTTTACAAAAATAAGTCGCATAAGGCTCATTTTAGCCCATATGTAACATTTAGTTATAATCGTGAAAAAGTATTGGAAATATTCCAAAATAGGGAAAGTTGGTATCGTTCGGGATACGGATATGGATATGTTGTAGGTCAACCAGTGAAATTTTTCTATCCTGTATTTAAAGGAATTAATTCAGAAAATGGAAATCCAGAGTGGTATCTTCCAAGTGAAAACATTGCTGAAGAAACTCGTGATGAAGCTAGAGTAGCAAATAGCTTTAATTCTGAAAGATTAACGCAAAATACAGGAATTAATAGATATGCTCCAATTAATGGTGGTTTTGGCTTCTCAGCAGCCTACAAAGCCTTATCATTACAGGTGGATTTTTCTTTCTCTCAAGGCAAATATTTGATTAATAATGATCGATATTTTTCTGAAAATCCAACGAGTTTCCAAGGATATAACCAAAGTAAGGTTGTGCAAGATTACTGGAAAAAGCCAGGTGATCAGTCTCGCTTTCCTAAGTGGGGAACAAGATTCACAGAGTTCGATACCCGACTTTTGGAAGACGCTTCTTTCATTCGTATGAAGAATGTTACCTTAGCGTATACACTTCCGAACGAAATACTTAAACAAGTAGGTTTCTTCAATGAAATTCGCTTTTATACCACAGGAAGAAACTTGCTTACTTGGACGAAATATACAGGTCCAGACCCTGAGATAGACTCAAATCGTGCTTTAGGGGCAAACCCCAACACAAGACAGTACGTTTTTGGCGTAGAAGTTAAATTTTAAATTCAAAACAATGAAATTATTTAATAAATTACACATACTAATAATAGGATTAGCTACTTTTACAAGTTGTGAAAGTTTAGATCAAGACCCTTATGAAGACTTGTCTACAAAATTAGCTTTTAAATCTGTAGAAAATGCAGAATACTGGCGTAATGGGTTTTATCGTAGTCTTAGAAGAGTTAGTTACGGAGATATAATGTTGCTTCCTGATGTTCAGTCCGATCTACTAAATGCAACTCTAAATTATGGAAATCGTAAAGGAGACTTACAAAATTGGAGTTTTAGAACAAATGATTCCTATATTTCTTCTGTGTGGAGTAACAGGTACTCTGTTTTGAATGATATTAACATATGTATTGAAAAATTCCCTACAATTCCTGTATCCTCCGATAAAGAAAAGGATAAACTTAATCGATTTTTGGGTGAAGCATATGCACTTAGAGCATACTATTTTTTCCAATTAACTGAACGTTTTAGCCCTAAGTATGACGTTTCAAATAAATCTACTGCCAACTTAGGAATACCTTTAGTTACAACTTTTGACATAACTTTACTACCTCCTAGAGCTACTCTAGAAGAAACATACAACCAAATTGAATCAGACATAGATAAAGCAGAGAAGTTATTGGAAAGAGCAGAAGGTGTTAAAGGCTCTAATTTCTTCACTTTAGATGCAGTAAAGGCACTGAAGGCACGTGTAGCTCTCACAAAAGGGGATTATGCAAAGGCTTATGTAGAAGCAAAAGCTATTGTAGATGCAGGAAAATACCCCCTAGTGAGTACTCAGGAAGCACTACAAAAAATGTGGCATAATGACGAAACTGATGAGACTATTGTTCAATTATTTTCCTCAAAACCTGATGAATTGCCATTATTGATGAGAGATTATTTAGTTTACGAAGCTAAAACAAAAAAATACAAACCAGATTATGTTCCTTCTAAATGGGTTGTGGATTTGTACGATGCATCAGATATAAGAAAATCTGTATACTTTAAGAATTTAACAATTGAAACACCAACTGGAAAAGATTATGATGTTACATTGGTATACAAATACCCTGGTAATCCTAATCTGTATTCTGGTTCCCCTTTGGAATATCACTCTCCAAAAATATTTAGAACAGCCGAATTGTATCTAATTGCTTCTGAAGCTGCCTATAAAAATGGAGATGAAGTAAATGCGGTTAAATACTTAAATGATTTGAGACAATCACGAGGACTCTCTGATGTAAAATCTTCTGGTATTAATTTATTCAACGATATAAAAGAAGAAAGACTCAGGGAATTAGCTTTTGAGGGAACTCGACTTAATGATTTAAAACGATGGGAAGAAGGTGTAAAACGTCATAGCCCCCAAGGAACTGAATATTTAGTGGTAAGTCCTAAAGACCAATACTACGAACTTGATAAACCTGCCAATGATTATCGCTTTACATGGCCTATTCCAAACCACGAAATGACAGTAAATCCAAATTTAAAACAAAATGAAGGTTACTAGCTAAAACTGAAAAACCGAGTTGAAATTCAACTCGGTTTTTTTTCAAAAAGGTAGAGAAGTTTTTCACCTCTCATATAAAACTAAAACTATATCCTAATTTTCAAACCAGCAAAAAGCGTTCGAGGAAGTGAAGGACCATAAATGTAAGTTGGGTCACGGTCGATGCCTTTATCAAAGTCTTTTTGGTAATCGTTAAATAAGTTTTTAACACCTGCACTCACTTCCATTGTAAAGAACTTATCAAATCTGAATTCGTAAGAAGTGTTAAGCCCAAAATCAAACATATTTGGTGTAGTTAAAAGCTCGTTTTTGCCCTCGTGTAATGTTTCCATTGAGCCTGTAAACACGGTTGTTAAATTGATAGTCCACTCATCTTTAGGCTTATAGGTTGCTGTCAAATTTCCGTATGCATTTGGCGAACGCAAAAGTTTGTCTGTCTCTGCAAGAACTTTTCCATTTTCATCTTCTGCCACTACTTGATTTTTGTCGTATTTTGAACTTTGGAAAGTAGCTCCCAATTGGAAAGCAAATTTTGGATTAGGGCTATATTTAAACTCTAAATTCACACCTTTTACAGTAGCTTTATCTCCATTTTGTTTCTCCTTGATATCTAATTCTTTTTCCTTACCAATAGAAGTATACACAAACGGATTGTGCAATCCAGTATAGAATCCTTCAATCATCGCAACAATTTGATGATCTTCGTGTGAGTGGTTGTACTCCAATGAAGCTGTAAAACTATCTGATGTTTCTTTCTTCAAATCTGGGGCTAACTGTACTCGGCGAACTTCTCCTGTGATTAATTCAGAATGAACATCTTCAGAATAAAATAAAGGAGCTCTGAATCCACGAGCGTACGAAGCTCTGGCAATTACTTCATCAGTTACGTTGTGCAACAAACTCGCTCTTGGATTAATTGCTGTTACTGATTTTTTTAACAGATTGGAGTTAATATTATCCAAACGCAAACCTGCCAAAACTTTAAAATTTGGAAGAATTTTCCAATCAGCTTGTGTGTACAATCCAAATATTTTTTGGTCTTGATTTACCGCAAGGATATCGGGATTACGTCTGGTTTCTGAAATATCATCGAACTTATATTCCGTTCCTGATGTCCATTGAATGCTTCCTTCTCCTACATAGATTTGAGCTGTGTGCTGTCCTCCAACTACCCAAATACTTTCACGAGTAACACCATAATTCAACGCCTCAACATCGTGAGTATTATTCTCAGTATCAAAGGCTCCGTAATAGTTATTTGCTTTGGTTCGTTGTCCACTAGCAAATACTGAAAATTTATGATTGTATGAAGGAGATAAATAATCATAGTTGATATTTCCTCCTACCATATCCGTACGGATGGATTCTGCAATATCTGCCAAATGTTCTGGAAGATCGAACTTATTACCTCCTCTACGATTTTCATTACCTACATTTAGCTCTCCTTCTAATTTTTTACGAGAATCAAATTCATTGAAAAATTTTGCTCCAACGTTGATATTTCTCAGTCTTGTAAGCTCTGAAAGGTCATCGCCATTAGCATCATAAGACTCACGAATACGATTCATTCCATAGAAAGAAATACCTCTTGTAAGATTTTCATTTACAATTGAGCCGTTGAACGATGATACGATATCTTCAGATTTTCCACCTATTAAAGCGGCTGAAACACCTGCTTGGGCTTCGTTTTTGGTTGGATTTTTAGTAATCACATTGATAGTTCCCGCAATGGCATTGGCACCAAATAAAGCTGAACCTCCTCCACGAATAACCTCAATTCGGTCAATCATACTTGCTGGAATTTGCTCCAATCCATATACACCATTCAATGAACCAAAAATAGGACGACTATCAATCAAAATTTGAGAATACGCTCCTCCTAAACCATTGATTCTCACTTGTGAAAAACCACAATTTTGGCAATTCACTTCAGTCCTTAAACCAGGTTGAAAAACAAGTCCCTCCATAAGGGTTGTTGCCCTTACATTTACCAAATCTTTTTGTCCTGTAACACTTACCAAAACTGGAGCCTCTTTTCTGTTCAATGCTGTTTTAGTAGCTGTTACTACCACTTCATCTATTCCCAAAACATCTTCTTTCAACTCGAAATTTCTTTCGATAATTTCACCTGATTTGATAGCAACTTTCTCTGTAACAGTAACAAACCCCAATGAAGAAATTCTTAAATTATAATTCCCTTCAGGAACATTTATTTCAAAATTTCCTTTTCTGTCAGAAATTACCCATTTCTTGTGATTTTTATTCTCCAAAACTACAGAAATTAACTCCAAAGGATTTCCGTCAGAAGAAATGTTTCCTTTTAAAGTTCCGTTTTGAGCAAAAGCCTTTATTCCCAAAAACAACAGGAATACAAATAAATAATTTTTCATAAAAATATTTGATTAAATTTTATTGAATAATTTTTTTCGGCAAATCTAAAAAATATATTCTACATACGAAAATATTGATTGACTAATTTTATTCTCATACAAATATGACACTGAATTTCAATAAAAAAGCTGAGAATACCTCTCAGCTTTTAGAAAAATTGAAAATCAATCCGTATTTTATTCTCCTCGGTACACTTCAACCCATTTCCCTTCAGTTCGGGTGTTATAACGATTGTTATACATCGCCTCAGCAAAAGTTCCTGGAAGATAATAGCGTCCTGCGTAGGAAGCATTTAACTTTAATTTTATAACTTTTACTTGGTTACCTTTCAATGGGAAATAAAAATTAGCTCTATCATCTCTGAAATCTGTATAATCAATGTATGAACTTTGTTCTGTATCTCCGTAATCTGTAAAGCGTGTATTGATAATTTCCCAACCCGACGGAATAATTTGTGTCAGAGCCACATTTTCAACAGGTTCGTTCGTTAAATTTTTGACCTCAATCGAAGCAATCAGTTCCGTACTCTGACGCAATTGACTCACATCAACCCAATTACCATTTTTATCTCGATATGTGGTTGTAATAGCCAATCCATTTTGCATTGGTAATTCTTTTCCTATAGGCAGTACACCACTTGAAATCAATCGTGCATAAAGCGTTTGTTTTGAAGTATTTTTAACTTGTAACAACTCCTTATCTCCTTTAACAGGTAATTCAACAGAAGCCATCGGTTCATCTGACTTAATATTTTCCGTTTTTCCTCTCAATGAATATGACGCTGAGAACGATTTCCCGCTTTTGTTGATTTCAACATATTTAGCCATTGCATAAAGAGCATACGCCGTAGTTTGTGTACTCATCCAATCGGAAGATGAAAGCCTATTAGCAATCTCTAAAGCCCAACGTGCAGCATCTTCTTTCTTACCAATTAGAAGCGCTGTTTCCAAAGCCATCGCCTTATTACGAACCTCGGAGCCATAGTAATAATAGTTGTCATAATCATCGTCAACTGCAACTGACTGGAACAGATTATTTGCGGTTTGCTTTTGTCCTGCAATTGCATAAGAAGCTGCCAATAAGCGTTTTGCATTAGATGAAATATCCTTAGTTTCACGTAATCGGTTCATTGCCCCCATATTAGGCTCTCCAGCCAGAGCCAATGTGTATAGGCGATATGCTTGAGCAAAATCATTTTGATATTGAGGCTCATAACGCCACTGACGAGCTTCATTATTTTGATAATCTAACCAATTTTGTTTACTACCTGATGGAAGCACATATCCTTTTTTCTCCGCAGAAATAAAGAAATGACCAATGTAAGAAGTTGCCCAATCATCAGCATAACTATTTCCTTTCCAGTAGGCAAATCCTCCATTAGGAAGTTGATTTTCGTGAAGTTTGCTAATAGCCGTAGTTACATTTCGTTGTACACTTTCTGCTTTTTCAGGCGTTAGGTTAATAAAATCAGATAAAAACAATTGCGGAAAAGCTCCAGAGGTAATCTGCTCACCACAACCGTGAGGATATGAAATTAAGTAACTCAACCTCTGATGTAAATTTACACCTGGGAAACTCGAAATTTCCAGCACAGTTTTAGCATTTTCACCAAAAACAGAGGCATTCAAACTCTGTGTACTACCTTCTGTAAGTACAGCATTTTGAACAAAATAAGTAACAGGATTTGGGTTGTACACATCCATTTCCACCTCATAGGTAGCCTTTTCACCACCCGAAACTGCTGTAATTTTTACCTTCCCGATACCCGTTTGTTGTGCAACTTCTAACTCAAAATAAGCCATTTTTTCACCCGCCGAATCAAATTGTAACGATTGTGATTTATTACCAACTATCTTGAAATGAGCATTCGTTTCCACAGAAATAGTCGCATTTCGGACACTTTTCTCCATAGCAAAAACCGTAACTGGAAGCGTAATTCTCTCACCTGGAACGGCTTTTCTTGGTAAAGAACCTAACAACGATAATGGGCTCACAACGGGAATATCCTTCTTCTCTGCACTTCCGAATGCGTTTTTAGCAACATCAGAAGCTACAACCATCACCCTTGCTGACCCTATATAATTTGGAATTTCAACATCGTGAACGTTTGTATTACCTTTCTTCAAGTTATATGGACCTTTAACAATTACAAAAGGTTTAAAACGATTTGCTTTTTGAGCATCAGCTCCTCCTAAATCTTCATCTCCTCCTATACTGAATGCCTGATTTACAGTACCTCCATAAGCTCCAATAACATCATTGTAAATATCCCAAGTCTTTACTCCCAAAGCTGTTTTTGAGAAAAACTTATTCCAAGGATTTGGCGTTTTGAATCGGGTTAAATTCAGTAATCCATCTTCTACAATTGCCAAAGTGTACGTCATTGGTTTACCGGACTTTTCACTGATTTTAACAGTCGTTTTTTGTTTAGGACGTAACACATCAGCCATCTGAATTACAGGATTCAACTGAGTTTCCTTGTCCACTACCGAAATTGGTAACACGCCATATAATCGTATTGGAGCATCATTTATCGAATTAGCGTGGGGCTGAAGTAAAGTCACGTACAAGTATACATTGGGAGCCATTTTTTCTGTAATAGGAATTTCATAACTGGTTTCAGCCGATTTGGTTTCTACCCAGTATGTTTCCAAAACATCATTGCCATTTTCTACAGAAATTAAAGCTCTTCCGCCCTCATCAGAAGGGAATGATATTTTCGCTTTTTCTCCTACATTGTATTCTTTCTTGTTGCTTCCTAATGAGAGCATTATGGCTTCCTCACTTGATGCTTTTCTTGATTTTCCTGACCAACTACCCCAATCGAAATAGACTGTAGTTCCACTTTTGTGACCACTTTGCTCATCTGAAAGTAATATAAAGTATCTTCCCCAATCTTCATCAGGAATTTTTAAATCGAATTTCGCTTTACCTCTTCCATCAGTTTCAATCACTTTTGTTGTATAAATCGCATTACTACTTGAACTATTGTAAGTTGAAATATTTTGATTAGAAGCATCCCACCACCAATTCCAACCTACTTTGTAAACGGTAACTGAGACGTTTTGCCCACGCAAAGGTTCTCCATTTTCGGAAAGAGTAGCTACCTCAAAAATGTGATTTTCTTCTGTATTGTAATAGTCGTACTTGTTGGCTTCTGGCAATCTTAATCCTACATAACTCTCATAAGGTGAGAAGGATGCTGTAGTCACATCTGTACTAAAATCCCCTCCACTTTCGTTGGCTTGTGTAAGGAAATTCACTCGCAACATTCCAGGAGCTTGTAATTCATTGGCTTTAAAATAAAAATTAGTTTTTCCTCGACTATCAGTTCGTCCTTCGTATACAGAAATTTCCTGGTTTTCAAACTGATAGGCTTCATTATTAAAAATATATTTTTCATACCCTTTGAAAGCCGTTTCCTTTGGATAGAATTTTGCCTTAACACTCACTTGTGTGTTCCCTGCAGGTGAGCCGTGCAACCAGAGTACTTGCAAGTTAGCATTAGCTCCATTGGCTGAAATTAGCTTTTCGTTCAAGCTATTTTCGATCTTCAATCTATTAGGTTTGATGGTTTCTATTTTTATTGATTTATGGAATTTTGCTGCTCCTGCCGAAATACTCACATTCCAATTTCCCGTTGGGGCTTCAGGTGATGTTTTCAATCCAAAAACGTAGTGATTTACAGGATTACTACTCTGTACACGTTCTGCAATTACTTTTCCATAAGGATCTGTAAATTTGAGCTTTATAGGTAATTTTTCAGGCAACTTTTGAGCAAAATCATTCAAAACAAATCCCACGTGAATACTATCACCTGGACGCCAAACACCTCTTTCCGCGTAGATAAATCCATTCAACCCTTTTTGCAAACGCAATCCATCTACATCATATTTACTAACCGATTGAGGAGCTGCATCATCCATCTTTACATATGTGGTATTGTTATCTTTTTTGACCTTTGCAAAAAATGCTCTGTTCGAAATATCAAACTTAACAATTCCATCGCCATCTGTTTTACCTTCTTGTATTTTTTGTTGCTGATAATCAAAAACTTCTACAACAGCACCACTTACAGGCTCTGTATTTAAAATATTATTAACAACTACTACGAAATTATTGTTTTGTCCTTTCTTAACAATCACTCCCAAATCACTAGCTAAAACATTAGTTCCCAAAGTTTTATTATAAAAATAATCGTCACAAGGATTATCACTGCTTCCCCAGTAATAGTAGTCTTCTTCATAATCTTCTGGCTCATTTTCAAGAGGTTCTTCTTCAAAAGATAAATCAAGAGGTTCATTCTCTGAGCCACAAGCATAAAGGGAATAATTTTTCTTCATTGTGAATTCTACTCGATAAATAGCCCCTGGCTCTGGCGTGATAACTGATGATAAATCAAGCGAATATGTATTCCATTCTTTCAATGGTGAAAGTGCATTTTCAGAAAGCTGAATTACCTTTTTAGCAATAGGTTTCCCAACTCTTTGCAATCCGTAATTTGAACCTAAACTATTTTCCTGCAAAAACTGAAGAATATTATTTTCATAAATACGATAAACAACAGCGTTTACAGCTCTTAAATTAATCGCTTGAAAATGAATTTTTAAGTTCTGAGAACTTGGTAAAATTGTTCCATTTTTTACAAGTCGGATTTCGGGTTTTTGTTGTAAAAAACTAATATCAAACGTTTTAGAATCACCAATGCGTTTGCCATAAACACTACGTATCCCCTGATTAACAAATACCTGAAAATCACCCTCATCAGAGGCTTCACGGAAAACTTTTAGAACGTTTCCGTTTACACTGTATTTTAATTCTGTGTCTGTATTACTGAGATTTACCAATCCGTTGAAATTCTGATTTTTTTCAAGAGGTTCCGAAAAATTAATGGTAAACGATTGATTTGATGAACTTTCCGTTTTTGCAGAAATAGCTTTAAAAGTACCCTTTTCAGGAATTAAAGTTGAAAAAGGGAGTAAATTTTCGGAAGGTACATCGTTTGCATTCCACGAAACTTGCAATGTTTGCTCATTATCCAAGCGTGGAATACTATCAAAAACAATAGAAAATTTATTGCTACTACTCTGAGAAAGAAATTTTACAGCTATTTTCTTATTTCCCAGCTTTGCAGAAATTATTTTTTTTGCTTTTTCATATGATATTTTATCGCTGGAAAGCAACTCCGCATTCAAAAAATACAAATTTTCATTGTATGATTGCAAATCTCCTTCTTTGATTTTGTAACCTTGTTGTAAAGTTTTTATCGAAAAATTAAATATTTCCAATCCTTCAGAAACTGAAAATAACTTCTTGAGATTGAATGAAACTTTGTATTCAGTATCTTGTTCCAGACGTTTTTCAGGAATAAATTCTACTTCATAAGGATTCAAGCAAATTACTTTTCCTTTTACTTTCGGAGAAACTTCAAACAAATCCAAGTCATTGATTTTAGCTATCTTTTCTTGAGAAATAGCTTCATTAAAAAGTAACTTGAAACTGGTTTCAGCAGAAACAATTCCACTGGTAAATCCTGATATATAGTCCTTGTACAACAGCGGATTACTATTGAAAATAGCCGTATCTTTTTTACACGCAAATAACGTTAAAAGAGCAGCTAAAAATAAAATTACTTTCCTCATAATCTATATGCTTATTTTGAATGGGTAAAGATACAAAAAGTACAAAAAATTATCATTTTATTTCAAAAAATAATTTTTCAGTATAATCATCTTTTATTTTTGTTACGGAAATCTTATCTTTGTGGTAAATAATCAAATTTTGAGATGACAAAACTAAGTGTAAATATTAACAAAATCGCCACTCTTCGAAATTCCCGTGGGGGAAATGTTCCCAACTTATTAAAAGTGGCTACTGATGTACAAAAATTTGGAGCAGAAGGAATTACAATTCACCCTCGCCCTGATGAACGACACATTCGTTACCAAGATGCTTTTGATTTGCTAAATGTTGTAGTTACAGAATACAATATTGAAGGGAATCCAATTCCAAAGTTTATGGATTTAGTGCTGAAAGTGAAGCCTACACAAGTAACGCTTGTTCCTGATGCTGATGACGCTATTACCTCCAATGCTGGTTGGGACACCATCAAACACAAAACATATTTGACGGAAATAATTGCCGAATTTAAGCGTAATGGCATACGAACCTCATTATTCGTTGACCCTGTGGAAGCAATGGTAACAGCTGCCGCTGAAACAGGAACGGACCGCGTAGAACTTTATACAGAAAGTTATGCGACCGAATACGAACAAGGAAACAAAAAAGGAATTGAGCCGTACGTAAAAGCAGCTTTGGAAGCTCAAAAAGTAGGTTTGGGACTTAATGCAGGACACGATTTGAGTTTGGAAAACATCAAATTCTTTAAAGAAAATATCCCAAATTTGCTGGAAGTATCAATCGGACACGCACTCATCAGTGAGTCACTTTATTTGGGACTGGAAAACGTAGTCAATTTATATTTGAATAAACTCAAATAAAACAAAAACTCCAAATTGATTTTACAATTTGGAGTTTTTTATATCTTAGAACCAATTTTGCCAAGGTATTCTTGACAAGAAACATATCAAACCTAAGGCATAGAAAATGGCTATTTTTCCAAAAGCACGATTATCCGTAGGCTGTTTTTTGTGTAATGACCAACCAATGGTAATGAGTGCAACACCAATAACAATCATTAAAGGATGTTCCAAAAGCAATTTACGTAAATAAGAATCTCTCATAACTCCACCTGCTTTCCAAGCATTAAACAAAGGAGAAGTTACATAAAGAATTACACCTATAAGTAATTGAATATGTGAAAAAATAAGTGCGTAAAGACCTAATCTTAAATCTTTTGCCGTATATTTTCTCTTACCAAAAAAGCCAATGATTGCGTTTACTGTTGCTGCAAGAAGCACCAAAAGTACTGCATAAGCAAACCAAGAATGAAGCTGAAGAATTGTACTGTACATAATGAATTATTTAGTTCGGGCAAATATAGATGATTTAAGTTAAAAAACGAAAGCCTGAATATCATTTTTTCAAAAATTCAGGCTTCAAAAAGATAATAAGATTGAAAGTAAATTTAAAATGTCACTCTTGTTGATTCCGTTTTAGAGGTTTTCAACAATTGTATCTCTATCAGATTCTACTTGATAAACAAATCTAATTTTTTTATTTTCATTAGGTTTCAAATTTATTTTCCACTTCAAACTTCCCTTTTCCTCATCAAAAGTAGCTTCCTTAGCTTCTGTTAATAAAACTTTTATAGTTTTCTCTGTACTGACAGGAACTTGGTCTTCGATTTCAATGGTTATCGCTTCTTTTTTATTGTTTTGTACACTAATTTCATAAGTGAATGTTTGTATTTTTTTGGAACTTAATGATTTATTTTCCGTATTTTTTGAAATCAATTTTCTTTCAGTGACAATCCTTTTGTCTTTTCCTAAACTTAATACAAGTTTTTTGTCTGCATTTTCAGGATTAATATTTGTTTTCCCGACATACATTCCTTCAAAAATAAGACTTGCCTCGCCAGAAAGAAGATTGTATTTACCATAATTTTCGATATTTCCAATCAAATATGCTCCCAAATCATATTTTGGAGCTACGTAATACTGATACGTTGCAGGAATTTCTAAACTTTTGAGTGAAACACTATGTTTTTTTCCGTTTGAAAGAATTGTATAAGGCAAATCAATATCAAAAACTACATTGAATTGTGTTTCACCCACCACTACTGCATCATCTAATGACTTATCTTCCAGAATCATATCCTCTTTGGCGACTTCAACAGATTCAAGTTCCATTGTTTGCATATTTTTCTGAAAAGCCGCCTTTTCTCTCCTTACATTGGAGATTTCTTGAAGCATTACTTTGGCAGAATCATTTTTTCTGGAGTGTATAAACCAAGTATTTAAAGTTGGTGCTTGTGTATGGCTATTAACATAACCACTTGACAATACGATTTTTACATCATTCCAATCGACTCCTGTGTTTTGAGTTACCGCCGCATTGTACTTCAACATAATTGGTGTGTTAATTTTTTCGGAACGAACCTCGTAAAACGGATTCCAATGAGCCTGATAAGAAATATAATTAAGTTGAAAAGGAATTTTTCCTGCGTTTTCATTAATCACTCTAAGTATTAATTTGCCTCTATTGTTCGTATTTTGGGAAGAAATTGCTCCCAACCGAAATTTCAAAGAATTTAATTTTTTTTGCAGTTCTTTCCCTTTTTCAGAAATATTTTTAATCTGATTTTCAAGTTCATACCTTTTATTTTTATAAAAATCAAGCAGTTTTGATAACTCCGCAGCATTTACATTTGCCCCTGAAAGTTGTTGATTTTTATCCAATAGCTCAACCGATTTTATAATAGAATTCTCAAGAATTTTATTCTTTGTTATCTCTTTTTCAACAGCCTGAATACTATCATAAATTGGACGGACAGATTCAGGTATATAACTTTCTTCATATCCTGTAATCGCCTGATTTGTAAACTGAACCGACAAAATTATAACCTTAGAAGTTGATTTTATTTGTATGGAATTTTCGTCTAAATAATTTGCAACATTGCTAATCACAATCTCGGAAGTTCCTTTGGGCAAAGCAACATTGGCTACCTGCTGAATTTCAGCCCCATTGAAATAAAGTTGCACTTTCTCGGCTTTTGCATTGGTGAAAATGGGAGCCTGTGCATATAACAAATTTGTCAAACAAGTGAAAACGACAAAAAAGATAATCCCTACATTTTTATTCATCTCTCAAAAATATTAAAATAACCTCATTCTGGAAGTATGCAATAAGTATGCCTTTTTGACAAAATAGAAAATTATATACATTATTTTTTTATCAATTTTCCTCAAATTAATTTTCTTTTCTGAAAGATTTCTTATATCTTCGTGCAAATAATCAAAAAATATTTTACAATGAAAAGAATTTTATTAACACTAACACTTTTATTTACAACATTCTACGCCTTCTCTCAAGCAAAAGACGATTTCAAAAAAGACACTCAAAAGCTAATTTCAATAGTAAGTGGAGCTTCTTTTGATGCCGTAACTACTTCTCTAAAACAATTTATTCCCGCAGATAAGTTTCAAGATGCAGAGAAAGAGATAAAAGCATTAATGCCTGAGCTTTATGAAACTATGGCAAAAATTTATATGGAAGAATTTACCCATAATGAAATCAAAGAATTACTGAAATTCTACGAAACTCCAATTGGTAAAAAAATGGCAGAAAAAACATCTGTTCTGACTCAAAGAGGAATGACCGAAGGAGCAAAATGGGGACGAGAAAGATTAACTCCTATTATTCAGAAATACAATAAATAGTTAGAAAAAAGACAGTAGCAGGTTCTTCACAAACCACGCTACTGTCTCTACCTAAAAATGATTTATATGGCTTCTATTTTGCTCTAATCGCACACGAATCTATCTCAGAAACGCGCAAAGTATTGACTTTTCCTTTACCCTGTATTGGCATAGCTGCCAAACTAATCATAATATCTCCCATATTCACGTAACCCTTTTCATTAGCGATATGATTCACGTCCTCAATGGTTTCATCAGTTGATACAAATCTATCGTAATAGAAAGTTGTAACCCCCCAAAGTAGACTCAACTGCGTTAAGATGCGTCTGCTTGACGTAAATACTAATATGTGCGAATTCGGACGATATGACGAAATTCGATAAGCTGTATATCCACTATTTGTCAGGGTAGAAATAACTTTAGCATTCATTTCGTTCGCCATTGTAGCTGCGTGATAACAAATGGAATTAGTTACATAACGTCCCGAACGAACAAAAGGCGTACGCATAGGTACTTTAATCAATTCTGATTCTTCAACACTCTTGATAATGCGACTCATTTGTTCTATTACCTGTACTGGATAAGCTCCCACAGAGGTTTCCCCAGAAAGCATCACTGCATCAGCACCATCCATCACGGAGTTTCCTACGTCGTTTACCTCAGCACGTGTTGGAGTAAGACTTGAAATCATACTCTCCATCATTTGTGTAGCAATAATTACAGGAATATGATATAATTTTGCTTTATGTACTAACTCTTTTTGGATTAGAGGAACTTCTTCCGCTGGAATTTCCACACCCAAATCACCACGCGCAACCATAATTCCGTCGCAGTTAGCCATAATTTTATCTATGTTTACTAATGCTTCCGGTTTTTCAATTTTAGCAATAATTGGGATTCTGTTGCTTGAGTTTTCATTTATCAAATCTTTCAAATCCTGAATATCAGCAGGATTACGAACAAATGAAAGTGCAAACCAATCTACTTCTTGTGAAATGGCAAACAGAGCATCTTTTATATCTTTTTCTGTAAGAGCTGGTAATGAAACATTTGTATTAGGAAGGTTTACTCCTTTTTTTGATTTCAACGGACCTCCTTGAATTACCTCAGCCTCAACTTCATTCTCTTTATTTGTTGAAACTACCTTAAAGATAAGTTTTCCATCATCAAGCAAAATTCTCTCACCTGGATTTACGTCTTTAGGAAATTCTTTGTAGTTCATATACACTCGCTCCTGATTACCTGTGAAAGGCTCTCCCGTCGCAAAGGTTATCTTATCACCTGGATTTACAATAATTCCTTCTTCCATAACCCCAACACGTAATTTAGGACCTTGAAGGTCAGCTAAAATTGCTGTGTTATATCCATATTCTTTATTGACAGAGCGAATCATATCCACGCGTTTCTTAACATCTTCATAATCAGCGTGTGAAAAATTGATACGAAATACATTCACTCCCGCCTGCATCATATCTTTAATTACATCTCTGGTATCTGTAGCAGGACCTAAAGTAGCTACAATTTTTGTCTTTTTTGTACTTAACATTCTTGAAATATTAATTTGTGTTTTGAACTTAATGTGTCTATATCTATTTTATAAATTGCTGAAATATCTGTAATTGTAGCAATCTTCTTTATAATTTCTTTTTCGTTAAATCTCCCTTCTGGATTTATTTTGAGAAAAAAATCAACTTTTCGTTGATTATCAATCAAATAATTAACAAATGTGGTTGCTTCAAACAAAGATGTTTCCTTCATTTTAGTTTCTGTAAAAGACTTATTAGCAATGCAATTCCAATTTATCCTTGATGACTCATCGCACCAATGATAATAGGAAAAATCGGCATTAGTTTCTGCTCCCACAAAAGTCTTTTTCTTGGAATCTTTTGACAACTTTATTTTCAAAATCTTGTTGAGAAAATAAACCAAACGATAATCCTTCATTGTGGTATGAATTGCCATCAGTCTGAAATCGTCGTCTAAATAATTTCTTGATAGTCTGTGTATAATCATAGCACAATGTTTAACGCAACAAAAGTACGAAAAAAAAGACAATCGCCAACTAACCTCACATAATTAACAATTAGTTAATTTTTTCGTTTTCCATTGAAAAAATGAATGCTTTTTTGTGAAAATTACGAATTATCTTTTCTTTCGTTTCGCTTTCTATTCTTTCTTCTGAGGAAAAACATTGCTAAAGAAGCAATTGCAAAAGCAATATAAAGATAAAAAGATTGTTTTTGCTCTGTTTGCCAATATTCTACTGCCAAATAGATGGAAATAGCACAAACTGCTAAATAAGCATACTCAAAAAAAATTCTTGCGTTCAAAATTCTGAATGATTTAAAAATTTGTAATTTATTCCTGATTTTCCTTATCCTCAATGGCTAAAATTCCTGTGGTTTTGTGAGCTTTTACTGTTGAAAATTCCTTGTCAAAATCCATTCCAACACCTTTTGTAAGCGTTCCTTTAATAGAATCCGTAAATACAAACTCTTTCTCTGTGAAAACCCAATCTTGCTTTTGATCCCAAAAAAGTTGAGAAGTTTCGAGCTTTTTGCCATCAAAAGTTGTCAAAACAACACTATCCCGAAGCTCCACCATTTGTGAATTGTTGTAAATAATTCCGTACTTAGCTTGTACTGTGTTTTGATTATTTTTGTTATCAAAAAAATCAACCTTCACGCCTTCAGGAAATTCCCAGTAAGGAAATTGTTGATTGGAAAAATCTCTATTCTGTGGACTTGTAATAATAGCGACCACCTTTGTAGAATCCGTGTAAACCAACCTGAAGTTAAAAACTTCGCCTTGAGGAAACTTACGAACAACATTCATTTGCTGAAGACTTTTCAAATCATTTTTACACGAAAAAAGTATTGCCATACAACAAAGTACGGCAATGCTTTTCAATTTATTTTTAGATAACACAAAAAATTTCATTTTATTATAGTGCAGGGACTTTCACAGATTGTCCTACCCAGCATTTGAAACTGATAGTTTTCCCAGCCATTCCTGACTCAAACACATCAACTTTTGACGGAGCCAACGCATCATAGTGTTTTGCTAAGCTCTCTAATCCTCCTTTACGTGCTGTACTTGCTGCTAACCAATAGATTGCACGTTTTTCAAAAGAAGTACTTCCACACTCATTAGCACTATCTGCATAAGCCTTAGCCATTATACGATACGCATCAGAATTTGAAGGGTTGTATTTCAACGCTTCCTGAGCGTACTTAACTGCTCCTGATTTTGAATGCTTTGAAGCAATCTTAGTTAAAATTTTTGATTTTTTAAGATTGTCACTCTCCAATCGTACAGACTCATTGTAGTACTCAACTGCTTTTGAAGTGTTTTTATTTTTGTCATTTAGCACCCCTAAATAATATGCAGATGAAGCAGAAGGAGACAACTCGTGCAAAGAACCAACAATTTTCACAAAAAGCGGATCACTTGTACAATCTTTATCAGACATTTTTCCAGCAGCTCTCCTTAACCAAACTTCATTCGTTTTGTTTGCTTCAAAGTTTTTGCTGTAAAGAGGAATTAAATTGTCACAATCAGCCAATCTTCCCAATTTAGCGTCAATACTTTCTCCTATAAGCTCATAGTTATCAACACGTTGGCGAGAAGCTTCTAATATTTTCTTATCCTTAGCACTGATTGTTCCTGCCTCTTCTTGTGCGATGTATTTGTTAATTGTTTCAGACAAATGGTTTTTTTCATCTTGAATTTTCTCAACCACATCATCATATGTATCAAAAACATCTTGTAGTGGCTTTTTACCTTCTTCGTGTAAAGAAACTAATACTGAAAAATACAAGTACAATGCTTTTTCATTTTTAAAGTTCTCTTTATCTTCCTTGAATGCTTTGCTAAGCAAATCGTACACTTTTTCTTTCTCCTCAGAAATTAATAGTGATTGTTTGATACGCATTTCAGTAACTCCCATTCGAGTAGGGAAATACTTATTGTAATCTTCGTAAAGTTTAAGCAAATCTTTCACAAAATTTTCTTTCTCTGCTCCAGTACTTTTATCTATTTTGTGTTTTAGGATAGCTTCTCCACGTACGTAAACAGCAGCATTGATACTTGGGCACTTTTCATAAACGGACTTCCAAACAGGATACGCAGCATCGTACCGCTTTGCTTTTGCGTCTTCATTGAAAATTGATAAATTCTGTTGAAGTTCCTGATCTTGTTTGCAATCCTGAGCTTGTGCACCACCCACGTAAAAAACACTTACTAAAAATGCCGCTAGTAAAAATCTCTTTTTCATCTTTCGTTGTTTTTTATTGTTCTTATTGATATTTAGTTCTTTGGAACCATCTGTCATTTAATGTGATTCCTATTTTAAGATTAAAGTAATTTTCTTTTATCAGGTTTTGTTTTAATGTTCCTTTTTGTCCGAATTCAAACCCTGTTGTTATGTTTGAAAATCCTCTTACTGGAAAACTTAATCCAAAAGATATGCCAAAGTCATCAATTGATTGATTATTTAACATAATTCCTGTTTTTTCGTAACGAAATCCAGCCCTGTATGTAACTCTTTTCCAATAACTTGAAATAGAATTATGTTGAGGAATATAAAATCCTCCTACTGCAATTTTGTATCCGTTTTCGTAATTTACATTCGTTGTTGAAAGAAAAGGATTTGAGAATTTTTCTGTATTAGAATGTGTATACTCTACTCCAGCAAACCACTGCAAGTCTTTACCTACACCAAAGCCTATTTCAAATTGAGAAGGTAGTATGAGCTTTGTTTCCTTTAGTCCGATTGCCTCCAAGTTTTTCACTTGGGTTTCCTTGGCAATTAAGTTGGCTCCATTACCTGTATTTGCATTTCCAAAAGTGGAAATTATTCTTTCATTTTCGGAATTCAGTTTACTCTCAGGCGTTAACACCAATGATGATGATATTCTCATCTTGTTTTTCAAAGCTCTTGTATAGTGCAATCCAACGTTTGCAGAAACGCCTCTAAGCAATGATTTGCTATCTTCTTGCGTGTAAAAATCAACATTTGAAATTCTTAGCAAATCCTTCATTTCAATCTTTCCAAAATTAAATTTGAGTGACGCACCAAAACTCAAACCTTTGTACAATTCGTATCCCGATGAAATAAAAAACTGATTTACATTTCCGTTTCCTTCAAATTGGTTGAGTTGTGATACTCCATTGACAGTTTGCCTTGATGCCAACTTATATCCAACAGAGGAAAGCGGAGTCAATCCTACAGAAACTCCCAATTTTTCAACTATAGGAAAACCTAATACTACATAATCAATTGAAGTGGAATTAGTTCCTATTTTTGTTACATTTGAAACAATTTTTTTATAATCAAACGAAGCTCCTCCTGAAAAAGCAGTCAATTTTAGATGTGATAATGTCGCTGGATTTTGCATATTTACACGAGTACTATCTGCAAAAATTCCTATTCCTCCCATAGCTCTCTCCTCTGTTATTCCATCAGGATTTAGCTCACCAATACCATAGTAGGAATAAGGCGACTCTGTTGTTTGTTGCGAAAATACAGTATAAATCACTGAAAATAAAGCAAAAACAAACAAAAATATTTTTTTATTCATATTCAAAAAGCTAATGTTCTTTTGTTATCATTTGTCCTTTCTTTGCCACTCCAAAATGGCATTCAATCCCTCTAGTAGAAAAAACGAGTTTGCAAATATGCGATTTTTTATATTGTTTACCAAAAAAAGATGGTTTCCTCCTGTTAAAATTGTTGTTAAATCCTTGAATTTTTTCTCGTATTGTCTGATAACACCTTCAATTTCGCAAATCACGTTGTGGTAAACTCCCGAAAACATACAACTTTCTGTAGAATTTCCAATAAAATTCTCAATATCAAAATCTTGCTGAGTAATTAACGGCAATTTTGAAGTAAATTCGTGCATCGCTTTGAATCTCATCGCTATGCCTGGAGCTATGGCTCCTCCCAAATATACTCCTTCTGCTGTCATAATATCGAAAGTAATACACGTTCCTGCATCAATTACCAATACGTTTTTGTTGGGGTAAGCAGTCACTGCTCCTGCCATCAATGCTAGTCGGTCAATACCTAAAGTAGTAGGAGTCGCGTATTTATTAACAAAAGGCATCGGAGTTTGTGAATTGACAAACAAAACATTTTTTATTTTTCCTTTCAGGAAAGAAAATCGCTCTTCAGAGTCCTTAACAACCGAAGCAACAATACAAGAATCTATTTTCTCAAAATCAAGAACTTGGGCAATTTCTTTCTGAAAATTATTTTTAGCGAATGTTTGAAAAAATATTCTTTTATTATTATCAAAAACAGCTAACTTTATGGCTGTGTTTCCCTCATCTATAATTAAATTCATAATTTGCTCAATGTTCAAGTACACATTCTATTAGTTTCGTTTCTATTTTCTTTCGAAATAAATTCGATAGATTTTTCTTACGGATTTATATAAAAGAGAACTAACCAAACAAAGTAAAAAATGACAGAATGCCTCTACACCAATCATAATTTACCACAATCCTCTTTTTTAAAACATAAAGTTCGCAAAGATACAAAAAACTGGCTTTCAGAGAAAAATTATTTTAAAACTCCTTTATTTCGGCAAACAATCACACATATTATATCCTCAACAAAAAACAAAAATTGTTTGTATATAGAAAATATTACCTATTTTTCTTTGCTTTCTATACAAATCAAATAGTCAATATGTTTAGATTTTTTTCACTTTTATTTATAAAAATATTTAGTTTTTTCTTTGCTGTAAGAAATCGTTTTCGTAGCTTTGCGTGACTCTACAAAGAGTAATTTTTTAAGAGATTCTCAAAAATAAGGAAATAAAATTTAAATTATTGAAATATGATAGGCGTTTTAATGAAATCTACGCAAAGATTTATGGGAGTGGGACTTCTTACATTTCTTGTGGGTGGATTTTGGACAGATTCAGTCTATGGAAAGACTGATGATTTGTTGACAAAAACTACTGTTTTTCAGCAACAAACTAAAAAAATAAGCGGAGTGGTAACAGATGCCAATGGAGAACCTTTGCCTGGAGTTAACATTGTAGTCAAGGGAACTTCCATAGGAGTTACATCCGATTTTGATGGTAATTTTGAAATCAATGTACCGAATGACAAGACCGAATTGGTATTCTCGTACATAGGCTTCAAAGGTTATACCTTGAAAGTAACCCAACCCCGTAGTGGCGTAAAGATTGTGCTTGAGGAAGAGGTTCAACAGCTTGAGGGAACTGTGGTAACTGCTTTGGGTATCAAGCGACAAGAAAAAGCACTTAGCTACAACGTGCAACAGGTAAACAGTGAGGAACTTACTAAAGTAAAAGACGCTAACTTTATTAATAGCCTTAACGGAAAAGTAGCGGGAGTTACCATTCAGCGGAGTTCTTCAGGGATTGGGGGTGCTACTAAAGTGGTAATGCGTGGAGCTAAATCTATTGAAAAGTCGAATAACGCGTTGTATGTGATTGATGGCGTTCCTTTGTTTTCTACAACGATGGCACAAGGAAGTGGACGTTTTCAATCATCAGGGTCAACAGAAGGTATTGCAGATATCAACCCAGAAGATATTGAAAGTATGACCGTCCTTACGGGAGCTTCAGCAGCAGCTCTTTATGGTTCGGCAGCAGCAAACGGAGCTATCCTTATCACTACTAAAAAAGGGAAAGAAGGCAAACTCCAAGTTAGTTTTTCTTCAAACACGGAAATTTCCACTCCTTTCATTTTACCAGAATTTCAGAATACATACGGAAATGACGGAAGAATAGAATCTTGGGGAGCGAAACTTCCAGAGAATTTTGAGAGATATAATGCAAAAGATTTTTTCAGAAAGGGATATACCTTAACCAACAACGTTTCACTTTCAGGAGGGAGTCAAAAAAATCAAACATATTTCTCTGCAAGTAGCACACAGGCAGAAGGTATCGTTCCTAACAACCAATACAACCGATACAATTTCACTTTCAGAAATACAATTCATCTACTTGAAGATAAGTTAAAAATTGATGCATCAGTAAATTATATCTTGCAAGACCATCGCAATATGATAAATCAGGGAGAGTATATGAATCCATTGGTTGGTGCGTATTTACTTCCTCGAGGAGAAAATCTATCAAGCGTACGTACCTTTGAAAGGTACAATCCAGCACGTAAAATATACGAACAAGAATGGCGTTACGGAACAGGTGATTACACACTTCAAAATCCTTATTGGGTAGCATATCGCAACTTGCGTGACGTGAAAAGAGAGCGTAATATGATTGCTCTTGGTGTTACTTACGATTTAAAAAAATGGTCAGAAACTGAGAAATGGGACATTGCTGGACGTGTTCGTACTGATAATTCACACATTCAATCAACTGACAAACGTTATGCATCAACAGCTGCAACATTAGATGTTAGTAAAACGGGATATTTCGGATTATTAAAAGGAACAGAACGACAAACATACGCTGACGTTCTAACCAATTTCTCAAAACGTTTTGAATTTGGTGACCAAAATATCGTCATTACAGCCAACCTTGGGGCGTCATTGCAGGATACTCGCTATGACGATTCGCAAATAGGAGGGCCACTTCGTGAAAATGGAATTCCGAATGTATTTAATACGTTTAACGTAGACCAAGGAGCTCAAAAAACAAGAATTGGACAAACAGGCTGGATAGAACAAACTCAATCCATCTTTGGTAGTGTAGAGGCTGGTTACAATGGATATTTATACCTAACATTAACAGGGCGTAACGATTGGGCTTCACAATTGGCTAATTCTCCGAATTCGTCATTTTTCTACCCTTCTGTTGGACTTTCTGCGGTAGTTACTGATATGCTTTCAACAGATACAAAACTGAAAATCAATCCTATTCTTTCTTTTATGAAAGTTCGTTTGGCGTTTAGCTCCGTAGGTTCTCCTTTTGATAGAGGACTAACAACTCCAACATACACTTTCGACCAAGATACCAAAACTTGGAAAACGGTTTCTCATTTCCCAATTGGTGAACTTTTCCCTGAACGCACCAATTCGTATGAAGTGGGAATTGCTTCAAAATGGTTGAAAGGGAAATTAACGTTAGACGCTACTTTCTATCAAACCAACACTAAAAACCAAACCATTGGCTCTGAAATTTCACCTTCAACAGGATACGATAAAATTTATCTTCAAACAGGAGATGTTCGTAACAGAGGTGTTGAATTAGGTTTAGGATATGATTTCCAAATAGTTAAAGATTTTAATTGGAATAGCCACTTCACAATGGGATACAACAAAAACGAAATTATGTCATTGGTAGAAGACTATGTAAACCCTGTAACGGGAGAGAAAGAAGGCAAGGAACATTTGGTAAAAAATTCATTTGGTTCATTACGTTACATTCTCAAAAAAGGAGGTTCGCTCGGAGATGTGTATTCCAATGCTGATTTCAAACGCAACTCAGACGGGAACATCTACATTGATGCCAAAGGAAATGTAACTAAGAGTGAATTTGCTAATGGTCATTTTGAAAAATTGGGAAGTGTACTTCCTGATGTAACAATGGGATGGAGAAATGATTTCACATACAAAAATTTGAGTTTTGGAGCGATGTTCTCTGCTCGTTTGGGAGGTGTGGCTGTTTCAATGACCGAAGCTGCGTTAGACCATTACGGAGTATCGAAAGCCTCAGCAGAAGCTCGTGATGCAGGAGGAGTTTTCGTTAATGGTTTCCCTATCAACGCACAAAACTATTTTGAAGAACGAGGAAAAAATCGTTTAGCTCAATACTATACATATTCAGCAACAAACATTCGTTTACAAGAAGCTTACATTTCGTACAAGTTACCTAAAAAATTGATAAACGACACTATGGGGCTTACAATTTCCGTTATTGGACGTAATTTGGCTATGCTTTATAGTGAAGCTCCTTTTGACCCAGAGTCGGTTTCCTCAACAGGAAATTACGTGCAAGGATTGGATTATTTTATGATACCGAGCCAACGCAGCATCGGGTTGAGTATCAAAGCTGATTTTTAATCTTATAATTCGAACAAAATGAAAAAGTCTATTATAATAGCATCAATTGCCCTTATTGTAGGAAGTTGTACAAAGGATTTTGAAAAAATGAATCAAGACCAGTACGGGATTACAGGAAAAGAGTTGGACAGAATCCCACAAGGAGGTAACCAGCTTATTGACCTACAAAAACTGATACTTCCTGAGCAAGAAAACTCATATCAAATGTGTTTTGACCTGTACGCAACGGGATATTCGGGATACGCAACCACCAAATTTACAGGAGATTACCAGACTTATAATCCAAGAGCAGGTTGGTTCAGTTATCCTTTTAATGACACATATCCTAAAATTTACAAAGCATATAATGAGTTGAAAAAGATTTCCAAAGGAGATTATGACAAGCCTTATTTCGCTTTAGGAAGTATTTATCGAGTAGCGATTACACATTGGTTAACAGACACCTACGGACCTTTACCCTACTCTCAAATGAAAGAAGGACAATCGCAAGTTCCTTATGATTCTCAAAAAGATTTATATTTAGGCTTTTGCGAAGAGCTGGTAAAATCTATTGAAGGTTTGAAAAAAGTAGATGTAGCCGACAGAGAATATGCTCCGTTTGATAACATTTACAAAGGAGATATGCAAAAATGGATTAAGTATGCCAATTCATTGCTTCTTCGTATTTCTATGAGAATGTCGAAAGCAGCTCCTGCCGAAGCACAAAAATATGCAGAAATGGCAGTTGCAGGAGGTGTCATCACAACCAATGCAGATAATGCTCAGTTGCAAACTTCTGACAATCCAGCTTTTAAAGTAAGTGCTTCTTGGGGAGATTCACGTGTTGGAGCTGATATTACTGAATATATGAATGCCTTTTCCGACCCACGTCGTGCAAAATATTTCACAGAGGTAGGAAACAGAAGTCAAAAATATTTCGGTTGCCGAAGCGGTGCTCCTAACATTGGTTATACAAAAGAGAACTATTCACTTCCAAATATCCAAAAAAACTCTCCAATTATGATTATTTCAGCAGCCGAAGTTGCCTTCTTAAGGGCTGAAGGAGCTTTAAAAAATTGGAATATGAGTGGCTCAGCAGAAGAGTTATACAAGCAAGGTGTTAAACTATCATTTGAGCAATGGGGAGCAGGTGACCCGACCACATATCTTACAAATAGAAATCAAAGGGGAGCCTTTACCGATGAAAAAGAAGCTGGATATAATGATGCTTCTTTCAGTTCTTCAATTACTGTCAACTGGAGTGATGCAACGAACGATGAACAAAAGTTAGCACGAATCATCACACAGAAATGGATTGCGATGTTCCCATACGGCTCACACGAAGGTTGGGCAGAATGGCGCAGAACAGGCTACCCTAACTTATTACCTGCCGTTGAAAATAAAAGTGGAGGTTCAGTAAAAACCATTTCTCAACAAAATGGAAAAGATACAGGCGGAATGCGAAGAATACCTTTCTCTACTAAAGAGTATGAAGGAAGTAACCTTAAGAATATCCAAGAGGCTGTAAATCTGTTAGGAGGAGCAGATAATGGAGGAACTGACCTTTGGTGGGCAAAATAATTTATTCACGTAAATAACATTTTAATGATGAAAAAAATAACAATCATTTTCGGACTATTAGCTGTAGCGTGTAGTAAGGTTGAGCCAATTGAAGTTATTGCACCTCAGCGAGATATCGACACCGAAACATTGAAAAAGTACAAATCCCAAGCCGAATTAGAAAAAAGAAATGTCGTAATGGGAATGATGTACAATTGGGGAAAAGAAAGTGGAGCTCTCTTAGCAAATACTCCTGATAGTTTGGATATTGTTGTAATAAAAAGTGGATATGACAACATAACCGATGTTTTGAAAAACGATATGCAATTTGTTCAGCAAAAAAAAGCGACTAAAGTTCTTTTGGGAATTGATTTTGAAGCAGCATATCAAGAGTATGAGAACGTAAAAGGAAAGGAAATTCATTCTGAAAAGTCAGATAAAGAAAAAGAATGGAAAGCTTCCAACGAACGATTAACTGCACAAGAAAAGAAAGAAATTTTAAGTAAAATTGAAAAGGAAGTTGCCGAAAGTGTTGCCAATCGTTATACAGAAAAATTGGGAAAACAAGCTGCAGAATTCCTTAAAATAGTTAAGTCAAACGAATTTGATGGAGTAAGTATTGAGTTTCCTCAAAATCTCAACGAAGTGTATTCTACTGAAAATTTTGACAAATTCTTAGCAGAAATAGCAGCAGAAACAGGCAAAGGTAAAAGTTTACTTTTGGTAGTAGAAAATCCTTACAAAGAAAGAGGTGTGACTACTGATGTTCAGCCAATTGATTCTGCTAATTGGATTGTTTATCGCCAAAAAGGAACACAATTATTGAAGAATTTTGACGAACAGACAGAAAAATGGGCAGCGTTCAGATACGTACCTTCTGTTGATTTCACTGAAGAAGATTTAGCCGAAGGATTTTCTGACACCAAAATATTCAGCCCTCAAGGAAGGCCTTCTCGTGTTTTCGATGTTATAAACTGGCAATCAAGTAACAAAGGAGGAGTAGCATATTATCATATCGAAAAAAATTACTATGACATTGTCGGGAATGTACCTTTCAAAACGTTAAGAAATGCTATCGGGAAAATACAATTACATAAATAAATTTAAAATTTAGAGAAATGAAATTTATAAAATCATCTATAATTGCTCTATGTTGTTTTTCTATAATTGCCTGTTCGGAAGATGAAAAACAAGGAGGAGAACTATTCGGACAACAAGCTACACTTTACAAAATAGATGGAAAAGAGCGAAAACAAGCCGATTTCTCTCAAAAAACAACAATTTCTGTAGCAACTGACGATATCGGAACTGAAAAAGAACAGCAATTTCTGGTAAGTTTAGCTAAAGAAAACGAAAAAGACATCGCTGTTTATATGAATGTGAATCAAAAAGAAGTTGAAAAATACAATAGAGTATATAAAACCTCATATTTGTCTTTGCCTGAGAAAAACTTGAAAGTTACCCCTATGGTTAATATCAAAGCAGGTAGTGTAACTTCTGATATAGGGAATGTAAAAATCAACATTTCGTCTGATTTGAAAGAAAATACGCCTTATATGTTTGCGATTTCAATGGGTTCAGTAGGTGGAGATAATGTGGAAATAAACAAAATTTCAAACACACTTCTTTACACTATTGAAATTGTTAAAGGACAAATAAACAGAACCGTAAAAATAACTCGTAATGAGTATTTTGAGCTAGAAAGAACTAAAAGTATAGATAATACTTTCACCTTGGAAGGCTTGATTTTTATAGAAAAACTAAGAAGCACTGATGATATGGGAGAAGCTGGTATTAGTACTTTTATGGGAGTTGAGGGACAAACCTTGTTGCGATTTGGAGATAGTGGTGTAGCTCCAGATGAATTACAAGCCAATACTCAAAGAGTAGATTTTAAATTCAAAACAAAAAAATGGTATCATATCGCATTGGTAGTTGAGGGAAGAAAATCAATCGTTTACATAAACGGAGAAAAAGTTACAGAATTTGCCAAAGGAGGAAGTCTTGTAGGAGGTAATCCTTTTTACATAGGGCGTAGCTATAGTGACGGAAGAGGTATTGAAGCTAGATTTTCGGAACTTAGAATTTGGAAAACCGCTCGTTCAGGTCAACAAATTAAAGAAGGTATCTATGAAGTTGACAAAAATAATACCGATTTGTATGCATACTGGAAAATGAATGAAGTTGTCAATAACAAAATTATGGATGCTTCCGTAAATGGTATTAACTTAATTATGAAAGGACAGGCAGAGAAAAGAGGAACTCAGAAAATAGAAATTTTCGAAGAGCAAGAGCCTGTTAAAATCGACTAATCTTAAATTTATTTAAAATGAAAAAAATATTTTTAATGCTACTATCTTTCACTTTACTAAGTGCCTGTCAGGATGATCTTGATCCAAAGTTTGAGCTTCCCAAACCAGAAAATTCTTCTGCCATATTTGCAGAAGGAAAACTTACAAATAAAGAAAATCCTAAAGACAAAACTTCTACTTTTGTAAAGAATGGAGAATACCACTTTGTTGCCGATTTAGGATATTCTGCAAGGGAAGAAGGCGAAACTATCCTGAAAAAATCCGAATTTGAGAAAATTGTTAGTCAATACAATAGTTTTAAAGGTGTTAGCGATTATCTTTTGTTACCAGAAGACCATTACGAGTTTACAAAAGGTATCTTTAAAAAAGGAGATACATCAAGTGAGGTTGTTTTAAAAGTGAAAAATTATGAAACATTGCCTCAAGGAGATTACTTCTTGCCTTTAACCATTGAAATAGACAGCAAAACCTTGATGCATCCTGTGTTTGTACGCAAAGATGCTGAGTATGTAGCTCTTTCAGAAACTAGTAAAAAACCAATGCCTGAAAATAACCATAATTGTAACAATCGTACTGAGCCTATAAAAATGGTTGCTTATGTGGAAACCAATGATTGGGACATCAGAAATATGGGACAATTTATTTTGAAAGATAGCAAAAAACCCGTTTTTGATATGGTTATCCTCTTTGCTGCTAATATGAATTACGATGCAAAAACTGGAAAACGCTACTTGTATTTTAATGATAAATTACAACCCATCGTTAACGACCCAGAGAAATATATCAAACCTTTGAGAGATAGAGGTATAAAAGTTTTGGTAGATATTTTACCAAATCACCAAGGAGTTGGATATTACAATTTTCAAAATTACGAAGAGGCTTTGGATTTTGCGCGTGATTGCAAAAGATATGCAGATATGTTAGGCATTGATGGTTGGGATATTGATGAAGAGTACGCAGGATATGGTAAACTACCAGAGAAACCAAGAAAAGGAAATAAGTCTGTTCTTTGGTTTATGAGAGCTATGAAAGAAGTAATGCCAGATAAATTGTTAACTCTATACGATTATGGACACAACCTAGCATCTGATGAATTTGACGAAAAAGGAAAAAGAGCTGCTGATTATTTGGACTATAGCTGGGCAAACTACAACGAAAACCATGGTTCTTTCATCGGAGTTCCAGATGAGAGATATGGAAAACTATCAGTTGAAGCCAACTGGGGATTAAGTTCAACAGGAGCTTATGCTCAAAGAAACTTAACAGACTGTTTCGGATTATTTATGATATTCAACATCAAAGGAAATGATATTCGTAGTAAATATGCAGAAAGAAGCCTTAGTGAAGCAACCAAACTATTTTATGGCGAGGAGTGCATTTTTGAAGGGAAATATCATAACGGACCTAAAGACAGATAATTAAAAATTTAAAAAAATGAGAAATATTATATATTTATTGAGTGTTTTATTCATCATTGGTTGTCAAAAAGATGACAATAATAACTCCGAACAACCAGAAGCTCCCAAAAAGGACTTAAAACCTACAGAAATAGTTATCAAACAAGGAGATAACATAATTTCTGATGCTATTCAAAATGGCGTTATAACTTTGGAGAAAAACAAAAGCTACAAAGTAAATGTTTCATTTGCAGAAGAAGTTGAGTTACAGGAAGGAGAATTCCTAAAAATGAAAACTAAAAACAATCGCGACTTCTATGCCGATTTTTATGGTAAAAATGCGAATGATATTTTAGAAAAATTGGTTTTCAAAAAGGAAGGTTATAATGACTTTAATTTGCAGATTGTTCAAAATGGAGTGATTCCAAACTTTTATATTCAAGTTAAAAGTTCGGTAGACACCAATGGGGATTTCGTTACAGAAAATGCTGACAAAAAAACTATAAAGATTTTAAGTACTAAAAAACGATATAATGAAGTTTCTGTTGATATAGAGTTTTTTGCTCCAATAATTATCGAAGATGTTATTGAAAATCAGGAAAAAGTAGTTTCAGTTGAAAAAAGAGGTGATGGCTCCATATGCAGAGTAACAATAAAAAAAGAAAAGTTAACTGATGGAAAATCTGTTGAACTGCCAATCTACGCTATTGAAAAAGGGCAAAAAGGGGAACGTATCGGGGAGGTTATCTTAATAGGAGAAGATACTCCATATTGTTTAGAAGCTGGTTCTTGGTTTGCGACTCCCGAACTGAATGTAGTTTCTTTTTATAGTTACAAAGATTTAGAATTAGAGCTTGATTTTTACTTTTTCAATGAAGAAAGAAGACAAGTATTTATTGAAAATGTAAACAAAGATTTCGTTCAAGAATATTCCACATACGATGATGACCCAGGATATGTTTCAATAACCTTGAAAGAAGCAATAAGAAAGGAACATAAGAAAAAAGTTCATTTTTTCGACGTTTATGAAGGTGTTGTTGTAGGTGATGAAATTCAAAAGAAAGAAAATGCAAAAAAAACAGAAGTTTTTCTTGATATACTCGGGTATTAACAAGAGTTTTATACAAACTTTTTAGTACAAAGCAAAACTTAATCAAACTATTTGCATAACAAATTATAAAATTCCATATAAGAATTGATCTTATATGGAATTTTTCTTTTTTCCAGAAAAAAAATTCAAAAAAAATCCTCTAATTTTGTAACAATCGTGTTTTGTTTGCATCTTTAAAACAAAAAGAAAGATTTTGACCAACCCAACTCAAATACTCATCGAAGTTTGTCGCCAAAACGACCCCAAAGCACAATTGGGGCTGTATAGGCAGTACGCCAAAGCGATGTACAACACCGCCTTTCGTATGTTCCAACAGCAAGACAAAGCCGAAGATGCCGTACAGGAAGCCTTCATAAAGGTTTTTCAAAAGCTGGACGAATTTCGAGGAGAAAATAACTTTGGGAGTTGGCTTAAACGCATCGTAATCAATGAGGCACTGATGATGATTCGGCAAGAAAAACAAATTCGCTATTTGGAAGAAACCTTCATCGACCCAATTGATGACAATGAGCAAGAAAAATGGAGCTTCCAAGAGGAAGAAGTAAAGATTTTACTTTATGCACTAAGTCTGCTCCCCGAAAAATTACGCGTTATCCTGAATCTTTCACTCATCGAAGGATTTGATAATGAAGAAATCTGTGAAATTTTACATATATCCGATGGAAATTGCCGAACAACGCTTTCCAGAGCCAAAAAATCGTTACGTGAAACCATAGAAAAGCTAAAAAATGAAAGAAAATAAATTTGACATATACGAACTCCCTAGCGGACACGAAGCCCGTTTCCTCCAAAAAATGGCAAAACGGCAATCAGAAACCGAAAAACATCTCAAAATCAAACGACCAACACTCAAAAAAGTGCTATATTGGAGCATTTCCATAGCTGCATCGGTTGTGGCAATACTTTTCTGGACTTCACAAAAGCCTCTAACGCTTCAAAATGTATCAGAAACGGCATACCAATCCGAGCAATACTATCTACCTATCATTCAGGAGAATATAAACATCATCAAAAATCATACAGAAAATAAAAAAATTACCGAAGATGCCCTCAAACAGCTCGAAAAAATGAATGCTGATTATCTTGTTATCCGAAATAAAATCATTAAAGAAGGACATAACAAACAATTACTCAATGCAATGGTTATCAATTTTGATACACAAATCAAATTTTCAGATAATGTGATAGCAATGATTCTCTAACAGATTTAAAAACAAGAAAAACATCACATAATCAAACAATAACATTTCAAGAAAACACAAAAACAATACATAAATTTCAAAAAATATGAAAAAGATATTATCAATCATCAGTATTTTGTGGTTCGGAATTATCTCGGCAAGAGAAAACTCCCTACCTGATAGCAAAAATGACCTCTTCATAAGGTACAAACACACCGAAACAAAGACAATCCGCAAGGAATTTAAGGTCAGCGAGAAGGCTTCACTTTTTGTAGCCAACAAATACGGAACAATCACACTTGTAAGCAGCGAAAACAACAAAAATACTATCAATTTTGAAGTAGAAATTAAGGTAAGTAGCAATAATCCGAGCGATGCTCAAGAACGGATAAAGCAAATCTATGTGGATTTTTCAAATTCAAGCAGCAATTCTGTCTCAGCAAAAACTATAATTAATGAAAGTTCATCGTTTTTTAAAAGTTTCGGACGTAAAAAATCCATCAGTTTTCAGATAAATTATAAAGTTTCGCTCCCAGAAAGCGTAAAAATAGCACTGGAAAACGAATACGGAAACGTTTTTCTTAATAAAACGCTCAGTCCTTTGAAAATTGATGTCGATTATGGTTCAATCAACTTAGGGGAAATCCTTTCCGATGCCTATATTAATCTCGGGTATTGCCAAAATTCCAACATCGAACAGATAAATAAACTCGATTTAAACGCAGATTATTCGGGCATAACGATAAATGCCGCAAACTATATCAGGGCAAAGTGTGATTATAGCGGTTTAAAAATCGGCAAAGTGAAAGAACTTATCGCTGAAGTAGATTATAACTCAATCCGCGTTGAAGATGTGGAAAAAGGAGAAATTACTGCTGATTATTGTAGCGTTTCGGTTGGGAAAGTCTCTAAAAATATCACAATCCATTGCGATTATGGTGCTGTTAAGATAGAAAAAATCCTCCCTCAAACCAATTTTGTCAAAATTGATGCGGAATATGCAGCCGTTTTGGTGGGTTATCATCCAAATTGGGAGTTTCAATACACGTTTTTGAATTCTTATGGGAAAATCTCAATGCCGGAGAACCTCCCCTACACCAAAAAGAACATTCAAATACTGGAAAGTTCAATTAGCGGACAGAAAGGTAACGGGAAAAATACATTTAACATCTCAAATGAATATGCAGGAACAAAAATCTATGAAAATTAATATTCTATTTTTATGAAATTATATGCAATCTAACAGAAATGGAACGCCATCTGATAGAAACGAAGCACCATCCGATAGAAATGAAACACCATCTGATAGAAATAGAATGCCATCCGATAGAAATGAAACACCATCTAATAGAAATGGAGCATTATCCGATAGAAATGACGCACCATCTGTAAAAAATAAAGCTTAAAATAAAAAATAATCCATAAAAATAAGCACAAAACCCCATAAAAACTATAAATTATCTCATTTTTTCAACTAAAAAACACTTCATTCGCTTCAAAATAGCAGAAAAACCATTTAAAATAATTAACCATTTAAATTAAAATAATATGAAACGATTTGCAACTATTCTATTTTTGGCTGTATTTTCAGTAAGTTGTATGCGATGGCTTACAAAAGAAACCATTAGTGATAATGGAAACGTTGTAATACAAGAACGCACTCTTGGAAACTACACCAAAGTAAAAAATGTTGGTAATTTAGAAGTTATTTTGAGCAAGGGCGATGTAGGGAAAATACGTATCGAGGCTTCGGACAACCTGCTCCCCTTAATTTTTACAACCATCGAAGGAGATAATCTAATCATCGAATTAGATGATAGTTACAACTATAATATTAATCATAAAGCTGTTGTGTATGTTCCTGTAAATAGTTCTCTAAGTGAGATAACTTTAACCGGATTTAGTAATATTTCACTTCAAGATAGGCTTAAAGTAAACAATTTACAATGCAATTTATTAGGAACAGGCAATATTGCAGTTAATATTGATGCCAATGAATTAGAATTATCAATCATCGGAAGCGGAGATATAAAAGCAGAAGGAAATAGCCCAACACTTAATGCTTCCATTACAGGCTCAGGAAATATTAATGCTCAAGACATTAAATCAGAACGTGCAAAAGCTAAAATATCAGGTTCAGGGAATATAATGGTATATACTTCAGAAGAAATTGAGGCAAAAATTACAGGAGCAGGAAATATTTTCATTGAAGGAAATCCTAAAAAGCAAGATACATCTGTTCTTGGAGTTGGAAATATTGATTTCAAGTAAGAAATCTATCAAAAATACAACCAAATTGAGTTATTTTTAATTCAATTAGGAAGTAATCTACCAAAAATCATCAAATATCAAGTACAAAAATAACACCATTTAAATTAAAATAATATGAAACGATTTGCAACTATTCTATTTTTAGCGGTATTTTCAGTAAGTTACGGACAATGGTTTGGTAAAAAGACCATAAAAGATAACGGAAATATCATTATGAAAGAACGTCAGGTAGGCAATTACAATTCTGTAAGAGTAAAAGGCTCTTTGGATGTAATTTTACTCAAAGGCGAGGTAGGAAACGTACGTATCGAGGCTTCGGACAATATAGAACCTTATATTTTGACTTCCGTCGAGAATAAGGAAATCATCATCAAACTAAAAGAAGGCTTCAACTATAATTTGAGACACAAATTACTAATATATGTTCCTATAAACGAGCGGTTGGAACAGATAATTTTATCCGGTTCAGGCGATATTTCAATGAGAGAACAGATAAATGTAGGCAATTTAAAATGCTTTCTGTCGGGTTCGGGAGATATTAACATTAATGTAAATGCCTCTCATCTGAATTTATCATTATTAGGTTCAGGCGATTTGATTGCTAAAGGAAATTGCCCAGAAATTGAAATTTCTTTAGTAGGTTCGGGTGATATTTCCACTGAAAGCATTAAAGCTAAGCACGTTAAGGTTAGTGTTTCAGGCTCAGGCGATGTAGGTGTATATGCTTCCAAATCAATCAAGGCAAAAGTGTCAGGTTCGGGCGATGTTTCAGTAAAAGGCAAACCTGAATTGGAAGATACGCACGTTAGTGGTAGTGGAGAAATTTATTTTGAGTAGTAATTAAAGCACTATCAGACTAAAAACATCGAAGTTTTTTTGAAATCTTCGATGTTTTCTTAAAAAAGTAACTCTGTTTACTCTCATATTTTATAGTTAATCCATTTTAAATTGCCATCATCTTCAAGAGTGAGTTTACGACCTTGGAGACGAAGCGTTAAGAAAATCAATGAATGAAGCGTGAAAAATATCCGCTGTTCGAAGTGACCAAAGGGAGCAAGTTCGGATATTTTTAGCGAGAATGAATTGATTTTTAGTGAAGTATCCAAAGTCTTGAATTTTTGGTTCTTTTGTTTCAAGACAAAAGAACAGAAATAAAAGACAATTTATGTAAAGTTAACTATATCCAACAACTTAAATCAGAATAATCGCTTATGAAAAAATTCCTTCTCATTTTATATTTTTTAAGTGCTTTCTCTTACGGACAAGATTTTTCACTTTCGGGCAAGGTAGTTGATGCTCAAACGAAGGAAGAAATGCCCTTTACTGAGGTAGCTCTACAAGGAATATCCAACAAATCCGTAGAAATTGGCGTAGTTTCGGACGAAAAAGGACATTTCAGAATTAAAAACTTGCAAAAAGGAAAGTATTCAATCACATTTCACTTTGTTGGATACGAAAAATTCACAAAAGAAATCAATATCGAACAACATAAAACCGATTTAGGCGTAATTTCGTTAAAAATAGCTTCTGAAAATCTGAGTGAAGTAGTCGTAGAGGGTAAACGTGCAGCACTTTCTTACGGCGTTGACCGAAAAACCATCAACGCAGCTGCCTTTCCAGAGGCTTCCAACGCTATTGATTTGCTAACCAACGTGCCTTCAATCCAAATGAGCGTCGAAGGCAAGATAAGTTATCGCGAAGGAGGCTCATTTAAGGTGTATATCAACGGTATAGCGGTAAAAAATGGCGAGGAACGCTTACGTACGCTTGAGGCTTCACAAATTGAAAAGATAGAAATCATTACCAATCCGTCCGCTAGATACAGTTCGGAAGGAACGGCAGGAATTATCCGTGTGTTGCTCAAAAAGAATCGCTTGGAAGGATATGCTATCAATGCTTCTGTGTTGGCTAACACCCTCGGTACAAACCAAATCAGTTTTTCGACGGATAAAAAGGGAAAACGAGGCGGTTGGCACATTTCCGCATATTTGGGGCATTCAACCAACGCAAAAACGGATATGGAGACATTCAACCAATTACAATCCGACACGAAATTCTTTGAAATACACGAAATACGCCATTCTAAAAAACGAAACAGAAGTAATTTCTTTGAGTTTGGGTTCAATTATGATGTAACCGACAATGATTTTATTGATTTTTCGGTAAATCTGAAACCTTTACGCGACCGCGAGAAAGAAATCTCCTACATACGAACTACGGAAAGCATATTCAACCTAAATCGAAACCTAATCGCTTCGGAAAAATCAACCAGCGACAACACTTATGCTTTTGATTATCAGATGGTGGGTGTGAATTTGGAATATAATCACTTTTTCAATAAGGATAAATCGCACTCGCTGAAACTAACTTCGGGATACGATGTCTTCATAGGAAGTTCTGATTCTGAATATCGAAACGTGTGGATGCGTCCGTCAGAAACCATCGTTTTTGGAAGCGTGGAATCGGAGAAAAATGAAATCTTTACTTCTACAGAATTGGCTTATGAGCTTCCTCTGACCGAAAAAAGCAATTTGGAAGCAGGAATCGCCATAGAAACTGACTTCATTCCTGAAATTACCACAGAAAGCGGTATTTTTCACGGCGATAAAATAGGTATTCCTTCCTCCGATTTTCCAAGTAATCAGAAAATCAAATACGAACAAAACGAGTACGCTGCCTACGCTACATTCAAAAGCAGTTGGAAGAAATTCGAATACAAATTGGGACTTCGGGTAGAGCATACACGACGTGATGTTTCCTACTCATACACCACCAGCTCAGCAGTTCAGACTACCGATGTGTACAAAAAAAACTTTACCGATTGGTTTCCGTCCGTGCATTTGTTGTATAGTTTCTCGGACGATACGCAATTAGCCGCCAATTACAGCCGTCGCATCCATCGCCCTGAATATTGGGCAATTACGCCCGTCTTTAAAATGGAAGACAGGTATACTTACACCAACGGGAACAGCCGTTTGCAATTCAGTTACACCGATGCTTATGAGGTGAATTTCAAAAAATCGTGGGGTAAGGATTTTCTTTCAGCGGAAGTTTTTGCACGTAATCAGCACGATTTCTTTGGAGATTATCGCCGTCCGTTTCGTGATAATATTTTGCTTATTACTCAGGAAAATCTGGGCGATTCGTGGTCGGTAGGTTCGGAGTTGATGACAGGGGTTGATGTTTTCCCTTGGTGGAATGTAAATGCTTCAGTGAGTGGTTTTTATTTCGAACAAAAAACAAACGTAGATGGTGTAAAAAATGATTTTTCACAATGGCGTTTTCACGGGAAGATGAACAACACGTTTAAATTTCCAAAGAATTTTTCTGCCCGATTGAATTGTGCGTTTCAGTCTCCCATAGCAAACCTACAATTTGAAAGCAATGCAATTTTCTTGGCTTCGGCTTCACTTACCAAAAGCTTTAAAGATAATCGTTGGCAACTGACACTTTCGGGCTGGAATGTATTCGACTCGTATCGACAAACCCAACAAAGAAACAGTGAAAAATTTGCTCTCAAAGCTCAAACCAGATACCAACCATATGTGTCTTTTTCAGTGAAATATCAGTTCAATAATCAGAAGTAGTTGATAAAAGTTACGTCATATTAACAAAAAAGCTGAGAATTATCTCAGCTTTTTTAATTTTATAAATCATATTTTCTAATATTGCTCCAACAGATACTTAATCAAATCCGTTGTTGTTACAATTCCTACCAATTTATCATTCTCTAATACAGGAATAGAATGAAAACTTTGTTTCGATAATATTTCTGCCACTTCTTTAATTGTCGCGTCAGAATTCACCGTTAGAGGTGCTTTTGCCATTATTTGAGGAATTGTATACATATCATAAACCACTGAAGTTACTTCTTCCTCATTATCGGTCATATCTGCAAAACTAATACGCAATAAATCGGAATAACTAACAATGCCAATAATTCTGTCACTCTCTACCACGGGAATATGACGAATTTTATGTTTCTTAAAAAGTCGCTCTGCTTCATACAAAGACTGAGTTGGAGCTAATGTTATCAGCTTCCTCGACATAATCTGAGATATAGGAACACGCTGTTTCATAGTATGTTGTTTTTAGTCATTAATATTCAAGATGAATCTACGATACAAAATTATCTATGAAATATTTAAAAAAGTATGAGGAAAGTCATTGGTTTTCAGATTTATTTTTTGTACCTTTACCAGTTTTTTATTAAAAAATAAAAAAACCTGAACAATAAGTTCAGGTTCTAAATTTTAAAAAAATACATCTTTAGAAAACAGCTGCTAAATCCTTTTTGTACTTAGCAAGTAACGCCCTTGTTAATCCAAGGTTTGCTTTTGTAGAATCCACTGCCAAATAAATGAAATAGGTTCCATTAGCAGAGATGTCTATGATATGAATTTGATTTGCTAAAGTAATCAAAATATCCTGAATTTTGTCTTTCAACCCCAAAACTTGAAGTGCACTTTGCTCTGACTTAACAACTTCCAGATGGTAAGCAGAAGCCAAGCTAGGGTCAAAGTTAGGGTCTACTGTCTCAGAACCATAAGAGACTCCAGACCTTACCTCTGTAACAGATACTGCTATAAATCCAGGAACATTATTCTTCATATCCTGAATAAACTTATCCAATACGTTTGTCATTTTATTATTCTTTTAGTGTTGTTTCTATACTAATTTACTAAAACTTTAGTAGTTTTTAGAGGCATCGAGCGGATTCGAACCGCTGTACAAGGTTTTGCAGACCTCTGCCTAGCCACTCGGCCACGATGCCCTTTTTTTAACTAGGTCGCAAATGTACAATCTTTTCTAATATCAACAAAATCTTTTTCGTTTTATTTTTATACTTACGCCCTCTACATCTCCTCCTATCGGAGGATTTAATTTAGAAATCTTAATTATAACTTTCTTTGCATCAGTCAACTCCTTGAATATTCTATCTGATATTCTCCCTGCAACGTGCTCCAAAAGCTTTGAACGAATTGCCATTTCTTCCTTAACTATTCTGTTCAAATGAACGTAATTTATTGTGTCTGCCAATTCATCTGAGGCTATTGATTTTTCAAGATTTAACTTAACTTTCAAATCAACCCGATAATCACTTCCTATCAGTTCTTCCTCTGTTAAACATCCGTGATTTGTATGAATCCGTATGTTTTTTAAAATGATTTGTCCCATCTTTATTGGTGAGTACATCTACAGTTACTTACTCCTTGGAATAGGTCAAGTCCCAAAGTGATAATGTGCGTTCCTGAATTATACTTTATTATATTATTCAACATCAATTGGTACGAATATGCGAAATAAAAATGTCCTCTTTTTATTCCCGCCATAGGACCTGCGTTCAGAGGCATAAATATTTTATCATTTAAAAATCGATAATTAACCCCTACCCAGTAGTAATCCTCCAAATCCTTCCATCGGAATTTGAGGTTAAGGTCAGTAGAAGAACGTCTATCGCTTTCATAGAACTGAGCAAAAATTGATGGTTCTACTTCAAAACTGCTATTACGGTCTCTTCGGAACTTATACCCTGTGTATAATGTGTAGTTACGTAATGCTTTAGGCTCGTTTGTTGCAAAAATATCAATATCTTTGTTCAAAATATTTAATGCATTCAAACTCAAAAACCAACCTTTGTAACGATATAGAAAACCAACATCAAAGTTGTGATTTATCTGAGAGCGATTGTTTGTAACAGAAGGATCTGCTCCCGCTGATTGGTCAAACTTATCAATATCGATACGGAAAGAATTCAGAGCATACGAAATACCAAAAGACACGAAATGATTTTCATAGCGGTCTAACGTGAGGTGGTGAGCAAAACTTGCCTTTCCTCCCATTTGTTTTGTATTTCCGTTTTTATCATTGTAGAGAATCAAACCAGCACCACTTCGCTCCCCTATCCTGATATCTCCCGAAAGCGATTGGTAATCAGGAGCATCTTTAATCCCTACCCATTGGGAAACTCCACTAAATCTCAATTTAACAAAGTCACCAATCCCCGCATAAGTAGAAGTGATTAAAAATTCACTATCTGCTAAATACTGATTCATTTGAGGCAAATGCAATTCCTGAGCACAGAACTTCCCTCCAAAAACAAAAACTGTAAGGATTAATAATATTTTCTTCATTTTCATTAAGTTATATGTAAAATATAATTCTTATTTTATACACATTTATGCGATTTAACACACAAATTTTCGACAAATATCTTTACTTTTTTTCTCTTTTCCTATTTTTTTTTTATTTTATACACACATTTAACATATTCGAGTTTTTTTAACATTTTTGAAAGATTTTATATTGAACAATTCTATAACGAAGAATAGCAATTTTATTTTTGTTCATCTTTGCTTCTGTAATCTTTTAGTTTCTTGCGTAAATAATCCACCATAAACATCTGAAAAGAAATTGATTAAAATAAAAATAAAATATTTT
>NZ_KB900735.1 GCF_000379185.1 Capnocytophaga cynodegmi DSM 19736
GCAGTAGCAAATCCATCCGTTTTCATCAGATGGTCGTACTGATTGACCAAACGTATTCTTAACTCTTCCAATTTGCGATTTAATGAAAGAGCTTCTTCACTCTTACCTAAAACTTTNCCGAATTTCAAATCCCATTTATTGGGAAAAATTTCGAGCTTAGTACTAAATTGGGCAATTTTACCATCAATGGTAATTCTACCCATAATGGCNACTTTTCCGTTTTTCTTAGGAGCATTTTTTTTCAGATAGAAAAGCACTTTGAAGGTTGATTTTTTTACTTGCATAACTCAACTTTTTAAATTACAAAATTAATTTCTATTGAGTTACCATACGCTATGAAAACAAGTGCAAAACACTGAAATATAGTATTTTACTTAAAATATTTAAAACCACCATTAGGTAACGATTTAGAAACCTAACTTTGTTTTTACCCGTCAAATTACCTTATTCCTTGCTTTCCAACACTTTCCTGATAACAAACTAAACCATTTAGTATGTGTATATTACAGCTTTTTGCTTACCTTTGTCGCTTAGTTCTTTTCATCTAAGGAAAAGAACAATGTATGAAAATAAATAATGAACTCAATTTACTATTTTTATCACGAAAGAATAACAGAACCTAAAACACACAAATACACAATGTAATGTGTCTTTTTTATGTTTAAAGGTAGAAAAAAGCCTCGAATTTACTTCCTAAGTAGAAATAAAAGATCCAGATTTTGTGCGAAAATGGAATGCTTTTTGTAGTAATGCTTAGCAAATTTTTAAATTATTAAGATATGAAATTAAAATATATTCTTTTTTTGGCAATTGGAGGTGCCTTTTCGGCGTGTTCTACTTCAAAAGAACAAATTTATTGGGTGAATTCTGTAAAAGTAGATTGTGATGCAGGAGCAGGAAAAGCCCAATGTCTGCAAGTTTCTAAAAATGAAGACCTTGATAAAGCTCAATGGGAATATTTTTACGCCCCGATAGAGAATTTTGTTTTTGAGGAAGGATTTTTTAAGAAGATACAAGTCAAAGAAACACAATTGGATAGCAAAAATGTCCCTGCCGATGCTTTTTCGATAAAATACACAATGATAAAAGAAATTGAAAAACAGAAAGAGATGTCTTTTGAACTTAACGGAAATTGGACGTTGGAAAAACTTAACGGAAACCAAGTTACACAATCATTAAAGCCCAATTTGGAACTTCATTTGCAAGAGAAAAAAATAAACGGAGTTGGCGGATGTAACAATTATTTCGGAACGATTACAGAACTTCATCAGAATAAAATTCAGTTTGGCAAAGTGGGGGCAACCAAAAAAATGTGTATGGAAGACAATATCGAAATGGCGTATTTCACAGCATTGTCCGAAGTGCGTACTTTCAAAATAAACGACGGAAAATTGATTTTGTCAGATGCTTCAAATAAAGAGATACTGATTTTCAGTCCTAAAAAGAAGGTAAATGAGCGTTTGCACGATATTTGGGGAGCTGTTCGCATTGGAGGAAAGTCGATTGAGAAAAAAGAAGGCATTCCGATGTTGGAAATCAATCTTACTGAAATGAGCATCAGCGGAAATGATAGTTGTAATAATTATTTCGGTCAGATTGAGCAGCTTACTGATGAGAAAATTGTCTTCGCAGGAATAGGGGTAACCGCCAAATTATGTCCTGAAATGGAAATTGCCAATCAGTACAACCAAGCTATGGAAAAGGTAACTTCCTATAAGCTTGAGGAATTAAATCTGACGCTGTATGATGCTCAAGGAAATGAAGTACTTGCTTTTATAAAGGGGGATTAAAAATCCTCTTTTTTTGTGTTGTATGTTTTGGCTTTTGAAACAATTTGATAGAGTTAAATTCTTTACCTACCAAAGAATGAAAGTTTTTACTAAAAATATTGAAAAGCTGTATTTTTCTGACAAATTGTCGGTAATAAATACTTTTTAGGAAAACTTTGTCTGGAGTTTTAGTGGAATATTTTGTTAATACTATTTTGGAATGGTTTTTGCGTTTTTTCGCTGGTTTATTAGCACATATCAGTTTAAAGCTGTACATTTGCGGTTTTATAAATAGAGAGTTCAGAAAATTGTAATATAAAAAAATTTTTCAAACAGAGATTAATGACATTTAAGAAAGAAATTACATCAAATCAGTTGATTAGTGATATTATCAAAGGTATCGAAAAAGTAAAAGGAACTGACATAACCATTATGGATTTACGAGATATTGAAAACACAGTGTGTGATTACTTTATTTTATGTAATGGTTCGTCTAATACGCAAGTAAATGCCATTTCAGGGGCTGTACAAAGAGTTGTAAGTCAGGGAGAAGGACATATAAAGCCTTGGCACGTGGAAGGTGAAAGCAATGCAGAATGGGTATTGATTGATTACGTAGATGTTGTGGTTCATATTTTTCAAAAACATATTCGCGAACACTACGATATTGAGGGATTGTGGGGAGATGCTAAATTCATAAATATAGAAACTAACTATTAGACATATGTCAGAAAATAAAACGAATAGACCTCGATTTTCAGCTTATTGGATTTACGCCATACTAATAGCTGTCATATTAGGATTTAATCTTTTTTCAGAAGGAAGTTTGTGGAATCAGCCAAAGGAAATACCTCAGTCAAAATTTGAGGAATTCTTGCGTAATGGGGATATCAGCAAAACTGTGATTGTCAATCGAAAAGAAGCAAATGTGTATCTAACACAAGACGCTTTAAACAAGGAAGAACACAAAGATGTAAAACCAGGCAAAGGTGTGCTTCAAAGCACTAATATCCAAAACGATGTTCCTCAGTATCATTTTGAATTGGGAGATTTGAGTAATTTTGAAAATCGCTTCGACCAGATTGTACAAGAAAATAATTTGACAACAACTCGTGAGAACAAAACACAAAAAAATTTGCTGTCCGATTTGTTACTTTCTATTCTCCCTTTTGTGTTAGTGATAGGTCTTTGGATTTTCCTTATGAGAAGAATGGCTGGAGGCGGAGGAGCTGGAGGCGGACAAATTTTTAGCATTGGAAAGTCAAAAGCACGTCTTTTTGATGAGAAGAAAGAAGTTCGTGTTAGTTTCCAAGATGTCGCAGGTTTAGAAGGTGCTAAAGAAGAAGTTCAGGAAATAGTTGATTTTCTTAAAAATCCAGATAAGTATACTTCTTTAGGAGGAAAAATTCCAAAAGGAGCATTGCTTGTAGGTCCTCCGGGAACAGGAAAAACATTGTTGGCTAAGGCTGTTGCAGGTGAAGCTCAAGTGCCTTTTTTCTCTCTTTCAGGTTCTGATTTTGTAGAGATGTTTGTGGGGGTTGGAGCCTCTCGAGTACGTGATTTGTTCAAACAAGCAAAAGAAAAATCACCAGCAATTATTTTTATTGATGAGATAGATGCTATAGGTCGAGCCAGAGGTAAGAATAATTTTACAGGGGCAAATGATGAAAGGGAAAATACTCTGAATCAGTTACTTACTGAAATGGATGGTTTCGGAACGCATACCAATGTGATTGTTTTAGCTGCTACAAATCGTGCCGATATTCTTGATAAGGCTTTGATGAGAGCTGGGCGTTTTGACCGACAAATTTACGTTGAGCTTCCTAATTTGAATGAACGCAAGGAAATTTTCCAAGTTCATTTACGTCCGATAAAAACTACTGAAACATTGGATATAGAATTTTTGGCGAAGCAAACTCCTGGTTTTTCAGGAGCAGATATTGCTAACGTTTGCAATGAGGCAGCTTTGATTGCAGCACGTAAGGGAAAAACAGCCGTGAATAAGCAAGACTTTTTAGATGCTGTTGATAGAATTATAGGAGGGCTTGAGAAAAAGACCAAAATAATAACACCAGAAGAGCGTGAAGCGATTGCTTTTCACGAAGCTGGACACGCTACAGTAAGTTGGTTATTGGAACACGCTGCTCCGTTAGTGAAGGTGACTATAGTTCCAAGAGGTCAGTCTTTAGGGGCAGCTTGGTATTTGCCTGAAGAAAGACAAATTGTTCGTACTGAGCAAATTCTTGATGAAATGTGTGCTGCTCTAGGAGGACGTGCTGCTGAAAAGGTAATGTTTGATAAAATTTCAACAGGAGCTTTAAGCGATTTAGAAAAGGTAACAAAACAAGCTCGTGCGATGGTTACAATTTACGGATTGAACGATAAGGTAGGAAATTTAACTTATTATGATTCGTCAGGGCAGTCTGAGTATAGTTTTGCAAAGCCATATAGTGAAAAAACAGCTCATTTAATTGATGAGGAAATTTCTAAAATAATTGAAAATCAGTATGAAAGAGCGATTAAAATATTAACTGATAACAAAGATAAATTAATTGCTTTAGCAAACCTTCTTTTAGAAAGGGAAGTGATATTTAAGGAAGATTTGGAAGCTATTTTTGGAATCCGAAATTTTAAACAGGTAGTTGAACAAAATTCTGATAATGAGCAAAATAAATCTCAAGAAGAAAAAACTGAGGGTGAATATTAGGAAATAATTAAAAATAAAGTTTGTAAAAACTTGATTGTATTTTGAAAAACAATCAAGTTTTTTTTGTACTTTTACCCATCAATTGCGTATAACTACTAAAATGTAGTAAAATTAATGAATTTTTTTAAGAAAATATTTAGTACACGAAATAGCGAATCAAAAAAAGAAGTTTCCCAAGTTAATTCCATTTTTGATGATGATATACCTGCTGATGAGCAATTTGCTATCAAATTTAATGAAAACGGAGGGAAATTCATTTATTGTACTTCTGATTTTGAGGTGCAAGGGGTTTTTCGTAATATTCTGAAAGAGATAGGAGTAGATGTAAAAATAAGTTATTCTAACGGAAGTTTAAAAAGTATGTTTGAGGAATATGATTCTCTTTTTACATCGAATATACAAGATTCTAATGTTTATTTAACTGATTGTGAGTATTTAATTACTACATTGGGAGGGATTATGTTATCGTCAAACCAGTTGAAACAGAAGAAAACAGAGGAACTTCCAGAAATTTTTATAGTTTTTGCCAAAACAAGCCAAATGGTAAAAGATATTACAGAAGGTATGCGAGGAATTAACTTTAAATATACCAAACGAAAACCTACAGGCTTGGTAACGCTTCGTAGTTTTAAAGAAGATAGAAATCAGAATGATATTATGAATTACGGAGGAACTTACAAAAAAACGTATCTCATTCTGTTAGAAGATTTATAAATTCAAAAAATAATAATTTGTGAACGAATTATTTAAACGAGCGATAACAGGATTTATTTATATTTTCCTTTTGCTTTCAGCTATAATGCTGGACGTTAGTGCATTCGATTTTTTATTTTTATCCTTTGGAATAATTTGTATTTTCGAATTTAAGAAGCTTGTCAGGCTCAAGGGTTTATCTGTTTTTATAATCTTTTTATTCATTTGGTGGCTGTTCATTCATCTGAAAGTCAGTGTTTTTTCTGTTTACATATTTTTGTTATTTACTATTTTGGCTAATGTATATTTAACTTTGTTGCTCTTTTACGGAAAAACACCATTGCGGCTTCGGGATAATGGATATAAGTTGTTAATCAGTCTGTTGTACATCGGTGGTGGTTGCGTTTTTATCCCGTTGATATACAAGAAGGAATTAGCATATTCGCAGTTTGATGCTCAAGTTACAATGATTGGAATTCTATGTATTATTTGGGCAAGTGATAGTTTTGCATATTTAATGGGGAAATCTTTTGGTAAACACAAACTTTTTGAGCGTATTTCTCCTAAAAAGACAATAGAGGGTTTTGTCGGTGGACTTGTAGGAGCAGTAATAACGTCTTATATTATAGCTGTTTATAGTAGTAAAGGAACGTGGGAGTGGATTGTTTTGGCAGTCGTTTTAGTCATTACTGGAACTATAGGCGACCTTGTAGAATCAAGCTTCAAGCGTGTAGCCAATGTGAAGGATAGTGGAACTATTTTACCTGGACACGGAGGATTACTCGATAGGCTTGATAGTCTTGTTTTTGCATCACCTTTCGCCTTTTTAGTATTACAAATTTTAGATTATTTTAATTGATAAATAACCCAAAGAATGACTGTAAATTTTTCTAAGTATCAAGGCACAGGAAACGATTTTGTGATGATAGATAATCGGAAAGGAAATTTTCCTAAAAATGACCAAAAATTGATTGCTTTTCTGTGTCATCGTAGATTTGGCATTGGGGCAGATGGCTTAATCCTTTTGGAAAGTGCTGAAAACTATGATTTTAGAATGGTTTACTATAATTCTGATGGAAATGAAAGCTCAATGTGTGGTAATGGAGGAAGATGTGTTGTGGCTTTTGCAAAACAGCTTGGGATAATTTCCGATAGGACTTTTTTTATTGCCACGGATGGTGAGCATTCAGCACAAATCAATAAAGAAGGAGAAGTACAGCTACAAATGAAAAATGTAGAAGTCATCCAAGTTGAAAAAGATTATATTTTTTTAGATACAGGTTCTCCACATCACGTGCAAGTGGTTGATAATATGGATAAAATTAATGTTAATGCAGAAGGGGCAAAAATCAGATATGGAGAACTTTACAAAGATAAAGGAGGAAGTAATGTTAATTTTGTGAACCAACAAAATAAAAATACATTCAATATACGTACTTATGAACGAGGTGTAGAAGCTGAAACCTATTCTTGCGGAACGGGGGCGACTGCTGTGGCGATTTCTATGCATCATATCGGGAAAACCACTAGTAATGAAGTATGTCTACAAACTTTGGGTGGGGATTTGAAAGTTCTTTTTAAAAGAAAAGAAAAAGGATATGAAAATGTTTATTTGTGTGGTGCTGCAACTTTTGTTTTTGAGGGTAATTTTGAGGTAAAAGTATAGTAAAAATATTGAAAATGAATTTTTTGAAAGAAAAATCAATAAAACTTCGTGCGTTAGAACCTGAAGATGTTAATTTTTTGTATGAACTTGAAAATCAAGAAAGTTTATGGGAAGTGAGCCAAACTCAGATTCCTTTTTCAAAGTTTTTGTTACAAGAATATATACAAAATGCAAAGCAAGATATTTATGAAGCAAAACAATTCAGATATGTGATTTCTTCTTTCGATAATCAATTGTTTGGTTGTATAGATTTGTATGGTTTTGACCCTAAAAATAAAAGAGCTTGTGTGGGTATTACTGTTCTTGAAAAATATCAAGGGCAGGGAATTGGTCAAAAAGCATTACAAAATTTAATGAACCATTGCGAAAAATACCTTGATTTATACCAATTGATAGCTTATATCCCAGAGGACAATATGGTCAGTATAAAACTTTTTGAAAAGCTCGGTTTTACTTCTTATGGAATCAAAAAGGATTGGATTTTTTCTCAAGGAAAATTTAAAGATGTGATAATATATCAGAGAAAACTATAGAGAATATTTTTTTAAAATATCGTTTTTGTGGAAAACTTTGCTAATGGAAGTGTTTGGCAAAGTTTTTTTATGATGCGTGTGATGTTATTTGTAGTGATTAAATAATATGAATAAAGTTGAATAAAAATCGATTATCTGAAAATAATTTCTTTAAATTATGTTAAATCACTCATCAAATTTTAGCAAAAAAATAAGATATTAAAAAAGGTTTTATCCTATCTTTTTCCTTAATTTTGTCGGTGACGAGTATGAGTTATGATTACAGACTATCAAGATATTGAACTAACCGTAGAAAAACCACTTCCAATTGATATGGAAGTTATTTGGGATAAGTCGAAAATCATCGTTAGCGAAACTGATATTTATGGAAGAATTGTGGAGGTTAACGATGCATTTTGCGATGTGAGTGGTTATTCTATTGTTGAGATGATTGGTCAGCCACATAGCATCGTTCGTCACCCAGATATGCCCAAACTTATCTTCAAAATGTTGTGGGATAATCTAAAAAATGAGAATAATTTTGTTGGGATTATTAAAAATTTATCAAAGTCTGGAGAATACTATTGGGTAATAGCAGATTTCATAGCTCAGAAAGACATTTTAGGCAACGTAACTAATTATATTGCCAGACAGAAGTCCGTCTCAAAAGATATAATCGACAATCACATAGCTCCCTTATACGAAACTCTATTAAAATTAGAGAAGATAGGAGGAATGGATTTGAGTGGTCGTTTTTTAAAAAATTATATGGATAAAGAAGGAAAGGATTACATTGGTTTTATTGTCGATATTGTGACAAAGAATAAGGTTAGTCTCTCTTTTGAAGATGTTCCCGCCGCGTCTTTTGAACCAAACAGAGAAATTTCCAATGACATACACATACTAAGCAACAACGAGCCTGAAGATAAACGAAAAAGTTTTTTTGAAAGATTATTTCAATAAAATTACTGACAATATTTTCTAACTAAAAAACAAAAAATGATGATAAACAGACCAATACCAATAGATAAAGAGGTAGATTGGGATAAAACTAAGACCATTATTAGTGAAACAGATAGTTTTGGTACTATTACCAATGTAAATGATGTGTTTTGTGAGGTTTCTGGATATAGCCCCGCAGAACTTATCGGTCAGCCTCATAGCATAATTCGCCACCCAGATATGCCTAAAGTTGTGTTCAAAATGTTATGGGACAACCTTAAGAAAGGTAATAATTTTGTTGGAATTGTGAAAAATATGACAAAGTCTGGAGAATATTATTGGGTGGTTACAGATTTCGAAATAAGAAGGGATATAATGGGAAATATTACTCATTATATAGGAAGAAGAAAGTCTGTCCCCCAAAGTGCTATAGATAACCATATTGCTCCTTTTTATGAAACACTACTCAGACTTGAAAAAATTGGAGGAATAGAATTAAGTAGTCGATTTTTTAAGAATTACTTAGTAAAACAAGGAAAAGACTATATGGACTTTGTGATTAGCATTATGTCCGAAACACAGGAAAAACCATCTTTTATGGATACTACACCAACAATGATGAATGACAATACAAGTGTTATTTCAGATGATATTTACCACGTAAATGACCAGATGAATTTGAAGCGTAAGAGCTTTTTTGAGAAATTGTTCTCATAGCATTCATTTTAATTAATACATTTTTAACAGATGCATCAACTTTAATTTGGCGCATCTGTTTTTTTGTAATAATATTTTCTAACTTTTAAATTATTTCCTACCTTTGGTGAGGAAAGACAAATATTTTCATTTAAAATATTTAGTGTTCTGATTTGAAAATTTTACTTGAATATAAAATGTGTAAATTATGAAACGAAGAATCAAAAAAGTTGCTGTCATTGGATCAGGTATTATGGGCAGTAGCATCGCTTGTCATTTTGCTAATGTAGGCGTGGAAGTGCTATTGTTGGATATTCTTACTAAAGAACTAAATGAAAATAAACTAAAAAAAGGACTTTCGCTTACTGATAAAGAGGTAAGAAATAGGATTGTGAATGATAATTTGACAAAAATATTAAAGTCAAAACCATCTCCAATTTATCATACAAATTTTGCCAAACGCATAAAAACAGGCAATTTGGAAGATGATATTACAAAAATCAAAGAAGCCGATTGGATAATTGAGGTAGTTGTAGAACGATTAGATGTTAAAAAATCCGTTTTCGACACCATTGAAAAATATCGAAAAGAAGGTACGCTGATAACTTCTAATACTTCAGGAATTCCTATTTCTTTTATGAGCGAAGGAAGAAGCGAAGATTTCAGAAAACATTTTGCCATAACACATTTTTTTAATCCACCTCGTTATCTTCAACTTTTTGAAGTAGTTCCAAGTGCGGATTGTAAACCTGAAGTGGTTGATTTCTTACTATCTTACGGAGAAAAATTTTTAGGGAAGACAGCTGTTTTAGCTAAGGATACACCAGCATTCATCGGTAACCGCATTGGTGTGTTTGGCATAATGAATATATTTCATACAATAAAAGTTTTAGGATTAAAAGTTTCAGAAGTAGATAAATTAACAGGAGTAGTGATTGGGCGTCCTAAATCAGCAACTTTCCGAACGGCAGACTTGGTAGGCTTGGATACATTGGTACACGTTGCCAACGGATTAGCTCAGAATTGCCCGAATGACGAAGCCCGAAGTTTATTTGTTCTTCCTGATTTTATTCAGAAAATGATTGAAAATAATTATCTGGGAGAGAAAACAAAACAAGGTTTTTACAAAAAAGTAGCTTCTAAAGATGGAAAAAATGAAATTTTAGAGCTGAATTTGAATACAATGCAGTATGAGTCTTCAAAAAAAGCGTCATTTGCTACATTGGAACTCACAAAATCTGTTGAAAATGTACTTGAACGTTTCCCAATTTTGATAAAAGGAACTGATAAGGCAGGAGAATTCTATCGTAAAACATTTGCGGCACTTTTTGCCTACATTCAGCATCGTATTCCTGAAATTTCAGATGAGTTATATCGTATTGATGATGCAATGAAAGCAGGTTTTGGTTGGCTAAATGGTCCTTTTGAAATTTGGGACGCAATTGGGGTCAAACAAGGAATTGCTTTAATGCAATCTGAAGGATACGAACCAGCCTTGTGGATTACAGAAATGATTGCTTCAGGAAATGAGTCTTTCTATATGATAAAATACGGATTTACATATTATTATGATATTTCGAATAAAAAATACTTGAAAAAATCAGGGCAAGAAGGATTCATTATTCTGGATAATATCCGTCCTACAAAAACTATCTGGAAAAACGCCGAAGCCAGTATTTTAGATATGGGTGATGGCATTTTGAATTTGGAGTTTCATTCAAAAATGAATACTATTGGAGGTGGTGTTCTTCAAGGAATCAATAAAGCGATAGACTTAGCGGAAAAAGATTTTCAGGGATTAGTTGTTGGTAATCAAGTGTCTAACTTTTCTGTGGGGGCAAATATCGCAATGATATTTATGATGGCTGTAGAGCAAGAATACGATGAATTGTATATGACAATCAAGTATTTTCAGGATACGATGATGCGTATGCGATATTCTTCCATACCAACAATTGCAGCTCCACACGGAATGACATTAGGTGGCGGTTGCGAATTATGTTTACACGCTGATAAAGTTGTTGCAGCTGCTGAAACGTACATCGGTTTGGTAGAGTTTGGAGTTGGAGTTATCCCTGGTGGAGGAGGTACAAAAGAATTAACACTCAGAGCTTCAGATTCCTTGAGAAAAAATGATGTGGAACTTAATCGTTTGCAAGAATATTTTTTAACTATCGGTATGGCGAAAGTTTCGACTTCGGCGTATGAAGCCTTTGATTTGGATATCTTCCAAAAGGGTAAGGATATCGTTGTAGTGAATAAAATGCGACAAATTGCTGAAGCCAAAAAACACGCTTTGCTTCTTGCCGAGGCAGGTTACACCAAGCCTATAGAAAGAACTGATATTAAGGTACTTGGTAAACAGTCACTTGGAGCCTTTTTAGTTGGCACAAACTCAATGAATGTAGCAAATTATATTTCGGAATATGATAAAAAAATTGCTAACAAATTGGCTTATGTGATGTCGGGAGGAGATCTTTCCGAACCCACATTGGTTTCGGAGCAATATCTTTTGGAGTTAGAACGAGAAGCTTTCTTGTCACTTTGTACAGAACGCAAAACTTTGGAACGTATCCAATATATGTTGCAAAATGGAAAACCTTTAAGAAATTAAAAGTGAAGGTAAAAAAACGAGATATATTGAGTATTATCTCGTTTTTTAATTTATAAAAGACTTCCATCAAATAAAAAAGGTAGAAGGTCTTTGATGGATTCTGTTTTGATGATTTTTCCTGAAGCCCCCATAAAATAGACGTTAATATTCTTTTTCTGGCGAATTTCATATTCTGAAATTGATTGCCGACAAGCACCGCAAGGAGAAACAGGATACTCGGTAGGCTCTTGGGCTGTTCCCGTGAGTGCGATAGCTTTAATAACTTGTTTAGGGAATCGGGCTGAGGCTTGGTAAACTGCCACACGTTCAGCACATAAACCTGACGGATAAGCCGCATTTTCTTGATTTGACCCAATGCAAATTTCTCCATTTTCCAGAAGAACAGCAGCCCCCACTTTAAAACCTGAATACGTGGCGTAGGCATTTTCCCTCGCTTTGATAGCTTCTTCCATTAATTTTTGTATTTCGTAGGGTAGCTCATCAATATTATCAAAAATGCTATACTTTATTGTTAGTTCACGTTCCATTTTGTTAAAAGAATATTAAGTTTTACTCTTAGAGCAACAAATATAAGAAAATAATCATTTATTAATTGTATTTTTGTGTCCAAAATTGAAAAAAGGTAGTGAAATAAATCTTTTTTTATCAATTAGTTTAATAAAATAACATCAATTATGGTTTTTGAAATATGTGCAAGTTCCTTTGAATCAGCAAGGAACGCTCAATTGGCAGGAGCAAATCGCATTGAATTGTGTAGTGAATTAGGAGTAGGAGGAGTTACTCCAAGTTATGGGCTTATTAAAAAAGTTATGGACGAACTTTCTATCGAAAATTGTGTTTTGATACGTCCAAGAAGTGGAAATTTTACTTACACAGATGAGGAATTTGATGTGATGTTCCGTGATATTAGTTTTTGTAGAGAATTAGGCTGTAAAGGTGTGGTTACAGGGGTTTTAAATACCGACAACACCATAGATAAAGAGCGTACACAACAATTGATTGAGGCGGCGGGAGATATTGATTTCATCTATCACCGAGCTTTTGACTGCGTTCCTAATCCAGAAGAAGCCTTAAATCTATTAAAAACTTTGGGAGTAAAACGTATTTTAACTTCAGGAGGAAAAAAATCAGCTGTGGAAGGGTTAGACGTACTTAAAAAACTTAATCAGCAGGCTGAAGGAAAGATTACCATTATGCCAGGAGGAGGAATTAATCCACAAACAATTTTAAAGATTAAAGAAGCAGGATTTAACGAAGTACATTTTTCAGGCACCGTTTTTGAGAAGTCAGCTAACGAAATGCCTTTTTCTTTCAATACGGCAAGTTTTTTAGATGAATCGGTGCGTCCAATTTCAGGAATCGAACAGATAAAAACTATTATGAACGCCTTGAAGTAAACTTCTGTGTTTATTTTTCTGAAAGTTTTACACAATTACAAGTAAAATCTTATATTGTTTACTTTTAAATATTTTATTTTCAGTTATTTATTTGAAAGGAAATTCTTCAACTAAAATTATTTGAAAATGAGAAAAATTTTGATATTCCTTTGTTCTGTATTCCTGATGGTGGGCTGTAAAACTTCTTCTGAAATTGGTAGCAAAAAAGAAAAGAAGTGGCGATTGGTTTGGGAAGATGATTTTGAAAGAGATGATATTTTTTCTACAGGCGTTTGGTCAAAAATTCCGCGTGGTAAATCTGATTGGAATAACACAATGAGTTTGGACGAATCACTTTTTGAAATCAAAAATGGAAAACTGATACTTATTGGGAAGAAAAATGACATCGCTCCAGATGATTCTTCTAAATTTGTAACAGGAGGTGTTTTTACCAAAAACGGGAAATATTTTGAATACGGAAAGGTGGAAATTCGTTGTAAACTTGAGGCTACACAAGGCTCTTGGTCAGCAATTTGGATGCTTCCAAAGGTAGGAAAATGGCCTTACGGTGGTGAAATTGATATTTTGGAACGATTGAATTTTGATAATTTTGTATATCAAACCATACACACGCAATACACACAAAATAATAAGGAAAATCCTAAGCATTATACTACTTTTCCCATTAATCCAGACGATTATAATACCTATGCAGTAGAAATTCAGCCTAACGAATTGCGTTTTTACGTCAATGAGCAATTTACGTTTTCATATCCTCGTATTGAAGGAAATCCAGAATAATTTCCTTTCGGAAAACCTTTTTATTTATTGATTGATATGCAGTTAGGAGGCTCTTGGGTTGGAGATGTTCCTGATTTTGAAAAACCAATCCGTATGTATGTTGATTGGGTTAGATATTATCAAAAATAATTTGTATAAGGTGAAAATTGAAAATTTTAGGAATGATTTTTGTACTTCTTACGAAAATGAAGAAGAATTTTATTTGAAAATATGTACATAATACTCATTTTATTTATAGTTGTTTATCTTTTACTTGCACGTTATGCTAATCAAGCTCTGAAAACGCTGAAAATTTCTCAAAAGGGTAGGTATGTTTTTGGAGCGATTTCTGTTTTGGTTATTGTAAATGTAGTTTTGCAGTGGCTCTTTCGTACCAAAGCCGTATGGACTATCTTTCAGCAGTACTCAATGGGGGCGTTAATTACTTGGTTTATCATACTTGTTGTGTTGTCTTTTATTTTATTTTTGGAAGATATACAACGGATTGGTGTTGCGATATTTCGGTATAAATCAGCAGCTGATAAATCAATTCCATCAAGAAGGAAATTTGTCAGTTTGTTGGCTTTAGGTATTGCTTCCATTCCATTTGTGTCTGTGATTTATGGTGTCACAAAAGGGAAGTACAACTACAAAGTTTGGAAATACACACTTTATTTTGACGATTTGCCAGAGGCTTTTGATGGGTATCGGATAACTCAAATATCTGACATTCACGCAGGAAGTCTTGATAACAAATCGAAAATACAATACGGAATAGATTTGATTAACCAACAGCGGAGCGATGCCATTATGATTACGGGTGATATTGTAAATAATTTGGCTAGTGAGTTGCTTCCTTGGAAAGATATTTTGAAGCAATTAAAGGCTAAAGATGGTGTCTTTTCCGTTTTAGGAAATCACGATTATGGAGATTATTCCTCTTGGGAAACTCCCGAAGCAAAGGCAAAAAACCTTGAAGATTTAAAAGAAATACAACGTGAAATGGGATTCGATTTGATTTTGAACGACCATCGTTATATTGAAAAAAATGGAGAAAGGATTGCCATTTTGGGAGTTGAAAACTGGGGACACGGACGATTTTCAAAGTATGGCGATTTGGAAAAAGCAATGCAAAACGTTTCAGATGAGGATTTTAAGATTCTTTTAAGTCACGACCCAACGCATTGGGAGTACGAAGTGTTACCTGAAAATAAAAATATCCAACTAACACTCAGCGGACATACGCACGGAATGCAAGTAGGTATTGAAATAGAGGGACTTGTGAAATGGAGTCCTTCAAAATGGACTTACAAATATTGGGCAGGAATGTATGAGGAGGCAGGAAAAAAACTGAATGTTAATCGTGGATTTGGTTATCACGCATTTCCTGGAAGAATCGGAATTTGGCCAGAAATTACCGTAATTGAATTGAGAAAGAAAAGAAATTAAAAAAGTGGAGAGAATTCTCCACTTTTTTATAATTTACTGATAATTTGTATATCTGCTTTAATTTCAGCCTTTAAGCTATTCGATGCCTCCACCAAAGGCAAACGAACATAAGGTTTACATAAGCCTTTTTCTGCTAAAATAGCTTTGATTCCCACAGGATTACCTTCTTTAAAAGCTAAATTTGTTTGTTTCATCAGTTGATAGTGAATAGCTCTGGCTTTTTCTACTTCTCCTTTTAGTCCGAGTCTCACCATTTCAGAAAATTCTTTTGGGAAAGCAATTCCTATTACAGAAATTACTCCTGAACCACCCATAAATACTGAAGGAAGTGTTGAAAAATCATCTCCTGAAATAAAGAGAAAATCCTCGGGTTTATCCTTTATTACCGCCATATTCAGTGACAAATCGCCAGAAGCCTCTTTTACTGCAATTATGTTTTCAAAGTTTTTTGCTAAACGATTTATCGTATCAGCACTCATTGAAACTCCTGTACGTCCTGGTACATTATACAAAATAATAGGCAATGGAGAATTTTTTGCAATTTCGGAGAAATGTGCATATAATCCATTCTGTGAAGGCTTATTGTAATATGGTGTAACGGATAAAATAGCCGTAAACTCCGATAAGTCAAAATCATTTATTTCATCAATGACTGCTTGTGTGTTGTTTCCTCCGATTCCAATAACTAAAGGTAAACGTTGTTTGTTAGCTTCGATAATGGTTTCACAAACTAATTTCTTTTCGTCTTTGGTTAACGTAGGGACTTCACTTGTGGTTCCCAAAACTACAAGATATTCTACTCCGCCATCAATTACATAATTTACGAGTTTTGTTAGAGCTTCTGTATCTACTTTATTATCAGATGTGAATGGAGTAATTAGTGCAACTCCTGTTCCTCTTAATTGTTCCATATATGGTATGTTTTTTGAATTTATTTTAACATTGTTGACAGAACTTTTTTAACTTCGGTGGCAAAAACAGCCTTCTCTTCCAACTTACAATTGATAATTATATCGTTATATTCATCACCAATGCCCTCAAAACCAATTCGTAGTTTGGCTTTTATGGACGAAGAAAGCAATAGTAGAGGCAATTTTGGGTTTTTAAAATAATTTATCAAGATGTCGTACTCCTGTTCTGAAAGCCTGTCAGCGTGATAGTTACGAACTTTTCCTTGCCAATTAATTTCTTTATCTATTAAAAAGGGGAGTCCGTTTGTGTGGGTTTCTTCCGATTTTTGTTTATATCCTAAAAAAATGTAGTTTTCAGGACGTAAATTGTAGTATTTCACTAATTCTAAAAGTGGCTCAACATCCTTAACTATGTCCATATCAATGATACAGCCTATTTTTGAAACGGAGTTCCCAAACCTTGCAGAATATCTTTCTAAGGCTTTTAAATTCTTCTGAATTTGTTTTTTTAGAAAATAATTTTTTAGAAATTCCAAAATTTATTACTTTTACGCTCTGTTCGCAAAGATAGAGATAAAAATTTATAAATAAGAACCATTTATGAAAAAGTTATATTTAAGAATGAAATATTCTTTTGTTGTATTTGTAACGATTAGTTGTTTTATTTCCTGTAAGCCTGTAAAAAACAATTTGATTTCAATTCAAGGTGAAAATATAGAAATAGGGAATGACCATAAAGGTAAAAATGATGAAATAGAGAAATTTATACTACCTTATAAGAAACACGTTTACAAAGAAATAGAAGCGATTTTAACATATAACCCTGAAGCTTTGGTTAAAGAGGCCAGTCAGTTAAATGCTCCAATAGGGAACTTAATAGCAGATGCTTCGTTCGAGATAATTAATCCTATTTATTCTGAAAGAACAGGAAAAAATATTGATTTTGTTTTACTCAATTGGGGAGGAATTCGTTCTGACTTGCCACAAGGAAACGTGACGTTAGGAAGTGCTTATAACTTGATGCCTTTTGAGAATAAATTGGTAGTTTTGGAAATGAAAGGAGAAAAAATTAATGAAATGGCTCAATATCTGATTAAGACCAAAACACCTCATCCTCTTTCAAGCCACGTTAAGCTCCACATTACAAAAAAAGGTGATATAGAGCTTTTTACAATCAATGGCAGAACGATTGATACTAATGCAACGTATGTTGTGGCTACTTCTGATTATTTGATGCACGGAGGTGACAAAATGATATTTTTTCAAAATTCAGTAAGTGTTTATGAAACAGATTATCTGATACGAAATATACTTGTTGACTATTTCAAAAAAGTAGATGCGATACAAGCAAAAAGAGATGACAGATTTATTCTTATTGAAGATAAGTAAACTAAATTTACGAATAAGATTATGGAAAGAAGACGATTTATACAAGGGATAGGAGCAACATCATTATTTGTAGGATTGGGAGGTTTATCGCTTTCAATGAAGCCTCAAAACACAAAAAAAATAACCATTCTTCACACCAATGATACTCATAGCCATATAGACCCCATTTCGGAAAATGACCCAAGAAATCCTAATAAAGGAGGAGTTGCCAGACGTGCCTATTTGGTAGAAAAAATACGGAGAGAGAATCCTAATACGCTTTTATTCGATGCGGGTGATATTTTTCAAGGAACTCCGTATTTCAATTTCTATGGAGGTGAATTAGAGTTCAAATTAATGTCGATGCTGAAATATGATGCAGCAACAATCGGAAATCACGATTTTGATAACGGAATAGATGGATTATTTGCTCAACTTCCTCACGCAAAGTTTGATTTTCTGACAGCAAACTATGATTTCAGAAACACGATAATGGACGGACATACAAAGCCTTACAAAGTTTATATCGTTGATGGAATTCGCATAGGTGTCTTCGGTTTGGGAATTAAGTTGGAGAATTTAGTAAATAAGGATAATTATAAGGAAACCAATTACTTGGATCCACTTGAAATTGCTCAAGATATGGAGTATAAATTGCGAAAAGAAGAAAAGTGTGATTTGGTAATTTGTTTGTCGCATTTAGGATACAAATACGATAATGATGATAGAATATGTGACCTGAAAATTGCTGAGCAAACATCTGAAATAGATTTAATTATAGGAGGTCACACGCATACTTTCTTGCCAAAACCCACCTTAGTTACAAACAAAAAAGGAAACATAACTTTAGTTAATCAGGTTGGGTGTTTTGGAATTAATTTAGGAAGAATTGATTTTTATTTTGAAGAAGGTAAAAATATCCAAAATAGTTCAGTGAGTATAGAAGTTTAAGAAAAATCTGATTAACAAGAACAAAATTTTATATGGTTTTCTTATTTTTTGAACTGGTCAAAATTACTTTTGCTTATTCGGAAATATTTTGTTCTTTTGTAATCAAATTTTTGTAGAAGCAAATTATTATGAGAAAAATTGTAACATTTATTGTGCTTATTTTTAGTTCATTAGTGATTTCTTGCGGGAAAGATGATGAAAAAGAGATTAAGCCGCCAACGGATTCTTCTTCCAATGTTAAAGAAGATGAAGAGAAAGAAGCTCCTAAAAAAAATCCTTTTGTGGGTACTTGGGAGATAGTTTCGATGCAAATTAATGATAAAGAGCGTGTTCTTAGCGATTGTGAAAAGAAAAGTTATGCTATTTTTCAGGAAACTACATTCACAACATACATAGGGTTGTTAGCTGGAGGTATTTGTGTCGAAAAGCCAATAAATTGGACTTATACAATTTCAGATGATATAATTTCTGGGAAAAGTGAAGAAGGTCTTGTTGCTGAAATTCCTTTTACTTTCAAGGAAGGAAAGTTGACTTTGACATACAATATACTAAACAGAAAAATAGTAAGTACATACAAAAAACGATAAAATTATTAGAGAATATACAAAAAACACTTGCCTTTTTGCAGGTGTTTTTAATTTTTAAACAATATAAAAAGTATTTGAAATGCAAAATAAATTAAAATCTGTAGCAGATTTTCACAAGGCTTTTGGATTGGGAATAAAGCAAGAGCCTACAGTTAATTTGAAAGATGAAATTATTAACTTGCGATTTAAGTTGATGGCAGAAGAAAATGAAGAATATTTGGAAGCCGCACGAAATAAAGACATTGTGGAAGTAGCAGATGCTTTGGGAGATATGCTTTACATTCTTTGTGGAACAATCATTGAGCACGGACTTCAGCACAAAATAGAAGAAGTTTTTAGCGAAATTCATCGCAGTAATATGAGTAAACTTGATGAAAATGGAAACCCTATTTATCGCGAAGATGGAAAGGTAATGAAAGGAGCAAACTACTTCAAACCCAACATTGCAAAGATTTTGGAAAACTAAACAATAAAATTTGGATAATGAGGATTGAAACGTTTGGTTTTTGTTGATTATTACTTTGTTGTTTCATAAAAAAAATTATAAATTTGTACGTTTAATAATCAAAATTGATTTACATACAATTATGAATACAGAAAAATTTGAATTACGTCATATTGGGATAGCTCATAATGACGTTCCACAGATGCTCAATGCAATTGGTGCTGATAGTTTAGACCAATTGATTGACCAAACCATTCCCAGACATATTCGTTTGCAATCGCCTTTAAATCTGCCAAAAGGTATCAGCGAATATCAATTTTTACAACACGTAGGGGAATTGGCGGAAAAAAATAAAGTTTTTAAATCCTATATTGGGTTGGGTTACAATGAGGCTATTACTCCTTCGGTAATCAAGCGAAATATTTTTGAAAATCCAGGTTGGTACACTGCCTACACACCGTATCAGGCTGAAATTGCACAAGGTAGGTTGGAAGCGTTACTTAATTATCAAACTGTTGTTCTTGACCTTACGGGAATGGAAATTGCTAATGCGTCTTTGTTAGATGAAGGGACAGCTGCTGCTGAGGCAATGGCTATGTTGCTTGATTTACGTACTCGCGAACAGAAAAAGAATAACGTTAATAAATTCTTCGTTTCTGAAACGATTTTTCCACAAACGCTTTCTGTATTACAAACCCGAGCTGTTCCTTTTGGTATTGAGTTAGTAGTGGGCGATCACGAAACGATAACTTTGGACGAGAGTTATTTCGGTGCGATTGTTCAATATCCTTCAGGAACTAATGGAGAGGTGTACAATTATGCTGATTTTGTAGCTAAAGCTCATAGTTTGGATATAAAAGTAGTTGTTGCAGCTGATTTGTTGAGTTTGGTTCTGCTTGAAGCTCCTGCAAAATTTGGTGCAGATGTGGTGGTAGGAACTTCGCAACGTTTTGGTATCCCGTTGGGTTACGGAGGTCCTCACGCAGCTTATTTTGCAACACGTGACGAATACAAACGTTCCATTCCAGGGCGTATCATTGGTATTACTATTGATGCAGACGGAAATCCAGCTTTGCGAATGGCTCTCCAAACACGTGAGCAACATATCAAACGCGATAAAGCAACTTCTAATATTTGTACGGCTCAAGTGTTGTTGGCGGTAATGGCAGGAATGTATGCGGTTTATCACGGACCAAAAGGTTTGGAGTTCATCGCTGGTAAACTTCACAATGCTACTGTAACTTTGAAAAACAATTTGGAAAAATTGGGCTTCCAAGTGAATACTAAAAACTTCTTCGATACACTTTCAGTAAAAGCAAAAGCTGAAAAAATCAAAGCTATAGCCGAAGCTAATGAAATTAATTTCTACTATCCTGACGCAGAAACTGTAAACATCTCACTTAATGAAACTGTGGGAGTAGAGGAACTTAATGCTATTTTAGCAGTTTTCGCAGAAGCAGAAGGCAAACAAAAAGTGGAGCTAACTTTTTTAGAAGAAAAGAGTGTTATTTCAGAGGCGTTGCGTCGTCAAAGTGAATTTTTAACTGCTCCTGTGTTCAATTCGTATCATAGTGAAACAGATATGATGCGTTATATCAAGAAGTTAGAAAGAAAAGACCTTTCTTTAAATCATTCGATGATTTCGTTGGGGTCTTGTACAATGAAGCTCAATGCAGCTACGGAAATGCTTCCTTTAAGTATGGCTCAGTGGGCAAACATTCACCCATTTGTGCCTAAAAATCAAGCGGAAGGCTATCACGAAATGCTTACCGAGCTTGAAAAATCACTTTCTGTTATTACTGGATTTGCAGCGACATCGCTTCAGCCTAATTCGGGAGCTAATGGTGAGTATGCAGGTTTGATGGTTATTCGCCAATACCATATTTCTAACGGAGAAGGACATCGAAATATTTGTTTAATTCCTTCATCAGCCCACGGAACAAATCCAGCTTCGGCAGTAATGGCAGGAATGCAAGTAGTGGTTACCAAAACGGACGAAAAAGGAAATATCGATGTTGCCGATTTGAAAGAAAAGGCTGAAAAACACAAAGATAATTTGGCTGCGGTGATGATTACTTACCCATCAACACACGGGGTGTTTGAGTCATCTATTGTTGAAATTATTGATATTATTCACAAAAACGGCGGACAAGTGTATATGGACGGGGCAAATATGAATGCTCAAGTGGGGCTTACCAATCCAGGAACCATTGGGGCAGACGTTTGTCATTTGAACTTGCACAAAACTTTCGCAATTCCGCACGGAGGTGGTGGACCAGGTGTAGGACCTATTTGTGTAGCTAAACATTTGGCTCCGTTCTTGCCTACTAATCCGGTAGTTGCCACAGGAGGAAGTGAGGCTATCACGGCAGTTTCTTCGGCTCCTTTCGGAAGTGCTTACGTTTGCTTAATTTCTTACGCATACATCAAAATGCTTGGTGGAGAGGGCTTAACAAATGCTACGAAATTTGCTATTTTAAATGCAAATTACTTGAAAGAGAATTTGAAAAAACATTATGAAATTCTTTATACGGGAGAACAAGGTAGAGCTGCCCACGAAATGATTTTGGATTGTCGTCCGTTCAAACAAAATGGCATTGAGGCTATTGATATTGCTAAACGCTTAATGGACTATGGTTTCCACGCACCAACGCTTTCTTTCCCAGTGGCAGGAACGTTGATGGTTGAACCTACTGAAAGCGAGAGCAAAGCTCAATTGGATTTATTCATTGATGCGATGATTTCTATCCGCAGAGAAATTGAAGAAGCTTCTCCAACTGACCAGACTAACGTGTTGAAGGAAGCTCCACACACGCTTTCAATGATTACAGCCGATACATGGAATTTGCCATATAGCCGACAAAAAGCAGCTTTCCCATTGGAATCTATTGCTGAAAACAAATTCTGGCCAACCGTTCGCAGAGTGAATGATGCACACGGCGACCGAAACCTAATTTGTTCTTGTGCTCCTATTGAAAGTTATATGTAAAATCATATTGTAAATTTGATAAAAATCTCTCAGTTTGGGAAAGAAAAAATCTTTTTCATCCTGGGAGATTTTATTTTTAGGTCAGTTATTTTGACTTTTCCTATTTTGTAGTTTTGATAAAAAGTAGTACCTTTGTAGACTATTATTTTTTAGAACAGCATAAGGGAAAAACTATGAGTGAAGAAATAAACAAAAGCCAGTATTCAGCTGATAATATTCAATCATTAGAGGGAATGGAGCACGTACGGATGCGTCCGTCGATGTACATTGGAGACGTAGGAACACGAGGTTTGCACCATTTGGTGTATGAGGTGTTGGATAACTCTATCGATGAGGCTTTAGCAGGATATTGCGATACAATTTCGGTAACCATCAATGAAGATAATTCAATTACAGTTGAAGATAATGGACGTGGAATACCTGTAGATATTCACAAAAAGGAAGGTGTTTCGGCTTTGGAAGTTGTAATGACTAAAATTGGAGCAGGAGGGAAGTTTGACAAAGGGTCTTATAAAGTATCAGGGGGATTGCACGGAGTAGGGGTTTCGTGTGTGAATGCTTTGTCAGTTCATCTAACTGCAACTGTTTCTCGTGAAGGAAAAGTGTATCAACAAGAATATTCTCGCGGAAAAGCGTTATATCCTGTAAAACAAGTAGGAGATACTGATAAACGAGGAACAACAGTAACTTTTTTGCCTGATACTGAGATTTTTCAGCAAACAACAGAGTATAAATACGATACACTTGCTGCTCGTATTCGTGAATTGGCATTTTTGAATAAAGGAATAACAATTAATCTTACTGATTTACGAAATAAAGACGAAAAAGGAAACTATATTTCTGAGAAGTTTTATTCAGAAAATGGATTAACAGAGTTTGTTAAATATTTGGATGCGAGTCGCCCAGCTATTATCGGTCGCGTAATTGCGATGGAAGGAGAAAAAGCAGGAATTCCTGTGGAAGTGGCAATGATTTACAACGATTCATTCAATGAAAATCTGTATTCGTATGTGAATAATATCAATACTTCAGAAGGGGGAACGCATTTGCAGGGTTTTCGTATGGGGCTTACGCGTACACTAAAGTCTTACGCTGATAAGTCAGGAATATTGGAGAAAGCCAGTAAAGATAAAAAGAACCCAATTGAGATTGTAGGAGATGATTTCCGTGAAGGATTAACAGCAATCATTTCTGTTAAAGTTGCTGAGCCTCAGTTTGAAGGACAGACAAAAACCAAACTTGGTAATCGTGAGGTTACAGCTGCGGTTTCACAAGCAGTATCTGATATGCTTGAAGCCTATTTGGAGGAAAATCCAAACGATGCCAAAGCCATTGTAGAAAAGGTTATTTTGGCAGCACAGGCACGTCAGGCAGCAAGAAAGGCACGTGAAATGGTGCAACGAAAAACCGTAATGAGTAGTGGTGGACTTCCTGGGAAATTATCAGATTGTTCAGAACAAGACCCTGAAAAATGTGAGTTATTTCTTGTGGAGGGAGATTCTGCGGGAGGAACAGCTAAAAGTGGTCGAGATAAAAATTATCAAGCGATTTTGCCTCTGAAAGGTAAAATTTTAAATGTTGAAAAAACAAACTTTGTAAAAGTCCTTGATAATGAAGAAATAAGTAACATTTATAGTGCTTTAGGTGTATATTATGATCCTGAAATTAAAGCATTGAATCTTGAAAAATTACGATACCATAAAGTTGTGATTATGTGTGATGCCGATGTAGATGGTTCGCATATTACAACTCTGATTTTGACTTTCTTTTTCCGATATATGCGAGAACTAATTGAAAGCGGGTATGTTTTTATTGCAACGCCACCACTTTATTTAGTGAAGAAAGGTAACAAGAAAGAATATGCTTGGAATGATAAAGAGCGTGATCGATTAACAGAGGAATTTGGAGGAGGTACAAATATCCAGAGATACAAAGGTTTGGGAGAAATGAATGCAGACCAACTTTGGGAAACAACAATGAATCCCGAGCATAGAACGCTTCGCCAAGTAACTATTGAAAATGCAAGTGAGGCAGATCGTATCTTTTCAATGTTAATGGGTGATGAGGTTCCGCCACGTCGTGAATTTATTGAGAAAAATGCAAAATATGCGAAGATAGATGCTTAACGTATTTGAGTGTATAATAGATAAAATAAAAAAGAGAGTTTTCTTATAAACTCTCTTTTTTATTTTTTTAAGAAGCTGAACAATACGCTAAAACAAACTCTTCCTGAATGTTCAAAAAAGAAACATCGTAAATAGAATCGTTAATTTTAATCTTTGTTTCAGTGTCGTTTGGAAAAAAGTCTTTTACTAGAATGTGATTTGCTGTAATTCCAGGTTTCCCGTGCATTTTATAACCAGCTTCTTTAGCCGACCAAATCATCGTTAGTTTCTGAAGAACATTGTGAGAAGAAAACGACGCATTGCGATAATTCCATTGTGTGAATTTGTTTGCAACATTGATAATTTTCTCTCTCTTTTTTTCGATGTCTACCCCAACTTGACGCTCCCCGATAATGACAGCGACCATATCAAACGAATGGCTAATGGAAATCTTTTTTCCATCTTTCAAGTAAGGTTTTCCCTTTTCATCATAAAACAAATCATCTGAAGTGTATCCTAAAGAGCTTAAAATCTCACGAACAGCTAAGAAATTTTTCTTCCCTGTTTCGAACTTGATGGAATCATATTTTGTTTGATGAATTCCTGTCAAATTGGCTCGTTTGGCTAAATCACTAAGCGACTCTGTCACTTTCCAAACATAAAGACGAGTTTTCTCATCTACATTAATAGTCTCAAATAACGGCATAATTAAATCATCTCTTTGTTTAAACGGACGCAAATTTACTCAAAATTTTCGTTGAAAGCAATAGTGTATGGGTGTTTATACTTTGTGAAATCATATTGAAAAGATAAAAATTAACAAAAAAGTATTGTTAAAATATATGTGGTAAAAGCCTTAGGATTGCTTGTTTTTAGTAATATTGACTTGCTAGTTTGGTTAAAAATGGTTAATTTTAAGAGTTGTTGAGAAAGTGTAAAGAGTTAGATTTTGTTTAAAAAATTAACACAATTGATAGAAATTTTTATGATTTCTGGAAGAATAATTTTCCTTTTAGATGTATAATAAAAAAATCTTTGTAGAAAAGAACTATTTCCTACAAAGATTTTCAAGTTTATTCAGCAAGTCTTAACTATTTATACATTACTTTTTTTACAGCTTTAATCACGTCGTTGGCATTAGGTAACCACTCTTCCAACAATGCAGGTGAATAAGGAGCAGGAACATCGGCTGTGGTAATTCGTTGTATTGGAGCGTCTAAATAATCAAAGATATTTTCTTGAACTTGGTAAGTAATTTCTGATGAAACACTTCCGAAAGGCCAAGCCTCTTCCAAAACTACCAAGCGATTCGTCTTTTTAACAGATTCAAAGATAGTTTTGCTATCCATTGGACGAACTGTACGAAGGTCGATAATTTCGCACTCAATTCCTTCTTTGGCTAAAGTTTCGGCGGCGATGAAAGCTTCTTTGATGATTTTACCGAAAGAAACGATAGTAACATCTTTTCCTTCGCGTTTCACATCAGCAACTCCTAAAGGTAAAGTATATTCTCCTTCAGGAACTTCGCCTTTATCTCCGTACATTTGCTCCGATTCCATAAAGATAACAGGGTCATTATCACGGATGGCAGACTTTAGTAAGCCTTTTGCATCGTATGGATTAGAAGGAACAACAACTTTTAATCCTGGACAGTTTGCAAACCAATTTTCGAAAGCTTGTGAATGCGTTGCAGCCAATTGCCCAGCCGAAGCTGTAGGTCCACGGAAAACAATCGGAATATTGATTTGCCCACCTGACATTTGACGAATTTTTGCAGCATTATTGATAATTTGGTCAATCCCAACCAAAGAGAAGTTGAAAGTCATAAACTCCACAATTGGGCGACTTCCATTCATTGCAGCACCAACCGAAATCCCAGCAAAACCTAATTCAGCAATAGGAGTGTCAATCACGCGTTTAGGACCAAATTCATCTAACATTCCTTTGGAGGCTTTGTAGGCTCCGTTGTATTCAGCAACTTCTTCACCCATCAAATAAATCGATTCATCGCGACGCATTTCTTCGCTCATAGCCTCGCAGATAGCTTCTCTGAATTGTATCGTTCTCATTTCTATGAATATATTTTGATATCGTAATAAATTAAATCACAAAAATACATATAATTATTGAATTTCATATTTTTTTGAGAAATATAATCCAAATATATTTGTAAATTATATTTTATATTGTTGAAAAACAATCATTTGTTGCTCTGTATTGAATGCTGATTTTTCCCAAAATTCAATTTTTTAATTTTTGATTTTTCATTATTCACTCTTTTTACTACTTTTGCTGTGTTATGCAGAAGAATATCAATATACTTAATAAAAGAGCTAAGTTTGAATATGAGATATTGGATAAGTATCTCGCTGGAATTGTGCTTGTTGGAACGGAAATAAAATCCATACGATTGGGTAAAGCCTCCATTGCAGAAAGTTTTTGCGAGTTTAATGAAAAAAGCGAACTTTTTGTAATCAATATGACTATCGAAGAATATGCTTACGGAACGTATTACAATCACAAACCCAAAAGCGAACGAAAACTCTTACTTCAAAAACGAGAACTCAAAAAACTTCATAAGGAGGTAAAAACCACAGGTTTGACAATAGTTCCATTACGACTTTTCATCAACGAAAAAGGTTTAGCAAAGGTTGAAATAGCCTTGGTACGAGGTAAAAAATTGTACGACAAACGCGAAACCATTAAAGAGCGAGACAACAAACGAAACTTGGACAGAATCAAAAAAATGAGGTAACTACACTCACTTCCTTTTCAGCACAGGAATTTGAAGATGAACGCCTAATGTGAATCCTTTAAACATTTTTTCTTTGTTGATTGGAATGCTGTATCCAGCAGTAATGTTGGCAATAGAAAGAAGGCTAAGACCTATTTTTGGTTGAAAGGCTTGGGAATTGAGAGAAGCTCCAGCTGATAGAAGAACCAAATGAAAATCAACCCCAATTTCGGGAATAAATCTCGCTTTTTCTTCATATTTCAGGTAGTGTACTCCTCCGTAAAGGGTTGTACTTGCTAAAAAAGAATCGCCTTTAACATATCCCAATCCTAAAAAGCCTGTATTTTTGGATTTTGCGTTGTGGTTGTAACCCAAACGGACTGTAAAATCATCTAACGGAACTCCGCTGTATACCTGCGAAAAGCCTTTTAATGAGAATAATACAACAATAATTAAGAAAAATTTTTTCATAATGTGTTTTTTGTTCTTTTGATTTATCTACAAAGATAGGATTTTTGTTTTTAACAAAATCTGAATTTCAACAGAAACATATTTTCCGTAACAAAATTAAAGAATATTCTTTACAAAAGCGAAAAAGGACGAAAATACTTTCGTCCTTTTTATCCATTTTAGTCCAATACATTTGTTTTCACTGATTTTACATACCTAAAATAACGAAAAACTATCCGTTAGACCTTTTTAGGAGTTTGTTATTGATGAAATTATTTCTTCTTTTTGGTTGTGTAAAAATAACCATCAAATAACTTGTTATAAAGCGCACCTAAGTTTTCCCTATTTGTTGGAGACTTTTCAACGGGAGGTGTTCTGTTAAAAAACACGACTTTCCCCTCTTCAGCATCATAAATCATTGCAAATAAAGACGTATTCGCCTTTATGGGGGTTTGTGTATACATTCCTAATGTTAGAATTCCCATACCAATTCCTTTGGCTATTTGTCCTCCATAATTGCCTTTTCTGCGGTCAAAACCTGAATTTATCACACATAAACCATATCTTTTGTTATTTTCCTTTACAACAGAATTCATCAGTGGAGTTGTTTTTACATTTTCAATCTTTTTACTTTTGGTAATTTGATTGAAAACTTTGAGAATATCAGCTTGTAAAGTATCTTTTTGATTATCTTCAACTAAGAAAGATTTTTCAATTCTCGGATTATCTGCCGAAGTAATGATTGAATCTAACAATTTTGTAGAAATCTTAGATAACGAATCATTGGGACTTATTTTGTTTCCTTGCTCAACAAAACCAATAATTGAAATCGTTTCGTGACTTCCTAAATTCGTAATGTGATTTGGTAAAACATCTTTGTTTATTAACATAGCCGATGGAGCACAAGAACTTAGTAATAAAATAGCTGTTAGTGTAGTAAAAAAATGTTTCATAAGTGGTAGAAATTAATTTGATTTTAAAATTATTTTATATTGTTACTTTTTAGTTTCACTATCTCCTTTTCCCTGATTGTTTCTTCGTTTTATGGTGGTGTTGGTCGTGTCAATCACTTGTTCCACAGCGTTGGCAAGGGAACTATATTGCGTAGGGTTAGCGATTTTCATTGCGATGAGATACGGAATGAGTTTCCCATTGATGGCTTCGAGCAGCGGTTTTTTCAGCGATGAGGCAGAAGGAGTGTTTTTCTGCTCGGAAATACTTTTTTCATACTCGGCACGAAGCTCAGTAAAGGCAGTTTGTTCATTGCGAAGTTGCGAAATGATTTCCTTTATCCCCTGAAGCGACGCAATTGCCGACTCCAACTCGGGGGCAGACAAATCCTTTAACAACGATTCAATAAGCGATGATTCGACAGCGTACGCCTCTTTCGTGATTTTCACCCCATATTTGGAGAAGACAGCGAACAATTTCTCGCCGTTTTCTTTCAACTGAGGGATAGGCAACGCACAATAACCGAGCAATGCCGCATTGAGTGACCGCACCAAATTATCCCTACGTAAGTCGGCTTCTTCCTGTTTGGAGAGCGACACATCGCGTTTGATGGCTTCGGTAATTTCGTGGGAAAGCGTTTCGATTTCAGCAAAAGTGGATTTCAAAAAAGCCTCTTCCTGCAAGGCAGTTTCTTTGCGATACAACACCAAAAGTAGGTCAGAAACATCATCGATTTCAGTGGTGCGAACACGTGCATCTAATTTTTTCATAGTAAATGGTTTATTTTAAGAGTTCAATTCTCTACAAAGGTAAAAATAAAAATGAAATAATATAATTTTTTAACATTTAACTATTTGTTTGTTATATTTTGAAGAAAGAAAAAGATAAAAAGGACTTCGACTTTGTCAAAAAGTTGGGAGGCATTTCAAGAGGACATCCCCCCTTACCTCCTTTAAAGGGAGATTTATAGGGCGGAAAAGTATTGTATAGAAATTTTTAGGTAATATCTCCTTAATTTTAGTTATGGTAGGAGTAAAGAAATTTAATTTTCTGCTGAATTCCCCCTTCGAAGGGGGTAAGGGGGATGTTTTACGTGAAAATTTAGGCTTCGACTCCGCTCAGCCTGACAGGATTGATAAAAATATGTTGCTTGTTTTCTTAAACGAAGTCGAAAGATGATATAAAATGTTTTACTATTTACTTATAACGATTGTTTTCTACTGAATTCCCCCTTTGAAGGGGGGAAGGGGGATGTTTTATGTAAGAATTTAGGCATCGACTACGCTCAGCCTCACAGAAGTGACAAAAATACGTCATTTGTCATACTGAGCACAGTCGAAGGATGATATAAATTATTTTATTTTTTACTTAAAACAACTATTTTAATATTTCGGGGTCATCCCGATTATTGAAAATACTTGTTTTTTATTATCAGGGTTTTCCCGATATCTATTTACTGACGTTTTGACACTTCGGGGTTATCCCGATTACTTGTAATACTTGTTTTATACTATTGGGGTTTTCCTGATAGTTATTTTCTGACGTTTTGACATTTCGGGATTATCCTGAACGAGTGTAGAATAAAATTATAAGAAACATAAAATTTGAAACTTACCGAAAAACAATAATTTCTGATTAGTTAGAATACTATGGATTTACTCTTTTGTTCATCATCTTCTTTACAATAGTAATAACAGTCTTTCTTGGCAATAATCGAGGGATAAATGATTGCATAAAGTTGTTAAATCCTATAATCTTATTATTTTTCCTTTTCAATAACGCATTTAAACTTTCTTTGGCTACCTTTTCAGGAGTGTCATAACTCATTCCTTTTGTGTTAGCGTTGGCTGTTTTTGCAAAATTGGTTTGAGTATTTCCTGGGCAAATGCTTGTTACGGTGATACCTTTCTCAAAATATTCTCCGTGAAGAGCTTCCGAAAAGGAAAGTACAAAAGCCTTTGTTGCGCAATAAACTGCAATATACGGGCAGGGTTGTAAAGCTCCTGTTGATGCAATATTTATAATTCCCCCTTGTTTATTCGCCAGCATTTTCGGAAGTAAAAGATGAGTTAATGCAACTAATGAATTAATATTCAATATAATCATTTCGTTGTAAGAAGTCATAGTTTGGTCTAAGAAATTTGTCCATTTTCCGATACCTGCATTATTGATAAGTAAGTCAATGAATATATTTTTTTGCTTCAATTCATTAAAAATTTGTTCAGGAGTATTCGCTTCACTAAGGTCTGCTATGATGTAATGGGCTTTTATACCATATTTCTTACATAAATCGACTGTGATTTCAGCAAGAAGATTTTCAGAGCGTGCAGTTAAAACCAAGTTTACACCTTTCTTGGCTAATTCATAAGCGAAAGCTTTTCCAATTCCGGAAGAAGCACCTGTAATAAGTGCTGTTTGATAGTGAAATTTTTTCATTTTTACATCTTATTTAATACGATGCAAAGAAAGAATTTTTGAAACTAATTTCACTTAACATTTGTTAGGAAATAAGTTGGCGTCGGATTCTACTCAAACTCTCAGGTTTTATACCGATATATGAAGCTATAAATTGTAGAGGAACATTTTTAAGAATTTCAGGTTGTGTTTTCATCAATTTTTTATAACGTCCTTCTGCATTTAGCAAAATCATATCTCTATTTCGTTCTTCATTGAACATTAGTGATGTTTGGTATAACTTTTCCCGAAAGATATTCCAGTGACTGATTTTTTTGTTTAAATCATCAAGCTTTGATTTTGAGATGCGTAACAATTCACAATCAGTTATAGTTTGAACATTATCATACGCGGGAGTATGAGTTATAAAGCTTTGAAAAGAAGTAATGAATCTTGAGGGACAATTAATTTGAGTAGTTCTGTCCTCACCATTATCTATATGATAAACACGAACAAACCCTTTATTTATAAAATAGAGAAATTGAGTCGGTTTACCTTCTCTTTCAAGTAGCGTATTTTTTGGTGTTTCAATAGGTTCGAATGCTTCTATAATGTGTCTTTTTGCTGTTTCATCAATTGGGATGATTTGCGATACAAAAGAAATTATTTCTAAATGTGCTGTCTCCATATAAAAAATGTGTTTTCGTGTAAAAGGTAAAATATATTTTATTTCGAACCTTTGTTTTTGTTGGAAAAGGGCGAAAATCTTTCGCCCTTCTGTGGGATGATAATGTTGTGATATATCAAATACACTCTTAAACATATGTTTTCTCGCAACGGACAAAATATATTTTGTCCCTACTGCTTATCGTATCTGAAAAAGGGCGTATTCGATACGCCCCTACATCGTTCTTTATTCTTTATAAAATGGTCTTCCCTTACCCTCTTAGGTTTTTAAGGCTTTCTTGAATGGTTTCAATCTTCGCCAGTGCGTCGGCTTGTTTTTTGCGTTCCATTTCCACTACTTTTTCGGGAGCGGAGCTGACAAACTTCTCGTTGGAGAGTTTTTTCTCCACCGAAGCCAAAAAGCCTTGCGTATATTTGAGTTCCTCTTCGAGTTTTTTGATTTCTTCCTCTACATTGATGTTGCCCTGCATCGGAATAAAATACTCGTTGGACTTCACTCGGAACGAAATCGCTCCCTCTACCTTTTGGCTAACATATTTCAGTTCGGACAAATTCCCCAATTTGGCGATAATCACATCGAAAGTCGTTGCCGTTTGTTCGTTGTTGAGTACCGAAAGTGGCATTTCCTCCTTAAACGGAATGTTTTTCTCTTTTCGCACGGTTCTGATGCCCGAAATTACTTCGGCAGCGTTCTCAAATTCGGCTAAAATCTGCTCATCAAACGAAGTTATTTCAGGATATTTTGCCACAACCAGAGCCTCCTGAGGTTTTCGTTCGGTGATATGTTGCCAGATTTCCTCCGTGATGAAAGGCATAAACGGATGTAACAATTTGAGGTTATCTTCAAAAATGGCAATAATTTCTGCAAACGTTTTTTGGTCAATTGGCTGTCCGTAAGCAGGTTTTACCATCTCCAAGAGCCACGAACAGAAGTCGTCCCACACCAATTTGTAGATTTTCATCAAGGCATCGGAGATTCTGTATTTTGCAAAATCGTCTTCGGTTTCGGCAAGTACCTTTTGGAATTTATTTTGGTACCATTCGATGGCAATTCGGTTGTTTTCAGGCTGATTAGCTTCCGAAATTTCCCAACCTTTCACGAGTCGGAAGGCATTCCAAATCTTGTTGGCAAATCCGCTACCTTGCTGACAAAGAGCCTCATCGAAAAGTAAGTCATTTCCTGCTGCGGATGATAATAAAAGCCCCACACGAACGCCGTCTGCACCAAAGTCATCAATCAATTTCAACGCATCGGGCGAATTGCCCAATGATTTAGACATTTTTCGTCCCTGCTTGTCACGAACCAATCCAGTGAAATAGACATTGGTAAAAGGTTTTTTCCCTTTGAATTCGTACCCTGCCATAATCATTCTCGCCACCCAGAAGAAAATGATGTCAGGAGCTGTAACCAAGTCGCTCGTGGGGTAATAATAATTGTATTCTTCGTTTTCAGGGTCTAAAATTCCACCAAAAACGCTCATTGGCCACAACCACGAAGAGAACCACGTATCGAGAGCGTCTTCGTCCTGTTTTAAGTCATTAGTGGTTAGGGAATAGTTATTAGATTTTGCTTTTGCCAATTCCAATGCTTTTTCTTTGGTTTCGGCAACTACGAAATCTTCTTTTCCACTACCATAATAATACGCCGGAATTTGTTGTCCCCACCAAAGCTGACGCGAAATGTTCCAATCGCGGATGTTTTCCATCCAATGACGATAGGTATTTTCATATCTTTTGGGGAAGAAATTGATTTCTTCGCTTTCCAAAACTCCGCTGATGGCAGGTTTTACCAAATCTTCCATCTTCAAAAACCATTGGTCGAGTGGGCGTTGTTCGATAACAGCCCCTGTACGCTCCGATGTACCGACTTTATTAAGGTAATCTTCCGTTTTCAGCAATAAATCTTTTGCTTCGAGTTCTTTAACTATCTCTTTGCGAACCACAAATCGGTCTTTTCCTTCGTAATGCAATCCGTGATGATTCAGTTTGGCATCGTCGGTAAAGGCGTCGATGATTTCGAGTTTATGGCGTTCACCGATTTCGTAGTCGTTTTTGTCGTGAGCCGGAGTGATTTTCAAGGCTCCTGTTCCAAACTCAATATCCACGTATTCGTCTTCGATAATCGGCACAACACGATTAACAATCGGCACGATTACTCTTTTGCCTTTCAGATGTTTGTAACGTTCATCGTTGGGGTTGATACAAACGGCAATATCGCCGAAAATTGTTTCGGGACGCGTGGTAGCTACCATCAAAAATTCCTCTGAACCTTCTATTTTGTATTTCAGGTAGAAAAGTTTTCCGTTCTGTTCTTTATAAATAACCTCTTCATCCGAAAGTGTGGTTTTGGCTTCGGGGTCCCAATTGACCATTCGGTATCCGCGATAGATGTATCCTTTATTGTATAAATCGACAAACACCTTTATCACTGAAGCATAAAGGTCATCATCGAGGGTGAATTTGGTTCTGTCCCAATCGCACGAACATCCGAGTTTTTTGAGTTGTTCGAGGATAACACCACCATACTGATGCGTCCAATCCCAAGCGTGTTTGAGGAATTCCTCACGCGTGAGGTTGGCTTTGTCGATGCCTTGTTCTTTGAGTTTTGCCACTACTTTGGCTTCGGTGGCAATAGAAGCGTGGTCGGTACCCGGCACCCAACAAGCATTGAAGCCTTTTAGCCTTGCACGGCGGATAAGTACATCTTGAATTGTGTTATTGAGCATATGCCCCATATGCAAAATTCCCGTAACGTTTGGCGGGGGAATTACAATGGTGTAAGGCGTTCTTTCATCGGGAGTTGAGTGGAAGAAATTGTGTTTCATCCAGTATTCGTACCATTTGGCTTCTACCGAATTGGGTAAATATTTTGAAGGGATTTCCATACTTTGGCTTGATTTTTGTCTACTGAAATTAATTATCGTGCAAATATAAGATATTTGTTTATTTTGAAGAAAAAAATTAATTTTGCACCCGCATTTTATTTCCAGATATATCTTTTGAGAAAGGTTTATTATGGAATTTAGAAAACATTAACGATTAAATACTAAGGTTGGCATAATTGTTGATGTTATGAAAGATATAAACTAATTTATTTAATTTTTATACCATGAAAAAGTTTTTAACATTTTTATTTGTGGCTACTTTCGGATTAGTTTCTTACGCACAAGAAACTGCTGAAATCACTTTCAAAACTGAAGAAATTGACTACGGGAAAATAAAAGTAGGAAGTGATGGGGTTCGTGTTTTTGAATTTACAAACACAGGAAAAGCTCCATTGGTAATTACAAACGTAGCTTCAAGTTGTGGTTGTACAGTGCCTTCTTGGACGAAAGAGCCAGTTGCTCCAGGAGCAAAAGGAAAAATTGAGGTAAAATACGATACAAAACGTGTTGGACCTATCAGCAAAACGGTAACTGTTACCTCAAATGCAAAACAAAATCCTGTTAAGGCATTGAGAATTAGGGGAGAAGTGCAGCAATAAATCCATAACTATTTTATATTTAACAAGAAATAAGCCATCGTAAAAGGTGGCTTATTTCTTTTTTTATTTAATTATTTTTTGTTGTCTTGAAAAATGTAGACTTCTGTAGCTCCAACGCCATATTTGCTATACTCAGCATCGTAAAACTTTACATTATACCTTCCTAAAAGATATTCTAATTCAGTGCGTAAAACACCTTCGCCAACGCCGTGAATGAAAACTATTCGCTGTATTCGTTTTTCAATGGCAAATTCCAATTGCCTTCGCGCAGTTTCAATCTGAAGTGTGAGCATTTCGTGATTGGTCATATTTTTGGTTGAAGGCACTAATTGATGTATGTGCAAATCTACTTCCATTGGAGGGATTTTTTTCTCTTTTTTTGGAATGATTTTTCTCTTCTTTTCAATGTTTTTCAATAGCGAATCATCATCTGCTTCAAAAAAGTTAATCTTTATGCTATTTTCTTTTTTAACTTTTACAATTTCCGACCTACCAAATGAAAGTTCAAATCCATCACGAGTTAAAATAATTATTTTACTCTCATTGATTTTAACAATTTTGCCTTGAATGGTATCATCTATAACTTCTACTAAATCACCAATTTCCATTTTTGTGAATTATGAAAAAATATTTTAGGTAAGATGCGTTTTGTCTGATTATTTCTTTTTTTCTTCTGTATCATCATCTTCTTTCTGTTTAGGGAAAATTCTTTCTTGAAAATCTTCTTCTCTTTTGGAAGGCAATGATTTTGAGATAGAATAAATACCAATCATCAGTAGCACCATTCCGCCGATTAATAAAAATTGGTCGTATTGTTCAAACCAAAAACGAAGTGAAGCCACTAAAATTCCAAGAATTATGTAAATGTAAGCAGGTTTCATATCGTTAGTTTTTAATTCTCAGAATTTCTTTCGCAAGTTCAATCATTCGTGGTTCGCCAGTGTGTTTATTAGGTTCGTCAGATAGTTTTACAGTTGGAACCCATTCATTATCACTGGTTAGTACTTCCGTAAGCTTCATAACAATATTCATAGGGCGTAATCCTACATCGTTGGTTAAATTAGTTCCGATACCAAATGAAATACCGATTTTACCTTTACAAGCCTCTGTAATTAGTTTGACTTTTTCGGTATTTAGCCCATCAGAGAAGATAATATATTTTGATAGCGGATTGATTCCTAATTTTTTATAATGATTTATGGTTTTTTCTGCAAAAACAATAGGGTCACCACTATCGTGACGAACGCCATCGAATAATTTGCTGAACTTTTTATCAAATTGTTTGAAAAAAACATCTGTGGTGTAAGTGTCTGAAAGAGCGACTCCTAAATCTCCTCTGTACACATCAACCCAGTGTTCGAGAGACATCGCGTTTGACATTTTGTATCCATACTCGGCAGCGTGGAACATAAACCACTCGTGAGCGTGTGTTCCAATAGGTTTTACCTGATATTTCATTGCCATATGTACGTTGCTCGAACCTGAAAAATTATATTTCTTTGATTTTGTGAGTGTTCGCATTACAATGTCGTGTACGTGGTAAGAATGCCTACGGCGAGTACCAAATTCGGCAAAAACTACACCAAATTCCTCATAGAGTCTCACTTTTTCGATAGTATTTTCCATAATTTGTTCATCTGTCCACTGTTTAGCTTTGGTTAGCTTGTAAAAAAGTTCGCTAATCATTGCAAGTAGAGGTACTTCCCACAGAATGGTACGATACCAAAATCCTTCAACTTCAACTTCAATATTCGTTCCATCTTGCTTGATTTTTACTTCGGTTGGGTCATAACGATATCCTTCCAGAAAATCAATGTAAGCGGGATTTAAATATGGACAATTAACTTTTAGAAATTCTTTCTCATCTTTAGTTAATTTCAAGTGAGCCATATCATTTACAGCCTGTTGCATCACCTGAGCAAATCCTTCAGGAAATTCGTGTTTTCCTCGATTGATAAACTTATAACGCCCCTTCGTATTAGGAAATAACTTCAGAACAGCACATTGCATTGTAAATTTATAAAAGTCATTATCTAAAATTGAGTTAAAAACTCGATGATTTTCTTGTGACATTGTGTTTTAAATAAAAATGTTAAACATAGAGCAAAGGTATGAAAAGAATTTATAAAAGCAAAAAGATTGTAAGTGCTTCATTATCTGATGATGTTAAAAATAAGAAGTGATTTGTTAAATAAAATAGATATTTTAGTTAAAACATTTTATGAATAAAATAATAAAAAACCTTTAAAAATATATTGATTTGGAAAAGATATTTTTAGTTAAAGTTTTGATTTTTAGTAGTTTTATTTTTTGTTTTAGAGGTAGCTTTAATATTATGTTTTTATAATTTCTTTCTTAAGATAAAAATGTTATATTTTGTGAATAACAAATAATTAAATACTTTTGTGGATTAAAGATTACTATACTAATTCTATTAAAAGAATCAAAGGATGAAAAAGGTTTTATTTGTTTTCACATTTTTGATTACCACATTGGTAGTTAAAGGACAACAATGTTTTGAGAATTTTACTACAACAACAAAGTCTGGGTTGTGTCTTTCAGATGCAGCATTGACTGTTAAGCTTCCTGATGGTTGTAAGGGTACGTATGCAGTGGAGTTGATAGAGCCTAACCAAATTGGACTACCAAGCGTTCCCCTTTTAGATGCTGACGGAAGCTATACATTCACAAATTTAAAGGCAGGAACCTATACAGTTACCTTAATAAATCAAGGTAATTCTGCTCGTTCAACTTCCAAGGTGGTTCAGGTTACTTCAACGTACCGTAATATCGATATTACTCCCCCACAAATTACAGCACCAAGTTCAGCTGGGAATGATGCTCGTGTTCGATTTAACATACGTCCGACAGGAGGAATAGGTCCTTTTAAGGTTAGTATCGTAAAACCCGATGGGTCACCTTTGAATCCACCAGTACCTTCACAACAAATAGCGAAATCTACATCAAATGTATCTGTTGTTTTTCAAGGGAATGAAACAGCTCCAATAATAACGGGAAATGTAGTGATAGTTGTTGAGGATTTGGCAAATAATATGCCTGATTGTGGAGAAGTACGTAAGGAACCAATCAGAATTCCCTCGCCAATCGATACAGAATCAAGATTTGAGATATATAAAGAGGGAGCAAGTTCCCGTATCCGTATAAATGATCAGTGTAAGTATCAATTCTGGATACAAGTACGAAGAAAAGATGGAAAGACATATAATAGTCAGGATATTAGTTTTTTAAGACAGGCGGGTAGGGCTGTCATCCGAAATTTGACTACCGGCTATGAAGAGGACATATCTCATACTTTTGCTGATGGGAAAATCAGTGAAGGGGCGTCTTTTTATAGTGGTTGGAATTTTAGTATTGGAGATAAGGTAGAACTAATTATACAGGGGGCATTAAACACGATCAGAGAAAAATTTGTATTGGATGCTCAGAGTATGAATCCCTATTTTCAGCACCCTAAAAGTCCGCCAGTTGTTCGTAATCAAGTACCTGTGTGGTTGAATAACCAATCACAGGTTGCTTGTGGTAATCAATTGAAAGTCAACGCAGGTGTTAACTGGATGTGGCGTCAGTTTGAAAACGAGGCAGATTCTGATACTCCGGCTGTTTATGCCAAATATGAATGGTACCAAAATCTGGGAGAATGGCTAACAGAAGAACAAGTAAATGCTGGCAAGGTAGGATATTATTACGAGGTTTATAAAGCAACAGTCCCAGGAACTCCTAACATTGATGATCCAACTCACTGGACAAGAATTACAGAAGCTTCTGGAAATATTAAAATAAAAGACAGAACTAATATAGAAATAAATTCTGGAAATGGTTTTTATAAAGTAACGTATAAAAATAATTCTTCTATTGGGACTCCACCAAATTCTTGTCACGAAATTTCGAGAATGAGTTATGTAGGAAAGGATCCAAACAAACACTATCTGGATTATATTTTTGATGGATTTGAAATGAATAGGGGGGTATATGAGAATACAGTTTCACTTCGCATTTATCTTTCAAGTAATAAGTTTGTATATCCTGCCAAAATGACAATTATGCCAGTTGATGGTAGTAATTCAAAAACATTCGCTACTTCTTTACCTTTGGATGGAGAGGGAACGTATACACGAACTATAAATTTTCCGATAGAAGAGGTAATTAGCGATCCTACAAATCCTGCTATAAATCCTAAGAATTATGTTATTATAGGAGATTTTCCCGCTGGTGAGTACAACGTTACATTTAGTGATGCTTGTGGTGATAGTAGGACAAGACGTATAAACTTCAGATATCCTGTAAAGTATGATGGAGACTTTATCGAAGTAGATCAAGAATGTAGATTCGGTAATGTTTCTTTTGATTTGGCAATGATTCATAAAGGAGCAATGCCTTATTTGTCAGTTGGAATACAGAGAAAAAATCCTAATGGGACTTGGAGTTCAGTAGGGGGACAACCAGGTTTTAAAACAAAAACAGGAACGTTTAATAATTTGCCTTCAGGGGAATATCGATTATTCGTGACAAATATGATTTACGCAAAAGCAGAGGTATTAAGGTGGAACAATGCTGGTGACTATGATGTAAGAGACAAGGATAATGCAGGGGTGCCTCTTGATCAACACGGAGTAGATGGCTTTACTAAAATGCCAGATTTTATAGATGCTATCAGAGGTAATGCTCAACCTTGGCAACGAGGTATGGTTCGATTTATTACAAATTATCACGAATTTACTATAAATGAAACGAAGCCATTACAAACTGATGTTTCGTCAACATATTGTGATAGAACTAATGGTAATGGACTAGTAGCAATAACTGTAAAAAATCCAGAAGATATTCGATATCCACTTACGTTTAGATTGAAAGATGCAACTGGAAAAATTATTTCAAAAACTTACGAAAAAGGCTCAGGAGCTACATCGCACGTTTTTTCTAATGTTTCAGATGGAGATTATGTAGTTGAAACAGAGCATACTTGTGGAAAATGGTACAATAACGTAACCGTAAAAGCAAGTAATTATGCAAATCCAAGAATGCGATATACTTTGGATAACCTTGACCCGTGCTTGGGAGGAGAAGTGACGCTTATTTTCGGAGGCTCCGAGCAGTTATTTGATATTGAATGGTTTAGATTAGATGATGATGGTAATGAAATTCTTCCAAGTATTGGTACAGGAAAACAAATCAAACAGTTTGTTTCATCAACAACCACATTCAGAGCTAAATACAAAATAAAATCACTGGAAGGCATATGTCCTGGAACAAAATTGGAAGGTGTTTTAGAAAATACCATTACTATAGAACCAGATAAGACAGCACCAGTAATTACGGGTTGTCCTGTAACTCCAATTGAAGTAAATGCCGCTGTTGGAACTTGTTCCGCTATTGTTAATTGGGAAACTATCACAGCAACAGATAATTGTACATGGACACATACACAAACTCACCAAAGTGGTGATCGTTTTGATATTGGAACACATACAGTAACTTATGTATTTACAGATGCTTCTGGAAATACAAGTACTTGTACATTTAATGTAGTTGTGAAGTCAAATGCATTGAACCTGAATGTAAACGCTTCATATATTGATGGAGCAGGGAATGTTCTGACTCAAGATTTAGCTCTTAATCAGCAATTTCAATATAGAATAGAATACAAAAACATTGGTCAAGAGAATATTACAACATCTACACTGACGATTAAATTTTCAGATAATCCTTATATTACGATAGGAGAACCTGTTGTGACAGACGCTTCGGTGGGTAGTTATGTGCCTACATATACTAAGAGTGATAGAACATTTACTTTTGTTCTACCTAAAGAAACACTAAGAGGTAATAGTGAGGAGCGTAAAATTTACATTCCGTTAGCTGTTAATGGTGATTATTCGGAAATAGGAAAAGCCTGTATGAATTTCTTATCTACGAATTATGTGTTTGAATATGAAGGGGGTAGTCAAGATTGCTTGATTCCTAAACAAATCAAAACAGCTACAAATACAATTGCCATTTCTACAGAAAATAACGAGCGTTCTGAACTTTTCTGTGCAGGTTCTTCATTGGAATTAACTGCTACAGAAGGCTTTGATTCATATAAATGGTATCTTGATGGAGTGTTAATACCAACATCAACCACACACACACATTTGGCAACAAGTCCAGGGGTTTATACCGTTGAGAAAATTAAAAATTGTGATGGTACTACGTTGGTTAGCAAAGAAATTATCAAATTTAAAGAACACGATGCTTCGGATATAGATTTGATTAAAGCCCAAGCTAACGGAGGAGCAATTTGTGGAGCTGATGGAAGATGGACAAGCCACTTTATATTGTGTAATGAGCCATCAAGAATCATCAAAGTAAATTTCGTTAATACAAAATTGGAATGGCAACGTTACAACGGAACCAGTACCAATAGTAAATGTCCTGATTATGGAGGAGATTGGCGTATTGATGCAAATGGCGTAGGAAATACGTTTACAGCTAACACGCAAGGAAAGTATCGTTTGAAAGTTACTTCAAATAATGGTTGTGAAGCTTATTACTATTTTGATGTGTTTGTGAATACTTTGGCAGGAGAAATTGTTCAGCCAGTAGGGCACATAACTAATTATCAGCCAGGTAATTTCACTATCAGAATGATGACTGAAGGAATAACGTACCAGTATACGCTGAAAAATGCTACAGGACAGATAATCAACGGAATTAACAAAGCCACAGGTTCTCACGATTACAGAATTACAGGGATTTCAGAACCAGGTACTTACACGGTTGAAGTTACTTCTCCAAATTTGGCAAACTGTTCAACAATTCTGACAGCAAAAATAGAAAAGCAAACTGAGTTGACCGCAACAGCAACCCCGAAAGCTTGGACAGATTGTAATAAACTAAATGTTTTGTTTGAAGTTCAGGGAGGAAAATCTCCGTACGAATTTGCAATATGGAAAATCAATGGAGTTCAAAAATACCCAGATTATGCTTCTATTCCTGCATCTGAGTTCAACATAGCTACTATCCCAGATGGTCAAAGCTTTATTGAAAAAGAGATAACCATCACACAACCAGGTGAATATATTTTTGTTACGAAAGATGCTAATGGAGCGTATGCTGAAACTCCAAAAGTAGATATTTATCCAGAAGGAATTGATGGTTATACAATTGATACTAAAGATATTATTTGTGGATTTGCTGCCAATTCTGGACAGATTTCAGTTAACTTTAATTCAAGGTTGCAAAACATCATTACTGAACTTTATAAGTTAGATGCAGCAGGAAATAGAGCAGAAACATATACGCCAAATGCAACAGGTTTCTATGATGGATTAACGGCAGGAAAATATGAATTGGAGATAAGTATCAAAAAGAGTGGAATAAAGATATGTAAGTACATTAATCCAATTGAAATACGTGAAAATGAGAATACTCTGAAAGCCTTTGCAGGAGTAGTTGAGGATGAATCTTGTGACAATGTAAATACTCCAAGAAAATACAAAGTACACGTTAATAACGTAACTGGAGGTTCAGGAACGGGATATGTATATAGTTCTAATGGAGTTGATTACGGAACATCAAACGTGTTGTATTTGAGTGCTTCTGGTAAGGTTTATGTAAAAGATAGTAATGGTTGTCCGCTTGAAATCGACGTAAATATTACTCCTTTGATGCCACCAACAATTTCAGTAAGCAATGTAGAATACACTTGTAGCGGACAAGGAACGTTTACTATAACGGCTACACCTGCAGGTGATTATGAATATGAAGTGGTAGGGAATGGTGTTAATGAGAGAAAGAAAACAAATGTTTTCACACTTCCTGTTGGAAATTATTCAGTTTTTGTTCATTACAGACCAGGAAGCTCATTAGCTACTACACCTAACTATCTATTTAAAGAAGATTTTGGAGTGGGAGAAGATACGTGCGATAATTCAGTAACTTATATGACTTGTAAACCTAATGAGGCTCTTGAGAGTAATCAGTATGTAATCACAAGTCGTGTACAAGGAAAAACTGAATGGGTAAGCCCCACACCAACAGATGCTTCTGCAGTGGCAAATGGTCGTTATTTGGCTGTAAATGCAAACTCTAATCAAGGTAATTTAGGAATTATCTATAGAAAAGAAATCAAAGACGTAATTCAGGGTACTGACCTTAAAGTAAGTTTGAAATTACATAATTTGTTGTCTCCTACTTATTCAGGAGGTAAAAATCCAAATATTGATTTAGTAATCTTAAATGCCATAGGAGGAGCTGAAATTCAGAGAATTGGCTTAGGACAAATTTTAGCAACAGGAAATTGGGAGTCAAAATCAGTGATTTTCAATGCGGCTCTTATCACAACAAGTGAATTGGTTTTCGAAATTCGTAACAAAGAAGCAGCCTCAGCTCAAGTAGGTAGTGATTTGGCAGTTGATGATATTGTAATCTGGCAAGATACTAAACTTTGTAATGTCCGACTTGAAAGTCAATCAGTTTCAGTTGAAGAAAATAAAGCTTTCAAAGTTACGGGAACTGCTGAAGATGCAAAATGTGGTAACTTAGGAAAAGTCAATCTGAAGATAGAAAACTTAAATGGAGCGAATATCTCATATTCAACAGATAACGTGAATTGGACGGCTTTAATCGTTACACCAATTTCTACATCGGAAGGTTCTGCTGTTATTGATAATTTACCAGCAACAACGAATGGTATTGTTTATATAAGAAAGGATAATGACCATAGTTGTGTTGCAGAGGTTAATTATGTAATCAATGCTCCTGAAACGATTTCAGTTGCAACAACGTTACTCAGAGGAGTTAGTTGTGATAATGCTAATGCTGAAGTAAGGGTGACAGCAACTGGAGGTACAAAACCTTATCAAACTTTCAAAATAGGGACAACTACTCAACCAGCGATAAATAATGAGGCAACATTTAATACATTACCAGCAGGAACGTATGAAGTGGAAGTAACCGACGCAAATGGCTGTATTGCAACTTCAACATTGGAAATAGCTGATAAATTGCCTTTAACATTGGAGGTTGAAAATCTCGAACCTTGTTCCGCTGGAGGAGACACAGGAAGAATTCAGATAAGTGTAACAAATGGTAATGGAAATTACAGATTTAGCCAAAATGGTGTAGATTTCTATGCGAGTCCTTTTGCGAACGGAGCTTACTATGTGTTTGAAAATCTATCCGTAGGAACTCACATATTTACAGTGATAGATGGATTGAATTGTAAACAACAAATTTCAGCCGTAATTTATGAACCATTACGATTGAATGTGGAAGGACCAACAGAGCATTTAACTTGTCATCAAACAAGTAAAGCTGTTTATAGCTTGAAAGCTACTGGTGGCGATCCAACTAAGGTAAAAGAATTCTTATGGAGTAACGACGGAACCACTTTCAATAGTGGAAATACTACAGGGGTTAACATTGTTACAACGGGCGATTCTGCTGTTTTTTCAACTACTGAGGAAGGAACTTATTATTTCAGAGTGAGATATGAGTATGAGGCAGGTAACTATTGTATGGCAACCAGTTTGAAACGAGAAGTTAAGATAGTTAAGCCAAAATTCAAAGGAACAATTCCTTCTACAAATATAACTTGTGGAGGAGTTGCTTCAGGAAGAATAGACGTGTCAGCAAGTAATATTGAAGGAGGACAAAGTCCTTACGAATTGTTATTGTTTGATGGAACTACCACAACGACCCATTCAGTTGGAAGTATAACAGGGTTGAAAGCAGGAAATTATACCCTTACTATTAAAGATGCAGGAGGATGTTTCTCTGAACCAGCTTCTGTAACTATTACTGAAAATCCAGCATTAAAAGTTTCTTATAAAACAAAAGAAGTTCATTGTAACGCAGGACAAGGAATGGATTTAGGGTCTGTTGAAATAGAGCTTGTCAGCGGAGGAACAGCACCATTCAGTATTGAAATGAGATATAAAGATGTAGTTCACGCAGCTCCAGTTCATACAGAAACTAATTTGACAATAGGGTCAGTCGTTAGAAAAGCGGGATTAATTCCACACGATTATACATACGTAATTACAGATGCTAACGGATGTAAAACAGAAGGAACATTTAGTGTTGCAGCAACATCTGACAGGATTATAGCTTCTGTAACAGGAATTGTGGCAGGTTGTGCCACAGGGTCAATTACAGTATCTGCATACAATGCGGGAGGACAATCTATTGCAGATGGTTCTCACTGGTTTGCTGTGTACACACTTGGATTGACACCTCCTACAGGAACGCCTCCTGCTACTGGAGATACTTGGGTTGTAGGTGGAACAACTTGGTATAGAGGATCCAAAGTGAAAGTAACCGATCACTCAGGAAATCTTGTAGATGGAGCAACTGCTACATTACGTGATTTGATACCAGGGGCAAAATACAGATTTATAGTGTATGACAATACAACAAAATGTTATATTATAGAAGAGGCTGGTGAAGTTCCTCCAGCTCAATCAAATCTGAAGATTTCTGCTCTTACAACTACATCAACTACTTGTAATAGTGCTAATGACGGGAAAGTACGCTTTACATTGTCAGATTGGGATGCCTCAACTACAAGTATTGAATATGAAGTTTATACATATTCAGATAACAGACCAACAACTTTCAGAGGTTCTGTACCAGTGGCAACGCCTATGAATATAGAAATTGAGGACTTACCAGCCAATAAATACTATGTAGTATTTACTGAGAATGGAACGGGTTGTAAAAAGGCATCAGAGCCGTTTGTTATCGAGAAATCATTAACAGAATTAGTTGTTGAAAATCCAACAACGAGCAATGATAATTGTAAAGGAGGCAATGGGCAAATTTCAGTAGAGGTACGTGATGGTCAAGCTCCATACAAATACTATTATCATAATCTGGCAACTCCAGCTCCGATAATTGGTTCTACAGCTTTAACAACTCAATTAGATGCATCAACCGATACTTCATCTAAAAAAGTTGATGCAGGACAATGGATTGTATTCGTAAGAGATGCTTCAGGATGTATTAAAGCTACGCCTCCAATCACAGTTGGAAAGGACGCGGAACCTGCTATAAATTCAATCGAAGTTGAAGACCCTTGTGCGAACACCACAACTTTTGCAGTACGATTGAATCTTTCACAAGTAGGAGTAGGGCAACATAGTTATCGAGTACTTATGGGAACATCAGTAATATCAACTTGGACAGATATTTCCATAGCTTCAGGAATTACCTCATTCTCTTTACCAATTCGTTTGGCTGCAGGAAATACTTATACCATTGAATTGAAAGATGGAAATGGTTGTGAAGTTACGGGTACGATAAATATACCTTTGCCAATGGAATATAAGTTAAGTTCGTCACCAATGGCTTGTGGTACAGATGAAGTTAAAATAATTCTTTCTGACATAAAAGGAGGTTCTGGTAACTACGAATACAAATTAGATAAAGTATATGATATAGATGACCAAGGAAATGAGTATGTAGTTCCGATAGTTACAGCAGGATTGGCTTCAGTAGGGACAAAAGTAATACCAATAAACAATGGTGCAGGTAAGTACAGAGTACGACTATATGATTCAGCGAATAAGAAATGTTATATCACGAAAGAAATCAAAGTTGATGAACCAGTTCAGCCTCAAATAGAAGTAGTTAATGTTACTAATCCAATTTGTTTTGCTGGAAATGGCTCACTGCGAGTACAAGCCAAACCAAACACGGAAGCACCATTCACATTCAAAATTATAGCTACAAGCAATCCTGCGATAGCAACACCAATTGTAGCGACTACTTCAGGAAATGATTATGCAACATTTGATAATCTACCAAGTAGTGACACAGGAATTGTTTACACTATAGAAGCTACATCTGCTAAAAATTGTACTATAACAACGACAGCAACAATCATTTCGCCAAGTGCAGTGACCATAGCACCTGATGCTCTGAAAGCTGATAAATATCAATGTGTAGCTAACACGAATTTACCAACGTATCCTATTCTAAGTTTTGATTTGGGTAAAGTTAATGGAGGAACACAAGCCTATAGCCGTATAGAATTTTATGAAGTGGGAGTAGCAACAGCTTTGAGTACACAGGTGGTAACAACAGGTAAAACGATTTACACTTATGGATTATCACAGCATTTGACTACTCAAAAGTCATATAACGTAAAAGTATACGATGCAAACGGATGTTCGGAAGTTTCCTCAAATATAACCATTCAACCTGCGTTGATATTGAATAGAGTATCAATTACAACCGACAAATTGATAGATTGTAGTACAAACTTGCAAGATATTACAGTAGAGTTGACAACAGGAACACCATATAATAATGAGGCGATTGTTTATAATATAGTAAAACGAAATCAAGATGGTAGTGAGACTCTCCATACAACGAAAACCTCAAATTCATTGACAGAAACATTCAGTTTGCCTGTAGGAAACTATACTATTGTAGCACTTAATAGGGATACGGATTGTGAGGTAAAAACATCATACGATGTTCATTCTCCAGAGACATTCATACTTACTGCAACAAATCCGGTAAATGTGAAATGCCATAATGGTTCAGATGGTGAAATCACACTAACATTTACCGATACAAGACTTACAGATGGTGATCAAGCAACAGACGGGTTCACTTATGTGATAAATCCGATAGCTCCATCGGCAGGTTCAACTAAAAATGGAACAGTTAATGGTCGAAAAACAGAAACCATTACTGGATTATTAGCTGGTAAGTACCAAGTAACAGCAACTTCTATTAAAAATGGTTGTACAGCTATTGCTTCGTTTGAAATTACACAAAGCGAATATCCTATTTCTGCTACAGCAACTGAAACCTATGGGGTTACTTGCTTGAACAATAGAGGAGAAGTTATGGTGACTGTTAATGGAGGAAAAGCTCCATACCAAGTAACTTTAACGTCTGTTGATGGTTCAGTAAATCAAACCAAAACAGGAAGAAACGTTACTGACAATGGCGGGCAATTCTTGTTTATTGGTTTGAAATCTGATCCAGTTTCTGGTTCATTAGTTTACAATGTTTCGGTTACAGATGCCTCAGGTTGCGTTCAACCGGATATAACAACAATAACACTTGTGCATCCCATTCCTGTTACGGCTACGGCTACCATTACTCAGGAAATAACTTGTCCGGGGGCAAATGATGCGATTATTACAATAAGTAACGTGTTAGGAGGTTCAGGAGCAGGAACTTACAACTATGTTCTGCAAGGTACAAAAACATCAATTACGCAATCATCAACAGTATTTACGAACTTACCACCAGATACATACACAGTAATTGTAACTGATGCTTGGGATTGCGATGTTACGGTAGGAACATTAACTATTGTTGATGCAACTCCAATGACCTTGACAAGAACAGGTGCGGAATTAACTGTTTGTTATGCAGAAAAAACAGCTTGGATTAACGTGGAAATTCAGGGAGGAACAGCTCCTTATGTAGCAGAACTTCTAAGAACTGATGCTGTTGTGAGCATACATACACAGAATGTTACTGCAGCAGACCCTAACTTCCGAGTACCAGCAATGTTGGGAGTTGGTGAGTACGAAATAAGAATCACAGATGCCAGAGGTTGTACGTTGTCGCCAACTTACAAATTTGAGGTAAAAGAGGTTCCAGACCTTACTTCAAAAGCAACTCAAGAGGGAACTTGTGAGTCCAATGTTTATAAAACTTGGATTGAAGTGAAATTCAGAACTAATGTCAATTTTGATAAGTTGAGTTATCAGTTGGGAGCAGGTCCTAAGAGGGCATTCTCCAGACATACCGACAATATTGGTTATATTGATGAAAATGTGTTTGAAAACTTAACAGGTACACAAACGCTAACTATTTTCTACAATGATGTTGATGTAGAAACCAGACTTCCTGTGGAATGCGTATACGCTCTAACAGAACCTATACTTATTGAAAAAACATTGCAATTAGGTGAAGTCCAGGTGGTTCCTAATACTAAGATAAACACCATCGAAGTTAAAGGGAAAGATGGAGTTCAGCCATATACGTATGTGTTTAATGGTCAAAATCAAGGAGAAAATGGTGTATATCAACTAAGATTTACCGACCCAGAGGAAGTCATCAACGGAAAAAGATATAAAGTTATCAATGTAATTGTATATGATTCAGCTGGTTGTTCAAGTACAAAGGTTATAAAAGAAGAATATTTTGATATTGAGATTCCGAATTTCTTCACTCCTGATGGAGATGGTGTAAATGACACTTGGAAACCTAAATATGCTGAGGATTATCCTTATATGAGAGTTTATATTTACGACAGATATGGAAGAAAAATTAAAACTCTTTCTCAAGGCGAAGGTTGGGACGGAACCTATGAAAACAGAGCCCTTCCAAGTGGTGATTATTGGTATATCATTGATTTGAATAGCAATATTGATTCACGTAAATTCAATGGAAACTTTACGTTATACCGATAAACAGTAGCAAATCAGCAGAATAAAAAATGGAAAGTTAGAGAAGTTTTTCTTGAACTTTCCATTTTTTTCATACCTTTGGGAGGTCAAACTAAAATTTTATAATTATGCCTAAAAAAATAACATTAAAAAGGTTTACTATTGCTGCCGTTTCTGTTATTTTTGCAACTTCTTGTAAAAATAATACTGAAACGATGAAAAAGACAGAATATCCAGATATTCAGCCACCTGTGGCGAAGAAAGTTCCTCACAAATTGGAAAAATTTGGTGATGTACGTACCGATGATTATTTTTGGTTGAATCAACGTGAAAACCAAGAAGTTATCGACTATCTGAACGCCGAAAATGAGTATTACCAAAAAATGACGGCTCACACTAAGGATTTTCAAAACTCGCTTTTCGAGGAAATGAAATCCCGAATTAAAGAAGATGATTCGTCCGTACCGTATTTCCGAAACGGATATTGGTACATTACTCGCTACGAAACGGGAAAAGATTACCCTATTTATGCGCGTAAAAAAGGAACTTTGGACGCTCCCGAAGAAATTATGTTCGATTGTAACGAGATGGCAAAAGGACACGCCTATTTCCAACTTGCGGGAATTTCTGTAAGTGATGATAATAAATGGGCTGTTTTTGGTGTGGACACTGTTTCTCGTCGCCAATACGTGTTGCAAATCAAAAACTTAGAAACAGGTGAAATTCTTTCTCAAAAAATTGAAAACACCACAGGTTCAGCAGCTTGGGCAAGTGATAACAAAACGCTATTTTATACCCAAAAGGACCCACAAACCCTTCGTTCTGATAAAATTTATCGTCACGAATTGGGTACAGATACCAAAAAAGATGTACTTATTTTCCACGAAAAAGACGATACTTTCTACACGTATGTATATCGTGAAAAATCAAGAAAATACATCGTTATCGGTTCAGGAAGTACGCTTACATCGGAATATCAAATCCTAAAAGCGGACAATCCAAAGGGCGATTTTAAAGTATTTCAGAAACGTACACGAGGTTTGGAGTACGATATTTCACACTACGGCGATGCTTTCTACATCGTTACCAATAAAGACAATGCAACGAACTTCAAGTTGATGAAAACCGCTGAAAATGCGACTTCTTCCGAGAATTGGAAAGAACTTATTCCGCATCGTGAGGACGTGTTTTTGGAAGGAATCGAAATTTTCAAGAATTTCTTAGTGGTGGAAGAAACGTTCAATGGTTTAAATAGAATTGAAATTCGTCCTTGGAGTGGTGGGCAGTCGTATTATTTGCCTTTCGAAAGTGAAACTTACACGGCATACACTACACAAAATGTTGATTTTGATACAGATGTATTGCGCTACGGATATCAGTCGATGGCGACACCTGCTTCGGTAATTGACTTTAATATGGTTACCAAAGCAAAAACGGTGCTAAAGGAGCAACAAGTTTTGGGTGGAAAATTTGACAAAAATAATTACGTAGAAGAACGAATTTGGGCAACGGCACAAGATGGAACAAAAATTCCAATGTCGATGGTTTATCGCAAGGGAATGAAAAAAGATGGTAAAAATCCGTTGTTGTTGTACGCTTATGGTTCATATGGGCATACGGTAAGTCCGTATTTCTCCTCTTCTCGATTGAGTTTGCTTGATAGAGGTTTCATTTATGTGATTGCTCACATTCGTGGAGGGCAATATTTGGGCAGAAAATGGTATGAAAACGGCAAAATGCTACACAAAAAGAATACATTTACCGATTTTGTTGATTGTTCTAAACATTTGATAGCTGAAAAATATACTTCAAACGAACATTTGTATGCCGAAGGAGGTTCAGCAGGAGGTTTATTGATGGGAGCTGTCGTTAATATGGCTCCGGAGCTTTACAACGGTGTGATTGCTGCAGTTCCGTTTGTTGATGTGATAACTACAATGCTTGATGATACCATTCCTTTAACGACAGGAGAGTATGACGAGTGGGGAAATCCGAATGAAAAAGAGTATTATGATTATATGCTTTCTTATTCGCCTTATGACCAAGTAAAAGCACAAAATTACCCTAATATGTATGTTTCTACGGGATTGCACGACTCGCAAGTACAGTACTGGGAACCAGCTAAATGGGTAGCTAAATTGCGTCAGATGAAAACCAATAATAAATTGCTGTTCCTCGACACGAATATGGATGCAGGACACGGCGGAGCCTCTGGTCGTTTTGAAGCTCTGAAAGAAACCGCCAAAGAATACGCATTTATGCTGGATTTGGAAGGAATAACTAAGTAGAAGTAGTAAGATGTATATTAAAAAGTCTCATTTTGTAAAAAATGAGACTTTTCTTTTTTTATGTAAATAAAATTTCATAAAGAAAATATTTTGAGTAAATTTGTAAAAATATTTTCTGTGGTGTAAAAAATATTAACAGAAAGTTTTTATTTCATAAAATAAGTTTTAGATTTGGGAAAGAATTAAAAAATTTTTATTCTGTGATACGTTCAACAAAAAATGAAATACGAATACTTCTAATAAATAGAAGAACATTTAAGATGCTGATTTGTATTCTTTTATCTGTACTTTTGTGGGTGCTCATTCGGTTGTCGAAAAATTTACAAAGAGAATTTTCTGTTGATATTTCGATTACGAATGTTCCTGAAAATATGTTTTTGAAATCATCTCAAACCCACCAAATTAAAATTCTTGCAGAAGGAAAAGGATATGCTTTATTTAAGTACTATTCTGGTATTCAAGAATTAAGTGTAGATTTTAATGATTTAGAACACATTGAAGGAAAAAAATATAAACTTTCTACAAATATCGCAAATAAGTTAAATTCTTCATATTCATCGGAACTAAAAATACAAAACACATATTCAGATACTATTTACGTCGATTTACAAAAAAAATATACAAAAAAAATACCTGTAGAAGTTGATTTGAATGCTGATTTTCAGAGAGAATACCAGCTTACAGAAATGATTGTTCAGCCAGATTCGGTAATAGTTTCGGGGGCAAAACCTGTTATAGATACATTGAAAACTATCTCAATATCTTTTCCTCTTCAAAAAAATGTAAAATCTTCATTTGAAAAGTCTTATCATTTGAAAAATACAGATTGCGTAAAATTTGACAAGAATAAAATAATCGTTAAAGCAATTGTTGATAAGATGAGCGAGCAACTCATCAAAATACCTGTACAATTGCTTAATATACCTGAAGGAAGCCAAATTAAAATTTTTCCTACAGAGGTAACTATTTTATGTTCAGGTGATTTGAATATACTTAAAAAAATAACTTCAGATGAAATAACTGTAATAGCAGATTATAACAATGTTCAAAATAACAAATATTTACCCTTAACGATTCGGACAAAGTTAAAACGTGTGAAATTATCATTTTTGAATGAAAACAAAGTTGATTTTTTAATTCGTAAGATATGATGGTAGTGGGGCTGACTGGAGGAATTGGTAGTGGAAAAACTACAATTGCTAAAATGTTTGAGAAATTAGGAATTTCTGTTTATATATCAGATCAAGAAGCTCAGAAATTGATAGAAAGTGATGAAAATATTAAAAATAGAATAAAGTCTTCATTTGGAGAATTGGCTTATATCAATGGTAAATACAACAGAAAATATATAGCAGAAATTGTTTTTAAAAACAAAGATAAATTATCTATAATCAATGAGATAGTTCATCCTGAGGTAGCAAAACATTTTTCAGAGTGGAAAACTAAGCAAAATTCACCTTATGTAATCAAGGAGAGTGCAATTTTATTTGAGAGTGGGGCTTATCAAAGTTGTGATTATATCATTACTGTTATAGCTCCTGAGCAAGAACGAATTCGTAGAGTAGTTGAAAGAGATGGAGTTAGCGAAAAATCTGTAAGAGAACGGATAAAAAATCAATGGACAGATGAAAAAAGAATAAGTCTGTCGAACGAAGTTATAAATAATATAAATATTGAAATCTCTTCGTTAAAAGTACAAGAAATACATTCTAAATTAATTAAAAAATTGAGAAAACAATAATTTGGAATTTATTTAAGTTAAAATTTAGTTAAAAAATAAAATTAAGAAAATTTTTGTATTAGTTTTGTACAATGAAAGGTAAGCTAAGTACAATAGTTATTGTTTTGATGAGTATTTCTTTGTTAGGAATTATCATCATTCAGGGGTATTGGATTAAGTCTGCCATTGATGATAGGGAGGAAGCCTTTATGCATTCTGTCCAGCAAGTGTTGAATTCTGTGATTAACGATTTGGAGCAGACCGAGATAAGCAAATATGTTGCTCAAATTGTTGATTTAAAGGAGAAAGATACTACATTAGTCTTGAAAGAATCTTCCCTCAGGGAGTTTATGTATGTTCAAGAAAATAAAAATACAAAGGAAACGTTCATTTACAAACATGGTGTTTTAGAAGAGGATTATAGTTTGCCAACCAGTTCAGGAATAGCAGATTCGCTGTCAATCAAAAATTATATTAGTAGGCAATCAGAGCAACGAATTAGTTTTGGAAAGAACATAGACAATAAAGTTACTCCAAGCGTAGAAACTTACGAAAAGTTTAGTCGTTTGCCAGAAATAGAACGGTTAATGATACAGGAATCTTTCAAGAATATTATTGAAAAATTACCTATTATTGACAGAGTTTCTCATCAGCAGATTAGCTATCTTGTCAATAGAGAAATGAAAAATCGGGGGTTGGATATTGATTTTGAATTTGCAATATATAATCGGAACATATTAACGAATATTCGTTCGAAGTATTTTGACCCTAATGAGATGAATGAATATCGAGCTCCTTTATTTACGGATAGTTCTGGGGATTTAATGTATGAATTGGCTTTGATATTTCCGCAACGTGAGCGGTTTGTGTTTTCATCAGTAATCGGAATAGCTTCATTATCAGTTGTTTTTATGATTATTATTATAGGTGTTTTCACAATTACTCTAAACCAAATGGTTACCCACAGGCGGATATCTCAAATTAAAACGGATTTCATCAATAATATCACGCACGAATTTAAAACACCAATTGCAACTACAAGTTTAGTTCTTGATGCAATCAAAAATCCGATGACAATCAGTAATCCTGATAAAATTTTAACGTATGTTAATATGTTAAAAGATGAAAATAAGAGAATGCATTCACAAGTGGAAAATATTTTACAAATTTCTCGACTTGAAAAAAGGGAACTAAATATTGAAAAAGAACCTTTAGATGTCCATATATTGATAGAAATGGCTATCGGACACGTGCAAATGATGTTGAATGAAAGAAATGGGGTAATTCGCACACATTTGATGGCAGAAAACGCTGATATATCGGCAAATGAGTCACATTTCACAAATGTTCTGATAAATGTAATTGAAAATGCAATAAAATATTCGCCTGAAGCTCCTGAAATTGATATCTATACGGAAAATATCAAGAATAACAAAATTCTCATTCGGGTAAAAGACCAAGGGCAAGGAATGAGCAAACAGGCTGTGCGACAGGTTTTTCATAAATTCTATCGTGAACATACGGGTGATTTACACAACGTTAAAGGACACGGACTAGGACTTGCCTACGTAAAAAGCATAGTGGAAGACCATAACGGAACAATATATGTAGAAAGCGAAAAAGGGAAAGGAAGTACTTTCTTTATACAGCTTTCTGTTATTTAAAAATGTAAATACTAAACTATAAATATTACTAACTTTACTACTGGCTTCTTGAAAAATAGAGCGTAACTTTAAAAAAATAAATAAAATGATGAGTGTAAGTGAAAATTCGTATGATATGAAAACAACAACAACTAACAAAAAAATTCTTTTGGTTGAAGACGACCCCAACTTTGGAACCGTTCTGAGAGATTATTTGGTAATGAGTGGTTTTGATGTCGCTCTTGCCAAAAATGGAATGGAAGGTTTTGACAGATTCAGAAAAGAGCCCTTCGATCTTTGCATACTTGACGTTATGATGCCTTATAAAGACGGATTTACGTTAGCAAAAGAAATTCGTGAGAAAAATGAAAAGATACCAATCATTTTCCTAACTGCACGAACAATGCGTGAAGATGTGTTAAAAGGATATAAAGTAGGAGCTGATGATTATCTGAACAAGCCGTTTGACTCTGAAATTCTTTTGATGAAAATTAGGTCAATGTTACAAAGAAAATCTATTGAAACAGTGGCTGATAGCAAAAAATTTGAGTTTGAAATTGGTGAGTTTTTCTTGAATTCAAAATTGAGATTTTTGAAGTACAAAGATGAAGAACCTGTAAAACTTTCTCCTAAAGAAAATGAATTACTTCGTTTGTTGGCTTTGCACGAAAATGACTTGATGCCTAGAGAGTTAGCTTTGTCTAAAATATGGAAAGATGACAATTACTTTACTTCACGAAGTATGGATGTTTACATTGCTAAATTAAGAAAGTATCTTAAAAAAGATGAAAAAGTTGAAATTCTTAACATACACGGAGAAGGTTTCCGATTGACTACCAATAGGGAGGAAGATAGTTTTGTTTAGAAGGAATTACATTTTTTATAATATTAATTTTTAAGGCTACTTTTCTGAGTAGCCTTTTCTAATTTATGAAGTTAAAATTAAAAGGATATATACTTGCATTTATATCTGCAGCAACCTACGGAATGATTCCGTTATTTATGATACCCATTAAGAAAAGTGATTTTTCTTTGGACGGAGCATTGCTTTATCGTTTTCTGATAGCAAGTGTTTTCATTTTAGGATATTTGTTGTATACTAAGGAGAGTTTAAAAATTACTCTAAGAGAATTATGCACATTTGCCTTTTTGGGACTTTTGTATGCTCTTTCATCTGAATTTTTATTTGCTGCTTACGATTATTTGAGTCCAGGAATAGCTTCTACCATCTTTTTTATGTATCCTGTAATTGTTGCGGTTATTTTAGGAACTTTCTTTAAAGGGAAAATTTCATTACCAACGATTCTTTCTTTATTAATAGTTATTGTGGGGATATTTATCCTAAGTGTTAAAAATATTTCTTCTTTTTCAATTGACTATTTTGGTTTGTTTGTAGCATTTATGGGAGCATTTGTTTATGGAGTGTATATGGTAGTGGTCAATGAAACGCACCTTTCTGCTTCAGGAATTAAGATTGCGTTTTATTCAATGCTTTTTTCAAGTGTTTATTTTTTGGTAAAATCATTAATTTTGGAATCTAAAATTCCTATTCCAGAGGTAACAATGTTCTTTCATTTTACAATTTTCTCATTGATTACAACAGTGTTATCTCTTACAACCTTGATTTACGCTATCCGTTACATAGGGTCTACACCAACGGCAATTATGGGAGCGATTGAACCTGTTATTGCTGTGGGAATTAGTGTTGGATTATTTGCAGAAGAACTTACAGTAACATTAATAGTTGGTGTGGTGCTGATTATCATAGGAGTATTAATAGACATTGTTTTTGGACAAAAAGATAAATAATATAAAAGCAGGACTATCATAAATAATCCTGCTTTTTTATCTAAAAGAAATACTATTCTATGTGAATTGTAAAACTAATATGACTAATGCCAAAACAAACGAAGCCATTAGTACTCCTTTTGCCCTTTCATCACGTCCTAAACGTAGGAAAAGGAAAAATGAGAGTAAGTCAAGAATGCCTCCCAGACCAATCAGAGAACCCAAATATCCTTTTTGATAAGCATCTTGCAGGGTAGTTTCAATGCCATATTTTGAAAAAATAAGAATGTACGACAAAATCCCTAACCCATTGGCAATAAGCCCAACGAGAAAGCCGATGAGAATTTCTTTCTGATGAAACTTCATAAAAAGATTAATTTTTTAAATTTATTTGTTTAGAATAAATCGTGTTCGCTGATGCTTTTATCGTGTTTTGTATAAGCGGTTGGTCTTTTGGCAAAGAAGTCGTCTAATTCATTGCTAAATACTTCTTCTTCAAACCATAACATAGGTTTTGCCTGTTCATTTGTTATACCAAAGGGTTTGCCTAAGCCTAATTGTGTTAGTGAATCATCAAGGCGATAACGCATATAGTTTGCTAAATCCTCTTTGGTGAAAAAATCAATTTCTCCTTCTTCAAAAATCCAATCTAACATTTTGTCTTCCAGAGCGATATAATTTCGAATGAAGTCAGTTGCTTCTTCTTTAGCTCTTTTTTTCATTTCTGGGTTTTCTTCGAATATTTTTCTCAAAATGTATATACCTGCATTAGCGTGTAGTTGCTCATCAACAGAAGTCCAAGCGATGATGTTTGCAACATTCTTCATATATCCCTTGAAACGTGTAAAAGATAAAATAGTTGCAAATTGGCTAAAAAGAGAAGCATTTTCGATAATTAGCGTAAAAAACAAGATGCGTTCCATAGCGTTTTCCTTATTTTTCGCTAAATACTCTTTCAAAACATTATTTCTTTCCTTGAAAATAGGTACTTCGAGTAAATTTTCAAATTCGTTGTTGTATCCAAGTACTTCTAAAAGACGCGAATACGCCTCACTATGACGAAATTCACACTCGGCAAATGTGGCACCCAAGCCGTTGAATTCAGGTTTTGGAAAAAGGTCGTAAAGGTCGCCCCAGAAAGTTTTTACAGAAACTTCCACTTGAGCAATACCAAGTAAAGCACGTTTGACAGCTTCTTTTTCAATGATGGAAAGGTTAGACTTAAAGTCCTGAATATCTGCTGTAAATTCAACTTCTGAATGCACCCAAAATGACCTGTGCATTGCATCTACAAAATCCATAACTTCCGGATATTCAAAAGGTTTGTAGCTTTCACGTTTCTCAAAAATTCCCATAGTACATTTCTTTATTTTCTTGGCGAAGATACGAAGAAATTTTTCCAAAAAACAAATTAGAAAAGAAACAAAATAAAAATGAAATGCCTAACCACAACATTATTAGGGCAAATGACCGATGTTAAAGTTTTGTTATTTTTGTAAACAAAATTTTGAGAATACAAAAACGAAAATAATTGAGGTTAGTTTCTTCATTTTAATATTTAAGTTTATTTTTGCCTTTCAATTTTAGTAAAAGATGGATTTATTCTATATAGTTGATTTAGCTGGAGTTTTTGTATTTGCCATTTCAGGAGCATTGGCAGCACGTGAAAAAAAGTTGGATTTGTTTGGAGTGTTCATCATCGCTTTTGTTACAGGGCTTGGAGGAGGAACGCTTCGTGATGTAATGATGGGAAGGACGCCTGTTTTTTGGATGCAAGCACCGATTTATGTAGGAATGATTTTTGGAGGGACTTTTTTTGCCATTATTTTTCGAAAAAAAATGCATTATTTACGCAAATCTCTCTTGCTTTTTGACACTATTGGAATAGCGTTTTTCTCAATTATAGGAACTGAGATAGCTCTTTCTTTTTCGTACGATTTACATCCAATTATCGTGATTTCGATAGCAGCGATGAGTGCTTGTTTTGGGGGAGTTATTCGAGATATATTATGTAATGAAATCCCGATAATTTTTCATAAGGAGATTTATGCTACTCCTTGTGTTTCAGGAAGTTTGGTTTATTTAGGATTGAGGGAAATTAATCTTTTTGATGATTATATTTCCTCGTTTATTGCGATTGCTTTCATAATTGCTTTTAGGTTATTTGCTATCAAACGTTCGTTGGAACTTCCGAAGATAAATTAGATAAATTAATTCTTAAGTTGAGAATTCATATTTCTTTTTCAATATCTAAATATGTCCATTTTTTATTCAAAGTTTGTTAATTTTTTAAAGCATAATTTTAACTAAAATAAGATTTTTTATTATAATTAAATGATGTTTGTTTTCTAAAATATTATAAAAATACTTATCAATTAACTCAAATAATGTATCTTTGCATCCGAAGTTTCTCTATGTTTTCGACTAACTCATTAAGAAAAAGGAAACTTTGTACTTATTAAACAACAGAATCTAAAATTGTAATAATTTGCACATAAATACTAACTTACTAATTATGAGATACAAAATCATTATTTTATTATTTATGTTTTTTCTGCAAGGCGTTTCTGCACAGGAAAACATCAACACACAACTAAAAGTCAATGATATAGTAAGCCTTTTTTCTGCCAGTTCATTGCAGTGGGCTATTCCTGTTTCATCTTCCGAAAAAGTCAATTTGCAATGGTACGAACGTAAAACCTCGTTTGCCGAGAAGGAAGGTATTCGCACTTTTGTAGGATATGAAGGAGACTTGTTTGTGGCAACTTTATCTATTTCAAAAGATGGAAATAATATATCAGGGGACTTCACTTGGAAAGAAAATGAATGGAAAATAACAACTACTAACGATGGATATCTTTCCACTTATAAGGAACATTCCGAAGGGGAATGCGGAGGTTGCCACAACGGCCATTGTGGTACGCATAGCGATAAAAAACCCCTTCGAGGCCGCTTAACTGCCAGACCAGAAAAAATTATTCGTAAAATCTCTACAGACAATGTGCTACGTGTATTTCGTTTAGCTGTGTTGGTAGACAAACATTATTATAACAGATATTATGGAAGCAAGGATGCTGTAAAAAGTTTTTGGAGTAGGTTAGAAACCAAACTCAATGAACACTATACAAGAGAGATTGGTATTAAATTTCAAATAGTTGATAGAGATGAATTGATTATTAGTGATAGTAAAGAGGCTATTTTTGATGGAAAACGTTCAGCTGCTATTATAGATGGGGCTTCTGCTAAAATAGATGAACTTATTGGTAATGAAAGTTACGATGCCGGAATTGTAATTGCAAGAAATAGTGATACTAGTATAGGTGGGTTAGCCACCGCAGGTTCCATCAGGTCATCCAAATCAAAAGCTCGGGCAATGGCTAATAACGATATGCATATCATTACTCACGAACTCGGACATTTGTTTGGTTCAGTACATACTTTTTCAACAGGTGGGAGTTCGTCGTATATGACCGAACCTGGTAAAGGTCAGTCTATTATGAGCTACGGGCATCCTGTTGACTTTTTTTCGTTACCAAGCATCTATTACATTCGTAAAAAAATATTGGAAATTCAACATAAAGTTGCTGAAATACAAACGACTAATCAAGCTCCTATCATTAACACTTCAAAACTTAAAGAAGAATATATACTTCCGAAAGAGACTTTTTTTCAGTTTACAGTTGATGCAACCGACCCTGATAATGACCCCCTTTTGTATGCGTTTCATCAAGCAGATATAAATCTATCGAATGCTGAATTTGAATCTGAAAAATCTACCAATAAAAATATAAAAGCATTTTATAATCATTGGCAAATAGGAAATTTTGTTAAAAAACAATATAACTTTAGCTCTGGAAAAGCATATACGTTTTGGTTAGGGGTAAATGATACTAAAAATACTTTTGATGAAAGACTCAATCATTCTACTCGCTATGATATGTACGAAACAAAAGTCAAATTTGTAGAAGGGAAGCCTTTTAAAATAACGAATTTTCAGAGCAAAAAGTACAAAACAGGTGAAAAAGTAAACCTTACTTGGCAGGTTGACGATTTATTAAAAGATTACAAAGTACGTGTTTTACTCTCTGATGATTTTGGGCAAACTTTTAAGCATATCTTAGTTCCTGAAACAGAAAATGACGGAAATTGTGATATTATAATGCCTGATACCTCAATAGGAAGAAAAGTTCATTATGAAGCAAATGGAGTTCCAATATTTCATTCTGGTTTGGGACTTATCAAAATTGAAGTCCTCGATCATATCGCTTTTGCCTTAACGGACAACGATATTGCTACAGGAAAGGGAGGTTTTGAGATAGAAGCCTCGGCGATAACTTTTACTAAAACGCCTACAAAATATCTTAAAGTATCTGATGAAAATAATATTCCCAATGAACCAATAGAAGCTGTATCAACTTGTACAGCTAATGGTAGTTCACCATTGACACTTAAAAAAGAGGAAGTAAAAAATGAAAATTTTGTTACCAGAACTTGGATAGCTACGGATGATTGTGGTAATACATCAAGTTTTGTTCAACATATCGAAATTGAAAAGACTACCACGCCACCTCCACCACCAGCTGATTTGGTGTTTACAAAAACTCCTACGGCTTTTCTTTCGGTTTCTTGTGATGCTATTCCAAATGCGGATAATTCGCAGTTTGAAACCAGCGGTTGTAACTCGGTAATTATAACACATCAAGATACCAGAAAAGGAGACAACTGCAATTATACAATAGAAAGAGTTTACACCGCAACAGGTTGTAGCCAAAGTCTTATTTTTACGCAAACTATTTCTGTAAGAGATGATAAAGCTCCTACATTTAATGAATCTTTACCTGCAGATGTTTCTGTGGAAGAAAACAATATTCCAACACAAGAAACGTTAACTGCTACGGACAATTGTTCTGCTAATATTGAAGTTATCAAATCAAAAGAAGAAAGACAGGAAGGAGAAAATAAAGTAATCATTTATAAATGGGAGGCTTCCGATGAATGTGGAAATAAAGTTTTTCACGAACAGAAAGTTACCATTAAAAAATCTTCAAAACCTACACCTCCTACGGGTGGAGTACAACCACCTACAGGAATAGAACCAACGAAAGAGATGATTGTTTACAATGGTGTTTCTACCGAATCTGGTTCGGAGAATTACTTGAAGTTTGAACCTATCGAAAATTATAAAAATCTTCAAATTGAGATTTTTAACGAATTAGGTCAGAAAGTATATGAATCGAAAAACTATCAAAAAAATGGCGAAGTTTTCCGAGGATATGCCAACGTGAAAGGCGTTTTCCGAAAAGGTAAGCGTCTTCCTACAGGAACGTATTTCTATATACTTAAATATCAAGACATTACAGGAAAATCAAATACAAAACAAGGCTATTTGTTTGTAAGATAATTATTAAAATTCCCTTTGCAAAGTTTTACGAAGGGAGTTTTGTTTTTTTACCAAAAATCGAAAAATCTCATACTAAACAATATTACTCGATGAAATACTATATCTATCTCATTTTTAGTTTTATCAGTTTTGGGCAAGTGGCTTTTGCACAAGAAACGATTAAAACTTCAACAAAAGCTATTGATGTAATTCGTTTATTTTCAGTAGGAAATAAGATAGAATGGGCAGTGCCTATATCTAAAAATGAGAAAATTTTATTGCAGTGGGAAGAACGTAACACTTCGTTTACTCAAAGTGAGGGAATTCGTTCGTTTGTGGGGTATCACGATAAAAATTTAGTAGCGGTTATTTCTATTTTGAATGGCACCATTTCGGGAAATATTCGTTGGAAAGACAAAGAAATCGTTTTAAAAACGTCGGAAGATGGTTTTCTAATCTTGTACACCGAAAGTTCTAATCACAAATGCGGTACGTGTGCTAACGGACATTGTCATTCTGATAAGCCTTCCACCAAACGTCCTATACTTCTGTCAGATTCCGACACTCCAACACCTTCCATTCCCAACACAAATGTACTTAGAATCTATCGATTAGCGATGGCAGTTAGTTATGAATATTTTTCGGATACAAGTATCATTGGTTTCAGTAGCAAGGTGGAAGAAGTTAAAAAATTTTGGGCAACCAAAGAAATGGAACTCAATGAGGTATATACGCGTGATTTAGGTATCCGATTTGAAGTTGTAAAGGATGAAAAACTAATTTCGACCCAAAGAGATGAAATTTCTGGCAGAAATGCAGATTATATCATTAACAATGCCACAAGAATAATAAATTCAAAAATAGGTAGCCAAAGTTATGATTTAGGAATATACATAGCCAAAGTTACAGAAGTAGCGGGACTTGCGTATTTAGAAAACGCCTACAAAACCGAAAAGGCTGCGGCGGTGGCTTTGGTCTCTCGTCCCGTTATTATGCACGAAATAGGACATTTGTTTGGGGCAAGACATACTTTCTCCATTACTTCTCCTTCCAGACCTCAAATTGACCCTGCCAGTGATAAAACGGAAATGTCGACAGGACAATCCATAATGTCGTATGGATATCCTCGGGATTTTTTTTCCTTACGAAGCATACAAATGATTCGAGAAAAATTGGTTAACGTACCTTATTTTTCGGATACCAATCGAACTCAAAAAGTAGGTAATCATCCGTCAGTGACTAATTTTCCTTACGGAAAATATATTCAAAATCAACCTCCTACCATTAACAAAACGAAAATAAAAACAAGTTATAAAATTCCGAAAGAGACTTTTTTTCAGTTTTATATTCCTGCTCAAGACCCTGAAAGTAAGTCTTTGTTGTACGCAGCCCATCAGACGGACATTCGTCCAGAACGTCAAGCCTCAAATGCTCGTTTTTTAACACGAAAAGCCACTAGTAGCAACCCTGTTGTATTTCAAACAGAGTATAGTGAAAAAACTCTTAATTTGGTACATAATACGACACCTAATGCTATAGGTAAGTTTACTTTTTGGTTGGGCGTGAGTGATGCTCAATCTCAGCAAACCAGCGAATATATCAGCCAGTATGATATAGCTCAAACCCAAGTAATTATTGAAGAGGGAACACCTTTTAAGATTACTTCTTCAATGAAAAACAATTATAAAGAAGGGGAAGAAGTCCAGCTTACTTGGAGTGTAGATAGCAAGATTTTCGATAAAAATACTAGCAAAGTTCGAATTTTGCTTTCGGACGATTTTGGTAAAACGTTTAAATACACTTTGGCTGCTTCTACGGAAAATGACGGAAATCATACCATAAAACTACCGAATATTTCGGTTAAGACGATTGCTTTTGGAGAACAAAAATGGAATGTAAACGCAGGAATCATAAAAATAGAAGAAATTGATGGAATTGCCTATGCGCTTACCACTTTCGACCCTAAAGTAGGAGGTTTTACAATTACTCGTGACCCTTCTTTACCTGAAATACTTACATTTACAAAAACTCCTGAGGCTTCAATCTCAGTTTCTTGTGAGGCTATTCCGAATGCAGATAACTCACAATTTGCAACTGATGGCTGTGTTTCGGTAAATATTACACATCAAGATACGAAAATAGGAGGTAACTGCAATTATACGATAGAGCGGGTTTACACGGCAACGGGTTGTAACCAAAGTCTTATTTTTACACAAACTATCTCTGTAAGAGATGATAAATCACCTGTATTCAAAGAACCTTTACCAACCAATGTTTCGGTGGAAGAAAGTAAAGTCCCAACACAAGTTGATTTAACGGCTACGGATAATTGTTCCGAAAATATTCAGGTGACCAAGAGTCAAGAAAACAAGGAAGAAAACGGGAACAAGGTAATCATTTACAAATGGGAAGCCTCTGATGATTGTGGAAATAAAGTTACTCACACACAGAAAATTACTGTTATTCCGTCAGAAATCAATTTTGTGGGCGAATTGCCTAAAAATATGACAGTTACTTGCGAAAAGGAAATTCCATCAGTTCCTACATTGAAAGTGTCAGGTAGCTGTAATCCGAAAGTGGTTTATAATGGAGAAACAAAATCGAACGAGAAATGCAAAAATGATTACGTGTTAACACGCTCTTGGATAGCCACTAACGACTGCGGAAAAACTATCACGCATACTCAAATCATTACGATAAAAGATGATGTAAAACCTACATTTTCAGGAACTTTACCAACTGATATTTCTGTGGAAGAAAACAATATTCCAACACAAGTTGATTTAACGGCTACGGACAATTGTTCTGAAAATATTCAAGTAACCAAGAGTCAAGAAAACAAGGAAGAAAACGGGAACAAAGTAATCATTTACAAATGGGAAGCTTCCGATGAATGTGGGAATAAAGTTACTCACGAACAGAAAGTTACCATTAAAAAATCTTCAAAACCTACACCTCCTACGGGTGGAGTACAACCACCTGCAGGGACAGATCTGACCCAAGAAATGATTGTTTACAATGGCGTTTCTACCGAGTCAGGTTCGGAGAATTACTTGAAATTTGAGCCTATTGAGAATTATAAAAATCTTCAAATTGAGATTTTTAACGAATTGGGTCAGAAAGTATATGAGTCGAAAAACTACCAAAAAAATGGTGAAGTTTTCCGAGGATATGCNAANGTNAAAGGAGTTTTCCGAAAAGGTAAGCGTCTTCCTACAGGGACGTATTTCTATGTACTCAAATATCAAAATATTACAGGAAAATCAAACACAAAACAAGGCTATTTGTTTGTAAGATAATTGTTAAAATTCCCTTTGTAAAACTTTTACAAAGGGAGTTTTAGTTTTCAAAGAAAATTGAAAAATCTCATTCTAAAAAATATTATTTGATGAAATACTATATCTATCTCATTTTTAGTTTCATCAGTTTTGGGCAAGTGGCTTTTGCACAGGAAACCATTGAAACTTCAAAAAAATCCATTGATGTAATTCGCTTATTTTCAGCAGGAAATAACATAGAATGGGCAGTGCCTATATCTGAAAATGAGAAAATTTTATTGCAGTGGGAAGAACGTAACACTTCGTTTACTGAAAAGGAAGGTATCCGTACTTTTGTGGGCCACAACAATGACGAGTTCGTTGCTACACTTTCGATTTCAAAAGATCAAAAAATATTAGGTAATTTTGAATGGAAGCAAACTCAATGGGATATCAAAACCTCTGATGATGGCTATATTATCCTTTTCAGCGAAGAAAAGGGCGAAAAATGTGGAGTATGTTCAGACGGAAATTGCCACGTACACCACCCAAAGACTCCGCAACAAACACCTTTTTCTCGACCAGCAACCGAAAAAAATACATATCACATACATTCCGATGAAATTTTACGTGTATATCGATTGGCAGTATTGGTGGATTGGTACTATTACAGAAGAGAAGGAAGTATAGAGGCGGTTAAAAAATATTGGAGTTCGCTAGAAGCTACACTCAATGAAATTTATATGCGAGATATAGGAATAAAGTTTGAAATTGTAAATGACGAAAAACTCATTTTTAACACAAGTGATAAACAGACTTTTGATAATAAAACCTCTCGCTATATTATTGATAATTCGACTCTTAAAATAAATCAGCTTATAGGTGCAGACAATTACGATGTGGGTATTGTTATTGCCAAATCCAGAAGTAAAAACAACGGATTAGCAGTACTCGGAGGTGCTTTTGACGCATCAAAAAAATCAGCAGCTGTGGCTATAAAAAGTTATGCGACTATTGGTCACGAACTTGGGCATATGTTTGGTTCGTTACATACCTTTACAACAGGAGGAGATTCAACCATCAAAACCGAACCAGAGAACGGGACTTCTATAATGAGTTATGGCTCTCCTCGTGATTTCTTTTCTTTGCCAAGTATTTATTTCATTCGAAGAAGAATTTTGGGAGATGGAGCTTATTATCAAGACCGAACCAGAACCATACTCAAAAAAGAATGGCTCAAAGGAGAAAATCCTGTTTTCGGGATAGATACTAAAAATCAAGCACCTATAATAGATGTTTCAAAACTTGAATCAGAATATAGACTTCCAAAGGAAACGTTTTTTCAATTCACCATTAATGCTACTGACCCTGATAATGACCCACTTTTGTACGCTATTCATCAAGCAGATATAAAAAATGACGAAACATCTTCTGTTGCTGAATTTGTAACCGAAAAATCTTCATCTGTAAACACAAAAGCATACTATACGCATTGGGTGACAGAAAACGGCTTTCTTAGGAAACAATATGATTTAAAAGTAGGAAAAGAATATACTTTTTGGTTAGGGGTAAATGATACTAAAAACACTCTTAACGAAAGAAGTAACCACGCTACTCGATATGATATGCACGAAGCTAAGGTGAAATTTGTAGAAGGAGAACCTTTCAAAATTACTAAGTTTGAAGGGAAAAAATACAAAATGGGTGAAAAGGTAACCCTTACTTGGGACGTAGACCAAACTCTTTTTCAAAATACCAAAGTACGTATATTACTTTCTGATGATTTTGGGAAAACCTTTAAGCACATCTTAGTGCGAGAAACAGAAAATGATGGAAGTTGCGAAATCGTAATGCCTAATATTGCCATAGGAAGAAAAGTTTATCATCAGGTAGGTAATACACCCATATTTCATTCAGGCTTAGGACTTATCAAGGTTGAAGTTCTTGACCATATCGCTTTTGCTTTGACGGATAATGATATAAGAACAGGTGAGGGAGGTTTTGAGATTGAAAAATCGGCAATTACTTTAAATAATCTTCCTGAAAAGTATGTTGTTGTAAATCAAGAATCTGAAATTCCTCTGAAAGCCAATATAAAAGCCACTTCTACTTGTGGTTCGAACCCTGTAACAATTGTCAATAAGGAAGAAAAAAACGGAAATATTACAACCCGAACTTGGACAGTTACAGATGATTGTAACAATCAAACAAGTTTTGTTCAATATATTGAAGTAAAACTTTTACCAGAATCTGTAGAGCCTTTACAATTTGTAGGAACACTTCCGAAAGATTTTGTAACTTATTGTCATAATGCTTATACAGAAAATGAAGCTCCTCAGTTGCAGGTTATTGGCGGAAAATCTCCAAAAGTATATCTCACGGAAAACAAACAATTGTTTGGTGACCAAAAGGGGTTTCAAATTAAAAGAGTTTGGGTTGCCGTAGATGAGGTAGCCAAAACCATTTCTCACACACAATATATCGTAGTTCGAGATATTGAAAAACCTAAACTATCAGCTTATCCGCAAGATATGGTGGTTAAAAGTAGGAGTGAAGTACCACAAAGAGCAGAATTGACAGCAACCGATTGTGGGAATAAAATTGAAGTAAAATCTTCCACAGATAACAGAATCAATGGTCAAGGAAAAGAGGTAGTTGTTTATAGTTGGTTGGCTACCGATTCGTACGGAAATGAAGAATACTACGAACAAACCATAACCATAAACCCTGATGCAACACCACCTCCACCACCAGCTGATTTGGTGTTTACAAAAGTTCCTGAGGCTTTTATTTCGGTTTCTTGTGATGCTATTCCAGATGCGGATAATTCGCAGTTTGAAACCAGCGGTTGTAACTCGGTAAGCATAACACATCAAGATACCAGAAAAGGAGACAACTGCAATTATACAATAGAAAGAGTTTACACCGCAACAGGTTGTAGCCAAAGTCTTATTTTTACGCAAACTATTTCTGTAAGAGATGATAAAGCTCCTACATTTTCAGGAACTTTACCAACTGATATTTCTGTGGAAGAAAATAAAGTTCCAGCACAAGTCAATTTAAACGCAACAGATAATTGCTCTGAAAAGGTTGAAGTTGTTAAAAGCCAAGAAAACAAGGAAGAAAACGGAAACAAAGTAATCATTTACAAATGGGAGGCATCTGATGAATGTGGAAATAAAGCTACTCACGAACAGAAAGTTACCATTAAAAAATCTTCACAGCCTACACCTCCTACGGGAGGAGTACAACCACCTGCAGGGACAGAACTGACCCAAGAAATGATTGTTTACAATGGGGTTTCTACCGAGTCAGGTTCGGAGAATTACTTGAAATTTGAACCTATCGAGAATTATAAAAATCTTCAAATTGAGATTTTTAACGAATTAGGTCAGAAAGTATATGAATCGAAAAACTACCAAAAAAATGGTGAAGTTTTCCGAGGATATGCTAATGTGAAAGGAGTTTTCCGAAAAGGCAAACGTATTCCTACAGGAACGTATTTCTATATACTCAAATATCAATACATTACGGGAAAATCAAATACAAAACAAGGCTATCTGTTTGTAAGATAGATATTTAAAGTTTAAGTATATTTTTGGGGAATATGAAATTTGAAAAAAGCTGGAAACTAACAAGTTCCAGCTTTTTATTTATATTGTAGCTTCATAAAGTAATTCTGCAATGTCTAATACTTCTATGGAGCTTTCCTTTTCTTTGAATTTTATTCCATCTGTAAGCATTGTATTGCAAAACGGACACGCAGTTACTATTATATTAGGTTGTGTTTCAAGAGCTTGTTCTGTACGCAAAATATTAATGTCTTTGTTTCCTTTTTCAGGTTCTTTGAACATTTGCGTTCCTCCAGCACCACAGCATAATGAACGTTTTTTACTCTTTTTCATTTCGGTTAAGTTTGCTCCAAGTTTTTGTAAAATCTCACGAGGAGCATCGTATATATTGTTTCCACGACCCAAATAACAAGGATCGTGAAAAGTAATTCGCTTTCCGTTCAGTTTATCCTGATTAACAGAAAGTTTTCCTTCTGAAATTAATTTTTTCAGATATTGTGTGTGATGCCATACTTTGTAATTTCCACCTAAAGCAGGATATTCATTTTTTAAAGTATTGAAAATATGCGGACAAGTGGTAACTATTTCTTTAACATTATAAGTCTCTAACACTTGAATATTCATCATTGCTTGCATTTGGAAAAGAAACTCATTCCCAGCACGTTTTGCAGGGTCGCCTGTATCGCTTTCTTCCGTTCCAAGTACAGCAAAACTAACTTTGGCTTGGTTTAGTAAGTGTGCAAAAGCCTTCACAATCCGTTTGGCTCGGTCATCATAACTTCCTGCACTTCCTACCCAAAAAAGAATTTCAGGAGATTTACCTTGTGCAGCCATTTCCGCCATTGTAGGAATATTAAGTTTTTGATTCATAATTGAGTAGAAAATTAAAATCTTCAGTGAGTTTTTTCAATTTGATACGAAATTAATCTTTTAAAATTGTTTGAAAAAGAAAAGAACAAAAGATTTAAAAATAAGAGATATTCTATTCTTGAGCCCAATTCATTCTATCAGAACGACTATAAGCCCAAGGAGCTCCATTATTTTCAATGTTAGACATCATATTATTGAGTTCTTTTGGAGCTGCTGATTGTTCCATCACTAAATATTGACGCATATCCATAATGATTGATAAGGGGTTGATACTTACAGGACAAGCCTCTACACAAGCATTACAAGAGGTACACGCCCAAAGCTCTTCAGGAGTAATGTAATCGTTTAATAATTGTTTGTTATCTTCCTTGAAAGTTCCTTTATTGGTATCAATATTTTTGCTCACTTCCTCCAAACGATCACGTGTTTTCATTATAATATTTCGTGGTGAAAGCTTTTTTCCAGTTAGGTTAGCGGGACATTCATCAGTACATCGTCCGCACTCAGTGCAAGTATATGCATTGAGCAATTGTACCCAAGTGAGGTCGAAAACATCAGAAGCTCCGAACTTTTCAGGAGAATTGGAATTTTCTTCAGTTGTTGCAAAAGGGTCAACATTAGGGTCTAACATCAACTTTACTTCTTTCAAAACAGCTTGATTCACTTTTAAAGCTCCTTGCGGACGAGTGGAAGCGAAAAATGTATTTGGAAATGCTAAAACGATATGCAAATGCTTTGAATAATATAAATAATTCAGGAAGAACAATATCCCTACGATGTGTAACCACCAATAAACACGTTCAATGATAATCAATGTTGAAGCTGGAAAATTGTACATTAATTGGCTAATCCATTTACTCACAGGAAAGCTTCCTGCTTGTATGTATGGCTCAACGCCTAATTGCTGCAGACGATAATCAGCGGCATTCATTGTTAAGAAAAGAAACATTAAAATAACTTCGATGTATAAGATGATATTTCCGTCTTTTTTTGCCCAATCTTTTAACTCTTTTTTTTGAAATCTACTGATTTTTAAAATATTACGTCGTATCCAAAAGATTGTTACTGAAGTGATTACCAAAAAAGCTAAAATTTCAAAAGAGCCAATCAAGATATCGTAAAAACCTCCCAAAAAAGCAAACAAACGATGCGTTCCAAAAATTCCATCTAAAATGATTTCGATTACCTCAATATTGATGATTATAAAGCCAAGATATACAAGAATATGCAAAATTCCAGCAATTGGGCGAACGGTCATTTTTCCTTGCCCTAATGCAATTCGAAACATATTTTTCCAGCGTTTTGCTCGATTGTCAGAGGTGTCTTCACTTTTCCCCAAACGAATGTTACGGATTAATTTACGAACATTCATTGTGAAAAATCCAATGGAAATGATTAGTAATAAGCAAAATACTATGTTGGGTAGTAGATTCATAATCAGAAATGTATCAATAATTGTTTGTTATAATACAATTAATTGGATTTTATAAACAGAAAATAAAAAGCAGTTCGTTTGTTAATCACAACTGACTGCTTTTCTGAAAATTTATTTTTCGTTTTCTTGATAAGACTGATGTTTTTTACCAAAAACCGAAAAATGCATATATCGTTTTGGATTTAAACGTAAATCTTCCAGTAGAAGTTCCAGTTGTTTGGAAGCATTTTCAACATTTTTGTATAAGCCTTCGTCTTTCATTAGTTTGCCTATACTTCCATTACCAGATTCAATATTGACCAAAACATTATTCAAGTTTGTTAGCATTTTTTGTACATCTGTAACAATCTTGTTGAATTCTGCTTGAACTAATTCATCAGAAACTTTGGCTAAATTAGCTGTCATCTTATTAGCATTTTGCAAGGTTACTTTTAAGTTCTCTTGATTTACTGCCAACATATTATTCAGATTTACAGAAGCTTTGCTTAAGCTATTCATCGTTGTACTTAGGTCTGCGATAGATTTTTTCAAATCTGCGATAGTTTTATCGTCTAATAGTGTGTTTATAGAATTTAGCGTGGTATCTGATTGAGATAGTAAGTTGTTTAATTTCAATTGAGTAGGTTCAAACTTCGTGCTTAAAGCCTGTAACATATCCATTTGTATTGATGACTGCAACGTATCTCCTGATTGTGCTTCAGGGGCATTATCAAACACAGGAACGATTTGCAATCCAGCACCTCCTAAAAGGCTATTGTAAAGCTCTACTTTACTATTTTTTGAAAAAGTGAAATCTTTTGAACAAGAAAGCGTAATTTTAATTTTTGCAGTTTTTTCTTCTATTTTTACAGATTCAACTACTCCTATCTGCACACCATTAACGGTTACTTGAGTACCAGATTTTAATCCTCCAGAGTGGTCAAAAACAGCGTAATACGTATTAGTTCTTTTGAATATTGATTTAGACTTCAGAAAGTTAAATCCTATAAAAAAACAAGCAATTCCAGCTATAACAATGAATGCTGTTTTAATTTCTTTCGTTAATTTCATTTAATTTATTTTTGATTCAAAGGGCAAAAATACACATAAAAAAGCAATATTTACACAAGAAATGGTTAAATTTATCGTTCTTGCTTCTTTGCTTGCTCAATAGTAATTTTCTTTCCGTTGGAATAAGCAACGATGTAAGCATCTTTGTAACCTTTTTTTTTTGCTTTGGAAAGTAGCGATAGGGCTTCGGTATGTTTCTTTGCACTTCCGTAAAAATAGCAATATATTTTGCCGATTTTTTCTGATGATATAGGGGATAAACCTTTGAAATTGAAAGGTTTTATTTCTAATTTCTTCGGACTTGACGAAATTTGTACTTTATAGGTAATAGTTGATTTTTTAGTTGTATTATTACTTTTTGCACCCACTTTCGTTGAAGTTTTTGCTTTGGGAGAAGATCTTACTTTTGAAACAGAAACATCAGGACCTATATAAGAACTCCTTGCTTGTACCCATTTTTTATAAGATAGAATGGCATCGGCAATGTTTTTAGCAAACTCATTTTGCCCCTTTTTTGAGGCTAAAAAGGTTTGTTCTTCAGTATTTGACAGAAAAGCTGTTTCAATCAGTATGCTCGGCATATACGTCTGATGCAGAACGATAAAACCAGCTTGTTTTACGCCTCGATTAAAGCGTTTCATTTCGTTGGTGAAATTATTTTGAACGTACTTAGCAAGTTGAATGCTCTGCTCTAAAAACTCTTCCTGCATAATTGATAATCCGATGAAAGACTCAGGAGAATTGATGTTGTAATCAGCATACTTTTTCTCGTAATTGTCCTCCAAATAGATTACTTCGTTTTCAACTTTGGCTACCTCAAAGTTTTGTTCGTTGGCGTGAAGCCCCAGTACAAAGGTTTCTGCTCCTTGTGCTGTTTTCTTGTCAGCAGCGTTGCAGTGTACAGAAACAAAAATATCCGCCTTTGCTTTATTGGCAATGGCTCCACGTTCGTATAAATCGACAAAAACATCAGTTTTTCGGGTGTAAACAACTTTAATATCTGCGTGTTGCTCCAATATCTTTCCTGCTTCCAAAACAATATTTAAAACAACATCTTTTTCATACAATTTGTTTGGGGCTACTTTACCTGGGTCTTTTCCGCCGTGTCCTGCATCTAAAACTACTTTGAAAATAGGCTTTTTTTGTGAGAAAACAGCGTTATGTAAGGTAAACAGCACAATGAAAAGCGAATAAAATAGATATTTCATTTTATAAAAATAACGATTTTGATGTTCCTAATGAATTGATTTTTTGCAAAAGTAGAAAAATAACTTGAAAGTTAAAAAGCTTTTGATTTTTGGAGCTTGGTCATTGTTCTTATTTTCTTACTTTTGCCAAAATCATTCATAAAAATGCTTAAAAAGTTATTCAAAGAGTATCGTTTTATTACTATTTTGTGGTTTGCCTTGCCATTAGCGACCATTATTCAAAATGTTTTTGTTCGGGGAGAGTACAATAATTATTTGATATTCAAAGGAGTGTTTTGGCATACCATAAAAGAGTTGCCCCTTTATGTGGAATATCCTGCGGAATACTTCGATGTGAATCATTATGGCATATTTTTCAGTGCGGTGATTGCTCCGTTTGCGGTTTTGCCCAATTGGTTAGGAGTTTCGTTGTGGATTATGGCAAATGCATTCTTCCTGTATTGGGTAATTAGGCAACTACCGCTTTCAAAGATGGCAATCATCGGGGTTTTATACATCGCTGCCCACGATTTGTACACAGCTGCCGCAATGCAACAGTTCAATATCAGCATTATAGCCTTACTCGTTGGTGCTTATGTATTCATTTATAAGGGGAAAGACCAGTGGGCGACACTTCTTATCGTCATTGGTATTTTAACGAAGCTCTATGGCATTGTAGGACTGGCATTTTTCTTCTTTTCTAAGAATAAAATCCGTTTTGTGTGGACAGGCATCGTGTGGTTGATTGTACTTTTCTGCTTTCCAATGATTTATTCCTCTGCAGAATACGTCATTGAGCAATATCAGCAGTGGTTTGAGCGTTTGGCTATGAAAAATAATTCTAATTTGAACGCATTAACCTATAATCTGCAAAATCTTTCCTTATTAGGCTTCTTACAACGTACAGGAATTTACAATAATAATCTGGTTGTTATCATAATAGGCTTGGTTTTGTTTTCACTTCCGTATCTTCGGATTAAACAATACAAGAATATAAGTTTCCAATTGATGTTTTTGGCTTCAGTGAGCTTATTTTTATGTCTGTTTAGTACAGGAACGGAGAATAGTACCTATGTTATAGCCTATGTTGGCATTGGGATTTGGTTTATGGTCAGCCCCAATAAGAACAAAAAGCTGAAAATTATGCTTCTGGTCTTGGCAATATTGGCTTCGCTCTCGCCAACGGACTTATTTAAGCCTTTGAAAGAGGGATACATCATAAAATATTCCTTACGTGCTATTCCGCCTACTATCATTTGGATTACAATGATTTATGAGATGTGTTTTTTGAATTACAATGAAGAAAAACATATTGAAAAAGAAACAAAAATATAGAGCAAAAAGTCATTATGGAGGAAACAAATGAGAAAACAACATACAATGTAACCAAAACTTGCCAGTGTGGAAACAAGGACAGCTTTCCGATAACAAAAATTGAAGCCGCTTTTGAACTTTTTGATGATAAAAAACTCTGGAAGGAAACACCTTGTAGCAAATGTGGTTCCACTAAAACAATTTCTGTAAGCCATTCAATTCCAAAGATAGACCAAGAACTCTTTACAATATGGAGTGAAAACCCAAACTATTATTTTATGGAACAGGACGAGGACTTGATACTCGCAGAGATGGATAATTTGAAATTATTACTCGAATCCTTCGATGACCAGAGTTTCCCCATTGAGAAAAAGTACATAGTTGTCAATGCTTTGTGCATACTTCTTTATAATAACATAAAACTTCCTGATGAAAAATACAGCAAGGAGAAAAAACAAAATATGATTGAAAATAAAACGAAAGTACTTTTTGAACTTCAGAAGAGAAAAGATGAAGTACTAAAACACAAAGACGCAGTTTGGAGTTATATTTGGGATAAAATAGAAGATATTATCAATAAATAGAGGTAAAATAGTGGTGGAATGTTCTAAAAATAAAATGAATATATCTAAATAATCTATATTTTTATAAAAAATAACTTTTTTTTAATTCAAAAATCATATTTGTAAACGATATTAAGTCCGTACATAGCAAAATTAAGTCGGTACACAACAATATTAAGTTCGTACAAAGCAAAATCAAGTTCGTACAAAGCGAAATCAAGTCCGTACATAACAAAATTAAGTATGTAGATAAGAAAATTAAGTTAGTAGGTAATGAAATTACATCTGTACGTAATGATATAAAGTAAGTGTGCAATAAAATTGAGTTTGTACAGAATAAAAATAGATTTGTATGTAATTGTCTTTGATTATTTATATCAAAAATATTGTAAGTATTCATTTTTTCAAACTAAAAGATTAACTTTGGCGAAAATTATCTGAGGAAATCAGTAAAATATCAAGCTATGCAAAAGAAGAAAATTGATATAGTTGTACCTTGTTATAATGAAAATGAGAACGTATTTGTCCTATATGAAGCCATTTTAAAGGTCTTCAAGGAAAAGCTTTCTGAAAAATACACCTATACAATCATTTTTGTGAATGATGGAAGTTCAGATAATACACTTCACCATCTAAAAAAGTTAAACGAGACAGATGAAAATGTGAAATATATCTCCTTTTCGAGGAATTTTGGACATCAATTGGCTGTAAAGGCAGGACTTGACCACGCTTTTGGCGATATTGTTATTTCTATGGACGCCGATTTGCAACATCCGCCAGAACTTATTCCCGAACTTGTCGAAAAATGGGAGGAAGGTAACCAAGTTGTGGCAACAATTCGCACATATCCTTCAGATATATCAAAGAAAAAGGAGAAAACCTCTAAATATTTCTACAAAATGCTGAATTTAGTTTCCGACGTAAAGATAAGAGAAGGTTCGGCTGACTTTCGTCTGTTGGATAAATCGGTGGTAGAGGTTATTCGTTCAATGAATGAGGGCGAACCTTTTCTTCGGGGGATTGTTCCTTGGATTGGCTTTCGTCAAACGTACGTCCCATATGTGGCTCAGAATAGGTTTTCGGGTGAAACTAAATACACAATCAAAAAAATGCTCCACTTGGCGTTGGTAGGTGTCACAGCTTTTAGTGTAAAACCTTTGTATTTTGCCGTTTACTTGGGATTTACCTTTTCATTGTTTTCACTTTTGTACATTCCATACGTAATTTGGTCGTTTGTTAATGGAACAGAGATTTCTGGTTGGGCATCATTGATAATGACTATTGTTTTCTTCGGTGGATTGCAACTCATTATACTGGGAATCATCGGAATTTATGTTGGGAAGATATTCAAACAAACTAAATCCAGACCAAGTTATATCATTTTTGAAAAGAAACTTTAGAAAAGTAAGAATGTTCTTTTCTTGCATATTAAAATAAAAGGAAAACAATAGGAAATTACTAAAAAACAATGCAATGAATTTCACAGATTACAGAAAAGATTATCTGAAAATAGTTATTGATTTGCGAAACGTTAAAACTGAAAGAGCTTTTTTGATGAAAATGCAAGAAATGTTTCAGTTTCCGTCTTATTTTTGGTTGAATTTTAATTCTTTGAATGATTGTATGCTATCGCTGGATTGGATTGATGAACGTACAATTGAAATTGATTTCTTTCATCTGGAAGAATTAAAAGATACAAATAATCCATTGTATGTTATTGTAAAAGAATCATTGACAATGTACAAAGATTATTGGCAAAAACGAGAAACTAAACGAGTTACTTTTAACTTTTAATAACGTACATAAAATGTATATTTGCATTCTTAATAAAAAGTAAAACTACTTGTAGGAAAATATTTCAGTACCGATGATTTACCTTTCATTTGACATAGAAGAATTTGATATGCCTAAGGAATATGGCTACGATATTGATTTTGATAGACAAATACATATCTCCCGTGAGGGTTTAACAGCGATTTTGGATTTGCTTAAAGGTTACGATGCCAAAGCTACGTTTTTCTCGACGGTGGTTTTTGCCAGAGAAGTTCCTGATTTGATAGAAAGACTTTTGGCAGAAGGACACGAATTGGCTTCCCACACCTTTTATCATTCTCAGTTTGAGAACACACATTTGAAGCAATCAAAGGATTCTCTTGAACAGATGTTTGGCACTTCAGTAAAGGGACTACGAATGCCGAGAATGGCGGAGGTTTGTTCAAAAGAGGTGAAAAAGGCAGGCTATGAGTACAACTCGTCCGTAAATCCGACCTTACTTCCAGGCAGATATAACAAAATACACGTTCCCAAGCAAATATTCGTTGAAGAAGATTTATTACAAATTCCTGCTGCTGTGAGTCCGCTTGTTCGTATTCCGCTTTTTTGGCTTTCTTTTCACAATTTTCCGCAGTGGTTTTACCATTTTTTGCTAAAAAGAACGATGAAATACAGAGGTTATGCCACATTGTATTTTCATCCTTGGGAATTTACCGATTTGCATCAGAAAGAATTCAATTTTCCGAGTTACGTAATGCGAAATTCAGGCGAAAAAATGATTTCCCGATTTGAAAAACTACTAAAATTTATCAATCAAAATAATTGGCAAACGGGCTTGTATAGAGATTTAAAGAAAAATGAAGTAAAAAGGTAGCAAATAATTCATATTCTGTCAAGGTTTTTTGCAAACAGGTATGATTTCTTCCTTAACGATGCGATATTTTTCTATTTCTTCATCGGAAAATTGCTTGGCGTAATGCACTTCATTAACTTGAAAACCAATTTTTCGGAGTTTATCAAAGTAATCCATTCCGTAGATGCGAACGTGGTCGTATTGCCCAAAGATTTTTGTACGCTCGTCAGGGTCGGTAATGCTGTCATCTTCAAAAGTAACCTCACGATTGTAATCCTGTGGGATTTGAAAAATTCCTGTTCCGCCAGATTTCATAACCCTAAATAGTTCGCTCATAGCTTTTTGGTCGTCTGGGATATGTTCCAAAACGTGATTGCATAAAATCAAATCGAAAGTGTTGTCAGCAAAAGGCAAGTTACACAAATCAGCTTTTACATCAGCCAAAGGTGAATACAAATCGGTAGTTATGTATTTCCAGAGAGATTGTTTTTTAAAACGCTCATAAAACGCCTGCTCGGGGGCTACGTGTAACACTTTCATTTCCTGTTGGAAGAAGTTTGTTTCGCGAGTGAGATAAAGCCATAGCAATCGATGTCTTTCCAAAGAAAGTGTGGAAGGTGATAGTACGTTAGGACGCTGAGCGGCATACCCGTAGGGCAAAAATTTACGAAATTTTTTGCCATCAATGGGGTCTTCATATTTGCTTCCACGAAAGTACAAACTTATGAAAGGACGCACACAATAACTTATTTTTATAAGCCAAGGACGCGGAAATTTATTTAATATCCAAGAGAAAATCAATGTGGTTTTGAGTTTTAAAATTCTTTTGCAAAAGTAAGGAAGTGTTTGAAAGTTTCAAAATGGAAGTTTTTTAAGAAGCAAGTTTTTCATAATTTACAAAAAATAGTACTTTTGTGGTTTCTACCTCGAAAAAAGTTTGTATAAAATGAAGAAAAATTCAAAGAAATATAGCTATTTTTTATTTTTAATAATCTTAATATCAGTTTTTTGGCAATGTGCAAGAAGAGGTTCGCCAACGGGAGGTCCTAAAGATGAAAAGCCACCAGTTTTGCTCTTTGCCGACCCAAAATCAGGAGTAACACAATTTAATCGCAATAAAATACGACTAATCTTTGATGAGTTTGTAGTAATTAAGGACTTACGCAAACAGCTTATCATTTCTCCTCCTATGGAAAATTTTCCGATTATATCACCAATGTCGGCTTCTAAGAAATTAGATATAAGTATTTTGGATACATTAAAACCTAATACAACATATGTTTTTAATTTTGGAAGCAGCATTCAAGATTATAATGAGGGAAATCCGTATTCTGATTTTAAATATGTTTTTTCTACTGGAAATTTTGTTGATTCGCTGAAAATTAAAGGCAAAATAAAAGATGCATACAAGCCTAAACCAGATAACTTTGTTACGATAATGCTTTATGAATATAACGAGAATTATAAAGATTCATTAGTGTACAAGGATAAACCAACTTATGTTACCAATACTCTTGATAGCCTCGAAACATTTGAGTTGAATTATCTTCGAAAAGGGAAATACATTCTGGTGGCTTTGAAAGATAAAAACAGCAATTATCGTTTTGACCAGAAAGAAGATAAAATAGCTTTTTGGAATGAACCTATTTCGGTAGAGGATAATGATACATTGCCACCATACGAGCTTACATTGTTCAAGGAAATTCTGAATTATAAACCTGCTCGTCCTACACAGGTATCTGAAAACAGAATCAGTTTTGGTTTTGAAGGAAGTACGGATAGTGTGAAAATTAAACCAATTTCACCCATAAAAGGAGATTTTAAATACATAATTTCGAAAGAACCAAAGAAAGATACTTTGAATTTTTGGTTTTCTCCAAAACAATCTGATTCATTGCTTTTTGCCGTACAAAAAAGTCAGAAGATAGACACTTTTAAAGTTCGGTTGAAGAATATGAAACCTGATAGTTTATTGATTTCTAATAGTTTTTCGGGAGAACTTCCTATGGGGAAAAATTTTGCGTGGAGGTCTAATATTCCAATACTGAAAGTTGATACTACAAAAATCAAAGTTTTTGATAAGGACTCGTTACAACTTCCTTTCAAAACCAAGTTGGATGAGAATAAATTAGAATATTCTCTTTTGTTCGATAAAAAATACAACACGTCGTACCGAATTGAAGCTCTTCCTGAAGCAATAACCGATTTTTTTGGCAATACTAACGATACTTTGCGAGTAAATCTGAAAACTAAAAAATTGGAAGACTATTCTATACTAAAACTTACAATCAAAAAAGAGTTACAATTTCCTGTTATTTTACAACTTACTAATGAAAAAGGAGATAAAACGGAAAGTGAACTTTACTTTGAATCTGCTCAAAAAGAATACGTTTTTGAGAATATAAATCCAGGTAAATACAAAATTCGAATTATAGAAGATAAAAATAAAAATAAGATTTGGGATACGGGTAATTTTTTGGAACGAATCCAGCCTGAGAGGATACTATACTATCCTAATTTGTTGGAAATTAGGGCGAATTGGGAAGTAGAAGAAGTCTGGGACGAATAAAATTATCTTTTTATCAATATTAAAAAATGCAGAAAAGACCTTTAATTTTAGTAACGAATGATGATGGAATTACAGCTCCAGGCATTCGTTGTTTGATACGTGTAATGAATGAAATAGGGGAGGTGGTTGTAGTAGCTCCTGATTCGCCCCAAAGTGGTATGGGACACGCTGTTACTCTTAATTCTACATTACATTGCGAACCAATACACATAGATAACGGAATTCAAAGAGAATATACTTGTAGTGGGACTCCAGTGGATTGCGTGAAAATAGCCCGTCACGAAGTACTGAAACGTACTCCCGATTTATGTGTAAGTGGAATTAATCACGGCTCCAATTCATCAATAAATGTGATTTATTCTGGAACTATGAGTGCTGCGGTAGAGGCTGGTATTGAGGGAATTCCGGCAATTGGTTTTTCATTATTGGATTATAGTTGGGAAGCTGACTTTGAAGAAGCACGTGATTTTGTAAAAAAAATTACATTGAATGTACTGAAAAACGGGCTTCCGAAAGGAGTGGTGTTGAATGTTAATATTCCAAAATTGAAAAGAGATGAAATCAAAGGAATTCGGATTTGTCGTCAGGCTCAGGCTCGTTGGCAGGAAAAATTTGATAGAAGAATAAGTCCGCAAGGAAGAACTTATTATTGGATGACAGGAAAGTTTATCAATGAAGATGTTGGAGAAGATACCGATGAGTGGGCATTAGCGAACGGTTATGTGTCTGTGGTTCCGATAAGATTTGATATGACGGCATATAACGTTATCGAACAGCTCGACAAATGGTAATAAAAGCACAAAGTTTTGTTAAAGTAAGTTATTGATGCTCTTTTTTTTCTTGTTGATATTTAAAAATGTTATTTTTTTTCCTACGTACGAAAAAAGAAATAATTTTGCAGAGTGAACCTAATTAAAGGTTAGAAGATATATAAAGAAGATTATTTAATTGATTTATAGTGGTTTAATTAATATTTATGTTTCTTTTTTAACCTTAGTTTTTTATATATGATGAGGAGAATATTTCTGATATTACTTTTTTTTGTTGTGTCTCAATCAGTTGTGGGACAATGTTATGATATTAACGCTTTTAAAGTAACTTCTGTAGAATCTGTTTGTTTGGCAAACGGACACGTTTCCGTAGAACTCCCTGTGGCAAGTGCTGGTTGTACTGCATCACTTACAATAGAGCTGAAGTTACCAAGTGGTGCAATAGGAGGATTAAAACACAATGTGGCTTTGGGAGAAATAGTTACATTTGATAATCTGGCTTCAGGAGAGTATTCTGTATTGGTACACGACCCATCGGGAGTATCTTCTTCTCCCAAAAAAATCAGTGTTTTAGGAACTTATACTAAATTGAATATTAGTAATTTGGAGCTTTGTGGGGCAACGATGTCCAGAACAAGTACAACTTCTCCAGCTTTTTCTCAAGAAGATGGAACAATTAGGTTTACTATTGTTGGAGGAACTGGTGTAGGAACCGATTTTCAGGTAAGTTTGGAAGATGAAAATGGAAATGTATTGGTGCCAATTAGGAATGTAACACGTCCTGATGCATCAGCTAATTTTTCTTACACACTAACAAAAGAATCTGCCACAGATAGGATACCTTCAAATACAAAAGTGTTTTTGGTGGTAAAGAATGTTGTTCCAAGTAACATCAGAAATTGTGAGGAGGATATTAAAAGGGTTGAGATAACTACTCCTCCAGCGATATATATGCCAGGGTCATATGACATTGTTTGGGGGCCGATAGCATTACGTGCAGAAGATGATTGTAAATATAGTTTTGGTATAAATATACGAAGAGCTGATGGGCAAACTGTTCATCATAATGCAGGATGTCGTAATAATGATATATTACGTTATTTTAGAGAAACGGGAAGGGCTAAAATAGAGGTCATAAATTCATCCGATCCTACCAGAATTGGAAATGTTGATAATCTTGACTATTATACTGCAAATCCACTCAGAGGCTTCAATGGCTGGGGATATAGAACACTTCCAGTTTATTTGGAAGGGGATGAGCTGCTAATTACTATTGATGACGGCTTCGGAACAGTTTTGCAACGACGATTCAAATTAGATATTACTCCACAGAGAGGGTTTTCATTATCTAATTCATCTTCTGAGTCTGGAGCCTGTGATCCTTACTTAAGAATTAAAACATCATTTAGTAATTCAGGAACGAAATATTTTACTGATTTGTTATCAGGAGGAACTTTCCCAGTAACAGGATACCAATGGGCAAATGCATACACAAGGCAAAACTGGCTTTCTGGGAAATTTAGATACGAAGTTGAGAAAGAAATATCCACAGGGGTTTATTCTTCAGTTACTCATACAGAACCTGATTATGATGTGGTAGACGTGACTCCACACGGAGCAGGAAATTATCGCGTTCGTGTTGTTTCTGGTTCGGGATGTCCTGTTCAGGAGCAGATTATTCGTAATGTAAATTATCTTTCAACCAATCGTTTTGATAAAGCGTTTAATAGTATTCAAAAAAATAGAGGAATTTATGATGGCACAGCATCTTTTAGAATGCCTATTCCTACGGATTTTTATTATGAACACCCTACAAATCCAGGAACGGGAAGTAGGGCAAAATTAACCATTACGCGTGCTGACGGACAATCTTCTGTGTCTTTTTCAACATCATTATTCTTTGAGAAATCTACTAATAAAACGATTAATTTTCCGATAGAAATACCATTAATTCCAGGTACTATTAACCCCAATGGAGTTGAATTTGTAGGATTTGGTGATTTCCCTCCAGGAGGATACATTTTCAAGTTGGAAGATGCTTGTGATTCTGCAACAAGGTCAATTAGATTTACTGACATAATGTCGTTTGGGGCTGGTAATAATACTCCTTCATACAAAGTTGTAAAAAAATGTGATACGAATGAAATTGTTTATACTTTAGGACAAGCTTCTAACGGAAGTAGAATAAGGACTTATTTACAACGTAGAAACACTTCTGGGATTTGGGATGAAGTTGATGTGAAAAGTTTTAATTCTGATAAGACTTTTTCGAATGTGACAGCAGGTACATATAGGTTAGTTACACTAAATTACTATTATCCTACGGTAACAGTCAGTCCCGAGCTTTTAGAGTTTATGTGGACTTTGTTGCCACCGTTTGCAAATTATCCATTAACAGGACTTAGAACTCCAGATAACCCATATGTACTTCAGGAAGTTAGAGGCTATTCTCCTAATATTGAAATTGAGCCACGTAGTTTTCAACCCTATGTGTCAAGTATTTCTTGTGGAACTACGAGTGGCTCAGGAATGGTTCTCATTGATTTGTCTCTTAGTGATTTAGCTGATGAAGATATTACTTATACTTTATACAAGGAAGAAATGGGTGCAACTCAAACTATTGTCACAGAAACGCTTTCGTCAACAACGAAAACACATTCTTTTCAAAATTTGGACAATGGCAAGTACAGTGTAAGAATTAAAAATAGTTGTTTTGATTACGTAACACAACTGGTAGAGGTTAATTCTGATGCTGCATTCCAACTTAGAGTTAACTCTTCTCAAAATATCTGTCCAGCAGATGTAGCTACTATGGAAGTAAATGTTTCTCCTGCTTTGTTCGATATTGAGTGGTTTAGAATTAATCCTAACACAGGAGTAAAAGAAGGACCAGTAGGAGTTGGACAAAAGATATTTACAGAGACTGTACATACTCAAACAACTTATGAGGTTTCTGTAAAACTTAAAAATCATTTTGGTTGCAGTTCAAATTCAGGAAGTGTACAAACAACAACAGTTACAATAATAGATGATAGAGATGCTCCTCAAATTACTACATTTCCAGATAATCAAACTCATATAATACCAGCAGGATTGTGTTCAGTAAGTAATATTGTTTGGCAGGAACCTACTTATACGGATATTTGCCCTAACACAGTAACGGTATCATCAACACATACGCAACCCCTGGAATTAAGAGCAGGAGTACATTCTGTTGTTTATACTTTTACAGATGCATTGGGAAACACAACCTCAAGAACATTGGTTATCACAATTGAGGAACCTAAATTAGAATCTTCTTTAACAGATAGGTACACTGATGGAAGTACAAATGAATTGACAACATTAACTGCTGACCAACTATTTTATTATGAGGTAAGTTATCAAAATATAGGACAAGAGAATATATCAAAGGCAGAATTAATTATACAATTGCCAACCAATTCCAATGTAGAACCATCAACAACACATTCTGTTGATATTTCAGAGGCTGGAACAGCAACAACATATGTGTATAATCCAGCCAATAAGTCATATACTTTTACAATTTCGAATTATCCAACATCGGGAGGAAAGATTAGAATTCCGTTGCAACTTTCTGGGGGACAGATAGAAGCAGGAAAACCTTGTATGAATATCCTTCAATTTACTTCTACAATAAATTATGAGGGTGGAGGAGTAACTTGTTCACGAAACGACACAAAAACGATTTCTTCAACCATTGAAATTGATACTTCAGAAAATAAACAGACAAAAATTTCTTGTGGAGCAACCGTTCTTGAAGCAGAAGCAGGATTTACAGGTTATCAGTGGTTTAGAGGAAATTCAATGCTTGTAGGAGAAACTAACAGGACATACACACCTAATGTGTCTGACACATACAAGGTTGAGAAATCTATCCTTTGTGGAACAAAAATGGTAACCAGCTTTGAAGTATTTGATTTTAAAGCTCCTGTGGAAATTAGAGATATAACGATAATAAGAGATAAAGTGAATTGTGTAGATAAAGGGCAATTACGTGTAGACACAACGATAGAAGGGTTGGCTCCGTATCGTTATATGGCTCGAACGAGTACAGCCCCTTTTCCTAATAGTGCCGATTTTACTACACCAAGTTCAACAGATGTTGTAACAAACTTTGGAGATAATATTTTAGACTTACCAATAGGAACCTATAAGGTATACGTATTGGATAGTAGTGGTTGTATTAAGGAGTATACACAAAGAACGTTTACCATTACTCAGGCACTTCAGCCGTCAATAGACAATATTGAGGTAGATGTATGTAACTTGTCAAACGGGAAAAATAATGTAAATGTTAGCATAACTTTTGGAGAACCTACATTGGGACATCATTATGTGCTTAATGGAGCAGCTCCTGTACAAATAAATACAACACCATTTACCATTCCAGAATTATCTCCAGGAACTTATACCATAACTGTTGCTGATGAAAATAATTGTGGAGACACACGTACATTTGTTGTAAATCCGCCAGTGAAATTGGGAACTGCAAGTGTAACAAGAGGTCTTTCTTGTTCAAATCCAGTGGCTCAAATTACTTTAGACGAGATTTCAGGAGGAACAGGAATTTATACTTATGAGCTTGTACAAGTGATAGATAGAGCGAATAATGTATATACACCAATTTCTTCTTCAACAATAACAATTCCTTCAAATACATCAACTTCTGTGGTGGTAGATGTTTTGGCAGTTGGAGAGTACGAATTCCGAGTTAAGGATTCACAAATGACTTCTTGCTCAACGTCAATAGTAAGTAATTCTGTTATTGTGGAGGCTGCTAAACTTCCAGAAGTAGATACACAACAGACGAAAGTAACTCCTGAATCTTGCCACAAACGAGCAGAAGGAAGCATTGAGTTAGTATCAATATCAGCTGATTTAGAACCAATTGATTTTAAAATAATTCAGATGAAGGATTTGACAACAGGAACAATAACTCCTATGGCAATTGTGCCAACGTCATCTTCTTCAAATACGGCAAAATTCACGAATTTATCAGGAACAATTGCAGGAATTGAATACACAATTGAACTAACAGGAAGTAACGGATGTAAACGTCAAATACAAGAGATTGTTAAGTCAAATCCTCCTATTCTCGCAAATAATTCGTTGAGTGTTACACAATTATCGTGTGCTTTGAATTCCAACTTGGAAGCAGTAATTTCCTTTGATATAAATCAAATAAGTGGAGGAATAGCTCCATATACTTGGGAATTTTTCAATAAAGCAACGGGTACTTCTATTGGAGGAAATAATCAGCCAACTATTTCTATTACAGACATTAATGGAGGAACTTTTTATGTAGAAGTGCGAGATTCTGCAGGTTGTTCAGCAAACACGAATGAAGTAACAATCAATCCTGTGTTCAATCTGTCAAACGTTGTAGTAACTCCTACTAAACCTATAACTTGTTTGGTAAACGAACAAATTTCAGTGAATGTTACAGCTACCCCGAACTACATCTCAGGAACAGAGCTTCGGTTTACAGCAAAAAGATTGAGCGATAATTTTACGATAAGCGAAACCTCCTCATCAACAACGGCTACAAGTTCCGTAAATCATACATTTACAGGTTTATTGCCAACGGGTGAGTATGAAGTAACAGTTGAGAATTTGACTACAAATTGTAGTGTTAAAGGCACATATGTGGTCGCTGATTTAACAAATAAATTTGAAATTAATAAATCAAATGAAAGACAACCTTCTTGTTATCAAGGAAATGATGGTCGAATAACGCTTACTTTCTTGGATAAGAAGCCAACTATCGGCGGAGATAAATCAACTGAAGGATTTACTTATACAATTACGCATCAGGTAACAAATCAGGTAATAACAGGAACCGTTCCTTTGGGAGACTCTTCTTCAGAGATTTCGAACTTGTTTGCTGGTGATTATCGTGTTGAAGCAATTTCAATGGCAAATGGTTGTTCTGTAAGCACTTTATTTACAATACCACAAGCAGATTCTGAAATTGTCATAAAAGCGACTCCAGTAACTCCTCAGGTAAGTTGTGAAACTAATAAAGGAGATATTACTGTTGAGGTCGTAAGTGGAGGTAAAGCTCCTTACGAAGTGACGTTGTCCTCTGGTACAGAAAATGTAACCCAAACAATTCAGAATAAAATTGTTACATTTAAAGGGGTATCGGCAGGGGTGTATGCAATTACTCTAACGGATGGATGGGGTTGTTCTACTTATATGGGAACACAAACAGTTGAGTTAAAGGCTCCAGAAGCGGTAGTTGCTAGTGTGACAACAACGAATGTAAGTTGTAACGGGCAGAATGATGGTAAGATAATCGTTACAAATGTGAGTGGAGGCTCTGGCTCAAATGTGTTTACTTATGAGTTAGAAGATGGTGTAAATCCTAAGGTAATACAGGATTCAAATGTTTTTGAGAATTTAAAAGCAGGAAGTTATGTGATGACGATTGTGGATAATATGGGGTGTAAAGTGGTTACAAATACTACAATAACACAACCTACTTTAATAGAAACTAAAATAGATGTAACGGTTTCAGACAGAATTGTTTGCTACGGGCAATCTGATGGCTATGTGAATATCAAAGCTAAAGGAGGAACACAACCTTATTCGATTGATATTTACACAAAAGAGTCTAATAGTAGGGTTACTCCTGTTTCGTATGTAACACCTAACCCTTCAAATCCAGCGTTGGCTTCAGAAGTGGCAATTACAACAGATCCGATTTTAAAATCAGGGACTTACTATGCTAAAGTAACTGATGCTACTGGTTGCTCGGTAGTTACAAGTGAATTTACTATTGAAGAATTTCCTGATATTCAGCCAAAAGAGGCTTATCAAGATAAAATGTGTAATTCTAATGGAATTTATGACCCGATTGCAGTAAGGTTTGCAAGTCCTGTGGATATAAATCACACATTCTATATTCTAAATGGAGTTAGAAGTACATTTTCAAGAGTTGAAGGAAATTATGGTTTTATAGATAATTACGACAGAACAGTAGCAACTCAAACCTTAACTATTGAATACGTAAAATCACATTCTGATGGTCAGCAATTAGGAAAATGCACAAGTTCAGTTCTGACTTTAACCATAGAAGAAATCAAGGCATTAACAGCAACGGAAGTTACCAATAATGGCTTGAATACGATTGAAGTAAAAGCAGAAGGAGGGGTTGCTCCGTATCAATATTCATTTAATAATCAAAATCAAGGAAATAATCCTGTTTATATTGTAAAAGAAAGTGACCCGCAATACATCGATCCAGTAACAAACGAAGTTGGCAAAGAAATTTCAGTTGAGGTAACAGATGCTTTGGGTTGTACTTACAGTCTTACGATAAGAAAGATTTTCTATGATATTGTAATGCCAAATTTCTTTACTCCAGATGGTGATGGAATAAATGATAGATGGAAACCAAAAAATCTTGAAAATTATCCAAAATCAAGAACGTATATCTTTGATAGAAATGGTAGGAAAATGACGATATTAACACCTATCGAATCTTGGGACGGAACTTATGAAGGTAAACATATGCCATCGGGTGATTATTGGTATATTTTAGAGCTTAATAAAGCAAAAGATAATCGTAAGTTCTATGGTAATTTTACGTTATACAGATAGAAATAATGAAAAGGGAAAGAGATTTCCCTTTTTTGTTTGTCAATAAAAATTATTATAAAAAAAATGGAGAAAATAATCTTTAAATATTGTCCTAATTGTACTTCAACAAATGTTGAATTTCCTAATAATGTACGCTTTTTGTGCCACGATTGTGGGTTTGTTTACTATCATAATATTGCGGCTGCGGTTGTTGTTGTGTTTAGGAATCAGGATAAAATTCTCTTTACGATTCGGAACGTGGAGCCTGATAAAGGAAAGTTGGATTTGCCTGGAGGATTCATTGACCCTAATGAAAATGCAGAACAAGCCGCTTGTCGTGAAGTTAAGGAAGAAATGGGGTTAGATATACAACCTTCACAATTAAGGTATGTTACAACTTATCCAAATAACTATTTGTACAAAAATGTTCCTTATCGTACAATGGATATTTTTTTTGAATGTTTCCTTGAAGATACTCAGTTAAAGGTAAATGCAGAAGATGAGATACAAGCTTTAAAATGGATTTCTGTAAATCAAATTAATTTAGATGAGATAGGTTTTGTATCGGTTCGTAATGTAATCACAAATCATTATAAAAAGTGAAAACTCTTTTGTAAATTTCTTTAACATTCAAGTGAAAATTATATTAAAAATACTGAAATATTTTTTGGTACTTTTAAAAAAAGATGTAATTTTGCACTATGTAATACATAATACAGCAAATGAAAAGTTTAATAGCTGCAACCTACGCTCCGATGGATTCAAAAGGGAGTGTATCTACAAAGATAGTTCCTCAATATGCCGATTTCTTAAAAAGAAATGGTGTTAAGGGTATTTTTGCTAATGGCTCTACAGGTGATTTTGCTTCACTTTCAGTAGAGGAAAGAAAAGAAATTATTGAGGCGTGGGCAGAGCAGAAATCCCCAGACTTTTTCATTACCAACCACGTAGGAGATATTAATTTGAATTACGCTGTTGAATTGGCAAAACATTCTGCAGACAAGGTTGATGCAATCTCCACGTTAGCACCTTTTTATTTTAAACCTAATCTTGAAAAATTAATAGAGTATTGCAAAGCTATTGCTGAGGCAGCTCCAAACATACCTTTTTACTATTACCATATTCCTGACTTGACAGGGGCAAATTTTGATATGACTCAGTTTATGCAAAGAGCAAAGGAAGAAATTCCTACTTTTGCAGGTTTAAAGTTCACGCAAAATAATATGATTCATTTTACCCAATCAAGATTTTATGGTAATCAAGAATTTAATGTTCTTTTTGGTGTTGATGAGGCTTTTTTACCAAGTTTACCATTAGGTGCAACAGGTTGGGTTGGTAGTACTTACAATCATTTAGCAAAACTTTATCTGACAATTAAAGAAAATTTTGAGAAAGGTAATAACGAATTTGCTGCTGATTTGCAACAAAAAGCAATAGAATTTGTTAATATAGTGGCTTCTTACGGCGGATTTAATGGAGGAGGAAAAAGTTTTATGCGTTTGTTAGGAATAGATTGTGGTTGTGCGAGATATCCTCACGTGACACTAACAGCGAGTCAGTTGCAGGAAATTTATTCAAAGTTGGAGAAGTTAGGAATTACAGAATATTTATCAAAATAAGTAAATAACAAAGTTTTTTTCATAATTTTTATTTTTAAGTTTTCTTTTTTATTATTTTAAAAAACGATTGATGTGAATCAATCGTTTTTATTTTTTTGAAAAAGAATATTTAATGTTTTTATGAAAATGTAAATTGTTACCGAAAAAATAAATGTGGAAATAATATTTCAGGCTTTTTAGAGGAAAAACAAAGTTTTACAGAAGCAAACAAAAAGCCAAAACCATAGCTAAAGAATTGTACCAAAATAGCCCAAACTGACAGAAAGCCAATTTTAATGTTCTTATTTGCTCTGGCACTATCTAACATTAAAAAAATAAAATAAGAGCCGTAAACAAAAATTCCTTGTGAATATCCAAAGAAAGTAAACAAAATAGAAAAAATTAGTCCTAAAGAAAAGCAAAGAGGTAGCCAATAGATTATTTTTTTTGTTTCTGGATACCAATGATTTAGAATGGCACGTGTTTGTCCGAATTTACTAACTTGTGTTTTAAATTTTGTCCAAGAAATTCTGCGTTTGTGGTACACGAAAGCTTCTTCAATAAATGCTGTTTTAAAACCTAATTTCCAAAGTCTTATAACCAAATCAGGATCTTCTCCAGGGTGTATTTTTCCAAATCCCTTTGTAGCTTCAAAAGCTTTTCTGGAAAGTCCCATATTAAAACTACGAGGTTCAAATTTTTGTACACTTTTGTTGCTTCCTCGAATGCCTCCAGTTGTCAACAATGAGGTCATTACATAATTTATAGCCTTTTGAATATCGGTGAAATTATCATCGGCAGTATCCGAGCCACCAAAACAATCAACATAATTTTTTTGGAGAAAATCATCTACTGATTCAAGATAATGTTCTGGTAATAAACAATCTGAGTCTAGAATTATAAAATAATCATTTTTTGCTCGTTGCATTCCGTAATTGCGTGATGCCCCAGGTCCTGTATTTTCCTTGAAGATGTAGTTTATATCTAATATGTTTGAATATTTTTTACAAATTTCTTTCGAAGAAATAGAAGAACCATCTTCAATGACAACTACCTCAAAATCATTTTCGTATGTTTGCTTTGAGATACTATTTAAAAGCTCATCAATTTCATCAGGACGATTATATACAGGAATAATGAATGAATACTTCATTAGTTAAAGTAATGTTAAAGTTTCTTCTTTTTGTAACTTTTCTTCTACACAAAACGTATAATGAGGTGTAATTATTACAAAAATACTTTTTAGAAAACACAAAAATAAGGATAATTTTTAAATGAGACAACTAAAAATTACCAAACAGGTAACCAATCGTGAAACGGCTTCTCTTGATAAATATCTTCAGGAGATAGGAAAGGTGGATTTAATTACAGCTGATGAGGAAGTAGAATTAGCACAACGCATTAAGGCTGGGGATAACATCGCTCTGGAAAAACTGACAAAAGCGAATTTGCGTTTTGTGGTGTCGGTGGCAAAACAATATCAAAATCAAGGTCTTACACTTCCTGATTTGATTAATGAGGGGAATCTTGGACTTATAAAAGCAGCTCAACGTTTTGATGAAACACGAGGGTTTAAATTCATTTCGTATGCTGTTTGGTGGATTCGTCAATCTATTTTACAAGCGTTGGCAGAGCAGTCTCGGATTGTTCGTTTGCCGCTTAATAAAATCGGCTCGATTAACAAAATCAATAAAATGTACGCCTATTTGGAACAGGCTCACGAGCGAGTTCCTTCTGCCGAGGAAATTGCTAAGGAATTGGATATGTCGGTAAACGATGTAAAAGAATCAATGAAAAATGCAGGTCGTCATATTTCAATGGACGCTCCTTTAGTGGAAGGCGAGGATTCAAATTTGTATGATGTTTTGCGTAGTAGTGAATCGCCAAATCCTGATAAAGAATTGATTTTGGATTCATTACGTACTGAAATAGAACGAGCCTTGGAAACGCTTACACCTCGTGAAGCTGATGTAATTCGTTTGTACTTTGGCTTGGGAGACCAACACGCAATGACACTTGAAGAAATTGGAGAAACTTTTGAACTCACTCGCGAACGTGTGCGTCAAATTAAAGAAAAAGCAATCCGAAGATTGAAACACACTTCTCGAAGCAAGATTTTGAAAACGTATTTGTAATCAGTCAATAAATAATATCGTGTAAAAAAATACAAACTTTTAATCTGAATTTAAAAAGGTTAAGAGTTTGTGTTTTTTCGTTTATAACTAAAAAAAATAAATATAAAGCAGAAATGATTTTAGCACCTTCAATTTTGGCGGCAGATTTTGGAAATCTGCAACGTGATGTAGAAATGGTTAATGAAAGCCAAGCCGATTGGTTTCATATAGATATTATGGACGGCGTGTTTGTTCCGAATATTTCTTACGGAATGCCTGTACTTGATGCCATCAGTAAACACGCAAAAAAAACTTTAGATGTACATTTGATGATTATCGATCCAGATAGATACATTTCTACTTTTAAAAAATTAGGAAGCGACATACTTACCGTTCATTACGAAGCTTGTACGCACTTACACAGAACCATTCAAGCTATTAAAAGTGAAGGAATGAAGGCTGGTGTGGCACTTAATCCGCATACGCCTGTATCTGTTTTAGAGGATATTATCCAAGATGTTGATTTAGTACTTATTATGAGTGTAAATCCAGGTTTTGGAGGGCAGTCATTTATTGAAAATACGTATAAAAAAATACGCCAAACCAAAGAACTTATTTTAAAAGCTAAATCCAACGCACTTATTGAAGTTGATGGTGGCGTGAGCGATAAAAATGCCCCAAAACTCATTGAGTCAGGGGCAGATGCTTTAGTTGCCGGAAGTTTTGTTTTCAATTCCGATAATCCGAAGAAAACAATTGAAAATTTAAAAAATATCCGATTACATATTTAATTCAACGGCATTTCCGTGACCTCGATATAAAACAAGTTCCTTTTCAAGTTCCACTTCGAGAATGGTAACATAAGGATTAAGTGATTTTTCTGAGGGAACGGAAATTCTCAGAATTCCTGGGATATTGTTCCAAGCGGCTCCTCCGTTACGCTCAAAAGTGAGATTTTCACCTGAACTTAATACTTTGATGGATTTTACTTTTGTTTGAATACCTTTCAGCTGAATGTAATTCTTTGGAGAATCGAACAAACATAAGTAAAGTTTTTTATGGTCTTTGCTCAACATCGTAGGACCGTAGAAATGTCCGTACGGAAGTCCTGCTTCAGTGTTGTAAACAGCTTCTTTGTGTGTTTGAATCCATTGTCCGAGAGCTTCCAATCGTTCTACTTGTTCTTTTGCGATAGTTCCATCGGGTTTTGGACCTATATTCAGTAATAAATTCCCTCCAGTACTGATAACTTCAACAAAAGTACGAATGATTTGAGCAATTGGTTTGTAATTTGTATCTGAAGGAAAATACCCCCAATTATCATTCATTGTCATACAGAATTCCCAAGCTCCTTCAGGGCGAACAATTGGAACTCCTTGTTCTGGTGTTTTATAGTCTCCGTATTCATTTAGCCGAGAATTTACGATTACCTTAGGATTCCATTTCAATAAACTTTTTTTAATTTCTGCCGATTTCCATTCTTCGGCTTTGTGTTCCCAATCACCATCGAACCAATAAAGGTCAGGTTTGTACGCACTCAATTCTTCTAACTGATTGAAATTGAAAGCTACAAATCGTTCCCACGGAGAGCTGTTTTTCTGTCCTTTTTGTGGATAGAACTTTTTAACATTTTTAATACGTTCAAAAGTAACGGGAGAATAATCAGGATGTGACCAATCGCACAGTGAATAATAAAATCCTAATTTCATTCCTTTGTTACGAACTGCATTCACAAACGGAACTAATAAATCTTTTTTGGCAGCCGCGTGTTTCACGGTGTTTAAAGAACTATATTTTGTATCCCACAGCGCTATTCCATCGTGATGTTTTGTTGTCAGAACCACATATTTAGCACCTATTCTGTCAAATAAATCCAACCACTGTTCAGGATTGTAATTTGATGCCGTAAATTGTTCTCCTTGCTTTAGATAATCAGCGTGAGAGATGCGTTTATGATACATCGACCACGACTCTGTGATTCCATTTACTCCGTAATATCCCCAGTGAATGAAAATCCCTAATTTGGCGTCTTTGAACCAATCTAATCTGTCGTTAGTAGGGTCATTTTGTGAATATAAATTAAAAAATACTAAAGAAAATAGCGAAAGAAATAATTTTTTTACCATATAGTTTACAGAATTTAAAAAATTAATGCCTCAAAGATATGAAAAATATAGGAAGATTTGAGCCGTTATGTGAATTATTGAAAATATTTAGACGAAAAAAAGCAGTAATTCATTGTATTTGTGTTTAAAATCTTCCAAATCGATAAAGTCAAACCTACAAAATAAAATATTGCTTTCTGTTTCTATCTCAATAAGTTCTGTTACACAACTATCGTCTTCCCACATTGTAAAGCGACCTACATATTTGTCATTGGTTAAGTCAATTACAATTGATTTGGTTCGTGTTTCGTTTTCCTCAAAATGAATGTAGTTGATTTCTTGTTCCAAATTTGAGTGTTTTTCAGTTTTAACAAGCCAATCACGAAATTTGAATATATTTTTTCCTTTTGTCATAGTATTGAAGTTTAGAATATTTTGGAAGAAATAACGTAATTCGCTCTTTTTTCTTATGGATTTTCTGAATTATTGATAATTTTATTGATTTCCAATCTATCTTCGTTTTCGCAATGTGTGTTGCATATTGTTTTTAAGGTAATTTGTTTGCCATCAGTAAGTTTTATGTTAATTTGACTATTGTTATTTGTGTCAATTTCACACCAAATTTTATCAATAATGTTATTTTTAATTTCAAAATTGTTAGTTTTGTCAATATAAGTAAAGCTATCGTCTATTTCTATTTCATTTTCTCCCCAATTTTCCCAAAAACCGATGCCAATATCTAAAAAGAATTGATGCTACGAATGATTTTTTACTTTAAGATAGACCATTACAACATTTTTACAATGTGAATCATCATATACAGCTATTAATTGTTCTATTTTCTGTCCGTTAAAATCAGAAAATACGAATTCTTGGTTTTGAAAAAGCCTTCCAATCTTCATTTTTTATTTATTTCTTTTTATCTAACACAAAGATAGATGATAAATTCTATTCTTTACAAAGTAAAATATCTACAAAATATCTACAACTGAATGAAAAATATAGAAATGAAGTAGCATTTTTAAGTTTAAACTGATATTTCACTACTGAAATGAGCTTCGCCTAATTCCGCAAAGGGTGTTTCACTGGTGTTTTATGAAAAATAAAATGTTACACGAGTCATTTCACTGGTATTTTATGAAAAATAAAATGTTACACGAGCTATTTCACTGATGTTTTATGAAAAATAAAATGTTACACGAGCTATTTCACTGGTGTTTTATGAAAAATAAAATGTTACATAAGCCATTTCACTGGTGTTTTATAAAAAATAAAATTATATTTTGCATAAAACGGAAATGTGTTATGTACAATTGTACATAGGGGAGAAGCACTATATTGCAGATTTTAAAAAATACTTGAAAGGTTTGATATCTTACATTCGGTTTGTAATTCGTTGAGTTGGTAGCAATGTAAAACGTTATTTTTATAACCAAAAAAGGACGAAAAATACTTCGTCCTTTTGTTTTAGAATATGATGTACCGATAATTTATTTCATATGTTTTGGAAAAATACCTATCGTGTCACGATTCCATTCGCACAATTCGCGGTTGAAAGCTACCTAAAATGTCCACCAAATCGGTTTGAGCATTCATTACCTCATTGATGTTTTTGTATGCCATTGGGGCTTCTTCGGTATTCCCTCCGATGAGTGTTACTTTCTTGTTTTTCAGTTCTTTTTTGAGGTCGCTCTGAGTGAAAAGCGTTTTACAAGCCGCTCTGGAATGTTCCCTACCAGCTCCGTGCGATGCTGAGCAAAGCGAATCAGGATTTCCTCTGCCACGAACGATAAAACCTTTCTCGGTCATTGATGCGGGAATAATACCAAGTTCTCCCTCACCTGCGGGAGTGGCTCCCTTACGATGTACAATCACTTCTTTGCCGTTGTGAACTTCTTTCCAGGCAAAATTATGATGATTTTCAATCCGTGCTTTCAATCTTCCTCCCAACGCCTTTATCAATCGCCGATGAATATCCTCGTGACAAGCCGAAGCATAATCTCCTGCGAGGTTCATCGCTGTCCAATACTCTAAACCGAGATGTGTGTCGAGGTCAAGCCACGCAAATTGCTGAGCTTCTTTGGGTAATGGGCATTGTTCCATTGCTTTTCGCACATAATATTGGGCTATTTCCGCTCCGAAACCTCGCGAACCACTATGCGACAATATGCCCAAGTAAGTCCCTTTTGGAAGCCCTATTTGCTCATCTTCCTCCAGAATTTTTACCTCTCCAAATTCCACAAAATGATTGCCTCCGCCCGAAGTTCCCATTTGTTTGATGGCTTTACCTTTTAGCCTTTTAAGGATTGGAATAAGCTCGAAAGTATCTCGGTCAAAAATTTCGTGTTCAATGTGTGATTTGTGAGTTTCATACATTCCAAATTTGGTGTGTTCTACAAGTATTTTTTCATATTTGTCTTTCGCACCATCGAGATACGAAATAGGTATATCTAAGATACTCAAACACATACGGCAACCAATATCAAGCCCCACGCCATACGGAATTACAGCATTTTCAACCGCTAAAACGCCCCCGATAGGCAAGCCATAACCACTGTGAGCATCGGGCATCAACGCTCCGCTTACCGAAATAGGCAGTTTTAAAGCTGTGTAAAGTTGGTTTTTGGCTTCCTCCGAAATGTTTTCGCCAAAGATTTTGAAATCAGCTCGTTGTGTATTGAGTTGGCGTTTTTCTGTCTTTTTGGAAGAAAGCAATTCTTCAGCGATTTGCCCAAAGGTTAGATGTTTTTCAAATGCTTTCGGGTTTGCCAGAATTTCTTTCAATAAAGATTTTATATACGCCTGATTTTTATCGTTAAAATTGCGTTTCATTACTTCCAACGCAACATTAACCGACTGATTATTAGGATATCCTAACTTTAATAAATCTTTTCCTTTTAATTTTAAATTTCCCATTGTTTGTTTTTCAAATTATTTTCACTCCACAAGTTTGTTATAAGGACTTAAAAACCTTGTAGGAACTTCATCAGTAAGCCAAACACCATTTTCCGAAAGATAGAACAAATACCCCTCGCTGAGCATTTTGTTAGTATCTATCTGAAAAACAAAAACTTCTCCGTGTCGACTACCTACTTTTTGAGCGGTTTCCACATCTTTACTCAAATGTACATATTGTCTGTTTTGTTTCTGAATACCTTTTTGATAAATACTTTGCACAAAACGTTGAGCTGTGCCGTGATACAAAATGACGGGAGGTTTTTGCGGAAGTAGCTCTAAGTCAACCGAAACGGAATGACCTTGATTGGCTCTAATTTTCGTAAAATCAGATGAAAAACTATAACGTTGCTTGTCGTCTGAGGCTACAATTTCTTTGAGAATATTCAAATCAATATCAAACTTTGAGGAAAGTTTTTTTATTAAGATACCAGTATCTGTCCACCCATTTTTGTCAAGGCTAATACCAATGACTTCAGGGCTGTGTCGCAACACCAAACTGATGAATTTGCTTATTTTTTTGTAATTTTCTCTATTTTTTAATTCTTTCTTTTTCATTTTTCTACTAAATTGTCTATTTCTGCATATTCCTCTTCATCAAAATAATCGTCACAAATGGTTTGATATTTTTTGATGAGTGATTGCAAGGCATTTTTGTAGCCCAAATCCCATAAAAGTAAGGCAGCGTGATACACGATTATGTCGTCACTATATCTTTCATTTTCAGAATATTGTACAATCAAATTTTTCTCAATAAAATCAAAAGTTTCCGTTATCATCTCTGATTTTAACTCAGGATTTTTGACAAAAAAAGAAATCAAGCCTATACGCGTATAACATTCGTGCATAATGCTTGTGCCAAGCCAAGATTTCCAAACTTGCATTAGTACTTCATTATCAATGTAATAGTTATTCATTACATCTAACAGAAAATTCGTTTTTAATTTGTTATATTGTTGTAAATCTAATTTTGTATTCAGATATTCAACCTGCTCATTGATAGGGAGTTTCTGAAACTCAAAAAACAAACTATTCTTTTCTTCTTGTAGTTCTAACATTTGTGCGATATAGTCTTTCATTTTTCTTAATTTTAAATTTTTCACTGTGTAATGTTTTTGATAATCTTTTGATATTCCGCTCCTCTGTCAGGGTTTTCTTCGGATAAAATTGCGAATAATTTTTCTATTTCACGCATTACTTTTGTCTGATAACTTTCTGCTTCTGATTGTGTTGAGAAAAAATCGATATGCATAAATTCTCCATACACACCCAGCGTTACAGAAAAAGGAGCGGTCAATCCGTCTTTTTCTATTGTTATTCTGGCTCCGTCACTATGTTCTAAATCGGAAATAATGGTTCCCTCTTCTGAACCTCGTTTTCCTATATTTTTTCTATCATTTTTCCACATTTTTGTAAAGGTTAATTGTCAATGGTTAATGATTTTTTGACAAAACTACTGACAAATGCTTACATCATCAAGAAATGAGTGTCTACAAAGTGTCTACAAGAAGAAAATTAATAACTGACAATTAGCAATTATTCATCAAAATCAATTTTCTTATTTTTTGTTCGTTCTTTTTTGTAAGATTTATCCACAAAATTCCGTTTGAAATCTGTTCCGTGAAAGGTGCGAACCGCGTTGCCTCTCGCCACTTGCTGATGAGTGTTCCACTGATTTTGAGCTTGTTGCTTGAGTTTCTCCAATTCAAAAAGTTGTAATTTTTCTTTAATTCGGACGATGGCTAACTTCTTGTTTTCCAATTGTGAACGCGTATCTTGCACAAAAACACTCACCCCCGAAGGCTGATGCGTTGCCCTCACTGCCGAATTTACTTTGTTCACATTCTGTCCGCCACTGCCTTGCGAACGCACCATTTGAAATGAAATATCACTTTCACGGAAAGCTATTTTTTCTGATGGAGAAAGCTCAAAAACACCAATAAACCAGTTCGACCGCTGGTGAAATTTCCTAAAAGTAGATTTTCCTACCCAACAAATTGAGCCGAGCCAATTCTTTAAAAAATCTTGTAAATCAGTTCCTTTCAAAAGAAGTGTGACAGATTTTAAGATTAAGTTTTCGTCACCTTCTTCTCGGTGTAGGACTTCTGCTTGTATATTTTTTTCTTTGGCTTCTTGCAAAAAGATTTTCAGTACTTTAGCGACTACCCATTGGCATTCCAAAGGTCCTTTTCCTGAAGTTATTTGTATAATTTTTTCCATTTTTCTAAAATTTTAAGTACAATTTCTTTATTTTTCTTGATTTTGATAAAAGTCGGCAATTTTGCTACCATTGTCATTCCTTTTCGAGGGCGCAAATCCGAACTGATGTAATTTTCCATTTCTAACAAATGTTTGTCGTTTTTTGCCCAAAACAAATTCCCACGAACATTCTCCTGAAAGAAATAGGGCAGACCGAAAGTATTATCACACATCAGTCCGTTTACTTTATCGGTATAAAGTGTTGAATAATTGGGTTGATAACGAGGCTTTACGGAGAGTAAATTATTACATTTTCGGCATTTGATATTGATTAAAGATTGTTTTTCTTTGACATCTTGGTATGTCAGTTCAATATTGTTGCCACAAAATGGACAATTGAGTTTAACAATCAAATTAAAAAGCGATAAATCACCGCTTTTTTTGATCAAACCACAATGATTGCACTTCAAGACTGAATGATTTGGGAAAGTTTCGCCCGTATGATGGATAATAGCATTTTTTTGACAATTCGGACAAACCACCCAAGTTCCGTTTTCCCAAAAGTGAGTGTATTTTTCTTTATATATCTTTTTCATTTTCAATTTCTTTTAAAAAGTTTCTTCAAAAATAGAAGCAATTTCGGTAGCGGAAACCCTCATTTTTGATAAATTATTGTTTTTTAAGTTGTTGTATTTGTATTTTTCTTTGCCTTTTTTCTTCTCAACATCTTTCCAACCATAGCTTCTACCAACTATTTTCTTTTGTATGATGCCACGAACTTTATGATTATCCAGAAGCTTATCCAACTGGGCAAGTTCTCGCTCCAAATCCAAATCCAGTGGACGATAATGTGTTATCATATAAGGTTTTACACGCAACACAAATCGCCAAGGGTCTCGAAATTCGTAGTAAGTTTCAAAAACTTTCCGATGCGGATTGTATTCTTCGGTTTTCACAAAATATATCTGTTCCTTGTAGTTGAATTCCAATTTTTTATACTTTGGAAATTGCCATTCGATAATTTTGTGTAATTTTTGTTCGCGTGGAACTTGTATTTTTTTACCTCGTTTTCGTTTCTTTTTCAGAAATTTACGATTGTCGGAATATTGATAAGTGTTGATTTTCTCTAAAATTTGATTGAAAAAATCGGCACTTTTACTCCGAGCGATGTCGTCCCGAAGTGCAAAAAAACGCACAAATCCCTTTTGATAAGGTTCAGGTAGCGGAACCAGAGGAATGTCTCGCTTCTGATTCCAAAGTTTTCGCCATAGTTTATTTTGCTGACGAATGTATTTCTCGAAAGCCTCTTTTATCAATCTTTTTCGTGTTCTAAGGCTTCTTAATCGAGAATTTTCTATATATGAATTTCCCATTTTTCTTTGTTTATCAATTGATTAAAAAAGATTTTGGGAATTATTTTGCAATAAAACTTTTTCTTTTAGGATAAATTTTATCCAAGACTTTGGATAAGTAGGGGAGTGTTATGAGCAAAATAAAAACCCGAAATCTGCTGACTTCGGGTTCTAATATTTTATTATACTATTGTTCTAACAAAACAGAGCAACACGAAGCCTTGCCACTAAAAATGGCAAACAAACCGAGATATTTTGAGTGAAATTAAGCATTTTTACTTCGTGTTTTTTTATGTTAAACATTTATTTTCTTTGTGTAAATCGGTGGCAAATGTAAAATAATTTGTGAAAGAGACAAAATTATTTTTGATTTTTTTCTTTTTAAAAGAAATAGGGATAATAGAGAATCGCTAAAACAATTGTTGCAGTGCCTACAGCAAAACCCACAGCACCAGCTGAAATGTCCTTAATAGTTCCTATTTTTTTGTGATAGTCTGGGTGGATAAAATCACAAATTTTTTCGATTGCTGTATTGAGGCTTTCAATTGTTAAAACAATGCCACAACAGAGAATCTGAATCATCCATTCAGTTCTTGAAATTCCGAAATAAAATCCTACAAAAAATAAAAGTAGTGTAACAAATGTATGTACAAATATTGGTGGCTCTTTGCGAATTAAGTGCCAAACCCCTACAAATACATAATATAAACTCTTGATTCTTCGATTAATAAATGTAATCATCTTATTAAAGTAAGTGGGCAAAGTTAAAAAATATTTCGCAATTTCATAGCTATCACACCCCAAATGGCTTCTTTGATGATACTTCCATTCATTTTAGATTTTCCTTTTGCTCTGTCTATAAAAATAATAGGTACTTCTTTGATTTTAAAGTTTTTAAGGAAAGATTTGTATTTCATTTCAATTTGAAATGCGTATCCCACAAACTTGATTTCATCAAGGTCAATACTTTCAATTACCTTTCGAGAATAACAAACAAATCCTGCTGTTGGGTCGTGAATTTTCATTCCTGTGATAATTTTTACATACAGAGAAGCCCCGTATGAAAGCAAAATACGAGAAAGAGGCCAATTTACCACATTTACTCCTTTAACATATCGTGAACCTATTGCTATATCACTTTCATTTTGGCTACATTCAGCGTGTAAACGCAATAAATCAGCTGGATTGTGCGAAAAATCAGCATCCATTTCAAAAATATAGTCGTAATTATGCTGTAAAGCCCACTTAAACCCGTGAATATATGCTGTTCCAAGTCCTTTTTTTTCTGTTCTGATTTCTAAAAACAATCTTTCAGGGAATATCTGCTGTAATTCTTGCACTTTTTTGGCAGTCCCGTCGGGAGAATTATCATCTACAATCAAAATATGAAACTTTTCGGATTGGCTAAAAACCGCTTTGATGATAGCCTCAATATTTTCAATTTCGTTATATGTGGGAATGATTACAAGCATTCGTAATTTGTATGGATACTTAATTAGTAAGGGCGAACTATAATTCGCCCTATTATTATTTTTGTGTGATGTAGTTAATTGCTACATATGTCCCATTTGCTCCGCTAAGGCTGCGTTTTGCTCACGATACACACCATTTTCTAATTTCTCGCGAATAGCAGAAAAAGCATTAAGCGTTTCTTCAATGTCTTTCATTGTGTGAGAAGCCGTTGGAATCATTCTCAAAAGAATCATTCCTTTTGGAATTACTGGATATACTACAATGGAAAGAAAAATACGATAGTTCTCGCGTAGATCGTTTACCATTGCCATAGCTTCAGGAATACTTCCCTCTAAGAAAACAGGTGTAACACACGTGTTTGTATCACCAATGTTAAATCCTCTGGATTTTAGTCCGTTTTGGAGTGCATTTACATTGTCCCAAAGTTTTTGTTTTAGTTCTGGCATCGTGCGAAGCATTTCCAAACGTTTCAAAGCCCCTTTTACGTAAATCATCGGCAAGGCTTTGGCAAACATCTGCGAACGCAAATTGTACTTCAAATAGTCGATAATTTCTTTATCTCCCGAAACAAAAGCCCCAATTCCTGCCATTGACTTGGCAAAAGTAGAGAAATACAAATCGATTTGGTCTTGAACGCCTTGTTCTTCACCTGCTCCTGCTCCTGTTTTTCCGAGCGTTCCGAAACCGTGAGCGTCATCTACCAAAATACGGAAACCATATTTCTCTTTGTATGAAAGGATTTCTTTAAGTTTTCCTTGTTGTCCGCGCATTCCGAAAACTCCCTCAGTAATTACCAAAATACCTCCGCCTGTAGTGTCAGCAAGTTTTTTAGCTCGTTCAATGTTTTTAGCAAAACTCTCTACGTCATTATGTTTGTAAGTAAATCGTTTTCCAAAGTGAAGACGAACTCCATCAATAATACAACCGTGCGAATCCACATCGTACACAATCACATCGTTTTTCGTTACCAACGCATCGATGATAGAAACCATCCCCTGATAACCGAAGTTAAGCAAGTAGGCTGCTTGTTTGTGGGTAAATTCAGCCAAGTTTCTTTCTAACTCTTCGTGCATTGACGTGTGTCCACTCATCATTCTAGCTCCCATTGGGTAAGCAGCTCCGTACTCAGCAGCAGCTTCGGCATCAACTTTACGAATTTCAGGGTGATTTGCCAAACCTAAATAATCGTTGATACTCCAATTTAGGATTTCTTTTCCTTGAAATTGCATTCTTGGTCCTAATTCTCCCTCCAATTTAGGGAAAACATAATACCCTTCGGCGTGTGATGCCCAACGACCGATATTTCCTTTATTCTCTTTTATGTGTTCAAATAAATCTTTCATATTTATTTAATTTTTCATCGTTTTTGAGGGACAAATTTAAGAGTAAATTTTTATTTACCATTTAATTTTTCATAAAGTTCTTAAAGTCTATCTGCTTTTAACATTATTTTTCTTTTAGAATTATCCCTTTTAATAATGTATTTTTGTTTTAAGTTGTTGATTTAAATTGTATTATATTTTTTTTGAGAGGTCAATCAACTGTGTATGTTTTTATCGTTTTGATGAACTTGTTTTACTAAAAATTTATTAAATCAATCACCTTTTTTCTCTATATTTTTAGTAAATAATTTAGAAACTATATCCTAAACCTAAATTCAGATACACATTATGCAAACTGAAAGAAATAGCTTCAAAATTTGGATTTAGTAAACTATTGAAGCTGTATGTGATTTCTGGGAAGAAGCAAAATTTATCACTTAAATACCATTCTGCTCCTAACAAAGCTCCCCATTCTGTTTTCTGAATTTTATCAGAAAAATCATATTTAGCTTGTTCGTTCTGCTCAAAACTTATTTTTGCTCCAATGGGAGTATCTTGTCGTAAATAACCCTCTGATACAGAACCTTTAAATTGTTGATAAATGGCTCTGCTGAAATATCCACCTGTGTAAAGATTCCATCTATCAGAAATTCTGTAAACTGCCGAAATAGGTAAACTAATATATGAGTTTATAACTTCAGTTTTAACCATTCCTGTATAGTAACCTCGTATCTTTTCTCCTGATTTTTCAATCTCAGTGATGTAGTTTTTTACTTGAGCTTTTGTTTCCATTCCCTTTCTTTCAGAACGGATTCCTAAGCGTATTCCCCATATTTTCTCGTCAGAAAACCATTTGGTTGTATTGATTTCTGCTCCTAAAAGTATCATTGGGTTATAACTTTCTATTCTTCGGATTTCCCGAGGAATACCTATTGGAGCACTGCCTCCAACGCTGAAATTAGCTCTTATTTGGTAATCAATATTAGTGTTAAAGAAGTGATTTTTTGATGTTTCTGTTTGTTGTGCATTACACATAATCCCTGTTAGTAGGGCAATTCCAAGTATTATTTTTCTCATAAAATTAATTTATTCAGTGATAATTTGTATTTCATCTACATATAAAGTACTACCCACAGCTCCGTTAAATACGTCACCTTCAATGCTAGAAGTCAGTACAATAGTAAACATATATTCGGATTCGGGATTGAATTTCTTCCCATCAATATTCTCAAAAAATAGTTCAAATGGTGTCCACTGATTAGTTTCGATTCGTTGTTCGGGCTTTAAACGTGCTACACTAACTATTCTCGGATCTTTAAAAGCGTGGTTTCCGTATAGAAAATTATCCTTTTCGGTTTTTTCAAATAATATAGCATAAGCGTCCCACGTATCGCGTGTTAGGTTCGTTTCTCTCTTGGTTATCGTTAGATTTTCACCAGCAGAATATTTGAAATAACCTTTAATAGCTTTAGGTGTTTCCTTGAAATTGTAGTTCATTCCAAACCTTGTTGATTTAATAATTGGGAAAGTTTGTTTGAACGTTCCTAAGAAAAGATTTCCAGCTGCCAGAGGAGTTCCAAATAAATCTCCTAAAAAACCTGTACTTTTTGTCTCTAACTTTATACCATTTCCTATATATCCATCAGGAATTTGTGCCGAAGGATATACAGCAGGAGTAAGTTCTTCTCCCTTTTTTAATAAGTTCTTTGCTAATGTATTATAACCTTCATTAGCAGTAGCCCAGTCATATCTTTTTTGTTCTTGAAGTATTTCGAAGAATTTATGAAAGTGTCCTTCTGGGTAAGTTGTGTTAATGGTTTCTGCATTTTCAAAAGAATAATGTCGAAGAGCAGTGCTGTTATCAACAACAAAAGATACGCTATATTCTTTTTTCCATTCTCCATTTTCGGAGATAACAGTATACTTCTGAGGCTTACTAAAATCTAATTCAGTGCTATTATTTGGATATATTGTAGCACCTTTGCTAAGCTCAAATTTTGGAGAAAATAAGTAATTTCCGTTGAATTCTTTTAGTGTGAAAATAATTGAATTATTCCCGATAATAGGTTCAGAACGAAGCATTTTTTTTGCATCAGGAATAGTTGCATTTTCAATATCAGCTTCAAGATTAGCTCCTTCTTCTCTGATACAAGAACTAATAAAAATACTTGTGATTAATAGTAAAAATAAATAATTTCTCATAAAAATATATTTAAAATTAAATAATTGAAATTAAGATAGTTAAGTTGTTAGTATATGTCTTTATACTTTGATATTTATAACTCATAAAAAATGTATATATATCTTTTTGAAAATATATATACATTTTTACTATTTTATATACATATCTTTTAGAAGATGTATATATGTTTTGTGTTGTTTTTGCTTTGTTATTGATGAAAATTATATCTATAAGATTGATTTTTGTATAAATATCTACTTAAGATTTTTATATTTTGTTGTTATAAAAAACCTCGTTTTTTCATCCATTCATCGCTGTAAATTTTACTCATATAGCGGGAGCCGTGATCAGGAAAAAGGATAACAACTACGCTGTTTTCGTCAAAAGAGCCTTTTTGAGCGTATTTTTCTGTTGCCACAAATGCCGAACCGCTGGTATATCCGCAGAAGATTCCTGTTTCGGTAGTGATTTTACGAGCAGCCAAAGCACTTTCTTTATCGTTTACTTTAACGAATTCATCAATAATATCGAAATCAGTCGCAGTAGGAATCATATTCTTACCTAATCCTTCTACTTGATATGAGTGTAATTCATTTGGGTCAAATTCGCGAGTTTCGTGATACTTTTTAATAGCAGAACCTTCGGCATCAACTCCTAAAATTTTTATATTCGGATTTTTTTCTTTCAAATAACGTCCTATTCCAGATATAGTTCCGCCTGTTCCACTACAAACCACTACGTGTGTGACTTTTCCAGAGGTTTGTTCCCAAATTTCCTTTCCTGTGGAGTGGTAGTGAGCATCAATATTTTTCTCATTGAAATACTGATTAATGTAGATAGAATTAGGAGTTTCCTTGTGCAGTCGTTCGGCAGTTTTGTAATATGAGCGAGGATCATCAGCAGGAACACTTGCAGGACAAACGTGTACTTCTGCTCCCATAGCTTTTAGCATATCTATTTTATCTTGCGAAGATTTATCGCTAATGGCTAAAATACATCGATAACCTCTGATGGCACTAATCATAGCTAAGCTAAATCCTGTGTTGCCAGATGTATTTTCAACGATTGTTCCTCCAGGTTTTAATTCTCCATTGCGTTCCGCTTCATCAATTAAATAGAGAGCGATGCGGTCTTTTGCTGAATGCCCTGGATTGAAGGCTTCTACTTTAGCAAAGTAACGTCCTTTTAAATTTTTTGTGATTTTTTCTAAAGAAACTAAAGGAGTGTTTCCCATTAGTTCCAAAACGTTGTTGTAATATTGTATATTATCTGTTTGCATTTTTTATAAGTATCTACTTGATTTAAAGTGTTTTTAGGTTGAAACAAAAAATAAAAGCAGAAGTTCCTTATTTTGAATTCTGCTTTTGCATATATTTTGAAAAATTACTTTCTAATGACTTCAGCTACTTTCTCTCCAATTTTTGCGGGAGAATCAACTACGTGGATACCACATTCTTTTAATATACGTTTTTTAGCTTCGGCAGTGTCATCAGCTCCACCTACGATAGCACCAGCGTGTCCCATCGTTCTTCCTTTTGGTGCAGTTTCTCCCGCGATGAATCCTACCACTGGTTTTTTATTTCCGTTAGCTTTAATCCAACGTGCTGCTTCAGGCTCCAACTGACCTCCAATTTCTCCAATCATCACGATGCATTCTGTTTCAGGGTCATTCATCAGTAACTCTACGGCTTCTTTAGTAGTTGTTCCAATGATTGGATCGCCTCCAATACCGATAGCAGTTGTAATGCCAAGTCCTTGACGCACAATTTGGTCGGCAGCCTCGTAGGTTAAAGTTCCTGATTTTGAAACAATACCTACATTTCCTTTTTTGAATATAAAGCCTGGCATAATACCTACTTTTGCTTCTTCAGGCGTAATTACCCCAGGGCAATTAGGTCCTACCAAACGACAATCTCTTCCTTTTATGTAATTAGCTACTCGAATCATATCAGCTACAGGGATTCCCTCAGTAATAGTGATAACTACTTTTATTCCTGCATCGGCTGCTTCCATAATAGCATCAGCTGCAAAGGCTGGCGGAACGAAAATAATAGAAACATCGGCTCCAGTTTCTTTAACAGCTTCTTTAACAGTATTAAAAACAGGCCTTCCCAAATGAGTTTGTCCACCTTTTCCTGGCGTAATTCCTCCGACTACATTTGTTCCGTATTCAATCATTTGTTCAGCGTGAAAAGTTCCCTCACTACCTGTGAAACCTTGTACAATTATTTTTGAATTTTTATTAACTAGTACACTCATATTCTTATGCTTTAAGTACTCAGCAAAACTATACTTTTTTATTGAAATTTCAAAATTATTTTTGAATAGATATTGAAAGCTAAAAAAATGATATCAATTTTGATTTGTAAATTTCCTAAAAAGAGATGATTATGAATTGAGGTATAAAAATAAAAACTTTGCTGAAGTAAAATCTCAGCAAAGTTTTGTTTCACTATTCATTTTTCAATTTTCTAATTTCTGAAAACTAATTGATTATCAAAGGCATCTAACAGAATGGTCTTATCTTTGTGGATGTTACCACTCAAAATTTCTTTGGATAATCGGTTAAGTACCTCTTTTTGAAGTGTTCGTTTTACGGGACGAGCTCCAAACTGAGGGTCAAAGCCTTTTTCTGCTAAATAATCAATCGCCTGATCGGTAGCGTCGAGCAAAATATTTTCACGAGCCACCATTTTAATGATAGAACGCAATTGCAAACGTACAATGCTTCGGATATTTTCGCGAGTGAGTGGCGTAAACATCACAATATCATCAATTCGGTTAATAAACTCAGGACGAACCGATTGCTTCAATAATTGCAAAACATCATCTTTGGCAATTTCAGTGGCTTTTTCAAGGTCGTTCGCGTATTTTTCAAAACTTTCTTGTATCAAATGGCTACCAATGTTGGAGGTCATAATGATAATGGTGTTTTTGAAATCGGCAGTACGTCCTTTGTTGTCTGTAAGTCGCCCTTCGTCAAGTACTTGTAACAGAATATTAAACGTGTCGGGGTGAGCTTTTTCGATTTCGTCCAACAAAATTACCGAATAAGGTCTTCGACGAACGGCTTCAGTAAGTTGCCCACCTTCGTCGTAGCCCACATACCCCGGAGGCGCTCCCACCAATCGGCTTACGGCGTGACGTTCTTGATATTCACTCATATCAATACGCGTCATAGCATTCTCATCGTCAAACAGATACTCCGCAAGAGCTTTGGCAAGTTCAGTTTTTCCGACCCCAGTTGTACCCAAGAAAAGGAACGAACCGATAGGCTTTTTTGGGTCTTGTAAACCTGCTTTGCTTCGGCGGATAGCATCGGAAATGGCTTCGATGGCTTCCTCTTGCCCTACGACACGTTTGTGCAGTTCGCTTTCTAATTTTAGTAATTTTTCGCGTTCGCCTTGTAACATTTTCGTTACAGGAATTCCTGTCCATTTGGCAACTACTTCGGCGATATTTTCCGATGTAACTTCTTCTTTTATAAGTGAATTTCCTTGTGCTTCGTCTAATTTTTCTTGAAGAAGTACTAATTTGTCTTGAGCTTCTTTGATTTTTCCGTAACGAAGTTCGGCTACTTTGGCATAATCGCCCTCGCGTTCAGCTTTTTCAGCTTCGAGTTTGTAATTTTCGATGGCTTCTTTAGTGATTTGCACCTCGTCAATCACATTCTTTTCACTTTGCCATTTGGCGAAAATAGCGTTTCGCTCTTCCTTCAAATTGGCTACATCGGCATAAAGCATTTTGAGTTTTTGTTCATCATTTTCACGCTTAATGGCTTCAATTTCAATTTCTAACTGCATTATTTTTCGGTCGAGAACATCCAATTCTTCGGGTTTCGAATTGATTTCCATACGCAATTTTGCAGCGGCTTCGTCCATTAGGTCGATGGCTTTATCGGGCAGAAAACGATTGGTTATATAACGCTCGGAGAGTTCAACGGCGGCAATGATAGCTTCGTCTTTGATGCGAACTTTGTGATGCGTTTCGTACTTTTCTTTAATTCCGCGAAGGATAGAAATAGCACTTTCTGTATCGGGTTCTTCTACCATAACTTTCTGAAAACGACGTTCTAAGGCTTTGTCTTTTTCGAAATATTTTTGATATTCGTCCAATGTTGTAGCTCCGATTGCACGTAATTCGCCTCGAGCCAAAGCAGGTTTGAGAATGTTGGCAGCGTCCATTGCTCCTTCGCCACCACCAGCACCCACAAGCGTATGGATTTCATCAATGAAAAGAATGATATTTCCGTCTGACGAAGTAACTTCTTTTACAACGGATTTTAGTCGTTCTTCAAATTCGCCTTTGTATTTCGCACCTGCAATTAAGGCACCCATATCTAAAGAATAGATGGATTTATCTTTCAGATTTTCAGGAACATCTCCTTGAACAATACGATGAGCTAATCCTTCGGCGATTGCAGTTTTTCCTACCCCAGGTTCTCCTACGAGCATTGGGTTGTTTTTGGTTCGTCGAGAAAGGATTTGCAATACACGACGGATTTCCTCATCACGCCCAATCACGGGATCAAGTTTGCCACTATCCGCCATTTGGTTGAGGTTTTTTGCATATTTGTTGAGCGAATTGTAGGTTTCTTCTGCGGAAGCCGAAGTTACGCGTTCACCTTTACGCAATTCCTGAATGGCTTTTTCAAGGTCTTTTTCTTTAACACCTTGGTCTTTAAGAGATTGTCCTATCTTGCTGTTTGACTTAAAGATAGCTAAAATTAAATGCTCGATAGAAACGTATTCGTCATTCATTTTTTTGGCGATGTTTGCCGCCTCGTTGAGCATTGTATTTGCTTCGCGTGAGAGCGACATTTGTCCGCCACTAACCTTTGGAAAACTTTGTAAGGCAGTTTCTAACACTTTTGAGAGTTGCTCTCTGTTGATATTCAGTTTTTTAAGTAAGAAAGGCAATACGTTTTGGTCAACTTCTTCAATGGCTTTGAAAAAGTGTTCGTTTTGCAATTCTTGATGTCCGTAACTTTGAGCAATTTGCTGGGCCCGTTGTACAGCTTCTTGTGATTTGATGGTATAATTGTTAAAATTCATAGTCCTAATGTTTTTGTGTGTTCGCTCAAGTAAAGTCAATTTTTATACCATTAAAAAATAAATGACTTTTTGTCTTATTTCTAAATTGATAGCTTAATATATTGAAAGTAATTTTTATTTTAGATATCTGTTTAATAGTGTTTTATTTAGGTTGTTCTTTTTGTTAAGAATTGTTTTAATGATGACTTTTTGTCAGTTTTTTGTTTTTATTTCTGATATTGTACTAACTTTGCCAGAAAAGGATTATACATTATGAATAAAATGGGAGATTTTCGTAGGTTGATATTAGGAGTTTTAGTTTGTGTAGCAACTTTTGGGATAATATTTTTGTTAGCAAGATTTATTGAGATACACAAAATAAGAACATTGAAGTGGATTCCTATACTAATGACTTGTTTGGGATTTTACTTTGCCGGACGCATTAATCAAAAAACTAGATTGTCTCTTTTACCTTTTTTACTTGTAGGACTTTTTGCTTTCGTTCCGTTAAAATTTTTTTACATTCCGTTCGTTTTTGTCTTGATTTTGTGTGCTGTATTGGCTTTGCTACTTTCGCGAAAAAAAATTCTACCAAAAACACGTTTCCTGTTTTTGATTCCTCTGTTAGGAATTTTTGGATATTTTTTATTTTCACAACCATTGATAATCAGAAAGAAAGGCTTTTCCGTAGATGAAATGGGAAATTTGCATAATGTGATGGTTTTGTGGGATTTCAGAGAGTCATCACCTACGAAGTTACCTCAATATACATTTAAAAATTTAGAAGGAAAAGATGTGCAACTTTCTGATTTTGAAGGTAAAAATGTGTATGTGACTTTTTGGGCTACTTGGTGTGGACCTTGCAAGGCTGAAAAGCCAAGACTTGAGGAAATTAAGGCAATGTTTAAAAATGACGAAAATCTTATCTTTATAGATATTTCCTTAGATACCAATCGTTCCTCGTGGGAAAAATTTATATCAGAACAAAATCCTGCTGGAATTCAGTTGAATTCAATTGATGAGAGGCAAACGAGAGAGGCTTTTCGGATAGCGGGAATTCCTCATAATATCCTGATAAGTAAAGATGGTTATTATAAAAGTTTTAGTCGTCCTACCAGAATTACAGAAAATCAGTTAGAAATGCTTAAAAGTTCTGAAAAAATAGATGATTATGTGAAAACTACTACAAAATATTTTGAAAATTAATAAATAAAATTTATATTTGTCAAAATAAATCCTAAAAAAATAACTGAAAAATTATCTAAATGAATTTTGATAGAATCAATGAAAAGCTCTCCATTTTGGCAGATGCTGCCAAGTACGATGTGTCTTGTTCTTCAAGTGGAGGTAATAGAAAAAACACTAAAGGAGGATTGGGAAATTCCTCCTTTTCAGGGATTTGCCACACTTATACGGAAGATGGAAGATGTGTATCTTTACTGAAAATTTTACTTACAAATCATTGCATTTACGATTGTATTTATTGCGTTTCACGAAAAAGCAATGATATTAAACGAGCTGCTTTTACTGTGGAAGAAGTGGTGGATTTAACAATTAATTTTTACAGGAGAAATTATATTGAAGGTTTGTTCTTAAGTTCAGGAATTTTCAAAAATCCTGATTATACAATGGAGCGTTTGGTACGAGTTGCAAAGGAACTCAGATTGACGCAGAAATTTAATGGATACATACATCTGAAAACTATTCCGGGAGCTTCTGAAGAGTTGCTACTTGAGGCGGGTTTGTATGCCGATAGATTAAGTATAAATCTTGAAATTCCGACAGTTTCAGGACTAAAACTTCTCGCTCCAGACAAAAATCATCAAGAAATGATGAAACCAATGGATTTCGTGAAAAATGAAATCGTTCGTCATAAAACGGAAAAGAAAATAATCAAATCAACTCCCAAATATGCACCAGCAGGACAAAGCAGTCAGTTTATAATTGGAGCGGCTGGTGAAAATGACATTCAAATAATACGAAGTGCTGATTATTTCTATAAAAAATTCAATCTGAAACGCGTTTATTATTCTGGTTATGTTCCTGTAGTTCAAGATAATCGATTACCAGCCATTTCTACACCTGTGCCTATGGTTCGGGAAAATCGCTTGTATCAAGCTGATTGGTTAATGCGTTTTTATGGGTTCGAAGCACAGGAAATACTTGACCCTAAAAGTCCTTTTTTGGATTTGGAAATTGATCCAAAATTGGCTTGGGCATTAAGGAATATAGATAAGTTTCCTGTAAATCTGCAAGTTGCTCCATTGGAAATGATACTTCGAGTACCTGGAATAGGACAAATTTCAGCCAGAAAAATAATCAATGCACGGAGATTTCAAATCATTGGAATAGAACATTTGAAAAAAATGGGAGTAGCTGTTAATAGAGCTAAGTTTTTTATTGATTTTCAGACGACAAATCCTTTCTTAAAGCATTTGGATAAAATATCTTTACGTCAAATTATTCTGAAAGATTCACAATCAAAATACAGAAAAGATTTTTCGCAACAATTGAGTTTATTCTGATGATACAACTGATTTACGATGGTAGTTTTGAAGGGCTACTCACTGCTGTTTTTGAAGTGTTTGAGTACAAGTATAATGATGTGAATATTGTTTCAAATCAGTTTGTTATATCACATTTATTTGCTGAAAAACATCTTGTTGTTACCAATGTGGAAAAAGCAGAACGTGTTATAAAAGGTGTTGAAAAATATGCTGACAGAACGGCTGTTAAGATGTTGCTTTTGGTTTTCCTGTCAGAAAATAATTCGCGAGAAAATCTGATATTCTATGCTATAAAATACCTTGTACAAGAAAAAAGAAATATTTTCCAAAATTTTGCTGATAGTCACATAATGCAAATTTCAAAAATTGTAAAATCCGTAAAAAGGGAAAAGCATCGTATGGAGGCTTTTGTTCGTTTTCAGAAACTTCAGGATTCTTCTTTTTACGCCCACATAGCTCCTGATTTTGATGTACTTCCCTTAATTGCTCCACATTTCAAAAATCGTTATTCTTCTCAAAAATGGATGATTTACGATTTGCACAGAAATTATGGTATATTCTATGATTTGCAACAGATTGATTTTTTCATCCCTGATGAACAAATGAAAAAAAATCTTCACAATCCGTCATCACTTCTACACGAAAAAGAACGAAATTACGAACTGCTTTGGAAAAATTATTTTGATAGTACCAATATAAAAGAGCGAAAAAATAAAAAATTACACTTACAACATCTTCCTAAAAGATATTGGAAATACCTCACGGAAAAAAAGTAATTTTTACAAAAGCTCAATACTATTTCTGTTGAGTTTTATTTTTTGTTCTCTTTCAAGAAGTTTTAATAATCTGGAAATAACAACACGCGAACTATTGAGCTCCCCAGCAATTTCTTGATGCGTTTTATTGATTATGTTTGAATTTTCAACTTTACTTCGTTCCGAAAGGTAATTGTACAAACGTTCGTTCATATTCATAAATGCTATATTGTCTATAGCAGAAAGCAATTCTTCAAAGCGATTGTTGTAACTTTCAAAAATAAATGTTCGCCAACTTCTGTATTTTCCTGACCATTCTTCCATTTTTTGAACAGGAATCATTGCTACAATTCCGTCAGTTTCAGCAATAGCTCGAATTTTACTTTTTTTGTTTCCAGAACTGCAATTCAAGGTCATAGCACAAGTATTACCTCTTTCAACAAAATAAAGCAATAACTCACCAATGTCGAAATCTCTTCGCATAACTTTGATAGTTCCGCATAAAATTAGAGGTATCGACTTGATATATGCGTCTATGTCCATCAGTACATCGTCTTGCTTAAATTCCACGAAGTGAGATACTTCAACTATTTCAGAAATTAATTCTTCTTCAAAAATATGGCTGTAAGCTTTTGTAACAAGCTCTTTGTAAGTCATTTTATCAATAATTTATTTTGATTTTCTATTTTTGTTTAAAAAGATAGAAAATTTGAATGTACAAAATTATGATATTTGTTCGACAAAAACGACGATTAATGAGGTAATTTATCTTTAAAAACTCCGTACAGATAAGTCCCAATTAAGGCTCCGATAATGGCAATCAAGATAGACCAAACACCAGCTCCTAATAATACAAACATAGGTCCTGGACAAGCACCGACTAATGCCCAACCCAATCCGAAGAAAGTTCCTCCGATAAGATAACGAGCAATTTTTCTTTCTTTAGGTTGAATAACAATGGGGTTACCTTCAAAATCTTTTTCGCCTGTTCGTTTTATCCATTGAATTCCTAATATTCCAATGACTAAGGCTCCTCCAATAAATCCGTACATATGAAACGATTGGAAGTGAAACATTTCATAAATTCTGAACCAAGAAGCAGTTTCAGTTTTGTACATTATGATTCCAAAAATAATTCCTAAAGATATGTAAATCAGATTTTTCATTTTATCCAAAAATTAAAGGTAGTAAAAAGTGAGACATTATGAGACCTCCAATAAAGAAGCCTATCACGGCAATTAATGAACCAAGTTGTAAGTCACTTAATCCTGAAATGGCGTGTCCTGATGTGCAGCCTCCAGCGTAACGCGTTCCAAAACCAATAAGTAAACCTCCAACAAGTAAAATTATTATATTTTTTACAGATAACTCATTGAAAAGTTCTGATGGAGAGTACATTGTACCCGCACTATTAAAACCAAGTTGTTTCAATTCAATAATCGTTTGTTCAGAAATTTCGGGAACGTGGTTATCCGACAGGAAGTGGAAAGCAATTGCTCCTCCCAAAATTGACCCTACTAAAAATAATAGATTCCATCGTTGGGCTTTCCAATCAAAATTGAAAAAACTACACGATTTCCCAGCTCCCATTGCAGAACAAAGCGTTCTGAAGTTGGAGGAAAATCCGAAACTTTTCCCTAATAGAATAAGTAAAATCATTAGTAAACCAATTAGGGGACCTCCTATATACCAAGGCCAAGGCTGTAAAATCCATTCCATAAAAAGTATATTTTGTATTTAATTGGGGGCAAAAGTAATATATCAATAACAATGATTTTGTAACAAAGGTTACATAAAGTAGAATAAAACGTGAAAATGAGTAATTGTCAAAGATTTTACTATTTTTGCGAAAAAAATCTGTAATGAGACAAATATTTTTTTTACTATTTTCAATTTTTATTTTCGAAGTCAAAGCTCAACAATCGGGCAATACAATGTCTCTTTTGTTTATGGGAGATGTAATGGGACATAGTCCGCAAATTGATGGTGCGTATAATCCTGAAACAAAAACCTATGATTATCAGCCTGTTTTTGAAAAAGTAAAACATTTTTTTCAAAAGGTTGATTTTGCTATTGCCAACTTGGAAGTGACCTTAGCAGGAAAACCCTATAAAGGATATCCACAATTTTCATCACCTGATGCTTTGGCGGTTGCTTGTAAAGAAAGCGGAATAGATGTGTTTGTTACGGCAAATAATCATTCGTGTGATAGGGGGAAGGAAGGAATTATCAGGACTTTAAATGTATTGGATTCACTTGAAATAGCTCATACAGGAACTTTCCGAAATCAGGAAGATTTCGATAAAAACAATCTCTTGATTTTATCAAAAAATGGAATAAGTGTTGGAATTTTAAACTATACTTATGGTACAAATGGCTTACCTATTCCTGAATCTACTATAGTGAATTTAATTGATTTAGAGCGAATTAAGTTAGATGTAGAAAAGGCAAAAGAGCAAAATCTTGATAAACTAATCGTGGTGATTCATTGGGGAGTAGAATATCAGCAAAAACAGAATAAAAAACAAGAGGACATTACGAATTTCTTATTTGAAAATGGAGTAGATGTTATCATTGGTGGACATCCGCACGTTTTGCAACCGATGTACTACACTCCAATGACGAGTTTGCATAACGAGCGTCTGGTGGTATATTCTTTAGGAAATTTTATTTCAAATCAAAGAAAAAGTCCTTGTGATGGTGGAGCTATGTTTGAGATAACATTTTTTAAAGATGGACAAACAACTCAAATAATAGATAAAGGTTATCATTTGGTTTGGGTAAATAAAACTCAGAAAATCAATGGTAAACATCATCTTTTTGAAATACTTCCGTGTAAAGAATATGAGATGGATAATTTTAAGGATTTAGATAAAAAAACAATTGATTCAATGAATATTTTTATTGAAAACTCACGAAATTTATTTAAAAATAATATTTTAGTGAAAGAAAAATAGAATTTTATTATGTTAAGTTTATTGAAAAATAAGATATAAAAAAAGGAGCAAATTTTCGCTCCTTTTTTTATTATAGTTTACCAACCAGGGTTTTGTTGCAACTTTCCGTGTTCTCTATCTCTTGCAGGAACAGGCCACACGAATTTGAAATCGTCAGCTGGACGATTTAACTCATAATATTGTTCTCTTGGAGTTCCAGACAAAAATTCTGTGTTTTGCGGAGTTCTTCTGATAACACTTTCTTTCCATCTTTTTAAATCAAAAAGTCGGAATCCTTCAAAAGCTAACTCACGTGAACGCTCATTTTTAATTTCTTGAAATAAAGTATCTCCATTAACTGTTACACTTGATAAACCTCTTGCTTCCCTTAATAGGTTTAGGTATTTTCGTGCGTTCACTTCATCATTATTTTTAAAAGCACTTTCACTGGCTATTAAGTACAATTCTGGAATTCGGAAAACTTTTGGTGCGTGAGCATAGTTGTTACTTATTGTTGTTGTTGATAAAGTTTCATTTATAGGATATTTATGTACGATATAAATATCAGGGTAATATTCATCCAGTGGTGTAACTAACTCCACTTTTTCAAAATAAACTCTTTTTCTGTGGTCGTTATCATCAAACAAATCAACAGCCCATTTAGTAGGTACATAATCTGCTTCAAATTCTTTAAAGGAGTTTATTCTAAAAAATATGTCATTAGTAGAAGGCAATTGGTCAGGAGTAGCAATGTAAAGTTGAGTAATGCTTTCTTGTGCATTATCCTTGTGCCATATTTCTCTCAATTCATCAGAAGAAGTAGCTAAAGCATACGTATTCGTAGAAATTAAATCTTCTGCTACTTTGTAAGCATCTTCCCATTTTCCCATATACATCAAAACTCTTGCTTTTAAGGCTTTAACAGCATCAATAGTAAAAGTATCGGCATTTATAGCTCCTGTTTTATTTTTTAGCAGGTCTTCCGCTTTTGTTATGTCAGATAGAATAAAATCATAAGTTTCTTGTAAAGAGGCTCTTTGGTTTTTAGTTTTCACGTCATAAACTTTTTCCAAGGGTAATCCTAAATCGTTAGAAGCTGTATTGGCATCATATACTTTACAGAAAGCAGTTGCTAATCGTGTGTACAAAAAAGCTCTACCTAAATGCATCTCACCAATATATTGGTTTAGTAATTCTTGCTCTTCAGCATTTTTTAGTATAATTTTAGGGAATCCTTCAAGGGCCGTGTTAATATTAGCAATGGTTCGATAATCCTCAAACCATATTTCTCTGGTGGTGGGCTCTGATACTGTGAAAGTTTCCCAACGATGTATGTTTTTATATTCTCCGAAAGCCGTTACATTTAGTAAGTCAGCTTGTACTTCATTGGCAATCACGTACGTTCCATATACGCTTCGTCGTAAACGTATATACATACCATTTACCCAACTTTCTGCATCAATGAGTTTTTCAAAAGTATCTTTTGAAGAAATGTTTTCGTAGGGTGATTGGTCTAAGTTACTACAACTACTTAATGATAGTAAGGTAGTTACAAAAAATATAATATATGTTAACTTTTTCATTTTGTTTTTAATTAAAATTGAACTTCAATTCCAAAAGTATATTGTTTCGTACTTGGGTTTGCTCCAGATGATATATCTATGTCAAACTCAGGGTCTAATCCTGTGTATCTAGTGAATGTAAGTAAGTTACGTCCTGTTCCAAAGAAACGAATTTGTTTGAAAAAACCTATTTGTTTGATAGCTTCCTCAGGAAGAGTGTAAGAGAGGGTTATATCTTTCATTCGAATGAAAGATGCGTCTTCAATCAAACGACTGTCGTACTGTGTAAATAAATTTCCATGTTCATAGCTTGGGAAACGAGCAATGTCACCAGGCTTTTTCCAGTTGTCAAATATTGTTTTACTTTGGTTGTTATCTGAATGGAAAGTGGTAGCAATTGGATTTTCAGTATAATAACGATCTCCATTTATCATATATTTTCCTGATGAAAAGGAAAAAGACATCCGTAAGTTAAAGGCTTTATAACCAGCATCTAACCCAAAACCACCATTAAAAGGAGGATTTCGTTTGATACCTGTATTTTGCCTAAGAGTATGGTCATCGAAAGTAGTCGTAACTTTATTATCATCTTTAACTAGTTGTGTGATATCTTCTCCTGGTACATACCATTCCGAACGTCCTGTTTCAGGATTTACATGTTTGAATATGGGATACACATATACTAGGGGTTGCCCCACAATCTGGCTAACTGGACTAGATTCTCCGATAATATATGGTTTTCCTTCATGTAAAGAAAGTACCTTTTCTTGATTGTAGTTAAGTGATATAAAAGGTGTTATGTAGAATTTGTTTTTCTCATTAGCAAATAAGTTAGCTGAAAAGGAAACATCGACACCTCTGTTTCTAAAATCTCCACCATTTTCCATAATCCCTGTAGTACCCGAAAAGGAAGGACGATAAATATAACCTAACATATTCGTAGTTTTTCGCTCGTAAAAATCAACATTTAGGTTAATTTTTTTGAAAAGAGCAACGTTAAAGCCAATGGTAGTCTTTATCTGTTTTTGCCATTGTAAATCTGGATTACCAGGGTCACTCAATAGGTAACCTGGTCTTTTTTTGTAAAAATTATCGTTACGTACCAAAGCCAATGAGGCATACTCTGAGATAACATCTGCATTTCCACTGGTTCCAATACTAAATTTTACATCCAAATTGTTTATCCACGAAAGGTTTTTAAGAAAATTTTCTTGACTAATTTTCCATAATGCACCAATAGCCCAAAAGTTAGCATATCGGTTATTTGCTCCAAAGCGAGAAGAGCCATCACGACGTGCAGAAAAATCAAAGAAATATCTCTCTTTAAGTTGATAATCAATACGCCCGAAGAATGAATTGTAACTGCTTCCTGAACGTCTTTCACCTACTTCTTTATTCTCATTTCCGTGTATGAGCAATGTTGCTTTATCGGAAGTTTGCCCTTCTGACGAAGCAGTAACTTGTCCATAGTCCTCGTCAATACTTTCTTGTCCCAAGAGGAAAGTAAGAGTATTACTATCATTAACATTCCATTTATATTCTGCAGTATTTGTAAATGTTTTTATGAGTCGTTCTACCTTACTTTTCTTAGCAAATGCATTTCCCCTGAAAAAATAGAGTCTTTTAGCTTTTTCTACGTATGAAGGTAGTAATACTTCTTCACTGCTAATATTAAAATATTGTAGACCAGCTTGTGATTTAAAAACTAAATTCTGGATTGGTGTGATTGTAATATTAGCTTGTGGTATAAAATTGATATTCTTAGATGCCCCAGGATTATTTTCTGCCAAATAATGCGGGTGAGGAAGTCCTATAACAGGTACATAATCGTAACGATTTCCTTTTTCATCAACAGGTGAGTAAATCGGAGGGGTAAGCACAGAAAGACTTCCATAAAAACTATTAACACCTCCTGAGGCGTAAGGATTAATCATATATTTGGCATATCCAGATGAAAGGCTAAGCTCAATTTTAAGCCAATTATTTATATTACTGTTAAGATTGAAACGAGCTGTATATCTTTTAAAACCAGAGCGATACATAAGTCCTTCTTGTTCATAAAAACCTCCAGAAGCGTAATAACGAGTATTACTTCCTCCTCCCATAAAAGATATATTTATTTGTTGATCAGGTACATTATCCTTAAAATAAACTCTGTCCCAACGTATTTTGTTAGGAAACGCTTTAAGAAGTTCATCAGCCTCTTGTCGAGTTTTTTCTTTTTTCTCAACTAAAAAGTCTGCATATTCTTCGGGGTTCATCATACCATCAAAGAACTTTCTACTTGCCAAACTTGAAAAACCATACTGAGAACTTATGGTAACTGTAGCAGATTCTCTTGTTTTTCCACTTTTGGTTGTTATATAAACCACTCCGTTGGCAGCTCTGGTTCCATAGATTGATGTAGCTGAAGCATCTTTCAAAACTGAAACGCTTTGAAAATCAGAAGGATTAAGCAAAACTACAACATCTTTTGATACAGGCGAACCATCAAGGATGAACAGAGGATTATCTGCTCCTCCATAGGTAGAACCCATTCCGTGTAAACGAATGCTTCCCATTCCGTAAGGCTCACCAGAGGTAGAAAAAATGGAAAGTCCAGCTACTTTTCCCTGCAAAGCGTCTAAAACACTTGCTGAAGGCTTGTTTGTTAGCTTTTCTCCATCTACCTTTACAATGGAACCTGCAATGGTGCTAATTTTTTTAGCAGAACCATAACCTACCACCACAACATCATCAAGCTGATTGATAGATTCCTTAAGAACAATTGAAAAATTGCTGTCCGTTGAGGTTACTTTCTTTTCTTGGGTGTCCATACCTAAGTATGAAAAGACAAGTATGTCACCTTCTTGGGCTTCAATCTGAAATTGTCCGTAAAAATCAGTTTCTACACCTTTCTTTGTGTTTTTAATAATAACACTAACCCCTGGTAAAACAATACCAGTAGCATCTGTAACTCTCCCTGTTACAATCTTTGTTTGGGCAAATAAATTACCAATTCCCAAACTCAAAACAATGACTACCAAAAGCCACTTAAATGCAGTTTTGTTTTTGTGTTCCATTATAAATATATGCTAAATATCAACGGCAAATATATTATATTATTTCAAATAAATGCAGTTTTTTAGAAAAAAGTATGTTGTTGTTTTTTTAATTTTTTAGAGAAATGAAAGCTTGAAGAATTTTTTTGTAAGACATTTTGAAAAAATGTATTTTTTAAAAGAATTAATTTTTATTTTAGCCGAAATTTTACCATTTAATGTATGAAAAATGAATTATTATTAACAGCAGTTATGCTTTCAGGAAGTTTTAGTATGGCACAGGAAGTTTCTTTTGAGGAGTATGACCTGACAAATGGCTTACACGTTATTTTGCATCAGGATAATTCGGCACCCGTTGTAGCTGTGGGAGTTATGTACCACGTGGGGGCAAAAGACGAAGACAGAACTCGTACAGGATTTGCGCATTTTTTTGAACATCTTTTGTTTGAAGGTACGCAAAACATTGAACGGGGAAAATGGTTCGATATTGTATCTTCAAACGGAGGTACAAATAACGCTTTCACTACACAAGACAAGACCTACTATTACGAAGTTTTTCCTTCAAACAGTCTTGAATTAGGACTTTGGATGGAGTCTGAACGACTTTTACACCCTGTAATTAATGAAATTGGCGTAAGTACACAGAATTCAGTCGTGAAAGAGGAGAAAAAGCAACGTCTTGACAATGCTCCTTATGGGAAAATTATGTATCGTACAGGAATAAACCCACATTTATTCAAAAAACACCCCTATGGAGAGTCTGTTATTGGACAAATTGAACATTTAGACGCGGCAAAGTTGGAAGAATTTATTGCTTTCAAAAAGAAATTCTACAATCCGAATAATGCCGTTTTGGTTGTTACAGGAGATTTTGAGAAGCTCCAAACTAAAAAGTGGATTGAGAATTATTTTGGGTCAATTCCTAATACGGGAGAAAAAATCGTTCGTACAAAAATTCAGGAAGAACCGATTACAAAGGCTATTAAAGTAACTGATTATGATGCAAATATTCAGTTACCTATAAAAATATACGCCTATCGAACTCCTGGAATGACTGAAAAAGATGCGTATGTTTTAGATTTAATTTCTTCAATTTTAACAGGAGGAAAAAGTTCACGAATGTATAAAAAGATGGTTGATGAAAAGAAAACAGCTTTGCAAGTATTGGCTTTTTCAGATTCACAGGAAGATTACGGAACATATATTATGGGGGCTTTGCCAATGGCAGGAATTAGCTTAGAAACACTTGGCAAGGAAATGGATGAGGAAATTCAAAAACTTCAAAATGAGTTGATTTCAAAAAGAGAGTTCGATAAACTCCAAAATCAAATAGAGAGTCGCTTTGTAAGTGCAAATTCAAATATGGAGGGAATTGCTCTTTCACTGGCAAATTATTATCTTTTTTATAAAGATACTGGTTTGATAAACAAGCAAATAGATATATATCACTCTATAACCAGAGAAGATATTCAGCGTGTGGCTAGAAAATATCTTAATGAAAATCAGCGTTTAGATCTTGATTATTTGCCTGAAAACTTAAAACAATAATTTTAATGATTACGCGTATGAAACTGAATATAAAATTTCTAATAACATCAATTTTTTTATTTGCAATGTCAATGACAAAGGCTCAGGTAGATAGGTCAAAAATGCCTGTTTCAGGAAAAACTCCTACCATTAATTTGGGAACTCCCACAACGTATAAATTGCCTAACGGATTAACATTATTAGTGGTAGAAAATCATAAGCTTCCTAAAATAAGTGTTAGTTTGAATATTGATGAAGCTCCTGTTCTTGAGGGAGATAAGGCGGGAATTTCTGAAATTACATCAGCTTTGATGGGAAATGGAACGACATCTATTTCAAAAGATGCTTTTAATGAAGAGGTAGATTATTTGGCTGGAAATATCTCATTATCAGCAAGAGGAGCAAGTGCATCTTCACTAACCAGATATTTTCCACGAATCTTACAACTTATGGCAGATGCTGCACTAAATCCCAATTTCACCCAAGAGGAATTGGATAAAGAAAAAGCCAAATTAGTTCAAGGAATTAAGGCTGGAGAAAATAGTGTAGAGTCAATCGTTGGACGTGTACAAGGTGTATTAGTCTATGGGAAAAATCACCCTTACGGAGAATATCTAACGGAAGAAACTATTAATAGCATCACTTTGGAAGATGTTAAAGCTTTCTATAAAAAGCATTTTTTACCAACAAATGCATATATGGTAGTTTCAGGAGATATTAATCCGAAGGAAGCTAAAAAGCTGATAACTAAATATTTTAAAGAGTGGAAGTCAATGAAAACAGCTTCTGAAGAATTGATAACTCCTAAAAATGCTGAAACTACACAAATCAATTTGGTGGATTTATCCAGTGCGGTTCAATCTGAAATACGTGTGGATAATTTGATTGATTTGAAAATGTCTGATAAAGATTACTTTCCTTTGATTATCGCCAATTATATTTTGGGAGGAGGTTTTGGAAGTTACATCAATATGAATCTGCGTGAAAAAAATGGATTTACTTATGGTGCAGGGTCCTATACCAAACCAAATAAATGGACAAAAGGGAACTTTGGAGTTTCGACCAAAGTAGGAAATAATGTAGTGGACCGTGCTGTTCTGGAGATTTTAAAAGAAATTCAACGTATTCGTAATGAATATGTTAGTGACGAACATCTTGCCCAAGCAAAATCTCAATATTTAGGTAAGTTCATAATGGCGACAGAAAATCCTCAAACAACAGCAAGTTATGCAATTAATATAAAAACACAAAACTTGCCTGATGATTTCTATAAAAATTATATTGCAAATATAAATGCGGTAACTAAGGAAGATATCAAACGCGTTGCTAATAAATATTTTAATATTGATAATCTGCGTTTTACGATTGTTAGTAAGGCGAGTGATGTAGCCGATAAATTTGAGAATTTGACATTTGAAGGGAAAGAGTTACCAGTTTTTTATTTTGATAAATACGGAAATCCAACCACAAAGATTACTCAGAAAAAAGAAGTTCCTGCTGGGGTAAGTGTAAAAACTATTTTAGAGAATTATTTAAAAGCTATCGGAGATGTGAAATCTGTAAAAACAATACTGATGGAGGCAAAAGGAGAGATACAAGGAATGCCAGTAGATTTTTCCATAAAACGTAGTGGTAATGACAAGTTTTTACAAACGATGGGAGCAATGGGAATGATGCTTTCCAAACAATTGGTTAACGGAAATATTGTTTCAGCAGAGGCACAAGGACAGAAAATTCCTCTTTCGGATAAAGATGCTGAAGTGTTGAAGAAAGAAGCAGGTGTTTTTCCTGAAGTTAATCAAATTAGTGATAGTAGTTTGAGATTGATAGGGATAGAATCTCACGAGGGGAAAGACGTTTATGTGGTAGCCCTTTCTGATAGTAAAAAGGTTTTCTATGATGTAGCTTCAGGTTTGAAAGTTGCAGAAGTTTCTGTTGCAGAGATGGGTGGTCAAACTTTTGAAACTATTGTAACTTATGGTGATTATCGTGAAGTTAAGGGGATTAGATTTCCTTTTGTGATTTCATCTTCAATGGCTGTTCAGGCTTTTGAATTTAAAGTTACAGACTTAAAATTGAATGAAGGAGTTTCAGATGCTGATTTTCAGTAGTTCTTTTCTGTAAATAAAAAAAGCGGCTTTATTTTAGCCGCTTTTTTTATTTTATAAATCATTTTTTATTGTGCAATTCCAACAATTTCAATATCAAAAATTAAATCGCTATTTGGAGGGATAACTCCTTGAGCCCCTCTTTCTCCATATCCTAACGCAGAAGGAATGAAAACTCGAGCTTTTTCACCTACTTTTAAAGTAAGTAAAGCCTCTTTAAAGCCAGGGATTAATTGAGCAGATTTGTTGTAATCCATTGGTATTGGGGTATATCCATTACCTCTTTCACGTGCTACATTGTATTTTCCGAAAGCCTCTTCTACCTCTTTTACGTTTGAATCGAATAGTGTTCCATCGGTCAAATATCCAGCGTAATTTACAAGAACCTGTTGTGTGTGTTTAGGAGTTTCTCCCTCACTTTCTCTTAAAATGAGAACTTTTATTCCAGAAGGGAACGCCTTAGCTTCAGTCTCTTGTACTTTAACTTCAGCTAAAAATTTATTTGTAGACTCTTTAATTTTGTTTTCTCTTTCTTTTTCTCTTTTTTCTGCATTAGCAAAATAATCTTCGATGGTTTTAACGGCATTGAATTTTTCAGCTCCTTTTCCACTACGTATGATTGATATGCTGTTGATTTTCACATCTTCAATAGGTCTGTTTGCCTCCGCAGTAGCTACATTGGCAATAGAGTCAATTACTTCCAATCCTTCAACGGTTTCACCAAAAACTGTATGTCTGCCATCAAGGTGAGGAGTTGGTACGTGAGTTATGAAGAACTGGCTACCATTGGTTGCAGGTCCTGCATTTGCCATTGAAAGTATTCCTTTTTTATCGTGCTTTAGATGGTCAACAAATTCATCTTCAAATCGATAGCCTGGGTCGCCCATTCCAGTTCCTGTTGGGTCTCCACCCTGAATCATAAAATCCTTGATAACACGATGGAAAATCACACCATTGTAGTAAGGTTTCCCTTTGAATTCACTTTTCACAAAAGAATTTGTCCCTTCTGCCAATGTAACAAAGTTTGCCACAGTAACGGGCGTTTCTTCGTAATTAAGTTTTATGATGATATTCCCTTTATTTGTATGAATATCAGCAAATAATCCATCTCCTAAGTTAGAAGGTTTCTGTGATTTGCAACTAAAGAAAATTGCCGTTGCAAAAAACAACATAATGATGTTCATTCGTTTCATAAAATATTGATTTTTAATTAAATTTTTATTTGAAAACTTTACTGATTTAATGAAATTGTATCTTTTTTAGAATCTATTTCCTGTGTATTTTTATTTTTCTCGATTTTTATTACTCGTATTTTGGCAATGATTGGCTGATTATTTTCAATTTTGTCTTTATCTCCTCGATATCCGTAGGCAATTTCTGAAGGGAAGAAGAAAACACCACTTTCTCCCTCTTTTAAAATTTTTAAAGCAGACCGAAGTCCCAAAAAAAGCTCTTCTTTTTCAACAAAATATTGATAATTCCCATCTTCTGACTCACTATAAATTTCATTTCCGCTGATGTCAGAAATACTATAGTTGTAAATTACTTTATCGCCAAACTGAGCTGTATAAGTAGCGTCAGGATTTTGTTGCGTGTAGTAGAATTTGAACCCGTGTTGCGAATCGACAAAGTTGTGTAACGTATCTTTTTTGATTATGGAATCAATCAAAGCTTCTTCCGAGCTAAGAAGTTGTTTGTTTTTTTCTGCTGATTCTTTCAAAAAAGTATTACCACTCTTTACAGAAATCGGGCGACGAGCTGGTTTCTCACTACAACCCATTATCAAAAGAGCCGTTGCAATCAAAAAAGTCAATTTTTTAAACATAATTCTCTTGTTTTGATTTTGTTACTGAAATTCGGGTAACACCTTTAGAAAAAAAGCGGTAGCTTCCTCCATTGAGCCGTCAAATCTTCCTCCAGCAGCATTGATATGTCCTCCTCCATTAAAAAACTTTCGGGCAAAAGAATTTACATCGTGCTGATTTTTAGAGCGAAAAGAAATTTTTATATAGTTTTTCTCCTGAATGAAAATAGCAGCTAACTTCGTATTCTTGATGGTCAAGCCATAGTTCACAAATCCATCAGTATCTCCTTTCTGGCTGTTGTAATGTGCTAATTCTTCAGAAGTGAGTGTAGTATAGGCTGTGTTGTATTCTTTCAGGTAAACCATATTTTTAAGAGCTACACTCATTAGCTGTATTCTGTTGTAAGAATTATTTTCAAATACATTACTATTTATTTGGCTGTTATTAGCACCTTTTTCGATTAAAAAAGAAGCTATTTTGAATGTATTACTCGTAGTTGATGCATATTTAAAATTGCCTGTATCGGTCATAATTCCTGTGTATAAGCAAGTTGCAATGATTTGATTTATAGAGTTTTTGTCTCCCATAACATCAATGAAAGAGTAAATCATTGAACACGTTGAACTTGCATTAGGATTAGAAAACGTAATTTGAGCATAATCTTCAGGAGCTTGGTGATGATCAATCATAACAAAGGTAGCCTCTGAAGATTCCAACAACGGAGTTAGTACATCAGCTCTTTTAAGTGAGTTGAAATCTAATGTAAAAATTAATCCTGACTTTTCGATTTGTTCAGTAGCTTTTTCTGGTTCATTGTCATAAACAAGAATGTTTTCAGCTTCAGGTAGCCACTTTAAAAAATCAGGAAAATCATTTGGTGATACGACCTTAACATCTTGATTATGAGTTTTTAGATAGTGATACAATCCCAAACAACTACCTATAGCATCGCCATCAGGATTTTTGTGAGGAATAATACTTATTTTCAATTGCTTATCAAGCAATAACTTTATAAATTCAATATCTTTAATATTCATACAGGTCGCGAAGATACAATAATATTTTATTTATCAGAATTTTTTGAAATAATATACTAAACTTTTACTGATTGTCAATACTAGGTTGTTTAAACTTTTTCATAAAATCCCGAATAAAAGTAAGACCAACTCCTAATACAAAACCAAGAAAACTCCAAATAGCAACAATCATTACTCTTTTAGGTTTTGAACGTTCATTGGGAACACTAACAGGTTCTACAATCGTGAAAATAGGGTGTTCCTCCTTTACTTTTATTTTTTTGGTTTCGAGCTGTTTAGCGAGTTCGGAATACACGCTGAAAGAAAGATTGTAATCGGCCTGTAGTTGCTCCAATCTTGTTTGTGGTAACGAACCAAAAAGGTCTCTGTTTCTGTCTTGAAATTGAGCTAAGGCAAATTGTTTTGTCTTGAAATCACTTTTAGCCTCTTCATATCGTTGTTCGATGAATTTTAATTCATCATTAGCCTTTTGGGTTTTAAATTTCGTAACAGTTTCTTGCAGTAACGTTTGTGCACTCTGCAACATTTGAGCGGCTGGTAAAGCTTCAGGCATTGAATATGACAAAGTAATTATTCCTTCCTTTTCACTGATATCAATTGCTAGTTGCCCACTAATATCTTCTAAAATAGTCCTGTCTTCAAGCGATAAATACCAAATAGAATCTGTTTTTTCAGAAATTTCCGATTTTTCATCACTTTTTTTACCAAAAAGCAAACTTGGTAGACCAATCGTATATTTTTTTATGTTACTAAGAATACTAGGTTTGTTGTATTCTTTGTAATATTTTTCGTAAGAAATAGGTTCATCCAAGTCATTGAATTTTAATGGGGTTTGTATAAGTTTTTTTCTGAAAGGGATACTTTCTACTATTTTCGGATAGGTATTTAATGGAATACTTTCATTTGAACTTCCTGCTAAATTAATCCCTGCCATAGCCGCAAGTCCTCCTAAACCGCCAACAGACATCTTGTCGCCAGAGGATTGAGGTACCATAATAGTAACAGCCGTGTATTGTTTTGGAGATATCAAGGCAATAATGATTCCCAAAACGAAGAAAAATAAGGTAACTTTCAGTATAGATTTTCTTTTAATCCATAGTTTATTTAACAATTCAAGTAAATCTATTTCATCTTCATTTTTTTGTTGATTATTGCTCATCATTATTTTTTTAAGACGTTAAAAATTAATACACCCATTGTTGTAATTGCAGAGATAATTCCAATTGTTTCAGAAGTTGAAATTCGTTGACGCTCAGGTTTTGAAGGAACGATAATTATAGCTCCAGGTTCCAGCTCAGGGTAGTTTTTAAAGAAAAGAGAATTATTAGTTGATTTTATATCTCCGTTGGCATACATTACGTATATAGAACGTTTTTTGGCTCTGTCCGAAAATCCACCAGCACGATTTACATAGTCTCTTAAAGATAATCCTTTTTCATAACGTACTAATGAAGGAGCCAGAACTTCTCCTTTAATTTCAATGGTTTGTTTTTCAGAAGGAATTAACAAAACATCTCCTTCATTTAAAATTAAATCGTATTTGCTGTGTTTATTTTGCAAAACCTTTTTCAAATCAATTCCGATGCGATATTCGGTAGATTTTTTTTCTATCTTTTTTAAAGCCTTATCGTTATCGTTCCCAATACTACTTGCCATAACAATTTCGTCAAGGAATTGCTCTTGTTTGATGTCGCCTTCGTCCAGTTTCTTTCTTATAAGCGTAGCTCCTTTGATGTAAGCATAGGGCGAAAAACCTCCCACTCGCTCAATAATGTCAGAGATGCGTTCGTCTTTACTACGAATGCTATAAATTCCTGGGTATACGACCTCTCCTTCCACAGTGATTGTTTGCATTGGTGTATAACCTTTTATATATCTAACAGAAACAATATCATTAGGTTGTAATGTGATAACATCGCCTTCGACAGGTGTTAATTCATTGTTAGCAGATACTTTAAAATCTTGGCTCAGTTTTCGAAAATCTCCGTCATTAATTTCACGAAAAATATCAATAGTTGAAGCATCTGCCCCTTGTGAAAGACCTCCTGCCAGAGCAATAACATCTTCAACAGTCATATTTTCCATAAAAGGAAGTTCTTTTGGTTTATTAACAGCTCCTTCCACTTTTATAAAACGAGCCATTTGAAGAGAATCTTTATAGAAAATATGAATGCTATCGTTATCTTTGAGTGGAATATTATTTCTTTCTTCAATCAAGTCTTTTACAGAAAAATTGATTGTTTGATAATCTACTCGGTTTAAAGTTCTAAATATCAGTCCTCTATCTAAAGAAGCTTCTTTCCTAACTCCATTCGCCCGATTTAATAAGTCATAAGCGGTCATTCCTTCCTTAAATTCATATGTACCAGGCTGGTAAACAGCACCTCCAATACTTAATCTGTTTTGATATTCTTCTGTAATAGGATGAACTTTGAGTTTATCACCATTCTGTATCAGGAAGTTTGAAATATCTTCAAAAGCTACTTCTTTCACTTCCCGTTTTGCATTTTTGATACGTTCAACAACCAAAGTGTTCGTAAAAGCGTCAGAAGTGAAACCTCCAAAGAAAGTGATTAAATTAGCCAAAGTTTCTCCTTCTTTAGTTTCGTAGGCTCCTTTTCGTTTTACTTCTCCTTCAATCAAAACCCGATTTAAGTAAGGAGGAACTATGATAACATCTTGATCTTTAAGAGGTAAATTCCCTTTCTCGCTCCCGTGAATTAGAAATTCATAAACGTCAAAAGTAGCTATTTTCTGCCCGTTTCGCACCAAATTTATTTCTCTGAAAGACCCATTTTCCGTAGGACCTCCACAAGCGTACAACGCATTCAAAACGGTTGATAAAGCACTTAGTGAGTAAGTACCAGGAACAGTGACTTCCCCTATGATGTTTACTTTTACGGTTCTTACTTGAGTAATGGTAACTCCCGTATAGACTTTGTTATAACTTCCATTGGGTGCAGAAATTCCAGAATAAATCCGTTTTAAATGTGAGTTGATTTTTGTTTTAACATCTTCAAAAGATAAACCCGAAACGTTGATTTTTCCAATAGCATTTATGAAAATATTTCCCTGTGTATCAACTTTTTGTTTGAAAGAACCTTCGGTGGCTCCCCAAACCTCAATCAGGAGTTCATCACCAGGTCCCACTTGATAATTTTCAGGAGTTGCCATATTCATATTTGGCGTGAATGAAATTTTTGGATTTTTAAAGAAGTTCATTCCAAATATGGAATCTTTTTTGTTTTGTATCGCCAAAGAGTCTTTATTTTCATTTCCTGTAAACCCGAAAGTTTCTTCCTCTCTATCCTGAAAAGAATAATTATCTTGCTGATTACCAGATTTTTTTCTAATTGAAAGTTGTAAAATTCGCTGTCTTAGTTTCATAGCTTGTATGTCCGACATACCTCGCATTCTGGCAGCGGTAATAAGTTGGTCTAATGTATAACCTTGATTTTTAGCTTTCTCCCAATAAATGCTAAGTTGTTCGTCCGATATTTTATCAATATTTATTGAAGAAATTTGTTGAGGGTCAAGATTTATATCATTGTTATTATTATTCTGAGATACGATCGTTTGAAAACTTCCAATAAAAAGTAAAAATATAACTAAAAGCTTAATTTTTGGCATAATATGTTTTATTTGTCCGCAAAAATATAAAACTTATTTAAAAGTAAAAAAATAATATTTTATTAATTAAGTTCTTACGTCTTAATTGTAATCATTCTACTTCTGAAAGATGTACGATTTCAACACCTGCTTTTTCAAGAAATAGAATTCCTTCATTGTCTTTGTAAGCATCTTTGTAAACCACACGCTTAATTCCTGATTGGTGAATTAATTTGCTACATTCTTTGCAAGGTGACATTGTTATGTAAAGCGTGGCTCCTTGTGAAGATTGAGTGGAGGAAGCAACTTTCATAATTGCATTTGCTTCTGCGTGAAGTACATACCATTTTGTGTCGCCTTTTTCATCTTCACAACAATTATCAAAACCAGTAGGTGTTCCATTGTATCCGTCTGAAATAATCATTCTGTCTTTCACGATAATAGCTCCAACCTGTTTTCGTTTGCAGTAAGAAAGTTTCGCCCATTCCAAAGCCATTCTCATATAAGCTTTGTCATAACGTATCTGTTTGATATCTTGTTTATCCATAATATTATTATCTTAAAAATTCTATATTTCCCTCTGAATCAAAGCGTACCAACCTAGAGGGAGTTCGTTTTTCTGTGTCGTTTTGTCGATGTTTTACCACATAATCACAATTTTTGATAATTTGTGGATTTATATCGCTAAAAATTTGAGGTGTGGGCTCTCCACTGATGTTAGCAGAAGTAGAAACGATAGGTTTTCCGAAGTTTTTTATTAATTTCTGACAGAATTCGTCTTGAATTAGACGTATAGCGACTGTATTTTCAGATGAAATGACGTTTTTTGCTAAGTTTTTAGGATTAGAATATATAATTGTGGTTGGATTTTGAATCGTTTTAAGGAAATTCAGTATGTAATTGGGTATTTCTGAAACATATTGTTGTAGCATTTCTATTGAGTTTATCAAAATAATCAAACTTTTACTTTCGTTTCGTTGTTTTATTTGAAAAATTTTGGAAACAGCTCTGATGTTAGTAGCATCACAACCCAATCCCCAGACAGTATCTGTAGGGTATAATATAACTCCTTCATTAATAAGTGTTTCAGTTGATTTCTTTATGTCTTTATCCATAGAAGTTTGCTGATTTCAAAAAGTACGAAGTTATAACATTTCAGAATTACTTTGTATTTTTGTGGCGAATATAGTTAAAAAATGTATTTAAAACTCATCTCTTTTCTAAAAAGTTTTTCTTTTTTTAAAGGCGTACTCAAAACGATAGCTGTTCTTATTCCTATCGGAATTGGTTGGTATTTTGATATTCTTGAAATAGGTATTCCTGTGGGACTAAGTATAATTGCTATTTCTCCGAGTGATATTCCTGGCAATAGAAAACATCATATTGGAGGGCTTCTGGTAGCTACTTTATTGGCAATGGTCAGTTGTTTTTTTGTTAATGTAACATACCCATATCCTTATCTACTGGAATTAACTATTTTTGTTTTAACATTTTTCAATGGTTATATTTCTCTTTATGGCTTTCGAGCTTCTATGGTGGCTTTTTCTGGGTTATTTTCCATTGCTTCCACATTGTCTCACATACAAACAGGAGCGGCAATTTATGTGTATTTGTTTTGTATTTTTATTGGTGGATTGTGGTATATATCTTTAGTCTTTATATATCTATGGATAAAACCAAGACAATATAGCGAACAGCTTTTAGGAAAATGTTTCTCTTTGACGTCAGATTTTTTTTCTGTCCGTTCAGATTTGTTATTGTCAGAAAATAGAGAGGAGGGTTTCAAAAAAATGATTGATTTGCAAACCAACTTGAATGAGAATTACGAGAAACTACGAGAAGTAATCCTCGATTCGCGGAGTAAATCAGGTAAAACAGACTATTTGCAGAGACAATTTTTGATGTTCATAGAATTGGTCGATATTTTTGAGTTGGCATTGGCAAATCCAGTTCAGTATGATAAAATTGATAAGGAATTTGCACAAGATAAAGATGTATTGAGAATTTATGCTAATTTTCTGAAAGAACTTTCAAATCAATTGCAACAAATGTCCGTTTATATAGGGTCTCGTAAGCAAATTAATTTGGATAATTCTTTAAAAACATTATTCCTACAAGCAAAAAGAAAAAATGAGGAACTGAAAAATCAGGCTCAAACAAAATCCGATAGAGACAAACTGCTCACACTACGGAATTTTTATATCTATATTGAAAATCAGTATAAATCAATAGAGAAAATACGTGTGATATTTGATAATTATTACACAAACGATGTTGGAAAACGTGATGAAAAAACTTACAGGAAGTTTGTAAGTTACCAGAATTATTCTTGGAAACGTTTGAAAGACCACATATCTTTTGAATCTTCCTTTTTCCGGCATTCTATTCGACTTTCTGTAACTACGATAATTGCTTATTTTATAGGGAATTATTTTTCTATAAGCAATGCATATTGGATTCTTTTGACAATTTTTCTGATAATGCGTCCAGGTTTTGGACTAACAAAGGAACGTTCTTTAAGCAGGATTTATGGAACAATTTTAGGAGGAGTAATCGCTTTTGCTGTTATTTATTTGTTTCCTTCTCCGAGTTTGTATTTGTATTTTGGAGTATTGTGTATGCCAATTGCCTTTGGGTTGATGCAGGAAAACTATATGTACGCTTCAATTTTTATCACAATTACAGCTATTTTTATGTTTGCTTTGATAAGTCCAGATGTTTATTCAGTGATACACGACAGGTTACTTGACACAGCCATCGGTGTAGGACTTGCCTTTGTTGCAAATTATGTACTTTTTCCAACTTGGGAATCAAGAACATATCAGGAGGTCGTTCAAAAGTCGATACAAACCAATATTGATTATCTTCAGCAAGTGAAAATTGTTTTTAATGAAAATCAAGGGGTTACAAATGAATATAAAGTCTCTCGGAAAGAAGCATTTTTAGCATTGTCGAACTTGAATGCAGCTTTTCAGCGAATGTTACAAGAACCAAAGTCAAAACAAGATGACAATACATCAATTTATGAGATTATTGTAATTCAGCAGTCGTTTTTGGCTTCTGTGGCTTCTTTGGGAGTTCGTCTGAAATCCAAGAAAGTAACTTTTCCTAAAGAAATATTCAATCAAGCTATTGATTCGCTTACTTCACTTCTGAAAAGAGCATTGGTGCCCCTTGTCAATGATATTTCTATTCAAGTTGATGAAAACGAATTCTCATTAGAAGAACTAAACCAAGAAATGCAAAAAATAGTTGAACAACAGCAAAGTTTGAGTTCTTCTTCAAATGATTTATTATCAGTTGTTTCTATGCGTGAAGTACACCTTTATTGGGAGCAATTTAACTATCTTTTTGGACTTGTAAAGAATTTAGAACAAGCCATTAAACAAATGACAAAACGCAAATAAGAAAGTAATTTAAAAATTTTTTAGTTTCCATATAAAATTATACCTTTGCAAACTGAAATTTTTAGATATAAATATTTTAAAAAATGAATATTACAAAAGAGCAAATTGATGCTTTGAATGCCGTGATTACGGTTGCTATCGAAAAAAATGATTATGCTGATAAAGTAGAAAAGGTACTTACAAATTACAGAAAAACAGCAAACATTCCCGGATTTAGAAAAGGACACGTACCTATGGGAATGGTAAAAAAACAATACGGAAAGGCAGTTTTGTTTGATGAAGTAAACAAATTGTTACAAGATTCTTTGAATAAATATCTTGTTGATGAGAAATTAGATATATTAGGACACCCACTTCCAAAGGCAAAACAAGATTTTAATTGGGACGCTGAGGACTTTTCATTTGAGTTTGAAATTGGTTTAGCTCCTTCATTTGAGTTAGATTTGAAACCAGCAAAGGGAATTACTCGTTATGAAATAGGTGTTGAAGACGAGCAAGTTGATAAGCAAGTTGAGCGTATCCGTAAGCAATTTGGTAAATTGATTTCAAAAGGAGAAGTTTTAAACCAAAGTGATATTGAAATTACGGGAACTTTCTTCAATGAGGAAAAAAATATCGACAACAAAGCTACTTTCAAGTTAGAAGACGTAAGCGAAAAAAATCGAAAAAAATTCGTTGGTAAAAAAATTGGTGAGCAATTGCAATTGCAAACCAAAGGATTGTTCGAAGATGTACATAGTTTGATGCATTATTTGAAAGTTTCACACGATGAAGCTCACGATTTAGATGTAGAAGTAACACTTACTTTGGAAGAAGTTAATGTTCGTGAGGAAGCTGAACTTAATCAGGAGCTTTTTGATAAATTATTCCCAGCAGGGGAAGTTACTTCAGAGGCACAATTGCGTGATAAAATCAGAGAAAATTCTGAACTTCAGTATGCAGAACAATCAAATCAACATTTCTTAAATGAAGTCACTGATTACTTGGTTGAAAATACCAAGTTTGACCTTCCTGCTGAATTTTTGAAAAAATGGTTACGTACTGCAGGTGAAAAAGAACTTACTGAAGATGAAGCAAATAAAGAATATGAAAATTCAGAAAAAGGACTTCGTTATCAGCTTATTGAAGGTAAAATACTTACTGATAATAAATTGCACCCAACTTTCGAAGAATTAAAAAGTTTTGCAAATACGTATGTTAAAAACCAAATGCTTCAGTATGGAATGCCTGTGGAGGACGAAACATATGTAGAGGGAATTGTAGGAAAAATTCTGCAAAATAGAGAGGAAGTAGAACGAATTAATAAACAGCTTGTATTCAATAAGTTATTGGAGTTTTACAAACAAAATGTCAAAATAAATGACAAAAAGGTAACTTTTGATGAGTTTATAAAAGAAGTTTACAAAACAGAGGAAGCCTAAAAGCTTTCAACTTAACTTACAGTTGTAGAGGCGTTAAACCAAATTTAACGCCTTTTCAGCTACTATAAAAATCAATAAAACTATGAATTACAAAAACGAATTTAAAAAATACGCCATTAAAAAACACGGTGTGAATAGTTTGTACTACGATAAAATTGTAGCAAGTATGACTCCGTACATTATGGAAGAGCGTCAATTAAATGTAACTCAGATGGATGTGTTTTCTCGTTTGATGATGGACAGAATCATCTTTATGGGAACAGAGGTACATTCACAAATGGCGAATATAATTCAGGCACAATTGCTATTTTTGGAGAGTTTGGATAGTTCTAAAGATATTCAAATATATATTAATTCACCAGGAGGAGAAGTTTATGCTGGTTTGGGAATTTATGATACAATGCAATTTATCAAGCCTGATGTAGCAACAATTTGTACTGGAATGGCTGCTTCTATGGGGGCGGTGCTTTTGTGTGCAGGAGCAGAAGGAAAACGCTCTGCTTTGCCACACGCACGTATAATGATTCATCAACCTTCAGGAGGGGCTCAAGGAGTAGCTACTGATATGGAAATCAATTTAAAAGAAATGCTTAAGATAAAAAATGAACTTTATGAAATTATCGCAAAGCATTCAAAACAACCTTTCGAGAAAGTATATGAGGATTCTGAGCGTGATTATTGGATGAAAGCTGAGGAAGCCAAAACATACGGAATGATTGATGAGGTTTTGGTTCGAAAAGCATAAAAAATGGCAAAGAAACAAGAAGATAGCTACTGCTCATTTTGTGGTCGTCCTGAAGCTGAAACAGATTTACTTGTCAATGGATTAGAAGCAAGAATTTGTAATCATTGTATTGAACAAGCTCACGGAATTCTTTTGGAGGAATTTAATTTCAAAACAGAAAATAGCTTCTCAAATGAAGATATTACATTAAAAAAGCCACAAGAAATTAAGGAATTTCTTGACCAGTATGTCATTGGGCAGGATTTTACTAAAAAAATTCTTTCTGTAGCGGTTTACAATCATTATAAACGGTTGCAACAACCTGATACTGATGATAATGTAGAAATACAGAAAAGTAATGTAATAATGGTGGGGGAAACGGGAACAGGGAAAACACTCGTTGCCAAAACAATTGCTAAGTTGCTAAACGTACCTTTGGCAATTGTTGATGCTACTGTTTTAACGGAAGCAGGTTACGTGGGAGAAGACGTAGAAAGTATCCTTTCGAGATTATTACAAGCGGCTGATTATGATGTTTCTAAAGCTGAAAAAGGAATTGTTTTTATTGATGAAATAGATAAAATTGCACGGAAAAGTGATAATCCTTCAATAACTCGTGATGTTTCGGGCGAGGGTGTACAGCAAGGATTGTTGAAACTTCTGGAAGGCTCTATCGTAAATGTGCCACCTAAAGGAGGACGTAAGCATCCCGACCAGAAGTATATTGAAGTAAATACAGAGCATATTCTTTTCATTGCAGGAGGAGCTTTTGACGGTATTGAACGATTGATTTCCAAACGACTGAATATGCAAGAAGTGGGATATAATTCATCAAAAACTGGAGTTATTGACAGAAAAAATTTGATGCAATACATAATCCCAAAAGATTTAAAAGATTTTGGTTTAATTCCTGAAATTATCGGGCGTTTGCCAGTTCTGACTTATATGAATCCGCTTGATAAGGAAACTTTACGAATGATTCTGACAGAGCCTAAAAATGCCATAATCAAACAATACAAAAAGTTGTTTGAGATGGACGGGATTAAGTTTGAAATAAAGGAAGAAGGCCTTGATTTTATTGTTGAAAAAGCAATGGAATACAAACTCGGAGCACGTGGGCTTCGTTCACTTTGTGAAAGTGTTTTAACAGATGCAATGTTTGAGTTACCAAGTTCTGAAGAAAAAGAACTCATAGTAACTAAAAAGTATGCTGAAGAAAAACTTAATAAATCAGGATTACAGGTGATTCTATAAATATAAGAAACTCAAGGTTCTAAAACGGGCTTTGAGTTTTTATTTTTCAAGACTTAAGATAATAACTACTATAAAAAATTGATTTATGTATCCAATAAAATTTAATCCCATTCTTAAAGAGAGACTTTGGGGAGGAACCAAATTAAAAACGCTGTTTAACAAACCTATCGAAACAGATATTACAGGTGAGAGTTGGGAAGTGTCAGCTGTGAAAGGTGATATTTCTGTGGTGGCGAATGGTGAGTTTGCTGGGAAATCTCTGCAAGAGCTTATTGATTTGTATCCCAATGAGTTATTGGGTAAACATGTTTATGAAAAATTCGGTGCTGATTTTCCGATTTTGATAAAGTTTATTGACGCTCGTGAAGATTTGTCAATTCAAGTTCACCCAAATGATGAACTGGCGAAAAAAAGGCATAACTCTTTCGGAAAAACAGAAATGTGGTACGTAATGCAAGCCGATGAGGGAGCAGAACTCATTGTAGGTTTCAACAAGGATGTAACTAAAGAGGAGTATCAGCAACATCTTGATAACGGAACGCTCACGGATATAATGAATTACGAAAAGGTAAGTGAGGGAGACACTTTTTTCATTAACACAGGTAAGGTTCACGCTATCGGGGGCGGAATTATCATTGCTGAAATTCAACAAACGAGTGATATAACATATCGCGTGTACGATTTTAATCGTAGGGACAAAAATGGAAATTTGCGAGAGCTTCACACTGAACAAGCTCTTGATGCGATTGATTATCAAAAGAAAGATGATTTTAAAGTAGATTACTCGAAATCTGAAGATACAACCAATACGATGGTTAATTGTCCATATTTCATCACGAATTATTTGAATTTGACACAAAATTTTGAAAAAGAAATAGGTTCAGAGGATTCTTTTCATATTTATATGTGTGTGAAAGGCGGAGGAACACTTTCTGACGGGAAAACAGAACTATCTGTAAAACAAGGAGAAACAATTTTATTTCCTGCTAATTGCCAGAAATTATACGTAAATACAACCGCTATAGAATTACTGGAAGTAAGGTTGTAAAAAGAGATAAATTTTTGAAGTTAGAAACGTATGTGAAGACATACCGAAATAGTTTAAATTTAGTGTTACAGGCGTATTTTTGATTGAAACAATGTAAAGTTTTGGTCAAGATACGCTTTTTAGTTTTCTGAATTTTCTAAAAAATAAACTTTGTATTGGAAATACACTCTCCAAAACGAAACAATCTTTGTAAATAAACTCTTCCAGAAAGATACATTTTTGGTAGAAAAATAGTACTTTTGCCGTTCTATTTAATAATATTGTAAAGGAATTAAAAAGGAATGAAAGTACTTGCAAATGATGGAATTTCCGAATTAGGAAAACAACATCTTGAAGAAAACGGATTTGAAGTAATTGTAGTAAAAGTCGCTCAAAATCAATTAATAAATTATATAAATCAGAATGATATTAATGTTCTTTTAGTGCGTTCGGCAACAAAGGTTGATAAGAATATCATTGATGGCTGTCCTTCGTTGAAATTAATTGGTCGTGGAGGAGTTGGATTGGATAATGTTGATATTGAATACGCGAAAAGCAAAAATATCCACGTGATTAATACACCAGTTTCGTCGGCAAATTCCGTAGCCGAATTGGTTTTTGCACATTTGTTTTCGGGAGCACGTTTCTTGCACGATTCCAACAGAAATATGCCTTTGGAGGGAGATACACAATTTAATCAATTGAAAAAATTATATTCCAACGGAGTAGAACTTCGAGGAAAAACTTTGGGAATTATTGGATTTGGAAGAGTCGGTCAGGCAGTAGCTCGTATGGCTATAGGTTTGGGAATGAATGTAATAGCGTATGACCCTAATGTGAAAGAGGCGGATATAGAACTTCCTTTTTTCGATGGTAGAACAATCTCATTTTTAGTAAAAACGATTGAAAAAGAAGAGGTTTTAAAACAATCTGATTTCATTACAATAAACTCTCCTATTCAAGATGTTTATATTATTGATTCAGAGGAATTTGAATTAATGAAAGAAGGAGTAGGGGTTATAAATTTGGCTCGTGGAGGGGTAATTTCGGAAGAGGCTTTAATTGAGGCATTAGAAAGTGGAAAGGTGAGCTTCGCAGGATTAGATGTGTTTGAAAATGAGCCAACTCCATCAATCAGATTGTTAATGCATCCTAATGTTTCGTTAACACCACATATTGGGGCTTCAACGATTGAAGCTCAAGATAGAATTGGCACGGAATTAGCGGAACAGGTTGTCAGTTTACTCAAATAACTTTTAGCAAATTCAATAATAATTTTAAAAATTAATAAAATGGCGGGAATTTTAGATTTTCTGGGAGGAGATAATCTCCAAAAAATTGTAGATGGAGTTAGTAAACAGACGGGAGTTTCTACTTCACAAGCTTCTTCTGTAATTGAAATGGCAGGACCTTTATTGATGGGTGCAATGCAAAATAATACTTCAGGAGAGGGAGTTGCTGGGCTATTGAGTGCCTTGCAGAGTAACAAACACGATGGGAGTTTGTTGGATAATCTTGGTAGTTTCTTTAATGATGGGGTTAATAGTGATGTGACTAAAGATGGAGCTGGAATTTTAGGACATTTGTTAGGTGGCAAGGAATCAACTATGGCAAATGCTATTAGTGCTAAAACTGGAGTTTCTTCCTCAAATGTTGTTCAAATTTTACAATCTTTGGTCCCAGTATTAATGAGCTTTTTAGGAAAAAAAGTTTCAGACAATAATGTTTCATCGGCCAGTGGATTGGGAGATTTATTATCAGGATTTTTAGGAAATAATAATTTAGGAGGAATGTTAAAATCGTTATTAGACTCCAACGGAGATGGAAATATTATGGATGACCTTGCCGGAATGTTGGGAGGAAAATCGGATAATAAAGGAGGAATAGGAGATTTGCTTGGCGGATTTTTAGGAGGAAAATAGCAATCCAAAAAAAATAATATAAACAAATAGTTTGGTGCTGTTCATAACAAGAACTACATCAAGCTATTTTTATCTGATAAAAAAATTAAAAACAGGATATTTAATTATGTTTCAGATGTTTGACGATGAATATTTTATGAGAAGAGCTTTACAGGAAGCAGAAAATGCATTTGATGCAAACGAAATTCCTGTCGGAGCAATTATCGTAGTTGATAATCAAATAATAGCCAGAGCGTACAATTTAACAGAACGCTTAACCGATGTAACAGCACACGCCGAAATGCAGGTAATTACGATGGCGTCAAATTATTTGGGGGGTAAATATCTGAAAAGCTGTACACTTTATGTTACTTTGGAACCTTGTATGATGTGTGCAGGGGCTTTATATTGGAGTCAGATTTCGCGTGTGGTTTATGGAGCAAGTGATTTGCAAAGGGGATTTACAGTAATGGGAGGTAAACTTCATCCAAAAACAGAAATTAAAGGAAATGTTCTTGAGCAGGAGTGTTCACAACTTTTGCGAGAGTTTTTCGCTAATAAGAGGGCAAAATAATATATTGAATAAAAGATGAGTCGTAGGTTATATCTTTGTGTGGTAATATTCTTTCTGGGAACATTATTTTTGTTTCCACAGGCAACCAATTCATTGGATATAATTAAAAAAGACTCTACTGAAATTCAAAAAGATAAAGACTTTTACAGCAGAGTAAAAAGATATTTTGGAAAATATAAATTAACAAGGAATTTAGCTTCTTTCTTTTCAGATTCATCAAAAAAATCGCCAACTTCAAAACAAATTGATAAAGAATTAAATCTGAACTATGTAAAATATCAAGGAAAAATCATACGGAAAATAGAGGTTGTTACCTTAGACCCATTTGGTTTTGATGAAAAGGATTTGTCAAAAACTCCTCAAAAGAAAATGGAAGTCTATGGGAATGCATTGCATATAAAAACGAGAGCAAGAACGGTTAAAAAACAGCTTCTATTTTCTGAAAATAAACCGATGGACTCCTTACTTTTGAAGGAATCGGAGCGTCTTTTAAGGGAGCAAAATTACATCAGGCGTGTACTTATTCGTCCTGTGGAAATTTCTGCTGTTTCTGATTCTGTTGATATTCAGGTTGTGGCTTTAGATAGCTGGACAATGTTCTTCGCAAGTGATTTAACCGATAAAAGAGGTTGGATACGTGTTAATGAACAAAATCTTTTTGGTTTAGGACACGAGGCATACGTTCTGTACAGGCAATATTTTAAGAGCTTCAGTGATAACGGAAAAGGATTTGGATATCGTGCCAAAAATATTCAAAATACACATATTGATTTATTTACTTCATACTATCGGGATTATGAAAACTTATTTTCAAAGCAATTGGTAGCTGAAAGACGCTTTTACTCTCCTTATACACGTTGGGCGGGAAAAATTGGGTATCACGAGAATCGGTATCAGGAAGATATTTTCTTTAAAGATAGTGTGTATCGTCCTCCTTTGAGAACAAAAATATTTGATGTTTATGGAGGATACGCCATACCTTTGAAAAAGAATTCTCTTGGTTCTGTTAATAATTTCGTCATATCGGCACGTTATAAAAATTTGAATTATGCTGAAAATGCTCCTGATTCTTTGAATGTTGATAACTATTTTTCAAATGAACATTTGCTATTGTCGAAGTTCAGTTTGAATAAAACAAACTTTGTTCAGGATAGATATATTTTCAGACACGGAGATATTGAAGATGTGAACATAGGGCATTCTATTTTTCTTACTTTGGGTACATTACAGAAAAATGAAAAATTGCATCCCTATTTTGGACTTGGATTTTCATTGGCTAAGTACGCTGATAAAGGGTATTATTCTCTGAATTTAGAAGCGGGAAGTTTGCTGATGAAAGACAATGTGAAACAGAGCGTTTTTAAAGGAGAAAGTATTTATTTTTCAAATCTTTTCTCTTTGGGGAATTGGCATTTCCGACAATTTTTTAAAACATCTTTCGTAGTAGGTTTAAACAGAACGGCTCACCCTAAAGACAGAGTTAGCCTCAATGAAAGAGAAGGAATTTTAGGGTTTTATAGCAATGTTTATGGAACTCGGAAACTTGTACTTTCTTCGCAAACACAATCCTATAGTCCGTTCAGTTGGCTGGGTTTCAGGTTTAATCCATTTTTTAATGTAGATATAGGCTTTTTAGGAAAGGAGAATAAGCCTTTCTTTAAAACAGATGTTTATTCAAAAGTAGCTATAGGATTCTATATATCAAATGATTACCTGATGTTTCAAAGTTTTCAATTTTCATTATGTTATTTCCCAAAAATACCTATGGAAGGAAATCATATTTTCAAAATTACAAACATACAAAATGATGATTTCAGATTGCAAACCTTTCAATACAGACCTCCTAATACAGTAATTTACAAATAAAATACTTCTTAATTTTTGGTTAAATAGAGTAGGATAGCTATTTTTTTGTGTTTTTTTCTGAGAAAGTGTAAAAGAAACTTCTTTTCATTATTTATTATTGTTTTTTAGTCTTTTAAAAATAATTTTGTAGTTAAAAAACACAAAATTTATTTATACTTTTTATAGTTCTATAAAGTATTTATTTTAAACTTGTTTAAACTTTTCGAATAAATGTTAGTATAATCCCTATATACAACATAGCCATCCAAGTTGTGTTTAGGGTTTCATATCTTATAATCAATCTTTTAAAACCATCAAGCCACGCAAAACTCCTCTCTATTTTAAACCGATTTTTATATAATTCTTCGTCAAAATAAATGTTTTCATTTTGTC
>NZ_KB900736.1:87-129716 GCF_000379185.1 Capnocytophaga cynodegmi DSM 19736
TANANNNGTTGTAAATTGCTTTCAATTTTCCGTAACTTTGTGATTAGTTACAACCTCAAAAAATAATCCTCTGACAGACAGAGGATTATTTTTGTTTTTAGAAATAAAAAATTGAGCAAAAAAAGAATAAATCGGGCTGAGTAAATCCATTTTTTTCATTCTACTTCTAAAATAACTCGAGCTGCTGGTAAGTAGGTGGCGGATCTTCGCGTACTTTAGAATGGAATATTTCCATATCACCAAACTGCTTATCTGTAATCGTCATTACGGCTACTTTCCCGTATTTGGGAAGCATCATTTTTACTCGTTTTTTATGCACTTCTGCATTTTCTCTACTCGGACAGTGCCTCAAATAGATAGAAAACTGAAATAAAGAAAATCCATCATCTTCCAGGCGTTTTCGGAAGAGATTGGCTGCTTTTTGCATTGCCTTGGTCTCGGTTGGCAAATCGTATAAAACCATTACCCACATAATTCTATAAGCGTTAAATCGTTCGGAATTCATAACATTTTAGGATAAGAAATTTGTCTTTTTTCGCCCGTATAGCATTTGTACAGAGAGGAAACGGTGGATTTTACCGCAACCAATAGCGGACGCACCTGTTCGTCTATTTTCACATCTTTGGTGGCGATTTGCAAAAAATAGGCTTTCGCTTCTTTGGTTAATTCTTCCGCTTCAGGATTATTTTCTAACCATCGGATAACTAATAAATCCACAAAAGGTCGGTAAGGTTCCATTAGGTCATCTGCCAAACAGTAGGCATTGTATTTATTTTTGTGAAAAATCCCCAAAACGGGCAATAAACCTGTTTCTACAATGGCTCTTGCCACGATACTTCTCAATACCGAATAGCCAAAATTGAAAAATTGATTGGGTGAATCACCGTAGCGTTCACGTAAAAAATCGGGGTGAATGAGGTATTTCCAATAGTGCTGTGCAGCGATGCCTTCCATATTGCTGGTGTCACCCGATTTCACCTGGTTGAGATACTCATACATCGGACTGGAGTAAGTTCCGAGTCGTTCCAAAACAGCAGCTTGATTAGCTATTTTGCATTCTATGGTTTGTTTCCACAGCTGTTTTTTGAGCGGTTCGCTGGCTTCTATCTGGTCTTTTATGCGTTGGGAATGGGTTGCGTTTCCGTGCAGCGGTAGCATTTGTCCGTGTGGGAGATGATGAGCATCGCAACTGATAATCACCACATTGTTTCCCATCAGCCACTGTATCAGCTGATGGGAAATGGTAATCTGAAAGTGGTCGAGCATCAACAAACCCAAATCTTCTACCGGAACGCTCCCTTTCTCTGCTTTGGTTTCAGGACAAACGATTTTCATCTGTTGGTCTTTCAACTTCAAATATGCTGGATTGCCAATGTAAATGGAGCGGTAGAGCATAGATTTCTATTTTTTAATCTCGAAAACGCCATCTCTTTCTAAATCAATGAAACCTCCTTCGTAGCCACACTCCCCCATTCTTGGTGAATTTACAACAGGCATCGAAGCATAATCTAAAAAACCTTCACATTCTTTTTCGTGAATTTCAGCACAAGATTCACAGAAAAAATGAGGCTGGTCTTCATACAAATGAGCCACGCATAAATGAACAGCTGGAAGTTTTTTACATTTTTGACAATAAATTTCTAAAGGTTCATTTCTGCTCAAAAGCAAAACTTTACTTTTTACCCCCATAGGATATTCTTCTTCCACCTTTATTTGGAGATCTGTTGTAGAACCAAAATCATACTCATATTCCAATACATCACCTTTATTTAAGGCGTCTTTAAGTTTTTTGGACATTCCTAATTTTCCTCCCCCCTTATACGCAAAAGCACTCAAATGACCGCAACAATCCAACAAAATATCCCTCAAAAAACGATCTACTTTCTTCATCGTGGTCTCTCCATCTACCAACAGATAAAGAAAATAATTGGAATTTTTGTAATTAGGATAAGTAAATATTTTTAATAAATATGATTTTTTATCCTTATCACCTTCCGTTTTTGACAATTCTTTTAAATGCTTTTTGAGGTGGGTATTGATGTTACTTTTAGCAACCAACTCTTCACAAAAAAAGCATTTTCCTGTTATATTTTCCATTTATTAATTTATTTTAAAATCTTTTGTATAAATTCTTCCACATCATTTATTTTACATTTTATTGAATAGGTATATCAATACTCCCCTACACTAACAATGTCCCCTAAATGATTGATGCGGACTTTAATTATATTTTTTATATGATTTAAAGATAACCTTTTATAAGTCATATCTTTAGTAGCTGATTTTGTTTCCACCGTAGTTTCTAAATGATGTCTAAACCAATAATCTCCGGTAGCCAACTTTTGTACCCTAAATAAATTCGGGCTTATTATTTTCTTGTTTTTAGGGTCTAATAAATCAATATCGTTAGGATTAAATCCTGTTGATTCATTCGGGAAGACAAACATTTCATTCTGTTTCATTGAGAACAAAAATTCCCAACCCAAATACTGATTGTATGTTTTGTCTATTATTGGCAAACCTTGATTAGCTCTTACCACAGCTTCAAAAACCGATACTACTTTTTCTTGTAAATTTCCCTTCTCATCACGGTAAACCGCTACGTGGTGATTGCTGCCCGTACTGATAAAATCCACAGGAATAGGCTTACCTTCTTTATCCAAAATTTCTTTGCCTAAATGGTCTTTTTTGGTATGCAAAGGCTCGGCATTTGCTACACCGCTTATGGTTACACGCTTTATCGCAATTCCTTTCTCTTTATTGAGCCATATCGGATTTTTCTCTAAATCAGAAAAGGCTTTTTTAGCATCGTTTCCAAAAGATTGTAGTCGTTCTTTCAAAATTCTTTTCACCCCTTCGTCTAATATTTTGTCGATTAACTTTTCATCTTTAAAGTTTTCAGGAGTAATGTCTTTTCGAATGGAAAAACTATTTTCTAACCATACCAATTTCACTTTTTCAGGCAGTTGTTCTGTTTGGGCTTCATCTAAATAAATAGGATTTTTCGCCAATGAATTTTTACCTGTAAAAGCCTTTTTCGGATCGCCGCCATTTTCTTCTAATCTCTTTTTCAACAAGGATTGATACAGTGGATTGGCTACTTTTTCTATAGTCTCCAAATCAAATTTACCTCCGATTTTTTCCTCTTTTTGTACATAATACTGGTATTTTCCATAAATTGTTTCTTTATGCAATTGTCCGCGAGGAGTTAAAACTTCCTGAACTTTGTTATTTCCCGAAATTTTATTCTTGTTTTTGGTAACTACCTTATTTTTAGCCTTATGAGAAATTAAAACATTTTCCAAAAAGGCTTTGGCTACCTGACGGAAATTGGGCATTGGAGCTTTAAAAATTCGTTTTTCATTACCATTTTCATCGGTTACTTTTATGGTTTCCAATTGTTGTATCGCCATAATGTTGTTATGCTCCTTATGTTTTTCATTTTTACGAGCATTTAGATAATTAAGGTATTGAATATGATTGTGCTTGGTAAAAGCAACCGTAAGAGCATCCATTGCGTGATGGCGGAGGTCATTTCGTTTAGTCCAATCGGTGATGACTTCCACTTGCTGACCATATTTGCGGTCTTCCATTTTGGTAAGTCCCAAAGCTCTGTATTTCGGCAAGTTGAGTTCTTTCATCACATTGATTAAATCCCAATCTTCCCTCAATCTATCTGTAATACCTCCCGATGTAGAAAGCACACTGCGAGTGATTTGTAAAAGAATCTCTTTGGCTTTTTTAGCAATGTATTGTGTTTCACGCAAATCTCTTTCCACAAAACCATCTCCGATTTCACTTTCTTTTTTCAATAATTTTTTATACTTAGAATCAGATATTCCTTTTTCCTCAACTTTTTTCAATGGATTTCTCCTATTATGCAATCTACTAGGTTTTCCTATTTCGTATAAATTTTCTATTCTAGAAAGAAACTCTTCCAATTGCTTTTCACCCAAACTTTCTATATAATCATACGCAGTTCGCTCACCTTTTTCTAAATTCGTTTTTCTATAAGTAATCGTTTTATTTGAAAAACTATCATCAAACACTCTTGCTTTAGGTATAATATGCTCTATATCAATTTCTTTACTAAATAATTTCTCTCTTGGAATGTAATCTCCTTTATACAAATCTTTATATCCATTATCTTTCAACTCTTCATACAAGCGATAACGGATAATATCATTTCTTGTTGGATTTGGTAAGCCAAACTCATTCTTCAAAATTTTAATGATTTTCTCGTGTTCAGTTTTCGCTTTATTGATGTTTGCCGTCATATTGGCTCTTTCTTCCGCCTTTTTTTTCAGTTCACGAGCCAATTCTATACGAATTTCATCGAATTTAAAGTTAGGGTTTTCGGTTCGGTATTTCTTTAAAAGTGCATTGACTAAGTTAATCATCTGATTTAGAATCTTTTCTACTACCGGTTGGCGCAAACTATTCTTTTTCAAGACTTCCAAACTATCTTTCAGCACACGCTTTTCATTTTCTTCTTTGGTCAATGAATGTTTAGAATGCTTATAACCAGCAAATTCACAAGCACTTGGTTCATCAGGTCTATCTTTTCGTCCTGTGAAAGGAAAACCTTGTTTCAAATGAGTGATAATTTCCCGCATCGCTTTGGTAGAAAGATTACCATAATCATCTGACAGAGAAACATTCGCTAAAATTTGAGCATACTCTTTTTTAAAACCGAATTTTGTTTCTAACAATTTATAAAGCAATTCGTTACCACTTTTAGAATCATCGCCTTCATAAGAATACAGCAAATGCCAAAGCTGATAACTTGCTTGATTTTCAAAATCTTTACCGTCTAATTCAGCATTGAAATGCAGAATATCCGTGTTGATACCTGCCTCTTTAAAAATCGCTTGAACCATATCCTTGATTTCCGATGCAGGAACTTTCAAATCATCAAGCTCCACCTCATCTTTATTCAATTTTACTTTGAGGTGATTTTTTGCATCATATCCCTCTAAATCAGTAATTTTCAAATATGCTTCGTATAATGCTTTATTTGTTCTATTGCCCTCCAAAATGGAATAATTCATCTCCCATTCTTTGGGAGAATAGCCTAAAATTTCCAAGCAATAATCCGCTTTGAGATTTCCTTTGAGATTTAACTCATTAAATAATGCTTGTTTTGCCTCCAAATCCAATTCGGAAATTGTTTTTTCTTCTTCAAAAAGAACTGCTTGTTGATTTTTAGCTACTTTTTTCGTTTTACTTCCTTTTTTACGAATCAAGACATTGTTTAAATTCTGCCAAATTTTAAACTCTTGAAACAGAGGCGATGATTTTGGAGCTACTTTAAGACCGATTACTTTTTTAGTAGTCGTTCCATCTTCATTTTTAATCTCTATTTCCTTATTTTCGAACTCACAGAAACTCACCAATGATTTTTGAGATTTTAATTTTCTTTGGTAGAAAATCACCACATCTCGAAGTTCTTTTTTTAGTTCGTCGGTCAAAATTTCAGGATAAAAAGCGGATTGTGTTTTCCAAATTTGTTCAAATTCATCTAAATAATCTTGGCGATAAAACACCTGATTTTTCAACGAATTATGCGGATTTGCTGCAATTTGTTTCCAAAGATATTCGCCCACGGTTTCATTGTTGAAGTAAAGTTCCTTACTTCGGTCTGAAATTGCTCCCAAATAACCACTGGAATTATTTAAATTATTATTGATTTCGGTGATGACAAAAGCCAATTCTTCCCTTGTCAATTCCTTTGAGAGCGCATCTACTCGCCATTGATAGGCTTGTAATTTTTTATCTTCCCTACTTCCTTTATTTTCAGCAGTATAGATTTGGTATTTTGCCAAAAACAAAGCACTGGTTGCCCTTTGTCCTTTACCTTTAAGTTGAGCGTAAAATTCATCGGTCAAAATATCCGAATGAGATTGTTTCTGAAAGTTCCAAACTTTATCCAATTCAAACTGTAAATCAGAACGATAATAGTCAGGTAATGATTTTTTACCTTCTTTTAAAAGTTGTAGAGATAATTGTCCCGTAGTAAGGTTTTCTTCATAAAGTCTTTTGGCAATTTCCATTCCGTCTATCAGTTGCCCTTCGTCTTCATTTTTAGCTTTTCGACTACTTTTATAACCTCTTTTTTTATTAATCGTTAAAAAAACACGAGCCAACTCTTCCAAAGATATTTTTTCTTTAGCCGATTTTGCTCGTAATTCTAATGTTTGGAAGGTGGTTCCTTTACCGTTTTCTGTTAAAATTGTATTTTCAGAAATGAGTTGATGTTCTTTCAAAAGTTCGATGAGTTCTTTTCTACGGAGCTTATAGCGTTGCAGGTTGCGTCTAGCACTTCGTTTCAGGGTTCTATCGGCATTGGTAGAAATGGGCTTCCCTTTCTCGAAATTTGTTTTTTCATCGGTTGTTAGCGGATTAACCCGAACACCAACATCCACAATTTCTGATTGTTCATTATCATTTTGAGCTTCTTTTACAACTGCCCAACCAATAGAGTTGGTCCCCAAATCAAGACCGAGTATATGTTTCATAATTAATAGTTTAAAAATTAATGGGTATAAAAATACAAATAAAAAGTTAATTATTTTTGATATTCAATTATTTTTTTCTATCTTTGTAGCAGAAAGCAATTTACAATAAGGATTATTCCGTTGTGAAAACATCTAGCGCCTCGCCTATCTGCGGGGCTTTTTATTTCTACATTCTTCTAAAAAAAATTGATTAACAAATGATTATACAGTAGTTCATTTCTAATATACACAAAAGCTATTTTAAAAACATCTAAAAATAAAAAATCCTTTCTCTGTTGATTGAGAAAGGATTTTTATTTAAAATCTCTAATACTTCATTACGTTTCATTATCCACCAAAGTCGTCGAAGCGGATGTTTTCATCAGGAAGACCGAAGTCTTGTCCCATTTTTTGTACCGCTTTGTTCATCATTGGAGGTCCACAGAAATACAATTCGATATCTTCTGGTGCATCGTGTTTGCTCAAATATTGGTCGATAACCGCATTGTGAACAAATCCTGTAAATCCGTCTCCTTCCGTATCGTTAATGTCTTTCTTAACTTTCCAATTATCCTCTGGAAGTGGTTCAGACAACACGATGAAGAACTTAAAGTTCGGAAACTCACGCTCCAATTCCCAGAAATGTTCCAAGTAGAACAACTCTCGTTTAGAACGTCCTCCGTACCAATACGTTACTTTACGTCCTGTTTTCAACGTTTTGAACAAGTGATATAGGTGCGAACGCATCGGTGCCATACCTGCACCACCTCCTACGTACAACATTTCGGCATTCGATTCGTTGATAAAGAATTCCCCGTAAGGACCAGAAATAACCACTTTATCACCTTTCTTACGAGAGAAAATGTACGAAGAAGCCACCCCTGGATTTACGTTCATCCAGCCGTTTTTAGCTCTGTCCCAAGGCGGAGTCGCAATACGAACGTTCAACATAATTTCACGCCCTTCAGCAGGATACGAAGCCATTGAGTAAGCACGTTCTACCGTTTCGCCATTTTTCATTACCAAAGGCCAAAGGTTGAATTTGTCCCATTCCATTTTGAATTTTTCAGGTTCTCCTGGGTGTTCAGCAGGGTGAGCCGTGATGTCAATATCAGAATACTTAATCTCACAAGGTGGAATTTCAATCTGAATGTATCCTCCTGGTTTGTAGTCCATATCCTCAGGAATTTCAACTACAAATTCTTTGATGAACGAAGCTACGTTGTAGTTACGAACCACGACAGCTTCCCATTTTTTGATACCAAAGATTTCCTCAGGAATTGAAATTTCCATATCCTGTTTTACCTTCACCTGACAAGCCAAACGAGCTCCTTCTTTTAGTTCTTTTTTGGTAAAGTGAGGTGTTTCTGTTGGAAGAGCCTCTCCTCCACCTGAAAGCACGTGGCATTCGCATTGGATACAAGACCCTCCACCCCCACAAGCTGAAGGCAAAAATATTTTCTGATTTCCTAATGTAGAAAGCAACGACCCTCCCGAAGGTACTTCAATTACTTTCTCGCCATTAATCTTGATTTTTACAGGTCCTGATGGAGCTAACTTCTGTTTTACGACCAACAAAAGTGCCACCAAAAGCAATGTTATCACCAGTAAAGCGATAACCGTTACTGCTACTGTTACAAATATACTACTTGATAATACCATTACTTAATTTCTTTTGTGTTATTGGCTAATTTTTCAGTTTTATCAACTTTTTGCTCGATAACTGCCTTTTTATCCTCGTCAGATTTTTTCTCTCCCCCTGTAAGCATTCCTCCGAAACTCATAAAGCCGATAGCCATAAGCCCCGTAATGATAAAGGTGATTCCCAATCCGCGAAGTGCAGGTGGCACGTTCGAATAACGGATTTTCTCACGAATGGCAGCAATGGCAACAATTGCCAAAAACCAACCAATCCCTGATGCCAATCCGTAAGTAGCCGCCAAACCAATGGTAGGTATTTCACGCGATTGCATAAAGAGTGAACCTCCCAAAATTGCACAGTTTACAGCAATAAGTGGTAAGAAAATCCCCAATGAATTGTACAAAGCAGGAGCAAATTTTTCAACAATGATTTCTACTAACTGAACCATCGTAGCCACAGTTGCAATGAACAAAATGTAGGTCAAGAAACTTAAATCATAACTTGCGTACTCCTCGCCCAACCAAGCCAAAGCTCCTTCTTTGAGCAGATATTCGTTTAGTAGCCAGTTCATCGGAACAGTTACAGCCAATACGAAAATAACCGCTGCTCCCAAACCAACTGCCGTAGATACTTTCTTAGATACCGCAAGGTACGAACACATACCCAAAAAGGTAGCGAATACCATATTATCTACGAATATCGACTTAAAAATCAGTTCTATATATTCCATTTTCTAATTTTTATTTAGTTACTAATTATTCCTCAATTAAGGATTTGTTACGTGTACGCTGAATCCAAATCACAATTCCGTAAGTGATAAGTGCCATCGGAGCCAATAACATAAATCCGTTATTTTCGTATCCTAATGCATACAAACCTGTCTTTTTGATAGGGTCACCCAATACTTGAAATCCAAGTAGCGTTCCCGAACCTAAAAGCTCACGGAAGAAAGCCACGATGACAAGAGCCAACGCATATCCACCCGCATTTCCGATACCATCCAAGAACGATTTCCAAGGGGTATTTCCCAAAGCAAAAGCCTCGAATCGTCCCATAATGATACAGTTTGTAATTATAAGCCCCACGAATACAGATAGTTGTTTACTCAATTCATACGAAAAGGCTTTTAGCACTTGGTCAACTATGATTACCAACGCCGCAACCACCAACAATTGCACGATAATACGAATTTTACCAGGAATAACATTTCTAATCAAAGAAATTACTACGTTCCCCACACTAAGTACAAATATTACGGACAATCCCATAACGATAGCTGCTTTAAGCTGTGCCGTAATCGCCAATGCGGAACAAATCCCCAGTACTTGTACGGTAATTGGGTTGTTATCCCATAGCGGGTCTGTAACCAATTTTACGTCTTTTTTTGATAGTCCCATAATATTAGTTTTTTAAGTTTTTAATATAATCAACATAAGCACCAACGCCTGTTTTTACCATCTCATTTACTCCGTTTACGGTAAGGGTTGCACCAGCAATGGCATCTACTTTTCCGTCTTCTTTGCGTTTGTTTTCAGGGTCTCCGTTTGATTTTGAACCCTCTACACTTTGGAAGTTACCCGAAGCGTCCAACAAATGCTCTCCGATGAAATCGTCCATAAAGAAACGTTCTTTGATGTTTGACCCCAAACCAGCAGTTTCACCTTTGTGGTCAAAGAAAACTCCTTGAACGATAAGATCTTTATCCACAGCCACATATCCCCAAATAGCGTCCCAAAGACCTTTTCCAAAAACAGGAATAATATAGAATGTTTTGCTGTCTTTCTCTCCAACGAAAAGAGGTAATCCCTTTTCAGCTGTCCACTTTGGGTCTTCAATCAAATCGGCTTCAACAGCTTGATTTCCTTTGATGAAATATTGCCCTTTGATGTATTTTTTGAACTCGGCAGTAACCTCATTTGTCGGAACAAAAGTTACATCTCCTTCACCCAAATTCGTATTCTGATTGCGGTTTACGCCCATTGCGTAAAGTACGTTTTGTTGCTTTTCGAACTTTCTGTTCTCGCTGATTCTATCGCTCAACGCCGAAGAAACTCCCGCAAGCAACGCTCCTACGATAATTACCATTATGATGGCAAAAATCACTGTATATGAATTACTTTCAGTTCTATTTGACATATCTATGCAGTTTTAGCTTTTAGACGTTTTTTTCTTCTTGCCACATTTGCCTGAACCACGTAATGGTCGATCGTTGGAGCAAACACGTTCATCAACAAAATTGCCAACATAACTCCCTCAGGATAAGCAGGATTGAAGCAACGAATCATTATCGAGATGAAACCTGCCAAAAATCCGTAGATGTATTTTCCTGTATTGGTTTGTGATGCCGTAACAGGGTCAGTTGCCATAAACACCGTACCGAAAGCAAAACCTCCAACAAGTAAGTGTTGCCAAGCCGGTAAGCTCCACAAAGTGAAAAATTTAGTTCCTTCCATTGCAGGTGCAAAAGCATTGAAAATGTATCCCATTGCTAAACCTCCAAGAACCATACTCAACATTATTCTCCAACTTCCTATTTTAGTGAAGATTAAGAACAATCCTGCCAAAATAATCAATAAAGTTGATGTCTCACCGATAGAACCGGGCGTAAATCCGAAGAACATATCCGATACAGAGAATTTATCTGCAATGTTATGTTGTTGAGCCAAATGTCCAAGAATAGTTTCTCCTGAAATAGCGTCTAAATTCGCTCCTTTGGCGATTTCACCTGCTCTTTCAGTAGCTCCGTGTACCCAAATTTTGTCCCCACTCATCGAAGTTGGATAAGCGAAGAATAAGAAGGCACGGATAGTCAAAGCCGGATTCAAGATATTCATTCCTGTTCCTCCGAAAACTTCTTTTCCGATAATTACCCCAAAGGCAACCGCAACAGCAAGCATCCAAAGTGGTAAATCCACCGGAACGATAAGCGGAACAAGCATACCTGTTACCAAATATCCTTCCTCTACTTCGTGTCCGCGAAGTGTTGCGAATATAAATTCAATTCCCAAACCAACGGCATAGGAAACCACCACAAGCGGAAGCACTTTCATTGCCCCCAATGAGAAGTTTTTCCAAGTCCAAAAATCAGGACTGAAAAATGACAATCCTGCTGCGTGAGCAAACTCTCCCGTTGCAGCATAATGCTGATAACCTGCGTTAAAAATACCGAAAATCAAACACGGAATTAGTGCCATAATCACGGTATTCATCGTACGTTTTAGGTCGTCAGCTGCCTTAATGTGCGTACCTCCGTGGGTCGTTTCATTAGGCAAATAAAGGAATGTGTGCAAAGCATTGAAAGTCGTCTCAAACTTCGTTCCTTTATACTTTTCTTTTAACGTATGTAATTTACTTTTTAAGCTCATTTTCTTATAATAAGAATAATTATTTACTTTTTATTGATTTACGAATCAGTTTTAACCCCCAATCATAATGGCTTGATGTCGACGAAACTAAGTATGAACCAAGCGATGATGTTCCCGTCCATTTGTAATATTTCTTGGTAAAAAGCTCCTCATCAGTATGATCTTTAATAATTTTAAAAACAGCCTGATGCGTACTTTCAAAAAGTTTTAGCATTTTTTCCAACGATACACCTTGGCACTCTTCCCAAATATCCCGATTCAGACGTGGCGTATCGGCAAAGGTATAACCCTCTTTCGGAATTTTGGGCTTTTCGCCTTTCATTCCTACCTTATACCAAGTTAAAAAAAGTAGATGCCAATGATATAAATGCCCGATAACATCTCGGATATTTCGATTCATAGTCTCCTGAGGAAATTCCTCATTCTTTTGAGCTTCGGATAATCCTTCAACAAACAAACATAATTTCCGATAATTATCCTCAGCTAATTTTTCAAGCTCTATTTTCGATTGCGGTCGGGGCATAACACTCAATTATGATATAGAATTAATTTTTTAGAATCACCCCAACTCCTGCATCATTAAATCCAAACCTTCACGGATAATCTTCTGATGGGGTTGTTTTGAAACACAAACAAATTCAGTAAGTGCAAAATCCTCAGGAGCAACTTCATACGCCCCCAAGTTTTCTAACTCATCTAAATCTTTGTACAAACACGCTTTCAAAAGTTGCATCGGATAGATATCCAACGGAAATACCTCTTCGTACATTCCCGTCATTACAAATGCACGATGTTCGCCATTGGTATTGGTGTTCAAATTATACTTTTTCTTAGGATTTAGCCAAGAAAAAGTCATTGCACGAGTTGTTGAAACTTTATTGAATACAGGTTTGTTCCAACCAAAAAACTCATAATCATCGCCTTCTGGAATTGCTGTAACTTGGTCATCGTAGTATCCTAAAAATCCGTCTTCTGACACCTTTTTACCTGTCAATACGTCACCACTGATAACGCGTGATTTTTCTTTTTTGAGATTTCCAGAAACTACACTACCAACCTGAGCACCAGCGATTACCGAAATGTATTGCGGTTTTTCAACACAAGCTCCTGTAAGTGCCAATGTTCGGGTTAGGTTCAATTTTCCGGTAAGGAAAAGTTCGCCCATCACGACCAAATCTTGTGGAGTAACCACCCATACCACTTCCCCTTTGTTAATTGGGTCAATTTTAGCAATTTGTGTACTGACATTTCCAGCAGGATGCGGACCCGAAACATTGTGAAGAATAATGTCTTTCAGATTTCTGAAAGGCGATAAAGAGCTGTTTTTGAATACAGAAACGTGAACCTTTCCTGTGGTCAATTTTGCCAAAGCCGTCAGTGCTGTTTGTAATTGCTTTTCTTTACCTTTTAGAACATAGTCGTAATCGGGTGCAAGAGGATTGGTTTTACAAGCCGAAACAAAAATTGCTTTTGGAGTTGTGTCTGTCCCTGCAATGATGTCGTACGGACGTTGTTTGATAAAAGTCCAAGCCCCTGTTGAAAGCAAGAAATCCTTGATTTGGTCTGCTGACATTTTTGCAGGGTCTTTGCTTCCAAAGTCTTTAAACACTTGCTCTGTATCGGGTAAGATTTTGATTTCTAAAATCTTACGACGTTCTCCACGAACAATCTCAGCGATTTTTCCACTTACTGGAGAAGGGAAAAGCACCCGCTCGTCTTTTTTGTCGTGAAAAACGGCTTCTCCGGCTTTAACCTCTGTGCCTTCCTTCGCGATAAGCTTCGGCACAACAGAATGAAAATCAGAGGGTTTAAGACCGTACATCTTAGCCAGAGGAAGTTGCCGAGTAATCTTCTCAGCTTCCCCTTCCAAATGTATGTCCAACCCCTTTCGAATGCGGATGTCGTTTGACATATCTGTTAAATTATTGTTAGTTAGTTTTATTAAAATTCGGTACAAATATAATACTTTATCTTTATAAAAGAAGATAAAAAAGGTTTTTTTGTTATATTTTGAGCTTTAAAACTAAAATGCAAAGCTTCTTTTCAAAGCATACTAAAATTAAATAAAAAAACACCCTTTCACAGGTGAAAGGATGTCTTTGTAAATAACTTTATTTCTTCCTTTTTATTGTTCAAAAACAACACGGAAACCTATGTTGTTCTGGAAAGAACCATTTGATCCACGATTTGCAGAACGACAATAATTTGGTTTACAATACACACTTGCTCCACGACGAACAAATACTTTTTTAGCATTATCCGTTTTGTATGGTACTGGATCAACTTTAGCATCTGGAGTATAACTTGAGCTATACTCATCAGCTGTCCATTCCCAAGCATTTCCACTCATATCGTAGATACCTAACTCATTAGCTTTCAATGTACCCACAGGATTCAATCCTTTTGAATTTCCTAAATGGTATCCCACTTCATTAACAATATTACTTCCTGAAAACTTGAATTTGTTGGATTTGATTCCTCCGAGAGAAGCGAACTCCCATTGTGCTTCTGTTGGCAATTTTCCACCAACCCATTTAGCATAAGCATTCGCTCCATACCAAGATACGTAAGTTACGGGATAATTTTCGCGACCTTTTACCACTTCATAACTATTTCCTTTCTTAACAATACCTCTTTCCCTATCTTTGTCAGCACCATAATAGTAATACATTCCCTGTTCAATTTGATTACCTTTTTCATTCAAAAACTTAACAAATTGTGCATTAGTAACCTCATATTTACTAATTCTATAACTACTTAAAGTTACAGTATTTCTAACTCTCTCATCGGGATCTCCATCATCACTTCCCATCAAAAAACTTCCTCCTTCGACTAACACAGTTTCCATATCGTTAGGCTTTATAATATTTTCAACAACATAAACCCCTAAGGCCGCTTCTTTACCTGAAATCTTATCTTTTATGATAACTTCAGCTTTAGTAGTTACAATTCCTTTAATTACTATCTTATTGTCGGAAATTGTTGCATTTACACCATCTGGTAAACTTACTAACTCATACTGACCACTTCCATCAACAACTTGAATTTCAACCGATTCATTAACTTTTAAACTAATATTATTTACCTCCAGATTCAATGAATACACATTAGCTATAATCACCCTAGGTTCATTTACTTCATTAGATATTGTTATGGTTACCACTCCTGTTTTATAACCATCAATATGGATCATATCCCCATTGATCTTCACTTTGGCTATAGACTCATCACTTGATACTACTATATAGTTACCTGCACCAGAGATAATTCGTATTTTCGTACTTTCTAATTTTTCTCCCTTCACTGATGCTCGTTCTCTTTCAACATCGGTAAAAGCCTTAATAATCAAATTATTACCCTCATAATCTAATCCGATAACTTCCTTTTCCTTTACTATTACATTAAAAGTAGCTTCTTTACCACTCTCAACATCTTTTATTGTAGTTGTTGTAGTTCCTACTGCTACCCCAGAAATAGTAATCGTAGTTTGAGATAGTGTTGCCGTCGCGATGCTTTGGTCAGCTACAACGACTTCATACTTTCCATTTCCTGAAGAAATATTAACAACTCCCTCCTGTCCTACAAGCAAACTAACTTCTTTAGCATCAAGTTCCAAATTAAGTAACCCCTTACTTATCGAAACTTTCACACTTGAACGTTGATTAGTCTTTTTGTCCAAAACAGTAATTGTAGCTTCTCCCGCAGCAATTCCCTTAAGAGTTACATTTGAATTGGAGATAGAAGCAGTAACCACACTATTATCAGAACTCACAACTTCATACTCCCCACTACCAGCATCGATTTTAAAAGAAGCACTTTCTCCAACTTTAACTGAAACATCATTTTTGATACTTAACTTAAGGTCATCATAAGCAACCTCATCTTTTTTTGAACAATTTGTAGCAGTTATCATAACCATCAGTACAATAGCTGCATATGCAAAAAACTTTTTCATAAAATTATATTTGTTATTTAGTAGATATTTTCATTTGCAGGTGCAAAGGTAATTATTTATTCAATAAAAAACACAAATAAAAATTAAAAGTTTTCATAAAAGACACCTATAAATTAAAATAACGATAAAAACCTATTTACAAAAAGCTCTCCATTTAGTATATTTACAAAAATACTAACGTAATCTTCTGTCTGGTTCTTTACTCTTATCCCACTTCAAATCAGAGAGCATTGAAGATTTTATACCTATGAAAAAGTACCAAGAATTTCTATATCCAATAGGTGTAAAATGAAAACTCATTCTGAAGCTATTCAAATCCCTTTCAAATCGCAACTGTGTATAAGTAATTCCTTTATTTATAAAGTCGTATCCGCTTGAAATACCCACTTGCCATTTTGGTGAAAGTTCCACATTACTCGAAAACATAATAGAGTTGTTCGATATTTTTGATTCACGAGCCACATTGCTATAAGTCAAAGAATACGCCAAATTCACGTCCCAAGGAATGGATGCATTATAAAAAGAGCTTTTCTTTTCATTTTTGTCTTCTTGTTCCTCTGTTTCTTCGTCTTTGTCTTGCATATCATTTATAGGTCTTGATGACCCAAACAAATCGTCTGCACGTCCTCCCGAAGCTCTATTGTCATTATTTTTTGTTTTGTTTTTATCTCTATTTGAAAAAGTATAACTTGTGGAAAGGTTTGCATTTGTTAAGCGGAAAAGACTTCCCCCATTATTAATATTGAATTTCTCCATTTGCCTTCCATTCTCATCAATTGCATACGGATTTAATGTCATTCCAAAGTTTATAGGCAATTTTCCTTCAAAAAGTGAAGTTCCCCCTGTTACCGATACAGGACTAAATTGTTTTGTTATTACATTATAACTTGAACTGAAATTCAAACTATTAAGTAACATAATTTTCTTAGGCTCTGTTTCTGTGCTATCTTTTTGCTTTACTTTTGCTTCCAAAGTATTACTCAATGAAAAGCTAATGGATTGTGATTTATTTAGCCCTGGCACTCCATAAATTCCCCCTTCAAAGCGAGTATATTGCGATTTATTTCCAAAGGCATCTGAAATATAATCCTCATAATATTGGTCGAAAGCAGGTGTGTAACCATAACTAACTGATGGTCGCATTACATGTCTAATAGCCTGTATTTTAGCATCTTTCTTAAATCGGAAAGTTCCGTAAACTGTTGTTCCCAAACTCGCTCCCAAATTATAAGTAAGAAAGCGGTCAAAACCATTAAGTGTGTCAATTTTTGATGCACCTATATTGCTGTTAAAATCGTTTTTACGGATTGTTTTAAATTGCCAAGTTTCGTTCAATGATGAATTCAAACCTAAAGTTACGTACTTGAACAATTTTGTCGTAGTACTAACGGGAATTGAATGTCGTACTCCGTTTTTGGCGTCATTGAACATTTTTTTTGAAAAGAACAAACTATCAGTTGTTGAAAACCGATTATCTGCCTGCATACTATATTGAAAATTAAGACTTTTTAGAAGTCCTCTTTTTGATTGACCTTGTTTAACAAAAGGATAAATACGCTCCATATTGGCACGTAATGCTGGTAAAGTCATTTCAATGCTTTGTGTGTTCGTATTTTGCGAATGCGATGCTGTAACAGAAAGATTTACAGAAGGATATGCAGGAAATGTTTTTGAATACGAAATTGATGAGGATAATGTATTGTTCAAAACATTGGGTGAATTAATTTGATTGTATGAATTTTGGTAATACCGACTACTTCCCAAATTCACAGATGCAGAAAAACTTGAGTTAGGATTTGACTTTGCATCTTTTGAATGTGTCCATTGAATATTATACAGAGTGGTTCCGCTGTAATCAGGAAGTCCTTTGATACTATAAATCTGATTTTCATAGTTCAAACTAAAATTACCAGAAAACTTATACCGCTTGTTATATGTGGATTGTGCTCTAAAACCATAACTTCCGTTTGTAAAGTAATCTCCTGTGAGTGCTAAATCCAAATGGTCACTGATAACAAAGTAATATCCTCCGTTTTGTACAAAATATCCACGATTGTTTGCTTCTCCAAAAGTAGGAAAAATAAGCCCTGAAGACCTTCCTGAAACCATCGGATAGTATGCAAAAGGAATAGCTATAGGAGTCGGTACATCAACAATGTACATATTACTAAACCCCGCAACTATTTTCTTTTGTGGTACAAACTTAGCCTTCCGAAGTAAAATATAATAATCTGGGTCATCTAAATCTTCTGCCGTTGTAATGATAGCATTCTTCATAAAATAGGTAGAATCATTTTCCTTTTTAATGATTTCACCCTTTATGTTATTTTCATCTTGCTTTGTGTAAGCATTTCGGATAATCGCCCTTTGCGTTTTGTAATTAAAACGAATTGAATCGGGTTCTATTACATCATCTCCTTGCTTAAACACAGGATGTTGCGTATATTCTCCAACAGAATCCTTCAATCGCCCCGCGTAAACCTCTCCTATATCAAATTTGATAAGCTCAATTCCTGCAGATATATCAATATCAGTGTACTGCACTTGTGTTTCATTGTACAGAATGATTTCACTTTTCACCTTGTTGAATACGATACTATCTTTGGCTTTGTACTTAACAATATCCTCCAAAGCCCCTTTAGGTTTTTGCAAAGAATCCTTCCTGAGTGAATCGGCTTTTTGCAGAAGAGAATCGGTTTGAGGTTTTATATTTTGTTTTTTGATAGTATCTTTGGCTGAATTTCTGGAACGCCGCAAAGTATCCAATATTGAATAGGTATGAAAACTACGATAATCCATCTTTCGGATAGCAAATAGCTCCGCATACCAAAAGCAAGTGGTTGCGATTAATAATCCTATAAGTAAAACTATTTGTCTGCGATAATTCAGCAAGGTATTCTTCTTTGAAATGTCAAAATTTAACGTAAAAACTCACGAACTTCCTCCTTTAAATGGCTCAAAGCACTTGACGAAGGCGATGGCTTGTTGATAAACTCTTTAAAAATAAATTCGGTCATCGCTTTGGAATCAGCAAGCTGCTCATCATATGTAGCTTTACGTATTACTTGAATGGTTGCCATTTTTGCGGTTCGGATAACATTCCACAAATTTTCACTCATATAAATTTGCTGTGATAAGTTATGCTCAAACTCCTCATCAATAGAATTTACCAAAAGGGCTTCATATTCTTTTTTAGGCAAGTTGCGAGAAGGAATGCGAAGTAGTAATTGCTGCGGACTGATGCGTTCCAAAAACAAAGCCATTCGCTCATACGCCTGTAAACGAAGCGGAAGTGAAAGCTTCTGATTTTCTTTTTGCAACAAAAATAAACGACGTTTTTCTTCGTTTTTGATTTGTAAATAGAAGAAATAATATGCAATTACACCAACAATCGCTGAAGGAACACAATACAACAAAAAAGTGACAATTTGGCTTTCCATTTGTTATGACATAATTTTGCGGACAAAAATAATAATTTTTTCATACAAAAAAAATTCTTACCTTTGGAAACTAAATTCTATTTTTTTATGAAGCATACATATTTTTTATCCGTGTTGGGACTGCTACTCACGCTAACTTCTTGTGAGCAACAACAAACAAAAAAAGAACAATCCTACACAATTCAGGGCAGCGTTGATGGGCAAACAAAAGGCAAGATTTATCTCTTGGAATTCAAAAACCGAGAATACACCGCTGTCGATTCTGTTGATATTAACAACGGAAATTTTAAATTCGAAGGAAATACTTCTGAGCCCCTCGTCTACTCTTTGCGACTCAATAACGTGGGAAAAAGAGCCAACTTCTTCCTTGAAAACACAAATATAACATTGCATTTGAACCAAAATTGGGAAATTGAAACCATAAAAGGAGATAAAAACACGCAACTTTTCAAACAATACGACGACCTGAACGAAAAAAGAGCCTTAAACTTAGATAGTATCCTCAAAACAGACAATAATTCGCCTGTGATTGCCTACTTTTTGGGGCGAAATGCTTATATGTACGACTATCCGCAGCTCGTTTCGCTTAGAAAACAAATCGCTCCGGAGTTACTTAAAAATACATACATCGAAGAACTTGATACTGCTATCAATAAGCTCGAAAAACTTCAGCCAGGAAATCCCGCTCCTGATGTTATTATGGAAAATCCTGAAGGAAAAACTTTTAAACTGAGTGATTTAAAAGGAAAAAATGTTCTCATTGATTTTTGGGCAACTTGGTGTCCTGATTGCCTCAAAGAAATACCTTCTCTGAAAGAAATTTACAAAACATACAATTCCAAAAACTTTACAATACTGAGTATTTCGCTCGACCGCAACAAAAAAAATTGGCAGAAAGCCATCGCCGACGGACTTTCGTGGGAACACGGATTTGTGGAAAATGCTTGGAAATCAGAAGCAGCTCAAACCTATACTTTGCGTTGGTTGCCCACATACATTTTGATTGATGCTAACGGAACCATCATCGCACGAACCATCGAAAGCCATAAAATGATTGAAGAAATCGAAAAGTTGGTTAAATAATCCTCCTGCTTTCTTTCGGAAAAAAGAATCTGTACAATACGCCTTCAAAAATGTTTTTTGAAAGTATATCGCACATCGGGGCGTACTGCATACATCTTGAGAAACAAAATGATAGTGTATGCAATACGCTTCCAAAAATATATTGTAATATCAATAAAAATACACAATCAAAAATTTTTTTTAAGATAAGATTATAGATAATCTAATGTCAAAAAAAGTTTTTTAAAGAAGATTGCAGACAATCCAATGTCAAAAAAAGTTTTTTAAAGAAGATTGCAGACAATCCAGCGTCAAAAAAAGTTTTTCAAAAAAGATTGCAGACAATCCAGCATCAAAAAAATTTTTTTAAAGAAGATTGTAGACAATCCAACGTCAAAAAAATTTTTTGATTTCAAAATAACAATACAACAAATTGCACATCTTATAAACACATCTATTTAATTGTATATCTACTAAAAAATAATTTATTAATGAAAGATTTATTCGGACAAGCTATCTTAGATTATCAACAAGGCAATTATACGGAAGATATTAAAACAGAAACTACTATTTCGGAAGAAGATATTTTGCCCCTGCCCTATTTGTTCCGTTCGTTTAAAGAAATGCCACCATTGGAGCAAAAAGCATTGCGTTTGGCAAGAGGAAAAGTTTTGGAAGTGGGCTGTGGAGCTGGTAGCCACGGATTGTATCTGCAAAACGAACGAAATTTGGAAGTTCATTCTATCGACATTTCACCAAAGGCTGTCGAGGCTTGTAAACTCAGAGGTTTAAAGAACGTTTCAGTTGCCAATATTATGGAGTTCGAGGGGAAATTTGATACTATTTTGCTACTAATGAATGGAGCTGGAATGTGCGGACGATTAAAGCAAATGGGAACTTTTTTAGCTAAAATTAAAAGTCTGTTAGCCCCAAACGGACAAATTTTGACCGATTCGTCCGACATTATTTATATGTTCGATGAGAATGAGGACGGAACATACGACGTACCGCTCCATTTTGATTACTACGGCGAGGTTGATTATTTGGTTAAGTACAAAAATGAAAAAGAAGAGCCTTTTGCGTGGCTTTACGTGGACTACAACACTTTGCAGAACGTTGCACACTCGGTAGGCTTAGAATGCGAATTGGTTGCCGAAGGAGAACATTACGACTACTTGGCAAAAATGTTTTGAGGTTGGTTTACTTTCAATCCAAGCCCATTTCTTTAGCCATTTGTCTTTTCCTGAGGTATCTTCTGTAAACCATCCAAAATAATTGCGTCAATAAGCCGATTGCGTCCCTCAATGATTGTTTGGGCATTTCTCGAAACTCATTCTGACGCAATTCTTCTATTTTCTCCTCGCATTCTTGTTTGGATATGTTGCCCAAAGTGTATTGAGCTACTGTTTCATATATTTTCACAATATGCATTCCCCAAGTTCTTAAAAATCTGTACAAACTTGACTCAAAAGTTAGTAGGAAGAGAAAATCTTCGACCGTAAAGTGAGGAATATGAAAATTTGCGACAATTTCTTCTTTAATTTCTTGTGCTTGATTGGTGTAATCGATGATTCGGTTTGAGATTTCATTTGCTGAAGAAAGAATATGGCTAACAGGTATTTCTTTTCCTGCTAAAAAACTTATGTCTTCGGAAAATTCCTTAGCTTCTTCATACGAAGAAAAATTTAAGTTGAGAAAGTCGTACTCCAAGTCTCTCCAAATGGTAAGGTAAGAGAAATGCGTTAGTTTTGCTATCAACAGATATTTTATATGTCTGTTTTCTCTGAAATATGCCTCCGTGTATGTGAATTCATCTTGCTTTTTCATATTCTTAATTGGAATAATGTTGTTGGTGTTATTTCATAAAAAAAACTTTGGCAAATCATTTTTTTACCAAAGTTTTCGTATCATTATTTTTTCTTCGCTTTTGTGGTTGTCTTTTTGGTTTTTGCAACTTTTGAAGCTGTTTTTGTTTTCGGAGTTTTCTCAGCAATCAGGGCTGTAGCTTGTTCTAAAGTGAAAGTTTCAACATCGGTTTCTTTTGGTAATTCGATTTTCACTTTTCCTTTAATGAGATTATAACGTCCCCAACGTGCTTTTTCCAATCGGATAGAACCATCTTCCCATTCTTTTACCACTTTCTCCGATTCTTTTTGCAATTTATTCTCAATGAGTTCTTCTATATCTTGTTTTGAAAGGTTATCGAAGTCATATTTTTTACTTACATTGATAAAAATATTATTCCATTTAATAAAAGGACCAAATCTTCCTGTTCCCTTGGTAACTTCCATACCCTGATACATCGCGATAGGGGCGTCAGCTTTTTTCTTTTGTGAAATAAGTTCTTCGGCTCGTTGCAGTGTCACACCAAACACATCTTCTCCTTTGTCCAAAGAAATAAAAGTATCTCCATAACGCACATAAGGTCCGAATCTTCCTACATTCACATCAACCTCTTTTCCGTCGATAATGCCCAATTTTCTGGGGAGTTCAAAGAGTTTTAAGGCTTCTTCGAAAGTAATCGTTTCGATAGACATTCCCGAATGAAGACTTGCAAAGAGTGGTTTTTCATCATCTTCATTTGTTCCTATTTGAGCCATCGCTCCGAAGCGTCCTAAGCGAACACTCAATGGTCTTCCTGATTTTGGGTCAGTTCCTAAAATACGTTCACCTGTTTCTCTCGCTGCGTTTTTTTCTACATTCTCCACAACTGGGTGAAAGTGTGTATAAAAATGTTGCAACATCTGCGTCCAGTCTTCAGTGCCTTCGGCTATATTATCAAAGCTACCCTCTACTTTTGCAGTAAAGTTGTAGTCCATAATATTCTCAAAATTTGTAACCAGAAAGTCATTTACAACAATTCCTATATCAGTAGGAATTAATTTGCCTTTATCGGCACCCACTTTTTCTGTAAGTGTTTTTTGTTGTATGGTATCTTTGGCAAGTACAAGTTGTTCGTATTTTCTTTCCTCTCCTTCCAAAGAACTACGTTCTACATAGCCTCTGTTTTGGATTGTTGAAATTGTAGGAGCATAGGTTGAAGGACGCCCGATACCCAATTCTTCGAGTTTCTTCACTAAAGAAGCCTCTGTGTAACGAGCTGGAGGACGAGTAAACCTCTGTGTGGCAATAATATTGTTATTGCTGATAGATTCTCCTTTTTTTAATGTTGGCAACATACCTTCTTGTTCTTCTTCCTCGTCATCGCTACCTTCGAGATATACTTTTAAAAATCCGTCAAAGCGAATCATCTCTCCGTTAGCTGTAAAAAGTTCAGTATGTTTATCTGCTTGAATTTTCACGTTAGTTCGCTCAAGCTGAGCGTCTGCCATTTGTGAAGCAATCGTTCGTTTCCAGATGAGTTCATACAAACGAGCTTGATCGCTCTCTGCAGAGATGGAAGTACGTGTCATATCCGTAGGACGAATGGCTTCGTGTGCCTCCTGAGCTCCTTTTGCTTTGGTAGCAAAATTGCGAACCTGACTATATTGGTTTCCGTATATGCTAACTATGGCGTTTTTGGCAGTATTTATTGCTTCTTGCGACAGATTAGTGCTATCGGTACGCATATAGGTTATAAAACCTGACTCGTACAAACGTTGTGCAATCATCATTGTTTTACTTACCGAGAAGTATAACTTTCGAGAAGCTTCTTGCTGCAATGTTGAAGTAGTAAAAGGAGGTGCAGGAGATTTTTTCGCAGGTTTTGTTTCTAAAGAAGCTATTGTAAAGTTTGCACCCACATTTTTTTCCAAAAATTGCTTTGCTTCCTTTAATGTCTCAAACGATTTTGGCAAGGTTGCCTTAAATGTTTTTCCTTCGGAATTAGCGAACTCTGCTGTTATTTTATAAGAAAAATTTGTTTTAAAATCTTGTATTTCGCGTTCTCTTTCAACGATTAATCTCACAGAAACTGATTGAACTCGTCCTGCTGAAAGTCCGCTTTTAACCTTTTTCCATAGCACTGGCGAAATTTCATATCCGACAAGCCTATCCAATACGCGACGTGCCTGTTGAGCATTTACCAAGTTGTAGTCAATTCCTCTCGGATTTTGAATGGCTTTTTCAATTGCAGACTTTGTAATAGAGTTAAAAACAATACGTTTTGTGTTTTCAGGTTTTAATTTCAACGTTTCTGACAGGTGCCAAGAAATAGCTTCTCCTTCGCGGTCCTCATCACTTGCTAACCAAACCGTTTCGGCTTTTTGAGTAAGCGTTTTAAGCTCCTTAACAACTGCTTTTTTATCACTGGAAACCAAGTATTTGGGTTTGAAACCATTCTCGATATCTACGCCCAATTCCTTGGAGGGTAAATCAACAATATGTCCGTAACTTGATACTACTTTAAAATCTTTCCCTAAAAATTTTTCAATGGTTTTTGCCTTCGCAGGCGACTCTACAATTACTACGTTTTTAGCCATACTACTAACTTTTGGTGGGCAAAAATAGTAATTTAATTGGTATTTGAAAATTAAATTATTCTTAAAATCAGAATTTTGCCATTAAGAAGTTCTAAAAACAAAATAATTTGCAAGAAACGAAGAAATCTTTTGAAAAAATAAAAAGAAAAACTCTATCAAAACCTTGTGAAAAAGTATATTTCAATAGAGTTTTCTACATCAATCATTCAGGAATATTTTCTTATTTCTTACAAATTTCTTCTGCTGTAAATTCTTTTAAATCAATAACTTTTGGATAATTGTGATACTTTGTAAATCGTTTCAAGCCCATCAATAACATTCGTTGCTCATCTGCTTCACTGAAAGAGATTATTCCTTCCTTAGCTCGAGTAATTATTTTCTCGACAGATTGATACAAACAAAGCCTTGCCATCGCTATTTGCACTTTCTGATTTTCTTCTCCAAAGCGTTTTGCATTTTTTTCTGCTCGTAATACAACCGATTCGGCCATATAAATTTCCATCATAATATCGGAAGCCACCATCAATAATAACTGGTGTTTTTCTAAATCAGTTCCATACTTCTGAATGGCAAACCCCGAAACCATCAAAAAAACTTTTTTCAACCGAGCAATCAATTCTTTTTCCTCCGACATTACTTCCGAAAAATCAGGAATTTCAAAGGAAGGAATTCCCATCAATTCATCTTTGATTGCCATTGCTGGAGTGAGCAAATCCACGTGACCTTTCATAGCTTTTTTAATAAGCATTCCCACTGAAAGCATTCGATTAATTTCATTGGTACCTTCATAAATTCGCGTGATACGAGCATCACGCCAAGCACTTTCCATAGGCATCTCAGCTGAATATCCCATTCCTCCAAAAATTTGAATTCCTTCATCACTACTTCGCTGAATATTTTCTGAAAGAACTACTTTTAGAATAGAACACTCAATCGCATATTCTTCAATACTCTTAAGTTCAGCTTCATTTTCAGCATTCCCTTCAGATTTTCTGATTTCTATTCGATTCTCAATTTCTTTAAGTGTTCTGTACACGGCTGCCTCACCTGCATACAAGTTACTTGCTATTTCTGCTATTTTCGCTTTAATTGCTCCAAATTCAGCAATACGTGTCCCAAACTGAATACGTTCTTTTGCATAATTTACAGAATTTTCAAGTATGCAACGTTGAGCGTCTAAAGTAGCCACCGACAATTTTATTCTACCTATGTTTAATACATTGAGTGCTATTTTAAACCCGTTATTTCTCTCCGAAAGCATATTTTCAACAGGAACTTTTGTATTGTTAAAAAATATTTGTCGGGTAGAAGAAGCGTGTATCCCCAATTTGTGTTCCTCCTCACCTAAAGTTATCCCATTAGGATTAGAAGGATCATATTCCACAATGAATGCAGTTATGTTTTTATCGTCATTTATACGAGCAAATACTGTTAAAATTGTGGCAAACCCAGCATTTGAAATCCACATTTTTTGTCCGTTGAGTATATAAAACTTTCCATCAGGAGATAGCTCTGCTTTTGTTTTTCCAGCATTGGCATCAGAACCTGCTTCTGGCTCCGTTAGGCAATACGCTCCAAAAGCTTCGCCTGTTGCTAATTTTGGTAGATATTTTTGCTTTTGTTCTTCCGTTCCGTAAAGCAAGATTGGCATTGTTCCAATCCCTGTATGTGCCCCAAAAGCCGTAGCAAATGAGCCTGTCGCTCCCGAAATATAATCACATACAACCGACGTAGTAACAAATCCCATTCCAAGCCCACCATATTCCTCTGGAATAGCAATTCCTAACAATCCCATTTCTCCAATTTTCTTCATCATCTCTATGGTATAGGCGTAGTCTTTTTGCTCAAAACGAGGCTTATTTGGATAAATTTCTTTATCCACAAACTCCTTAACCGTGTCTTTCATCAAGATTTGCTCTTGCGAAAAATCCTCAGGTGTAAAAATGTTTTCACATAGGGTTTCTTTTACTAAGAACTCTCCTCCTCTAGTTGTTTCCATATATTTTTAAGTTAAAAAATTAGACTCTACTGCCACAAATATAACAATAAAATTTGATAATAGGAATTTTATTGCGGTTTATTCAGTTTACTATTTTAATCTTACTTTTTACGAAATTCATTTAATGATTCTTCATCAATAAAAACAGTTTTATCTATATCTCATCACAGCATTTTCCATTCAAAGAAAGATTTTTTCTGAACTCCACCAGTAAAAATATACAGAAAATAAAAAAAGGACAGCGATAATTCTGTCCTTACTTTTCTACTTGTACATTGCTTCAATTTCTTTACTATAATTTGCGTAGATAACCTTACGTTTGAGCTTTAATGTTGGTGTAATTTCATTTCGCTCAATTGAGAAAGCATCAGGAAGCAACGTGAATTTTTTAATTTTCTCATAATCAGGCAAATCATTTTGAAACTTCTGTAATTGTTTGGTAATATAGTCAATTACCTGACTATTTTTCAAAAGTTCCGTTGTTGATTTGTACTTGATATTCAACTCCTGAAGAGCCTGTGTAAGCATCTCAAAATTAGGCACAATCAAAGCCGAAACAAATTTTTTTCCATCTGCAATTACTGCAATCTGATTTATGAGATTATATTTTCCTACCTTTCCTTCAATATGTTGTGGTGCAATATATTTTCCGTTAGAAGTTTTCATTAACTCCTTGATTCTGTCTGTAATATACACATTATTTTGAGTATCTAAATTACCCGCATCACCCGTTTTCAAGAAGCCATCTTCCGTAAATACTTTTTTGGTTTCCTCAGGATTTTTATAATACCCTTTCATCACCATACCTCCTTTAACCAAAATTTCGTTATCTGCTCCAATTTTGACTTCCGCATTTGGCATTATCGACCCAACTGACTGAACTTCAAAATCTACATTATCCCAACAAGACACCGTAGCAAGTGTTTCGGTCATTCCATATCCTAATTTTACGTTTACCCCTATGGAATGGAAAAAACGTCCTATACTTGGCTCTAAATTAGCTCCACCACAAGGCATAAAACGAATGCGTCCGCCTAATGATTGCTTTAATTTAGAATACACTAACTTATCTGAGATATTGTGTGCTTTTTTTAACCACCAAGAAATCTTCTTACCTTCTTGATTGATTTTCAAGACCTTTCTTCCTGTTTTTATAGCAAAAGCAAATATCATCTTCTTAGCGAAAGAAGAACTATCCACTTTGTCGTGAACGGTTGCAAATATTTTCTCATAAAATCTTGGTACAGCACACATTACAGTTGGTTTTACTTCCTCCAACGCACTTTTAATATTATTGGGGTTTTCTAAGTAATAAACCGTAGCACCTTTATATAACGAATAGTACGTCCAAGCTCTTTCAAAAACGTGTGATAAAGGCAAAAACGCCAATGATTCATCTTTATCCGAAATTTCAAGCCTTATATCGTGTCCAATTAATTGGTAGGCTAAATTTTCATAATCCAACATCACACCTTTAGGCTCACCTGTTGTTCCTGAAGTATATATTATTGTAAATAAATCATCTAACCTTTTATCTGTTATCCTTTTTTGAAGTTCTTCATTATAGATATCCGTTTTTCCGTACACTAAAAAATCATTCCATTTAATGGAATATTTATCTTCTTTCAGCTCAACATCTTCTTTAAAAACAACTATTTTTTGTAAGGAAGGACATTTTTCCACTATTTGAAGAGCTTTTTCATATTGTTCGGTATCACCTACAAATAATATCTTTACCTCTGCGTGATTCAACACATAGAGGGCTTGTTCTGATGTATTTGTAGCATAAATAGGAACGGGTATCACTCTAATTTGTAAGCTACCAAAGTCTGTAATTGTCCACTGAGGCATATTTTGAGAAAAAATGCCAATAGTTTCTTGTGGGTGAAGTCCAAAATGTAGTAATGATTTTGAAAGTAAATTGGTTACATCTCCTAACTCATTCCAAGTAATCCCTTCCCAATTTTGTTCAACTTTACCTATTAAAGCTTTCTTATGCCCAAATTTTTCCACATTTTCGTGAAAAACAGAAGTATAATGATATGATAATAAATTCATTACAAATAATCTATTTGAGATGGCAAAGGTAATAAAAAAAGTAATACGTATTACAAATGGCCTATATTAAAAAAATCGATATGCAAACCCTGTACTTACAAACCAATTCGAATTTTCATTAAAAATAGAACAACCAAAAGAGATATCAACCTGAAAATCAGAAGTTATACAATACAACACCCCTGTATCAAAATTATGTACAGGAAACTGATTTCCGAAAACAGCAAAATATTCTAAAAATGTGTACAAGTCCTTACTAATAGAATAACCAAATTGGGTTGTAACATTCAGCTCTTTAAAAAAATTCGATGTTCCCACATTGTAGCAAAGAACAAACTTTTCAGAAATATTATTTTCAAAAGCTAAATAAACATCTGTTTGCCATTGTTTCAGAGGATTTTTGTATGCCAAGTAACCAACCAGAGTAATTGCAGGTAAACTTCCCTTTTCTTGCAAAATGCGTTGTTTGAAACTCAAAACTAAATTATCTACCTGAATATTTTCCGATTTATTTTTCTCAATATCAGAAGACAATCGAATTTCTGTTCCGTTAAAAACCCCATAACGCAACATCAAATTATTAGAAGTATTTTCATCAGAAAACGTAAAGCCATCTTCCAACTGAAATTTATTTTTCGGAAGTGTGTAAACTCCTTCACTTTGGTCGGGACGGTCAGTATTCACATCATCAAGTTGCTGAGAATACAGCGTTGATGTTATCAACAATAGAAAAAACAAACAAATTTTTCTCATAACTCAAATTTTAACTCGTTTCCTAAATTTTTGTGCAAAAGAATGGCTTTTTTTCTATTTTTCCTAATATTCCAAAAATAGAAAATGCAAATCTAAATATTCAGACTTGCATTTTCAACGTAATATTATAAAAACCCTAAAAATTTCTAAGCTAGCATTGTAACAGGATTTTCAATGTACGTTTTAAGCGTTTGCAGGAATTGAGCTCCTGTAGCACCATCAACTGTACGATGGTCACACGCCAAGGTAACTTTCATTGTATGTCCTACCACAATTTGTCCTTCTTTAACGACTGGTTTTTCAACAATAGCTCCAACTGACAAAATCGCTGAATTAGGTTGATTGATAATTGACGTAAACGACTCAATGCCAAACATTCCTAAGTTAGAAACAGTAAATGTGCTTCCTTCCATTTCAGCTAGAGTTAGCTTTTTATTTCTTGCTTTACCCGCCAAATCTTTCACTTGTCCACCTATTTGAGTAAGGCTCAATTGGTCCGCAAACTTAAGTACTGGCACCACCAATCCTTCATCTACAGCAACCGCTACACCAATGTGTACGTGCTTGTTGTAAACGGTAACATCATTCTTCCAAGAAGTATTCACTTGAGGATGTTTTTTGAGTGCCATTGCACACGCCTTCACAACCATATCATTGAATGAAACTTTGGTATCAGGTATGTTGTTGATTTGCACACGTGAAGCCATCGCATTTTCCATATCAATCTCTATAGTCAGGTAATAATGAGGTGCCGTGAATTTCGACTCAGAAAGGCGTTTAGCAATCGTTTTACGCATTTGAGAGTTTTTAACCTCTTCTACTGCTTCTTGCCCTACAGGTGCAAAAGTAGCTACCAATGCAGAAGAAGTACTTTGTGCTGGAGATGCCACTGCAGATGGTGTAAATCCTTCAACATCTTTTTTGGTAATACGTCCATTTTCCCCAGAACCTTTCACTTGCGAAAGATTAATACCTTTTTCCTGTGCTATTTTTTTAGCCAATGGAGAAGCGAAAATACGTTCACCACTAGTAGCTACATTAGAATTAGACACAGAAACTGAAGTCACTTCTTTTTTCTGTTCAGTTTTTTCTTCCTGTTTAGGCGCGGGAGCTGAAACTTTTCCTCCACTAGCCACGATGGCACTCACATCAGTCCCAGCAGGACCTACAATAGCTAAAAGAGAATCTACTGCGGCTGACTCGCCTTCCTTTATGCCTATATACAACAGAGTTCCTGAATAGAATGACTCAAACTCCATTGTAGCTTTGTCAGTCTCAATTTCTGCCAGAATATCACCTTCACTTACCCTATCACCTACCTTTTTTAGCCAAGTAGCTACTGTTCCCTCAGTCATAGTGTCACTTAATCGTGGCATAGTTACCACTTCCACTCCCGAAGGTATGGTTACTTCTGCTGCAGGTGCTTCTTCAGGTTGAGAAGCGACTTGAGGAGCAGAACCTCCACCTATTAAGGCTGAAATATCTTCTCCTTCTTTACCTACAATTGCTAAAAGAGAATCTACAGGAGCTGTTTCGCCTTCTTGAAGACCAATATACAACAATGTGCCTGAATAAAATGATTCAAACTCCATTGTAGCTTTATCAGTCTCAATTTCTGCTAAAATATCACCTTCACTTATTTTATCACCTACTTTTTTTAGCCACTTTGCAACAACTCCTTCTTCCATTGTGTCGCTCAATCGTGGCATATTGATTATTTCTGCCATTTTTTATTATAATTTATGAGATAAAAAAGGATAATTTTCTTGTTCATACACAGTATCGTACATCACATTTTTGGCTGGGAATGGAGATTCCTCTGCGAATTTTTCGCATTCAGCAACAAGTTTCTTAACTCGCTCATCAATAGCTTCAATCTCAGCCTCAGAAGCATATTTCTTAGCTTTTATCACATCTAATACTTGAGTAATTGGGTCTATTTTCTTGTACTCCTCTACTTCCTCTTTAGTACGATAATGCTGAGCATCAGACATTGAATGCCCACGATAACGATACGTTCTGATATCTAAAAGAGTAGGTCCGTCTCCACGTCTTGCTCTCTCCACTGCTTCATAAACTGCCTCAGCAACTTTTACAGGATTCATTCCGTCGACAGGCCCACAAGGCATTTCGTAACCCAAACCAAGTTTCCAGATATCTACGTGATTTGCAGTTCTTTCCACTGAAGTTCCCATTGCATAATGGTTATTTTCAATAATGAACACAACAGGCAATTTCCAAAGCATTGCCAAATTGAGTGTTTCGTGGAAAGCCCCCTGACGAACAGCACCATCTCCCATAAATGTTAGTGTAACTGCCTTTCTGTCAAAATATTTATCAGCGAAAGCCAAACCAGCTCCTAACGGAATTTGACCTCCAACGATACCGTGACCTCCATAAAAATTATGTTCCTTTGAGAAGATGTGCATTGACCCGCCCAATCCTTGTGAAGTTCCTGTAGCTTTTCCGTATAACTCAGCCATAACTCTTTTAGGGTCAACACCTAAAGCGATAGGATGAACGTGATTACGGTAAGAGGTAATCATTTTATCTTTTTTAGGATCAATAACGTGCATACAACCTGCAACAATAGCTTCCTGCCCATTGTACAAGTGTAAGAATCCTCTCACCTTTTGTTGAATATAAACTGCTGCGAGTTTATCTTCAAACTTTCTCCAAAAAAGCATATCCTCATACCATTTTAGGTACACATCTTTACCAATTTTTTTCATTTGCCTTTATATTTTAGTATGATATAATCTTATAATATCTGATTCTTAATAATTTACATAAAAAATAGGTGAATTATCAAAAATATTTGCAAAGGTGCAAAAAATCTGCTTTTTTTCAAAATAAAATAGCAAAAAAATACCTTTAACTTATTTTACTCACTTTTACATTTCCAAATTATCTATCAAGCGAATTCCATCAACATACACAACAACAAAAGCCCTATACTTTTTACCAGATTCTTTTTCAGCAATCTCAGTCAATGTATCTGCTTCTGCTATGCTAAAATACTCTAATTCAAAATCTTTTTTTATTTCAAATTGTTGTTTTACCCACTTCTCAATTTCAATAGGATTCTTTGTACTAAACTGATTTCTAACCTCTTGGAGTACCTGATAAATATAGGCAGCTTCTTCTCTCCTATCTTCACTAAGCCTTTGATTTCTAGAGCTCAAAGCCAAACCTCTTTCATCTCGAACAATCGGACAACCAATTACGTCGACAGGCAATTTTGTTTGAGCAACCATCTTCTTGATAATGAGGAGTTGTTGGTAATCTTTCTCTCCAAAATAAGCTTTATCAGGAGTAACAATCTGGAAAAGTTTCTTTACAACGGTGCCTACCCCATCGAAATGCCCAGGACGAAATTTACCTTCCATTACTTTGTCAAGTCCCTCAAAATTAAATTTTTCGGAAACTACGTCTTTGTCATAAACATCTTCCACACTGGGAGCATAAACAATCACTTCTTCACTAACTTTTTTTATCTTCTCCACATCTGCCTCAAGCGTTCGTGGATACTTATCCAAATCCTCAGCATTATTGAACTGCGTTGGATTTACAAAAATACTCACTACAGTCACATCATTTTCTGACAAAGATTTGTAAATCAATGATAAATGCCCTTCGTGTAAAGCTCCCATTGTAGGAACAAAACCAATACTTTTTCCTGATTTTTTATATGTTGAAATTGTGTTTTTTAGTTTCTCTTGCTGCGTATAAATTTCCATTCTTTAAATAATTATCGTGCAAACTTATATATTTTTTATGGATTTCTGTATATTTTTTTGTACTTTTGTAGCTTTCAAAGCTAACAAAAAACTATTTACTTTTTATGAAAGATAAAAAAGTGCTTTTTGTGTCTTCTGAAGTAATGCCTTATTCTCCTGAAAATGAGATTTCAAAAATGTCTTTTGAAACCCCAAGAATGGTTAATAGCAATGGTGGACAGATACGAATTTTTATGCCACGCTTCGGAAATATCAATGAGAGAAGACACCAACTTCACGAAGTAATTCGACTCTCAGGAATGAATATCGTTATCAATGACATTGATGTACCCTTGATTATCAAGGTTGCGTCTATACCCAAGGAGCGTATTCAGGTTTATTTCATTGACAATGATGAATATTTTAAAAGGAAAGCTACTTTTTCAGATGAAAATGGAGAGTTATTCCCTGATAATGATGAGCGTTGCATTTTTTTCGCAAAAGGTGTAGTAGAAACTGTTAAAAAACTTAATTGGCTTCCTGACATCATTCATATTCACGGCTGGTTAGCATCATTATTACCACTATATTTGAGGACTTATTACAAAGATGAGCCTATTTTTCAGGAAAGTAAGATAATTACTTCAGTATTCAATAAGGATTTTGAAGGCAATTTGGACTCAACATTAATTAGTAAAGTGAATTTTGATGGTATTAGTTCCAGAGCCTCCGATGCACTAAAAGAGCCTAATTATTTCAATTTGATGAAGATAGCTGCGAAAAACTCTGATGGGGTAATCATTGTAGGAGATGAAATGTCGGAGGACTTTAATGCTTTCCTTAAAGGACTTAAAAAACCTATCCTTTACAACAACGATCAGGAAACTTTTCAAGAATCCTACAGAGATTTTTATTTACGAATTTTAAAAAAATAAGACGAAGAGAGAATATGAACAAAACAATGTTTTTCAAAACATTAGCAATCACAGGGTTATCAATTATCTTTTGTGGTTGTACTGATGATTCATTCAAGGAAATTGAAAGCGATTTGTTAGGAAATCCTAATTACGATACAGGCGTTTATACTGCTACAGTTTCTATAAATAATATCAAAGAGAAAGCCACCCAAGCCAACGGACTTGGAGGATATCTTTTAGGACAATACACTCAAGAACCATTTGGAACAAAAAAAGCAAGTATCATCGCTCAAGTAACTTTACCAAGTGAAAATCCCACCTTTGGTGCTAATTCTCAAGCTACTGAAATTAAAAATAAATCACAAGAGGAAGAGACCGTTACTGAAGCATACCTATATATACCTTTTTTCAATCCTAATAGTTTTTCAAAAAACTTCTCGTATACCAAAGATGCTGAATACGTGTTAGATTCTATCTATGGGGATTCAAAAGCGTCTTTCCAAGTAGATGTAAAGGAACTTACTTATTTTTTGAGAGATATTGATGAAAATTTAAAAAATCAAGTTTATTATTCTGACTTGAATGTTAATAACCACTTGGGAGCTTCTTTAATAAAAGAAAACAAAAGCTACACCATTAGCAGAAAAGCCATCACACGAAATAAGTTAGATAGTTCAAAAACGAATGATAAAGGAACTGATAACGTGGGAGATGTGTTGGCTCCAGGAATACGAATTGATTTGAAAACAGACTTCTTTCAACAAAAAATATTGGATAAAGAAGGTAGTAATGAACTTTCTAACCAGAATGTTTTTAAAAACTATTTTAGAGGGATAGCTGTTTCTGTTGATAATCTTTCAGCAGACTTGATGATGCTTTTGAATATGGCAAATGCAAAAATTGAATTGGTTTATACTTATAAATCATCTTCAGACAAGGATAAAAAGAATACCAATCGTTATGAGATGAATGTAAACGGAATTACAGTAAATCTTTTTAATAATTCGCAAGAAGCTATTAATTCAGATTCAAATCCTAATGATGTATCAAGAGTTTTCCTCAGCGGCTCACAAGGAAGAACTGCTGAACTCAAACTATTTACAGAAACTGAATTGGCAGAAATTCGCAAAAAAGATGTTCTAATCACAGATGCGAGTTTGTTTTTATATGTAGATGAATCGGTTACCTATAACAAAGAACCGGAGCGAATTTTTATCTATAATGCCAAAACAGGAGCTATTTTAGCTGATTATCTGCACGACCCAACAACAAGTTTGCCTTCATCAAACGATGCTCAAACGGTTCATCTGGGAAAATTGCAAAAGAAAGATGGAAAGGGAGTTTACTATCAGCTTCGCATAACAAATCATATTCTAAATATTGTGAAAAACAATGCGGAAAATGTTCCATTAGGAATAGCTGTGGCTTCAAATGTTAAAAACAGTTTTTCTGCAAAATATTTGAATTCATCGAATGAAAAGAAATTTATTCCTATGAATTCACTTTCAACTCCTTTGAGTACTGTAATTTACGGAAATAGTTTAAGTATTGATAAAGATAAACGCTTGCAATTGAAAATAAACTATACTAAATTGAAATAACTTATTTTTATTTTTTTGTTTGAGGTTTGAAATTTAAGATTTTATAAGTAGAATTCTAAATTTCAAACCTCAATCGCAATTATAGAACTTTATTTTAAAAAATTTGATTGAATGTACGCATTATTCAAAAAAGAAATACGTTATTTTTTCACTTCACCCATCGGTTTTACTATCATTGGGCTATTTGTCGTTCTAAACGGATTATTTTTATGGATTCTGAAAACAGAATATAACATTTTCAATAGTAATTTTGCTGATTTACTTCCATTTTTCAAAATTTCATCGTGGATTTTTGTATTTTTAGTCCCTGCCTTAACAATGCGAACCATTTCTGAGGAAAAACGCAGCGGAATGTTAACACTTTTATTTACAAAACCCATAAGCACTTTGGAAATTGTACTCGGGAAGTACTTAGGAGTTCTATTTTTACTATTTATCACGCTTATTCCCTCTGTCATATATATATATATGGTATGGACTTTAGGCAATCCTGTCGGAAATTTAGATATTGCTGGTACTATTGGCTCTTACATTGCTCTTTTCCTTCTTATTGCCTCATTTTCAGCTGTAGGGCTATGGGCTTCATCGGTAAGTAACAACCAAATTATTTCATTTGTATTGGCTGCTTTTTTGTGCTTTTTTTTCTTTTTCGGATTAGACCAAATTGTAGAGCTGATTTTTCCTGAAAACCTCTCAAAAATCGGATTTCAATCGCATTTTGATGCTATAAGTCGTGGTGTGATTGACAGCAGAAATATCATTTATTTCATTTCTGTAATTGTTTTTTTCTTATATATAACAACCTTATCTTTAAAAAGTTATAAGCTATGAAAGTACTTCTAAATAAAATTGGTTTCAAAGCAATTATAGCTTTTTTGATGTTACTTTTGGTCAATTTCTTGGCCAGTAAATGGCATAATCGTTGGGATTTAACCAAGGACAAACGTTATACCCTTTCTGAAACAACGCAAAAAATATTGCTAAAAATTCATAGTCCTATAGTTATTGATGTTCTTCTAAAAGGAAACATTCCAACAGAATTTAAAAAATTACAAACGGAAACGTTGCAACTTCTGGAAGAATATTCAGCTTTTAACAACAATATTCACTTCAATTTTGTCAATCCTCTGGAAAATGAAGAAAATACAGAACAGACCTTACAAGAATTAATTAATTTTGGACTAAATCCCTTACAGATATCACAAAATGAAGCTGGAAAATCATCTATTGAGTATATTTTTCCTTGGGCAATAGTAAATAATGGAGAAAAATCAGAAAAAGTAGCTCTTTTTGTAAATAAATTAAGTGCAAACGACCAAGAACGTGTTCAAAACTCCGTGCAACGATTAGAATATGGCTTAACAGATGCTCTTCATAAGTTGACTTTGAAAAAGAGAAAAAAAATTGCAATGTTAAAAAGCAATGGAACTCTCGAAGATATATATATAGCTGATTTTCTGAAATCTGTACAAGGATATTATCGAATTGCTCCCTTTACTTTGGATTCAGTAAGCACCAATCCAGAAAAAACACTAAAAGACCTCAATGAATTTGATTTACTGATAGTTGCTAAACCTACTGAGCCTTTTTCCGACCCTCAAAAACAGGTAATCGACCAATTTGTGATGAAGGGTGGACGTGTATTGTGGCTCATCGACAATGTAAAAATTGATATTAACGATTTGTACAATCCTTCAGGTACAACAATGGCAATGCCTGTAAATCTGAATCTTACAGATTTATTCTTTCAGTACGGTTTTCGAATTAACTTCAATATTATCAATGATTTATACTCATCACAAATCGTAATTGCGACTGGAGAAGGAAGCCAAACTCGTTATATGCCTATTCCTTGGGTGTATAATCCTATGATTTTATCCAAAAATAATCACCTAATTAACAATCACTTAGACGCTACGAGATTGCAATTTGCTAATAGTATTGACACACTAAAAAACGGAATTAGAAAAACTATTTTGCTTTCAAGCTCTCCTTTTTCAAAATCCGATGGTACTCCAAGAGAAGTAAGTCTGAAAATTGATGTAAATAAGCTAGATAAAAATGCTTATAAAACAGGTAACATCCCTACAGCTGTTCTTCTGGAAGGAGAGTTTACTTCTGTTTATAAAAATAGAATCCGACCTATTGATTTGAAAACCAATACTGAAATTAGTAAACCTACCAAAATGATTGTAGTTTCTGATGGCGATATTATCAAAAATGACATCAGTGACAATAATCCTTTGGAATTAGGTTTTGACAAATGGACCAATAAATTTTACGATAACAAAGCATTCCTACAAAATGCCATTAACTATCTATTAGATGACACGAATTTTCTTGTACTACGGAATAAAAAGGTACAATTAGCTTTTCTGGATAGAGAAAAAGTTGCTGAAAGTCAGAAGTCTTGGAAAATAAAAAGCATTATTTATCCCCTTCTATTATTTTTCTTAGTAACTATAATCATTCGAGTTTATTATCAAAGAACAAATGTTGTGAAAAAGTAGTTCTTTCTGAACAAGAAATCACCTAAAACGTCAATGTTAATTTTTTAAATATTTCTGACGTAAAAAAACTTAAAATTTTAACAACTATAAAGTGTTATATATTACTTAAATTGTATATATTTGCCGATTGAAGAAAAAAAGAATAAGTAATTAATTTAAAAAAATGCAAAACAAGGGACTTATTAAACTATTTGCACTCTTATTCGGACTTGTAAGCATCTTTCAGCTTTCATTTACGTACATCGCAAATAGGGTGGAGAACAAAGCTAAGGCATTCGCTGAGGCAAAAGTGTCGAACGCAGAGAGTAATTACGTTTCGAAACGAGAAAGAGTTGAATCTCAGTACTTAGACTCTATGTTGGGGCAAGATGTGTACAACATCGGCATTACCAAGTACACCTATGCACAGGTGAAAGACAAGGAGTTAAACAGAGGTTTGGACTTAAAGGGAGGGATTAACGTAATCCTACAAATTTCTGTGAAAGACATATTAAAAGGTCTTGCTAACAATACAAAAGACCCCATTTTCAACAAATCATTAGCTGAGGCTGACGAATTATTACGAAAAACAGATCGTACATATTTGGATTTGTTTTTTGAATCATACGAAAAAAATGGAGGTAAATTGGCTTCTCCTGATGTTTTTGCCAATAAAACATTAAGTGAGGAAATCAACTTCCAAATGTCTGATAGTGAAGTTCGTCCTATCATTAAAAGAAAAGTTGATGAATCTGTAACATCAGCCTTTGAGGTATTGCGTAAACGTATTGACAAGTTTGGTGTTTCACAACCTAACATTCAACGTTTGGGTGCTTCAGGACGTATCTTAATTGAATTACCTGGAGCTAAAGATGTTACACGTATCAAATCACTTTTACAAAGTACAGCTCAGTTAGAATTTTGGGAAACTTTTAAAAACATAGATGTTCTTCCTTACATAAGTGCTGTAAATGAAACCTTAAAATCTACAATAAAACCTCAGGAATCTGTAAGTGAATCAACTACAAATACAATTGATTCACTTCTTACAGACATTAAAAAAGACTCAATAGACCAAGCAAAACAGATTAACCCTTTGTTTGATTTATTTAAGCCTGTACCGACTTATGAGGGTTCTCCAGTTCTTTTTGCTGTAAGTTTAAAAGATACTGCAAAAGTTAATAACTACTTAAGATCTGCTGATGCAAAACGATTGTTACCAGCAAATCTTCAGTTTGCTAAATTCGTTTGGGGCAAACCTTCCAAAGATTCAGATTTGGTGGAAATGTATGCTTTAAAATCTAATCGTGATAATGTAGCAGCACTGACAGGAAATGTAATCACAGATGCAGCTCAAACGTACGATGTGAGAAATCAACCTGCTGTTTCGATGCAAATGGACGGAAAAGGAGCTAGAATTTGGGAAAGCCTTACTGATAAAGCGTTCAAAGAGCAAGGAAACATCGCTATCGTTTTAGATGATATCGTGTACTCTGCACCAGGCGTAACAAATGGAGCCATTACTGGTGGACGTTCAGAAATCACAGGAACTTTCACACTAAATGAAGCTATTGACTTAGCTAACGTACTAAGAGCGGGTAAATTACCAGCAGGAGCTGATATTGTTCAGTCAGAGGTAGTTGGACCATCACTTGGACAAGAAGCTATTGATAGTGGTATGAATTCATTTTTGATTGCTGCTATCATCATTTTTGCTTGGATGATTTTCTACTACGGAAGAGCAGGAATTTATGCTGATATAGCATTGGTTTTCAATATATTATTGGTATTTGGTGTACTAGCAAGTATCAATGCTGTACTTACCTTGCCTGGTATTGCAGGTATTGTGCTTACTATCGGTATGGCAATTGATGCTAACGTACTTATATTTGAGCGTATTAAAGAAGAATTAGACAAAGGTAAAGGTGTTTCACAAGCAGTTTCTGATGGTTTTGGAAATGCCCTTTCATCAATCTTAGATGCCAACATAACAACTGGGCTGACAGCTCTTATTTTGTTAGCTTTTGGTAGCGGACCTATCCAAGGCTTTGCTACTACTTTGCTTATTGGTATCGCAACTACTTTGTTTACAGCTATTTTCATAACACGTTTACTAATAGACTATAGTGTTGAGAAAAAACACAATTTGACGTTTTCTACAAATCTTACTAAGAATATTCTTAAAAATGTCAATATTGATTTCATTAAAAAACGTAAAGTTGGCTATATTATTTCGGCTGTTGCTATATTAGTTAGTATCATCTCACTATCTACTAAAGGATTAAACCAAGGGATTGATTTTGTAGGAGGTAGAACATACCAAATTCGTTTTGAACACCCTGTGGTTCCAGCTGAAATATCTAAAGAATTACAGCCACTCATCGGAAATGTCGAAGTAAAAACTTTTGGTTCTGCAAACCAAATCAAAATCGCTACTAAGTACAAGGTAGAAGAAGAAAGCACTGCTGTGGACAATGAAATTCAAGAATTACTATACAAAGGATTACAGAAATTCTTACCACAAGGGTACTCATATGAAGACTTTGTAGGAGCTTCTGCAGAGAGTTCTTTAGGAATCGTACAATCAATGAAGGTAGGTCCCACAATTGCTGAAGATATCAAAAGTAACGCTGTTTGGTCTGTGCTTGGAGCTTTGGTTGTGATTGCTTTCTACATTTTAATCCGCTTTAGAAGATGGCAATTTTCTTTGGGAACAGTGGTGCCTTCTGCTCACGATGTTATTTTAGTACTAGGTGTTTTCTCTCTAACTTACAGCTTTATGCCTTTCAATATGGAGATTGACCAAGCTTTCATAGCTGCTATTTTAACGGTTGTAGGGTACTCATTGAACGATACGGTAATTATTTATGACCGCATTCGTGAATATATGCACGAACCTAATTGGACAAAAGAAAAAATTAATACGGCGTTGAATAGTACATTAAGTCGTACTTTGAATACTTCGCTTACCACATTGGCTGTGTTAGTAACCATATTTATTTTTGGTGGAGAAACGTTAAGAGGCTTTATGTTCGCAATGATTGTAGGTGTAGTTGTAGGAACATATTCATCTATATTTATTGCCGCCCCAATGCTTTATGATACTTTGGATAGAAAATCTAAAAAAGAAGAATCACATTCATAGTAATAATTGTTTTTAAAGGGAAAAAAGCTACTCAAATAAAGGGTAGCTTTTTTTACTAAAACTAAGATGTATAGCAAGAAAATCAAAAAACTTCTGAATCAATATTTTTTGGATTTATCTATCTATCAAAATGAACCGAAACATTAAGTAATTTATCTATTCTATGAAAGTAAAAGACATTACTCAGAAGATAGAACAACTCAGCCCGTTATCATACGCGGAGGGTTTTGACAATGTAGGCTTACTTGTAGGTAATCCTGAAATGAGTGTAAACAAAGTTTTGATAACGCTTGATACTCTTGAAAGTGTTGTTGATGAAGCTATTGAAAAAAAATGCAACCTTATTGTTAGCTTTCACCCAATTATTTTCAGCGGATTAAAGAACCTTACAGGTCAAAATTACGTGGAGCGTGTAGTGATGAAAGCTATCAAGAATGATATTGCTATTTATAGTATGCATACAGCTTTGGACAATATGTTTTTAGGTGTCAATTCAGCAATATGTGATGCTTTGAAACTTAAAAATAGAGCTATTCTAATTCCTCAAAAACACACAATTCACAAACTTGTTACTTACGTTCCTCATAAGCACTCCGAAATGTTACGAAAAGCATTATTTGAATCAGGAGCTGGAGAAATTGGTAATTACAGCAATTGTAGTTTTAATTTGGAAGGATATGGAACGTTCAAAGGCAATGACAATTCCAACCCAACAATTGGTGAGAAAAATCTCTTACACACTGAAAATGAAACACAAATAAACGTTATCTTTCCTAAACATCTTGAAAATAAAATATTAAAAGCCTTGAAAGAAAATCACCCTTACGAAGAGATTGCCTATGAAATTTATGTTCTGGAAAATACTCATCAACATATCGGAATGGGAATGATTGGAGAACTTGAAAATCCAATAGACGAACAAGATTTTCTTAATTATCTAAAAAATAAAATGCAAACTAATTGCATTCGGCATTCGGCTCTAACTGGTAAAAAAATAAAAAAAGTTGCTGTTTTGGGAGGAAGTGGAGCTTTCGCCATTGACAAAGCCAAAGCTGCCAAAGCTGATGCTTTCGTTAGTGCTGATTTTAAATATCACGATTTTTTCAAAGCTGAAAACCAGATTTTACTCACCGATATTGGTCATTTTGAAAGCGAACAATTCACAAAAATGCTTTTATTTGATTATCTTACAAAAAATTTTCCTAACTTTGCCGTCGTTTTATCCGACGTAAACACAAATCCTATCAAGTATTACCAGTAAATATGACAAAGAAAGCTGAAATTACAGTAGAAGAAAAGTTGAGAATGTTGTATGATTTGCAACTTATCGACTCACAAATTGATGAATTACAAAATGTTCGAGGCGAACTTCCATTAGAAGTTTCAGACCTTGAAGATGAAGTTGAAGGACTTAAAAATCGTTTATCTAAATTCAAAGAAGAATTAGAACATTTGCAGTCTGGAATTGCTGAGAAAAAAAATGTTATAGAAGAAGCTAAAATCTTGATTAAAAAGTACAATACACAACAAAAAAACGTACGCAACAATCGAGAATATAATTCCATTACAAAAGAAATTGAGTTTCAAGAACTTGAAATTCAATTAGCTGAAAAACGAATCAAAGAAGGTAAAGCTCAGGCAGACCAAAAAAAGGAAGCCATCAAACAAGTTGAAGAGAAAAAAACTCAACGAGAAGCTCATCTTAAGCACAAAAAAGAAGAATTGGATTCCATTTTAGCTGAAACTGAAAAAGAAGAAGCTTTCTTAAGACAAAAAGCTGAAGAATACGCCGAGCAAATTGAAGAAAGGCTACTAACTGCTTATCGCAGAATTCGTAGTAGTGTAGTTAACCGTTTGGCAGTAGTTCCTGTGGAACGTGGAGCTTCAGGTGGTTCATTTTTCACTATACCACCACAAGTACAAATGGAAATTGCTGCTCGTAAGAAAATCATAACCGATGAACACAGCGGACGCATTCTGGTAGATTTAGCACTTGCTGAGGAGGAAAAAGAAAAAATGGAAGCTCTTTTCAACAGCATAAAATAAAACCAATAATACAATATTTTATATGGAAATTTGAAAAATTGAGTAGCATATACGTTTTTTCAAATTTCCATTTTTCATATAACAAATATTGATAGCAACCAACTTTTTCTAACAATAATTTTTCAATTTATTTTCTGATGAATTCTCGCAAAGAACAATTACAAGCATTTGAGCGTCTGCTTGATATAATGGACGATTTAAGAGAAAAATGTCCTTGGGATAAAAAACAAACCCTGCAATCACTTCGTCACTTAACTATTGAAGAAACTTATGAGTTAGGTGATGCTATTTTGGACAACAATTTACAAGAAATTAAGAAAGAATTAGGTGATTTGCTTCTTCATATTGTTTTTTATTCAAAAATTGGTAGTGAGACCAACGATTTTGATATTGCAGATGTAGCCAATTCAGTATGCGAAAAACTCATTGAGCGTCATCCGCATATCTATGGTGATGTTAAAGTTGAAAATGAGGAAGATGTAAAGAGAAATTGGGAAAAAATCAAATTGAAAGAAGGTAAAAAAAGTGTTTTAGAAGGGGTTCCGAAAAGTTTACCTGCTTTGGTAAAAGCTTCTAGAATTCAGGATAAAGCAGCTGGAGTGGGCTTCGATTGGGATTCAAAAGAAGGTGTCTTTGATAAAATAAAAGAAGAAATCAATGAACTTCATTATGAAATTGAAAACAAAAACAAGGAAAACATTGAAAAAGAATTTGGTGATGTGCTTTTCAGTCTAATTAATTATGCTCGATTCCTGAAAATTAACCCAGAAGATGCTTTGGAAAAAACAAATAAAAAATTCATCAAACGTTTTCAGTTTTTAGAAAATAAAGCCCTACAACAAGGTAAATCATTGAAAGATATGACTTTGGAAGAAATGGAACACTTTTGGCAAGAATCAAAAAAAATAGATTAATATGTATCCTTACCACAACAAAATAAAACAACGAATAAAAAATGGTGAACTAGTAAAATATGAATTTGTTGAAAAATACAAAAACATAAGTCTGTGTTTACTACTCTACTTTAACACAGAGCCTTACATTCGTCCTGTTCGAGAACATCGTTTCGCAGAATATGAAGAAATCTTATCACTTCAAAACAAAATTTCAAAACAAAAGGAGCAATAAAATATTAAAAATCAATAATTATATCTTTCTTTCCACAAATTTTTTAAGTACGTGCGTATTACATTCTCACGTGGATTATCCCCTGGCTCATAAAATTTTTCTCCTTGCAACTCTTCTGGTAAAAAATCCTGAAAAGCAAAATTATTTTCATAATCGTGCGAATATTTGTAATCTTTTCCATAATTCAGCTCCTTCATAAGTTTGGTTGGAGCATTGCATAAATGAATTGGAACGGATAAATCACCCGTTTGCTTTACCTTTTGTTGTGCCTTATTGATCGCCATATATGATGCATTACTTTTGGGGGAAGAAGCCAAGTAAGTAGCACATTGACTGAGAATTATCCTCGCCTCAGGATAACCAATCGTTGTAACTGCCTGAAAAGCATTGTTTGCCAAAATAAGTGCCGTCGGGTTTGCATTTCCAATATCTTCTGAAGCTAAAATAAGCATACGCCGAGCTATGAACTTCACATCTCCACCTCCTTCAATCATTCGAGCAAGCCAATAAACAGCTCCGTTTGGGTCACTTCCACGAATTGATTTGATGAAAGCTGAAACAATATCGTAATGCTGTTCTCCTGTTTTATCATATAAAACCGTATTTTTTTGAACAATTTGAAATACTTTGGCATTTGTTATTTCAATAATTTCATCTTCTGATGAAGAATTTATAATTAATTCAAAAGTATTGAGTAATTTTCTTCCATCTCCTCCAGAAAGTTGCAAAAGAGCTTCTGTTTCAGTAAGTATTACGTTTTTAGTTTTCAAAATTGAGTCCCTTTCAATGGCATTTCTCAATAATTTTTCCAAATCATTTCGCTCAAAAGCATTGAGGACATACACTTGGCAACGTGAAAGTAAGGCAGGTATTACTTCAAAACTCGGATTCTCTGTCGTAGCACCGATAAGCGTAATCCACCCTTTTTCAACGGCTTGTAACAACGAATCTTGTTGAGTTTTATTAAAACGATGAATTTCATCAATAAAAACGATTGGATTTTTAGCAGAAAACAAACCTCCAGCTCCTTTAGATTGTTCTATTACCTCGCGAACTTCCTTAATACCTGAATTAATGGCACTTAACGTAAAAAAAGAACGATTACTTTGCTGAGCTATGATGTTAGCGAGTGTTGTTTTTCCCGTTCCTGGAGGTCCCCAAAATATGAGAGAGGGAAGCAAACCAGTTTCAATTTGTTTCCGTAAAGAACCATTTTCGCCTATCAAATGTTCTTGTCCCACATATGAAGCCAAATTCTGCGGACGCATACGCTCTGCTAAAGGTGTATTCATCATCAAAAAATATGTTTTCGCAAAGATATAAAACTTTTTACCATTTGCAGTTTGTGAACCAACCAAACACAACAATTTTTCAAACGTCACTTCTCACTAGTGATTTAAAAAACACTTCATTTTTTGCTTTTTCAAAAATAAACTCATATCTTTAGCGATTAATTTTACCATAAATTTTTTATGTCTATGAAGTATTCTAATTTTTTAACCTCAACAGCTTTAGTCTTAGCCTTAGTTAGTTGTAATGAAAATCAATCAGTTAAAAATGACACTATGGAAGAAAATCCATTACTAATTGAAAGTACATTGGAGTATTTTGCTCCTGATTTCTCGAAAATCAAAGATGAACACTTCCGTCCTGCATTGTTAAAAGGAATGGAATTACAAGCAGAACGCGTTAAAGCCATCGCCGAAAACAAAGAGGCCCCTACGTTCGAAAACACAATAGTAGCTTTGGAAAAAAGTGGTGAAGAATTTAGCCGAGCAAGACGAGTTTTTGGAGCTTTGGCTTCAGCACACACCAACGATACTATTAAAAACATTCAGAAGGAATTATCACCCAAATTTGCAGCACATTCTGACGCTATTTATCTGAATGACAATCTTTTTAAAAGAATAAAAGAACTTTACGAAAAACGTGAAAATTTAAACTTAGATGCTGAGTCTAAAAAATTATTGGAGCATTATTATGAAAATTTCATAATTTCAGGTGCAAATTTATCTTCCACTGACAAGGAAACTTTGAAAGGTTACAATTCAGAGTTAGCATCATTGCAAACCGAATTTAATCAAATATTATTGGAAGGAAATTTGGCTTCTGCCCAAGTATTTACGGACAAAAATTCTCTTGAAGGTTTGAGTGATGAAGCCCTAAAAGGACTTGAAACAGAGGGACAATGGAAAGTTCCTACTTTCAATACCACACAACAACCACTACTTGTAGACTTGAAAAATAGAGAGACCCGCAAACAGATTTTTGAATCTGCCTGGAACAGAACCGATGACGGGAAACACAATACAAATGAAGTGATTAAAAAAATTGCTTTACTTCGTGCTAAAAAAGCAAGTTTACTAGGATTTAAAAACTATGCGGAGTGGTCATTACAACAAACAATGGTTAAGACTCCTGAAAATATCTATCAGTTTTTCAAGGATTTAGTTCCCGCTTCTGTTGGAAAAGCCAAAGATGAAGCTAAAGAAATTCAAGCACAAATTAAGGCTACAGGAGGCGATTTCAAACTTACTCCATACGATTGGAATTTTTATGCTGAACAGGTTCGAAAAGCAAAATATGACTTAGATGAAAATGAAATAAAACCTTATTTTGAGCTGAAAAATGCTTTAGAAAATGGTGTTTTCTACGCCGCTACAAAACTATACGGAATCACTTTTAAAGAAAGAAAAGATATTCCTGTATATCACCCTGATGTTGTTGTTTATGAATTGTTTGAAGAAGATGGAACCAAATTAGGACTATTCTATGGTGACTTTTTCGCTCGTGAAAGTAAACGAGGAGGTGCTTGGATGGGTAATTTCGTTGAGCAATCTAAGTTATTAGGCAAAAAACCTGTAATTTACAATGTTTGTAACTATCCAAAAACCGCTAATGGAGCTCCTACCCTACTCTCTTTTGACGAATTAACTACACTTTATCACGAATTTGGTCACGCTTTGCACGGATTTTTTGCCGATCAGCAATATGCTTCACTTTCTGGAACATCTGTAGCTCGTGATTTTGTTGAATTACCATCACAATTTCACGAAAACTGGGCTTTACACCCTGAAGTTTTGAGTAATTATGCATTTCACTATCAAACTAAAGAAGCTATCCCTCAATCTTTAGTTCAAAAAATAAAAAATGCAAGTACCTTTAACCAAGGATATTCATTTACAGAGGTTTTAGCTGCCGCAAATTTAGATTTGCAATGGCACACTATTTCTGCTGACACCAAAATCGAAGATGTAACTACCTTTGAAAAGGAAGCTTTGAAAAAAACAGGATTGCTATTAAATGAAGTTCCTCCTCGCTATCGTTCATCGTATTTTGCTCACATTTTTGGAGGAGGATATGGAGCCGGATACTATTCATACCAATGGACAGAAATGTTACATCACGATGCTTACAAATGGTTTGAAGAAAATGGCGGACTTACCAGAGCTAATGGTCAGCGTTTCAGAGATATGATTCTTTCTCGTGGTAATACGTTGGATTACGAAAAAATGTATTTGGATTTTCGAGGAAAAGAACCTTCTATTGAATCATTACTGAAAGCTAGAGGATTAAGATAAAAATTAATATTTTTCAATTACAAAAAACAGCTGATAAATTTTAAAAATTTATCAGCTGTTTTTTCATTTTATAAATCACTCTTATCAATGTTCACCATAATCGATATTATCCAATTTCCCCCTAAAAACCCTAAATTGAATAACAAAATAAGCAACTACCAATACGGCAGCAATAATAAACCAATTTAATCCTACATTCAAACCATAATCGTTTGCTGCTGTATTATAAATAGTTAAAGAAGAATTAACATCATTAGTAGAAGGCAATAAATTTGGGAATAATGACGCTACACTGGTGGCAAAACTTCCAAAAATAAACAATGTTGAAAATACAAAACCAGTGCTATCCTTTTTAAAATTCTGAATACGAAACTGACCTAATAATCCCACAGCAGCAATTATAGGAAAAATCCACAGCCATAAATGCTCTTTAAAGTTATGAAAAGGAACAGGACGAACATATTGCCATAATATTATTGACAAAATTACTAAAAATACCAAAGCAAAATTCAGCTTGAAAATAATAGTTCGCAAACGTTGATTAAGAGGAGAGGAAGTTTTTAAAATCACCCAGTTAGCCCCGTGTATGGTTAAAGTTACCACAGCTAAAACTCCCATAAGCAATGTAAACCAATCAATTACACCTTGCTGATGAGCAATAGGATCAAAAGTTGGATTCCACAACGGAAGGAAAAAATAATGAGGCTCTTGAGTAGAAATTCCGTTTTCAACCATTCCTAAATTTACCCCACGAACAACATTTCCTAACGCTGCCCCAAAGAAAAGAGCTAACAACAAACTCGCAATTCCAAAAGCCTTATCCCAAAATCCTTCCCATAACGGATTGTGAAATTGTCCACGAAGCTCCAAGCCTACAGCTCTGAAAATCAGCAACCATAAAACCATCATCAAAGGCAAATAAAATCCACTAAATGATGAAGCATACAAAGTTGGGAATGCAAAAAACAACACTCCTCCCCCTGCAATTAACCAAACTTCATTAGCGTCCCAAAAGGGTCCAATGGCTTTCGTTACAGCCCTTTTTTCCTCTTCAGTTTTAGCAAAGAATAAATGTACAATTCCTGCACCAAAGTCATATCCGTCAAGAATAACATACATTCCCAACATAAACATCAAAACGATATACCAAAATAACTCCATATTTCTTAGTGATTTAGCTGAATTTTTGTTTCAGGTCCTTTATTAACGATTTTAAATACCAAAAGAATGAAAAGTAAGCCCAAAAGCAGATAAAGACCTACAAATCCGAGAAACGTAAATAGCGTATTTCCAGAAGAAACCGTAGGAGATACCCCATCTACTGTTCGCATCAAATTATAAACAAGCCAAGGCTGTCTGCCAAGCTCAGCAGTATACCAACCAGCCGTGTTAGCGATATATGGAAACGGAAGTAACATCATCAAAACCCAAAGTAGCCATCTTGTGTGGAAAAGCCGTTTCTTCCAAAGCAAAAAAGCTGCAAGAGCCATTATTCCTATGAAAATAGTTCCTAAACCAACCATAATATGATAAGCGTAATATAACCCTGGAACGTTTGTTGGGTGAAGTGATGGGTCAAAATCATTCAATCCTTTAATTTCTGCATCCCAACGGTGGTGAGTTAAAAAGCTAAGTACGTTAGGAACAGCTATTTTGTTATCAATTTTCTTATTTTGCATATCAGGCTGTCCTATAAGTATAATTTCCGCACCTGCTTTCTCAGTTTCAAAGATACCTTCCATTCCAGCAAAAGTAACAGGCTGATACTTTGCTACATTTTTAGCAGCCAAATCTCCCGTTGGGAAAGCTACTAAAATGGCTGAAATAACTCCAAAAATAACTCCGTTTTTAACAAATAGTTTACCGTATTTGCTATGTTTGTTATTCAACAGATAAAATGCACCAACTGCTGTCACAAAAAAAGAGCTGGTAACAAGCGACCCTGCCTGATTATGCAAATATGAAGGCCATAACCAAGGATTATCAAATAAAGCAGAAAAATTATTCAAAACGAATTTTCCGTTAGCAAGAATTTCATAACCTACTGGATGTTGCATCCAAGAATGCGTCGCGATTATGAGAAATCCACTCGCCCAAGACCCTAAAAAGACCAAAAATCCTGCAAGAAAATGAAGTCTGTGTCCCAATAATTTCTCCCCAAAAAGGAACATTCCCAAAAAGGAAGATTCCAAAAAGAAAGAGAACATTCCTTCCATAGCCAATGTTTGCCCTATAATTCCGCCTGTAAGTTCAGAGAATTTTGCCCAATTCGTTCCAAACTGAAACTCCATTGGGATACCTGTAACCACCCCCATTGCAAAATTCAACGCAAAAATTTTCATCCAGAATTTTGCCGCATCATTATAAGACACATCATTGGTTCTTAGGAATTTCCACTTAAAGTAAACAATCATTAAGGAAAGTCCCATCGTTAATTGTGGAAATAAATAATGAAAAGTAATCGTAAAAGCAAATTGCAATCGATTATATAAAATCATATCTTCCATAAAACAAAATTTAAGTTTTAAAAACGTCCGCAAAGTTACGTATTTATAGTTAATAATTCTAAATAATAAACTTATAAAAATACTTTTGATAGAAATAAATATTCCCTTAAAAACTTAGCAAATTGATAATTCTTACAAAGAACATCATCAAAAATACTTAGATCACTTAAGGTAAAACATCTTCATTTTGATTTTTAGATAATTACATTTTTAAAAAAATTTTTTCAATTCTGCTTCTATTTCAAAAAATAGATATATATTTGCACCCTGAATTAATAACGAGGTCGTGAACCTCACAAATTAAATACTTATGCCAGTAAAAATCAGATTACAAAGACACGGAAAAAAAGGGAAACCATTCTATTGGGTGGTTGCAGCTGATTCTCGTGCAAAAAGAGATGGTAAATTCCTTGAGAAAATAGGAACTTACAACCCAATTTCAAATCCTGCTCAGATTGAGTTAAACATTGATGCAGCGGTAAAATGGTTAAAAAATGGGGCTCAGCCTACAGAAACAGCTCGTAGAATTCTTTCTTACAAAGGTGTTCTATTGAAATATCACCTTTTGGGTGGTGTTGCTAAAGGAGCTTTAACTATGGAACAAGCTGAAGCAAAATTCAATGCTTGGTTAGAAGAAAAAGCTGGGAAAATCTCTTCAAAAGAAGAAAAATTAGCAAAAGACAAAGCTTCTGCAAAAGCAAACGCTTTAGCTGCTGAAAAAGAAGCTAATGAGAAACGCAAAAATGCTGCTATTGCTAAAGCTGCGGAGGCTGAAAATGAAGTTGCTGAAGCAACTACAAGTGAAGAAAACAACGAAACTGAAGCATAGTTATGACTTTGAAAGATTGTTTTTATGTAGGAACAATTGTATCAAAATTCAGTTTTAAAGGGGAAGTTTTGGTAAAATTAGACTCTGATGACCCCGAATTGTACGAAAATTTGGAATCAGTTTTTATTGCCCTTGGCAATAATCTGGTTCCTTTTTTTGTTGAAAAATGCTCCCTACATAAGTCCGACTTACTGCGAATTAAATTTGAAGATGTTGAAAATGAATCGGACGCAGACACTTTATTAAAACATAAACTTTATTTACCACTCTCTTTTCTCCCAAAATTAAGCGGAAATAAATTTTATTATCACGAAGTTATCGGATTTACAATGGAAGACATTGAATACGGGTATGTGGGAACAATTACTGGCGTAAACGACAGCACCTCACAAGCTTTATTCGAAGTAAAAAACAATGACAAAGAAATTCTTATACCAATGAATGATGAATTTCTTGAGAAAGTGGACAGAGAAAACAAAAAAATTATAGTAAAAACTCCCGAAGGATTGATTGACCTTTATCTTGATTAGTAATATATTCTTATTTTCTTTTATTTTTTCTGGGTTCAGTCTTCAAATGTTCTGCAATTAGTTCAAGCTCTTTGTACCATTGTTCTCCAAACTTTCGGATAAGTGCCTCTTTCACAAACTTATAAACTGGAACTTGAAGTTCTTTTCCCAAACTACAAGCATCATCACAAATTTTCCAACGATTGTAATTTACAGCTGTAAAAGAAGTATATTCCTGTAAACGAATGGGATATAAATGACAAGAAATCGGTTTCTTCCAATCAATTTTACCATCGTTATAAGCTTGTTCAATGGCACACAAGGCCCATCCTTTCTCATTTCGGATTACGTAAGCACACTCTCCCCCATCAATAAGTGGAGTTTCCCATTCTCCGTCTTCTCCCTTAATATAAACTCCTTGTTTTTCAATAGATTGCAACCCTTTAGTGGTAAGATATGGAGCTACTTTATCATAAATTTTCTCCAATATATTAAGTTCTGATTCTTCAACGGGAGCACCTGCATCTCCCTCAATGCAACAAGCTCCTGCACAAGCATTTAAGTTACAAACAAAATCATTTTCAATAATATCTTCTGAAATTATAGTTTCACCAATTTGTATCATTTTTAATTCGGACAAAAAGAATTTGGGGTGCAAAAATATAAAAAAGTTCCATTAGAATGAAATTTTTGCTCCTCTACCGAAATATACCTCCTTTTTTTTGATTTTAGAATTAAAAAAATATACCTTTGTAAGACCAATATTTTCGTTATGATAAAAAATTATTATTCAGTCGTTTTTTCAATTCTTTTTTTCTTTGGGGCAATCTTTTCTTCAAAAGCTCAGGAAAGGAAAACTATTAACCAGCTTGAACAATCCGTAGTTTGGAATAGTAATTCACTTCAAACAAAACAATTTCAAGAAGGATTAGCAGGAACTTATTTCGGCAAACATAAGCAATTTTTTATACTAGCAGGTGGCTCATATTTTCCTAAGGAAAAACCTTGGCAGGGAGGCAAAAAAGAATTTTCCAAAACTATTTTTATTTTTGAATCCTCAACTGATGGTAAATTATCATTAGTTCACCAAGGAGATGATTTGCCTGAAGCCATCGCCGAAGGGACTTATATTTCTCTCCCTGAAGGACTTCTCTGCATTGGAGGACAAACACCTGATGACGTTTCATCAAAAAACTTTTTAATTTCTTACGAAAACAAAAAAATAAAAATCACAAACTTTCCAGATTTACCAATAGCCGTAAAAAGTGCGGCGGCAACTCTCATAGAAAACCACATATATATTGTTGGTGGACAGACAACTAACGGGACGTCATCGAATCAATTCATAAGATTAGACATTAACAACCCTAAAAAAGGTTGGCAAAAATTACCCAATTATCCCAAAAACGTGTCGGGAGCAGTGGCTGTTGCCCAACAAGATGGAGAAGAAATTTCAATTTTTGCTTTTGGAGGAAGAAGTCGTAATAATTCTAACATTACTGATTTTTACGATGAAGTTTATCAATTCAAACATTCAAAAAATCAATGGATTAAAAAGAAAAACATTCAAAACTCGAAAGGAAGTTTACCTCTGGCAGTTTCTACAGGTACCAAAGTAGGGGCATCAAGTATTTTACTATTTGGAGGAGATACTGGAGTTATTTTCAATCAGATAGAAAAAGCTATAAACGATAATGATATTGAACTTCGTAACAAACTTTGGCAAAACCATCAAGGATTTGAAAAAGAAATTTTAGTTTACAATACAATTACCGATGAGTGGTTTACTTTAGGCAATGCAAACAACACTGTAGCTGTATCCTCAATCTTTTATGACACTCAAAATCAACATATTTATATCGCAGGAGGAGAACAAAAACCAGGTATTCGTTCTTCTTTGATTACCAAATTATCATTTTCAAAGGGTGAAAGTTTTGGTTGGTTAAATTATGCTGTATTGGGGTTATATTTCATAGGAATGTTAGGACTTGGGTTTTTCTTTATGAAAAACAATAACAATACTGATGATTATTTTAAAGGAGGCGGACGCATTCCGTGGTGGGCAGTAGGGGTAAGTATTTTTGCTACGATGCTCAGTGCCATTACGTTTATCTCTATTCCTGCCAAAACTTATGCTACTGATTGGCGTATGTTGATGTTCAATATGACAATTATTTTGGCTGTACCCATAATTATTCACTTTTTTCTACCATTTTTCTTGCGTTTTAAATTAGACACAGCTTACCAATATTTAGAAATCCGTTTTAATCGCCCAATTCGCTGGGTGGCATCGGCTTTTTTTACTCTCTTTATGATAAGCCGTATCGCAATTGTACTCTTCTTGCCTTCATTAGCTTTAAACATAGTTACGGGATTTAACATTTACTATGCCATATTGATAATGAGCTTTGTGACCATAATTTACTCAACAAGTGGTGGAATGGAAGCTGTGGTTTGGGGCGATGTAATCCAAGGATTTATTTTAGTTGGAGGTGCTATTGCTGCTCTTGTAGTAATGATTACAGGGATTGAAGGTGGTATTAGTGAATTTTGGGAGACAACAAAATCATTCAACAAATTTGATACATTCGATTTTCGATTCGATTTCTCGCAACCTGTATTTTGGGTTGTAGTTTTTGGAGGACTTGCCAATACTTTAATATCATATACCAGTGACCAATCGGTTGTACAGAGATATATGTCGACCGTAAACGAAAAAGCAACGGCAAAAAGTATTTGGTTGAACGGAATTGTTAGCGTTCCTGTGAGCATTTTGTTTTTCCTTCTTGGAACAGGGCTATTTGCATTTTACAAATCGAATCCTGAACAAATGTCCATTACAGACCTTAATATTGATTCTATTTTTCCTCAATTCCTTGTTTCACAGATGCCTGTAGGATTATCAGGATTACTAATAGCTTCCATTTTTGCTGCAGCGATGAGTACACTTTCATCAAATATCAATTCAGTTTCAGCGGTAATTACTTCTGACTTTTACAAATCTCTATTTAAAAATACTTCATTCAAACAACAAATGATTGTAGCCAGATGGTCAGGAGTTGTCATTGGTTTATTAGGAACAGGAATGGCTATTGTATTGGCTACTTGGAATATTGCTTCACTTTGGGATCAATTTAATACCTTTTTGGGGTTATTAACCAGTGGATTAGGTGCTTTATTCATTTTAGGAATATTTTTCCCTCGCGTGGGTGCTACTCCTGCTTTCATTGGGTTGATTTCTGGTGTAATTGTCCTATATTTGGTAAAATCTCACACAGATTTTTCATTCCTACTTTACGGACTTATAGGAATGGTTTCTAACATCATCGTTGCATTTACTTTGAGCTTATTGATTCCAAACCAAAAATCAATCGAAGGAATCACCTGGAAAACAAGAAAGAAATAGTAAAAATAAGAATAAAATCGAAAACAGATTGTCTTTTCAGACAATCTGTTTTTATTTATATAAAAATATGATTAACAATAGTATAAAAATTAAAATATGAAATAAATTATATTATTTTAGTTTCTAAAAACAAAAAATGCAAAATTACTTTGCTTTGTATTTCATTTTTTTATACTTTTATAGGGTATTTTTAACACCCAAAATTATTCATTATGGATTATAATACCAACAATATTCGGAATGCGGTTCTTTTAGGACACGCCGGAAGCGGAAAAACTTCTTTGGTAGAAACAATGCTGTTTGAATCAGGAGCTACTACACGCATCGGAAGCATTGAAGAGGGAAATACAATTTCCGATTTTCACGAAATGGAACGAGAAAAAAAACACAGTATTTTCAGTTCGTTGATGCACGTGTTATGGGGAAATGTCAAAATCAATTTTATTGACACCCCTGGTTTTGATGATTTTATCGGTGAAGCCATTTCAGGGCTGAAAGTCGCCGATACCGCCGTAGTGGTTATCAACGCTAAGGAAGGCATTGAGGTTCAAAACGAACTCCACAAAGATTACATCGAAGAGTTTAAAACCCCTACTCTTTTCGTTATCAACCAAATGGATCACGAAAAAGCAGACTTTGAAAAATCACTTCAGGAAATCAAAAATACTTTTGGAAATAAAGTAGTCGAAATTCAGTTTCCGTATCAATTAGAAAACGGATTTAATCATATCGTTGATGCATTACGTATGGTAATGTATACCTTCGATTCCAACGGAGGAAAACCTAAAAAAGAAGCTATTCCCGAAGAAGTACTTGAACGAGCAAAACAAATTCACAATCAGCTTGTTGAAATAGCTGCTGAGGAAGAAGAAGGACTAATGGAACGTTACTTTGAACAAGGAACATTATCGGAAGAGGAACTTACCAAAGGACTTCAATTGGCTATGGGAAAACAAAATTTCTTCCCTGTTTTTTGTGCTTCGGCAAAGGAAAATAAAGGAACGGGACGTATTATGGGTTTCATTCGTGACATTTGTCCTTCACCCTTGCAACAACCTGATAAAGAGCTTCAAAACGGAAAAACTCTCGCTCCGAATGCTTCATTACCCACAAGTATTTTCATCTACAAAACACTGAACGAATCACAAATTGGAGAACTCAGTTATTTTAAAGTATATAGCGGAAAACTGAAAAGTGGAGAAACTCTTAAAAATCAGATGAATGGCGAAGATGAACGCATCAACAAAATCTTCATCGTCAATGGAAAAAACAGAGAACCCGTTGAGCAATTGGTCGCTGGTGACTTGGGAGTTACCATAAAACTAAAAAATTCACATACCAACAACACACTCAATGCGGAAGGGCACGAGGACGTACAAATACGCAAAATCAAATTCCCACAAATGAAAATCCGTATGGCTGTGGTGCCTCCTTCAAAATCGGATTTTGAAAAACTAACCAACGCTTTACATATCATTCAGGAGGAAGACCCAACCTTCACCTTGCAATATTCTCCTGAGCTGAAACAAACCATCATTCACGGACAAGGACAAATGCATTTTGATGTGGTGAAACAACGTATCAAATCGCTGTATAATATTGATATGGAGCTTATTCGTCCGAAAATCCCGTATCGTGAAACGATTTCAAAAACTGCTGAAGCCCAATATCGTCATAAAAAACAATCGGGCGGAGCTGGGCAATTTGCCGAAGTGCATCTTCGTGTTGAACCTTATGATGAAAACTCCCCTCTACCTACCGATTTGAATATCAGAAAAGAAGAACTCATCGAACTACCTTGGGGCGGATATTTGCATTTCTTGTGGTGCATTGTTGGCGGAAGCATCGACACACGTTTTATTGGAGCTATCAAAAAAGGAATTATGGCAAAAATGGAGGAAGGACCTCTCACAGGTTCATATTGCCAAAACGTTCGCGTAAGCGTTTTCGACGGAAAAATGCACCCTGTAGATTCCAATGATATTGCCTTTCAGTTGGCAGCTTCAGCTGGTTTCTCGGAAGCCTTCAAAAATGCTTCACCAAAAATTATGGAACCCATTTACGAATTGGAAGTGCTTTGTGACGCTGTTGCGATGGGCGATGTAATGACCGATTTACAAAGCCGAAGAGCTGTCATTACAGGAATTGACAACATCCGACAATACCAGCAAATCAAAGCTTTAGTACCCATTGCCGAGATGTACGGATATTCCACCTCACTGCGTTCCATCACGCAAGGAAAATCTAAATTCAGTAGGCAGTTATGGGGTTATCAGGTGATGAACCACGAAGTCCAAGAAAAATTATTAAAAGGATAGTGTAAGCTCATATATTTGATTTTAAAGCGAAACGTACTTCAAATTATAATTACGTTTCGCTTTTGTTATTTTAAATTCTACAATCAAATTTGAAATTTTATTTTTTAACTTCTGACTACATTTCATACCTTTGCCTAAATTTTTTGATAAAAACGAACTTTTTCTCTGTTTGAAAATACTTAAAAAAAACTATTTATGAAGATACAAGACTCTAAATATTATCGCCCTATTAATCTACTACAAACTGATGGAGATGATAACATTCAGGTTGTGGATAAATTCAAAATGCTGACTTACAGCAACCCATATCAGTGTTTGCTGGACGATTTGATGAGTAGAATTTATCTAAGTGGAGAGGATTTAGTAATTCAGAAAGAAAAGCTGAAACATTTTGTAAAATGCACTGATTACTATACGGTTGATTATGCATCAAAACAAAATGAACTTTTTGAATCGGAGGAATGCTTTTTTCATCCAGAATTGGAAGTTTTTATTCTAACAGATAAAAACCTATCTAATGAATATGATAATCAAATATTTGAGGAGGGACTTTTTAAAGTAAATTACGTATATTACGAAAATACAAATCCCAAAACGAAAGAAAATTTAAGTGCCCTTTTTTCGGAATATATAGAAAAATATGTTTCTAAAGATTCGAAAGTATCAATTTTATTAAAAACTCAAGTTGGACTTGAAATCAAAACTCACACTATAAAACCATATCGTATTGATTTTGAGACAATGTACAATGATGATTTTTTGGAAATCCACAATCGAGTTAAAAATGTTTTGACAAACGACACGAAAGGAGTAGTTCTTTTTCACGGAATTGCAGGTTCTGGTAAAACAAACTATATCAAATGGTTAACAAGTCAAATTCCGAATAAAAAATTCATTTTCGTTCCTACAACAATGATTGGCTCACTTACCGACCCCGCTTTTATTGGGCTACTGATTGGAAACAAAAACTCCATTTTAGTTTTGGAAGATTGCGAAAATTACATTGCTGAACGAACTGCTTTCAATAGCAATACAGATGTAGTTTCTTCTATCCTAAATATTGCAGATGGTATGCTTTCCGATGTGCTTGAATGTCAATTAATTTGCACTTTCAACTCGGATATTTCAAAAATTGACCCAGCCCTTTTACGAAAAGGAAGGCTTATTGCCGAATACAAATTTAAGGAACTCACCATTGAAAAAGCAAACAAATATTTACAATCAACTGATAAACAAATCACTGTAAATAAACCTTATTCTTTAGCAGAATTGACAAACATTAATATCAAGGAATTTAAGGAAAATTCTGAACCTTCAAAAATAGGCTTTAAAAACTAAAAAATGGAACGAAAAGTTATCGTGACTTCCGATGGTTCAACTACTTTACATATTCCTAAGTGGAATGAAAGTTTCCATTCCAAACACGGAGCCATTCAGGAAGCCTTACACGTATTCATAAAAAACGGGCTTCATTTATTTGAAAATCAGTCTATTTCTATTCTTGAAATTGGCTTTGGAACAGGATTAAATGTTTTAGTAACTTATTCAGAACATTCAAAATTAGGGTTGAAGATTCATTATGAAACTGTGGAAGGTTATCCACTTTCTTGGGAAGAAGCTCAACAAATGAATTATTGCAACCTTCTGAATAACAATTCACTACAATCTATTTTTGAAAAAATTCACCAATCGGAATGGGAAAAAGAATTTCCTCTTTCAGAAAACTTTGTAATTAAGAAAAGAAATCACTTTTTTGAACAAATTGATGATTTTGAGCGGTTTGACCTTATTTACTTCGACGCTTTTGGAGCAAGGGTTCAACCTGAACTTTGGGAAATTTCTATTTTTGAAAAAATGTACAACGCCTTGAAAAAAAATGGATATTTAGTTACCTATTCTTCAAAAGGAAGCGTACAAAGAGCGATGAAACATTGTGGTTTTGAGGTTGAAAAATTACAAGGTCCTCCCGGAAAACGTGAAATGTTAAGAGCTAAAAAATGATTCTCTTTCCAAATTCATCAAAAATTTTAATATTTTGTAATTCAGTACGCAAATAAAATTTTCTATGGAAAAGAGAAAAAATGACGCTCGAAAATGTTAAAAAACACTAAATAATATTTTTAAATATANTTTTTAAATATATTTATTATTTACTTTTAGCCTCAAAAAATTTAATTTATTTTATGATGAAAAAAATATGTTTAGCATTCATCGCCACTTTGCTTTTAACACCAATAGCTCGTGCCGATGAAGGAATGTGGTTTTTGATGTTCATAGAACGCTTGAATCAGCGTGATATGCAAAAAATGGGCTTACAACTTACCGCTCAAGAAATTTATAGTATTAACAACAATAGCTTAAAAGATGCCATTGTGCAATTTGACGGAGGTTGTACAGCAAGTATTATTTCTAAAGATGGATTGGTACTAACCAACCACCACTGCGGATATGGGCAAATTGCCGAAGTTTCTTCTCCCGAAAATAATTACTTACGTGATGGGTTCTGGGCTAAAACATATCAAGATGAAATAAAACCAGAATCACTTTTTGTTCGTTTCTTTGTTCGTATGGATAATGTTACTCAACGAATGCTCTCTGTGGTTAACGATAAAATGACTGAAAAAGAGCGTGAAGCGGCATTGAATCGTGAAATGGCTAAAATTCAAAAAGAAAATGATGAAGGAGAAAAATATGTAGTTTCTGTTCGTTCATTCTTCCAAGGAAATGAATTTTATTATTTTGTTTATCAAGACTTTAAAGATGTTCGCCTTGTAGGAACTCCACCTGAAAGTATTGGAAAATTTGGAGGGGATACCGATAACTGGGAATGGCCTCGACAAACAGGGGATTTTTCACTTTTCCGTGTCTACACTGACAAAAACGGAAATGCAGCTGAGTATTCTGCTGAAAATGTCCCTATGAAAGCCAAAAAACATCTGGCAGTAAGCCTAAAAGGAGTTCAAGAAAAGGATTTCGCAATGATTTTGGGCTATCCTGGACGTACAAATCGCTGGGTGCCTTCTTTCTGGGTTGACCAAAACGTGGAATATGCGTATCCAGCTTGGGTAGAAGGCTCAAAAACAGCAATGGACGCTATGAAACCTTTTATGAATGCTGATGACGCCGTTCGATTGATGTATGCTTCAAAATACGCACAAATCGCTAATTACTGGAAAAATCGTCAAGGAATGATTGAAGCCTTAAAAGCTCACAAAACAGCCGACACAAAGCGTAGTTATGAGAAAAAATTTGCTAAATGGGCAAATAAAAAGAAAAACAGAGCTGAATATGGTGATGTACTGAAAACAATGGCTAATTATTTTGAGAAAACAAACGTTCAATCAGCTGATAATAACTATTTGGTTTCACTTATTCGAGCTACGGATTTTGTTGCACTTCCACAAGCAATCGCACGTGCTTTTCAAAATTACGAACAAATGCCTGATGAGCAAAAGAAACAATTGGTTAGCCGTATGCAAAATGTTCTGCAAATTTACAAAGAAAAACACATCGCTACCGAAAAAGCTATTTTGGCTGACGGATTGAAATTATACGCAACCAAAGCAAAAAATGTTCCTTCTGAAGTAAAACAAATACAAACTGATTATCAAGGTGATTTCAAAAAATTTGCTAATAAAGCCTTTGAAACAAGTGTATTTGGTTCAGAAGAAAATTTCAAAACCTTTTTAGAAAACCCTAACCCAGAAGTTCTTAAAAATGATTTGTTAGTACAGCTTTCATTTGCTATTGTAAATAAATACAATCATAAGTCAGAAGAGCAAATTGCTTTACAAGATTCTTATGAAAAAGCTTTCCGCAAGTTTGTAAAAGGAATGCGAGTTTCTAAAATTGGGAAAACATTGTATCCTGATGCAAACTCCACACTTCGTTTGACCTACGGAACAGTTCGTGCCCTTCCTGCCGACAAACGTAATGCCGATGCTCCCATCAATAATTATACAACATTCAAATCAATGGTTGCCAAATACAAACCCAACGACCCTGAATTTGATATGCCAAGACGTATGATTGAAATGTATGAAGCAAAAGATTTCGGACGCTATTTAGATAAAGATGGAACAATGCACGTTAATTTCCTAACAGACAACGACATCACCGGTGGAAATTCTGGTTCGCCTGTAATGAATGGTAAAGGAGAACTTATCGGATTGGCTTTTGATGGAAATATCGAAGCAATGGCAGGAGACGTTATTTTCGATTCAAAACTGCAACGTACAATCAATGTAGATATCCGTTATGTACTTTGGGTAATTGACAAATTCTCAGGAGCAAAACATATTGTTGATGAAATGACAATTGTAGAATAACTTCTGTCAATATTATTTTTTATAGAACTACGTAATAAAATGATCTACATCTTGTTACGTAGTTTTTTTGTAGATTTTCAACACTATATTAAAAAATCATTATCATAGCCACCCATACTTCCTCATTAGAAGGAGAAAAATTGGATAATTTCAAAAAGTAGAAAATATTGATGAGAAATTAGAAAAAATCGGAACCTTATATGCCATTTCTGCTTTTTAAGAAGTGCTATCAAAGAAAAAGATAATCGTGTCAATGAAATTTCACAAAAAATATTACAAATTCGCCAGAAAGTAGAGGAAAAAGTAGAAGAAATTGACTTTAAAGCTCTGGATAAATTAAAAAACTTACTATTGAAGATTTTTTAAAAACTTTCATCTTGAAGAATTCATAAAATACAAATCCTGTAAGGCAAAGGCAGCACATATAGGCAAATTCATTCACAATTTTGATACTTTACGTGAGGATATCACTAAAAAAGAACTTATTTCACTCAGGCAGATAGGTGAAAAAGTGTTCAAAATTATAAATGTACCTTTGTATGAGATAGAAGAATTGCAAATTTTGCAAGAAAAATTATTGGCACAACATCGTGAATTTGAAAGCGAAGTTAATTTCTATAAAGCAAAATTTCGAGAATTCGAAAATCAATCAAAAGTTATTTTAAGCACATAAGTGAGTAAAGTTCTTATTAACTGGACTTTAACTTTATCTTTGACTTTGAGGGTGTGGAGGACTTCATTTTAATCATTATCATAACCTGCGACCACTTTATATCATCCACTTGAAAATAAAAAATCCGTCTGAAAACTGAAACTTTCGGACGGATTTTTAAATATATTTTTTAATCTACTATTTTGATTTACCTTGATTAGCAACACTATTGATTGCTGCAGCAATGGCTTCTTGATCACCTAAATAATAACTCTTAATTGGTTTTAAATCAGCGTCTAATTCATAAACCAAAGGCACACCTGTTGGGATATTCAATTTCAAGATTTCAGCCTCGCTAAGCCCATCTAAATACTGAACCAATGAACGCAAACTATTTCCGTGAGCTGCAATAATCACACTTTTTCCTTGCTTGATGGCAGGAGCAATATCACTAAACCAGAAGGGTAACATTCTGTCATAAGTATCCTTCAAGCTTTCACCTCCTGTTTTTTCTTCCGCTTTTAAATGATTATAACGGCGGTCGTGTGAAGGGTGTCTCTTATCTGTCTCTTCAATAAGTGGTGGTTTTACATCGTAAGAACGTCTCCATAAAAGTACCTGATCCTCACCATATTTTTCTGCGGTTTCAGCTTTGTTTAAACCTTGTAAAGCTCCATAACTTTTTTCATTCAAACGCCAACTTTTGTTAGTAGGTACCCATAAATCTCCCATCTCATCTAAAGCGTAATTTAATGTCTTAATGGCTCTTTTCAATACAGAAGTAAAAGCTACATCAAATTTAAAACCTTCTTTTTTAAGAATTCTACCTGCCTCACGAGCTTCTTCAATTCCTTGTTCTGTTAAATCAACATCTTCCCAACCTGTGAACAAATTCAACTTATTCCACTCACTTAATCCGTGACGCAACAATACAATTTTGTACATATTTTTATATTTTTTTAATTATTAATTACATTTTAATTCAGCACAAAGATACAATAATTATTTCTATTCTTACACAAATTTTTATGTTTCTACTTGTGAATCGTAAAATGCTCTGTAATAGCCATTTTTATCAAAAAGTTCTTCGTGTGTTCCTTCTTCTACTAATTCTCCCTGATTTAACATTAAAATACGATCCGCATTTTTGGTTATTGAAACTCGATGACTTACGATAATTACGGTTTTCTCCCTAAAAATTTCACCCAAATTGTAAAGTATTTTTTCCTCAGTATCCGTATCCACAGCCGAAAGACTATCATCCAGCAAATAAATTTCAGCTTCTTTAAGTAAAGCTCGAGCAATAGATATACGTTGCTTTTGTCCTCCACTTAACGACACTCCACGTTCTCCCAAAACGGATTCATATTGATGTGTAAAATCCATTATATTATGATGTACAACTGCTTTTTCTGCTGCCTCAACGATTTGCTGATGTGTTGCGTTTTTGTTTCCAAATAAAAGATTATTTTTTATCGTATCCGAAAATAAAAAAGATTCTTGTGGAACTACTGAAATAGCCTTGCGAAGACTCGGTAAATTCAGACTTTGAATAGGTTTTTCATCAATGAAAATTTGCCCTTTTGAAGCATCATACATTCTGGAAATCAAATCAATAATTGTGGTTTTTCCACTTCCTGTTTTACCGATAATAGCTATTGTTTCTCCTTTTTTAATATTGAAAGAAATATCTTTAAGAGCCTGAATACCTGTATCTTGATAGGTAAAACTTACATTTTCAAAACGAATATTTCCTTTAATTGTCTCTGGATTTGGATTTGTATTTTGAATATCAGGAACTTCTGCCAAAAACTCATTAATCCGTTTTTGGGAAGCTTCAGCTTGCTGCACAATTGAACTTACCCAACCAACCGTTGCTACAGGCCAAGTGAGCATCATCACATAGATACTAAATTTTACGATAACCCCAATCGAAGTAATTTCGCCCAGATAATAAAGCCTTCCTCCCATAAAAATCACGAAAATTAGACTTAAACCTATCATCAAAATCATTGTCGGGAAAAAAATTGCCTGTACTTTTGCTAATTTGATATTTTTTTGTCTTCCCTCTTCTGCTAAAACAGATAATTGACTGTTAATCAGAGATTCATCATTATAAGCTTTAATAACTCCTATACCTGAAAATGTTTCCTGAGAAAAAGTGGATAAGTTTGACAAAAATTGTTGTACAACTAGCGTCTCTCTATTGATTTTTCTACTCATCACATAAATCAACGCTGACAAAATGGGGAGAGGAATTAATGTGTAAAGCGTCAACTCGACAGAAGTGTAAAACATTAGCGGAATTACACACAAAAAAAGTGTTATCGTTTGAACGCTGTACATAATTGCAGGACCAGCGTACATCCGAACTTTACTAACATCTTCACTAATTCGGTTCATCAAATCGCCAGTACGATTCTTTTTATAAAAAGAAAGTGAAAGTTGTTCATATTTTACAAAAATTTCATTTTTTAGGTCGTACTCTATATATCTTGAAACATTAATTATCAATTGTCGCATAAAAAAAGTCATTATAGCAGAAACAATTGTAGTTCCAATGATAATCAAGGCGTATTTCAGCAGTAATTCAGTAATATTTATATTTTCCTGTGGAGATTTTGCGTATTGTTCAATCGCAGAGATAGAATTTTGTACATATTCTGGCATAAATAACGAAAAAACTCTGGCTATAATTGTGATAAAAATTCCCAATACCAGATGAAAACGATACTTATAAAAATATTTTCGAATATGTCGTAAATGAGGCATACCTAAATTTTAAGACGACAAAGATAACTATTTTTACAGAAAATTGAAAAAAATAAATTTTTCATAACGAAGATGAAGAATAAAAAATTATCTTAGTTAAATACTTTTCAGTGTGTTAATTCAAAAATATATCTTAAAACGAATCAATCAAAATGTAAAAAAACAACAAAAAGTATGCATAATAAGAATTAATTATTAATTTTGCCAGATTTAAAAGAAAAACGAAAAATTATTATGTTGGTATTACAAACATCTGGTGAATTGGCGAGTGTCGCAAGTGAAACAGCACTTGTTGAAGAAAAAACACTTTCGGTTATGGATATGATCCTCAATGGAGGAGCGGCGAGTACAGTTATCATTACTGTGTTATTCATTATGTTAGCTGTGGCTTTATTTATTTATTTTGAGAGATTATTTGCCATAAAATCAGCTTCTAAAGTTGATAAGAATTTTATGATGAAAATCCGTGATGGTATTTCAGCAGGGAAATTAGACGCAGCGAGAATGTTTTGTATGCAATCGAACACACCTGTAGCTCGTTTGATTGAAAAAGGTATTTCCCGAATTGGTAAACCTCTGGAAGACATCAACAAAGCAATCGAAAATGCAGGAACGTTGGAAGTTTACAAATTGGAAAAAAACACAGCGATTTTGGCTACTATTGCAGGTGCTGGACCTATGATTGGATTTTTAGGCACGGTTGTTGGTATGATTATGTCATTCCACGAGATGGCTACCGCTGGAGGACAGGCAGAAATGGGAGCTTTAGCCAATGGTATCTATACCGCAATGGCAACAACTGTGGCTGGATTAATTGTTGGTATCATCGCTTACATCGGTTACAACCATTTAGTGGTTCGTACTGATAAAATCGTTCACCAAATGGAGGCTAATGCAGTTGAATTTTTGGATTTATTGAATGAACCCGTATAAAAACAACCTCTAAAGCCAAGTATCAAGATGAAAATAAGAGGTAGAAATAAAGTCAGTCCTGAATTCAGTATGTCGTCAATGACTGACATAGTGTTCTTGTTGCTTGTATTCTTTATGATTACGGCAAATAGCCCGAACGCATTAGATTTGCTCTTACCAAAAGCTAAGGGTAAATCGACTAATACACAGAATGTTTCTGTAAGCATAAACAAAGACTTAAATTACTTTATTGATAAAAAACAAATTGCTATTGAGAGTTTAGAACAAGAACTTAAAGTAGCATTGCAAGGTGTTGAAAAGCCTACCATCATTTTAAGGGTAGAAGAAAGCGTTCCCATTGAGAAAGCTGTTGCTGTGATGGATATCGCAAATCAAAACCAATATAAAGTAATTTTGGCTGTTCGTCCAAAATAAAATGATATGAGTTTAATTGACACAGAACATAAACGTAAATCATTAGCTATCACTACCACTATAATGGGGCTTATCGTGATTTTGCTATTTTTTGCGGGAATGAAATATCTTGACCCTCCTCCTGAAAGCGGTGTTGATGTCGTTTTTGGTGTTGATGTACAGGGAATGGGCGAAAAGTCTCCTCCTCCAAGTGCTTCAAAACCACAACCATCACGTTCTGAGGAAACGTCAAAACCAGAGGAAAGTACTTCTGAAAGTGTCAAAGAAAATCTTTTGGCTCAGGACAATGAAGAAGAAATTGCTGTTCCTAACGAGCCAAAAAAGAAAGAAAAACAGAAGGAAACTCCCAAAAAGGAAAAATCAGAAAAAACTCCTAATAAGCAACCGACTGAAAAGCCAAAAGAAGATCCCAAGCCATCAAAAGAAACAACTGATGCTTTATCAAGTATTTTAGGAGCTGCTAATGCAAACGGAAACTCCTCTGGAGGGCAAGGTGATGACAATGTTGCTGGTTACAAAGGTAGCCCTGATGGTGATCCTTACGCAAGTAGTTATTACGGTTCTGGAGGTTCGGGAACAGGAGGCAAAGGCTGGGGACTTAAAGGACGAAACATAGAAGCAGAAGGGAAAGTTCTGCAAGATTGTAATGAATCAGGAACAGTAGTCGTTCAAATTGAAGTTGACCAAAATGGAAATGTAGTAAAGGCTACTCCTGGTGTGAGAGGCTCTACAAGCAGGGAAGCTTGTTTATTAGAAGCAGCCCGAAAAACAGCCTTCAAACACAAATGGAATGCTGATTCAAAGGCTCCTTCACGACAAATCGGATTTATTGTAATTAACTTTAAATTAGGAGAATAATTTTACGCAAAGTGAAACTATTTTAAAAAAATGAAGATAATTTAAGAATTTCAAAATAGGTTTTCTTAAATTATCTTTTCTTATATCAACCTTATTAACTGAATAAAATTGGACTATCAAGAAACACTCTCGTGGATGTTTAATCGTTTGCCTATGTTTCAAAACCAAGGCAGGAAAGCATTAAACCATAAATTGGATAATATTCAAGCACTTACCTCCATACTAAATCACCCTGAAAAGAAATTCAAATCACTACATATCGCTGGTACTAACGGAAAAGGCTCATCAAGCCATATGTTAGCATCTGTTTTACAACAAGCAGGATATAAAGTGGGCTTGTACACATCACCTCACCTTAAGGATTTCAGAGAACGTATCAAAATAAATGGCATCGAAATACCTGAAAGTGATGTGATTTCATTCATAGAAAAACACAAATCTTTCTTTGAAGAAAATCATTTGTCTTTTTTTGAGATGACAGTTGGGTTGGCTTTTGATTATTTTGCAAAAGAACAGGTAGACATTGCCGTTATTGAAGTTGGATTGGGTGGGAGATTTGATTCTACAAATATTATAAATCCTGAGGTATCCTTAATCACGAACATATCGAAAGACCATATGGATATTTTAGGGAATACTTTACCAGAAATAGCTACCGAAAAATCAGGAATTATAAAAAAAAATACGCCTATAGTTATTAGTGAATATAATGAATTAACTGCTCCTATTTTTATAAAAAAAGCCAAAGAAGAAAATGCTCCTATTATTTTTGCTTCCTCTATTTCAACTGTTTTAAAAACTGATTTACAAGGAATTTATCAAGAAAAAAATATAAAAGGAGTTATTGCAGTTTTAGATTTTTTGAAAAATAATTTTTGGGAAATCTCTGATAATGACATCAAAACTGGGCTACTGAATGTAGTAAAAAACACGGGGCTAAGGGGGCGTTGGCAAACTCTTTCCGAAAAACCTAAAATAGTTTGCGACACAGGACACAATGAGGCTGGATTATCATACGTTATTGAGCAAATTTCTCAACAATCCTTTGAAAAACTCCATATCGTTTTAGGTTTTGCAAAAGACAAAGACGTGAACTCCGCACTTGATATGTTTCCTAAAAATGCAACATATTATTTCTGTAAACCGAACATTCCACGTGGGTTAGATGTACAAGTTTTATACGAAATTGCCACTAAAAAAGGTATAAGCGGAAAGGCTTACAACTCCGTAAAAAACGCATTGGAAGCAGCAAAGGAAAATGCGAAACCAGAAGATTTCATTTTTGTAGGAGGAAGTACTTTCGTTGTTGCAGAAATTGTTTAATTTTTTATCAAGATAAAACACTAAATATAAATCACTTACATTTTAACATAAAATTTTATCAAAAAAAAGTGAAAAAATATTTGGAACTTTAATATGAATTGCATTATATTTGCACTCGTAAAACAAAGGATAGGCGGGAGTAGCTCAGTTGGTAGAGCGTCAGCCTTCCAAGCTGAATGTCGCGAGTTCGAACCTCGTCTCCCGCTCAAAAAAAGCAACCTAAATAAGGTTGCTTTTTTATTTTTAAATATATTATTTTAACAAAACATATTGATTGTAATGGTTAATGTACACTTTATTCATCTCCAATAAGTTGTACAACTCTTCCAAAATATCTTTTTCCTCAAAATCTAAATGTAAGAGCAATTCATTGGAAGACAAACTTTGCCCCTTTAATAAATCCAAAATTCTTTGTCTTAACTCCTCACTATTTATTTTTATTTTTTGTTTTTTAGAAATACAAACAGAACAAATACCGCAAGGATTCATTTCCTTTTCACCAAAATACCTTAACAACTGAATACTTTTACATTCATTTGAATTTTCGATATAACGGAACATAGCTTCTTGCATATCAATCTTATTCGCATTATATTCTTTCAAATTTTTAGCAACTGTGTTGATGGTTCTGTCGTCATCGCGTGGAACTTTAAAAATTATTTCAGCATCGGTATTTTCGTTGGTATATTCTATTATCCCGTCTTTTTGTAATTTTTCAAATTGAGCTATAATTTTTGAGATTTCCATTCCTGTTTTTTGGGCTATTCTTTCAATTTTTATAGGAATAGTTTGTTCGTAAATCCCAGGGAAATTCCTCAATAAGTAGAAAACAATATCCTTTAATTCTGCTTGACCTTTCAAATAGTTAATTACCTCTACACTTGAGGGAAGAAAACGCAATGTAATCTTATGATGAAAATTTTGACTCAGTGAAATAACTGATAATCTGTCAAGTAAAGATAATCCATTATATGCTTTTTGAAATTGTAAATTGTATCGCTTACAAAAGTCGGAAAATTGAAATCGGAAAGAAATTTCTTCTCCTTCTCCGTAAGCAATCTGAAAATAAACATTTAATTTAGCATACAAGAATTTCAAATACGAAACATCGACGATTTGTTCCGTAAGTTGATTTTTAGCACTTTGCAAGTCTGAATTATTATAGAGCAAAACAGCATATGACTTCTCTCCATCACGTCCAGTTCTTCCTGCTTCCTGAAAATAATCTTCAATAGTCGTTGGAATTTCCCAATGAATAACCGTTCGGACATCGGGCTTATCAATTCCCATACCAAAGGCATTTGTAGCAACCATCACTTGAATATCATTTAGTAGCCACATACTCAATTTTTTGTTCTTTTCTTCAGAAGATAGCCCTCCGTGAAAAAAAGTTGCCGAAATACCTCGTTCTTGCAAATATTCTGCCATCCGGATTGTTCCATTTCTGCTACGAACATAAACAATCGAAGTTCCTTTATTTTTCTTCAGAATCTGCTCTAATCGTTGCCATTTACTATCAGTTTTGAAAGTCATATAGGCAATATTAGGACGCTTTAAAGAAGTGGAAATAATTGTTGCCTTTTCAATGGTTAATTGCTGAAGAATATCGTTCTGCACCTTCAGTGTTGCCGAAGCAGTTAAAGCCAACAATGGAACTTTAGGAAACTGTTCTTTCAACCATTTACATTTCAGATAAGCGGGACGGAAATCTTTTCCCCAATGGGAAACACAATGAGCCTCATCAATTGCTATCAAATTAACATTCATTGATTTAATGAAATTCTGAACAACCTCTTGTTGCAAACGTTCGGGAGATAAATACAGAAATTTATAATCACCACAAATAGCGTTATTTAGCAATCTTTCCAAGTCCTCATATGAGATTCCACCAGCAATTGATAGGGCTTTAATACCTTTACTTTTCAAGTTTTCAACTTGGTCTGTCATCAATGCTATCAGAGGAGAAACAACAATACAAATTCCTTCCTTTACCAAAGCTGGTACCTGAAAAGCAATGGACTTACCTCCTCCTGTTGGCATTAGAGCTAAAACGTCATTCCCTTCCAAAACAGACTGGATTATAGCATCTTGAGGATATCGAAAGGAGTCATATCCCCAATATTTTTTGAGTATTTCAAGAGGATTTTTCATATTTTCAAAAAAAGAAATTATTGGATTTCTATCCTTTTAACAAAAACTTTTTCTTTACAATTCTCAACAATCACCTCTACTTTTTTCCCCTTTAAATCTCCTTCAACAACATAAACTTTACACGGCTCTGCCTTTACATTACTTTTGTTAAAAAGCACATTACCATCTGTAAAAATTTTGGTTAATTCCCCTTTAGTAGCGATAATTTCAGGAGAAATTTCCATTGTTTTGGAACGTAAATCTTTCAAAACTCTGCAATTAGGAAAATAACAAAAAGTCTCTGTTTCTTTCTTTTTGAAAAAAAAAGCAACAATTACAATTCCGATAGAAAGCCCAATAGAATAATATCCAATTCTTTTTAGTATTGACATTTCAACTTTTTTTAACATTTCCAACCGATAAAAAACTTCTTATTGATTGGTTTTTAAATAAATAATAAATTAATTGGTTTGTAAGGTAATCCAAACCACTCAGAAACAGTACTATCCGTCAGAATTCCGTGATAGAAATACAATCCGTTTCTTAAGCCTTTGTCTGCGTGCAGAATATTCTCAATTCCTCCCTCCTCTCCTACTTTCAATATAAAAGGCATTAAAATATTGCTCAGAGTAAATGATGAAGTTCGAGCGTAACGTGAAGCAATGTTTGGAACGCAATAATGTACCACGTTATGTTTCACAAAGGTAGGATTTGCCAAAGTGGTTATTCGGCTTGTTTCAATACATCCTCCCGTATCTATACTGGCATCCACTATTACTGAACCTTTTTTCATCAACTGAACCATATCTTCACTAACAACGATAGGAGAACGGCTCTCGCCCCGCATCGCCCCAATCAGTACATTACAACGCATCAAGGCTTTTTTTAAAATTTTAGGTTGCAAAGTAGATGTAAAAATCGAGTCGTTTAACGATTGCTTCAATTCTCGCAAATTTGCTAAGGAACTATCGAACACTTTTACTTTTGCTCCCAAACCTATTGCTGATTTAACAGCTGATTTGGTTATATCATTTGCCCCTAAAAAAACGACCTCAATGGGAGGCACCCCTGTAATATTCCCGAAGAGAAAACCTCCTCCTCCATTCGAAACATTGGCTATCAACTCCGAAGCTATTAATATTGAAGCTGTTCCAACAATTTCACTAACAGACTGAAGCACTGGAAAATTACCTTCTTCATCTTGAATATATTCAAAAGCTAAAGCTGTAATTTGTTTTTTGGACAAAGCCTCAAAATATTCTTTTGTTTGAGTTTTTATCTGCAAAGCTGAAATCAAAACTGATTTTGGACGGAGATAATTTATTTCTGTTTTTGTTGGTGGCTCAACTTTTAACACTATGGGACAAGAAAATACTTGTTCTGTATCATATATAATTTCTGCTCCCACCTCACTATAATCTCTGTCAGAAAAATTAGCATTTTCACCCGCACCCGATTCAACCAAAATTTGATGCCCGTTTGCCACCAAAACAGCAACATCGTCAGGGGCCAGACAGATACGCTTTTCCTGAAATGTGCTTTCTTTGGGTAAACCTATTTTTAGAGATATCTGTCTGTTAGCTACTGCCAATCGTTCTTCCTGTGGCAAAAACTTTGAGATGGTGGATAGTGGTGCCATAAACTTCTATTAAAAACACAAAAGTAAAAAGCAATGTACAAAAATACAAGAAAGTTGCAGTAAAATAATCAAAAAATATCTAATTGACAACTACTTACATCAAAGACATAATTAAATTTATATTTTTAACAGTTTTATAACAAATAAATCATTACTTTTGCCCCAATGATTCGAAAATTTACACACATATTACTGATAATTCTCATCTTGTTTTCAAATTCAGGATGGGCATTGTCTTTCCATTATTGTAAAGACGAATTAGCTTCTATTTCATTTACTTACGAAATCATTTCAGAGCAAGAAAACGATTCTTGCGATTTAGTTGGAGGTTGTTGCGAATCGAACAATGACCATTCCGATTGTTGTGATGATCAAACCTTTGAATCTTCTAAATCGGATGATACGCTTTCCTATAAAACATTTCAGTTAAGTTTTTTCACCTTTGCCTTACCTGAAAATTCGTACAATTTCAAGAATATAAGCATTTTAAAATCAAACAGAAATGTTCCTGCTTTTTATGTTGATTTAAATGCTCCTCCTCTGTACGAATTATTTTGTCAGCTTATATTTTATGCGTAATTAATTTTTAGTAACTATTTTTTTAGGCATTCTAAGTTAGAGAGCCTTAAACATTTTACATAAAAATTATAACATAAAATACTGACAATAAATGAATAAATACTTTTTTATAATTGGAATATTCTTATTCCCTTTTCTACTTTTCTCTCAAAAATATACAAGCGGAAGAGTTATTGATGAAAACAAAGAACCTCTTTTGGGTGCCAATGTTCATTGGAAAGGAACTTCTATTGGAGTATCTACTGATGAAAACGGAAACTTTACAATAAAAAACACAGAACATTCAAAATCCCTTGTTTTCAGTCACGTAGGATTTAAATCGCAGACTATAAATGTAAATTCTCAATCGGATTTGATGGTCCAATTGAAACCAGAGAACAATTTGGAAGAGGTTGTTGTATCACACAATAGAGCAGCTACAGTTCGGTCAAAATATCAGGTAGCTAACCTGCAGATAATGAGTAGCAAAGAACTACTAAAGGCTGCTTGTTGCAATCTTTCAGAAAGTTTTTCTACAAATCCGTCGATTGACGTAAATTTTTCTGACGCAGTTACAGGAAATAAGCAAATCAAGATGTTAGGGCTTACAAGTCCATATATCCTGATGGCTGAAGAAAATATCCCAACAATTCGAGGTGCCTCACAAGCCTACGGAATGATGTTTGTTCCTGGTACGTGGATTGAAAGTATCCAAATTACCAAAGGTGCAGGAAGTGTTATAAATGGATATGAAAGTATCTCAGGACAAATTAATTACGAGATTTTAAAACCTGCCACTGATATTCCTTTCTTCCTTAATATATTTGGTTCACAGGATAGTCGTATGGAGATTAACGCTCATTTAAATCAAAAATTTTCTGACAAACTGAGTTCTACATTTTTTGCTCACGGAAATGTTTTGAATACAAAAAGTGACCATAATAAAGACGGATTTATTGACCACCCAAAAGGTAATCAAATAAACTTACTAAATCGTTGGCAATTTATTGATAGTGAGAAGGGTTGGGTTGGATTTCTGAACTTAAATTATATGAAAGATAACCGACAAGCAGGAGAAATGAAATTTAATCCTGTAACGGATAAGCTTTCTAAAAATGCTTGGGGAAGTGAAATAAATTCCGAAAGAATTGGTATTGCAAATAAGGTTGGTTATGCTTTTCCCGACGAGCCTCACAAAAGTATTGGATTACAAAATGCTTTTCATTGGCACAAACAGAATTCATATTTTGGTCTGAATCAGTATGATATACATCAAAAAAGTTTTTACTCAAATCTAATCTATAATTCGATTATTACCAATACAAAAAATAAATTCGCTACAGGAATTAATTTTGTTTACGATGACTTTAATGAATTGGTATCAAGCAATTTAAAAGCCAATTTTTCGCGTACAGATAAATCTATCGGTGCTTTTTTTGAATATACATATGACAATTTAGATAATTTTAGTTTGGTAGCTGGTATTCGCGCTGATACTCACAATAATTTGGGGAATTTCATAACTCCACGTTTGCATTTACGCTACAATCCTTGGAAAAATGCAGTTATTAGAGCTTCTGCAGGAAGAGGAAAACGAGCTGCTAATATTTTTGCTGAAAATCAACAGTTTTTTGCTTCGAATCGAGAAATTTCAATACTTGGAAATGGCGGAAAATTATATGGTTTGAATCCTGAAATAGCGTGGAATTACGGAGGAAGCTTTCTGCAATCATTCAAAATATTTAATAAAAATGCAGAAGTTAGTCTTGACTTTTATAGAACTCATTTTGAAAATCAATCAGTTATAGACTTAGATAATTCTGCACAACAAGTTCTATTTTATGATTTGCAAGGAGAAAGTTTTGCCAATTCTTTTCAAGCTGAATTCAGTATTTCTCCTCTCAGAGGTTTGGATTTAAAAACTGCCTACAAATACTATGATGTTCAAACGCAGTTTACAGCAGGAAAATTAGAAAAAGCCTTAACACCCAAACATCGATTTTTTGCGAACATAGCATACGAAACTTTTGAAAAGAATCACACTCATTGGAAGTTTGACTTTACATTCAATTGGCTTGGCAGGCAACGACTTCCTTCAACCAAAAACAATCCAGAGCAATATCGTTTGGGCGAGTATGCTCCGTCATTTGCTACAATGAATTTTCAAATAACCAGAGCTTTTTCTCATCAATTTGAAATATATATAGGAGGAGAAAACATAGGAAATTATAAGCAGGAAAACGGAATCTTGTCTGCCAATAACCCTTTTGGTACATATTTTGACAGCACAATGCTATATGCTCCTACTTTTGGGCAAATGTACTACGCTGGATTACGTTTTAAAATAAGAAATTGGAAAAATAATTAACATAAACACCAAATAAAATGAAAAAGTTTTTAATTTTAATGGCAATATTTTGTTCTGTTGGACTAATTGCCGCTCAAGAAAAACCTAACAAAAATAAAAAAGCTGAATTTGCCGTTGGAGGAAATTGCGAAATGTGTAAAAAACGTATCGAAAAGGCTGCTTATTCTATTAAAGGCGTAAAAAGTGCCGTTTGGAACGTGGAAAGCGGAAATATTCAAGTGATTATTGATGAACGCAAATGTTCAGTAAAAGATGTTCAAAAAGCTATTGCTAAAATAGGTCACGATGCTGGGGAGGAACGTGCAGATAATAAAACATACGAGAATTTGCATCACTGTTGTTTGTATGAACGACTACCAGAAAAAAAATAACTCTTTTCTAATAAAATAAATGAAAAACTCAGAAGATTTGAAAACGAATTTCTATCTTCTGAGTTTTTTTATTCTAAACATTATTTCTTTACAATCATTTATAAAAACTTCCTTCTAATTTCAGGTTTTGGAACTGGACACTTACTTTTGATAATTTCTTTTCGATTTCTGGCAATGATATCATAAAAGAAATCTGTCAGAAATGTAGGAAATATCCAAATCAAAAAACGAAAAATAGGAAATGTTTTACTTATTTTCAGAAAATGATATACCGCTTGTGATTTAAAATAGAATTTCTCTTCTACTCTCACAATCACTGTTTTATCAACCATTTCTTGCAAGTTATTCTCCTCTATAATTTGTTTTCCTTTTTCTGAAATGCTGGATACAAATTTGAAGTAATCTTTTTTGTCTGCTTTTGCTAAAAAATAAGCCATTCGATTGCAGAACATACAATCTCCGTCGAAAATAAGGATTGAATCATTCATAGCGTAAGGCTTCAACAGGGTCTAATTTTGAGGCTTTTATAGCTGGATACAAACCAGAAATTATAGAAACTACAAGAGCTATTAAAATGGCTACAAAAATTATCATCCAAGGAATTGTAAACTCAAATTTAGCCATTTTTGATATAAAATATCCCAAACTTATTCCTAAAACAATGCCAGAAACAGCTCCTAATTGAGCGATTATTATTGTTTCGGTAAAAAATTGCATCGTAATTGCCTTTCTGTGAGCACCTAAGGCTTTTCGTATTCCAATTTCCTTAGTGCGTTCTGTTACAGAGACTAACATAATGTTAAGCAATGCAATTGATGAACCCAAAATAGTTATCAACCCAATTACAAAACCTGCAATAGCAATTCCACCAGTAATATTCGCAATACGATGTAGTAAATCATCACTGCGTTCCACTCCAAAATTATTCTCATCTAAAGGTCTAAGGCTTCGGATATTACGCATTACCAAAATAGCATCATCCATAACTGCGTCTATTTTCTGTTGGTCACTTACCCGCACTTTTATCTGATAATTAGGCACTTGAGTTGTAAAAGAGGAACGTGCAATCCCCAATGGTAGAAGTATTTGCAAATCTTCATAATTACCAAAGGTTGAACCTTTTGATTTCAAAACGCCAACGATAGTAAACTTATGCCCACGAACTGAAATTACTTTTCCAATAGGATTGATATCTTTCAAAAGAGTTTTCTGAAAATCAGCACCAATGATGCAAACATTGGCATTATTTTCAATATCCAAAGTAGTAAGGTCTCTTCCTGCTTCAAGTTCTAATCCTGAATTAGTTACATAATTTTCATCAACTCCAAGTATATTGACCAAAGGGTCAGTTTTTTGGTTTTCATACTTCACTTCCACTCCCGAAGCAGAGAAAATAGAAATACTTGTTTTAGCAAACGGATTGTCCAATTCTTTTTTGAACATCAGTGCATCTTGGTAAGTAATTAACGGATTTATTTTCTCTTTGGCACCACTACCTTGAGCCCGTTGTTCAAATTCGTATCTTGAAATTGAAAATGTGTTTGCTCCCATCTGTGAAAAATTTCCCTCAAGAGTATTTCTCAAAGCTGTAATCACACTCAAAATTCCTACCAAAGCAGTAATACCAATTGCTATAATCAGGATTGTCAGAATAGTACGTAACAACTGACTCTTGATAGACTCAATAGCAATTCTTATATTTTCGCGTATTACAACAAATCGAATAGACATTTTGTGCGAATTTTATTTTTAAATTCAAAATAGTTATAAAATATCTTTGAAAAAAGAGAATAAATACTTTGCTACACCATCTTCTTTATGGTGAAATGTAAGTCCGTAAGCTACTTTTTTCACTTCCTCACGAGCATTTGCAACTGCAATTCCATAACCAACACCTTGAATCATCTCCATATCATTGTAATTATCACCAAAAGCCATTGCTTCTTTCAAGGTATAGTTGTATTTTTGGTTCAGAAGTACATTAATTCCTGTTAATTTTGAAACTTTTATGTCTGCAATCTCAATATACGTGTCCTTAGCTCGGTAGATATGTAATTTTTCAGAAAAATTATCATTCAAATAGGCAAACATTTGTTCAATCAGGCGTTGGTCTCCCATAAGCATTAATTTATGAGCTCCAATATTTTGTTTTCTCCATTCCACAAGCACTTCTCTATTGGAAAGGACCTCTGGTTTTGCTTTTGTATTGTTTTCCTCACGCATCGCCCAGAAGTCATATTCCGGAACAAACCACAAATCATTGTGATACAAACTTATATGAATTTTGCCATCAAACCTCTCTTCATTATATGATATTATTTTTTCAATTAGTTCGAGATTTATTTCTGTTGAATGTAATACTTTTTCTTGGTCTAATACCAAAGCTCCGTTATATGCAATAACCGGAAGATGAAGCGTATCTAACATTTTTTGTAAATAGCTCATTTGCTTAGGCATACGTGAAGAAACCAAAACAAAAGGTATTTTATCTTTTACTTTTTTAACTTCTGAAATAGTTGCCTCCGAAAGAGTTCGTTCCCCATTCAAAAGTGTTCCATCTATATCTGAAAAAATAATTTTACAATTCATTATCAATCATTTATAATCAACTAAAATCAATCTATTCCCAAAACATCCGTCATTGAAAATACACCCTCTTTGCCCAAAATCCATTCAGCCGCCAAAATGGCTCCCAAAGCAAACCCTTCACGGCTGTGAGCTGTATGCTTAATCTCAATGGTATCTACCTGACTCTCATAAGTTATGATATGCGTACCTGGCACGTTTTCAATACGTTTAGCTTCAATGGATATTTCAGTTGTTCCTGCCTGTCCTAATTTCCAAGCTGTTTTATCAGAATTTTGAATAATTCCTTCAGCTAAGGTAATTGCTGTACCACTTGGAGCATCTAATTTCTGTGTATGATGGATTTCTCCTATTGAAACATCATAATTTTTCAAGGGAGCCATCAATTTCGCTAATTTCTTATTCAAAGCAAAAAACACATTTACCCCTATACTAAAATTGGAAGCATACAAAAACGCTCCCCGATATTCCTTACAAATCTCCACTGCCCTTTCATAATTCTTCAACCACCCCGTAGTTCCAACAACCACAGGAACTTGCTTTTGAACACAACTCACAATATTAGCAAAAGCACTATCAGGAGTACTAAATTCAATTGCAACATCAGCAACAGAAATATCATAAGAGGTTTTTGAATCATCTATTTTTAGAACTATCTCGTGACCACGTTCTAAAGCTAATTTCTCTATGGTTTTTCCCATTTTCCCGTACCCAAGTAAGGCTATTTTCATCTGTAAGTTATTTTATTTTAAATCCAGCTACAAATATACATTACTCACCCGTAAAAATCAAAAAAAGAGGTTCTTTTTAAGAAAAACCTCTTTTTGATATATTATTTTCAAAATCTTAGAAATGAAAGATCAAACCAAAATTGAATCCTAATGAAGAATAAGGTGACTTATCTTGATTTGCTACTGAAACTTCATCTTCTTGCAATAACGTAGAAAGCTTGGTTACTAAAGGTTTAGCTTTCTCCACAAGTGCCTTATGCTCAGGAGAAGGAGAACCTGATAATCTTTCTATTGTAGTATTCACATTCCCTAAAAATTCTTTTGATGAAACGTTTTTTCCTCCGAATGTTCCGTTAAAATTATCCAATTTCAATTTATCTGGGGCAACATTTATGTTAATATACTCACCTTCAACAAAGAAAGAAAGTTTTTCAGTTAATTTGAATTTATAACCCAGTCCGCCAATAAATCCAAAAGGCATTTTTCCACTTGTTTTTGAAGTCACTGTAGCCTTTGCTGGCATAGAAAACGGAGTCAAATCTATATCTGTATTAATCTTTGATGAGCCTCCCACTTTGGTAACTCCTCCTGCACGTAAATAAATATTTTCAGTAACATTGAACACAGCCGATAATGATGCTCCGAATACATTTGACTTAGAAATTGACTCAGAAACAGGAGTTTTTGAGGTTGTGATTGATTTTCCGTGCAAATAACCAACTGCCAATTCTGCACCTAGTCTCTTATTGAAGAAGTAACCTCCCCTTAATTGTGTTTGAAACCCAACACCAAAACTTCCTTCTAAATCCGATGCAACTCCCGTCAATGCTACTTGTTCTCCAATCTTTTTCTTGTGAGCTTCAAATCCGTAGCCACCACTTACTGAAACATACGCTTGCCCGTAAACTGCCGTTCCAAAAATCACAGCTACAGCCAATAAAAAATTTCTTTTCATTATTTAAATGTTTATACGTTTTTGCAAACGTATAAAAAATAATGAAATTTCCAAACAGATTTCTTAAAAAACACTTAACAACTCATATATTTTTTCTGTTGGTCTTCCAATAACAGCTTTATCTCCAACAATAACTATTGGTCTTTCAATAAGTCGAGGATAATCTGCCATTAATTGAATAATTTCCTCATCGGTTAATGTTTTATCTTTAAAATTTTCTTTCCAAATGGATTCATTTTTTCGAACTAGTTCTAATGGAGAAATTTTTAGTTTTGCTAAAATCTCAACAATTTCCTCCTTTTTCGGTGGATTTTTCATATAATCCACAATTTCATATTCTTTTTCTGATTCCTTAAGCAAATCTAAACCGCAACGAGATTTTGAACATCTTGGATTATGATACATTTTTATCATTTTGATAAATATTTTAAAGTATTCTACACATCAAACGTAATTTATGTGTATAATTTCTAATTTCAGAATTAAAAATTCCTATATGATCTAATTTATCAACACGGACTTTTCCGTAAGAATGTATGATTTGATTATCTCCCAACAGAATTCCAACGTGCGTGATATTTCCTTCTTCATCATCAAAAAAAGCTAAGTCACCAGGAATTGTTTCTTCGATGAATCCTACTAATTCCCCTTGTTTGGATTGTTTTTCTGGAGTTCGTAACAAATTGATTCCGTTCAACTTATAAACCATTTGAACAAAACCCGATGCATCAATACCAAAAGGCGTCCTTCCTCCCAAAAGATAGGGAACGTTCAAATACTCAAATGCTGTTGAGATGACACCCACACCAGAGGGTTTCTGTGTTGATTGTGAAGCATTTAACAAATAGTTGTATGAAAAAGTGGCTCCCTTAGGAACATACAAGAATGAATTCTCTGCGTTTTTTAACCGCAATTTAGTCATCAAACGATGTGCGTATTTGTCTTTCTTTTTGAGAACTTTACGATATTCTTTATCAGATATTTCTGTAAACTGATTATTCAAAACCCATCCTTCCGTTCCATCAAAAATTATTCGAACAAAACTCCAATTTTCTTGCTTTTCAATCACTTGCAATAATTCACCAAAAAGCAATTGCGTTATCATCTCAGTACTTTCAAAAGGCTCTAAGCGAACAGGAACCACACTTAAATGGCATATTCCGTAAGGCGTATATAATATTTTCATACTCATTATGTTGCAAAAATAAAAAATAAGGAACATAAACAAATATAATTCCTTATTTTTTATTCAAAATTTTTAAAATCAGGTGTTTTTATATCATTTTTGAAAAAATCCTGACTTTTATGGTATTATCTATTCTTAACGTGGAACGCAACTAATCCATCAATTGGCTTACGTAAAACTATTCCTAACTTCAAATTATTTTTTGTAAGAACCTCTTTCAGAATATCTTGCAAATAGAAAGCGATACTTCCTACAAAATTGATTGGCACTTCATATCTGGCTTCGTATTGTGTAATCCAGTGGTCAACAAATAGTTGTATTCCGTTTTCTATAATCTGACGACAATATTTATGCTCCTTGTTCTCTACGGCGAATCTTGCGAAAGTAGCTAAATAACTATTTGGGTTAGGTAATTTGTATAAATGATTTTTAATAACATCAGAATTCAAATCATATTCCTTCTCAAATTTTTCAGCCAAATCTTTTGGCATTTTTTTGAAGAAATAATCATTGATTAATTTTTTCCCGTAGAAATTTCCACTGGATTCATCCATCATTATATATCCAAGAGAATCAACCGCTTGAATTAGTTTCTCACCATTCCAATAAGAACAATTAGCACCAGTTCCTAAAATACAAACGATAGCTTTATCGGAAGGATTAGTGGTAGCATAAACCGCAGCAAAGGTGTCTTCTTTCACATCTATTTTTGCATTTCTGAAAATAGATTTTAGAGTACGCTCTACAAAAGTCCACATACGTTCAGTACCGCAACCAGCCCCATAGAAATAAATCTCCGAAACAGTATTTTTATTTTCAGCAAGTTCCTTATTAGTGGTAACACGTTCTACAAAAACCTCTTCATCAATTACTTCAGGATTTAATCCTAAGGTCTGTGTAACAAATAGTTTCTCTCCGTTATTGTCCAAAGCTGTCCAATCCGCTTTAGTAGCTCCACTATCAACAATTAAAATCATAATCTTAATGTAATTAAGTTAAACACTTAAAAAGGCTATCCGAAAAAAACGAACAGCCTTATTTTTTTATTATAAAGAAGCTACGTGCTCTGCCAAATCAACCAATTTGTTAGAGTATCCAGCTTCGTTATCGTACCAAGAAACTACTTTGAAGAAAGTGTCGCTCAATGCAATACCTGCTTTTTCATCATAGATAGATGTTTTTTTGCAGCCTACAAAGTCCTGAGAAACAACTAATTCGTCAGTATATCCTAAGATTCCTTTCAATTCACCTTCTGAAGCTTTTTTCATAGCAGCATTAATTTCAGCCAATGAAGTTGGTTTTTTAGTACGAACTGTTAAATCCACTACTGAAACGTCAGCTGTTGGAACGCGGAACGCCATACCTGTTAATTTTCCGTTCAATTCAGGAATAACTTTTCCTACCGCTTTAGCAGCTCCTGTTGATGAAGGAATGATGTTGATAAGTGCTGAACGACCACCTCTCCAGTCTTTTTTAGAAGGACCATCAACAGTTAATTGCGTAGCTGTTGTAGCGTGAACTGTTGTCATCAAAGCCTCTTCAATTCCGAAAGCATCGTTGATAACTTTAGCGATAGGAGCCAAACAGTTTGTTGTACAAGAAGCGTTAGAAACGATGTTGTCAGTTGGTTTTACTGATTTGTGGTTAACTCCCATTACGAACATTGGAGCATCAGCAGAAGGAGCAGAAATAACTACTTTTTTAGCACCTGCATTGATGTGAGCTTGAGCTTTTTCCAATGTAGTAAAAATACCTGTACATTCAGCAACTACAGTAGCTCCAACTTCATTCCATTTCAAGTTTGCTGGGTCTTTTTCAGCAGTGATACGAACCACTTTTCCGTCAACTACCAAGTTTCCGTCTTTTACTTCTACGTTTCCTTTGAAAGTTCCGTGAACTGAATCATATTTTAAAAGATAAGCGATGTATTCTACGTCTTGAAGGTCGTTAATCCCTACGATTTCTACATTTGGTCTTTCGTAAACCGCTCTAAACACAAGACGCCCGATACGTCCGAATCCGTTGATTCCAATTTTTAATGTTGACATAATTATCTCTTTTATTTGTTATTAAATTATTTTTAGCAATTAGCTTTTTATGTTACAATCTTTATATTTTTTTAAATTTTGAAATTCCTTATTAAATTCTATTGTTTTAATTAAAATTCACTATAAAACGCTGGTGGTTCAATGCCCAATGCTCGCAAGTAAACATATCCTTGACCTCTGTGATGAATTTCGTTTTGCAAAAGGTAATCTAAATTATGAATAATTGGATAGTTAAACATTCCAAACACGTTAAACTCTTCACGAAAACGCTCTAAAGAAGTATTGGCAAAAAATGTATTAATTTGTTCGGTAAGTTTATCCCAATTTGACAAAATCTCGGCTTTGGTTTTTCCAGCATAATTATCGTGATTTTCAAAAGTAATTATTTCATTTTCAGAAAATTGTCTAATAGCAATAACACCAAGATAGATCAATTCATCAACTATTTTTGAAAACGGACGCATCCCACCAACGGAAAATTCAAACAATTCCTTCTCAGGAAAAGCCTCAATCACCTTGCGAGTTAATTGGCGATTTATTTGCCAATTGTCTAACCATTCTCGTTTTGTAACTAACTCTACCATTTTTACATCCTAATAAAATTATTGCCTAATTATCTACGTTAAATGTGTGATATTTCTGCATAAAAACAATCTTCTGAATTACGAGAAACTAAATACTCATAATCTCTGCTACACGAACAAGTTCCATATCCAACTTACTTCCGCCTTTGATAGCTTTTTCGAGCGGAGTCAAGTCAATTACATCATTGTTGATTCCTACCATATAGTTCGATTTTCCTTCCAAAAGCGTTTCTACCGCTTTCACTCCCATACGACTGGCAAGAACACGGTCATAGCAAGAAGGAGCTCCACCACGTTGCATATGTCCTAAAATGGCTACACGAATGTCGTACTCTGGGTGTTTTTTCTCAACATATTCTTTCAATTCAAAAATATTTTTACCCGTTTTATCTCCTTCAGCAACCACGATGATGTTAGAAGTTTTTCCTTTAGCGTGTCCTTCTTCAATATCTTGCAAAAGTTCTTCAATAGGTGTATCTTCCTCTGGAATAAGGATACGCTCTGCTCCGCCTCCAATACCCGTATTTAGTGCGATGAATCCAGCGTCACGTCCCATAACCTCAATGAAAAACATTCGGTTGTGAGAACTTGCTGTATCTCGGATTTTGTCAATAGCTTCTACCGCTGTATTAAGTGCGGTATCGTAACCTAAGGTATGGCTTGTTCCATAAATATCATTATCAATAGTTCCAGGAATTCCCATCACTGGAAAATTATGCTCTTGGTTAAAAAGCAAAGCCCCTGTAAATGAACCATCTCCACCGATAACGACCAAGGCATCTACATTGTGTTTTTTAAGATTTTCGTAAGCTTTTTGGCGACCTTCTTTAGTACGGAAATCCTTAGAACGTGCTGATTTCAAGAAAGTTCCTCCTTTATTAATAGTATCACGAACGCTACGAGCATTCAATTCTATAAAATCTTCTTCAATCATTCCTTGATAACCACGATACACCCCCAAAACGGCAACATTGTGAAATGCACACGTACGAACCACTGCACGTATGGCGGCGTTCATTCCTGGAGCATCACCACCAGAGGTTAAAACTGCTATTTTCTTAATCTTTTTCTCTGACATTTAATATATACATTATTTTTTTTGCGAGGTAAAATTACAATTTTTTTTTTGAAATAAACCCACTTTTTTCACTTTTTTCACTTGAACACATACAAGAGTTTAGTAATTACAACACAATTAAGGAGTTAAGTATCTTATTTGAATCATATCGAAATTTCTCTTCTTTCAAAACATAAAATACAATCCATAAACTTCATAAACAACTAATTATAAACAACTTAAAAATAAATCCTTATTTTCTGAATACATTTTTATACTGAATTACTTTTTCCATCAATAAAAAAGTATTAATTTGGTCAGCTGAATTTTAAATATTGTTCATAACCAATTAAAATAATTTAATATGCAAACAAACGAATCTTCAAAAAGTTTTTTAGTTCCGTTGGCATTCATCGGGCTGATGTTTTTCTCCATTGGGTTTGCTTTGGGGATTAATTCATATCTGATTCCTGTTTTAAAAGGAACTTTAGATATTTCATCTGCAGGAAGTTATATGCTTTTAGCTGCTACTTTTATTCCATTTTTAATTTTTGGATATCCTGCTTCGATGTTGATTAAAAAAATCGGTTATAAAAAAACAATGGCTTTTTCATTTTTGCTCTTTGCCATTGCTTTTGGAATTTTTGCCACAGCAACTAACTTTTATATCTTTTTATTAGCCTCTTTTGTTAGTGGTGCTGCCAACGCTTATCTACAAGCTTCAGTAAATCCGTATACAACAATTTTAGGACCTATTGAAAGTGCCGCAAAACGCATCAGTATAATGGGAATTTGTAATAAATTGGCTTGGCCTATTGCACCTCTTTTCTTGGCTTTTGTTATTGGAAAAAGTATTGAAAACGTAACTCCAGCTGACTTGCAATTACCTTTCTACATTATCGTTGGAGTATTTTTGCTTTTAGGAGTTGTTTCACTAATGGCTCCGCTTCCTGAGGTAAAAGCAGCTGGAGAAGATGAAGATTCTACTGAAAGCAACCTTAGCGAAGGTAGTGGAAAGAACTCAATCCTTGATTTTCCATATTTGCTTTTAGGAGTTTTAGCTTTATTCTTCTATGTGGGAGTTGAAACCATTTCTTTAGCAACTATGGTAGATTATGCAAAAGATATCGAAGAAAGCGGAGTTAAGGTGGCTTCATTATTTGGAATTGAAATCGCTAAAGTGGCGGCTTTTATTCCTTCTATCGGAATGATTATTGGTTACATTTGTGGTGCTTTATTTATTCCGAAATATATTTCCCAGTCTGCGGCACTTAAAATTTGCTCTTTATTGGCTATTTTTGGTACAATAGCAGTTGGACTCGCTCCAGCTGAATACTCAATTTACTTTATTTCATTTATGGCTTTGGGTTGCTCACTAATGTGGCCTGCCATCTGGCCTTTGGCTATGGACGGATTGGGTAAATTCACCAAAACAGGAGCTTCTCTTTTAACTATGGCGATTGCTGGGGGTGCTGTGCTTCCGCTTATTTTCGGATGGCTAAAAGATAGTTACGGAATGCAAAATGCTTATTGGCTTTGTCTACCTTGTTTTGTATTTATACTATATTATGGTATGGCAGGACATAAAGTTGGTAAAAAATAGTTTGATTTTTACATCTACAAGTAAAAAACCGATGACTTATAGCCATCGGTTTTTTTTATTTCTTCTATGTTGAACTATAATGTGCCTAATATAGTCACAAAACTATCTATTTCTTGCTTTGTATTGAATTGAGAAAATGAAAACCTAAGTGAAGGTATCTTCAGGTGTTCTTCTGGAAGAAAAGCGGTTAGAACGTGTGAGTTTTGCGTACTTCCGCTTTGACAGGCACTCCCTTTTGAACAAGCTATTCCTTTTAAATCCAGATAAAACAAAAGTGTTTCGTTCTTCTGTTTTAAAGAAGGAAATCCCACATTTATAATAGTATGTGTACTTTTTCTTAAATCGGCAGACATTCCGTTAAATAATGCATCAGGAAATACTTCTTTTATCCTTTTGATAAAATATCTCTTCAATTCAGATAGATATAAAATAGTATCTTCCAGATTTTTATAAGATAGTGAAAAAGCCTTTTCCATTGCCACGATATTATGCAAAGGTTCGGTACCTCCACGCATACCTCGCTCCTGCTCTCCACCAAATATAAGTCCGTTTAAGTCAATTCCCTTTCGGATATAAGCAAATCCTACTCCTTTAATTCCGTGAAATTTGTGAGCCGAAGCCGTTGCAAAATCCACTGAAAGTTCATTCAAATTCAACCGAAAATGCCCAACAGACTGCACCATATCCGAATGAAAATAAACTCCATACAATTTGCAAAGTTCAGCAACTTTTTCAACAGGAAGAATATTTCCTATTTCATTATTAACGTGCATTAAGCTGACTAAACCTTTCTGTTGTTTTGTTTGTTGTAAAAGTTCTTCCAAATGGTTCAAATCAACATCACCTTCTTCAGTTAAATGGACATAATGAACATCAATATTATATTCTAATTTTAGTAATTGTACAGTATGTAATACCGAATGATGTTCTATAGGAGATGTTATAATGGTTTGAACTCCCAAATCACGAACACAAGCTCTCAAAACCAGATTATTAGCTTCTGTTCCTCCCGATGTAAAAATGATTTCAGATGCTTGAACTTTCAATTCTTTGGCGATAGTTTTTCTTGCACTTTCAATCAATGATTTTGCAGAACGTCCAAAGCTGTGTGTTGATGATGGATTTCCGTAAAATTCTGAAAATGTTTGATTTAAAACTTCTATTACCTCAGTAAATGGTTGTGTTGTTGAAGCATTATCAAAATATATTCTATTTGTAGGATTCATTAAAAAAATCTATTTTACTGCAAAGATAACTATTTGATATATTAAAAAACACGAAAGTTTATTGTTAGAAGGTATAAAAATTCAAATATCTTCAGAAAATCTTTGTGAGAATTTTATTCCATCGGTAATGTCTAATCCATTTTCCTTGTTCAGGAGTTACCAAAAATTCTTGTTTTTCACGTTTTGCTTTAAAATATCCTCGCAAATAATCCTTAAATAAACTCCATTTTTTCTTCTTGAAAGCCAACTTTGCCGAAGCCAAAACAGAAAGTGAAAAACCATAACGTAAACGATAAAAAACACTTCCTTGCAGAAAACGAGCATTTAAATTGTAACCAGCTCCCGTAGGACGTAAATGTTTCACTTTCAATACTTCATCGGTTTTCACCTCCCAACCATAGAAACGAGCTAAAAGTTCATCAACTGTATCCCAGCCCATTGCAGTTTTTAGTCCCCCAATATCTGAAAAACAGGCTTTACGATAAGCTTTCAGTGCACCTCGCAAATGGTCTTTGTCCGTCAAACTTTCCAAAACCCAATCACCATTCCTTTCTACATAACAGAAACCTCCGCACATTCCTATTTTCTGATTTTCAGTAAAATGCTTTTCTAAAATATCAAGATAATCAGGAGGAAAAACCAAATCCGCATCAAACTTACAAATTACATCTATATCATCTTTCAGAAAAGGCAAACCTGAATTAAACGCCTGAACTACCTTACTCCCAGGCAAATGCGTAGTCCCCTCTTCTCTGCGAAGAATTACCAAAGAAGGATTTTTTAGTTTAATTTTTTCTAAAATTTGAGGCGTTGAATCAGTGGAACAATCGTCAACTACAATGATTTGTGAAGGTACTTTTGTTTGTTTGAAAAGAGATTCCAACGTTTTTTCTATGAAATCTCCTTCATTATGGGCTGGAATAACAATTCCGAAGTTCATATAACTTTAATTTTCAATCTATTGTATCGTATTCTATTATAAAGATTTCCTCATTATCGTGTTTTAAATAATATGCCTCTCTTCCCATTTTTTCCTTACCTTCATCAGTATTGAGGATTTTCAAACTTTTTTTATCCTTTTCTATTTCCTTTTCCAAAAACTGTTTTTGTTTGTTCAATTTTTTAATTTCTTTATTTAATTCCCTGTGTGTCAATAAAGAATTTGCATCGAAGAAAGCCATCCATACAAAGAAAAAAACGAGTATAAAAGCGTATAGCTTATACCCCTTCAAAAGTGCGATGTATTGAAAAATAGATTTCATCAGGAAACAGTTTGAGAAATTCGATTGTGAACAATGGTCCTTATAATATCAATAGCTACATTATTTCTTTTATTGTTAGGAATAATAATATCGGCATATTCTTTTGTGGGTTCAATAAATTGCAAATGCATTGGTTTTAAAGTAGTTTGATAACGATTCAAAACCTCTTCCACATCTCTGCCTCTTTCGGTAGTATCCCTCTTAATACGTCTAATCAATCGCTCATCAGAATCAGCGTGAACATAAATTTTGATATCAAATAGGCTACGAATATCTGCGTGTGAAAAAATCAAAATTCCTTCAACAATAATTACTTTCGTAGGATTTATCAAAATAGTTTCGCCTGTTCGGTTGTGTTCCACAAATGAGTACACGGGGCTTTCTACTGATTTTCCTTCTTTAAGAGCAATCAAATGTTGTTTTAGTAAATCAAAATCGATAGAACTTGGATGGTCGAAGTTAACTTTAACTCTTTCAGAATAAGGTAAGTGACTCATATCCCGATAATATGAATCTTGCGAAACTACTGTTACTTCTTTTCCTGACAACTCTTTAACTATCTGATTTACAACGGTTGTTTTTCCACATCCTGTTCCTCCCGTAATTCCTATGATTAGCATTTTGATTTTTTATTTATATATAAATTTTTGATTTTCTGTTAATTTACTCGTATTATTTTTGCTCCTAAAGCCCTTAAACGCTCGTCAATGTTTTCGTAACCTCTGTCAATTTGTTCTATATTATAGATGGTTGAAGTCCCTTTAGCTGAAAGAGCTGCAATCAACAGAGCAATTCCTGCCCTAATATCAGGAGAAGTCATCAAAGTAGCTTTCAACGGAGATTTAAAGTCATTACCAATTACCGTAGCTCGATGTGGGTCACATAAAATGATTTTAGCTCCCATATCTATCAGTTTATCAATGAAAAACAGACGGCTTTCAAACATCTTTTGATGAATTAATACCTCTCCACGTGCCTGTGTTGCCATCACCAATATAATACTCAGCAAATCAGGAGTAAAGCCTGGCCAAGGAGCATCGGAAACAGTCAAGATAGAACCATCTATGTAATTCTGAACCTCATATCCTTGAGTATGAGCAGGAATATAAATATCATCTCCGCGGCGTTCGAGGGTAATTCCTAATTTCTGAAAAACATTAGGTATCAGCCCAAGATGTTCCCAACCTACATTTTTTATAGTTATCTCACTTTGGGTCATCGCTGCTAATCCAATCCAACTACCAATTTCAATCATATCGGGTAAAAGCGTATGTGTGCAACCTGAAAGCTTTTCTACTCCGTTAATAGTCAAAAAGTTAGAACCTATTCCTTGAATATCAGCACCCATTATGTTCAACATTCGGCACAATTGCTGTACGTAAGGCTCACAGGCTGCATTGTAAATGGTTGTTGTTCCTTCTGCCAAAACCGCAGCCATAATAATGTTTGATGTTCCAGTTACTGATGCCTCATCGAGCAACATATCCGCTCCTTTTAGTCGATTAGAAGTTACGCTATACGTCTGGTTTTCTTTATCGTAGTTGAAATTTGCACCCAATTTTATAAATCCCTCAAAATGTGTATCCAACCGACGACGACCTATTTTATCTCCGCCTGGTCGAGGAATGTAACCCACTCCAAACCGTGTAAGCAGTGGTCCCACAATCATAATTGAGCCTCGTAACCCCTGTCCTTCAGACTGAAAAGCCTCTGATTTCAAATATTCTAAATTTACTTCATCTGCTTGGAAGCTATACGAACCTTTACCCAATTTCTGTATTTTCACTCCCAAGTTCTCAAGTAATGAAATTAACTTATTAACATCTAATATATTAGGAATATTATGTATTGTTACTTTTTCGTTTGTAAGCAAAACCGCGCACAATACCTGAAGTGCCTCATTTTTAGCTCCCTGCGGAGTTATTTCGCCTTTCAGCGTGTATCCTCCTTCTATTTTAAATACTCCCATAATAATTAACTGCTTTTAGTTTTTTTATTTTTTTTGGACTGAGTTGAATTTCTTTTCGTTAAGTTTTGCTTGGTTTTGATAAGTTCATTACTATTTGTCAGAAATTCTTTTGTTTCAGTTAGGTCGATTTTACCATCGCTTAATTCATACAAATGCTGAAAAACTACTTCATCTTCAACAGCTTCTTTGTTCCAAATCAAATAGCTCTTTTTCATATGATTAGCGATTGCATATTTTAATGCTTCTTTTAGCTGTCCTTCTTCCCAACGAACGCAAACCTCAATCATTTTCTTTATGTTATTGCCATAAAATCTGTATTTTGGATGATTTTGCGGATACTGAAGAGTGTCAGGATGTTTAATCAATACGTCAGAAGTTGGTTTTTCAAAAGGAGAATCTACATCTAACTGAAACTTTGACATAATGAATAACTGATCCCATAGTTTATGCTGAAAATCAGGAACATCTCGTAAATGAGGAAACATATTTCCCATTACAGCTATGATGCTTTTTGCCGTGTTATTACGTTTTTCCCTATCCTCAATCGTTATGGCTTTCTCAATCATTTTTTGTATATGCCTTCCATATTCAGGAATTATCAAAGGTGTTCGTTCTGTGTTGTATTCCAACCCCATATTTTCGAACATATTTTGTGTATCTTGATTTTCCATTTTCTTCTGATTATTCAGCGTTGTGTTTCAGTAATTATCAAATCTTTACAAGGAAACAATTCCTTCTATTTTTCCTGCTTCCTTGTAGTAATGGATTACCTCGTCTGGATTTTGCAAAAGAATAGTCACAGAAACTCCCGTATATTTTCCATTCGAAGAAGGACGAGTTTTTATTTCAGCATCTGTTTTCTCAAAAACAGAATTAAGCGTTTCTATTTTTTGGGCGTCGGTTGGTACGATAAACTTGTACAAATACGAGGTTGGGAAAGAAGTTGTTTCCTCCAATTCTTTTTTCAAACGTTCGTAAAATTCAGCCAATTCTTGCTCTGATTTCATCATTAAAACTTTTTTTGCAAAGATAGCAGTTTTCATCAGAAGAGAAAAAATATTTTCTGTTTTTGGTCATTTCTGAACAGAAAAACATTGTACTCTGTCAAAATTTTCGTACATTCGTCAAAATTTTTGAAAATGAAAAATATCACACAAAAACCTTTTGGAAAACACCACGATAAACAGGTAACACTCTTTACCTTAACCAATAAAAACACGATGGAAGTATCAGTAACCAACTTTGGCGGTATCATCACTTCCATTAAATTCCCAAAAGACGGGAAACACATACAAACTGTTCTTGGGTTTGACACCTTGGAAGAATACCTAAGTGCAGATTATCGCAAAGAATATCCGTATTTTGGAGCAATCATCGGGAGAAATGCTGGACGCATCAAAAATGGAAAAACAACCCTCAACGGACAGACAATTCAACTAAGCGTAAACCACAACCAAGCACAACTACACGGCGGTTTTGAAGGTTTTGACAGCAAAGTTTGGGAAGTCGTTTCGGTACAAGATAAACCAATTCCGTCTGTAACTTTCCGGTACATTTCTGCCGATGGCGAAGAAGGCTTCCCTGGTGAAGTTACCGCAGAAGTAACCTACTCACTTACTGATGAAAACGAACTCCGAGTGGATTATTACGGAACTACCAACAAACCTACTATCCTGAACCTAACCCAACACGCTTATTTTAACCTGAACACCGATTCCAGCAATATTTTAAATCATCATTTACAGATTAATGGCGACAGAGTTTCTCCACTAAATCCTGATTATTCCCCAACGGGCGAATTACGCTTGGTGGAAGGCACACAATGGGATTATCGTAAGCCTACCCTTGTACACCCCGATATTGACAATGCCTTTCCACGTCAGGTTTCGGAGGAAGAAACCGTTGGGTCGCTCATTTGCAACGAAAGTGGTATTCGTATGGACGTGCGTACCAATCACCCCGTACTCCATATCTATGGCGGATATTATGTGCCTGAACTACACCCCAAAAACAGAAAAGCTACTGGGCAGAATGCAGGAATATGTTTTGAATGCCAAGGTTTTGCCGATGCGTTGAACTATCCGCAGTTTCAATCCACGCAGTTAAATCCGCAGGAGGAATACAAACATTTTACTATTTTTAAGTTCATTGAAATAGCATAAACTTTCAGAATTAAAAACGAGAGATTTTGCCTTTCGGACATTTATTCGAAATAAGAAAACACGCGTTGTGAAAGCTCGGGATTTTCCCGATAGAAAAAAACACACGTTTTAAGGCTTCGGGGTTTTCCCGAATGAAGAAAGCACACGTTTTAGGACTTCGGGGTTTTCCCGATTGGAGAAAACATACGTTTTGGAGCTTCAAGCATTTAGGCGAATGATGAAAACATACGTTTTGGGACTTCTAGCATTTAGCCAAATGAAGAAAACAAGCGTTTTGAGGCTTCGAGCATTTAGGCGAACGAAGAAAACACACGTTTTGGAGCTTCGAGCATTTAGCCGAATGAAGAAAACACACGTTTTGGAGCTTCGAGCATTTAGGCGAATAAAGAAAACAAGCGTTTTGGAGCTTCGAGCATTTGTCAGAAGTAAAAAACATAAAATAAAACTATAAAAAGATTTCAGATTACCTATACTTGGTAATACGGGAATAAAGATGTATATTTAATTAGTACAAAAACAGAAAAAAATATTTCAAAAAATGAAAAAATATATACAAGAAGAATTTCAGAAAAGCTATGGGCAACCTTGTGACAAGGTTTTCTTTGCTCCGGCTCGTGTCAATTTGATTGGCGAACACATCGACTACAACGGCGGACTGGTGATGCCTTGTGCTCTTGAGAATGGAACGTATTTGGCGGTTCGCAAAACAAACGACAACACATTTACTTTCAAGAGTTTAAACTTTCCAGAATCAACACATCAGGTAACCATCAATCACGAAGGATATACCAAAAATGGAAGTCTTTGGATAAATTATCCGCTGGGTTGTATTGACTATTTTACACGTGAGGGTGTGAAATTCAGTGGAATGGAATTTCTCTTCTACGGAAATATTCCCAACGGCGGCGGACTTTCCTCTTCAGCTTCTATCGAACTTGTAACTTCCTTTGCTCTGAACTCTCTTTTCGGATTAGGAAAAGACCAAATTGAACTGGTGAAAATTTCACAAAATGTAGAAAACGAATTTGTGGGGGTAAATTGTGGTATTATGGACCAATTCGCTATCGGAATGGGGAAAAAGGAACACGCCATCATTTTGGATTGCCAAACGTTGGATTATACCTATACGCCTTTCAGCTTAAAAGACGATACCCTACTGATTATCAACACCAACAAAGAAAGAAAACTGGCAGATTCTAAATACAATGAGCGTCGTGCTACTTGCGAAGCAGCGTTGGAAATCTTCAACAAAAATGCCGATTTCAAAGACCTTTGTTCTATCCCTGCTGAGTACTTCGAGGCTCACAAAAACGAACTTACCGAAGAGATGCAAAAACGAGTTAAACACGTGATTTATGAGAATTTACGCGTAAAAGAAAGCGAAAAAGCCTTAAAATCGGGCGATGTGGAGCGCTTCGGAGAGTTGATGTCTGCCTCACACAAATCCTTAATGGAAGATTATGAAGTTACGGGCAAAGAACTGGATACCATCTATTTAGAAAGTATTAATTTTGATGGCGTTACAGGCGTTCGTATGACTGGAGCTGGTTTCGGAGGTTGTGCCATTGCATTGGTTAAGAACGACCGAGTGGAAGCCTACAAAAAACACATTACCGAACGCTACACAGAAAAAATTGGGTACGCCCCATCGGTGTATGACGTGAGCATCGGCGAGGGAACTCGTGAATTATAATCATCAGAAAGCCAAGTGAAACCATTATTTCATTTGGCTTTTATTTTTTTTACAAATGGAAAAAGTATATAAATCCAAAGTAGATAAATTCCTTTTTGGAATTGTTATCGTAATTACATTCTTTCCGCTTGTATTCTTGTTATATGAGCTTACTTCTTTTAGAGATAGAATAATTGTAGCAACAATACTTTTGCTTTTGGCTTTAGTATTTGGAAATTGTATTTGGGGCATTCGATATATTATTGACCAAGAATTCCTGACTTTAAAAGGAGGTTTCTTTTTCAAGAAAAAAATATCTATTAAAAGTATCCGAAAAATAGAAAAAGTAGGCTTTATAGCAGAACTTGGACTGGGAGCATCACTTGAGCGTATTGGAGTTTTTTACAATAAATATGACTGCTTTCTGATTTCTCCAAAAGATAGAACAGCATTTATCGCTGATTTGTTGGAAATTAACCCGAGTATAGAGGTGATTATATGACAATTTTAGCAAGTATAATCGTCTTTAACCTTTAACGCATTTAAATCTTTCAGGGCAGATGCTACATCGTAAATAAAAATTTCTTAAATTAGCACCCGAAAAAATAAAAACATACTAAAATTTTGATATATGAATTCATTTACAACATTAGATTATGTGATTTTTGGCCTGTACGCAGCGGTCATTCTCGGTGTAGGGCTTTTTGTGTCACGCAATAAAAAGAATTCAGGGAAAACTGCAGAAGATTACTTCTTGGCGAGTAAATCTCTTCCTTGGTGGGCAATTGGTGCTTCACTAATTGCCGCAAACATATCCGCGGAACAATTTATAGGAATGTCTGGTTCGGGGTTTGCATTAGGTTTAGCAATTGCGTCTTACGAATGGATGGCAGCTCTTACATTAATTATCGTAGGAAAGTACTTCTTACCTATATTCATTGAAAAAGGATTGTACACCATTCCTGAGTTTATCGAAAAACGATATAGTGCTAATCTAAAATCAATTCTTGCTGTCTTCTGGGTGGCTTTGTTTATTTTTGTTAATCTTACAAGTGTCTTATTTTTAGGAGGAAAAGCCTTGCAAGTAGTTTTAGGAGTTGACCCTTTTTACGCGATGATTGGTTTAGCACTTTTTGCAGCGGCATATTCTCTTTGGGGGGGGCTTTCGGCAGTTGCTTGGACAGATGTAATCCAAGTGGCATTACTTGTTGTTGGCGGACTGATTACTGCTTACATTGCACTTGACAATGTGACACCTCAGGGCGGAGTAATAACTGGTTTACAGCATATTTTCGATGTCGCTCCTGATCATTTCAAAATGATTTTAAACGAATCGCACCCCGAATATATGAACTTACCTGGTATTGCTGTACTAGTTGGTGGACTTTGGGTTGCAAACTTGTACTACTGGGGATTTAATCAATATATTATTCAACGTACTTTAGCTGCAAAATCTTTAAAAGAATCACAAAAAGGGATTGTCTTTGCGGCTTTCTTAAAAATGATTGTACCTGTTTTGGTAGTAATACCAGGAATTGTGGCTTATGTTATGTATCAAAGTGGAGCAGGAACGGCGACTATTGATGGCGTAAAAGAAGCCTTTACAGGAGTAGATGGAGCCGTAATGAATGACAATGCTTACCCTTGGCTTATCAAAACATTTATCCCAACAGGATTAAAAGGGTTGGTAGTTGCCGCTTTAGCAGCCGCAATTGTTTCTTCACTAGCTTCGATGTTAAATTCCACGGCTACAATTTTCACAATGGATATTTACAAACAAAATATTAATCCAAATGCTTCTCAAAAACAACTGGTTAGCGTAGGTCGTATTTCAGCAGCAATTGCACTAGTAATTGCTTTGATTGTAGCACCTGCCTTAGGAGGAATTAATCAAATGTTCCAATACATTCAGGAATATACAGGACTTGTTAGCCCAGGTATTTTGGCTGTTTTTATGATGGGATTGTTCTATAAACGAGCTACAAACAAAGGAGCTATTTGGGGAATACTTCTTTCTACATTGATTGCCTTCTATTTCAAAATAGGACCTAACGGTTGGATGACAGATTCAGCTTTAAGTAGCTTATTCGTTACACTTCCTTGGATGCATCAAATGATGATTACTTGGATTGTTTCAATGTTAATTATCGCTGTGGTTAGCCACTTTGAAAATAAAGGTGCTGTTAGTGAAAAAGCTATCATCATTGACAAAAACACTTTCAAAACAGATTCAACATTTAACATTGCTTCCTATGTGATTATCATACTATTAGTGGCTTTGTATGCTATTTTCTGGTAAAGGAAGAAAAACATAAATATTTCAAGAAGTTGCTCAAAAGGCAACTTCTTTCTTTTTGTAAAAATTTAATTTTCAGAATAATTTATTACTTTTGCTCGTCAGCGATTTTTTTATGGAAAAGCAAATACTTACATTGGTAAACGAAACGTACCAAAATATTTTTTTAACAGGAAAAGCAGGAACAGGAAAAACCACGTTGTTGCGTAAAATTATTGAAACAAGCCATAAAAATACGATTGTCGTGGCACCGACAGGTATCGCTGCACTCAATGCAGGAGGCGTTACAATCCATTCGATGTTTCAATTGCCTTTTGCTTCATTTCTACCAACTTCATCTTCTACTCCTCTCATAAATAACAATACTCGATTCGAAAACAGAACTTCCTTACGAAATCACTTTAAGATGCATAAAAATAAGCGTCAAATTATTGAAAGTATGGAGCTTCTGGTGATTGATGAAGTAAGTATGCTACGTGCTGATGTTTTAGATGCGATAGACTTTATGCTACAAACCATTCGCAAAAACAAAGTCCCTTTCGGAGGTGTGCAAGTATTATTCATAGGAGATTTACTTCAGCTTCCTCCCGTTGTGAAAAATGATGAGTGGGAAATTTTGAAAATGTACTACGAAGGAATGTTTTTCTTCCAATCGAAAGTGATTTCACAGAATCCATTGCTTTACATTGAATTAGAAAAAATATATCGCCAATCGGATAAGCATTTCATATCTATTCTCAATAATTTAAGAGATAACAAATTAAATCAGAAAGACATACAATTTTTGCAACAATACGTAAAACCTAACTTCAAACCAGAAAACGATTTTATAACATTAACAACACACAATGCAAAAGCAGATGCCATCAACGATGAGAAAATAAGCAAACTAAAAACAAAAGAATTTACATATGAAGCTATCATTGTTGGTGATTTTCCTGAAAATATGTATCCTATTGAAAAACAAATACATTTGAAAGAAGGTGCCAGAGTTATGTTTATCAAAAACGATTTATCTCCTGAAAAACTTTTTTTCAACGGAAAAATGGGTACTATCGCTTCTCTTTCCGAGAATGAAATTGAAATACAATTAGATGGCGGAAAAATGATAAATGTAGAACGTTACGAATGGGAAAATATCCGTTATTGTGTAAATGAAGAAACCAAAGACATTGAAGAAGAACGATTAGGAACTTTTACACAATATCCACTCAGGTTAGCGTGGGCAATTACAGTTCATAAAAGTCAAGGACTTACCTTTGAAAAAGCAGCTTTGGATTTGGATAACGTTTTTGCTTCAGGTCAAGCGTATGTGGCTTTTTCTCGTTTGCGTTCTTTAGATGGGTTGATTTTGCTTTCTCCTATCAGTGAACACGGAATTGACGGGAATGAAAATGTAAGACAATATGCTAAAAATAAAGCTTCTGAAAATGAAATACTTAATGCTTGTAAAAATGGAAAAAAGCAATTCTTGGAAAAGTTAATTTTGGAATGCTTTCAATGGGATAACTTCTTGTATCAATGGAACTTACACAAATCAAGTTATACTGGTGAAGTTGGCAAAAAAAGCACATACAAAAACTGGGCAAATGAAAAATTATCACAAGTCATCACATTAACAGGAATTGCGGAAAAATTTGTATTGCAGCTCAAAAATATTTTCATTTCAGATTATGAATTTTCATTCATTTGTGAACGTTTTGAAAAAGCATATTCCTATTTTATGCCACAATTAAAAGAAATTTGGTACGAAATTCTTTGCATTTATGGTGAAATTGAAATTTTAAAGAAAGTTAAGCAATTCAAAGATGAATTATCTGATTTAGAAGACATCACTTCAAAAATCATTAGAAATCTTTTAAAAACAGAACAATTAATTAAATTACACAAGGAAGAAAAAGATTTTGAAAATCAGAATATTAATTCCGAAAAATTTAAGAATATGCGAACGGAATTACTTCTAAAAGTTGAGCAACATTTAAAAAACAAACAGCTTTTTGTATCGGAAAATATCAATAAAAAAGATATAAAAAATCAAACGGAAAAAATCTCTACTTACAGCATCACATTACAACTCTGGAATGCTACTCATTGCGTAAAATCTATTGCTGAAAAAAGAATGCTAACTGAAGCAACTATTTATCGCCATCTTATAAAACTCGTTGAACAACAGGAAATTATGGCTTCAGAAATTTTATCAGAAACAACAATACAGGAACTTACTGATATTTTTAACGAAGAAGAAAATCATTCACTCGGAAATATATTTGAAAAACTCAATGGAAAATACACTTGGGACGAACTCCGTCTGTTCAAAACTCACTGGGAAGCAACAATATAGAGGTAAAAAAAGCAATTTTATTTTTCTTAATAGCCAATATATTTTTCCCAACATAAAAAATTCTTTTCAAAAATGTTGAAAATTGAAAACAAAATGTATATTTGCAGAGTATTTCAACCATTAAAAAAGAAAGTTTTTCAGCTTAAGAAAATATGACAAATCAAAAAGATGAAATGTCTTTTTTAGACCATTTGGAGGAGCTTCGTTGGCATTTAATTCGCTCAACAATGGCTGTTTTGATAGTCGCTGTTCTTGCTTTCATCTACAAAGATTACATTTTTGCAATCATTTTTGGACCAAAACAGGGAGATTTTTTCACATATCAAATGTTCTGTAAACTTGGGCAACTTTTTGATTATGAAAGTGTTTTTTGTGCTCAGGAATTGCCTTTCACACTGCAAAACAGAACTATGGCGGGGCAGTTTTCAGCTCATATTTGGACTTCTATTTGGACTGGAGTTATCGTTTCTTTCCCCTACATTCTTTACGAACTTTGGAAGTTTATAAGTCCCGGCTTATACGAAAACGAGCGAAAACTAGCGAGTGGATTTATTATTATTGCTTCAGTTCTATTTTTCTCTGGAATTTTATTTGGATACTACCTAATAGCACCTCTTTCAATTAACTTTTTAGGTTCATATTCTGTAAGTGACGAGGTTCAAAACCAAATTGATTTAAGCTCGTATATTTCCATAGTACGTTCGTCGGTAATAGCTTGTGGATTAGTTTTTGAGCTTCCAATAATTGTTTATTTTTTAACAAAATTAGGATTGGTAACGCCTTCATTTATGCGAAAATATCGCAGACACGCCATTGTAGTTATTTTAATCATATCAGCTATCATTACCCCTCCAGATGTAACCAGCCAGATTATTGTAACTATCCCTATTCTAATCTTATATGAAATAAGTATTTTTATATCAAAATACGTACTAAAAAAAGACGAAAAATCAAAAAAAATTAATTTATAATACAACAAGGTTCAATGGATTGTAAAGCCTACTTACAACAACTACCCAACGTGAAAACGTTGAAACAGATTTGCAAAGGCAAAGCTGTAATAGACTGGATTATTTGTGGTTATGAATTTGAAACATACCACACTTACTACAAAAGCAATCAAGAAGAATACGATGGAATTGAAGCTCAGTGGGGACTTGGATTTGAAGAAGAAGATGGAGCTTCACTCTCGTTTTATTTTGCTGATAAGGCTTGTTTGATTGTTCCATCAACAACCTCAGAAGGAAATGGAGATTCTGACAATAAGTCATTTGAAAAACGAATTCCCAAAATATTCCTTCCTTATTATCGTAAGAATTTTTCAGATACTGATATTCCGTTTGTAATTTGGTCTTTGGACGGCGAAACTTGGAATTGTGAAGAAAATTTTGAAGTTGATGAATTTATTCATAAATTTGACCAAATTACTACCAAACCAGAAGAATACAAAAATTGGGCAATTGACTTTTTTGGAGATGAAACTTTCCTAAGAGAAGATATGTCAGAACAAACAATTTCAGACATATATGAAGGAAAAATCTTGACCGAAAAGATGGTTTATAGCCTCGTAACAGAAGTTCACGATTGGGTAGATTTAGAAACTGAATTGGACGAAATGCCTTATCGATTCGAGTTTTAAATAAAATCCAAAAAAGATTCTGCCGGAAATCATTTTTGTATGTAATTTTGGTTTTCTAATTAATCTGAAAATGAAGCTAATTGCAAACGACATCATTAAAATATACAAAGGAAGAAAAGTTGTTAAGGGCGTTTCTTTGGAAGTGAATCAAGGAGAAATCGTCGGACTTTTAGGACCAAATGGAGCTGGGAAAACAACTTCTTTTTATATGATTGTTGGTTTAATAAAACCCGATGGAGGTACAATTTATCTTGATAAAGAGAATATTACTAACTTCCCGATGTACAAACGAGCACAATACGGAATTGGATATTTGGCACAAGAGGCTTCCGTTTTCAGAAAGCTAAGCATTGAAGATAATATCAAAAGTGTGTTGCAACTTACCAAACTATCTAAAAAAGAACAACAAAGGAGAGTTGATGAACTTATTGATGAATTCAGTTTAGGACATATACGAAAAAATCGAGGAGATTTACTTTCAGGAGGAGAGCGTAGACGTACCGAAATTGCTCGTGCTTTGGCTACAAATCCTAAATTCATTCTGCTTGATGAACCTTTTGCTGGTGTTGATCCTATTGCTGTTGAAGACATTCAATCTATTGTATTTCAATTAAAAAGCAAAAATATTGGAATTTTAATTACTGACCACCGCGTGGAAGAAACTCTTTCCATTACGGACAGAACTTACCTGATGTTTGAAGGAGGAATTTTAAAGGCAGGAACACCCGAAGAACTTGCTGAAGATGAAATGGTTAGAAAAGTATATTTAGGTAAAAACTTTGAGCTTCGCAAAAAGAAAATGGAGTAAAAAACAAAAAAATGTATAATTATATAGAATACAATTTTACAATTGAACCTCTTGGAGTTGCTTCTGAAATTCTGGTTGCTGAATTAGCAGAGCTTGGTTTTGAGAGTTTTGTGGATTCTGAAAATGGAATATTGGCTTACATTCAAGAAAATTTATGGTACAAAAATATCCTAGATGATGTTTATATCTTACAATCTGCTAAATTCAAAATTTCATATACTTTAAAGACCATAGAACAAATCAATTGGAATGAAGAGTGGGAGAGAAATTTCAGTCCTATTGTTGTTGATGATATTTGCACAATCAGAGCTCCGTTTCACGAAGTTCCTAATACAACTTATGATATTATCATAGAACCAAAAATGAGTTTTGGCACAGGGCATCACGAAACTACATATATGATGTTGCAATTTCTGTTAAATACAGACTTACAAGAAAAAAAAGTATTAGATATGGGCTGTGGAACAAGCGTTTTGGCTATTATGGCAGAAAAACGAGGTGCTGAATCCGTAACTGCTATTGATGTTGATGATTGGTGTGTTCAAAATTCTGTTGAAAATATAGAAAGGAATCATTGCAAAAATATCTCAGTAAAATTAGGCGATGCTTCACTTCTTGATAATGAAAATTTTGATGTTGTTATAGCCAATATTAATCGAAATATTTTGCTTTCGGATATTCCACAATATGCAAAAACTTTACCTTCTGAAGGAACGTTATTATTGAGTGGATTTTACGAATCTGATATACCTGTAATTACGAATAAATGCAACGAAAATGATCTAAAACTTGTGGAGAAATTAGAACGTAATCAGTGGGTTGCTTTAAAATTTAAAAAAAATTAAAATCCTAAAAACTATGATTTTCAATCACCAAGAAAAAATACAAAGCGAAACTTCTACAGAAGAACTCTTGGATGATGGATACCATCTTATCTTGTACAATGATGATGTGAATACTTTTGACCACGTTATCGAAACTTTGGTCAATGTTTGTAAACATACTTACGACCAAGCAGAACAATGTGCAATCATTGTTCATTTTAAAGGTAAATGTGATGTAAAGTCAGGAAGTTATGAAAAACTAAAACCTATGTGTCTCGCCTTATTAGATGCTGGTTTAAGTGCTGAAATTGAATGAGAAAATAAAAAAGGGAATAAATTAAAAATTTATTCCCTTTTTTATGTTTTCAACTAATTATTATTCAACATTATAGGCATCGCTAACATTAACACTTTCTCACCTGGGTCTAACCCATCAAGCGGAGTTAATATACCTGCCCTATTTGGCATAGACATTTCAAGCATTACTTCATCTGAATCCAAATTATTCAACATTTCAATCAAAAAACGAGAATTGAATCCAATTTCCATATCATCACCTTGGTAGTTACAAACCAAACGCTCATCTGCCTTATTGCTGTGGTCAATATCTTCTGCAGAAACTTGTAAATCAGAGCCTGCTACTTTTAGACGAACCTGATGCGTTGTTTTATTCGAAAATATAGAAACACGCCTTGCTGAGTTTAAAAATTGTGAACGATTCACAACCAACTTATTAGGATTTTCCTTAGGAATTACCGCATCGTAGTTTGGATACTTTCCATCAATCAAGCGACATATAAACTCCATTCCATCGAAAGAGAATTTGGCATTACTTTCGTTATATTCAACGATAACCTCCGTTTCACTTCCTGCTAAAATTCCTTTCAATAAATTCAAAGGTTTTTTAGGCATAATGAACTCTGAAGTTTCTGTAGCTTTGATATCTGTTCTTTGGTATTTCACTAACTTATGAGCATCTGTAGCCACAAAAGTTAGCCCTTCTTCATTGAATTCAAAGAAAATTCCGCTCATTGTAGGACGTAAATCATCATTCCCGACAGCAAAAATTGTTTTTTGAATCGCAGTAGCCAAAACATCTCCAAGCAAAGTTACTTTGTTGGCTTCAGATAAGGTAACAGGCTTTGGAAATTCCTCTCCATTCAAATATGCCAATGAATATTTTCCGTGTGTTGAGCTGATTTCTATTGTGTTATTATCCTTTGCTACAAACGTTAGCGGTTGTTCAGCGAAAGTTTTCAATATTTCGACCAACAATTTCGCAGGTACAGCAATGCTTCCTTCTGAATCTGACTCCACTTCCAATGCTCCTTTAACTGTTGTCTCTAAATCTGATGCTGAGATAGTTAGTACATTAGGAGACAATTCAAACAAAAAGTTATCAAGAATAGGCATCGTATTGCTACTATTAATAACTCCTCCTATTACTTGTAATTTTTTTAATAAGTACGAACTTGATACAATAAATTTCATATTATTTTATCTATGTTTTTATTTTTAAAATTTTCTTAAAAAAAGAAGACATTTTTTTACTCTTCTGCAATATTAAGAAATAGATAGTGACAAATATACTTAAAAATACAATATCACAAAACTATTTTTCAAAATAGTGTGCCATATATTTGGACACTATATATATTACATACTGATTATTAACAGATTATAAAATTCAGAAAAATCAAGTATTTTTAATTTCGGATATTTTTTACACTAAAAATACCATATCAAAATTACAACTTACCTGAAATTTTATTGATTTATACGGAAAGGTTGCCCACTATATGGTTTTGCATACTCTTCCTCTAAGCTTTTTTCAAGCATTCGTTTTTCCAAATCACAGCGATATACCTCTCCTTTTATATATCTTTCTATCATCAGTGAAGCAATTGGTCCTGCAACTCTTGCTCCATAGTATCCATTCTCTACAAATACAGCAATAGCTATCTTAGGATCATCAATTGGCGCAAACGCCACAAAAATAGAGTGGTCTGTCAGCTGCATACGCTTTCCGTTAATTCGTACAAAATTTTCAGCAGTTCCCGTTTTCGCACCAATATCAATTCCTTCTATTCTCGTTCCACGTGCAGTACCTGAATTATAAGCTGTGTTCATTCCCTGAATTATAGGTTCAAAATGTTGCTTATCTATAGTTGTACGTTTAAGTGTTGTAAACTCTTTAAATGGAGTTACTTCATCATTTATCTTCTTTACGATATGAGGTGTATAAAAATGCCCCCTATTAGCTATAATTGCCATTACATTAGCAAGTTGTATTGGAGTGGTCAATATTTCTCCTTGCCCTATTGCATTTGAAATATTGTATGTCGCTGCCCAACGACCTTGTCCATATTGCCTGTCATACAGTGCCGTATTCGGAATTTTGCCTGGTCGTCCTGTAGGAAAATCACTTCCCAAGAAGCTTCCCAAACCAAAACTTTTGACGTGTTTACTCCACGCATCCATTCCTACAGAAGGTTTTCCATACTTTTCGATACTACGTCTGTAAGAATTTGCAAAATAAGAATTACAAGAGTGAGCAATTCCGTGTAGCAAATCATTGCTTGAACGTCCACAATGGCATCGCATTATTCGATTTCCATACCGATACCCTCCCCCACAACCAAAAGAAGTTGAAGAAGATATTACATTCTCCTGTAAGGCTATCAAAGCATTGATTACTTTGAAAGGAGAACCTGGTGGATATTCTGCAAGTAAAGCCCTATCATACAAAGGTTTAGCAATAGAGTCTTGATAGAGAGTTGTATAATTTTTAGAACGTTGCCTTCCTACCAACAAATTAGGATCGAAAGTAGGAGCAGAAACCAATGCTAATATTTCTCCTGTTTTAGGTTCAATCGCTACAATACCACCTCGTTTATTTTGCATTAACTCTTCTCCATATGCCTGTAAACCAATATCTAATGTAAGTTGTAGAGATTGTCCCATAACAGGAAGCGTGTCTAACATTCCTTCTTTATAGCTACTTATCTGACGATTGTGTCTATCCTTCTGGAAATAACGCACTCCTTTTTCTCCTCTTAAAAAAGATTCATATTGTTTTTCAACTCCCTGACGTCCAACTAATTCTCCTGATATATAATATGAATTTTCTTTTAATTCCCACTCATTTACTTCGCTTATGTATCCTAAAACATTTCCTGCATTACGCGTTAAATAATGACGTAACGAGCGTCTTTGAATGTAAAAACCATCAAATTTACGTAACTTTTCTTGCAAAACTGCATAATCATCTTTTGAAAGTTGATTTACCAAAACGGATGGTTTTCGGTAAGAATATTTTTTTGCTTTCTGTAAACGTTCTTTAAAATCTTCTTTTGAAATTGCCAATAATCCACATAACTCCAACGTATCCAATTGTTTAACATCATTAGGAACTACCATCACATCGTAGGCTGGTTGGTTTGACACCAGAAGTTGCCCATTTCTATCGTAAATATAACCTCTCTCTGGATAGTCGTAAACAACCTCAACAGCAACATCTTCGTCGGGACGTGAATTCTCATTAAATTCCACAACCTGAAGATAAACTAAACGAATTACGAAAATGATTGATGTTAAGATAATTATGATAAATAACAAATACTTTCTCATTTCTTTTGGCTTCTAAATATGTAGACAAATAGCAAACATACAACTATAGTGAAAACAGAAGATACTCCTATTTTTACAAAGGTTGTAAACAAGTGATTGAAGTTAAATATTTCGAGAAAATAAAATAACGTATGATGCAATACAACCATAATTGTTGTATAAGAAAATACCTTTGCAGGAGGATATTGCAAAAGCTTTATTTCCTGAAAATCAAAGTTATTACCAAACACGAATCTCAATATTACTGAACGAATATAGGCTACAAAAACTGTACTTGCTGCGTGAATTCCTCCTGTATTCGAAAAAATATCAATACTTAAACCTATTAAAAAAGCTGCAAATAAAAATGGTATCTTGAACTCCCTGTATGGATAAATAATAACAAAAAGTAAATACACCATCGGATTTGCATACCCTAAGTAACCAATATTGCTAAACACAAGTACCTGCAACAATACTAGCACAATAAACAGAAAAATATTTTTGATAAAAAGATTATTCATTAGGATTTTGACTTTCTAAATTACTAATCTCTTCTTTGTCTTTGTTTTCAATTATGTAGATAAAATCCACGTTGGACATATCCGTAAATAATTTAATATCAACTACAAAAGAATTATCCATTTGACTTTTAGTAATATTCATAATTTGCCCAACAGGAATTCCTTTAGGAAAAATGCTCGACATTCCTCCCGTAACTATAGTATCACCTTTTCGAATGGGAGCTATGTTAGGTATGTCCACAAGTTGAACAATGTTTAACTCCTGTCCATTCCATTTCAGTGAACCAAAATGACCTGTTCGTTTTACCATTGCATTCAAAGAAGATTTTATATTCAAAACACTTTGAACAGTAGCAAATTCACCCGATGTGTTTTCAACAATTCCCACAATTCCATTAGGAGAAATAACTCCCATATCTTGCTTTACTCCTTCTTTTTCTCCCTTATCAATTGTCAAATAATTTTTCTTTCGTAAGAAACTATTTTTTATAACATTAGCCCTACGAACTTCATATTGGCTTGTATCAAAAAATGATATACTATCAGTTGCAATGCTTTGTTTGAGCTGATTTTCTAATGCAAATATTTGGCTACGAAGTTGTTTATTTTCTTCACTAAGAATATTATTTTGTCCTCTCAAGTCAAAATACTGAGTCCAATAACTTGAAAAATTATATAAATTTCCAGAAACTATATTAGCAGAGTTAATATACTTACTTTGTGGATAGTAATTATCTTTAATAGTCAGAAAGATAGAAAAAGAAAAAAGCAACAAAAACACAAAAAAGTTTCTTTTACGAATAAAAAACAAAATGATTTGTTGCATAAACTTTAAATTACATATTTTTAAAAGACAAATTGTAAGGTGCAAGTTTTCAATATCCTACACCTTACAATTTCAAAATTATAAATCATTACTTAAGTAATATACTTCTGAATTTATCTATGTTTTTCAGGGTAATTCCAGTTCCGCGAACTACTGCACGTAATGGGTCTTCCGCTACATAAACTGGCAAATCAGTTTTTAGAGAAATTCGCTTATCCAAACCTCGTAACATAGCCCCGCCACCAGCCATATAAATACCTGTATTGTAAATATCTGCAGCTAACTCGGGAGGCGTTTGTGATAGAGTTTCCATAATAGAATCCTCAATTCGTAAGATGGACTTATCCAATGCTTTTACCATTTCGCGATACGAAACTTGTACTTGTTTGGGTTTACCCGTTAACAAATCACGCCCTTGTACCATAATATCATCTGGCGGAAGGTCTAAATCTTCTGTTGCTGCACCAATAGTTATTTTAATATTTTCAGCAGTACTTTCTCCAACATATAAGTTATGTTGAGTACGCATATAATGAACAATATCAGAGTTGAAGATATCACCTGCAATTTTCACGGACTTATCACAAACAATTCCCCCTAAGGCAATTACAGCAATTTCTGTGGTTCCTCCTCCAATATCAATAATCATATTTCCTTTTGGTTGCATAATATCCAAACCAATCCCAATAGCTGCAGCCATTGGTTCGTGAACAAGGTAAATGTCCTTACCATTTACACGCTCACACGATTCGCGTACCGCACGTGTTTCCACCTCTGTAATTCCCGATGGAATACAAACCACCATACGCAACGAAGGAGAAAAAAAGCGTCTTTTCAATGCGGGTACACTCCTGATAAGCATACTAATCATCTGCTCGGAAGCATCAAAATCAGCAATTACTCCATCTTTCAACGGTCGGATTGTTTTAATATTAGGGTGTGTCTTACCTTGCATCAAACGAGCTTCCTTACCTACTGCTATAATTTTGTGCGAAGTTCGGTCTTGAGCTACAATTGACGGGCTATCAACCACCACCTTATCATTATGAATAATTAATGTGTTTGCAGTTCCTAAATCTATTGCTATTTCTTCTGTTAAGAAGTCAAAAAAACCCATATTTGTGTAGTTGTATTAAAGATAACTTATTTGAAATCAATCATTTATAAAAACAAAACTATTCTATTTATGCGACTGCAATTTTATAAAAAAAAAAATGTTTTTCCAAACAAAATTCAATTTAATTCTTAAATTCACAAAATAGTATTTTAAATCATAAAAAAATGTTATTTTTGCTGTCAGAGTTAAATTTTTAGCTTAGAAAAACTATGAAATCTCCAAAAATAACACTAAAAATAATTTTAGGGTACCTTCTATTAACCTTAACATCTGCGACAGTTACTGTTGTTACTTACAAAGAAATCCAGAAGCTAACCGCCTCAGAAAATATAAATGAATCCAACAGAGATAAAATTCTAAAAATTGGTAGGATACTAACTCTTATGAATGAAACAGAGAGTGCTGGAAAAATCGCAATCCGTACTGACGACGAACAGGCTCTTCAATCCTTTCTTAAAAAAAATCATATTCTGGAGGATAGCATTATTAAATTCAGGGAACATATCACTTCGGAAAAACATTTACAAATGCTTGATACTGTGCAGATGTTACTACAATTGAAAAGTAAAAATCTTCAGGAACTAAAAGTTATTCAACGTAGTGATATTTCATCAATTACCATTCGTAATGCTATTAAAAAACTTTCGAGTTTGGAACCTTCATTGGGGCATTTCTTGTTGAATGACAACATAGTAACAAACCAAGAGCGAATAGGTCCTAAGATAGATTCAACGGATACACAACCCGATATATCCTCCATCTTAAAACGATACAAGGACATCAAAATTCCTCCTACTCGGAATCAGTCAAAATTTGATGAAACCGTTATGGAGACCTTGAAATTGTTGACTAAAGTCTACAAAGAAACTCAAAAATCTAAGTATAAGCAAAATGAAAAGATTCAAACTCTTTGGCACAATGACAACCGTATGTCAGAGAAAATCAGTGATTTACTTTCCGATTTTGAAGAAGATATCCTGAAAAGCTCACAGGAAATTAACTACGAACGCCAAATTATTTTCAAAAAAAGTAAATCTTTTCTAATTTCATCTTATATTTTTGCTATTATAGTGACGGTTTTGCTCTCCTTTATCATAATTAGAGACTTTTGGAAAATTCAAACGTACCGACAAGAACTAGAAACAGCAAACTTGAAAACCAATCGTTTGTTAAAAAGTAGAGAACAACTCGTATCGATGGTTAGCCACGACTTACGAACACCACTAAGTTCCATCATAGGTTATTCGGAATTGCTTAGTAAGCAAGATATTACAGAAAAAAGTAAGAATTATCTATCACATATTAAATATTCTTCAGAATATATTCAAAAATTGGTCGATGAGTTGTTGGATTATTCAAAATTAGAAGCTGGAAAAATCACTATACAAAAAGTTCCTATAAACATAGCCGACACCATCAAGGAAGTATCTGATAATGTGAAATCTATATTCAAATCAAAACCTATTACCCTTTCCATCGAAATTTCCGATACAATTCGTAATAGCAAATTTACAAATGATTCATATCGTATCAGACAAATACTTTACAATCTGATTTCCAATGCTTTTAAATTCACTGAAAAAGGAGAAATTCGCATTAAAGCTGAGGCAAAACCTTTCACGGATAAGGCTTCTGAAATCATAATTTCTGTTACTGACTCTGGAATTGGTGTAAAAAAAGAGCAACAAGCACATATTTTTGATGAATTTACACAAGCTAATACAGATGTCTCAAAACGTTATGGAGGCTCAGGATTGGGACTACATATTTCACAAAAATTGGCTCATTTACTTAAAGGAAAAATAACTCTTGAGAGTGAGGAAAATGTAGGAAGTACATTTACTTTTCGTTTTGTATCTGAAAAGGTTGTTGAAAATCAAAAGAATATTTCACAAAAATGGATTTCTGACAAAAAACCTAACGAAATTAGAATTCTAGCCATTGATGACGATGTGACTATTTTGGGACTCATTCAGGAATTATTACAACAAAAGAGTATAGAAGTAATTCCTTTCAGTAACGGAAAAGAAGCTCTCTTCAAGATGAACAACCTCAGTTTTGATATGGTCATTACAGATATTCAGCTTCCTGAAATGAATGGTTTTCACTTTGTTACGTTATTCAATGAGAAATATAAAGATAATCCAATTCCTGTGTTAGCCATCACTGGAAGAAAAGATGTCCCTGAGAGTTTCTATACTCAAAACGGCTTTTCAGGAATATTACCCAAACCTTTCACACCTCAAAAATTTTACGAAAAATTGAACTCATTTTTCCCAAAAATAGAAGTAAACGAAGTAGACTTCACACCTCCTTCAACTGTTGATTCTACAAAGTATCGTCCTGAAGTTTTGGAACAATTTATGGGTGATGATAAAGAAGGTATAATCGCTCTTTACGAAAACTTTATAAATGACTCTATAAAAAACATTTCAGACTTAAAACGTTTTGCAAATATTAGAGAATATGAACATATCCGAGCTATTGCTCACAAAATGTTAAGTATGTTCGGACAGATAAATGCCAAAAGAGAAGTGGAAATATTAAGTTTTTTGAACAATATTTCAGAAAAAAGTGACATTCTGGAACTACGTCTAAAAATTGATGATTTAGAAAACCTTTTTCAAAAAGAATGTAAAGTAGCTATTGAGAAGTACTGTAATGACTGATAAGAAATTAAAAATCCGAATTTTATTAATGAAATTCGGATTTTTATATTTATTGAAAAGATAATTAATCTTTCATACGTTCTACATACGTTCCTTTTTCTGTTTCTACCTTAATGCGGTCTCCCTCATTAATAAACAACGGAACATTTACAATTGCTCCTGTTTCCACAATAGCAGGTTTTGTAGCATTAGTTGCTGTATTTCCTTTTACCCCTGGCTCAACGTGCGTAACGGTAAGTATCACACTGGCAGGCATTTCCACAGAAAGAGGTGATTCATCTTCTGCATTAAAAATAATCATTACTATTTCTCCTTCTTTTAATAATTCAGGATTTTCCAACATATCTTTGCGGATATTTACTTGGTTGTAATCCTCAGTATTCATAAAAACAAAATCGTCTCCCTCCTCGTATAAATATTGAAAAGAGCGAGTTTCTACACGCACATCATCAATTTTATGTCCTGCAGAAAATGTATTATCAAGAGTTTTTCCTGTTGTAACGCTTTTTAATTTGGTACGAACGAAAGCAGGTCCTTTTCCTGGTTTGACGTGCAAAAATTCGATTATTTTGTAAATGTCGTGATTAAAACGGATACATAATCCTTTTCTAATATCTGCTGTTGTTGCCATCTATATAATTAATTTAAACTTTTATTTTTCAAGAATATTAAAAACTTCATCATAAAATAAGAAAGTACGATACTGCTACATACTTCCCCCTGTATAACCTTTCATCACACCTCGAGAAGAATTACGAATAAAATCAAGAATTTCATCTCTCTCAGGAGTAGCCTCCATTTCCGCTTCTACTATGGAAAGTGCTTGTGTGATATTGAAATCTTTTTGGAAAATAATCCTGTAAATGTTTTGTATCTCTCTGATTTTTTCTGGTGTAAAACCTCTTCTTCGTAAACCAACAGAATTTATCCCCACGTATGAAAGTGGCTCACGAGCTGCCTTTACGTAAGGAGGCACATCTTTGCGAACTAAAGAACCTCCTGTCACAAATGCGTGACTACCAATAGTGGTAAACTGCTGAACTGCAACCATCCCTGCTAAAACCACGAAATCCCCAACCGTAGTATGTCCTGCTAAAGTTGTATTATTTGAAAATATACAGTGATTCCCTACAGTACAATCGTGAGCGATATGACTATAAGCCATTATCCAGCAATTTTCTCCTACCACAGTTTTCATTTTGTCAATCGTCCCTCTGTTGATTGTAACACACTCTCGGATAGTTGTTCCATCTCCAATAATGGTAATAGTTTCCTCATTCTGAAACTTTTTATCTTGAGGAATTGCGGAAATTACCGCTCCAGGAAAGATTGAACAATTCTTGCCAATTCTTGCTCCTTCCATAATCGTAACATTAGGTCCTATCCAGGTACCCTCACCAATTTCAACATTATTATGAATGGTTGAAAATGGTTCTATCACCACATTCTGAGCTATTTTCGCACCAGGGTGTACGTAAGCCAAAGGTTGATTCATCGCTTTTCCGAATTATTTAATTTTTACAATTTGAGCCATCAACTCAGCTTCAGTTGCCAATTTTCCATTTACATAGGCATACCCTTGCATATGACAAATACCCCTTCTAATAGGAGTCAAGAGTTCTAACTTAAAAATAAGTGTATCACCAGGCATTACTTGAACTTTGAACTTAACGTTATCTATCTTCATAAAATATGTCAAGTAATTTTCGGGATCAGGTACTGTACTCAAAATCAATACGCCTCCTGCTTGAGCCATCGCTTCAATTTGCAAAACCCCAGGCATCACGGGAGCCCCAGGAAAATGTCCTACAAAGAAAGGCTCATTCATTGTTATATTTTTCAAGCCAATAACGTGTTTGTCCGAAAGCTCAAAAATTTTATCCACTAATAAAAATGGCGGACGATGTGGCAAGAGCTTCATTATATCATTAACATTCAGCAATGGAGGTTGATTTATATCAATTGAAGGAACGTTATTTCTACGTTCATTTTTAATAATTTTCGACAATTTTTTAGCAAACTGTGTATTAGTAAAATGACCTGGTTTTGTGGCAATTACCTTTCCTCTTATGCGTGTACCGACCAAAGCCAAATCTCCAATTACATCAAGGAGCTTATGTCGGGCAGCCTCATTGGAATAATGCAAATTCAAATTATCTAAAATCCCGTTTGGCTTCACAGAAATATCCTCTTTATTGAAGATTTTTTTCAACTTTTCCATCGTCTCTTCCGAGATTTCTTTATCTACATAAACGATAGCATTATTCAAATCTCCTCCTTTAATCAGCCCGTGGTCAAGAAGCATTTCTAATTCGTGTAAAAAACTGAATGTTCGTGAATTAGCAATCTCATCTTTGAACTCAGAAAGCTTATTCAGATAAGCATTTTGTGTACCTAAAATTTTAGTACCAAAATCAACCATCGTAGTTACTTGGTATTCATCAGAAGGAATTAGGGTAATTTCACTCCCTGTTTCTTCATTCACGTATGAAATTACTTCTTTTACAATGTATTCCTCACGCGGAGCGTCTTGTTCTTGAATTCCTACCTCTGATATAGCCTCTACAAAATACCTTGCCGAGCCATCCATAATTGGTGGTTCTGAAGCATTTAATTCAATTATAACATTATCCAAATCCATTCCCACAAGAGCTGCCAAAACGTGTTCACAAGTTTGTATTTTGACACCTTTTTTCTCCAGAACGGTACCTCTTTCGGTATTTATCACATAGTTAACATCTGCCTCAATCAAGGGAGACCCTTCCAAATCCACTCGAACAAAAGTATATCCGTGATTTACTGGAGCTGGTTTTAATGTCATTTTCACATTCTGACCCGTGTGCAGACCTACTCCTTCTAAACTAATTTGGTTTGCTAAAGTATTTTGCTTTACCATAAAATTTTATTTATCTTCCAAATATTTTTTTTCAATATCTAAAAATCGCTTCATCAATGTAGGTAATTTTTTGAAAATCACATACGATTTATTATAATCAGAATATCCTATTGCTGGCGCTCCTTGTAACACTTCATCGTCTTCTACATTTCTGATAACACCCGATTGTGCTTGAATCTTCACTCGATTTCCTATATTCAAATGCCCTACAATTCCTACCTGACCTCCAATCATACAACTCTCTCCTATTTTCGTAGAACCTGCTACTCCAGTCTGAGCTGCAATCACTGTATTCCTCCCAATTTCTACATTGTGAGCTATTTGTATTTGATTGTCTAATTTTACACCTTTACGAATAATTGTTGAACCTAAAGTGGCTCGGTCAATGGTACTTCCTGCACCTATATCAACGTAATCTTCAATGATAACGTTCCCGATTTGCGGAACTTTATTATAGAATCCTTCCTGAACTGGAGCAAAACCAAATCCATCAGCCCCTAATATAACCCCAGCGTGTAATGTACAATATTTGCCTATAATTGTTTCGGAATATATTTTACAACCTGCAAATAAAGTGGTATTATCACCAATGGTGACGTTATCACCAACATAGGTATTTGGATAAATTTTTACATTGTTACCAATAACCACATTTTCTCCAATATAGGAAAAAGCACCAACATACACGTCTTGCCCTATTTGTGCTGATTTTGAGATAAATGAAGGGTCTTCAATTCCTTTCTTATTCAACTTTATCTGATTATAGTATTCCAATAGCTTTGAGAAAGCCGAATACGCATCATCTACTTTTACTAGAGTAACTGAAAGTTCACTTTCCGCCTCAAAAGTTTTATTAACTATTGCTACAGAAGCCTCTGTGGTATATATGTAGTTTTTATACTTCGGATTTGCTAAAAAAGTAATGCTTCCCGCCTCACCTTCTTCAATTTTTGAGAGTTTGTACACCTCTACATCAGGATTTCCTTCTACTTCTCCGTGTAGTATATTTGCTATTTGTAAAGCTGTAAATTTCACCTTTATTTCTTTAAATTATTGAAAATAAATATTATAGAAAATGAAAAAATATTTTTCTTTTTGTAGTGAAAATGATATTTTTGGTTTTTCCGCAACAAAAATAGAAAAATAATTTAAAAGAGCATTAAATATTACTTTTTTTAGGCTTTATCTATTGTGAATTATAAACATTCTGCAATTTAGAACTTCTGTTTAAAAAACTTATTAGAAAGGATAATTAATACCTATATTATAAACCAGATTTTTCAGAGAAACATCTGTAAACCAACGATTCTTCATCGAATTTGCAGGATTGTATATTCTGTTAGCAACATCTAATCGAAAAACAAAAAAACCAAAATCATACCGAAGTCCCAAACCTGAACTTATTCCTATATCTTTCAATGAAGAAAAATTCTTAAATTTATACGAATCAAACGAAACATCATCAAGAACATTCCAAATATTACCCGCATCGGTAAAGATAGCTCCTTTAAATGCTCCTGCTATAGGAAAACGGTATTCCAAATTTAGTGTAAGTTTCATATTAGCTTCATTATAATCCAAAATAGATTCACTACTTCCTGGCCCTAAGCTATATGCTCTCCAACCGCGATTATCACTCGAACCTCCTGCAAAATAACTTTGTGAAAACGGAACATTTTTTGAATTTCCATACGGAATAGCAACCCCCAGAAAACTACGAAAAGCCAAAGAACTTTGCTCCCCTATAGGCCAATGCTTGATGTAATCAATTTCTGTTTTTATAAACTGTGCATACTCAACTCCTAAAAATTTTCTTGGGTTATTACCTTCTTTTACAACTCCATACAAGCTCGAAAATAAATTCAGCAGACTACCAGCACTTTCTAATTTCACACGAAATTGTGAAAAATCTCTCTGAAAAAATTGCGAATTATTATTGAATATATAGGTAAAACTTGTTGAAAGAATGAAATCATTACGTGTAAGCCTTTCTTGTCTTTGTCCTATACTCAAAATTGGCGTTATATCTTCCTCATTAAGAGTTACTTTTTGATTAATTATATCATTAAAAAATCCTGAAGTACCTCTCTCCACAATCAAATTTCCTTCACTATCCCAGTAAGATGGGTCAAGTGTATATTTTTTAGCTATCGTATTCAATCGGTCGTAGGTAGACCTATAAATATTGAAAAAATTACCTGGATTCAGATTATGCACATACTGAACGTTTAACAAATCGAGCACACTCTTGTCATTCCTCGGATTCCAAGAATATCGCAATACTCCCGTTACATTTTGCTTATCCAAACCAATATTCGTTTGATAACTTGTTCCCATTTGCAACATTGTTTGAGGAGTCATCGAATAAGGAATTATTTTAGAAGTGTTGAAAAGAAACACTATTTCAGGAAAAACTAACCGAATATCTCCGCTAATTTCTGACATATTAAAAAACCTCTTGTCATCTGAATTCCTTTGTGAAGCAAAAGTTCCTTGCAAATTCAGCTCCAATATTTCACTTCTTCTGAAGGCGTTTCTAGTTGCAAATGAAGTCCCTAATGTAATACCAATTTGCTCAATTTCAGAACGTTTTATTTCGTTAGTGAGTCGAAGTGAAAATTTATCCAACGGAGCTAAGTATATATTCGCATCTAAACTTTTTTGAAGCGTATCATTTTTAGCATATTTGAATTCAATATTAGGATATTTGAAAATACGTAAATTGTTGATTTGCTTATACGTAAGCCCTCTATTTTCATCTGAATAAATAGCTCCTTTCTCCAAAGCTGAAGCCATTTTCAGGATACGAGGTCTGTATTTTAATTTGTCTTTATAAAATATAGTTATATCTTTATAAGAAACTGAATCCAAAGATTTTGAATCCATAGTGTAATCATAATCAGTAAAAATTCGGATGTTATTAAGGCGATGAACTTTATATGTTTTTTTAGTGATAATATCTCCATCACGTTCAATCAAATCATCGATAACAGTTGTTACATCAAGTTTTTGGTCTTTATTCTCCTGAATTGTATCACGCTCTATTTCAAAATTTATCGAACTTTGTTGGAATGTATAAAATCCATTGTTTCGGAACAATGAGCTTAATCGCGTACGTTCTTTATTAAAATCACTCAATTGATACGGATTTCCTGACTTCAGAAAACTTTTTTGCAAGTGCAAATTATACACCGAATCAATTTCTGATGAAGCTATAGAGGTTTTCAGAGTATCTAAATAATAACGTTCTCCTGTGTTAATGTGATAAGAAACTATAGCTCTTTTTTTCTTATTTTTAGGATTATAAATTACACTATCTTTTACAACAGAATTAAAATATCCGATGCTATTATGATATGATTTTAAATAGTTTACACTTGATTTTGTTTTTGAGTCATCTAAAATAACAGGAGCATCACCAATATTTTTCAATTGTCGATGTATTCCTGAAACAAAGAAAGATTTTTTTAGTCGTTCAACTTGTTTTTGTGATAATATTCTCTCTAAAGTATTATTCCACTTCGGGTGTTCATCAAGCCAATCTTGAAAATCTTTCTCAGGATTTGGCTTTGCTGCATTGTATATGTACAAACCTAAAGGCAACCCAAACAAAGCTGAATTTGGCTTTTGTAAAATAAAATTATTTATCTTTGCGTCTTCTGTTTTCTTATCATTTACGTAGATGGTATTTTCTTGAAGCAAATACGAATTTTCAGGAACTCTTTTCACTGCGTTACAGGCTGATAACAAAATAGATATCAACGCAAAAAGTAATATTTTAGGCAAAAATAATCTCACAAACTTTTGTTTTTAGGGCTCAAAAATACATATTTTTTATGGTTAGCAAAAATCAAATTAAACTTATTCAGAAGTTACAACAAAAAAAATATCGTTTTCAGCATCAAATGTTTATCGTCGAAGGCAAAAAATCAATTCTTGAGTTTCTGCATTCAAACTTTAATGTTGAACAAATTTTTGTTACAGAATATTTTTCCGACAAATTACCTAAAAGCAAAACAACTATTACCACAAAAGAAGAACTAAAAAAAATAAGCTCACTTAAAAACCCTGATGAAGGCATTGCTATTTTTAAAATTCCAGAAGAGCAACCCATTCATCATAAGGGACTTATATTAATTCTGGACGATATTCGTGATCCTGGAAACTTAGGAACCATTATTCGGCTTTGCGATTGGTTTGGTGTTCAACAATTAGTTTGTAGTGAACAAACAACCGATTGCTACAACCCAAAAGTTGTACAGGCTTCGATGGGTTCATTAAGTCGGATAAAAATACATTACACTGATTTACAAAACTTTTTAACCAACACAGCATTACCGATTTACGCAACAGCAATGAATGGTGAAAATGTACACCAAACCGTTTTTCAGGAAGATTTTATCCTCATAATGGGTAATGAAGCTAACGGGATTTCTGAGGAGATATTCAAATTTGCGACCAAAAAAATTACAATTCCACGTTTTGGGCAACTACAACAAACTGAAAGCCTAAATGTTGCAACCGCAACCGCCATTTTACTAAATGAAGCCAGAAGAGAAAAATAATCATACAATCTCAAAAATTCACTCTATCTATCATAAAAAATTAATTTTCTATGAAAAAAAATATTTCAACATTACTGTTTTCTTCCTTAATTTTTCTTTTTTTTGCAGCCGCTTGTAAAAATAAGGAGGAACAACCCAGCAAACAAATGAAAGAAAAAAACAAAAAAGTAGTCTATCAGGTATTTACGCGTCTTTTTGGCAATACCAATACAAACAACAAACCTTGGGGAACAAAAGAAGAAAATGGTGTGGGTAAATTTTCGGATTTTACCGACAAAGCTCTGCAAGAAATTAAAGATTTAGGAGCCACACACATCTGGTTTACAGGCGTTCCTCATCACGCTTTGGTGGGTGATTACAGGGCTATTGGGGTGTCTGACGACTCTCCCGAAGTGGTAAAAGGACGTGCTGGTTCGCCCTATGCCGTGAAAGATTACTACAACGTAAATCCTGATTTGGCTGACAATCCCGAAAATCGCTTAGAAGAATTCAAGGCCCTGATTGAGCGTACCCACAAAAACGGACTCAAAGTAATCATCGACATTGTTCCCAATCACGTGGCTCGTAAGTACGAAAGTATCTCAAAACCAAACGGAATCAAAGGTTTTGGGGAAGAAGACAACACTTCTGTACAATACGATGTGAACAATAATTTTTACTACAACCCTGGTGAAGCCTTTGAAGCACCTAATTATGTCGAAGGTTATTTGCCTTTGGGGGGCGAATCTTTCACTGAAAAGCAAAAATTTCACGAATTTCCGGCAAAATGGACAGGCAATGGTTCACGCAAATCCAAACCTGACTTCAATGATTGGTACGAAACCGTAAAACTTAATTTTGGTATCCGTCCCGATGGCACAAAAGATTTTCCCGAACTTTCCGACGATTTCAACGACAAGGATTACAAAGCACATTTTTCTTTTTGGGAAGGAAAAAACTTGCCCAATACGTGGATAAAATTCAGAGATATTGCACTTTTTTGGCTTGATTTAGGAGTAGATGGATTCCGTTTTGATATGGCAGAGATGGTTCCCGTAGAATTTTGGAGTTATCTGAATTCCAACATTAAAATGAAAAATCCTGATGCTTTTTTGTTGGCAGAAATCTACAACCCGAAAGCCTACCGTGATTATATTCGCAAAGGAAAAATGGACTATTTATACGATAAAGTACAATTGTATGACACACTTCGAGGGATTATCTCACACGGACGCACCACCGATGCTATTGCTCCCATACAGAAGGAGTTATCGGATATTTCAGAAAATATGCTTCACTTTTTAGAAAATCACGATGAGCAACGTATCGCCTCACCTGAATTTGCTGGATATGCCAAAAAAGCAAAACCCGCTATGGTGGTTTCTTCTCTCATTAGTGATGCACCCGTAATGATATATTTTGGACAAGAAGTGGGCGAAAAAGGAGCAGAACGAGGCGGTTTTGGTAGTCCTTCTCGTACTTCCATTTTCGATTATGTAGGCGTTCCCGCACATCAACGTTGGGTAAATAACAAGCAGTTTGACGGAGGGCAACTTTCTGAAAATGAGAAACAACTTCGTGATTTCTACAAACGTTTACTTAATTTGAACGTAAACGGATTTTATGCTGACATACACGAACATAACCGAAAACATACCGAATTCTACAATGATAAAGTGTATGCTTTTGTACGAGGCGATGAAGAAAATCAGTGGATTATTGTTGTGAATTTTAGTGATACGGACGCATTTGGATTTGATTTGCAAATTCCTCAGTTTGTAGTCGGAAGTTGGTTTTTAAACGACGGGGCGTACACCACAACTGATGTCCTTTATGAAAGCCAAAAAACAATCCTACACGTTACCAACGGACAAGGAAAAATGCGTGTGGATATTGCTCCGTTGCAATCACTTGTGTTTAAAATTTCAAAAAAATAAGAATAAAAAATAAAGCAAGAAATAGTAACCAAGATGTAAACCATAAGTACAGCTTTTTCATATCAGTTTCTATCTGATGAAAGGAATATCTTAGTTTCAAATCCCACAAATAGTACATTTTTTACGGAGTGTCACGTAAAATCAATCTGTGTATATGTACTTTTTGTGGGAACATTTTTTTAAAGAAATATAAATTCTAAATAAATCATAGAAAACATATAAAAACATTCTGGTTGAACTTTATTTCTTATTTAAAAAAATACGAAATAATCTTATTTCAAATAGTTATAACGATGCAATAACTTAAAACAATCGTATTTTATAAAATTGTAACGATACAATAGTGCAAAACAATCACATTTTACATAATTGCAACAATACAACAACGCAAAACATCATTGTTTTATTCAATTATCACATATATTCGAGCAAAAAAATACTCTTTTGTGATATATAATCTCACAAAAGAGTAAAAACATACAACTTGAAATATATTTCTGCTAAAAAATTTTCACATTCTTTTAAAACGATTATGCGTCCAAAGGTAATACTCTGGTTGTTTATAGATTTGCCTATTCAATCGCTCAAAGAACATATCAGTTATTTGATAGTCAGTAACTTGAGTAGGATTTTCCGATAAAATTTCGAAAGTAGTTTGATAATATCCTCGCTTTATTTTTTGAATATTTGCAAACAAAATCACGGTATTGAGCTGTTTGCCCATTCGTTCTGCTCCTGTAAATACAGGGACGCGAAGTCCTAAAAAAGGTCGACGATAACTTTTAGCGTTGTTAGGCACTTGGTCAGCTGCGAAACCATAACAACAAATCAGCCCATTATCCTTATGTTTTTTCATTTCAACACTTGCTCTGTAACGCGAAAGGAGAAAACTTTTATGCTTCATTCGTACTTTCTGAACAAGTCGGTCAAAATATTTATTACTCAGAGGCGTGTAAAGTGCGTAAGGTTTGTGTTCTAAATAGTACGCCAGTGAAAGTAGCCATTCGTAACTTGCATAATGTCCGCACATTAGAATGACACTTCGGTTTTGGATATTTTTATCTTTGAATACTTCCAGATTGGTATAGGTCATTCGTTGTTTCATTTCTCTTTCAGTCATTCCGTAAGATTTTATCATCTCAAGGAATATATCGCAAAAGTGTTTGTAAAACTTTTTCTCTATACTCAATAATTCGGTTTGGGTTTTAAAAGGAAAAGCAGTGTTCAAATTCTTCCGAACAACTTTCACCCTGAATTTAAACAATTTATACACTATAAAATAAGCAAAATCCGATACAACATACAATAATCTAAAAGGTAATTTTGAAAGTATCCAAATAATCGGATATGCTATTATATATACGAATAAATCCATTTATATCAAAAATTTCTGCAAATATACTTATATTTGTCCGAAAAAAATTGGTGTATGGGAAATTTAAGTTTAGCAACTCTTGCTATAATTATTGCCAACGTATTGTTTTCGATGCAAGGTTTCAAAGATTATTCCTTTTTTAACAAATACAAATTTGGCATTCGTGAAGTTCAACGTGGTGAATATATGCGAATGATAACCAGTGGTTTTCTTCATGCTGATTGGCAACATCTTATATTTAATATGATAACATTGTTTTTCTTTGCCGATGTTGTCATCGCCTACGCGGGAATTACGCATTTTGTACTCGTTTACGTACTTTCCTTAGTTTTAGGAAATTTGTTTGCGCTGTTCTTCCACAGAAACGAACCTTATTATACTGCGGTTGGAGCAAGTGGAGCTGTTACAGGAATTCTGTACGCTTCGATTTTGTTTAACCCACAAATGATGATTATTGTTTTTGTAATTCCGATGCCTGCATATATTTTTGGGATTGGTTATTTGTTATATTCAATTTATGGAATGAAGTCACGTACGGATAACATAGGTCATTCGGCACACTTTGGAGGGGCTGTAGGAGGGCTTATTTACGCTCTTGCTTACCAACCATCGTTAATTAACAGAGAACCTTTATTAATTGTAGGAATGTTAGTCCCTATTGCATTGCTGTTTGTTTTTCGCAAAAAGATTGAACGATAAGCCATATTTTACAATAAAACGATTTAAAATAATTATATTATGAAACCTTATTTATTATTATTTTCATTAGTATCCACTATGATTTCAGCACAATCTATCCCAATGGTAAGCGTAACGGGCGAAGGCATTACTTACGCAACTCCTGACATTGTTAATATTTCACTAAGCATTAAAAATGAAGGCAATGATGTAAAATATTTGAAGCAAAAAAATGGAGAAGCCATTGCAAAAGTTATTCAAATTCTTACCAATGAACTACCTTTGGAAAACTTCCAAACCAGCCACATTTCATTAGAAAAATATTATGATTTTAATACAAAAACCTATAAATATTATATATCGCAAGGTATTAACATAAAGCTGGAAGATATCAATAAATACGAATCTTTAATGGAATCTATCTTTGAATCAGGTGTAAATCAGATAGATAATGTTTCTTTTGATGTAAAAAATAGAGAACATTTTTTGCGTGAAGCTAGGCTATTAGCTGTAGAAGACGCACGACAAAAAGCACTTTTTTATGCGGTAAGTTTAGACCAAAATATTGGAAAAGCACTTTCTATTAGTGAGTTATCATCAAACTTTAGTATTCCTCGTAATGCTGAATTTATGGCTTTAAGAAAAGAAAGTGGAAATCCAAAAGAAACTTTAGTTGTTGGAACTATCGCTATTGAAGCTAAAATCAACGTAAGTTTCGAGTTATTAAAACAGTAATTTTTTAATTCTACTTTTATTTTATAAAGATTTTTTTACATTTATTTTCACTCTAAAAACGTGTAAATACCTTTTAATCTTTACATTATTATTCTATAATTGAAACTCATTTCTTATGAAGCAATATCTTTCTAATTTTCGTTTTTTTCTCGAAAAGTATGGCTTTGCAGTTTCTTCTCGTTTATCCGAGAAATTAGGAATACGAGCCAAAGATGTTCGGATATTTTTCATTTATGGGACTTTTGCTACGCTTGGAGCTTGGTTTGGAGTATATCTTTTATTAGCTTTTTTACTACGTATCAAGGACTTATTTTACACTAAAAGGAATTCTGTTTTTGATTTATAAATTTCTTTTCCATAATATATCATATAAAAAAATCACATTTTTATCAATTTTATTTTCAGTGTCTAGCATTTCCGCACAAGAGCAACCTAAACCTGTTAAAAATCCGCTCGTATCTACAGAATTTTTGGTGAGCAACAGAGACGTTGCTTTTCTGACCACCATCAAAAAGCTACAAAGCGTACCCAAATTAGGCTTCTTCGGAGTGACCAATATACTCAGTGAATGAGATAATAAACCCATCAAAGACTATATGATTCAGGCGAATGTGTCTTATCAAGTGGTAAAAGGAGTGGATGTGATTGTAGGATTTCAGGCAACTCCTCCAGGCGGATTTCGTCCTTCGGCGGGAATTATCTATTCCTATGCCAAGCCTGATTTGTTGTTTGTAGTGAACCCTCGTATAGATTTGACCAAAAACGGAACTTTTGAAACTTTCTCATTGGTAGAATACCGACCTAAAATCAATGACAACTGGCGTTATTACAGTCGTTTACAAGGGGTTTATGTACAGACTACCGATTTTGAACACCACGCTAGAAGTTATATAATGGCAAGATTAGGCGTTATTTATAAGGATATTAATTTCGGACTGGGAACCAATTTGGATTGGTATGGTCCTGCAAAAAAATACCACGGCAGTGTAGGTGTTTTCGTAGGAGCAGCCTTGTTTTAGGAAATACTTTATAAAACATTCAATATCAAGGCTCTTATTATTTCAATAAAAAATACTAAAAATCAGATGATTATAGCAATTGTCTGATTTTTTTAAAAATATTTGGTTTATAAAACAAACTAATTTATATTTGTATCATTAAAGAGAAGTATTTTTTTGAAAACTTAGTTTGTAAAATAAACTAAATCAAAAATCAGATAATCAATAATATAAATATAAAAAAATGAACACAATAGAACCAAACGCTTACAGAAAAGCTGAAAAACGAGTAAAGAAACTCAAAAAATTCTACCATCATTTGGCGACTTATGTTGTAGTCAATACCTTCCTTGTCGGACTGAATCTCTATCAAAATCCCAATCATTTATGGTGTTTGTGGGTGATTTTCGGCTGGGGTATTGGGCTGGTTTCGCACGCTTTTAAAGTATTTGCCCCTAATATTTTCTTTGGAAAAAATTGGGAAGAACGCAAAATCAAAGAGTTGATGGAGAAAGAGAAAAAATAATATTTTTTTATCTTTTTACTTTATAAAATAAATTAAATTATATTTGTAACCTATTTAAAACTCAATAAAAATGGAACAATTACAACCCAGTGATAGCCTAAAAATCATTCAAGAGGTTATCAACCAACGCAAACAAAAGTACGAACAAAACGGATTTTTCTTTATCTTTTGGGGTGTACTCATTATGTTAGCAGGAACTATACATTTCCTGATGTATCAATTTGATTTTCAATTTAATAAATCGGGACTCGTGTGGCTTATTTTGATGCCTTTGGGATTTATTTTTACCTTTGTTGCCAAAATGCGAGAAGGCATAAAAGCCGAAAAACAAGGTAAAAGCATCGACTGGATGGACTGGATTTGGCTCGTAGCGGGAATAGGTGCAATGGTGGGCGGATTTACACAATCTTCCAAGTGGATTATTGTACTGATATACCTACCTTTTGCAATGGCTTCTCTGGCAACGGCATTACAGCTGAAAAACCGACTTTGGATAGGTACCTCGCTTATCTCTTTTATACTGGTTTACAGTACTTTGTTTATCAATTATGGATATTACACCATTTTGATGACCGTAATTTTGGCAGCCTTGTTGTTTTTAATTCCGGGGATTCAGTTGCATTCGGATTATAAAAAAAGAAACAAAAATGTTTAAAAATTTAAATCCTCTTTTGCATTCGCAGTTGCGGTTGGCGATAATGTCGCTTTTAGTTTCAGAAGAAAAGGCAGATTTCAATCGGATAAAAGAAGTGACTCAAGCTACTTCGGGTAATATCAGTGTGCAGATAGGTAAACTCGAAAAAGCGGGATACATCAGCATAACCAAATCATTTAAAGATAATTATCCCAACACGGAACTCACCCTTACCGCTCAAGGCTTAGAAGCCTTCGAGGAATATGTAGAGGTGCTGAAAGGGTATTTGAAATAATTAACTATTTAAAGAAAACTATACTATGTTATTAGGTGTGTATTGGTTTTATGGTTCTCCTGAAGGTTTGTACAAATTTGATTTTTTCAAATTTCATAAAGGTTTGGGAGGGTTTGTTAACAAATGTGCTGAATTAGAAGCTTTTGTATTCGTGGAAAATTCTAATGGATTGGTTGAGGAACTTGAAGAATTCTCAAAGCAAAATCCTTGTTTTTTGCATGTAAAACAAAACGGAATTTTTTTTAGTATACAAACTTTTGATTATTTCCTTTTTGATTACACTTTGGAGATTTTGGTTTCCATAGAACAACAAATTTTAAGAAAAAGAAATGCAAAGTTAGCCAAAGAAGAAATTATCTTCAATGCAGAATCTATAAAAAATTTCAATAATTATGAAAACTACTTTTCCACAGTAAAACATAATTTCATAAATATAGTCTCTTCTGACGTGAATAAGGACAATTCCCAAGTCATTTCTGCTCGTATAGATTGTAATTTGCTGAGTAAGTTCAAAAATGAGTTCATCAATGAACTAGTTTCTATTTGTGAAGAAGAAAATATTAATGTTTTCTATTTTTATGAATCAGAATATTACAATTACACCAATTTAATGTTATTTTTTACTAATGGTAGATTATTCAGAAATAAAATTATTAATGTAAACATAGAGTCTCTTGAAGATAAGATTTTTCAAATGGTACATAAATACAATATTCAATTTAAGCATTTAGGAGATTCCAAATATTATCCCATCTACCATAATAGAAGCATTAAACTTATGGTAGACCAAGATTATATCTTATAATAACATACCAACATAATAGCAATGCACAAATACAACAGAACAAAACGCTAAAAAAACACAAGAAAGAGTGAAAGCGCCCAAAGGTTTTTACAACAATCCATTTTCCTCATTATAATCAACTTGTTTTTGGTTGGGGATTTTGGTTGGCTTTACACGCTTTTAAAGTATTTACCCCTGATATTTTCTTGGGTAAAAATTGGGAAGAACACAAAATCAAAGAGTTGATGGGGAAAGAGGAAAAACAATAGAATATTATTTTTTTAATCAGCTTCACTTTCTAGCTGGTTTTCTTTCTTTTATTGGACATATCTTCGTGTTTTTCAGCAATTTCCGAAGGCTGTTTCGCATAATCTACTTCCCTTTCCTCTATGATGACACGAACAGAATAACTACTTGGTTCTATGGGAGTTCCGTACATTTCCGAATAGTTTTTGGTAAACACTGCTCCGAAATAAAGTATGATTGCCGAATAGTAGACCCATACCAACAAAACCAAAACAGAACCTGCCGCTCCGTAAACATCTAATTTAGCGGTATTTACTAAATAATTCCCAATTACAAATTTACCCAACATAAACAAAATAGAAGTAAATCCTGCCCCAATGAGCGTATCCTTCCATTTTAACTTCCCGTCAGGTAAGGTCTTGAAAATGAAGCTAAATATAATCGTAACTATCGAAAAAACAATTGCAATATTAAAAATCTGAGCAAGATAAACTGAATTCTCCGAAAACATTCGTGATAATTGTTTGAACAAAATATCAATAAATGTGTTTATTAACAAACTGACTAACAGCACAAAACCCAAAGCTCCAATCATCGCAAAGGAAAGCAATCGGTTGATGATAATGCGTAAAATTCCCTTTTGAGGTTTGGCTTTCAGTTCCCAAATATAGTTTATAGAACTCTGAATTTCAGCAAATACCGCCGAAGCCGTAAAAATAAGTGTAGCGATGCTTATCCATTGGGCTATCCTTCCCGAATCGTCAATTTGTATGTTGTCGATAACGGATTGAATTTGCAAAGCCGATTTTTCTCCCACTAAATCAGCAAGTTGGTGGAAAAATTCGGACGAAACTTGATTGGCATCGTAAAACAATCCCACCGATGAGATGATTAAAATCGCCAATGAGGGCAATGCGAAAATCGTGGAGTAGGACAAAGATGCACTTAGTTTCAGACAGTTATCTTCCAAAAATTCGAATGCTGTTAGTTTGAAAAGTTTGAATATTTTATGGCTTGTAATTTTTTTTATCATAGTGATTTTTCCTATATTTTCTGTTTTAATTAATATTCAACGAATTATATTCTAGCGGACAAAGATAGGGATTTTGAAAAAAATAAAAATCCCAAAACTATTTTTATCCAAAAAAACAGATAAATAACCACTCATAAATAGCTAAAATTTCAAAAATATCATTTATTATATCATCTAAATCATCAAAATTAACAATAATATGCATTTTTTGAAGAAATCTTCCTTTAAGGAGAAATTCTATCTTTTAGTTAAAATAATTATCTTTGCCCAACTTCAATAAGAATGGCTAAAAAGAAATTTTACGTAGTTTGGAACGGGCATCAAACAGGTATTTTTACATCGTGGGAGCAGTGCAAAAAGGCTGTGGAGGGTTTCCAAGATGCTAAATATAAGGCTTTTCCCTCTCTGGAACTGGCTCAAAAGGCTTTTTCTGAGAGTTTTGATAATTACAAAGGTAAAACGTTTTTTAAATCAGAACTATCTGAAAATGAATTAAAACAAATCGGAAGTCCGAAAATTCCTTCCGTTGCGGTAGATGCTGCTTGTAGTGGAAACCCCGGTGTAATGGAATATCGAGGCGTTGATACACAAACCCAAAAGGAACTTTTCAGGATTTCGCCAATGCAAGGAGGTACAAACAATATAGGCGAGTTTCTGGCAATTGTTCACGCTTTGGCTTTGCTCAAAAAACACAATCAAACTACACCCATATACTCTGATAGCCAGATTGCTATCAACTGGATAAGACAAAAAAAATGCAAAACCAATATCACGAAAAACGACAAAAACCATAAAATTTTTGAACTGATTGAACGTGCCGAAATTTGGTTACACGAAAACACTTTTCCAAATCATATCCTAAAGTGGCAAACCAAAGCGTGGGGCGAAATTCCTGCTGACTTTGGGAGAAAAAACAATTAAAAAAATCATCACAAATAGCCTTGTATCCGTTTTGTAAATCCATTTTACACAACGGATTTTTTAATGCCTCTTCCCTATCATATTTTCTTTCCTTTTCTTAATTATAATCACCCTCTAATGAGTTTTTAAGTTAATAAATATGACCTCTGAAGTGGTTCAGATGACCTCTGAGATGGTAATTATGACCTTTGAGGTTGTTCAGATGACCTCTAAGATGGTAATTATGACCTTTGAGGTGATAATTATAACCTTTGAGGTGGTAATTATGACCTTTGAGATACTAATTATGACCTTTGAGGTGGTAATTATAACCTTTGAGGTGGTAATTATGACCTTCGAGGTGGTAATTATAACCTTTGAGGTGGTAATTATGACCTTCGAGGTGGTAATTATGACCTTCGAGGTGGTAATTATGACCTTCGAGGTGGTAATTATGACCTTCGAGGTGGTAATTATGATTAAAAAGACTATCCCAAATAGTTATTCAATATTAGTTATTATCATAAATACTTTCAGAAACAATTTATAAACCATATCGAATATCAAAAAAATATTTTATATCTTACTTAAAATCATATATTTTACAAAAATAATATCTAT
>NZ_KB900737.1 GCF_000379185.1 Capnocytophaga cynodegmi DSM 19736
TATATATATAAAATGATTTTTCTCTCCTGTGGCAAAAGAACATACGCGATTTTTTTAACAAAGAAGACAGCAAAAACAACCAATTACGAATACAAGAAATTTATACTTATAAAGATAATTTTATCGTAGTATCTACTTTCGGTATTTTAAGTCTGAACCCACAAGATGGTTCACTTATCTGGAAAACAGAGTCTTACGCTCGTACTATGGAGGTCATTGGTAACTTTGGTTATGTTTGTACAAGTTTATCGCTTTACAGAGTCAATCTTGATAATGGCGAAATGTACGATTATGACAGGAAATATTCACGACTTCCAGATTTTGAGTACGAGGGCAAAACTTATTGGGCGGCAGGGCATAATGTGGTTTATAATGAAGGATTACTTTGGTACTTGGTTTATGATGCTGGAGATTCCTTTGTTATTGCTATCGACCCAGAAACGGCTAATTATCAATGGATACACAAAATAGACACTTACGAAAAAGCCGATAAAATAGAATTTCACGATGATAAAATGTTTATTTCTGATACTGGCGGGGATTTGTTCATTTACGAGCGAAATTAAAGGGGCTCAATATACGATTATTAAGAAATGTGTTTGTAAATTGGATGATGTATCAAATGTATTGTAAAAACAATTTTTAAATGCGTTAAATATCAGTTTTTTATGAAATTATATTTTACGTTTTGGTAAAATGCTCTATTTCTACTTTTGAGAAGGATTAGAAGCGTTTCAAATAAGTAAGGTAATACTTTGTATTTAATTTTTGTATATCTTTGGAATTTCTTTATAAGAAAACAGAAGTAGATTCTTTGATTTTTACAGAATCATCAACTTTAATTGATTCACTATGGTACGCATTTTTCTTTTTTTTGTTTTGTTTTTGTCCTTTTTTGAGGTTATTTTTTCTCAAGAACATCCTTTGGGAGCGACTTTTGAGCAAACTCGCTGGGCAGAAACCTTAGAAGACATCACAGAGCTTCCTGTTGGTATACGAGAGACGAAGGATGGGATGGAATATGCCATTATCATCACTCAAGCTACTTTTTTGCCTGAGCAGACGTTAGTCAATGCGTATGCTCGTCTTACGGTACCTGATAGTGAGAGTCCTACGGGTAAAAAGCAGCTTTTTTTTGGAGCTACGGGGCTTTCGTTTTCGTATGAAGGACAAATAGTGGGCGATATGCGTCTTTCTCTTTTGGGAGATTTCACGGTGAGTTCCAACAAGAATTGGGAGTTTTTGCTTCGTGGTGGAGGCATTGATACACGCACGGGTGATACGGTTGGTGATTTGACGTATATTACCTTTGATTGTGATGGTTTGCGTGAGATAGCCTTAAATGGCGTGATTCGCGTATCTCCGCAGTTGATAGTGCCTGTTGATGAGCGTACATATACCCCGATACTTAACGGAAGAGTAGAAACTTCAGTGGCTTTAAAGGCTGAAAGCTGGAACAATCTGCTGTTAAGGGTTTCTTTACCTGCATTTGCCATTACCAAACAAGTACAGAACAGTGACCGAGGTGCTTTTGTGTTTGAGTCAGAGGACATCATTCTGGATATGAGCGACACGCATAATGCAGAGGGGATGTTTTTGCCTCAAGGTTATGAGGAGTATTTAGTAGCTGAAGCGGAGTCGTGGCGTGGTTTTTATATGGGTAAATTAAAAATTACCTTACCAGAAGAATTTAAAAAGTCCGAAGCGAGAGTGAGTTTTTCGGCAGAGCGTTTTATTTTGGATTCGTACGGCGTTTCGGGTAGTTTTTCAGCGGAGAACTTAATTTCTCTTAATGAAGGTACTACGGCAGGCGGAGAAAATGCGTGGCGGTATTCATTGGATTTTATTAAAGCAGATTTTATGGCTTCTAAAATCAAGGGAGGGGCTCTCTCTGGGCGAATGTTGCTTCCTATTGAATCGGCTGATGATTCAGAAGATACGGCTGATGTTGCTGCTAATGACAAAGCGAAAAAATCAAGTGAAAAAGGTATTCTTTTTACGGGAACTTTTACCGATGATGACTATATGCTTAGGGCTTCCTCTTTGGAAAAGCTCAATTTTGATTTATGGAGAGCCCAAGCCACTATTGAACCATCGTCATACCTTGAGTTGAGAGTAAAGAATAAGAAATTCATTCCTAAAGCGGTTCTTAACGGACAAATGTCTCTGCGTGAAAATAGCACTGATAAGAACAGCTACGAATTTAACGGTATCACTTTTCGCAAATTTACACTTCAAACCGAAGAACCTTATATTTCTGCAGAACATTTTGGAGTTACGGGTGAGCAACGTTTAGCTAATTTTCCTGTAAGTGTGAAAGATGTGAATGTCAATTTCAAAGGCAATAGAGCGATGTTGAATTTTGGCATTCGTGTAGGTTTACAGAAAGATAAATTTTCTGCCGAAGGAGGATTTAGTATTTATGCTAAAAGAGAAAAGGCTTCTTGGCGATATGACACTTTTGACGTCAGTGAATTAGCCTTAAATAATGTAGATGTTGTGGTGGCTACTGTGTCAGGAAGGCTCAAACTGATGAAAGATGACCCACTTTATGGCAATGGTTTTAGAGCGATGTTGGCAGTAGAGATTGAAAATCCTGCCATTAAGGTAGATGCTAATGCCGTATTTGGGAATAAGGATTTTCGTTATTGGGGGTTTGATGCTGCTGTTGATGGTTTAAATATTCCAGCTTCGTTTGTGAATATCACGGGCTTTGTTGGAGGAGCTTACTACCGAATGCGTCCTGAAGATGGTACAATGGCCAATAAAGACAAGGAAGGTAATATATCGGGGATAAAAAGAGCCTTTGAGCTTATTCCAGATGCATCGGTGGAATTGGAGTTAAAGGCTGGTGTATTAGGAGCTTTTCAGAGTAAAAATGTAGCTTCTTTTATGGCTGTTTTAAGCCTCCAAACCAATAAAAAAGGAGGACTTGCCCGTGTTGGTATTGATGGGGAGGCTACCATAATGTATGCTTTACAGGACAAATTGGATAATCCTTTTGAATCTCTGCAAGAGGGGTTTACTTCGCAAGTAAATAACCTGATTAATATGGAAAAACTTAAGAAGAATGATTTAGATAAAGTTTTAGTGTTGGATAATAATAACACTCCTTCACAAGTGGATGTTTCTTTGGATAAAAATGGAAAAGTAAAGCAAGCTCCTATTTATGCTACAATGGCAATGAATTATGATTTTAGCCAAAAAGCCTTTCACGCCAATATGGAAGCTTATGTAAATGTTGCCGGAGGTGTTATAAAGGGTAAGGGCAACAACGGACTGGCGGGGAGAGCTGTGATTCATATCGACCCTAAAGATTGGTATATTCATATTGGTACTTCGCGTGAGATGATAGGCTTGCAAGTAGGTTTTGGTAACTTAAGTGTAGATGCACAAAGTTACTTTATGATAGGAACGAAAATTTATGAAACTCCCGAGCCTCCTGCCAAAGTAGCTGAAATTTTAGGAATGAAAGCAAGTAACTTAGGGTATATGCAAAGCCTCAATCAGGTTAGGGAAGGAAAAGGATTTGCTTTTGGCTCTCATTTGAATTTTGATACGGGCGATATCAATGCAGGATTTATTTATGCTCGATTTGCTGCGGGTTTAGGTTCGGATATAATGCTGAAAAACTATGGCAATACTCATTGTAAAAACCGCAGTGGAGAGCTTGGAATCAATGGTTGGTATGCCAGTGGGCAAACGTATGTTTATCTTCAAGGAGAGTTGGGAATACGAGTACGATTGTTTTTTGTTCGCAAAAATATTCCAATTCTTAAAGCGGGAGTTGCTGCTATTTTGCAAGGGTCAGGACCCAATCCTTTTTGGGCGAGAGGTTATTTGGGCGGATACTACAACGTATTGGGAGGGCTTGTTAAGGGTCGCTTCCGACTCAAAATGGAATTTGGTGAGCAGTGTGAGCTTGCTCAGCAGGAAGTTTTAGGCGGAATGAAAATCATTTCCGAAGTGTCTCCTTCTGATAAGAGCACGAATGTAGATGTGTTCATTGCTCCTCAGGTAAGTTTCAATCTTGAAGTGGAAAAACCTATTGTTATTCCTGAAGATGATGGCGACCATACGTATGTTGTAAAATTGGAAAAATTGGAAATGACCGATGAAAAAGGTGGTACAATTAAAGGCAAATTGGAATTTGGAAAATCTTCTGATGTGGTGAATTTTATTCCTACAGAGACGCTTTCTTCTAATACGAAATACAAAATTACCGCTCAGGTGAGTTTTCAGGAATTAAAGGGCAATTCCTATCAAACTGTGATGGTAGATGGCAAGAAGGCTTTGGAGGTGGAAGAACGAACTTTTGTTACGGGAGTAGCTCCAGAATACATTCCTAACAAAAATATCCAATATGCATATCCAATACTTGACCAAAAAAACTATTTTGTAGATGAAACCAAAAATGCGTTTATACAGCTCAAGCAAGGTCAGGCGTATTTGTTTGAGTCCGATAACTGGGAAACACAGTTATATTTGATTTCAGAGAACGGAAATAAACTAACAGCTCAGCCCAGTTATAATGCTGCTAAGAATGCAATTACCTATACAATGCCAAAGCTTGATACAGGGGCAAAATACACCCTTTCCATAGTAAGTTATAGCAAAAATAGTATGAAAAAAGGCAAAATAACCACATCTGAGAGAGAAACAAAACGAGTTGAAGGGGGGTACGATACCATAGAAAAAGAGACTTCTGCTGCTTTCAAAAGCAACAAAGCCCAAGCCTCTGTTAAAGAAGGAAGTTTCGAACGATTAACGTACAGTTTTAAAGCTAGTAAATACAAATCACTCAAACAGAAGATGAATGCTTTTAAAACGGAGCGAAAACTTTGGGATAAAATCTCTTCGGACGTAGTGACGTTATTTAACAATATGAATACAGACGAATCTTTTGAAGTTACTGAGCTTTTAGGAACAGTATACACCGACGGAAAGCCTTTGTTTTATACAGAGGCGGTATTGGATGATGCTTACGATGCTGTATTTAAAAAATATTTATATACAAATCCGCAAGTTATCAGTATCTTAAGAAGAGGTTCATCGAATGAAAAAATAGGTTTTCCTCCTAAAGAGGCAATCTCTGTGGTGAGTTCGTATGCGGAAAATTTACAAAATAATTCACAGGGTTCCATACTTAAACGTCTTTTTCCGTATCGTTATGATGTGTTAGTATATTACAGAAATGACTGGACTGAACTTGGCAGACGTATTTCAGATAATTTAACAAGAGGCATATTAAATCCTACTTGGGAGGCTGAATTTATGGAACGAAACTTCCCTGCAATTCCTGAGAAAAAATACAATGCAATTTTAAAATATCGCCTACCTAATGGGGAAATCACATCAGAAGTACCATACTATTATCAATTTTAATGTGTAAAGAAGCAAAGTCCATTACTTGATTAATATTGATTAATACAGTAATGGACTCTTTGTGTTTTAAAGCTTACATTGTAGTGCAATTCTTAAAGAAGAGCTCATTGGGTTATTTGTTTTTGCTGTTGAAAAAAGGTATGAAAAATCAATTTGCCACGATTGTATTCGAAACCCTGTACCTAATGTCAGATACTTTCTGTCTCCCTTATTTTTGTGCTGATTGAAATAACCTGTTCGTACAAATAAGGTTTCATTATAGGCGTATTCAAAACCTAATGACCAAGAAATTTCTTGTAATTCCTCCGAAAAACCATTAGGGGCATCGCCAAATGATTGGAAAATACCTTGCAAGAAATCAACATTTGGGCTTTTTCCCGCTACAATTTCAGTAGGTTCAGTAGGCTCTTGAATGCCATTGCCATTAGTGTCATTAAAACCATACTTGGCTGGTGAAGGAACGAGTAATTTATTGATTTCTAAAAGAAACTGAAAATGGTTGTAACTATTAGTTTGTAAGTTGTACCCCGCACCTAATTTAAGGTTGGTAGGTAAGAAAAAAGTCTGTCCTAATTTTTCATATTGCACTTTACCACCAATGTTTGAAATTTGGAATCCCCAAGTATATTTTCCGAAATAATTACCTATTAGATGTTCCTTGGAAGAATAGAAACCGCAGATGTCAAAAGCAACCCCTCTGGCTACATTGCTTTCTTCTATAGGGAGCCTTAAATTTGAGTTCAAATAACGAGTGGTAATACCCATTGCGTAGTGAGAACTCAGCTGCAAACTATAGGAAACGTCAAATGTAAATTCAGAGGGACGAAAATCTCCCAGAATGTAAATGTCTTTACCAAAACCGCGAGTAAGTGTTACATTTCCTATATTGAAATAATTAAAGCTTCCAGCCCAAGCTCCTCGCTTTGTTTTTTTGTAGTATACAAGATTTCCTATGAAAATATCTTGTACTGCCCGATTTAGATAGGGAGCATACGCCATTGCAAAGGCAGATTTTTCCTTTGCAAAAATATATTTGGAAGCATTCCAATGTTGAGAAAAAACGTCTGGTGTTGAGGCTACTCCCAAGTCTCCCTTACCACAAGCTATGGCATCAGTACCTAGTAATAAGAAAGGAAATGCAGTTGAAATAGGGCGTTTCTCTTGTGGAAAAACATAACAAACACCAATCATAAACACAAGTACTGAAAGGAAAGACTTCATAACTATCTTATTTTTGGGAATGTAATATTAATGATGTCCTCATATCTCTAGGAAAGCATTCTGAAAAAACTTTCTGCAAATATAGTTTTTTTCAGTTAAAAGTTAATTATAATATAAATAATTAAACTGATGACTTACGATGGGATTACTTGCGTTTAGTATTAATCGTTCAAGCAATGGGATGATTCAAATTTTTATGTTAGGTCAATATTATAATTCTAATTAAATCAAAGCCATATCAATAATTTCATCTAATTTCTTGTCCGGTAACGAATTGAGATAAGCCATCGTAGAATTAATATCTTTCTGTCCTAATGCTTGTCTGATAATATCTACTGATACATTTTTAAACTTTAAAGCCGTAGCAAAAGAATGTCTAGCACAGTAATAGGTTATATGTTTATTAATTCCTAAATTTTGGATAATGACCTTTAAACTTGGGTTGATATATTTGTTCAAATATTTGTGAGATTTATTTTTCAAATAAGTAATATCTGCATTATTATTCTGCACGATATTGAAAAGATATTCAGAGGAATCATCCGATAGGTATTTTTTCATAATATCTTTGTTGTATCCAGCTAATTTAAAGGTCACGGGTACATTTGTTTTGGTTCTGATAAAAGTCAAATTTTCGCTCGATAATGCACTTTTCTTTAGCTTTAGTAAATCTATAAAGTTAATTCCTCTTGAGTAGTAGCTAAATAGAAACATATCTTTTGCAAAAGCTTCTCGATTATCTTTGGGTACATAAGTCTTCAAAGCCTGAATTTCATCTTCATCTAAAAACTCTTTTTTAGCATCGGTTTTTATTTTTGAAATCTTGTAATCCTTAAAGGGATATTGTGCTTCTTTAATGATTTTTGAAGTAATGGCTTGATTAAAAATATAGCGCATCGTTCGCATCCTGATAGCTATCGTTGTTGGTGAATTACCTTTTTCATAGCAATAGAATTCATATTTTTTCAATGATAAAAAAGTTATCTCATTAAATCCGATTTCTTTCTTGTTAAAAAATTTTTGTAGTGAATTTAGAGTATCTTTTTCAATTCTTGCTGAACCTATCTTACCTGAAACTTTTTGATTGTTTATACTTTGTAATAAATACTCTGTGAAGGAAGCAGTCTTATTTTTTCCTTTGTATTTTTTTACACTTTCTATAAGGTCAGGTAAGGAATAGGGAATATTTCTATCTTCAAAGTCTTCAATAATATCCTGAATAATCTTTTTATATTTTTCGATAAAGGTATTGAGTTTTTTGTGCTCAGGGTGGTTTTTCTTTACTCTCTCTGTTTCATAGCTCCATTGTTCTTCCTTACAAGATTTCCTGATGGATAAACTTGTGTTTTTTCTGTCTTTTATAAACGTAATGATGATACTTCTTTCACCATTTACTTTTGGGTTGTTTTTAAGTGTGAATTGAAAAGTGGTCATAACTTTTGACGAACATTTGACGAACATTAATGTCGTAAAAGTAACATAAAATAAGATAATAACAAAATTATTTTAGTGGCAATATGTTGATTTATAGTATAAATATAATAAAAATGGAATTAAATAAACTACAATAAACAATAAAAAATATGACTCATAATCAGGTGGTCGCTGGTTCGAGCCCAGCTGGGACCACAAAGAAAATAAAGGCTTTACAAGAATGTGAAGCCTTTTTTGTTTTCATTATAGAAATATCATAAAATTTCATCTAATCTTCAATCCACGAGGCGTATTTTACGTAATTATCAGCTGTTTTTCGTATAGATTGTTTTTGCTCTTCTGATAAACTCTTTATTTTCTTGGCAGGAACACCAGCATAGATGCTTCCAGACTCAATATGAGTATGCTCGGTAACTACTGCACCAGCTGCAATGATACTATCACTTTCAACAACGCATCCATCCATTACGATACTTCCCATTCCGATTAACACATTACTGTGAATAGTACAACCGTGAACGATGGCATTATGTCCAATAGATACATTATCGGCTATTTCTGTGGAATGTTTTTCATAAGTTGCGTGAATAACAGCGCCGTCTTGTACGTTTACTTTATTTCCAATCTGAATACTATTTACATCGCCCCGAATCACGGCATTATACCAAATGGTACATTGATTGCCTACAGAAACATCTCCTGTGATTGTTGCATTTTCAGCAATAAAACAATCTTCTCCAAAAGAAGGCTCTTTTCCATTAACTTTTTTGATAATCATCTTGCTATATTTTTTGATGAAAATTCAATTGATGAAATTTCATTGCCACGAAAATACAGAATTATTCTTTATGATTGATTAATTTTTCAGAAAAAATATTATTTATAAATGATTATATTGCTGATTTACAGATGTAAATTGGGCTTTCTAGCTGATGTGAAAAGAGAAGGTAACCCAATTCCTCTTTTTCGTAACATTTGAGATAGATTTATTATTTGTATAGGAGTAATTTAGCCAAAAAATAAATTTATGAGAAGGTACATCTGTATGGTAATGGTGATTTTGTTTGGTTACAAATTCACATTAGAAGCCCAAATTCGTTCTGTTGGACGTTCGAAAGTTAGTTTTGATTCAGGTTGGCTATTCCAGAAGGATAGCATAGGAGATGCTGTTCTTCCTAATGCGGATAGTTTTAATTGGCAACCGGTTCAGTTACCTCACACGTGGAATGATAAGGACGTTCTTGCTGATGGGAAAAGAGGCTATTACAGGGGAATTGCGTGGTATAAAAAGTCTTTTCGATTAATTCCTGAGTCTGGGAGGCAATATTTCTTACAATTTGAGGGATCTAATCAGGTTACAGAAGTTTTTGTAAATGGGAAATTTGCAGGAAAACACATTGGTGGTTATAGCTCTTTTAATGTGGAACTGACACCTTTTTTGAATCTATCGGGAGAGCAATATATTTCTGTAAAGGTTGATAATAGTTTTGACAAGAATATTCCTCCTCTGTCAGCGGACTTTACATTTTTTGGCGGTATTTATCGTCCTGTTCATTTAATAACTACGGGAGATAAACACTTTAGTATGTCCGATTACGGAGGTCCAGGGATTTATATTTCAACACCTAAAGTTTCCGAGAAAAAGGCAGAAGTCATCATTGAATATCATCTACAAAACAAAAGTAACCAAAAGGTAAAACTATCGCTCGAAACCTTCATCAGGAAAGATACAGAGTCCGTTTTGGCAGAAAAAAGAAGCAACGTAACCATTGAGGCTTCTTCGAATATGATTTTTAAAGTCACATTTAAAAATGTAGAAAATTTTGAATTGTGGAGTACCGAAATGCCTGTGGTTTATTATGTGGAAAGTAGTTTGAAAGAAAATGGAAAAACTCTTGATAATTTAACACAACCCTTGGGCTTTAGATGGTTCAGTTTCGATGCGAACAAAGGATTTTTTCTGAATGGGAAAAACGTAAAATTAATTGGAGCGAATCGCCATCAGGACAGGATTCCGTATGGAAATGCATTAACTAATGATATGCATCGGCAAGATATGCAGTTGTTAAAAGATATGGGAGCTAACTTTCTGCGAAATGCACATTATCCACAAGCAACTGAAATTCTCGATAATTCAGACCAATTAGGTTTTGTTGTTTGGGAAGAAATCCCGTTGGTAAATGAAGTAAATGTGAGTGAAGAACATAACCAAAATGCTGAGAATATGCTCAAAGAAATGATTAAGCAGCACTATAATCATCCTTCGATATTTATATGGGCATATATGAATGAGATTTATTGGGCACATCGTTTTAAACCAGAACAAGAAATTCCTGAACGCAATAAAGCCACACTTGAACTAACACAACGTTTGGAAAACTTAACCAGACAAACAGACCCATATCGTTACACTGCAATTGCGATGCATAATTATGCGCTTTATGATGAATCGGGAATTGGAGACATTCCTATGATTGCAGGGTGGAATTTGTACCACGGTTGGTATTATGATAAATATGAGGATTTTGGTAAATATATGGACGAACAACACAAAAAATATCCTAACAGAATTCATTTCATTAGCGAATATGGTGCTGGTTCGGATGTGCGCCTTTATTCTGAAAAGCCTGAAAAATTTGACTTCACAATGGAAGAACAGGTTCGTTTTATACAATCTTTAACCTCTCAAATCATTGCACGTCCTTATATTTCTGGTGGAGCAATCTGGAATTTGGTAGATTTTAGTTCAGAACGCCGTGTAGATGCCACTTCGCATATGAATAACAAAGGTTTGGTTACACACAATCGTAAGCCAAAAGACGCTTACTTTTTGATGCAAGCACTTTTGTCTGAAAAACCAGTTGCAACATTTGGCTATCCTTTCCGAACAGATTGGAAGCATATAGCTACATCGCCTTCAGATACACTTGTTCCAGTTCGTATGTATGCCTTTTCAAACCGTGAGAAACTTTCTCTCTTAATTAATAATCAATTCCACTCAGTAAGCCAAACAAGAAATGGAATGGCAGTATGGGATTTATCTCTGCCAGAAGGGAAATATGTATTTTCCTTACAAGAAAATGGTAAAAATGTTCAAGATAAATTAGTTCAAACAAAACTAATTCCTTATCAATTTAAAACTAGTAAAGAAATAGATATCGCGATGAACTTGGGGGCAAATTATGCTTTCATCGATTCGCGAACGGGGCAGTACTGGCTTCCTGAAAAAGAATATTCTGAAGGTAGTTTTGGTTTTATTGGAGGGAAACAACTTTATGTTGGGGACAAGATAGGGACAAAAGAAGATATTCTTGCAATAGACGAAGAAGACCCTCTTTATCAGGCGGTTCGTGTGGGTATGTCAGAGTTTAAAGCAGATGTACCTAAAGGAGTTTATGAGGTAGAAGTTTTAATGGTTGAGTATGTTCCCAAATCTCGGCGTTTTGCAGATGAAGACAAAGAAGTAACGCGTCAGCCTAATAAACGTATATTTAGTATTTTCGCAAATGAATCTTTAATTGAGGAGAACTTAGATTTAGGAGTAAATTACGGATTAAACGTTCCTTACCGACTTGTATTCAAAACAAAAGTGACAAAAGATAATGGCTTGTCAATTAAATTTCAGCCGATAAAAGGAGAGCCTGTCGTTAGTGGGATTCGTGTCAGAGGAGTAGGGTATTGACTTAGTGAAATAATTGTAGAAAAATGTAACGCAAATTCTATTTTTAGTAACATAAGTTATGTTTGTATTTAATAAAGTTAGACTAACTTAGCGGTGATAAAACTCAAAGAAGAATAAAAATAAAAAAGCAATGAAAAATATCTTTCTGACATTACTAACGTTAATAAGTATTTTGGCAGCCAACGCACAAACTTATGAGATAAAAGGGCGAGTAGTTGATGATGCTACCAACGAGCCTTTGCCAGGAGTTAGCGTTTATGATGCTACAAATTTTAATGGGACAGCCACTGATTTGGAAGGAAAGTTCCGTTTGGGGAATTTGAAAAAAGGGGAAACAAACATCACATTGTCTTGTTTGGGGTACGAAACACAACAAAAAGTGATAAAAATGCCCTCGGATAAGGAAGTTGACCTACAGATACGTCTAAAACCTAGTAATCTTAATCTGGGAGAAGTGGTTGTAGTTGGCAGTTTTGAAGGACAACAGAAAGCTCTTAATCAACAACGGGTTGCTCATAACATAAAGAATGTCGTTTCAGCTGACCTCATAGGGAAATTCCCTGATAAGAATGTTGCTGAGTCATTACAACGTTTACCTGGAATTAATATCGCTAGAGACAAAGGAGAAGGAGCTTCTGTTTCTATCAGAGGTACACCACAGCATTTTACTAATATCAGTATTAATGGAGAGCAATTGTCATCTGTTCAACAAAGTGGTTCAAGAACGGAGGGACTTGACCTCATTCCAGCCGACCAATTAGGAGCAATTGAGGTTACCAAAACGCTAACTTCGGATATGGATGGTGATGCAATAGGCGGAAATATCAATCTGCAAACTCCCACAGCACGTTCCATCAAATTGCAATTAAAAGGAGATTTAGGAAAGGGGTTTAATGACCTTTCAGGTAAGCTCAATTCAATTGGTAAGATGCAAATTAGCCGACGGTTTTCAGTAAATGATAATCATAGTAATGGTCGGTTAGGAATTTTACTCAGCGGAAGTTATTATAGCAATAATAATTCTGAAGATAGAATGGATGCCACTTGGTCAGGTGTCAAAAAGAAAGTAAAAATGGTAAACGAAGGCTTAATTATGCCAGAGTATTATCATTTTCGGAAAACAGAAAATAAACGTACTCGCGTAGGAACCACAACTACAATTGATTATAAAGTGAAAAATCACGAAATTATTTTCAATTATATGTACAATTACAGGGAAGATGACGATGTGCGTAATCGTATGCGCTTTGATTTAGACCGAAGTACTTCTCAGTGGATTTCACACGACAGCTTACTCGACGGTAGAATCCGAAGAGATATTAATATTTGGAAAGAAATCAAGAAAAATCATAATTTTAATCTGGAAGGAAATCATAATTTAAATGGTTGGATGGTGGATTGGGGAGCTTTCTACACCACATCTAAAAGAGAGTATTCAAGTACACGAGGTGATTTTTCTCATGATGGAATATCTATCGTAGCAGACAATAAGCGAGGAATAATGGATGAAGTCCCGCAATTACGTCCAGAACATCCTTACAATATTAAAAATCCACTCTTGATGAATGATTTCAGACGTTATGAAGAAGACAGTGAGTACACTAAGGCTTCCAATTTGGTCGGAAAATTTAATATTAGTAAAGATTATATACTCAAAGGTTATAGTGGAAATATAAAGTTTGGTGGGAAGGCACGTAAAGTAACAAACAATAAATTCCGTGATAATCACGTTTTCTCATTTTTTGATCCCAACAAAGTACTAAATTTAAAAGAAGCATTTGCCCACGTTGCAAGTGATAAAGAGCCAACAAATTTCTTGAATAATAGATATGAATTTGGACCAAGAATAGACAAAAATAAGTTTGAGAATTATATGCAAACTTATCGCAAATTACTAATTGAAGGAGATGATTCTTGGGACGCTGAACGTTTATCCAAAAATGATACTTACGAAGCAGAAGAAAATGTAAATGCAAGTTACATTATGAACCGAATTCAGCTGAAAGATTTACTCATTATTGCAGGGTTGAGGTATGAATATAACGATGTTCTCTATCACGCTTTTGATGTGAAACGTACTGGAACAACGGTAATTGCAACTCCTATAAGTGGAGGTACAAAATATGGTTTTCTTTTGCCTAACCTACAATTGAAATATGGATTAACAGAGTTTACCAATATCCGTGCTGCTTACACACAATCATATGCGAAGCCGAATTTCGTTGACATTGTTCCTTTTGTGAACTATGATGCTGATATGGCAAGGCTTTTTATTGGAAATCCAGAATTAAAACCTTCACTTTCAGATAATATTGATTTTATGTTTGAAAAATACAATAAGGGAGGTGGAGTTATCTCGGCCGGATTGTTTTACAAGAATATAAGTCGTTTTCAATTTTCACGCATTGTTCCGTCTTTATTAGAAGATTATCCTGGCTTTCCACAAACTGCAGGTTTTGAGTTCCGACAGGAACAAAACGGAGAAAAAGCTATTGTATATGGTTTCGAATTCAACTTGATGCAAAAATTGGATTTTCTTCCGAGCATATTTAAAGGTTTGAGTGCCTATCTAAACTACACTTATACGGGAAGCAAAGCCAATACACAGGACAGGACTGATATGCGTTTGCCTGGTCAAGCACTTCATACGGGAAATGCCTCTCTTTCTTGGGATTACAAAGGATTCTCCTGTAAAGCGAGTTTGAATTATAATGGTTCATACATTCATTCGGTAGCAAGTACCGAAAACGATGATATTATTCAAGATGAAAGATTTCAACTTGATGTTAACTTATCACAACGAATCAGTAAGAAGATAAGTATTTATGCCGAGTTTGTTAATTTAACCAATTCTCCGTCAATTCGTTATCAGGGGAATTCAAGTCAAATTTCAAGGATTGCCTATTTTGGTTGGTCATCAAGGTTTGGAATAAATTTCAGGTTATAGAAATAGAAAACTTTAAAATTTAGAAAGATGAAACTTAAGACAATGATATTCGTTATACTTTCTGTTATCGCAGTGGTTTCTTGTGAGAGAGAAAAAGTAATTGAACTTTCTGCTTCAACAATTGAAATAGAAAACTATTCTGGTGAAGTTATTGCACGAGAACCTTCAGAGAAGGTGTTTTTGAATGTTGTAGCTGAAGCTCCCGCAGGAATAAGTAAAATAGAAGTCCTTGTTTCGGGAAAGGTTGTTGCAACAGAAAATCCAGAAAATTCATTTACTTACAATTATGAATATGAGTACGATGTTCCTGCAACAGCCACTTTAGGAGAAGAAGTTACAATATCTTTTAAGCTCGAAGACAAACAAGGGCATAGTTTCGTAACGCCTACAGTGATTATAAGAGTTGCTCAACCCTTTGAAATTGCTGATTTTTCAATTGGAGGAAAGGCATTCAAGAAAATTTCAGGAAGAATCAACAAAAATATAGTACTTACCAACGACCAAAAGTGGCTAATTGATGGAGTAGTAAGTGTTGATGATGGAGCAAACCTCACTATTAACGAAGGTACTACTGTGTATTTCAGAACTTTTAATAGTAATAAGTACAGCCAGTTAGTGATTATGAGAGGAGGAAAAATTACAGCTTCAGGCACAAGACTTCAACCCATTGTATTTACCAGCGATAAGGTTTTATCAGGCACAGCATCTCGGGAAGATTGGGGCGGAATATACATCAATGGCTCAGCACCTACCAACGCTGCAACCACAGTATTACTCGATGGTTTTCGTTATGGAGGGAATAATCCTGATGATAATTCTGGTACGCTTAAATTTGTACGGATAGAGTATACAGGAAAAGGAGGATTACATTCTTTACAACTCAATGGAGTGGGGAGTAAAACGACGATAGAGTACGTCCAATCTTTTGATTCGTACAATAATGCTTTCCGATTGCGAGGTGGGCGAGTTTCCTTGCGTTACATAGCTGGGATACAGCACGGAGGATATGGCATATGGGCAGATGAAGGTTGGCAAGGCAATGGTCAGTTTTGGATTTTTCAAACTAATATAAAAGCGACACTAAATCCCGTAAATTATTGGAATCAAGCTCGTTCGATAGAGTTCCGTAATGATAATTCTATTTTTGATAAACAGCCTCGTACCACTTTCAAAGTAAGTAATGTCACTTTAATAGGAAATGGTTCCGGAGGGCTTGAATTTGGCACTCGTCGAGGCGTTCGTATCCGACGAGGTGCAGAGGGGTTATTTCATAATTCCATAGTTACTGAATTTCCGAGTGATGGAGTCCGTGTGGAAGATCTTCCGCTGGAAAGACTGGGGGTAACTACAAAAATTGATAACATTCATTCCTTTAATAACGCAATAAATTGGGAGCAAGAAGCTAAAACATTCTTTTTTGAGAGTGGAAAGTATAACTTATCGGAAAAGTCTGTTTCAGGAATAACGCGAGATAATTTTGTAGGAATAGCTCCTACCATATTTAATCCTACTTCTCTGGGAAGTTGGTTTGTTGATGCTCCTTACATAGGGGCTGTGGAACCTTCAAAAGATTGGACCAAAGGAGGGGAGTGGTTTAAAAACTACGATGGTACTCTAAGAAAATAAAAAAACAATCTAAAAATATAAATATTATGTTACGATGTAAAAAACAATTTTTTGTGTGCGTAGCAACCATAATTGGAATGCTATTTGTAGTTCTTTCTTGTAAAAAAGACAATCCAGAGTATAAAACACCTTTACTTTCATTGAAAAGTTCAGAGATGGTTGATTTGGCTCCTGGAGAAAAAACTGAAATAAAACTTACTCTCAATGGAGATGGAGGTGCAAAGTCAGTCATAGTTAAGAAAAATGGAGGATTTTTGAAAGAATTCCCAGTACACGCCACAGCTTCTGAGTTTATATACACTACTGAACCTATTTCGGCTGGACAGGAAGAAGGAGCAGAAGTGAAATATAGCTTTACTCTGGTAAATCAGAATGATGTTGAAAGTTCTGAAGTTCTTGTAGTAACCAAAGTTGCTTTATACGACAAAATTACCATAGGTTCAACTTCTCTTTTTAGTTTGAAAGTTGGTACGGAGGGCATTGTTCCTTCTGGAAAAAGTGTGAAGCTCATTAAAGGGAGAAACTATTTTGTTCCCGAATCACTAACTTTTGAGGTTGATTCTTCATTGGAAATAGAAGAGGGTGTACAGGTTTATATGAATGCTGAAGCTAAGGAAAAGGTATCAATCAATGTTTCAGGTATTGCAAAGATTTCAGGTACTGCAACAAATCCAGTTGTTATCACAAGTTCTAAAGTTCTTTCAGATGTTTCAAAGGCTTCAGCAGGAGATTGGGGTAGGTTTGCACTTATTGGTGCAGGAACAAAATCAGATAATGGTAAGATAAACTACCTTCGTTTGGAATATGGAGGCGATCGAGTTTTTCGTCTATCAGATGTAGGTTCTAAAACTCAAATTAGTCACATACAGGTATTTAATTCCGAAGGAGAAGGGTTTATGATAACAGATGGTGATGCTCAACTTAAGTATTTGGTAGCAACTGATTGCCGTGGAGGGTCGTATCGTTTGGGAGAAAAATATGAGGGAAAAATACAGTTTGCAATTTCTGTAAATTCCGCACGATTTGATGAGAATGATGATTTTGTTATTCGTGAAGAAGCGTCTCCTGTAATTGCTAATATAACGTTACTGGGAGCGGGTAAAGATGCTGGAAAAACGAATGGAATGAGAATGAGAGCAAAAGCTGCTCCGAAAGTATATAATGCCATCATAGCTAATTTCCCCAGAAGAGGTTTGCGTGCTGGCGATGATGTTAATATAACAGATTTGAAGGGTTCTGCTGTTTTTGCATATTCGTACATATTTGATGTAGAGGCAGATGCTTTTAGAGGAGATGCTCAAAAATTTGCAGGAACTTTCAATATAGAAAATGGAAATATTGAAACAAATCCTTTCCATAATAATGCAGTAAATTTTAAGGACAAAATATATACACTGAAAGCTATTGCGGGAATTGGACTAGCTGATTTTGTTCCAGATGTTGAGCAAACAAGTGAGTTTAATCCTGCTTCATTGGATACATTTTTCACTTCGGCAACCTATGTAGGAGCTATAAAAAATGGAAGTGAGGATTGGACAAAAGGCTGGGTAAAAAATCCAGATAACTCTGTAAGATGATTTTATGACAAACTAAATATGAAATAAATGAAAAATAATAGTCTCATAGCATTTTTGCTTTTGTTGTTCTTTCAGAACACTTTTTCACAGGTATCTCCTGAGTTACAAGCACGTTGGGATAAGGAGTCTTCTGTGCCAGAAAATCCGTTATTAGATCATCGCCCTACTGTACTCCCAGATAGGATAACACTTGTTCCGAGGGCTTCCAATAATGATGAAATTGCTGTAGTTTGGCGTACAGATACTTTGATAAAAGAAGGCACTTTGGAACTTGTCAAGGGTGATGATTATTCCTTTCCTAAGGCAAATCGTAAGCGAATAACTGCTTCGTATGAGGTTGTGCAATATAAGGATTATCCGATGCACTACCATAAAGCAATTATTTCTGGTTTAGAGTCAGGTAAAATTTATCGCTATCGTGTAGGAAAATCACCGCATTGGAGTGCGTGGAACACCTATGTTCACGAAAATCATACTGATACGCTCAAATTACTTTACTTTGGGGATACTCAAAACGGGATTTACAAACACGCTAAACGAATTTATAAAGAAGCCTTCCGAAAATTTGGACAAGCACAACTTGCAGTGTATGTAGGAGATATGATAAATCACGCTAATAATGATTATGAATGGGCAGAATGGCATACTTCTACAGCAGATATTAATGCCACAATCCCTGTAATTGCTGCACCTGGTAATCACGAATATTTGAAAAATCTTGAGGGTAAAAAAATAAAACTCTCAAACTACTGGACATCAACATTTCCTTACCCATACTCTTGGGATGCAGGACAATACTATTTAGATTATGGTTTTGTGCGATTCATTGTAATGAATTCTAACGAAAAACTCCACGAGCAAGGCAAATGGTTGGAACAAATTTTGTCCGAAACCGAGCAAGATTGGGTCGTTATCGTTGCACATCATCCTGTTTTTTCGGGGGCTAAAAAACGCATCAATAAAGGACTATTGGAGAATTGGTTGCCTGTGATAGAAAAATATAAGGATAAAATAGGACTCGTATTACAAGGACACGACCACACGTATGCAAGAGGAGGATTAGAAAACCGAACGGGTACAAAAGAAAAACCTTCACAACCTGTTTTTACAGTGACTGTGGTTGGCGACAAGTACTATGACCTTGATGAACAGAGTTGGATGGACGTTTCATATTCAAAGGTAAGTTCTTATCAGTATATTGAAATTACTAAAAGTAAAATCACATACAAAGCTATGAGTGAGGCTAATACACTTATAGATGAATTTGTGATTGAAAAAAAGAAAACCAGAAAATCTCGTAAAAAAAGTAAGAAATAATGTTGCGGAAATTATTTGTCATTGGGTTGTTTATTTGTGTGGGAGCTATTCATCATAGTTGGTCTCAATCGAATGTTTTTCAGTGGAAAAACTCAGAAACACTGATTGTTAATGACGGAATGAGTGAGCAAACCTACAAGTGGAAGGAAGGCGTTTTATGGCTCACTAAAGCAAAACCACTATCTCGCTCAATGACAGATATATTTCCCATTCCGATTCCAGACCGAACAGCGGAACAAGTTCCAGTTTCGTATTCTCAAAAATCTTATTACGTTGAGGCAACCGATAGAGTGTCAGGATATTATCAACTTGATTTGCAAACTGTTTATGCAAATTATGAAATTAAGAGAAGTCTGCGAGTTTATGATAATTCTTCTGGAGTTGAATGGTCATTGCAGGTAAAGGGAAACGGCTCTCTGTTTGAATCATTGGATATTTCCAATAGGGAATTGATAGAAGATGCTCATTTGCTTAGCACAAATGTTCCTTTCTATTTTTCTATGCCTTTTTCAAATCCTCACTTTACAACGAAAGTTGTTAGTTTTCAGGAGGCTACTGATCATCATAGTAACATAGTTAATATTCGTGAGGAATTGCCATATCGAAAACCGCAGTATTACAAGGGTTCTGTACTTATTGCTCAGGACAATCATACTTCGGATGTTCATTTGGTCGTAAAGATGTCTCCTTTGCAAGAAGCACAGTCCGCATATATGGGATTTGATTTTAGTACTGATTTTTCTGGTATAAAGGTACATTCGCCAGGTATTGTAACTTCTGAAAATGATTCTGAATGGCAGGAGGCTTACCGAGTTTTTTCAGTAATGTATGCAGGAAGCGAATCCGCAGCCTTGGACGCGTATAAAAAATATGAATTAAACACTCATAAGTATATTCCTGAAAAAGATAACACCTTCACAATGAACACTTGGGGGGATAGGAATCGTGATAGCCGAATAAATGAGAAATTCATTTTGAATGAGTTAGAAGTAGCAGCTCAACTTGGCATTACGAACTATCAAATTGATGATGGTTGGCAAAGAGGATTATCAAGCAATTCTGCAACAAAAACAAATTCAAAACTTTGGGATAGCTGGGAAAAATCTGATTGGGAGGTAAATTCGTCACGATTTCCCAATGGTTTGACAAAGATAACACGCAAAGCCAAATCGCTGGGAATTGGGCTGGGGCTTTGGTTCAACCCTTCAAAAAGTGATGACTATGCCAATTGGGAACGTGATAAAGATATTATGCTGGAGCTACATCAACAACACGGAGTTTCGTGGATAAAAATTGATGGGTTACGAATTGGTAATAAAAAGTCTGAAAACAACGTGAAGAAAATGTTTCAGATGACTCAAAAACAGGCTGATAACTTGCAGTTTAATATTGATGTTACTGCAGGAAAACGTGGAGGATATTTCTTTTTCAACCATTTAGGGAATATATTTTTAGAAAACCGTTATACAGATTGGGGAAATTACTATCCGCATCTTACTTTACGTAATGTATGGACACTAGCTAAGTATGTTCCTATACAGCGTTTCCAAATAGAGTGGCTTAATAAGTGGAGAAATAAATATAAATATCCGACAGACGATTTGCTTAAACCTTATGATGTTCCATTTGATTATCAGTTTGCTATAACTATGATGGGGCAACCCTTAGCGTGGATGGAAGCAACTGGCTTACCCAGCGAGGCTTTTTCTGTTGCTAAATTGATAAATCTTTGGAAAAGAGAACGAAGTGAAATGCAGAGAGGTATAATTCATCCATTGGGAGAAATACCCAACGGCTATCATTTTACAGGATTTGTAAGTTATACCAAGAATAAAACATACGTGCTGTTATTCAGGGAGAACACTTCTCAAAACATAGCTACTTTTAAATTGCCTTTGGGAGAAGTTAAAAACAAAAAATTTGTCAAAATCGCTGGGGAAGGTAATTTTATTAATGTAAAAAATACAGATTTTGAAGTTAATTTTTCTGCTCCTTTCCAATTTTTATGGGGATTTTTTGAATAAATTTATTTTCCTTTTTTTGAGAATTCTTTGGGAGAAATTCCGTACTTTTCCTTAAAGCATTTCAAGAAATAATTTGCATCCTGAAAGCCCACTAGGTCAGCAAGTTCTACAACTCGAACGTCCTCTTTTGAGAGTATTTCAGCAGCTTTTTTTAGACGAAAATCTCGCATATATTTTGAGGGAGAAATATCCAGTAATTTTTTCATCTTTCGATATAAATGCACACGACTTAAAGCAACGTCTTCACTCAAATTCTCAATAGAATACTCTGGGTTTGATAAATTTTTTTCGATGTATGAATTAATTCGGTGTAATAAATCATCATCAAATTTGTTGAATCGATTTTCTGCTTTTTCGGGTAGAGCATCTCGTTTGTATAGCTGGCGTAGATTTTTTTGTCGCCGTAAAATATTACTGATGCGTAGCTGTAATTCTCTGTGAGAAAAAGGCTTAGTGAGGTAATTATCTGCTCCAAGTTCAAGACTTTCCATTTTTACTTCCTGTTGTTGTATCGCCGTGATTAGGATTACTGCGATGTGGCTTGTTACGATGTTTGACTTTATTTCAGCACAAAGTTCTTTTCCGCTTTTGCCTGGGAGCATAATGTCTGAAATCACGATATCTATATCTTCTTCCTGCAGAATCTCAAGAGCTTCTTCGGCAGATGTTACACTCAGCACATTGAAGTTATTTGACAATCTCTCTGAAAGTGAGTTAAGTAGTGTGATATTGTCCTCAACAATCAGAATTGTATTTTTTTTATCAGTTTTTTCAGATACAAATATGGTTTCTTCGCTGCTCTCCAGTTGGGAGGTCAATTCCATAGGTAAAACGAAAGCTTCGTTGTGAAGCAATCTTTCAGAACCAGAAATATCAGCTTTTATGTTGGGAATAATAACTATAAATTTACTTCCTTTCCCTAATGTACTTTCCACTTCAATTTGTCCTTTCATCAAGTCTTTTACGATTGTTTTAACCAGAGAAAGTCCAATACCACTACCTGGAATTTTTTTGTTATCATTCTTATAAAAACGGTTGAAGATAAGAGGTAGTGATTCTTTTTCAATTCCTATACCTGAATCTTCCACCTTAATATGTAGGTTATAATTGCCTTTTTCGTTTTCAATGGTTTTTACTAAAAGGGAAACATTTCCGTCTTTTGGAGTATATTTTATGGCGTTTGATAACAAGTTCAAAAGTATTTTTTCAATTTTTTCTTTATCAATTAGTAAAGGTTTTTCAGTCACTTCTCGCATATTTATCTGCCAATTGATGCCATTTTGGGAAGCGAGTGAATGAAAAGAACTACTAACATTTTCAAGAAAATTTTTTAATAGGATAGGAACCTCATTGAGCTTTTCTTGGTTAGATTCAATCCGATTGATGGTAAGTAACTGATTGACTAAGTGTAATAGATTTTTTCCTTGATATTGTATGTTCGATATCTTTTTCCTTACTTTGGGTTGAAGCTCGGTTTCTTCCAAAATTTCCTCTACTGGACTTAAAATCAGTGTTAAAGGAGTTAGTATTTCGTGGCTTACATCCGTAAAATACTTCACTTTCATAGAATGCATTTCTTCTACTCGTTTCTTTTCAATTTCTTTCAAACGAATACGATGATTAAGCACAATTCGGCGTAACATATTTCTTCGAATGTACCAAATGATGATGAATATTACCAAAAAATATATTATAAATGCGGGAAAAGTAAGCCAAAAAGGAGGTTTTACTACGATAGGAAAACTGAGTTGCTCACCCCAAACCCCATCATTGTTACTGGCTTGTATCTTGAAAATATAGGAACCTTTGGGAATTTTACTATATTCTATAATTCCCTTTTCGGAAGAATAACGCCAATCGATATCAAATCCTTCAAGAATGTATTTGAAACGACTGTTTTCAGGCATCAAGTAATTCAAGCTCGTAAATTCAAGAGTAAGAGCTGTTTGGTTATGAGCCAATTCTATTTCTTCAGGATGTATCACTGAAATATTCTCCAATTTTGAAATAGAGCTAATGGGCTGATTGTTTACTTTTATTTCAGACAGATACACCTTAGGTCTGTGCTGATTTTTAGAGACTTTTTGAGGTTCGAACGAAACCCAGAGGTCTTTTCCACCCACAGCAAAAACAATCGGATTTGAATGAATGCAGAATGTAGCCCCTTGATTAATTTCAGAAATAGGGAAGCCGTTTCGTATGTGATAATTTAAAAAGACTCCATTAGCAAATTGCGAAACTCCATTGATGCTGTTTACCCATAAGTCCTCGCCAGAAGCCATTATACTGAAAATGGTATTGTTGAGTAAGCCATCCTTAGTGGTGTAATTTTCTACAATTTCCAAGTGTTTGTCCAGTACAAAAACGCCAAATCCGTCAGTACTCACAAAATATTTTTCTCCGATTGCTAAAACGTGGTTCACATCATCAACTTGTTCGATTTTTTGCTCAATTTTTCCTCCAGTTGAGTTTTCAAAGAGAATCAATCCTTTGCCTATTGTTGAAAGTAAGTAGGTTGTATTGTTTATTTTTAAAAGATGCTTCCCGAAGTTTTTACCGATGAAAGGATGAAGTTTCTTTGCAATGGGGAAGTCTGTTAGCTGATTTGTCTTGATATCAAAGAGATTCAATCCACCACTTTTATCGGAGAGAATCCATAATTTGTCATCTGATTCTTTTAAAATATTGTTTATAACACCAAGATTTGCCAAACCTACGGCTGTTATTTTGTCATTATGCTCTTTGTAAAGTCCTTTGCGTAATGTACCTATCCATAGAATATCAGTTGCAGAGTCGTAAAAAAGAGACTTGATAACAGCTCCATTTTCTATGCGATTTGTTCTTATTGTGTTGTAACTTTTGTCATATTCTATGAGATATCCGTTTTCAGTAGCTACAATTAAGTTTCCTTTTTTATATGTGAAAGCACTGGCAATATTATGTGAATTTTTGTGATTTTGAGTGTTTAGAGGGTGAGGTGTAAAACGTGAGAGATATTCATCACTCAATAGCAATCCGTCGTGGTATGTACCTATCCAAAGAGAGCTGTTTTTATCAATATATAGTGAACGAACAGAAGGGCTATCAATTAGGTGTGTATTATGGAAAGTATTTACCTCTTGTACAACTCCCGTTTTGGGGTCAAGTAATCTCACTCCTTGAAATCCGCCAACCCAAATGTTTCCGTCTGTATTCAAAGCCAGAGTGCGGATACTACCAAAAGCAATCAGTTTTTCTTCACTTGAGAATGACCAGTGTTTTTCAGGAATACCGTTAGAATCAAGTTGATAGATGCCGTTGTTATAAGTTGCAATATAAATCTTTCCGTTTGGGTGAAATAGAATATCTTCGATACGTTCATTTTCGCTTAGTGTTATATCTGTGGAATTATCCTTAATTTGTATGCCGTTTTTACTGATAGGGTCATACTTAAAAAGTCCCTTAGTTGCACTTGCTATCCAGTATTCGTTTCTGAAAGGTGACTTTACTACCTTTGCAACAGGAATGTCAGCCAGATTGACATTAGTAATCACTATTTCAGGTTTTGTAAAACGATTTTTTTCTGCGTCGTATTTGTAAATTCCTGTCCAGCCACAAGCCCAAACTTCTTCATCAATTACCGAAATAGAACGAATTTCTCTGTTATCAGACTCTCCTATTTCGTAGTTAGTAAAAGAACCTTTTTTTCGGCATAACAAACTTATTCCTTTGTTATGAGCTACCCATATATTGCCCTTTTTTCCATTGGCTATGTCATTGATATGATTACCAGCAATGCTTAGGGTATCACCTAAAATGTGTTTATATATTTTTATTTTATTTCCGCTATATTCATTAAGCCCATCACGTGTGCCAACCCACATAAAACCAAGACTATCCTGACTGATTGCCATTACCGTGTTTTGACTCAGTCCTTGTTCAGTGCTTAGTTGCTGTACGTAGATATTATTTTGAGCTTGAGCAGAAAAGTACCAACAGAAGATAATAAATCTCAATAAATTAGCAATTTTTAATATTTGAAGATTGAAGTTCAAGATTTGATACTTTTACTAAAAGAGGTTCGAATTTGGAAAGCAAGTTACAATATTTTTTACTATTATTGAATAAATATCGTATAAATTAACAAATCTATTTTAGTTATTATGTTGAAAATTAAATTGATATCAGTGAGGATTAATAATTTATTTTTTGCAAATTGATTGACAGACAAAAATTTTATAAAAAAATACGTTTGATTTTTATGAAGTCAAACGTATTTTTTCGAATAATTATTTTTTCTTCCAGATGGAACCATTTTTAGTGGTATATTTCTCTAAAAATCCTTGTTCTACAAGCTGATTAAGATAGTTCTCACTATCGTTTCGTGACATTGTTGATAGTTCTGAAAATTCTCGAGCAGTTAAGGTTGGATAGTAGTCAAAAAGTGTTTGCCAATCTTTTTTGTATTCTTTTTTTACTGCATTTGGATTGAGTTTTAGAATAGCTTTTTCAAAATTAGCGTAAGGTTTTGCTTCATAAACAACCTCTCTGTTTCCCTGATTATCCGTGAAAATCATTGTAGGAAAACCACGAATGCCTAAATCTTTTCCTAATTTCAGGTCATTTTCGAATAATTCCTTTGCTTTATCCTCAATATCTTTCTTTAATTGCTCAACATCAAGTTTTGCGACAGCAGCAGCTTTTGCAATATGCTCCCATTGAGTAATGTTTTTCTTCTGAAGAAAAACCATTTCTCTTAGCTCTCGTAAAAAGGAAATTGCTTTGTTCTTATCTTGCATCTGGGCAGCTTTAAACGCTATTGATGGGGGATAAGAAGAATTCAAAGGATTTTCCAACCAAATATCACCATCTATTGGCATATCATAGTACAGACTCACTTCGTCCCAATGATGAGCCACATCCGATGGTTTGCTAATACCTCCGCTATTATAACTCCAATCAGGCAAAAGTCCGCCAGTGTGATAATTAAATATGATGGCGTCGCCATATTCCAATTTAAGTCTTCGAATCTGAGGCTCAATACCCCAACAGGAAGAACATATTGGGTCTGTGTAATAGGTAATTGTTATTAATTTTTCTGTTTTTGGGAGTTGAGAACTTACAATTTTATTTTCTGTTTGAGGTATGCTACAAGTTCCCTCTTTGGGGTCACAAAGTAGCGGATTGGTATTTTGTGACATAACTAAAAATGATTGAGTTAAAAATAAAAATGTTATAATAAGTTTCATAGTTTTTTTGAATTTGAAATTCATACGGATTATTTTTTGTGTTTATTCTTTTTTGTTTCAGGCAAAAGTATAATTTTTTTTCTAAAACTATTCACAAAAGACTGATAAATAATTTATTATAGTTATTCTGAAATATATTACTATATAATGTCTCTCGTTTTTGAAACCATTTTCTATGGTATTGGTAACGTAATTCCCTTTTTTAGTAACATTTGTAATAGAATAATCATTTGTTTTGGAATACTTTAGCACTCAGGAAAGAACTTAAAATCAAGTTGTATTATGGAAAATAAACTCAATTTGAATATATCGGGTAAGGTTGCTGTTATTACAGGAGGTGGAGGTGTGCTTTGCTCAACTATCACTAAAGACTTGGCAGCACAGGGGGTAAAAACGGCTATTCTTGATATAAATCGTGAAGTTGCTGAAAGTGTAGCTAATGAAATTGAAACAAAGTACAATGTTGAAAGTATCGGAATTTGCACAGATGTGTTAAGCAAAACATCGTTGGAAGAAACTTTGGAAGCAATTCATAGTAGATTAGGTACAATTGACTATCTGCTCAATGGAGCGGGTGGCAATGCTGCGTCCGCAACCACTCAAGCAGAATTCATTACTGAGGAGCATCTCGACCGATTGGAAGAAACATTCTTCGGATTACAGATAGAAGGTTTTGACAGAGTGTTTGCACTTAATTTTCAAGGGACTTTATTGCCCACAATGGTTTTCGCTAAAGATATGCTAAATAAAGGTAGCGGAGCGATTGTTAATATTTCATCAATGAATTCGTATACTCCTCTGACTAAAATTCCAGCATATTCAGCAGCCAAAGCAGCAATAAATAACTTCACACAGTGGTTGGCGGTGCATTTTGCTAAAACAGGTATCAGGGTTAATGCCATTGCCCCTGGTTTTTTGCTTACAAAACAAAATCGTTTTTTGCTAATTGATGAAAAAACTGGTCAAGCAACCTCACGAGGAAACAAAATCATAACTAATACACCAATGGGACGTTATGGAGAACCAGACGAGCTTTCTGGAACAGTTATCTATTTGTTTTCAGACTGGGCAAAATTCATCACAGGAGTAGTAATTCCCATAGATGGAGGATTTAGTGCATACAGCGGAGTATAAAAAATTAATCTTTAAACTATAAACAATGGTAGAAACTTGGCGTTGGTACGGACCACAGGACCCTGTGAGCCTATCGGACATAAAACAAGCGGGAGCTACAGGAATAGTGACAGCCTTACATCATATTCCTAATGGAGAAGTCTGGTTGATTGAGGAAATAGAAAAAAGAAAAAAAGACATTGAAGAAACTGGTTTGCGTTGGTCGGTTGTGGAAAGTATTCCTGTTCACGAGGATATAAAAAAGCAAACAGGGAATTATAAAACTTATATCGAGAACTACAAGCAAAGTATTCGTAATTTAGCGAGTTGCGGTATAAAAATCGTGTGTTATAATTTTATGCCTGTTCTTGATTGGACGCGCACAGATTTGAATTATGAAGTGGAAGATGGGTCGAAAGCACTTCGGTTTGATGCAATTGCTTTTGCTGCTTTTGATTTGTTCATTTTGAAACGGTCAGGAGCAAAAAACGAATATTCTTCAGAGAGAATCAAACAAGCAAAGGATTATTTTGAAAAACTCTCCAAAGAAGAGAAGATTTCTTTAACCCGAAATATCATAGCTGGATTACCTGGAGCTGAGGAAGGCTATAAATTAGCTCAATTTCAGCAAGTGCTTGATGACTACAAACATATAAACGCCCAAAAACTTAGAGAGCATTTAGTATATTTTCTCAAAGAGATTATCCCAATAGCAGAAGAAAATAACGTTTTGATGTGTATTCATCCAGACGATCCTCCTTACCCTATATTGGGGCTTCCAAGGGTGGTAAGTACTGAAAGCGATTATGCTTATTTGTTTGAAAAAGTTCCTAACAGATGTAACGGAATAACCTTTTGCACAGGTTCTTTAGGCGTAATTCCTCAGAATGATTTGACAAAGATGTTACAACGTTTTGCTAATCGTATCCACTTCATACACTTGCGAAGTACGAAACGAGACGAGCAAGGTAGCTTCTATGAAGCGAATCACTTGGAAGGAGATGTGGATATGTATTCTGTTGTTAAAGAAATTCTTACGGAAGAAAAATGGAGAAAAGAACAAAATTACTCAGATTTCCAAATTCCGATGCGTCCTGACCACGGACATCAAATGTTAGATGATTTGAGAAAGAAAACCAACCCTGGATATTCTGCAATAGGGCGTTTGAGAGGTCTGGCAGAATTAAGAGGGCTGGCAATGGGAATTTCAAAAAGTTTACAGCTATGAATTTCATCAATACAAATACTTTCATAACAGAAGATTTTCTGTTAGAAACGCCTTTAGCAAAGCGTTTGTTCTATGATTATGCAGAAAAAATGCCGATTATAGATTATCACAATCATCTTTCTCCGATGCAATTATCTGAAAATATTCCGTTTGAAAATATTACCCAAGCTTGGCTTTTGGGTGATCATTACAAATGGAGGGCGATGCGAGCCAATGGTGTGGACGAAAAGTTCATCACTGGAGACGCTTCTGACAAAGAGAAGTTTAAACAATGGGCGAAAACTGTGCCTTTCACAGTTGGAAATCCTCTGTTTCATTGGACGCATTTGGAACTTTTAAGATACTTCGGAATCAAGCAATTACTTCAGCCTAATACGGCAGAGTATATCTATGAGTTAGCAAGTACACTACTGCAAGGCAAAACACCAATGCAGCTCTTACAAGAAAAAAATGTTGAGGTTATCTGTACCACTGATGATCCTGTTGATGATTTACAACATCATCAAAATATTTCAAAAAAATCACAAAATTTGAAAGTGTATCCAGCTTTTCGCTCAGATAATCTTTTTCGTATTGAAAGCGTTGATTTTGAGGAATATTTACACAAGCTTTCTTTGGTTGTTGGATTTGAAATAAACGATTTGCAAGACTTTCAAAAGGCAATTGACCAACGAATCGATTTTTTTACTGAAAAAGGATGCCGTTTGTCTGATTTTGGTCTAGGTGAGGGTTTTTCTTTAGAGAATTTCAAAGAAGAAGAAATCAATGTTATTTTCAAGAAAAAGAAAGAAGAAGAAAAACTTTCTCATAAAGAGATATGCAAGTACAAAAGCTTCTTATTCTTGTATTTAGGTAGAAAATATTACGAAAAAGGCTGGGTACAACAGTATCATTTAGGAGCGATTAGAAACAATAATCAAAGATTGCTAAAAGCGGTAGGAAGCGATGTGGGGTGTGATTCTGTTGGCGATTTTAACTACGCTTCCTTTATGTCAGATTTGTTTGGAAAGTTAGATGCTGAAAATAAGTTGGCAAAAACCATTACTTATAATTTGAATCCATCTCATAATGAGGTTTTTGCGACAATGATAGGGAATTTTAATGGGAATAATATACCCAGTAAAATGCAATGGGGGGCAGCTTGGTGGTATCTTGATCAAAAAGAGGGAATTACAAGTCAGTTAACTACACTTGCTAATATGAGTTTATTGAGTCATTTCGTAGGAATGATTACCGATAGCCGAAGTTTGCTTTCATTTCCAAGGCACGAGTATTTCAGGAGAATACTATGTAATTTCTTTGGAAATTTAATATTTCGAGGCGAATTGCCAAATGATATTGATTTTTTCGGAAAAGTTGTGGAGAATATATGTTATTACAATGCGAAAAAATATTTTGGTTTTGAAAAAGAGCAAATGCCAACAAAGAATATGTGAGATGCTATCAGTAATCTTTCTTTTCTTGGTAATTGCCTGTAAGAAAGAAACTGATGTCAAGGTTTTGACCTTCGCTCATAATTTGCCTACATCGCATCCTGTACATAAAGGTGTTGAGGCGTTTAAAGAGCATCTGGAAAGCCTATCAGGAGGTAAAATGTCTATCGATATCTATGCTAATGGAAACTTAGGTACGGAAAGAGAGGTATTGGAATTGCTTCAGATAGGGAGCGTTTCAATGACTAAAGTAAGTGCTTCGGCGATTTCTAATTTTGTTCCAGAATACCTCGTTTTGGGCATTCCTTATTTATTCAGAGATAAAGAGCATTTTTTTAATGTTTTGGAAGGAAAAATAGGAGAAGAATTGTTGGAAAAAGGAACAACTTCGTGGTTAAGAGGTTTGTGCTTTTACGATGCGGGGAGCCGTAGTTTTTATACAAAAAAGAAACCCGTTAAGGAACCGAAAGACCTTGAAGGAACGAAAATCAGAGTTATGGGAGACAAAATTTCAGTATCTTTAGTACAATCTTTAGGGGCAGCTCCCACGCCTATGGCTTTTGGTGAACTTTACACTGCTTTACAACAAGGAGTAGTTGATGGTGCTGAAAATAATGCTCCTTCATTTGTTACTTCGATGCATTTTGAGGTATGCAAATACTACTGTTTAGATGAGCATAATTACCTGCCAGATGTGGTTGTAATAGGAACAAAATCATTAGAAAAACTTACACTTCAGGAAAAAAAATGGGTTTTTGAAGCAGCAAAGTTATCAGCTCAGAAACAGAAAAGATTTTGGGAAGAAGCTGAAATTCAAAGTATAGAGATTTTGAAGAAATCAGGAGTGGAATTTTTTACTCCAGATAAGGACTTATTTCGTGCGAAAACAGAAGTTCTAAAAACTGAATTTTTTAAAGATGAAAAAAGGTTAAAAATGATTGAAGAAATCGAACAATTGAAATAAAATGGAAAAGCTCTATAAAACAATAAATTACATTTTGGAGGTGCTATTGGTATTTCTGTTTGCTATTCTCGTTATAGATGTGTTTTGGCAGGTTTTTTCTCGATACAGCATTGGAAAGCCTCACGCTTTTACGGAAGAATTGGCTCGTTACCTCTTAATTTGGCTTGCAATTCTTGGTACGGCTTACGTTCGTAGTTACAAAGGGGAAATGGCAATTGATTATTTTTTCAATAAATTGAATGATACCAAAAAACGAATAATGAATTTCGCCATTGAGGTAATGATTTTGTTGTTTGCTTTGGTAATAATGGTTGTTGGAGGAATGAATTTGATGTACATTACGCTGAAATTGGGACAAGTATCTGCCACATTGAACATTCCTATTGGATACATTTATAGTGTGGTGCCTTTGAGTGGATTCATTATAATTTTTTATTGCATATATCATCTTCGGTGTTTGTATAAAGAAAATAAGTAGTAAAAACTATAGCTTTTTTAAGCCAAAACGTATTAGATTATGGAATTACTTGGAATTGTTTTTCTTTTTGTAGCACTTTTTATTTTGTTGTTTTTAAAAATTCCAGTGGCGTACAGCGTGGGGATTGCTACAACACTTACGATGTTATTTCATCTTCCATTTTTGCCGTCGGTCACTACCATAATGCAACGTATGACTATGGGAGTAGACAGTTTTGCTCTTTTGGCTATTCCTTTTTTTATTCTTGCTGGTGATATTATGAATCAGGGCGGGATAGCTAGCAGGTTGGTTGATTTTTCAAAATCATTGGTAGGGAGTTTTCCTGGAGGATTGTTGTATGTAAATATTTTGTCAGCGATGTTTTTTGGTGCGGTATCAGGTTCAGCTGTGGCGTCTGCCTCAGCGATTGGAGGAATTTTGAATCATAGAATGACCGAAGAAGGATACAAAAAATCTTTTAGTGCTTCTGTAAACATAACTTCCTCAACAGTAGGGCTTATCATCCCTCCAAGCAATGTTCTCATCGTATTCGCTCTGGCAAGTGGTGGGGCAGCCTCAATAGAAGCGCTTTTTTTAGCTGGATATATTCCGGGAATGTTATTAGGAGTAGGACTAATGTTAGTGGCGGGTTATTTCGCCATAAAAAACAAATTTCCGAGTGGAGAGCCTGTCCGCTTAAAGAGATTATTTGAGACATTCTCTCGTTCTTTTTTGAGTCTGTTACTTATTTTTATTGTGGTTGGTGGAATTGTTATGGGGATTTTTACAGCGACAGAAGGGGCTGTAATAGCGGTTGTTTATGCATTGTTACTGAGTTTTTTCTACCGTCAAATTCATTTGAAAGACTTACCAAGAATTATTCTTTCCAGTGCAAAAACTACTGCCATTGTGATGTTTTTGATTTGTACTTCGATGGCTCTATCGTGGTTGTTTGCATTTAACAACGTTCCTGAGCTGATTTCCGAACATTTACTGGGTGGAGTAGATAATCCAATAGTTATTTTACTGATAATCAATATTATTTTGTTGGTCGTAGGAATATTTATGGACATAACACCTGCGATTTTGATTTTCACACCTATTTTTTTGCCAATAGTAACCTCTTTTGGAGTTCATCCTGTCCACTTTGGGATTGTAATGGTACTCAATCTGTGTATAGGGCTGTGTACTCCTCCTGTGGGAACGCTTCTTTTTGTAGGGAGTGGAGTAGCACATATTGAAATAACGAAAGTAATTAAGCCTCTTCTGCCTTTTTTGGTGGTAATGATTATGGTTTTGTTTGTTGTAACATACGTTCCAGAATTGGCGATGTACTTGCCCAAGCTTTTTGGAGTTGTAAAATGAAATTGATAAATATAAATTTGAATAAAAATGAAAAAAGTAATCACATTTGGAGAAATAATGTTAAGACTTTCTCCACAAGGATTTTTGAGGTTTTCTCAAGCAAATAGCTTTGACGTGGTGTACGGAGGAGGTGAATCCAACGTAGCTGTGTCATTGGCAAATTATGGTATTCCTGTTGATTTTGTAACTCGGTTGCCACAAAACGATATAGGACAGTGTGCTATGATGGAGATGCGAAAAAGAGGAGTAGGAGTAGATAAAATTGTTTGGGGAGGAGACCGTTTAGGTATTTATTTCTTAGAAACAGGGGCGGTTTCACGAGGCTCAAAAGTTGTGTATGACAGAGCCCATTCATCAATGGCGAACATACAATCTGGGATGATTGATTGGGACGCCGTTTTTGAAGGAGCCCATTGGTTTCATTGGACGGGAATTACACCTGCCATTTCAAAAGGAGCTGCTGAAGCTTGTTTGGAAGCTGTGGAGGTAGCAAGTTCAAAGGGAATTACCATTTCGACAGACTTGAACTATCGTGCAAAACTTTGGAAATATTGTAATGAAAGACAACGTGAGGCTATTATGACAGAACTTACATCTCATTGTGATATTATTTTGGGAAATGAGGAGGATGCTGAAATGCATTTCGGGATTAAACCTCAAGGGATAAATGTACAAACGGAAGGGCATAATGTAAAAGCAGAAGCCTTTTTGTCCGTTTGCCAACAAATGATGGAAAAATTTCCTAAAGCTCAAAAAGTTATCACAACACTTCGCGGTTCGTTGTCTGCATCACATAACACGTGGGCTGGAGTTTTGTACGATGGAGAAAAAATGTATGAGAGTCGCCAATATCAAATCACACATATTGTTGACCGTGTGGGAGGTGGTGACTCATTTATGGGAGGTTTAATTTACGGTCTTATTACCTATCCCAATGATAACCAAAAGGCTTTGGATTTTGCCGTAGCGGCTTCTTGTTTAAAGCATACAATAAAAGGTGATGCCAATTTGGTAACCATTGCAGAAGTAGAAAAGTTAATGGGAGGAGATGCCTCTGGAAGAGTAGCACGTTAAAAAAGTATGAATTATGGCACGATTTACAAGGATAGAAGTAGCGAAAGCAATGCAGCATACAGGACTTGTTCCATTGTTTTTTTGTGATGATGTAGAAAAGAGTAAAAAAGTGATTAAGGCTTGTTACGATGGAGGAGCCAGATTACTAGAGTTTACCGCTAGGGGCGATTTTGCTCACGAAATATTTTCCGAATTATCAAAATATGCGGCAATAGAAATTCCACAGATGATTATGGGAGTGGGCTCAGTTACTGATGCTGCTCAAGCGAGTTTGTATATGTCTTTAGGAGCAAACTTTGTGGTTACTCCTGTGTTACGTGAAGATATTGCTTTGGTTTGTAACCGAAGAAAGATTCTTTGGTCGGCTGGATGTGGTTCTTTACAGGAAATTGCCAGAGCAGAGGAATTGGGATGTGAGATTGTTAAATTATTCCCTGGAGGAACTTATGGACCATCTTTTGTGAAAGCAATAAGGGGACCTCAACCTTGGACAAGCATTATGCCTACGGGAGGTGTTTCTCCAGACAAGGAAAATTTAAAAACGTGGTTTGATGCGGGTGTAACCTGTGTGGGTATGGGGTCCAAGTTGATATCAAAGGAAATTATTCGGAATGAAGAGTATGCGAAATTGCAACAATTGGTTGAGAAAACTATCAATATAATACAAGAATTAAGATAAAGATTTTCCGGTTTTTGACTCGTTTTTTAGTAATTTGAGAACTGTGTTTTGTCCAAACGAAAGATTAGACCAACAGAGTGATTCATTTTTTTGTATTTTTGCCCAAAAATTGAACTGTGGGAAGTAAAAATAAATTAAAACGATTTAAAGAAAACGAGACTTTTACAAATGTATTGCAACCCAAACGAGACGAGTTGCTATCAGAATATTTTCCATTTAAAGGCAAGTGGAATGAGCTATATTTCAAGAATAACAATCCAATCGTGTTAGAGTTAGGTTGTGGAAAGGGAGAATACTCTGTGGGATTGGCGAAAAGATATCCAAACAAAAATTTTATAGGGGTTGATATAAAAGGAGCAAGATTTTGGCGTGGTGCAAAAACGGCTATCGAAGAAAATATTGAAAACGTGGCGTTTCTGCGTACTCAAATTGAGCTTATTGAACATTGTTTTGCACAAGGAGAGGTTAGTGAAATTTGGATTACATTCCCTGACCCACAAATAAAATACAAACGTACTAAACATCGGCTAACAAATACAGAATTTTTGAATCGATATAAAAATATTCTTGCCACAGACGGATACATACACTTAAAAACAGATAGTGAATTTATGCACGGTTACACACTTGGGTTGTTGCACGGATTGGGTTACAATGTATTGTATGCAAACCACAATATCTATAATAGTGATGGTGTTCCTTCGGAGGTAACTGAAATTCAGACTTTCTATGAGAAATTTTATTTGGAACAGAATAAACCAATAACCTACGTTAAATTTCAGATTTAGAAAAATTTTGATGTATTCATATTATTGATATTCAGGCTTTTAATTTCTAAAATACTCATCTTAAGAATATCTTTTTTATAATTTTTCTTTTTTTAAATAAATTTTTAAATGTCTTATCTATGTGTTAAAAAGATGAGATGATTTGTTGTGATTTAACTTTTCTGCTATTAAAATATTGATTTTGATGAGTTTTTGTTGAAATTTGTTTACTTTTTTTGATTTTATTATTCCGTTAAATAGTAGTAATTTTGTTTCAGAGATGAGATTTAGTGCAAATAATTCAAAATTACTACAATATGAGAGGGAAAATGTTACTACTAGGGGCATTGTCGTGCTTTATGTTCTGTGTTGGATATGCACAAGTTGGAGTTCCTGAAAAGCCATTGAGCAGATTGGAGGATTATCAATTAAGAGGAAAGGTAAAAACTTATAAATTAACCCCTTATCACGTGCTTGATTCTTTTGGTATTATAAAGAAAACGAGCAAACCTGAATTCTGGAAAGGAGATATACTTTCTACATTTGATGACAGAGGTTACAAAGTTGAAAGTAATATGTACAACAAACACGGAAATCTTCAGAATAAAATCATTTACAAGTACAATGATAAAAATAAAAGGCTTTCTCGTGATGTTTATGGCGAACGTGGCTATATCAAAAATAAGTATGTTTACATATACGATGAGAAAGGTTACAAAACGGCTTACCATTGCTATAATTCCAGAGGAGAGTTGGTAGAGTCCTGGGTTTATAATAACGATGATAGGGGTCGTGAAGTGGAAGCAATTTATCAAGTTCCAAAACGCCCTTCAGAAACCCGTAAGTTTATTTACAAATATGATAAGTTGGGGAATGTGGAAGAGCTTTCTCAGTATTCAAAAGATGATGTACCTGAAGTTACTTGGAAGTATATTTACGATAAAAAAAGTTTAGTGACTGAGTTACACACTTATAAAGATAACAAACTATTCAGAAAGAGAGTAACCAAATACGACGCTTACGGCAATCCTACACAGATGCGAGAGTATGATAATGACGGGCGTTTCATAGAGGAAACAGATTATGAATATCAATTCGATGCATACGGAAATTGGATACAACGAATTGATTACGTGAATAGTTTTCCAAAACTTATGTACGAAAGAGAAATAGTTTACTACTAATATAGTCTTCTTACGGGTTAATAAAAAGCTGTCCATTGCGGACAGCTTTATTTTATTATTTCACCACTTCTCTCAAGTATTGAGCTGTGTAGCTCTGTTTGTTTCGGATAATTTCTTCGGGAGTGCCTTGTGCGATGATGGTTCCGCCTTTGTCGCCTCCGTCCAATCCTAAGTCAATTACGTAATCGGCTGATTTTATCATCTCCAAGTTATGCTCAATCACGATAATGGAATGCCCCTTTTCTATAAGTGCCTGAAAGGAAGCCAATAACTTGCGAATATCGTGAAAATGCAATCCTGTGGTAGGCTCGTCAAAGATGAATAGTACCTTCTCTTTACTTTCGGACTTCGCCAAGAAAGAAGCCAACTTAATGCGTTGTGCCTCTCCACCTGACAACGTGGAAGATGACTGCCCAAGTGTAACATAACCCAGCCCAACATCTTGAAGCGGTTTTAGTTTCGAGCTGATTTTTGATTGCTTATGTTGTTCAAAAAAAGCAACGGCATCATCAATAGTGGTGTTTAGTAAATCGTTGATGGACTTACCTTCAAAAGTTACTTCCAGCACTTCCTTTTTGAAGCGTTTTCCGCCACAAGCCTCGCAAGGAAGATGTACATCGGCCATAAATTGCATCTCGATGGTAACTTCGCCTTCGCCTTTACAAACCTCGCAACGCCCACCATCTACATTGAATGAAAAGTGTTTTGGCTGAAAGTTACGCAACTTTGAAAGTTTTTGTGAGGCATACAAATTCCGAATATCGTCATAGGCTTTTATATAAGTTATTGGGTTTGAGCGTGAGGACTTGCCTATCGGGTTTTGATCAACGAACTCCACAGACTGAATGTGCTTGTACTTTCCGTCAAGTTTTGAGAACTGCCCTGCTTTGTCGCTATTGATGTCCAACTCTTTAAGCATCGCAGGATATAAAATTCGCTTGATAAGTGTCGATTTTCCGCTTCCAGAAACGCCCGTAACTACCGTAAGCATATCCAACGGAAGTGTAACATCTATGTTTTTTAAGTTGTTTTCACGACAACCTATAAGCGTGATGTAATGCGGAGAGGTACGTCTTTCTTTCGGAAGTTCGATTTGCATTCGTTTGCTGAGGTACTTACCCGTTAGCGAATCTGCCGTAAGAATTTCGTCATAAGTGCCTTGTGCAACTACCTCACCACCGTGCGTTCCAGCTTCAGGACCAATATCAATGATGTAATCGGCTGCCTTCATAATGTCTTCATCGTGCTCAACTACAATCACCGTATTGCCCAAATCACGTAACGATTTGAGTACTCCGATGAGTTTTTCGGTGTCTTTCGGGTGCAAACCGATACTGGGTTCGTCCAAAATATACATTGAGCCTACCAAACTGCTTCCTAATGAAGTTGCTAAATTAATACGTTGGCTTTCTCCGCCCGATAGTGTGTTTGACTTACGATTGAGGGTCAGATAGTTTAATCCTACGTCCGAAAGGAATTGCAATCGATTTTCAATCTCCACAAGTAAGCGTTTGGCTATACTTCTTTCGTAGTCAGAAAGTTTCAACTCCTTAAAGAAAGTTTGTAATTCTTCTATGGAAATATCAACTAAATCTGAAATACTTTTTCCGTTAATCTTTACATAATCGGCTTCTTTGCGTAGGCGTTTCCCGTCACATTCGTTACATTTGGTTTTTCCGCGATAACGTGCAAGTAGTACTCGATTTTGTATTTTATAACTTTTTTCTTCAAGTTCTTTGAAAAAATCTGTCAGTCCGGTAAAAAATTTATTGCCTTTCCAAACCAATTGTTTTTGCTCTTTGGTGAGTTCAAACCACGGCTTGTGAATGGGAAAATCGAACTTGTAAGCATTCAAAACCAACTGGTCGCGATACCAACTCATCGTTTCGCCTCGCCACGGAAAGATGCAATTATCGTACACGGAAAGAGCTGTGTTCGGAATGATTAACTCTTCATCAAGCCCAATGGTATCGCCATATCCGTCACACTTCGGACAAGCTCCGTACGGATTGTTGAAGCTAAACAGATGAACATTGGGTTCAAAAAACTCAATGCCGTCCAATTCAAATCGGTTGCTGAACGTTTGTTTGTTCTGACTTTCAATCTCTTCGATGATGCATTCGCCTTTTCCTTCAAAGAAAGCAGTATCAACGGCATCTGCTAATCGATGTTTAAAATCTTCGTCGTGTTGTACAATAATTCTGTCAATAACAAGCAGAAAATCAGAGCTTATGCTGTTCAGGTCGGCTTCGTCAATGCGAATAATTTCGCCTTTATGCTGAATACGTGCATAACCCTGCTGTAATAAAATTTGAAGCACTTGGGGTGTTTTCCTACCTTCGGCAATATGTACGGGAGCTAAAAGCAGTAATTTTGTTCGTTCAGGATAGCTCAAAACGGCATCAACTACATCAGTAACAGAATGTTTTTTCACTTCTTTGCCAGAAATGGGCGAGTACGTTTTTCCGATACGAGCGAAGAGTAATTTCAAATAGTCATAGATTTCTGTGGACGTTCCTACGGTAGAACGCGGATTAGAAGTATTGACTTTCTGTTCAATAGCTATAGCGGGAGCAATTCCCACGATGTTATCCACTTTGGGTTTGTCGAGTCTCCCTAAAAACTGACGTGCGTAAGACGAAAGGCTTTCCACGTAACGGCGTTGCCCCTCGGCATAAAGTGTGTCGAACGCCAAGCTGGACTTTCCCGAACCCGATAAGCCCGTAATCACTACCAATTGATTACGCGGAATGCCAACCGTAATGTCTTTTAAATTATGAAGCTTAGCTCCTTTTATAAGTATTTCTTTGGTTTTCATTTCTTAATGTAGAGAGTTCTAAAATTAACTACGAGTTATCGTTAGGCTAAACGAAGTCGAAGTTTTTATAACTTACATAGGTAATCTTTTTCTTTGTTTATGTAAGTGGAAATAAATTAGAATACAGCCAGTAACGCCATAAACTATGCGTTTGCAAAGATAACAAAAAGCAAATTAAAAAAGTGACCTTTGCGTTTATTTCGGGGATTGGCAATATTTTTTCAGATAGAAAGTATTTCTGTTTTTGGGTAGCTATTTAGATAAAAAAACTACACTGTTTGCTGAAAATACTTTGACGTCAAAGTGTTTTAAGTTTACAGGCAAACTTATTTTAGTTTGACGTCAAACCTTTCTTAGTTATCAGTATGTCTGTTTTAATTTATTACGTCAGAAAAATTTTCGGTAGCCTAAAGAAATAAAAACCACACGCTACGTCTGTCCGCAAAGTGTGGGTTCGTTGTATCTGAAGTTGCCTTTTTCTGTAAAGAAAATTCGTTATAAAAATTGATACGCTAACATAGCACTCAGGTAGGCGACCCCCGTCATAAAGCACCATTGTAGGGCAGTCCATTTCCAGCTGTTGGTTTCACGACGTACCACCGCCATAGTGCTGAGGCATTGCATAGCAAAGGCGTAGAACAAAAGTAGCGAGATGCCAGTAGCAAAGGTATATACGGGCGTTCCGTCCGTGCGGGTTTCGCTTCGTAATTTTTCTAAAATAGTGCGTTCGCCCTCCTCTTCTTCTGTATCCAAATCACCGCCCAAACTATAAATAGAAGCCAGTGTACTGATGAAAACCTCACGTGCCGCAAAGGATGAAAGGACGCCAATACTTATCTTCCAATCGTAGCCCAATGGCTTGAAAATAGGTTCAATTGCTTTCCCGATGTAGCCTAAGTAGGAATATTCCAGCTGTGAGGACTCAATAAAATGAGCTGTTTGGGTTTCGTCCCATTGCTGTTGTTGAGCTAAAGTTGTTGCTTCGTTTTCGATATTGTTGTATTTCTCTCCCATTCCGTGTGAAGCTAAAAACCACAGAATTATAGAGATAGCCAAGATGATTTTCCCTGCACCCAGCACGAAGCTCTTTGTTTTGTCATACACAGTGATAGCTACGTTTCGCCACAGCGGAAGTTTATAATTGGGCATCTCGGCAATGAAAAAACTTTTTCCTTTCTTTATTTTCAGAAGTTTGTCAAGCACAAAGGCGGAAAGCAATGCTGCAACAAATCCCAAAACGTACAATGCAAATAATGTAAGAGCCTTGTAACTTATGAACAGAAACTCGCCATCAGGAATTACCAAAGCAATGATAATCAGATAAACGGGCAGTCGGGCAGAACACGTCATAAACGGAGTTACTAAAATTGTGATGAGGCGTTCTTTCCAACTTTCGATGTTTCGTGCAATCATCACGGCAGGAATTGCACACGCTGCACCTGATATCAGAGGAACAACACTCTTACCATTAAGCCCGAAACGCTTCATAATGTTGTCCATCAAAAACACAACCCGACTCATATATCCACTTTCTTCAAGCAGAGAGATGAAGAAGAAAAGAATAGCGATTTGGGGAATAAAAATCAAAATTCCCGTTATTCCTGGTAGAATTCCTTCGGTTAATAATTCCGTTAATGCTCCCTCAGGAAGTTTTTTGGACGTCCATTTTGTAAATTTCTCCAAGTTCTCTTCTATCCAATCCATTGGATAACTGCTCCAGTCGTACACAGCCTGAAACACGAGCAAAAGCACCAACGCAAAAATAATGTAGCCAAAAACTTTGTGAATAAGCACTTTGTCTAACTTTGCTCGTAGTGTTTTCGCTTGAGAAAGGTCTATCGAATATGTTTTTTTTAGTATTTCGTTTATTTGCTGATACCTCAAGATGGTTTCTCGCTGCTTCATCTGCTTGATTTGGCTTTCGCTTTTGGTGTTTCTTAAACCAGCGAGGTCAATTTCTTTATGGCTCTCAATGAAATCCGTATTGTGTGATATTATTAGCCAGAGTTTGTATGCGTTTTCTTTAGGAAACAGCGTGGTTAAATTATGGAAATATGGAGCATCTAATCGGTTGATGTCCAAAAAAGAATATGTGGGTAGGTCAGCACAGTTGGCAAGAACGCTTTTGAGTTCGTCCAAGCCGTTTCGTGTGCGTGTACTGGTAAGTATTACTTTGGTTTTGAGTTCCCTTTCCAGAGCAGGAACATCAATGCTGATGCCTTTTCGCTTCATTTGGTCTGCCATATTTACAACCAGAATAGTGGGTATGTTAAGGTCTTTTATCTGTGTAAATATCAGCAAGTTTTGCTTTAGGTTTTCAATATCAGCGATAACGGCAACTACATCAGGGTGAAGTGTTTCGTTCTTATTTAGAAGGATATCTACCGCTACGCGTTCGTCCATTGAATTGGCATTAAGGCTGTAAGTACCTGGCAAATCAATAACTTCAGCTTTAATATCGTCAGTGAGTTTGCAATGTCCGATTTTTTTTTCGACTGTAATTCCTGGGTAGTTTCCTACTTTTTGGTTTAATCCCGTAAGTGCATTAAAAATAGAAGTCTTTCCTGTATTTGGGTTTCCGATAAGTGCTACTTTTATTTCTCTTTTGGTCATATTTTGTTGATTTCAATTAATGAAGCCATTTCTTTGCGGATAGAAAGGTAGGAATTGTTCATATTAACGTAGATTGGATTGCCAAAAGGAGCTTTTTCGATAACTTCAACCTCGCTACCAACAAAGCACCCTAATTCAATTAGTTTTAACGGAATATTCTCAATGTCAATATGTTTTATGATTCCTTTTTCTCCTTTTTTAAGATGAGAAATGGTAAGTTTGTCTTTAACAGAAGCCTTGTTCATAAGGATTTTAATTTAGACTTAATTTAAGGGCAAATATACTTTTTTTTAGGTAAAATTGAAATTAGCAGTAAGAAAAAGTTTTGTTTTAAACAATGTGAAGTTATGAAAAGAGAAAACATAGGTAAATAAGTAATATCAATGAAATACAATAGTAATTGAATTTGGGCTTGTAATGATTTGTTAATTAATGATTTGTTGCTTCTTGTTGATGTGAGATTTTTATTATTGATGCCAAGATAATACAAAATATTTGGGGTAAAGATATTTTCAATTGTAAAATTTCGTACTTTTGCTCAAATATAAGTCAAAATAAACGACCTTATGGAATATTTAGATTTTGAATTACCAATCAAAGAATTGGAGGAACAAATGCAGAAGTGTGCTCTTATTGGTGATGAGAGCGATGTGGATATGACCGATGCTTGTAAAAAGATTGAAAAAAAACTTAACCAAACTAAGAAAGAAATCTACAGTAATTTAACAGCTTGGCAACGTGTTCAAATCTCACGTCACTTGGACAGACCTTACACACTTGACTATATTAGAGCTCTTTGTGGAGATACATTTTTAGAATTACACGGCGACAGAACTGTAAAAGACGATAAAGCAATGATAGGAGGCTTCGGCAAGATTGAAGACCAAAGTTTCCTTTTTATTGGACAACAAAAAGGAGTAAATACAAAAATGCGACAATATCGTAATTTTGGTATGGCAAATCCTGAAGGTTACCGCAAGGCTTTACGTTTGATGAAATCCGCAGAGAAGTTCGGAATTCCTATCGTTTGTTTCGTGGACACACCAGGAGCTTTTCCAGGAATTGAAGCTGAAGAACGCGGTCAGGGAGAAGCTATTGCTCGTAACATATTGGAAATGTCTCGTTTGAAAGTTCCAGTTATTGTATTTATCATCGGGGAAGGAGCTTCGGGAGGAGCTTTGGGAATAGGTATTGGCGATCGCGTGTATATGCTTGAAAATACTTGGTACTCAGTTATTTCTCCAGAATCGTGTTCATCTATCCTTTGGAGAAGTTGGGAATATAAAAAAGAAGCAGCTGAAGCTCTGAAACTTACAGCTCCTGATATGAAGAAGTTAAAACTAATTGATGAGATTATCAAAGAACCACTTGGTGGAGCTCATCGTGATAGAGAAACTACTTTCCTAACTGTCAGAAAAGTGATTTTGGAAACATACGAAGAGTTGAAAAAACTTCCGTCAGAAAAACTTGTTGAAAAACGAATGGACAAATATCTGAATATGGGAGTGTATAAACAATAGAAATAAAAAAAGGCTATCTAAATAAGGTAGCCATTTTTTTGAAATAAAGTTTTGTGACAATAAATTTAGAAAATAAGAAAACAAAATGAACATAAACCCTGAGATTTTACATAGAAAAGGAGCAATTAAAATTGAAAATATTCCTACAGAAGTTTTAAAATTACTGAATTTAGGATATATCGAAACGGTAAATCTAACGGAGTGGTTGGCAATTGACCATAGTGTTTTGGTTGGTTCTGTATTTCCTGAAATGGGCGTTTCGGAAGAAATTATACTTCAAATTACTTCATTGTTGAAACAGCAGAAGAAAGCTTCAGCGATGAATAGCATAAGAGTCGTTAGTTCAGTGCTTTATAAAGAATATATGAGTTCAAGCGATTATGAGATATTATTTCAAAAACTCAAGTCGCATATTTCAGATTCTGTACGCTGTTATGCAACCTATTTTTTAGAACTAAATGAAAATATTTCTCTGAAAGATAAATTTATACAATTAAAACCTTTGATTGCCGACACGCATTTTGGTGTTCGAGAAGTTGCGTGGATGGCACTTCGTAAAGATATTAATGACAATCTTGATTTTTCGATAAAGTTTTTGACGGATTGGACTAAAAGTGAAAATGAGAATATCCGCCGTTTTTGTACAGAATCCACTCGTCCGAGGGGAGTTTGGTGTCCGCATATTGATGAATTGAAAGAAAAACCTGAATTGGCTTTGTCCATCTTGGAAAAACTAAAGTCCGATTCTTCAAAATATGTGCAGGATAGTGTAGGTAATTGGCTCAATGATGCTTCCAAAACCCGTCCTGATTTTGTGACACAACTTTGCGAACGTTGGGAAAAAGAAAACCCAACAAAAAATACACAATATATTGTACGAAAAGCACTGCGTACAATTTTGAAAGGATAATTTTCTGAACAAAGAAAACATTGTTAAGAGACCTTATTATTGAAATCACTTTTTTCTGAGTTCTGATAATCAGTGTTTGGATTGTTTTTGTATTAGTTATAAACAGGTTATGAACAATTTGTTGACAATGGGTGTTCACATATCTTTTTCAAGAAACCATTTTTTTTCCTAATTTCGCACTATGAAAGAAACTCAAACATATCCATCTTTACAAACTGAAAATGTAATAAGCCCTACTATGATTAATCTGGAGCGAGGGAAAATTCCTCCTCAAGATATTAATATAGAGCAAGTTGTGCTTGGTGCAATGATGATTGATAAAAAAGGAGTTGATGATGTTATTGACGTTCTCAGCCCCGAAGTTTTTTATCGCAAACAACATCAACTTATTTATCAGGCCATCTTTGAACTTTTTCAACAATCACAACCCATTGACTTATTAACAGTTATGGAGCAGCTTCGCAAAAATGGAAATTTGGAAGCTGTTGGGGGTGAATTCTACCTGATTCAACTTACACAACGTGTATCTTCATCGGCACATATTGAGTTTCACGCACGTATCATTATGCAGAAATTTATTCAACGCCGATTGATTCAAATTTCATCGGAAGTAATTGAAGATGCTTATGATGAAACCAAAGATGTTTTTGATTTGTTAGACTCTGCCGAATCAAAACTTTATGAAGTTACACAAGGAAACCTGAAACGTTCGAGTGAATCAGCTGGAGATTTGGTTATCAAGGCTTTGAATAAAATTCAAGACCTTTCCAATAAAACCGATGGCTTTAGTGGTGTTCCTTCTGGATTTACAAAACTTGACCAACTTACTTCGGGTTGGCAAGCGAGTGACCTTATCATTATTGCAGCACGTCCTGGTATGGGGAAAACGGCTTTAACGCTTTCTATGGCACGAAATATTGCAGTTGGGCAAGGAATTCCAGTTGCTTTTTTCTCTTTGGAAATGTCTTCAGTTCAATTGATTACACGTTTAATTTCTTCCGAAACAGGACTTTCTTCCGAAAAATTACGTACAGGGAAATTAGAGCCTCACGAATGGCACGTGCTTAGTACCAGAGTTAAAGACCTTGAAAAAGCACCGCTTTATATTGATGACACACCTTCAATTTCGATATTTGACCTAAGGGCAAAAGCACGACGGCTTTCCTCTCAATATGGTATAAAGTTGATAATCATTGATTATCTTCAACTTATGACAGCTGGAGGAACAAAGGGTGTAGGAAATCGTGAGCAAGAGATTTCGACTATCTCTCGAAATCTTAAAGCTTTAGCAAAGGAGTTAGATGTTCCTGTTATTGCTCTTTCGCAGTTGTCGCGTAATGTTGAGTCACGCCCTGGACATAAGCGTCCTCAATTATCAGATTTGCGGGAATCAGGAGCTATTGAGCAAGATGCTGATATTGTGTCGTTTATATATCGTCCTGAATATTATAAGATTATGGAATGGGACGATGAGGCTCAGTCTTCAACTGAAAATCAAGGAGAGTTTATTGTTGCTAAACACCGAAATGGTGGATTGGATAATATTCGTTTGAAATTCTTGGGTCAGTTTGGTAAATTTGATAATTTAGATGAGTTTGATAATTCTGGATTCCAATCTTTTACGCAAGAAATAGGCTCGAAAATGAACGATGATTTTGATGTTTCTAAGCTTCCATCAGCACGAGATGCTTTTGGGGACATACCTCCTAATTTTCCAAGTCAAAACATAGATGATATCCCTTTTTAGGGAAATAAAAAATCATTTCTCTGATAAAATTAAAAATAAAAAACATCTGTAAATAGAATTGATTTACAGATGTTTTCTTATTTTCAAACAATAGTTTTATTTTTCTATTTCTCGTAAATTTTCCATTTTCTTTTTCTGTAAGAAGCCATAAATATCTTCCAGATGTTCAGTTACTTTCCCTCCTCCAAATTCGTACACTTTTGTTACGAGTCCGTCCAGAAAATCGCGATCGTGTGAAACCACAATGAGTGTTCCGTCAAAGTCCAAAAGAGCTTGTTTTAAGATGTCTTTTGTTCGCATATCAAGGTGATTTGTAGGCTCGTCCAAAATGAGTAAATTCACAGGTTCAAGCAAAAGTTTTATCATCGCAAGACGAGTTCGTTCGCCACCAGAAAGCACTTTTACTTTCTTTTCACTTTCTTCCTTGTTAAACATAAAAGCTCCTAAAATGTCACGAATTTTGGTGCGTATGTCTCCGACAGCAATATCGTCAATAGTTTGAAATACAGATAGTTCTCCGTTTAACAAAGACGCTTGATTTTGAGCGAAATAGCCAATTTGCACGTTATGACCCAATGACAATGTCCCATTGTAGTCAATTTCTCGCATAATACATTTTACAAGCGTTGATTTTCCTTCTCCATTTCGCCCAACAAAAGCTACTTTTTCGCCTCGTTTGATGGTGAAATTCACATTTGAAAAAATTTGTTTTTCCCCATAAGTTTTTTCCAAATCTTCAGCGATGACAGGGTAATTTCCTGAACGAGGAGAAGGCGGGAATTTTAATTTCAAAGCCGAGGTGTCTTCTTGGTCAACTTCTATAATTTGCAGTTTTTCAAGCATTTTTACTCTCGATTGTACTTGTAATGTTTTGGAATAAGTGCCTTTGAAACGTTCGATAAATTCTTTGGTCTCGGTAATCATTTTTTGTTGTTCATCATATTGTTTTTGTTGCTGAGCTCGGCGTTCTTTCCGCAATTCAAGATAATGAGAATACTTTGCTTTGTAATCGTAAATTCGACCCATCGTCACTTCAATGGTACGATTCGTTACGTTATTTACAAAGGCTCTGTCGTGAGAGATAAGTACCACAGCTTTGGCAGAATTAATCAAAAAATCTTCAAACCATTCGATGGAGTTAATATCAAGATGGTTCGTAGGCTCGTCAAGAAGTAGTAATTCAGGATTTTGAAGTAGCAATTTTCCTAATTCGATGCGCATTCGCCAACCGCCACTAAATTCATTTGTTTGTCGGTGGAAATCGTTACGAGTGAAGCCCAAACCAAGCAGAGTTTTTTCGATTTTTTCTTCAAAATTAGTATCTTCTATGCCATAAAATTTCTCACTTAAAGATGAAACTTCTTCTATGAGTTTCATATATTCATCAGACTCATAATCAGTGCGAATAGTAAGTTCTTGATTAATTTCATCAATGCGTTTTTCCATTGATTGAATTGCGGTAAAGGCTTTTGCAACTTGTTCAAAAACAGTGCAATTATCGTCCATAATCAGATGTTGTGGCAAATATGCGATTGTAAAATCTTTAGGCATACTAACATTTCCTCGTGTAGCTTCGCGTTCACCAGCCAAAATTTTAAGTAAAGTAGATTTTCCTGCACCATTTTTCCCCATTAGAGCAATGCGGTCATTAGGATTGATGGCGAAGGAAACATCGGAGAAGAGTGTGGTGCCTCCAAATTCAACACATAGGCTATTCGCTGTAATCATTTTATTTCTTTTTTAAATATTTAAGATATTGTTATTCAGTTTTTTAATAATCGAAAAGTACTTCTTAAACCGAAGGGCAAAGATAATTTTATTATTCTGAATTAAAAATGAATAAGTAATATCAATTTTGGTATAATTTTTTTCTGTATTTGAAAGTGAAAAGTTATTAAAATTTCTTTACATTTGCACCTCATATTTATAAAATAGGGAAATTATATGTCAAAAGGAGTTTTGTTGGTTAATTTAGGTTCTCCTGATTCAACTAAGGTATCTGATGTAAGGCGATATTTGGATGAATTTTTGATGGATAGTAGGGTGATTGATCTTCCATATCTTTTGAGGGTACTTATTGTTCGTGGAATTATTTTGAGGGTAAGACCTAAAAAATCGGCGAAAGCCTACAAAAAAATATGGTGGGAGGAAGGCTCTCCTCTAATTGTTATAACAGAAAGATTGGTAGCGAAGTTACAGAAGCAAGTTTCTGTGCCTGTGCAGATTGCTATGCGTTACGGAAATCCAAGTATAGAGTTTGGTTTACAGCAACTTAGGGAGAAAGGAGTTACTGAAGTTCTTTTGTTACCAATGTATCCACAATACGCTATGGCAACTACTGAAACTGTGGAGGTACTAACAGAAAAACTCATCAAAACGAAATTCAAGGAAATGACATTAACTAAATTTCCTGCGTTTTACAATCGCTCTGAGTATGTTGATGCACTTGCAAAAGTGACAAAAACACACTTAAATGGGTATAATTTTGACCACTTGCTTTTCTCGTATCACGGTGTGCCTGAGCGGCATTTATGGAAAACAGTAAAGACAGATAATCATAAAAAAATTACTGAAGGGAAATATTGCTGTGACCCAAAATCAGATGAAGCAGAACGTTGTTATAGAACACATTGTTTCGAAACTACACGTCAGTTAGTGGAGCGTTTGCAATTAACCAGAAGCCAATATTCACAGGCTTTTCAATCTCGCTTAGGAATTGATAAGTGGTTGGAGCCCTTCACCTCTGATAGAGTTGTAGAACTTGCCCGTAGCGGAGTGAGAAAGTTGGCGGTCATAACTCCAGCTTTTGTAGCAGATTGTATTGAAACTCTTGAAGAAATAGAAATGGAGGCTGGAAAAGAATTTTTGGAAAATGGAGGTGAAGAGTTTAAAATGATTCCGTGTTTGAATGATGATGATGCGTGGGTTTATGCAATTGCAACGTGGATTCATCGATGGGAAAAACGATAAAAGTAAGATTACATTATGGAAAAATCAGTAATAATATATGCTTCTGTAGATGGGCAAACAAAGAAAATATGTGACCATATCAATGGTGTTTTGCTTTCAAGAAAACAAGATGTAAAATTGGTTTCTATTGCTGATTTTCGAGATAATTTGAATGATTTTGACAAAATAATTTTGGCATCAAGTATTCGGTATGGAAAACATAATCAGGATATTATAAATCTGATAAATGAAAATTACGAATTGCTCAATGCTAAAAAATCTGCTTTCATTTCAGTGAATTTAGTGGCCAGGAAAGAGGAAAAAAGACAAGCACATACAAATCCTTATGTAGTTAAATTTTTGAATAAAATAAAGTGGAAACCAACTATGGTTGAAGTTTTTGCGGGTAAAATTAACTATAAGATTTATGGCTTTTTTGATAAGTTGATTATAAAACTTATTATGGTAATCACTAAAGGCCCTACAAATTCTGATGCAGAAATAGAATATACCAATTGGGATAATGTTACAGCTTTTACAGAGAAATTTTCTGAAATGTAGTGCTTGAATCTTCTTTCACCATAAATAAAAATAGAATTTATATTTATATTTAATCTAAATAACTATATTTGCACCATTAATTTTTAAATTGAATGGTGATGAAAAGAGTTATCTTCTTTTTATGTTTTTTTGTGCCTGGTTTCTTATTAGCACAGAAAAATATTTTTTTGAGTAATGATTATTGGAAAACAAAGCCTACTGTTGAACAAGTAAAGCAAAAAATAGCAGAAGGGAATAATCCTACTGAGTTGAATGAGAGAGCGTATGATGCTGTTTCACTGGCTATTAATAATGGAACTCCTTATGAAACTATACTTTTTTTACTTTCTCTGGAAGGAAATGAAGTTGATAAACTTACTCACGATAAACGTACTTACTTGTTTTGGGCAGCATTTCAGAATAACTTACCTTTAATCAATTACTTACTACAAAAAGGTGCAGATGTTAATGTGAAAGATTCTCATATGTACACACCTCTTCTTTTCGCTGCCGTGCGTGGAAATATAAATACTGAACTTTATGATATTCTGATAAATAAAGGAGCAAATATTAACGAAAAAAATGAAAATGGAGCTAATGCATTGCTTTTAGCAATTCCTCATATGAAAGATTTGAAAGAGGCTCAGTATTTTATAAAAAAAGGATTATCGCTTAAAAGTATTGATAACAATGGAGATGATGCTCTCTTTTATGCTGCAAGAAATGGTAATCAAAAGATAATCAATCAGTTGATTAAAAAAGGATTAAATCCTAAAACCTTAAATAATAAAGGACAAAACTTGATGTTTGCAGCAGCAGAAGGCTCAAGAAAGAAAACCAATAATTTGGAATTTTTTAAATATATTGAGAGCTTAGGAGTGAGTCCCAATCAAAAAGATAAGGAAGGATTAACACCTCTTTTTACGCTTTCATCTCGTCATAAAGACATCGCTGTTCTAAATTATTTTCTTGACAAAGGAAATTCTGTAAATCAGTTAGATAAAGAAGGGAATACTCCTCTAATTAATGCTTCATCTAGAAATTCACTTGAGGTTGTTTCTCTTTTGGAGAATAAATCGTCTAATATCAATGCAACTAATAGTCAAGGGCATTCTGCTTTAACTTCGGCGGTTGCCAGAAATACTTCCGATGTTGTTTCTTATTTAATCAAAAAAGGAGCAGATATAAACGTAAAAGATGTTAAAGGAAATACATTAGTATATTATCTGTTAGAGAGTTATACACCAAGAGACATTAAAAAGTTTGATGAAAAATGGAACATTTTAACAGAAAAAGGATTGAATTTTGCTCAAAACCAGGAAAAAGGAAACAACATATATCATTTGGCAGTTGATAAGGCAGACCTAAATTTATTACAAAAAGTAGTCTCCGTAAATGTTGATATCAATGTAAAAAACCAAGATGGACTCACCCCATTACACAAGGCTGCAATGACGGCTAAGAACTTGGATATCATCAAATTTTTGTTGGAAAAAGAAGCTAATAAAACCATTACAACAGATTTTGAAGAAACTGCGTACGATTTAGCTAAAGAAAATGAAGCTCTAAAGGATAAGGATATTAATTTTTTAAAATAGAAATATATGAAAATCAGATATTTTATATGGATTTTAGTGGTTATTTTTGTTGGTTTTTCTTTCACAAAACAGCAGCCCACCACCAAATACAAATGTATGATTCAGCTTACAAATTATGAGGGAGAGGGAGCTTACATTGTAGTGTCGTTGATTAATCCGCAAGGTAAATATGAAAAAACATTGCAAGTGCTGGGTGATGACCCTGAGTGGTATAGTGATTTGATTGAATGGTGGAAATTCTATGGCAAACGACAAACTATTGACGCCATTACAGGAGCTACCATCAGCGGAGGAGAAAGGGCAATTAAAGTTATTGAAATTGAAGATGATAAAATCAACAAAGGATATAAAATTCGTTTTGAAACCGCAGTGGAAGACCAAAAGTATCACGCAACAGATGTGGAGTTTGAACTCACTTCCGAAAGTGTGAAAAGTAAAGTTGATGGGAAAGGGTACATCCGTTATGTAAGAATGATACCAAACTAAAATTCAGAAAATAAAAAAATGGGAATCAAGAAACCACGATTCCCATTTTTAATTTAACCACCAATAATTACTTTACAAATGTAATAGATTTTATAATAGATTCTAATTCAAATAAATAATCTCTTTTATCAGTCATAGGGGCCGAAACAAATCCTTCAATAACTACCAAACGATTATTAGGTTCGTCCTCGATAATGTAATTTACGTAAGGTCCGCCCAGTAAGAAGTTCTTAACTTCCCATAATCCTTTACTTTCAATGGCTTTGCGGTCTTTAATTGTAGTGTTATAAATGCTTGGAGCAAAGGCAGATTCTGAAATCATATACATTCCTTCTTCTCGTCCAGGTATATAGCGTTTTCCGATAGAATCTCGCATTTTAACAATTGCTTCCGAACGAATATCTCCTTCAGGAATGCTATTAGGTGGCATTTCGTAAATGATAATATTTGCGGTTCCTCCTTTTATTTGTCGTTCTATCCAGAAGAAATTATTTTCTTTTTTTACGATTTTATAAACAGATGGCATCATTAGTTTTAAACCTAATTTTTCTTCAATGTCTCTTTCTTTGTTTAAAGCTTTTTGGAAGCGGAGTTGGTTTTCTCTGATGTCATTTTCTTTAAATTCTCTTACGATTTTTGAAAAATGTTCTTGTATTTCGCAGGTAATATCGCGGTTTGTTTTTCCTCGAATGACGCCAATTCGCTGCGGTTTAGCGAAAAGATTTTCTTTTATCACCACATTATTAATGGAATCTTTTTCTATAATTAAGATATTTCTGCTGTTTCGAGTGTTATTTGTAAATATTTCTGGAGGAATTTGATGTAATGAAAAAATAGGTTCCTCTGTTGAAAGTCCTTCTACTGGCGAGGCAAAATATTTGCGAATGGTATCTCCCACAGTACCTTTCCATAAGGTATTGTCAATCACTACAGCAAGTGAATTTATTTGTCCGTTGGATTGAGGTAAATAAATCTCTTCGCTACCTTTATTTTTATTTGATGTGTCTTGACAAGAAATTAATAAAAATGTTCCAATGATAAAAAATATTAATTGTTTCATAAGAGGTAGTTAATTTTATAATATTTTCATAGCCAAAATCGTTCCAAAGTCGATTTTTTTAGATAGAATTTACTATAAAAACAACACAAAATATTTTTTTTCAATGTTAATTGCTGATTGTTAATTATTTCCTATCTTTGCAGAGTTTGAAAAATAATATAATTTTAGTAGTTTGTTAATGGAAATACTACATTCACAGATTATTGGTCAGGGTAAACCTCTTTTTATTCTGCACGGATTTTTAGGAATGTCCGATAATTGGAAAACTTTAGGACTCAAATATGCAGAAGAAGGATTTGAAGTGCATTTGATTGACCAACGAAATCACGGTCATAGTTTTCATTCTGAGGAATTTAACTATCCTATTTTGGCGGAAGATTTAAAGCGTTACGCACAATCGAAATCCATCACTGAGTTTGATTTGATAGGACATTCGATGGGAGGAAAAACAGCAATGCTTTTTGCTACTGAAAATCCAAAGATGGTTCGCTCATTGGTGGTAGCTGATATTGCCCCGAAGTACTATCCGCCACATCATAGAGAAATTTTGAAAGGATTATTGTCTATTGATTTTGAGAATGTTAAATCTCGTTCGGAGGCTGATAATCAATTGGCGTTATATGTTAGTGAAGCTTCTGTCCGTCAGTTTCTGTTAAAAAATTTGTATTGGGAGACGCGTGAAAAGTTAGGATTACGAATGAATTTGAATGCTTTGATGGAGAATGAATCTGAAATCGGTGTAGAATTGCCAAAAAACAATACTTTTGCAGGAAAAACATTGTTTCTTAAGGGTGAGTTTTCAGAATATGTAATGCCTGAAGATGAGTCACTTATAAAAGCTCATTTTCCGAATGCAAAAATTGAAATGATTTCAAAATCAGGACATTGGCTTCACGCTCAAAACCCAACCGAATTTTTGGCAAGAACTTTGAGTTTTTTTAATTCTTAAATATAAAATATTGATTATGAAGTATATCGTAAGTTTGCTTGTTACGGCTGTTATTGTCTTTCTATTAGGGAATGTACTTCCTATTGCGAAGATTTCAGACTATTTTTCTGCTATTTTGGTGGCTTTTGTATTATCCATTTTAAATGTTTTGGTGAAGCCTGTCTTACAAATTATCTCTATTCCTATCACAATCATTACGTTAGGACTTTTTTTGTTCGTTATCAATGCAATAATTATTTTATTGGCTGCAGAACTAGTAAATGGTTTTGAGGTAAGCGGATTTTTTGGTGCTTTGCTTTTCAGCCTCTGTTTATCGTTGGTTCAATCGGTTGCTTTCAGATTGATGGAAGATAACAAATCACGCAGATAATGGCTATTTTTGTGCAACTTTCTGCCTAAATTAAATATTTATGTTAAAAAATATTGTAAAAAATCCGAAAATAAAAAGCATATTTTTCCATTTGTCCTTAGCTGTTTTGGCTCTCGTGATTTTAGCATTTCTGGTATTGAAATTCTTGAAAGTATGGACAAATCACGGAGAATATGTCGTGGTTCCAGACTTAACAAAGAAAACACTAACTGAAGTAGAATTCATTTTGAAAGAAAATAATTTGCGTTATGAAGTGCTTGACTCAACAAATTATGACCCAAAATTTCCAGCTTTTTCAGTTATTAGCCAAAGTCCAGAACCCACAGAGCACGTTAAGGAAAACAGAAAAATTTACTTAACGATTAATCCTTCGGGGTATCGAAAAGTAAGCGTTCCAAAGATAATTCAAATTACGCGTCGTAGTGCCGAAGCAACTTTAAAATCTGTTGGACTTGATGTGGGCACGATTACCTATGTTGATGATATAGGGAAAGATATGGTTCTTGAGCTTTCGCACAAAGGAAAAAAAATCGAACCAGGAGAACAATTGATGAAAACTTCAAAAATTGATTTGATTTGCGGAAATGGACTGGAAAATATGGGAGTTTCTGACTCAATTCCCAACACAAAAGAAATTGTTATCCCTGTAGAAGATTTGGAATAAGATGCAAGAATTTGATGAAGATTTAGAAAAAGAAGAGGAACTTTACGAGCATTACAGTTTTAAAGCAGGGAAGGGACAAGAACCGCTCCGTGTAGATAAATTTTTGATGAATTTTGTCGAAAATGCTACTCGCAACAAGGTGCAACAGGCTGCAAAACAAGGAAATATATTTGTTAATGGAGTTGCAGTAAAATCGAACCATCGCGTAAAAGCCAACGATGAGGTGAAGGTAATGTTTGCCCACCCACCACACGAGTATTTACTAACTCCTGAAAACATTCCTATTGATATTGTTTATGAAGATGACCAATTGTTGGTAGTAAACAAACCAGCTGGTATGGTAGTTCACCCTGGTCACGGCAACTATAGCGGAACACTCATTAATGCACTGATATATCATTTTGAAAATCTGCCCAATAATAGCAGTAATCGACCTGGTTTGGTACATCGTATTGACAAGGATACCAGTGGGTTACTTGTTATAGCCAAAACAGAGGAAGCGATGCTTCATTTGGCACAACAATTCTTCAATAAAACGTCTGAACGTGAGTATATTGCTTTAGTTTGGGGAAATGTGGAGCAAGATGAGGGAACGATAGAAGGGCATATAGGGAGGCACTTAAAAGACAGACTTCAAATGGACGTTTTTCCTGAAGGGAATTACGGCAAAGAAGCCATCACGCATTACAAAGTTTTGGAACGATTTGGATACGTAACTCTGATTTCGTGCAAGTTAGAAACGGGAAGAACACATCAAATTCGGGTTCATATGAAGCATATTGGGCATACTCTCTTCAATGATGAGCGTTATGGAGGGAATAAAATTCTCAAAGGAACAACCTTTGCGAAGTATAAGCAATTTGTTGAAAATTGTTTTGATGTATTGCCACGTCAAGCCCTCCACGCTAAGACATTAGGTTTTGAACATCCTACTACGGGCGAATTTTTGAGATTCGATTCAAATCTGCCTGAAGATATGACACGCTGCATAGAAAAATGGCGGAATTATATCACATCAAATAGTTAGTAACGTAAAAAAATGTTAAAAACATTTCACATTATATATTTTTAATTACTTTTGAAAAAAATATCATTATGAAACTAAGAAAATTGATTCCTATGACAGCATTGGCTCTTTCAGGTGCTGTATTTTCATCAGGAGAGCTTAATGCTCAGGTAAAAAAGAAAGAAAAATCGTGTACAAAGAAAGAATCGTGTGCCAAGTCGTGTTCTAAATCATCAGAATATGGAAAACCTACTGATGTAAAAGCCAATGAAGGTGCTTTCAAAATCGTTTCTCTGAAATACGACTACAACGCAGTAGATTCTTACATTGATGCACAAACGATGTTCATTCATTTTTCAAAACACTATGTAGGTTATCTAAACAATCTTAATAAAGCAGTGGAAGGCAAGGCACAAGCTACACAAACTATTGAGCAAGTGTTGAAAGGTTTGGATATGAGTAATTCAGCACTTCGCAACAATGCGGGAGGATATTACAATCATAATTTGTACTTTGATGTAATTTCACCTAAAGGTGGAGGACAACCAACAGGAGCTTTGGCTGAAGCAATCAATCGTGATTTTGGTAGTTTTGATAATTTTAAAAAGCAATTTTCAGAAGCTGGAGCAAAACGATTTGGTTCTGGTTGGGCTTGGTTAGTTGTAAAAGATGGTAAGCTACAAGTAGGAAGCACTGCGAATCAGGATAATCCGTTGATGCCAGGTTTGGAAATTTCAGGTCAGCCTATCTTAGGAATGGACGTTTGGGAACACGCTTACTACTTAAAATATCAAAATAAGAGAGGGGATTATGTGTCTAATTTCTTTAACGTAATTGATTGGAGCAGAGTAGCAGAACTTTATAAAGCGGCTATGTAAGAACAGATTTTCTTGAATGGTAAACTACAAGAAAATTTTGTTTTAAGGTTATTGGAGCAATTTAAATTTTTGAGTTGAAAAAGTTTAGATTGCTCCATTTTTTAGACTATAAAAGTTAATAGAGATTTTAAAATTACAAAACAAGTTATGAAAAACACTATTACATTTCCTTTTTATGCTCGTTTGGCATTTACATTGCTTGGAATTGTACTTGTTTTCTTTATCTTTTATTTGGGTAGAGATATTATCGTTCCTCTGGTTATGGCGTTGCTTTTTGCTATATTGCTACGTCCTATAAATCGATTTTTCAATAAAAAATGTCGATTTCCCAATACAATATCTTCGCTAGTGACTATTTTCCTTTTTGTGGTGTTGATATTGGGGATAGCAACATTTATTTCTGTAGAAATTGGAGGCATTGCCAGTGATACTGAAACCATAGTTAAGAATATTGAAACGCATTGGGCTCGTTTGCAGAGATTTGTGACTGATTTTTTTGGAATTAGTAAAGTAGACCAATCACAGCATATCAATATGGTTCGGGAAGAAACTAAGTCTGCTCTGACAAGTTCAGCAGCGATGCTTGTCACTTCTTTTTCAGATGTTTTATTTAGTATGGCAATGATTCCTATTTATGCGTTTTTGTTTTTACTCTACCAAAATCATTTGATTACGTTTCTTTCTAAACTGATAGGTGAAGGCGACCAACAACGTCTGAAAAACATACTTTTCAACATCAAGACAGCAGTTCAGAGTTATTTGATAGGGATATGTTTGCAAGTGTTAAGTATTGCTGCTTTAACGGCGATTGGGCTTTCCATTGTTGGGGTACAAAATGCAATCCTTCTGGGGGTAATTACAGGTATTTTGGGGCTTATCCCATATCTGGGTAATTTGTTGGCTTGTGCAATCACCATTTTGGCAACACTTTCTGGCTCACCTGATTTGAGTTTAATACTTGGAGTAGTTATCGTTTCGGTGGTAGTTCAGATTATTGATAATAATATTTTGGTGCCTTTAGTGGTGAGTTCAAAGGTTGAAATCAATGCTTTTGCTTCCATTATTGGAATTTTAGTGGGAGGAAGCCTCGCAGGAATAGGGGGTATGTTTTTAGCAATTCCTATTATAGCTATTCTTAAAGTTATTTTTGATAATGTTCCCTCACTCAATCCTTGGGGATATTTGCTGGGTGATGATTTGCCTAAAATTCCTCAGTGGTATAAGAAAGTGAAGCATTTGAAAACCATTGCAGAAGAAAAGAAAGCCAATAAAATAGAAAATCTTACTCAAGAAAAACCTACTTCAGAGAGTGTTACTCCATCTGAAGAAAAATAAAAAGGTTGGGTTTAAGAAATATATATATTACAATTGAAAATTAATATAAAAGACGAGTTAAGTAACTCGTCTTTTAGTTTTTATGGTTAGTACTATTTTATTTTTTGTATATCTACTCTATTTTTTCGATTAGCAAGGTGTAGAAATGATATATCTGGCTTCAGAAATGAGTTGTCAAGTGTCAGAAATCATAAATCAAGTTACAGAAATGACTTAGCAAGGTTGATAATTCATTTCTGTGACTTGTTGATTCGTTTTTTGAGGTTGTTGGTTCATTTCTGTTGATTGCTGGTTAGTTTCTAATTGTAATAGTTTGTTTTCTGATTATGATTACAAATTTATTTTTCTAAAATATGTAAGTACTCGGTGGTTTTATCGGATTTATGGTTTCTATTTTCTTCTTTATCAGCTCTAAATCTTTGGTAATCGGTAGAAAATAAATCATATCTTCCATATTTTTTCATAATCTCTCTAACAACATCAGGAGGCATTAACCCTTCATTATTATAACTCAGGAAAATATATTTAAAATGGGCATTTTTTATTAAGTTCTCGAAAGCTTGTACCACTTCATTCTTTTTACAAAAACTTGATTTTTGATAATCTCTAAGTCCCGTTTTACCTTTTGGCTGAAAACAATCATATTTTGCAATTGTATTCAACAAATGATAATTAGCCCCATATTCCCGAGTATTATAAGGAGGGTCAAGGTACAAAATGTCTCCCTCAATTTCTTTTATGAGAATATTTGCATTTTTATTAAATACAAGATGTTCATTTTCATTTTCTATAAAAATCGCAGGTTCAATATGTAAATCTTTTTGTGCCGATTTTTTGATGTGTTTTAGAAATGCACCATAGACAGAAGCCGTATTCGCTACCTTATCAGCACTTTCCAAAAGAGAGGCTAAAAGGAAAAAATACAATTCATTAGAAATTTCATTATTATTTTTCCAACTTTCTATTTTTTGTCGGATTGCGTCTATTCTTTTTCCGTTTTCAGATTTGAAATATTGTCGATTTGCTCTTCCGTTTTCAGAATATTCTTCAAAAATAAAACCTTCTATTCCCTTTAAATAATTCAATTCAAAGATGTGAGATAAAAAATCTAATGGCTTATGATTTTCAATATAATTTTTATTTAAAACATAACTATAATATTCTATATCGTTGCTAATAACTTGTTTTACTTCTTTTTTGAAAACTCGCCCCACAATACCAGTTCCAGCGAACAAGTCACAAAAAACCTTATTGGATAAATCTTTTCCAACAACTGAATACACTCCTTGTTTGATAAATTCCGAAAGTTTGTATTTTGAGCCTATGTAATTCATTTAGTTCCTTAATAAAATTACAAATGCTTGCGTTTTGTAAGTTTTACTTCCTCCGTTTTTGTGTTCAAAATCAAAGGTGATTTCCAATGGTTTGTCTAGACTTGTTTGCTCAATAATTTCTCGAACTTTTATTGGAGAAATATTTTCATCTAAATAAACGATAAATAATCTGGGGGAAGCACCAAATCTACCTTCATCTTGATATTTGTAAAGATATTCGGCTACTTTTTCAGGTTGAGATATTGCTGTATCTCTCCAATTTTCACCAAAATCTCTTTTAAACTGATTGGTAACACTTCGTGCTACTTTTTGGTCATAGCTCACGCCATCGATAAAAAAATCCACTCCTCTATTGTGAGACAAAGTAGGAATGATATTTTCATTTTTCAAAAAGACTAAGGTTTCTAAAAAATCATTTCTTTCCGTGTTTATTTCTTTTATTCTACGATATTTAACGGCAGCTAATTTTACTTTCTTATCTTTTACATCTCGCGAGCTATGTTCCGAATTAAGATGTTGTACAAAATTATCAAATTGCCCTTGTGAAAAAGGCCAAGAGATAGCTCCTAAATTCATTTTATTCCATTCATCTATGAGAATTTTTATAGTTTGTTCTCCATTCAGTCCATTGATAAATTTAGTTTTTTTCTTAAAAATCTCTCGAATTTTATCTTTAGCATCATCATAGTTCCAAACTTTTACGATTTCATTAAAAAGTTCAGTAGATTTTTTCTTTCTCAAATCTTTTTCCTTAAGCTCATAAAGAGTTAAAAACTCAATAGCACTATCTTTATTGCTAAAAATCTTTTTGATAATCTCTTGGTTAATAGTTCTTTTTATGTCGCGTATATCGTTCATAATCATTTTTTATAAAGTTAGTATTATTACCTTTAACTAATCCACTGATTCTCCCCGAAGTCAGGTTTTCGTTTTTCTAAAAAGGCGTTGCGTCCTTCTTTGGCTTCGTCGGTCATATAGGCAAGGCGAGTAGCTTCGCCAGCGAAAACTTGTTGCCCGACCATTCCGTCATCGGTAAGGTTCATCGCAAATTTGAGCATACGAATTGAGGTTGGCGACTTGGCAAGGATTTCTTGAGCCCATTCATACGCCTCTTCTTCCAAACGAGTGTGAGGCACTACTTTATTGACCATTCCCATTTCAAAAGCCTCTTGTGCGGAGTAATTTCGCCCTAAAAAGAAAATTTCACGAGCTTTTTTCTGTCCTACCATTTTTGCCAAATACGCCGAGCCATAGCCTCCATCGAAGCTGGTAACATCGGCATCGGTTTGTTTGAAAATGGCGTGTTCTTTACTGGCTAAGGTAAGGTCGCACACTACGTGAAGCGAGTGTCCGCCACCTACTGCCCATCCGTTTACCGCCGCGATGACCACTTTGGGCATAAATCGGATAAGTCGCTGTACTTCTAATATGTTGAGTCGGTGTCTGCCGTCTTCACCCACATAACCTTGATGCCCACGAGCCTTTTGGTCGCCACCGCTACAAAAAGCGTGTCCGCCATCTTTGGGGCTGGGTCCCTCCCCCGTGAGGATTACCACGCCTACACTCGCATCTTCGTACACGTGATAGAAAGCGTCGTAAAGCTCAGAGGTGGTTTTTGGGCGGAAAGCATTACGTACTTCTGGTCGGTTAAAGGCGATTCTTGCCACGCCGTTACATTTTTTATAAGTAATATCTTCGTATTCTTTTACAGTTTGCCAATTCATATGTTATAATTAATAATTTACAATTAATTTAATGAACAATTTTATATAGTATAACTCTTAAAATTGTTCATTGTTAGTTAATTTCCTTTTTTATAATCTGCTAAAAATTGAGCTAAGCCACTGTCGGTCAAAGGATGTTTGAGTAAGCCTAAGATAGCTGATAGAGGAGCTGTAATCACATCCGCACCTATTTTGGCACATTGCATAATATGCATTGTATGGCGAACAGAAGCAGCTAAAATTTCAGTTTCAAAACTATAGTTATCATAAATCGATCGGATATCTTCAATCAGAGTCAGTCCATCGGTTGAAATATCGTCCAATCTTCCGATGAAAGGCGAAACATATGTAGCTCCAGCCTTGGCTGCTAATAGTGCCTGACCTGCGGAAAATACCAGCGTACAATTGGTTCGTATGCCTTTGTCCGAGAAATACTTAATGGCTTTTATTCCATCTTTTATCATCGGGACTTTCACTACAATTTGTTCGTGTAATGAGGCTAACATCTCACCTTCTTTTACAATGCCGTCAAATTCTGTAGCAATTACTTCGGCAGAAACATCTCCGTCCACAATGTTGCAAATATCTACATAGTGTTTTAAGATGTTATTCGTACCAGTAATTCCTTCTTTTGCCATAAGTGACGGATTGGTAGTTACTCCGTCCAGAACTCCTAAATCTTGTGCTTCACGGATTTGGTTTAGGTTAGCTGTGTCAATAAAAAATTTCATAATAAAATACTAATTAAGTGATACATAACTAAGTGCATCGGTAAGTGGAAATAAAACAACTTTTTGGTATATAAAAACTTCACTTAGCCAATGCATTGAATTTTACAAATATTCGAATTATTTAAAAATTCTATTCAAATGATGAATAGTTCTGCAAATATATTTCTTTTGGTGAGAAAAAAGAAAATCATTTCTAAAATATTCATTTGGTTTGTACGTAAAGTTAATGTAGGAAGATTTTAAAAAGGAATTACGTTACTTGGCTGATTATCTTGTTGATATTGGAGTAGAAACATAAGAAAAGTCAATAAATTCATACTATTTAAAATGAATTATTGACTTTCAGATACTTGTTATTACTGATTTTTACTAAAAACCTTCAGAAATAATCTATAATTTGTAGTGATTCATCAACATTTTTTCGTATACTTTGCTTGGTAATATTCGCTTCAGAACGATTGAGAATTTCTGTAGAAAACTTCCCTGTTTGTAATGTACGCTGGGTTTTGGGGTATTGATGATTTGAAAGATTTTCTCCGCCATTTCAGTAGGATTACCTCCCGAATCTACGTGCTGATTCATCAAATCCAATGACTTTTGATAGTTTTCCGCATACGCTGAATTTTCCTTTACAGGAGCGTGATATCTGCGTGAAGCGATATCGGTGGCATAGTCGCCTGGAGCAATGGTAGTTACCTCAATTCCAAAGTTTTTCACTTCCATTCGCAAGGCTTCTGACATTAGCATTAAAGCACCCTTACTTGCGGAGTATGCACCTCGAAAAGGCAATCCCATATATCCCGCAATGGACGTAATATTGATGATAAGTCCGCCTTTTTGTTCCCGCATTGATGGCAGGACGGATTGCATCAGTGCAATGGCTCCATAAAAATTGGTGGCAAAAACATTCTGAAGCTCTTCCATTGGGATTTCTTCCACAGCCCCCGTAATGCCCACACCTGCGTTGTTAATAAGAATATCTATCTTTCCAGTTTCTGCAAGAATGGCTTTTACCGTTTGTGAGATGCTTTCTTGGCTACGTACATCCATTGGAAACAACTTGAAGGGCAGATTTTTGCCTTCGACATTTCGGGCTGTGCCATAAACTACAAACCCCTTTTGAGTAAGTAACAAAGCGGTTTCCTTCCCAATCCCTGAGGTAGCTCCTGTAATTAGGACAATTTTTGAACGATTCATCAAAATTTCTTTTTGCGACAAAGATATGAATATTAAGGGGAGAATGAAAAGTTTTATTTTAGTTCAAACTCCAATTCATTAGCATTGTCAGCTGAATGTTGAGCTACCCACAATTTAAATTTCCCACTTTCGGCTTTTCTTGTCATATCAATCCCGTAGAATTTCAAGTCTTTTTCAGTGAGGCTAAATTGAATTTGTTTGGATTCTCTTGCTTTTAGAGCTGTTTTCTGAAAGCCTTTCAGTTCCTTCACAGGTCGTGTTACGCTTCCCACTAAATCTCGGACATACAATTGAGTAACCAGCTCTCCGTCAGTGTTTCCTGTATTGCTGATTTTAGCTGTTATTGTAATTTTTCCGCCACGTTCCATAACTGTTTTATCTAATTTTACATCTGAAATAGAGAAAGTTGTGTAACTAAGTCCATAACCGAATGGATACAGAGCGGTAATAGGTGAGTCCTCGTATTTAGAGCGGTAATCTCCCTGAGGATTGTCAAAGTTTACAGGTCGTCCTGTGTTTTTTTGGTTGTAATAGACAGGGATTTGCCCTACGTTTCGTGGGAAAGACATAACCAGTCGCCCTGATGGATTGTAGTCTCCCGCGATAACATCTGCAATTCCGTATCCGCCTTGTGTTCCTGGGAACCAAGCCTGTAAGATAGCATCAATGTTTTCGTTTTCCCAGCTCAAATCGAGCGGACGACCGCTAAAAATAACCAAAGCTATGGGTTTTCCAACCTGTTTTAGAGCCTTTAGTAATTCCCTTTGTGCGGTATGTAATCGTATGTCAGTCAGCGAAGCAGCTTCTCCCGACCAATTGAAATCTTCACCTAAAGCTACTAAAATTAAGTCTGAATTTTTAGCAGTAGTTACTGCCTCATTCACACTTTTTGAGGTGGCTTCGGTAAGTGTACAGCCTTGTGCATAAGAAAATTGCACAGAACTATTCCGAAACACCTCCTGAAGACCTTTAAAAAGAGATACGGATTGATTTCTGTCGCCTCTACCTTGCCATTCTCCATTGAGATTGATGGAGTCCTTCATCATAGCACCAATGAGAGCTACTTTTTTAGGGGAATCTTTTCTGATGGGAAGCAAATTATTGTCATTTTTTAGTAGTACTGCCGACTCAGCTACTGCCTTCCGAGCAGTTTCCATAAATTCAGGTTTTTGAATAGTATTTTTAGCTCGATTTTCATCTAAATATCGGTATGGGTCTTCAAACAATCCGAGCAAAAATTTCATCTCCAGAATTCTTCGAGTGGCGTCATCAATGGTTTTTTCAGAAACTTTTTCTTCTTCTACCAATTGCTTGAGATATTTTATGTAAGTAGAGCCCGTCATATCCATTTCAGTACCTGCATTGACTGCTAACTGGGCAGCGTGTTTGTCATTTTCAGCAACTCCGTGTGGTACAAGTTCATTAATTCCTGTGTAATCAGAGACTACAAAACCTTTGAAATTCCACTCTCCACGTAGTATGTCGCTCATCAGCCATTTGTTGGCAGTTGCTGGTATTCCATTCACATCATTGAATGAAGCCATATAAGTTACTACATTAGCTTCTTTAGCTGCTTCATACGGAGGTAAATAGATGTTGCGTAACGTATGCTCGGAGAGTTCAGCAGTGTTATAATCCCTCCCTGATTCGGCTGCACCATAAGCTGCAAAATGCTTTGCACACGCTAGTACAGTGTTGGTCTCCTTGAGTGAACGCCAGTCAGTTCCGCCTTGGAAACCTTCAACACGAGCTTTGGCAATGGCACTTCCTAAGAAAGGGTCTTCACCAGCACCTTCCATTACACGTCCCCAGCGAGGATCGCGACTAATGTCTACCATTGGAGCAAACGTCCAGTGCAAACCATCGGAAGCAGCTTCTTCTGCGGCGATTTGAGCAGTTCTTTTTATTAATTCCAGATTCCAAGAACAGGCTTCTCCCATTGGCATAGGGAAGATAGTTTTGTATCCGTGAATGACGTCATAAGCAAATAAGATAGGAATGCCCAAACGTGTTTTTTCAACAGCAATTTCTTGCATTTTCCGAATTCCCTCAACTGTGACAGCATTGAAAATACTTCCGACTAATCCTTTTTCTAAATAAGGTTGAAAATCATCGGGCATCACAGGACCAGTAACCGACCAGTTAGCCGAAAATTGCGACATTTGTCCAATTTTTTCTTCTAAAGTCATCAAATTTAGGACTGAATCAACCTTACGTTCAATGTTTTTGTCTCCACTGAAACTATTCCAATTTGAGCTCGATGATGGTGTTCTGCCACATTTAAATAAACTTAAAGCTAAAGCGATAATACTTATGAATTTCAATTTTGCCATAATTACATTGTATTTTTTAAAAAGAAAACAAGAGCAAAGGTATGAAAATTATATTGAGGAAACTCTGAAACCTAGTTTCTTTAATCCTTCTTGTACTTCAGGGCAACTCATAAATAACTTCCATAAAAGTCCTGTACGATAATTTTCAATCATTGGAGCAATTGTTAGTTGGTCAATAGCCAGATAACGTTGCGGATACCAGTTGTGTTGTTCACTAAAGGCATCATAGAAGCCATATTTGCCCCATATTTTATCTCCTAAGCCAAAATAGAAATGTTTTAAAGCCGACATAGATTCGTTGGGAGTATACGGAAAACTTGATAGGGCTGCTGTTGGTGTGATTACTGCTTTGTCATTAGTCATTGGAGTGTGACCAGCATATCCGTCAACAGAGTAACTTGCTGTAAGTCCCCAGCAATTCTTTCCATAGCCTTTGTAGCCTTTAGGATTTTCTACACAATAATTGTAATTAATCAGTGAATGATTTTTATTTAATTCCCAATAATTTGCATAATCATCGATTAGCCCTTTGGGATTCAATCCGATATAGGAATAGTGAGCCCAGAAAAGAGGTCCTCCGTAGTTTTCTGCTCCATTGTGTTTAAGGATTAGAGGAAGATTGTAGGCAGTTTTATCCGTTTTGATGTTTCCTCCTCGTGCCCAGCCATTATGGTAAGCTGAAGCAGGAATAGAATGAGTGGGAGACGAAGCTGCTAATATATAAGTTATTAAACATTCGTTGTACCCTTCAAGAGGGAAATTCATTTGCCATTCATATTGTGGACTCCAATGCCAGTACAAAACATCTTTTCCGTTTAAATACCACGTCCAGTTCATTTCTCTCCAGAGCTTATCAATTCGGTGAGCTAATTGTTTTTCAGGTTCATTACCATCTTTAAAGTATTGCCTTACACAAAGTAATCCTTGTATCAGAAAAGCGCTTTCTACTAAATCACCGCCATTATCTTTCGTGCCAAAAGGTTTAGTTTTTCCAGTTCTTCCATCAATCCAATGAGACCAAACGCCGTGAAATCTATCAGCCTTTTCTAAAAAAGAAACAATTTTTGTAAGACGTTTTAATCCATCTTCACGAGTGATAAATCCTCGTTCCATCCCTACCACAAGTCCTGCAATGCCAAATCCGCTACCTCCTGTGGTAATGATGTGTTGGTCGCTCATAGGATAGTTGCCATCAATATGGATACGTTCACAAGCCAATCCCGAATTTTCTTCCGCTCCTTCCCACATATAGTTAAAATGAGCTTTTTGTATGAAATCAAGAAAGGCTTCGTCAGAGGCAAACTCCATAGGTCGGTTTTTTTCACTTTGAGAGGAATTGATTGTGTTAGAAGGATTATTTTTTTTATCGTTACAACCCACAATTCCCAAAAGGAAACACCCACCAATCAACATATATTTTTTGAAATTCATATGCTTATTTTTTTATTTGATATAGCCAAGGTAAGAAATCAGGCATATTGAAAGCAGGATGCCAGCTATTGTGTCCAACACCATAAAACTCAATGTATTCTACATCATTGCCACTTTCTTTTAGAGCTTTGTAAGCTTCGCGAGAAAATTCAACCGAAACCACAGAGTCTATATCTCCGTGATAAATTCGAAATTTCGTTTTCCCTCTAAATTCCTTAAGCCACGATGTGTTTACACCGCCGCAGATGGGAATTGCAGCTGCAAAACGATTGGGAAAACGACACACAAAATCAAATGTACCCATACCTCCCATAGAAAGCCCCATAATATAAATACGATTTTCATCTATCGGGTTGTTTTTTATGAAATTTGTGAGTAATTCATCTACCAATTTCAATTGAGTTGATATGGGAGCATTTTTTTCGAAAGGGTTTTTATCCATAAATCCTTGAGCAGGTCGTTTGTCAATAGGCCAGTAAAAATCAGGAGGACATTGAGGAAACAACACAAACGAAGGGAATTTTTCCCGATTCGAAGGATTGGAGAAGAGTGTTCCTCCATTACGAAGTTGACTTTCATTATCCGTTCCTCGCTCTCCCGCTCCGTGCAAAAACAACACCAATGGATATTTTTTCCCTTTTTCTACTTTTTCAGGTGTTGATAACCTATACTTCAGAGAATCTTTTGTTTTGCTGACAAAAATCTCTTTGGAAAAGCTATCATTTTGTGCGAAGAATGATTTTGAAGAGAACATTAAAAGTAAGATTGATATATAGAATTTCATAAAAACGATTATTTTTCGTTAGCCAATTTTTTAATTTCGGTATCAGAAATAGCTTTATTATAGAAATGAAATTCATCTAATAAACCTAAGTAATTTCTTGCCCAGCTTTGTGATTCGGTGGCAGAGGTTAAACTAGGGTTAGTTTGAAATTGTAAGGTACCGATAACTAATTGCCCCATATCGTCGAACACGATTTCTCCAAAGTTTGAAAAGTCTTGATTAATAACCATTTCTCCGTTTTTGAAAATTTCAAGAGATTCTTTTTTAGCGTCATAACGAAATGCTAAATGTACCCAATCACCTACAGCACCAGCTATTTTTGCATTTCCAACCCATTTCTCTACAGCTCCATTGTAAAGATGCATTTTAAAAAAAGCCTCATCTTCCTTCGATTTTTCCATAAAGATATCTAAGTTTCCCCAGAATTTTTTTGTGTTTGAAATGGAAAAAATTCCAGTAGCAGCTTCAGGTTGATTGGTTTTCATCCAAAAAGCGACCGTAAAGTTTCTCAGATTAGCAATTGTGTCGCGTACACTTATATCTCCAGGATATGCAGCAGGATTGGGAGTTATAAGGATATAGGCATCGTCAGCTCCCTGAAAAGCTTTTCCTTTTTTTCCATCGGTAAAAGTTCCTTTACCCATTACTTGCGTTTGTATTTTATAATTACTTCCATCTTTTGCTTCATTCTCAAAGGAGAGAGCTAATTTTTGAGAGCTATAAGCAGGAGGAGGTGGTTGCTGTGGATAATTGAATTCAGGGTTTTGCTCTAAATCCTGAAAGCAGGATTGCATTGCTAAGGTAACTATAAAAACAATGAGATATGTAAACGTTTTCATTTCTTTTTATTTTTGTAGATTAGTAATTAGGATTCTGAATTAGAACACCGTTGGAACGGTCAACTTCTTTCTGAGGCAGAGGCAGATACTCGTGTTTAGGTTGATAGTTCGTTTTTCCAGCAGCGTGAAGTACTTCTTGGGCAACGCCCCAGCGCACCAAGTCATAAAATCTGTCAAATTCCATACCGAGTTCCACACGACGTTCGTGCCGAATGGCATTGCGTAATTCCACTTGATTGGTGGTTGTTATCTCAGGTAGGATAGAATTATTTCCAGCTCTTGCCCTTGCTCTTATTTGTTCTAGATAAATGACAGCTTGTCCTGAATTTCCTAATTCATTTGCAGATTCAGCTGCCATAAGAACCACATCGGCATAACGAATCAGTCGGATATTATACCAAAAACCACTTTTAGTATACTGAGCTCTTAGAGAAGGATTTGTGTAGGCTTTTTTGTTATAATATTTGTTTACTACTGCAGCATTGGCAATGGGTTTTTCATTGTAAGGGCTATTTGCAGGTATGTCATTTTGATTTTCTCCTGTTTTGGTGAAGTAGAGCAATGTTTCATTCTTTCGTGGGTCTTCTGCTTCAAAAGCATCTGCTAATAGTTGTGTAGGAGTGTGCCAACCCCATCCCAAATTCCATTCACCAGCTCCACGAACTCCTTGCACTTGAGCAAATTGGCTTCCAACTTCGTTGGAGCCAGGATGTGTAGCGTTGGCTGTACATTGAATTTCAAAAATGGAACCGCTGTTATTTTCTCCTTCTTCCCTGAAAATCTGATTGTAAGCAGTATTTAAATTATAAATTCCTGAATTGATAATATCCGAAGCAGCAGTGTACGTATTTTGCCAGTCATTACGCATCAAATACGTTTTAGCGTGAAGAGCACGTGCAGCTCCCCAAGTGAGTCTTCCTATGTATACGGACGCCCAATTTTTAGGTAAAAATTCTTCTGCGATTGTTAAATCAGTGTCAATTAGTTTGTAAATGTCAGAAATTTTAGCTTTGGGTTTGTTTGCCTCTTCTGCGTTTTTTACGGCAAAATCAATCAGAGGAACTTCACCAAAAGCACGTACCAAGTTAAAATAGGCAAAGGCTCGGAAAAAATGGGCTTCAGCTTTATTGATTTTATCTCCATCGGTGAGAGATGATTGATTAGCATTTTTGATTTTATCAATTACTGTATTTGTTAGGTGTATAACTTCGTAATTTGCTGTATAATAACTTGAAATCATTCCGTTAGTTGCTACATATTCAAAATCGTCAAACATTCTTGCTTGTTCGGCACCATCAGAAGCTGTTGAACCTTTTTCAGCATCTTCTGAACGAAAGCCGTGTATTGCCAAAGGAGGTAATCCCGCTGTAAGGTTGTATCCTCGCAATTTTCCATAAATTGTGAAGATGTCAGCTTCGTACGAACCTGCTTTTTGATCTCCATCAATCCATTCTCCCTGAGGTTCTTGATCTAGCAGATTGGAACATCCAATAGATAGAATTGCTGCCAAAAGCATTACTGTTATTGATGAAATATATCTTTTCATTTTTTTGTTTTTAGAAAGTTATGTTGATTCCGTAAGTCATAATCATTGGCATTGGATATGTGCCTGTGTCAATGCCAAAAGCCAATGCCGAACCTCCTATTTCGGGGGTGTATCCTGTATTTTTACTCCACGTTTTTAGGTTTTGAATATTCGCAAAAATGCGGAATTTTTTCAGTTTAAAGCGTTCCGAATATTGAGTAGGAAGGGTGTATCCTAACTGTATATTTCGGATTCTAAAAAAACTTCCATCTTCAATGAAGTAATTTGAATTCATTCGGTTGATGGCTCTGGATGGGTCTATGATAGGTTCCCAATTTGAAGTGCCTTCACCACGCCATCTTCCCATACGTTTGCTCATATAGTTCAAAGTTGCATAGCCAACTTCACCCCAACCCCGATAGATTTCATTTCCGTAAACTCCCATAAACTCCATACCGAAATCGAAATTTTTGTATTCTACATTCAAATTAATTCCGTATGTGAAGTCAGGAGTTGGATTTCCAATCATTTCACGGTCTGCAGGAGTGATTTCTCCATCGCTATTGGTGTCAACAAATTTTAAATCCCCAGGAGCTACAGTTTGAAGTTTGTTTACAGGTGAGGTTGCAATATCCTGATAATTTTGATAAACCCCTGCAACTTTGTATCCGAAGAAATGCCCAATAGGGTATCCCTCTAAGGAACGAGCTACGTCATAAGACCCCGCATAGATGGCATCATCAGGACCTCTTCCTAAAGAGATTACTTTATTGTCAATAGTTGTAAAGTTTCCTGAAATAGAGTAGGTAAAGTCAGAATTTTCTTTTTTTCTGCTCCAAGTTGCTGAAATTTCCCAACCCTTGTTCTGTACTTCACCCAGATTTTCCAAAGCGTTGTTTGCTCCAGCAATTCCCGATAAAAGTACAATTAGATCCTTAGTGTTTTTGTTGTAGTAAGTAGGTTCTAACGTGAGCTGGTTGTTTAGTAAACGTATTTCTAACCCAACTTCCCAAGCGCGTGTTTTCTCCCACCCTAAATTTTGAACTAAGTATTTTGGAGCATATCCTGTGATGATTCTATCGCCAAAAACAGCACTTCCTGAGTTGATAAGTATCGGATGAGTAGGATAGTTGTAACCTCCTGTGTTTTGACTTCCTAATACACCCCAAGAGCCTTTAACTTTAAGATAATCAATTACTTTTTGGTTTTTCATAAAATTTTCTTGACTAATCACCCAACCAGCTCCTACCGAATAGAAATTATCCCAAGTATTCCCTGATTTTCGGAAAACAGAAGCTCCATCATGGCGGAAAGAAGCATTCAGTAAATAACGATTATCATAACTATACAAAGCTCGGAACAAGTACGACATTGTGAAGCGTTTGTATTGAGAAGAACCGTTTTCAGAACGAGTTTTATCTATTGATGATATCCACCATTTATTTTCATTATCAGGAATTGAGAAGATAATGTCATTAAAATGCTGACTACGTTCACCAGAAAGAGAAGAATGTTCGATGTAATTTGTAGTTACTCCCGCAATTGCTGTAAGGTTATGTTCTTTTGATTGTTTCTTGTAAGTTAGAATATAATCGGATTGAGCTGTTGTCGTGGTTGCTTTGGATTGTGAGATAGATTCATAATCCGAAAGACGTTCTTTATCCGAAATATCAGGATTATATACCCAGATAATAGGATTAAAAAATCTATTTTCACCAACTCGATAGTCCATCGACAAAGTTGTTTTGAATGAAAAATTTTTCAGAAAGTCCACCTCTCCGTATATATTTCCAGCAACTCTATGATTTACAGCTTTGTTGTGGTTTGCTTTGGTTTTGACATCAATTAAAGGGTTCCACACTTGAGCTCGTTGAAAGTCGGGTAATGTATGTAAAAGCCCACTCGAAGTATCATACACAGGAGCAATAGGGGCAGCTCTTAGGGCTCCAGAAACTCCTTTTGCATCAGGCGGAAGGCTTTTAGCTCCATTTATATGAAAACCTACTCGAAGAAAATCTGTGAGATTGTATTCGCTATTCAGATTGAGTGTGATACGTGAAAGTTCTTCATATTTTATAGAGCCTTCTTCTTTCAAATAACCAGCTCCTAAGTAAAATTTATTCCTTTCACTAGAGCCTGAAATGCTGAAATTGTGATTTGAAATCCAAGCCTTTTGAAAGATTTCGTCCTGCCAGTTGGTGTTCGCAGACCAACGAGAAAAATCAAATGGAGCAGCTTTTTGGTTAAGTAATTGTTCAGCATATAATTCCTTGAATTCTGCACCATCTACCATTTGGATATAATCATTGATAGTTTTCAACCCCAGTGAAGAGTTGATATTCACCACAGTCTGTCCTTTTTTAGCTTTTTTGGTTGTGATGATAATAACACCATTAGCCCCTCGAACCCCAAAAATAGCTAATGAAGAAGGGTCTTTCAAGACTTCCATAGATTCAATATCAGATGGATTAAGATAGTTGATATTATCTGTAAATAATCCATCTACAACATAAAGCGGAGTGTAGCCGTTGATAGAGTTTGTTCCTCGTATGCGAATCTCTGGGTCTTGTCCCGCACGTCCTGTATTAACAACTTGTACACCAGCTATTTTTCCTTGTACAGAAGCTAATGGATTGGTAGAGGGTCTGTCTGCAATTTCATCAGCTTTAATACTTACAATTGAACCTGTTAAATCTCGTTTTTGAGCTGTTCCGTACCCAATGACAATCACCTCCTTAAGTTGTTCAATGTCTTCAACAAGTAGCACATCAATTTGCGAACGACCATTAATGGCAATTTCTTGTGTTTGCATTCCTATGTAACTGAATATCAAAACTCCATTACGAGGAACATTGCTCAGAACGTAGTTTCCTTCAAAGTCAGTTGTTATACCTTTACTGGTACCTTTAACAACGACATTAGCCCCTAGTATGGGCAGATTCGTTTGTTTCTCACGAACAACACCACTTACTGTTATCCGTTCTTGAGCGAAGATAGGTAAGAGGGAGAACCAAAACGAAAGCATCAGAAAAAATGTTTTTGATTCCATAAAGTTATGTTTAAATGAAGTTAACTGCACAACAAAGTTCACTATAAAAATAAAGAGTCCAAAAATATTCACCTCTTTTTAACTACTTCATTTGAAAGTCTTCTTTTTTTGTATTACGTCAAAAGTACTACATTTTTATTTAATTTTATGATTTACAATAATTTATTTGAAGAAGCTGAAAGGATATTAGTTTTAATTATTCAAAAGTAATAAGAAAATTAGTTAAGCTATCTTCTTCCGACAAATTTAACTTTTTACGCAGACGATAACGAGCTGTTTCTATTCCTCGTATTGAAATTCCTTGTATGGCAGCTATTTCCTTCGTGGAATAATTTAAACGTATTAGTACGCAAAGTTTTAAATCTGATGAAGTTAAATTCGGATATTTTTTCTTCAGGTTTTTGAAGAAATTTTTGTGAATCATATCGAAATTTTCTTGAAATATTTGCCAATTACCTTCAGTGGAAATATTTTCACGGATATGTTGCATAATAGGACGGCTTTGTGATGGAGAAATCTTATGTTTTTTCATAAATTCATTCAAATCCACAATCAGATTCTCCAGAAAGTTGTCGTGCTTGATGTTCATCATTGTAGTTCCAGCAATAATTTTACTCTTATGTATTAGCTCGGCTTCTAATTTTTCATTGCGTAGTTGAGTTATTTCTTGTTCTTGCTGTTTTAAAATCTGTTCTTTTTTTGCTTTTTCTCTTATAAATAGTCGCTCTCGTTTCCTCAATTTGAATTTGAAATACAGAAAAATTATATAAACGATGAGTCCTATACTTAGGCAAAAATAGATAATGAAAGCCAAAACAGATTTATACCAAGGCGTTGTGATTTTGAAGGGAACTTTTAGATGACTTATATCATTTCCCAATTCATTTATAATTTTGGCGTTTAAAACGTATTCTCCTTGTGGGAGATTTTGATAATCAATGGTAAAGTTTGGGGTGGCTAAGTTCCATCGTTTGTCATAATTTTCCAATCGATACACTAATTTTAGAGTTTCTTTTGAGAAATTTGGAAATTGAAAATCGAAAATTAGATTATTCCTTTGATAATCAATAGATAAATTCTCACCAATGTTTTCCAAAGAAAAGTCATCAGATTTTCTGTTGTAATTGCTTAAAGATTTTAGGGATAGTTTGTAAGGATAGTTCATTTTTGTGTTTTTTGATGAATACTTTGCAATACTTTCATTCAGGCAAAAAAAAGATTCACCTTGCTTATTTATAAAAATAGTTGCTCGTTCTTCATTGGAAGGATTTATAATATTTTTAAAGCTAATTTTGTCTTCTATTTTATAATGTGTTGATTTGTAAGAAACTAAAAAATAATTTTTATTTGTGATAAACCAAAAAAGATTGTCGTTTATGGGGATTATTTTTTGAGTTTTTGTTAAATTTGGTAGATTTTCGTTTAACGAATTATAAGGAATCATTTCTTGGCTTTCCTCGTTGTATTGGTAAAATTGTTGTGTATCTGTAAAAATGGGTTTTCCTCTGAATTTTAGTAATTTAAGTGTTTGATGGTTTTTATTATTTCCCAGATTTTTATAAAGTTTTTTGCTTTTTATTTTCGTCAGGTCTTCGTTTAATTCAATTTTATAAATTCCTTTGTATGTGTGGTTTGCCCAAATGTTACCAGCATAATCTATTTCGATGCTTTGTATGAGGTCTGAGAAATCTTCAATGTTATGAGAAAAAAGCCATTTTCCTTCAGGATTTTTTTTGTAAACTGAAAGAAAAGTGTAGGAAGACCCAATCAAAACTTCCTTTCCGTGTATGATTCCTTTTTTTAGGTCAGTACCTCCAACTCCAACATTTTCAATAGGTTGTATTGTGTTGTTTGTAATGTTCGCACTTCCTTTGTTGTGTCCTATAAAAAGTTGATTGTCAATATTTTTTACAAACCAAACTTGTTCGTCAAAATTGGGTATTTTTTTTACTTCGTTATCCTTAATGAAGTAAATGCCTTTGTTTGAAGCCATATAGAAATTTCCCTGAAAGGAGGTCATATCTTCCACCAAATCAATATCCGATTTCAAATTGAAATAAGATAGCTTGGATTGAGTATCTATATATGAAATTCCATTATCTAAAGCAATCCAGATATTCTTCTGTTTATCTTCAAACAAACCTAAAATCGTGTTGTTCTGAAGTCCGTTCGATTTGTTCATGTGCCACAATCCTTTACCATTTTCAATATCTATGGCAAAAACTCCGTCATTTAAACTTCCTAAAATTAGTGAGTTATCAGTTTTTAAAGCTCTGTTTAGTGAACTTTTTTTTAATTTTGAATCGAAGTCTGTTTTGAAAGGTTCGATAGTTTTATTTTCTAAATTATAAATGAATAAACCACTTTGGATAGTAACTAAAATGAGGTTTTCTTTATGCGGAATAGTATTAATTATCAGGTCGTTATTGATAGAAGTTCGTCTTATTATAGGAATTAATTCATTCTTGTTGGTCAGTTGGTAAAAATCATCGTCAATTCCTTGCATATAGACGTTTTTTTCAGAAGAATATAACCCAAAAGGGGCGGGTTTGGGATTGAAATTTTTTACATTTTGCCCATCAAAAACAAAATATGAAGAAAATGTTTGAAAATAAATGTTGTTTTGGTGTTTAAAGATTCGCCATATTTCATCATTTTGAAACTCATAATTGGGGATTTTGTTTTTTAAAGATTTGTAAATCAGTTCATTTTTTTCACTTCTTTGAAAATATCCAAATTCTTCGAATGACCCTACATAAATCCGATTATCATCTATAAAAACTGACCGAACGATTCTTTTATTCGGTAATAAATGTAATTCCCATAAGTTGCCGTCAAAGGTTAAAAGTCCTTGATTGTTAGCTATATATATGATTCCATATTTATCTTGGGAAATTCCCCAGTTTTGTGTTCCTGCATTATATTCTTTCTGTGAGAAATTATGTACGGGAGAGATAAAAGGAAGATGGTCCTCTTGTGCAAAGACAACCGAATTTACTAAGAGTAAAAAAAGCAATAGGGCTAGTAAATACCACTTCATCATTTCTTATTTTATACATTCTTAGACTCCACAAAAATATGAAAATATTCTGTAAAGATTGATGAAAGAATTTACTGAATAAAAAATATCATTTGATAAATATTATATGAAAGAAGTTAACTAAAAAGCGTATTTTTTTGAATAAATTTTGGTTTTTTCAAAAAAATGTATATCTTTGCCAATGTAAACAATTAAAATTATTAACAAATGAAGAAATTTATTTTAGGTGTTGCTCTAGTTTTAGGAGCAGTTGTTTTTAGTAACATAAATGCACAAATCCAAAAAGGAAACTGGATGGTAGGAGGTCAGGTTGCTGATATGAAATTCACTAATGGGTTGAATATCAATCTTTATCCTCAAGCGGGATATTTCGTAGCTGACAATTTTGCCGTAGGAGGGCTTCTAGGTTTGGGAGTTTTCAAAGCGAAAGGTTCAAGTGATACACAAACAAACTGGAATTTGGGTGCTTTTGGTCGTTACTATGTAGGTAAAGACTATGTGAATTTGTTGAAAAACGGACGTTTCTTTGCTGAAGGAAGCTTTGGTTTTGGAGGAAGAAATTCAAGCTCAGGAAGTACAACAAATGGTGTTGATTTAGGTGTAGGTGCTGGTTATGCATATTTCATCACTCGTAATGTAAGTTTGGATGCTGCTCTTAAATTCAATTCTGTTGTTGGTGGAGGAAATACAAGTGGTCAAGGGGATTTAGGATTTGTAATTGGTTTCCAAATTTTCCTTCCTACATCAAAAGTTAAAGCTGCTTTGAACGATAACTAGTAGTTAACGTAACTTTGTAAAAAATAAAATCCAGTTCGATTAAAATAATCGGGCTGGATTTTTTTATGAAGTTAAAATCATTTCATTGTATGGGATAATTGTTGAGAAGCCCTTAGCTGAAAAGTATTCCTTTACGTATGATGCTTCGCCTACTGCCAGAACAAAATCACCTCCCCAAGCTCCCAAGCTTTTTATAGTTCCTTTGAAATAGGGAAATTCTAGGCTTTTAATTGTTGGAATGTCGAGAAAATTGGCTAAAATTTCTTCGTGTTGTTCTAATAGAGAACAAAAATCTTTTTCAGAAGGAAAACGTAAAAGTTCTTCAGTAATTTCAGTAAGTTGTGAACAAAGTTTGGCTTTTCCTTTTTTGATAATCTTGTAGTGTGCAATACCTTCTTTGCTATTTTGTTTTCTGTTTAAGTGGATGAAAAATAGCTTATCATTAAAAGGAAGATTGAAGTTTATGGGATAAGTTTTGGGTTTTCCTGATTCCAATTTGTATAAAATGGGAGTATTATGCTTAGCACAAGCGATATCGTATCCGCTACCTCCGAAACTTCTGAATAACAGCTCGAACGGACAAACGTCTGCCCACTGAGCGATATTGTTAATCAGTGTTGAAGAAGAACCCAATCCCCAATCTCGCTCAAATTCCAGATGTGTTTCAACCAAGCAGTTATTCATTTTTTCTGTAAAAGAAGGATTCATTTCACTAGCAACGCTCAAGATTTTCTTTAGGGTGTTGGCAATTGGAGCAAATTCGGGGTTGTTTATTTCTAAGTTTTGAGCTTCGAACCAAATTTTGTTATGAATGTCGTAACTTCTCCAAGTAAATCCATTTGTTTGTGAAGTGATATTTAATGTCTGTCCTTGTTTTGTGGGCAAGGCGAGGCTTAAAGCACCATCTAAAACAGCATACTCACCTGTAAGTAAAAGTTTTCCGTTACTGCGATATGTTTCCATATGTTAGAAAATTTTGTTTATTTGAAGTTTCTAAACCTTTTAAAATTAGGATTTTTTTGTATTTTTGTTCCCTTGTATTCCACAAATATATAAAATACGCGGAATATAGTGCCTTTTTGTGTTATTTATTCTACATTTTTCTACGCAATATTTTGATTATTAATTAAGAAAGATGTGATAAAATGTGTTTTTTATGAAAGATAATTTGATAAAAGTAGGAATCTCCATCGGTGATATGAATGGAGTGGGTTTGGAAATAATTCTCAAAACTTTTGAAGATTCAAAAATGTTGGAGTTGTGTACACCAATCATTTTTGCTTCAAACAAAACGGTTTCCTATCAACGTAAATATTTCGATATAAATACAAATTTTCAAGGAATTGAGAAAATTGAAAATGCTATATCGGGAAAACTTAATGTATTGAATTGCTGGAAAGAATCGCCGAATGTAACTTTTGGAAAAGTAACGGAAGAAGGAGGGAAATATGCTTTTATTTCTCTTAAAAAAGCTACAGAAGCACTTAAATCTGGAGAAATTGACGTGCTTGTTACGGCTCCCATCAATAAGAATAATATTCAGTCAGAGGAATTTAACTTTCCAGGGCATACAGATTATTTGGCTAAGGAGCTTGAGGGACAAAGTTTGATGTTTATGGTGAGTGAAGAACTCCGAGTGGGGCTTTTTACTGACCACGTTCCACTGAAAGATGTAAGTTTACATATTACTGAAGAGCTTATTTTCAGCAAAATACGATTGATGAATGAATCTTTGAAGAAAGATTTTTGTTTGCAACGTCCTAAAATTGCTGTTTTGGGGCTTAATCCGCACTGTGGTGATGGGGGAGTGATTGGTTCTGAAGATGATGAGGTTATCCGTCCTGCATTAAGAAAATTATTTGAGGAAGGTGTTTTAGTTTTTGGACCATTTTCTGCGGATAGCTTTTTCGCTACACAGAATTACCTCAATTACGATGCAGTGATAGCACCTTATCACGATCAAGGTTTAATTCCTTTCAAAACCCTATCTTTCGGAAATGGAGGGAATTATACCGCTGGGCTTAGTAAAGTACGTACTTCTCCTGATCACGGAACGGCTTACGAAATTGCTGGTAAAGGAATTGCTGATGCTAATTCTTTTCGTCAGGCTGTGTTTATGGCGATAGATATTTTTAGAAATCGACTTGAATACGAATTATTATTGGAAAATCCTCTCAAAACAAAAGCTTTGGAAGCAGAGAAATAGGAAGGTTTGAAGCATAAAGCTATTTTGCTTTTTGTATAATAATAACTCCTTTCGGACTAATTTCAATAATTATTCGTTCTTGGTTGCCTTGCAAAGTGATTGAACTTTCCATCTTTAAGCGAGATTGTGATATACAAGTAACAAGATATGTTCCTTTTGGAAGAAAAAAAGTATTTGAGATAGTTTCTTTGGGCAGATTTTCCAAAAAATACCTATCAATAGAAACCGAAACATTCTCGAAATAATTATTATGTACTTTAATTTCGTATTTTTCGGGTTCATAAGTTGTTTTTGAACAAGAAAAAATGCCCCAGAACGAACTAATAGCCAAAAAAAGAAGCCAAATTAGTGGTTTTGTACCAAGATGATTTTTTGTAAATTTCATTTAATGATGTATTTTGGTTAAACAAATACGTACTGATTCCGTTGCAATTATCAAGTGATAAATTAGCCATTTTGGCGGTGTGCTTTTCCGTTTTGCAGAGCTTTTTCCAGCAGTCGTTTATTTCGGAAATAGCATTAGATTGAGTGTCCAAAATTTGTTTTAGGTCGAATAATAACTTTTCGTTATTTCGACTATATTGCTGTAAATAAGAAAGTTGCAATTTAGTGAATTCTTTCATATCAGCAACTATTCTTCTACAAATTTGAGCCAAATGTTCCAAAAAACGACTATCAATCAGCGTTGGTAGCAGACTGATAGGCTCCCCTTTGTGAAGCATAATGTTCGTAATAGGTTTCAACGACTTTTTCAAGTTCTAAGCTATTGAGTTGTGGAACAATTCGCTCGTAAGGAAAACCCTCAGCTAAAATTTCGGCAGGTGAGGCGATGAAAAAGTCTGCCGAGTAACGCAGTTCATATAGCACTTCAACAGAAGCCATAAAACACGCATCGAACAAAATGTAATCAAAATGATATGGTTGTAAACTTTCAGCAAGTTCTGCGATTTCCATAGCCGAATCAGTAGGCACATTGTCTTTTCCGAATGATTTGAAGAAAGGTGTTGTGCTATTTTTTGCTGTTTTTCGGTTGTTTTCAATGTAGTAATCACTTGGAAGCCACGTATTTCCGTGTGACCATAAAATTAACCCTTTGGGGCGGTTTACGCCTTGATACACTGAAAAAGCATCTTTCAAAACGTTTTGAAAAATGTGCTTATCGGCAGAATTCTGTTCAGGATAGGAGTAGATAATTTTTGATTTTATCTCATCAGAGGAGTCAGGTGTAATTTCTAAAAGTACAGGATGTTGCGGTAGTCCCACTGAAGCATACGTGTCGATATAAACCAACCACTTGTCTTTTCCGTTGGGAGTGAAAGCTTTTTCCATCTCATTGATGTCTTTTAAGGCGTAGGGAGCAAGGTCATTATCAGCAATCATATACACCAGTGTAATTTCTTGGTTTTGATGTTGTTCCTTTGTTAAATTTTCTTTTTGGCAAGAAAACAAGAAGGTTAGGGCAAGTGAAATATAAAAACGCATAGGGCTTGGTTTAAGAACTTTGGCAGTAATTTGTTTACTGCCAGAGTGTATTATTTTGCTAAATAATTGCCTTCAATTTTAACGCCATCAACACGGATTTCATTTGTATGTGCAACGGGGCCACAACCCTCGCTTTGCATATATCAGTTTACCTCTATTTTATATGTTTTTACAGGATTTTGTAGATAAAGTGTTTCGGTTTTTCCTGTATAAACGTCATTCTCAAAATTCAAATTAATGCGTATTATTAAATAGTCTTTTCTGTAAGTATTATCAAATATAAAGGGATAGATTTTATCCTCTTTATATATTTTAACATTATCTTTGTTGAGATTTCCTACTGGATCTACAAATTCTTTGTAAATTTCTGATTCCTTATTAATAAGTAAACTAAGCACAGGAGGAGGGGGATAACAATCCTGCCCTCTATCTTCACAACCCAATAGTGTTGTAACAATAAACAATAGAAGTAAAAAATTTTTCATGGCGATATTATTTAATGAACAAAATGTACGTCCTTAATTACTCATAAAGCTGTAAAAAGCTGTAATTGTTGGTTTTATTCTTGATTAACGTCTATTCTATAAGTGTGTGTCTCTATGGTAACTTTATTTTGCTCTATTTTTTTGCCATTAAAATAAAGTTCAATCAAGGCAGATCGATCACCGCATCTTTCTGTTTTGTAGTAATTTCCTCGTACTTGTAAGGTATCGGTTTTTTGTTGATATTTTACATAAAAAGTGTCTAAATTGCCCGTATAAAATGTTTTTAAATCTTCTGGTACAACAAAAACATTTCCGTTATAAACGTTTAAATCTTGAATTTTAACTATTTTATTTTCAGATAGTTTATGTAAAACAGCCTCTTTTTTATATTCTTGCATATCATTAGGAAATAAATCACGTCGTTCCACATTATTTTTTACAATGATAATTGCCAATCCTGGTGGCTGATTTTCACAATTTATGCTGTCTTCTCTAACACAATTTGCAAAGGCACACAATGATGTTATTAGGAGTAAAAAATGTTTCATTTTGTCAATTTATTTTATGTTAATTAATATGTCATTATGGTATTTATAATTTCCTTGTGAGTCAGATTTGTAAGTGTTAGAAGCATTTTTTCTGCCAGTTCTTGAATTAAAAACATCAAGGCGATACCAACCAGAGCCGTCATATCCCGCTATTCTTGTCGCATTACCTAACAAACTTCCTCCCCATCCAAAATTCTGATGGACAAGTTCAAGCGTATTCCTTGAGGTTGTTTCATAGGAAGTGAGTGCGTCATTATAGCAACTCATTACTCTAAAAGTTGTAATAGGCTGTACCATTTCAACGTAGCCATCAATTACCCAAGCGTGGCAACTTTCATAGGTTGTGTTATATCGGATACCTAAAAACCGATGGTTGATTTTCTGTGCACATCCATCTATGTAAATGGGTCTGTTATTTGTGATTTCATTAACCACCTTTCTTCCGTCATAAGACACTTGATAGACATTTGTATATCCTAACTTTTTAAAAGTATCTTCGGCGTTATTAGTAGATGCTCCACTGCCATCACAACCGTAGTTCATATCTAACAGATCCCCATCTCCTAATTTTGCCAATAAATATTGTATATCTTCCTTCGCGGTAGGATTGTTGCTAACTCCGAAACTATAAATATTAGAAAACATATCTCCGCTATCTATCTTTGTCATTTCATTCCAGTGCATTGTTCGTCCTTTGAAAACAGCTGGTTTTTTATGGTACGCCATCAGTTGCCCTACAGCGGTAGCTACACAACCAACTGGAGCTTGCTCATTTATACCACATTTTAAAGAAACCATATTGTCGTATTCTCCACCTTGTCCCCAAAGAGTTTTTAGCAAGGGAGAAACTTTCTTTACAATTCTCCACTCTCCATATTTGTTATATCCATTTTCTAATTCCCTCCTATAATCATTCATCTGCGGATGCCAGCTTGTAAAAGCTATATCAACCCCATAAACAGAACAAAACCATTCTCTGTATTCTTCGTGAGAATTGAAATTCATTCCTTCCGAAGAGGATTTTGTTTTTATGCGTTTGCCGTTTTTGTCGAAATACCCTTGTTCAACAAGTTTCTCTTGTTTTTCCTTTGGAAGTTGTTTAAAGATAAGTTCTTCGGCTTGGGCTTTTAAGTTTTCTTTATTTTTCTCAAAAATTTCACGTTCTTGGTTTATGTAGTCTTCAATGTATTCAAAAAGAATTGCCTGACCAGGATTTTTTGGTGCATTGCCCAACGTGCCGTGTGAGTTGTAGACAAGCACACCTGGAACGCGTCTGTCGGCAGAAGTAACCACATAACCTTGATTGTTAGTAAAATTAATCACGTACACATCAGCTTGTTCTTGCTCACTTGATTTAGTAGGCACATAAGGCTTACGTGAGTCTGCTGTAACCACTTCTGTTGATGCAATTTGCAAAGGTGATTTGGTGACAATACCTTCTACTTCACGCATTTGGGTGGCGGTAAACAAGGCGGTTTCTTGTGCTTCTTTTGCCGAAATGTGTGTCTGTCCTGTCAGGGCAACTAGTGCCAACGCATCTGAGTTTACAGTTTCACTTGTTTCGGTAGGTAGTACCGTAGTGGTAGTTTCATTTGTAAAAGATGTGATACTTTCTTCTTGTTGACAAGAAACGAAAATCCCTGTTGCTAAAACGAAAGATAGAATTTTTCTTTTCATAAATTTGGGGTTTTAATTAATATTCACGAATTTCTTGTAAAAGATTAGATTACAAGTCTATATCTAAAAATAATCAAAAACAAATAAAATATAAATTTTAACATTTCGGAAAAGTTGCTTTCCTTTTCTAATTGGTTAATGAGGTGGTTTTGTTTTTTTAGGTAAGTGGTTAATGAGGTTTTCTGCGTTTGGTATAGAAATCTTGAAAAAAATGATTCTAAGAATGGCTTGAAAAACATTTATAATCAGTGTGTTATAAAAAAAAGTAATTTAGATTTAAAAAAATATTCTAAAAATTTTCTTAATTCCATTTGAAAATGTAAATTTGCCGAATTAAGAAAAATATTGTATCGCATTTTTATAAAACTATAATGATAACTAGGAACATAATTCAACATTTCATTTTATCTTTATTACTTTTTTTACCTTTTCAAGTTTTTTCTGCCGAAACAAAGGAAGGAGAAACTTTTGACCCTGTGGGAATGATTATGCACCATATTGGCGATTCGCACGAATTTCACATTTATGGAGAAGGAGAATCCTCTGTTTCATTGCCACTTCCAGTGATTCTCTGGACGGAAAATGGTTTGGTGACTTTTATGTCAAGTGAATTTCATCACGACAATGAAGGTAAAGTGGTGGTAGAACGTAACGGAATGAAGTTTGCTCGTTTTCACGAGGAGATTTTTTATACAAATGCTGACGGAACGCTTAATTTTGATGGAACAGGTCACGTAACTAATAGTCGTCCGTGGAATTTTTCAATTACGAAAAACGTACTTTCGCTAATTATTGTTTCGTTGTTGTTGTTGGCAGTTTTTGTTCCTATGGCAAGGTCTTACAGAAAAAATCAAAGAGCTCCGAAAGGAATTACTGCTTTTCTGGAACCTATAGTTCTTTTTGTGCGTGACGATATTGCCATCCCACAGATAGGAGAGAAGAATTATGCTAGGTATATGCCATATTTGCTTACTATTTTCTTCCTTATTTGGTTTGGAAATCTTTTCGGATTAATTCCATTTTTCCCATTCGCTGGAACATTGACAAATGATATCTTGTTTACTGGCTTTTTAGCTGTTGTGACATTTTTAGTGACATTGTTCAGTAGCAATAAGAATTACTGGAAACATATTTTTGCTACGCCAGGTGTTCCATTTTGGTTACTACCTATAATGATTCCTGTTGAAATTTTGGGAATGTTTACAAAGCCATTCGCCTTAATGGTGCGTTTGTTTGCTAATATCACGGCAGGACACATCATTATCTTGAGTTTAGTATCTTTGATTTTTATATTCAAGACACTCGCGGTGTCACCTGTATCTGTTGCGTTTGCGTTATTTATTAATGTTTTAGAGTTATTGGTAGCGGTTTTACAGGCTTATGTGTTCACTTTGTTGTCAGCTTTATTTATAGGTCAGGCAGTTGAGGAAGAACATCACTAATTTTCGGAAAATAATTTTATATTATATTTTTTATTAACACTTAATTTTTTTATTATGACTTTAGCTTTAGGAGGAATTGGGGCTGCTATTGCAGCTTTGGCAGCAGGTTTTGGTATTGGTAAAATTGGAGCAGCTGCTATGGAAGGTATTGCTCGTCAGCCAGAAGCAGCTTCAAAAATTCAAACAGCTATGATTATTGCTGCCGCTCTTATCGAGGGTGTTGCCCTTTTTGCTGTGGTAGTTGCATTAATCGCAAAGTAGTTAAAATTGAAAATCATCTTGCAACGGTTGGTTGCAAGGTGATTTTTATGTAAAAAAGAAATCTAATTACTAAATAAATATATTTTTATAATGAACTTTACACATCCTGAAAGTCTTTTGTTTTGGGCAACTTTGATTTTTATCATTTTGCTCTTCTTGTTGTCAAAATTTGCTTGGAAACCAATTCTTTCTGCAGTGAAGCAACGTGAGGATTCTATTAATAATGCATTAGATGCTGCAGAAGAGGCACGAAAACAAATGGCTAACTTGAAAGCTGATAACGAACGCTTATTGGCTGAGGCACGTGCCGAAAGAGATGCAATGCTTAAAGAAGCAAAGGAATTGAAAGATAAAATTGTCTCTGAGGCAAAAGACGAAGCTCATAGAGAGGGACAAAAATTAATCGAACAGGCTAAGCAAACTATTGAAGCTGAGAAGAAAGTAGCTGTAGCTCAACTGAAGAGCCAAGTGGCCTCTCTATCTATTGAAATTGCTGAAAAAGTAATGAAAGCTGAGCTTTCTGACGAGAAAAAGCAAACAGCCCTGATTGATGAGTATTTAAAAGGAGCTACTTTAAATTAATGGGTTATGTACGGATTTAGAGCAGCTAACAGGTATGCGAAAGCACTTCTGGAATATGCCTTACAGCAGAATTCTGTTGAGAGGGTTTTTCAGGATATGGAGTTGATTCACAGTACGATAAGTTCAAATAAGGAGTTAGGTAACCTTTTGGATTCGCCTATTGTGAAGACTATTGTAAAGAAAAACGTTTTGGAGAAAGTTTTTGTAGATATTTCTCCTGAAGTACACAGATTGTTCAAGTTGTTGATAGAGAATAGACGTTTGCCTATTTTGAATCAAATTGCTCAAAAGTTTGTAGTTCAGTATAATGAGTATAAGAATAATCAAACAGCAATTGTAACAACAGCAATTCCTCTTACTGATAATATGAGAGTAGAGGTGCTTCGTAAAATTGAGAGTCTGACGCAAAACGCAAATATCACTATCGAAAACAAGGTAGATGAAAGTATTATTGGAGGATTTATTCTTCGTATTGGGGACATTCAATACAATGCAAGTGTCGCTTACAAATTAAACAAACTAAAACAAGATTTTCAAGAGAAATTATTTGTTTAGTTTTATTCTGTGATTGTATCACTAAAAATGATTTTTTACTATTAAAAGATATAACTTTAAGAAATGGCAGAAATTAAAGCCGCTGAAATTTCAGCAATTTTAAAAGAACAATTAGCTAATTTTGATGCAACTGCTTCTTTGGAAGAGGTAGGTACGGTGTTGCAAGTAGGAGATGGTATTGCCAGAATCTTCGGATTGTCAAATGCACAATATGGAGAGTTGGTAAAGTTTGATAACGGACTGAAAGGAATTGTATTAAACCTTGAGGAGGACAACGTTGGTATTACTTTATTAGGTCCTTCAACAGATATTAAAGAAGGCGATACAGTGAAAAGAACTGGGCTTATCGCTTCTATTAAGGTAGGTGATGGCATTGTAGGTCGTGTAGTGGACACGCTTGGAAATCCAATAGATGGAAAAGGACCAATCACAGGGCAATTGTACGAAATGCCTTTGGAGCGTAAAGCACCTGGGGTTATCTTCCGTCAGCCAGTAAATGAGCCATTGCAAACAGGTATCAAATCGGTGGATGCGATGATTCCTATCGGAAGAGGACAGCGTGAGTTGGTTATTGGTGACCGCCAAACAGGGAAAACTACGGTTTGTATCGATACCATTTTGAATCAAAAAGAATTTTACGATGCAGGAAAACCTGTATATTGTATATATGTAGCTATCGGACAAAAAGCTTCGACAGTGGCTGCTATTACCAAAACATTGGAAGATCACGGAGCGTTGGCTTATACCACGATTGTAGCTGCAAATGCTTCTGACCCAGCACCAATGCAGGTGTATGCACCCTTTGCAGGAGCAGCTATTGGGGAGTATTTCCGTGACACAGGTCGTCCAGCATTGATTATTTATGATGATTTGTCAAAACAAGCGGTAGCATACCGTGAGGTGTCATTGTTGCTTAGAAGACCACCAGGACGTGAGGCTTACCCCGGGGACGTTTTCTATTTGCATTCTCGTTTGTTGGAAAGAGCTGCTAAGGTAATTGCTGACGACAAAATTGCACAAGGAATGAACGACTTGCCAGAGAGTATTAAACATTTGGTAAAAGGAGGAGGGTCGCTTACTGCTTTGCCAATCATTGAAACTCAGGCAGGTGACGTTTCGGCATATATTCCAACGAACGTAATTTCAATTACTGACGGACAGATTTTCTTGGAGTCTGATTTGTTTAACTCTGGGGTACGTCCAGCGATTAACGTAGGTATTTCGGTATCGCGTGTGGGAGGTTCGGCTCAGATTAAATCAATGAAAAAAGTTGCGGGAACACTGAAACTTGACCAAGCCCAATACCGTGAGTTAGAAGCATTTGCTAAGTTCGGTTCGGATTTGGACGCAGCTACAATGAACGTTATCGAAAAAGGTAAACGTAACGTAGAAATTCTAAAACAATCCCAGAACGACCCATACACGGTTGAAAATCAAATTGCGATTATCTATGTAGGTTCTAAAAACTTGTTGCGTCAAGTGCCTGTAAATAAAGTGAAAGAATTTGAAAAAGAATATCTGGATTTCTTGAACTTGCAACATCGTGATGTTCTAGATGAATTGAAAGCGGGTCAATTCAATGACAAAATCACCGAAACTTTGGAGAAAGTAGCGAAGGAGCTTACTGAGAAATACGTGAAATAATCCTAAATTAAGATTCAATTCTTTGTCAAAAGTGTAAAATTTTGACAAAAAATTGAGAAGTTCTTTTGTGTAATCTAAATTTTAAGTTATGAAAAGTTTTTTCTGTTTTTTCGGATTTGGAGTATTATTTTTATTGGCTTGTGTGGGAAATAAAGATATTACACAGGAACAAGAGGAACAAATTATTAATAACTTGTTTCTTGAAATTACACGGATAGTTTCAAATGAAAGTTGTGAAGATGGTTCTCAATGGGATTTTGCTCCTATAGGAAGCAAGGCTTGTGGAGGTCCAATGGGATATATAGCATATCCTAAAAACATTGATGTAGAGGCGTTTTTAAAGAAAGTAGCGAAATACACACAAAAACAAAGAGAATTTAATCAAAAATGGGGAATAGGAAGCGATTGCTCTATTCCTGCACGACCTAAATCGGTAGATTGTGAAGGAGGAAAACCTATTTTTCGGTATGATGTTACTTCTGTTAAACATTGAAATAGAAAATAAATTACAGCATTTTCAGAGAATAGAAAAATGGCAAATTTAAAAGAAATACGAAGCAGGATTTCATCGGTAAGTTCCACGATGCAGATTACGGGAGCGATGAAAATGGTATCGGCAGCAAAACTCAAAAAAGCCCAAGATGCTATTTTGGCGATGAAACCCTATGCTTATAAACTAAAACAATTGTTGGAGCAATTGAGTTCCGCTTTAGGAAGTGATAATGTGTACAATGAACGTCCTGAGGGGGTTGCCAATGTTTTAATTGTTCCAATTACTTCAAATAGAGGTTTGTGTGGAGCTTTTAATTCCAATATTTCAAAAAAAGCATTAGAGCTTGAAGCTCAGAAATATAAAAATTTGAATGTCAAGTTTTATACCATAGGTAAAAAGGGAAATGATGTTTTAAAGAAAACGGATAAAGTTTTCAGACACGAAACACATATCTTTGATAATCTGAATTTTGCAGGAGCTTCCGAGTTAGCTTCAGAACTGATGGAGCTATACACCAGTGGTCAGTTTGATAAAATTGTACTGGTTTACAATAGTTTCAAAAATGCAGCAACTCAAATTGTAATGGAAGAAACTTTCTTACCAATTCAAACTGTCACAGAAAAACAGGAGAACACAACAATTGATTACATTTACGAGCCTTCAAAAGAAGAAATTGTAAAAGAGTTAATTCCAAAGTCGTTGAAAGTACAGATTTTCAAAGCTTTACGTGATTCGGTAGCCTCAGAACACGGAGCTCGGATGACGGCGATGCATAAGGCAACAGACAACGCTAACGAGCTTAAAAATCAGCTTAAGTTGACTTATAATAAGGCTCGGCAGGCAGCCATCACAGGTGAAATTTTGGAAATTGTAGGTGGTGCTGAAGCCTTGAACTAAAGTGTATTCTATTTGAAATTTATAGTAAGAAAGGGGAGTATTTTAAAAAATATTCCCTTTTTGTATAAAATCTTATAACGATTACTAAAAATCTTGCCATTTGTAAAATGGTAATTACTGAACATTGTTATAGCATTCAATTTCTCTTTCCTTTTTCACTTTTTTTATATAAATTTGTCGTTTAAATCCATAAATCAAATGATACATTTCTTTAAAAATCCGAAGCAGAATTTATATGCGGTGCAAACTACCGAAAACTTATCTGAGCAAAACATTTCTAAACTAAATTGGCTTTTTGGTGGAGCTCAGAAAATTGAGCAGGAAGTTCTTAAAGGATTTTTTGTAGGACCCCGTGCAGCAATGATTACCCCTTGGAGTACAAACGCTGTCGAAATTACCCAAAATATGGATATCCAAGGAATTATTCGTATAGAAGAATTTAGCGAAGTATTGGAGGATTTTACTGATTTTGACCCAATGTTATTTCAGAAATACAATGGGCTGTATCAAGATATTTTTACCATAAATATTACACCCGAACCTGTTTTAGAAATTGATGATATTGAGGAATATAATCAAAAAGAAGGCTTATCATTAAGCGTCGAGGAAGTAGAATATCTTAACAATTTATCAAAGAAATTAGGTAGAAAACTTACTGATTCTGAAGCTTTTGGATTTTCTCAAATTAATTCGGAACATTGTCGTCATAAGATTTTTAACGGAACTTTTATCATTGATGGAGAAGAAAAACCAAGTTCTCTTTTCAAGCTAATTAAGAAAACTTCTGAAACAAATCCCAACGAAATTGTTTCCGCTTACAAAGATAATGTTGCTTTCATTCAAGGTCCTGTGGTAGAGCAATTTGCTCCCAAAACTGCTGATAAACCTGACTTTTTTGAAACTAAAAAATTTGAGTCTGTTATTTCGCTCAAAGCAGAAACACATAATTTTCCAACAACTGTCGAACCATTTAATGGAGCTGCGACAGGTTCTGGTGGGGAAATTCGCGACCGCTTGGCAGGAGGACAAGGCTCATTGCCACTTGCAGGGACGGCAGTGTATATGACTTCGTATTCTCGATTGGAAGAAAATCGCCCGTGGGAAAAGGCGATGGATGAACGCAAATGGTTGTATCAAACTCCGATGGATATTCTTATCAAAGCTTCGAACGGAGCTTCTGATTTTGGAAATAAATTCGGACAGCCACTCATCGCAGGTTCGCTCTTAACCTTTGAACACGAGGAAGATGCAAAGAAGTTGGGATTCGATAAGGTAATTATGTTAGCTGGTGGTGTAGGATATGGAAAGAAATCACAAGCTATAAAACATCAGCCAAAAGAAGGAGATAAAATCGTAATTTTGGGTGGAGAAAATTATCGCATTGGTATGGGAGGGGCTGCTGTTTCAAGTGCTGATACAGGAGCGTTTGGTTCTGGAATTGAACTGAATGCAATTCAGCGTTCCAATCCTGAAATGCAAAAACGAGCAGCCAACGCCATCCGAGCAATGGTAGAGGCTGATGAAAATCCGATAGTTTCCATTCACGACCACGGGGCAGGTGGACATCTGAATTGCCTTTCTGAGCTTATTGAAGAAACAGGCGGGAAAATTGATTTGGACAAACTTCCTGTAGGTGACCCAACGCTTTCTGATAAGGAAATCATCGGAAATGAATCTCAGGAACGTATGGGATTGGTTATTGGAAACAAACATATTGAAAAATTAAAAACCATAGCTGAACGTGAACGAAGCCCAATGTATGAGGTAGGAGAGGTAACTTCTGATAAGCGTTTTTCAATAACTTCTAAAAAGAAAAACACGAAACCTTTGGATTTCCATCTGTCGGATATGTTTGGTAGTTCTCCAAAAACCATAATGGAGGACACTTCTGTCAAAACAGAATATGAAGATTTAGTGTACTATCAAAGTAATATAAAGTCATATTTAGAACAAGTTTTACAACTTGAAGCTGTTGCTTGTAAAGATTGGCTTACTAATAAAGTTGACCGATGCGTGGGTGGGCGTGTAGCGAAGCAACAATGTGTAGGGGCTTTACAGTTACCACTTAATAATGTGGGAGTTATGGCTCTTGATTATCAAGGCAAAGAGGGAATTGCGACAACCATAGGGCATTCGCCTCTTACAGCATTGATTGACCCTGTGGCAGGAAGCCGAAATGCAGTTGCAGAAGCTCTGTCTAATATTGTGTGGGCTCCGCTTAAAAATGGAATTAAAGGAGTCTCGCTTTCAGCTAATTGGATGTGGGCTTGTAAAAATAAGGGAGAAGATGCTCGTCTGTACGAAGCTGTAAAGGGCTGTTCGGATTTTGCTATTGAATTGGGAATCAATATTCCAACAGGAAAAGATTCACTCTCAATGAAGCAAAAATATTCTAATGGAGACGTGATTGCTCCTGGTACGGTAATCATTTCATCTGTTGCGAATTGCACGGATATTACCAAAGTAGTAGAGCCTGTTTTAAAGCGAAATGGTGGAGCGATTTATTATATCAATCTCTCACAAGATAAATTCAAATTAGGAGGTTCTTCATTTGCTCAAATTTTAAATAAAATTGGAAAAGAAACTCCTACTATTAAGGATGCTGAATATTTCAAAAAGGCGTTCAGTGCTATTCAATATCTTGTAAATCAAGGTGAAATACAAGCAGGACACGATATAGGAAGCGGTGGTCTCATCACTACTCTGTTAGAAATGTGTTTTGCAGAAAATGATTTGGGAGCTGATTTTGATTTTTCAGTTTTTAAAGAAGAAGACACAGCAAAATTATTATTTAATGAAAATATTGGTCTTGTTTTTCAGGCAAATACAGAAGCAGAAAATTATCTGAAATCAGAAGGGATTGAAGTTTTCAAAATTGGAACAGTAACAAATTCTGATATTCTGAATGTTACAAATTTTGATACAGAATTATCGTTTAATATTTCAGAATTCCGTGATATTTGGTTTTTAACATCTTATTTGTTAGATAAAAAACAAACTAAAAACGATAAAGCAACAGAAAGATATCAAAATTACTCGGAGCAACCGCTAAATTTTGTATTTCCGAAGCATTTTACAGGAGAAAAACCTAAGTTTTCGAGTGGGAAACGACCAAAAGCGGCTGTAATCCGTGAAAAAGGAAGTAACTCTGAACGTGAAATGGCAAATGCAATGTATTTGGCAGGTTTTGATGTGAAAGATGTACATATGACAGACCTTATTTCAGGAAGAGAAACGTTGGAAGATGTGCAATTCATCGGAGCTGTGGGCGGATTTTCAAATTCGGACGTGTTGGGAAGTGCCAAAGGTTGGGCAGGAGCTTTTCTCTATAACGAAAAAGCAAAAACGGCTTTGGAAAATTTCTTCAAAAGAGAAGATACGCTTTCGGTAGGAATTTGTAATGGTTGTCAGTTATTTATGGAATTAGAGGTTATCAATCCTGAGCACAAAACACACGGAAAGATGATTCACAACGATAGTGGAAAACACGAAAGTGGATTTACTTCAGTAACCGTTCAGAAAAATAATTCCGTGATGCTTTCTTCGTTGGAAGGGACAACATTAGGCGTTTGGATTTCGCACGGAGAAGGAAAATTCTCCTTGCCAATGGCTGAAAATGAGTATAATATTGTAGCAAAATATGCCTATGAGGGTTATCCTGCGAATCCTAATGGTTCAGATTATAATACGGCAATGCTTTGTGATAAAACTGGACGTCATTTAGTAATGATGCCACATATCGAACGCTCTATTTTCCAATGGAATTGGGCACATTACCCCGAAAATCGACACGATGAGGTTTCACCTTGGTTAGAGGCTTTTGTAAATGCACGAAAGTGGATCGAGGAAAAACAAGGAAAATAGTTAAAAAATCAATAATTTAAAAGCTATTTTATTGTTTGAGTGCATAAATATTAATATTTTAACAGATAACTTATTGAAAATATTCGTTAAAATTTGTAGTTTAAATTCCTTAATTCTATGCAAAAAAGCCACTGAAAATGCCAATTACATAATAATTTTTTGTTAAAGTGAAGATAAGCTATTGTATTATGAAAATTATTCGTACCTTTGCAGAGCAATGAGGGTGGTAGCTCATTGTAAAACTTCAAATAATAGTTTTCATAATTTAAAGTTTTGGTTGGTTAATGGAAAAGTCCGATAGTTTTATCGGGCTTTTTTTATTTTTATTTAAAATTGGCATAATGCTTGTACGGTGTTAGCAAGAATAAATTTTATTAATCTGATAAGTAATAAATTGAAAAGTATATGAAGCGAATAATGATTTTTTTCTTTCTTTTAGCTTTTGCAAAAATTCAGGGACAAGAATTACCTTTTAAAGGAGGTGAATGGCTGAAATTCAAAGTGAAATATGGAATATTTAACACTAGTGAAGCCACTTTACACTTGAAAGAAGTAAATTATGAAGGAGAAAAAGTGTTTCACGCGGTGGGAAAAGGTTCTACAACAGGATTGGCCAGAGTATTTTTTAGAGTAGATGATACTTATGAAAGTTATTTTGGGGTGGAAGATGGTACTCCCCGCTATTTTGTGAGAGATATTTATGAGGGAGGTTATACCAAACATTTGAAAATGTACTTCAATCACGTTACTCAAAGAGCGAAGATTGATAATATTGAAACAGGTGGCTCTGTAGAAATTACTGTACCTATCGGAATTCAAGATGTGATTTCTGGGTTTTATTCTCTTCGTCAACATCCTGAAATAGACAGCATTAAAGAAGGGCAAGAAGTAGAAATGGATATGATTTTTGATGATGACGAAATATTTAAGTTTAAATTGAGATATTTAGGAAAAGAAAAAATAAAAACTAAATTTGGTTCTGTTAACACGATGATTTTTAGACCTTTGGTACAAGATGGACGTGTTTTTAAAGAGCAAGAAAGTCTAACTCTTTGGATAACAGACGATCAAAATAAAATTCCTGTAAGGGTAAAAGCAAGTCTTCGGGTGGGTTCATTAGTCGCCGATTTAGATGCATTCAATGGTTTGAAGTATCCAACAGAACTTAAAAAATAATTTAGTTAAGTGGTTTAAAATCAAGTGTAAAAATACATAAATGTATTAAAACACTTGATTTTATCATTTTTTATTCCGACTTTTGACAAGTTTTAGAATTGAATCATAGTGGTAAGTGATTTTATAGAAAAGTATAGATTACTTACAGAATTAAAATATTGAAAAAAATGTTATTGAGAGAAGATTTTAAAAAAGGTATTTTTTTACTTTTAGCATCACCCATTCTTTGGAGTTGTGATGGATTAACAACAAAGCTAAAGGGAGAGAAAAAAGAAGAGAAAAAAAAAGAGGTTATTGTTGAAGAGCCTCAAAAAGAGCCTGTTTTTGAGTTTGGCTTTAATTTAGATGAATACAATATAGTTAAGGACACAGTAAAGTCAGGAGATACTTTTGGTAAAATATTAGCTTCGAATAATGTAGGAGCTTCCAAGATACACGAAATATCAACCAAAATGAAAGAGGTTCTTGATTCCAGAGCACTCAGAGCTGGTAAAACATACGCCTTACTTTTCGATAAGAAAGATCCATCAAAACCCCATAGTTTTGTGTATCAGCCTTCATTAACAGAGTATGTCGTTGTAAAGATGTCCGACTCCATTTATGCTTATAGTGAACAACGAAAAATTAGTATCGTTGAACGAGAGAAAGCGGGTTTTATTAAAAATAGCTTGATTGAGTCGGCATTAGATGTAGGGATGAGCTACAATGTGGCATTTAATCTTTCTCAGATTTTCGATTACACAATTGATTTCTTTCATCTGCAAGAAGGCGATAATTTTAAAATTATATACGAAGAACGCTATGTAGATGACACCATATATGCAGGAGTTGCTAATGTGAAGGCAGCCTATTTTGAACATAAAGGAAAACCATATTATGCTTTTAACTATGTAACGGATTCTATATCAGGTAAGAAGGGGTTCTATGATGAAAAAGGAAATACAATGAAGCGAATGTTCTTGAAAGCTCCTTTGGAAATATTCCGAATAACTTCTCGTTTTGGAATGCGTTATCATCCTGTGTTGCATCGTATGAAGAATCATTTTGGAACGGATTACGCAGCTCCTCACGGGACGCCTATTCGTGCTACAGCTGCAGGAACAGTTATCGAGGCCGGATACAATGGTGGAAATGGTAATTATGTGAAAATCAAACATAATGCAACGTATACGACACAATATTTGCATATGTCCAAAATTCTGGTTAAGAAAGGTCAGCACGTTCCACAAGGACATATAATTGGCAAAGTTGGAAGCACTGGACTTGCGACGGGTCCTCACGTTTGTTATCGTTTCTGGAAGAATGGCAAACAAGTAGACCCATTAAAAGAGAAAATGCCTGAGTCCATTCCAATTGATGAGAAATTAAAGGAAAGATACTTACAAGATATTGCTTTGGTAAAACAACAACTGGACGCCCTGAAAGCCGTTCCAGTAGAGGAAGAAAATCAAGATAATGAAGCAAATCTGAAAGTAGAAGAACAAGTACTTTCGCAGTTGTAGAAACTGAATTATATTCAAAATATTGAAAAATAAGGAATTGTAAATAATGAACTTTGTTGAGGCTTTATGCTTTAGCAAGGTTTTTCTGTTATTTTGAGTTATTAAAAACTGACGACTAAAATTTATTGATATATGTTAAAAAATATAAATCCCACAGAAACAAAAGTTTGGGCGGAATTAAAAGAGCATTTTGAAAGTGTAAAGAATGTACATACACAAACACTTTTTGAAAAAGACCCTGAACGTGCCGAAAAGTTTTCAATCAAATGGAATGATTTTTTTGTAGATTATTCTAAAAATAGAATTGATGAGAAAACAATGAATTTGCTGCTACAATTGGCGGAGGAAAGTCAGTTAAAAGACGCTATTGAAAAATATTTCACTGGCGACCTTATCAATGCTACAGAAAATAGAGCCGTGTTGCATACTGCCCTTCGTGCCGATGAAAGTAGTACAATTTTTGTTGAGGGGAAAAATGTTCTTCCTGAAATTAAGGAGGTTAAACAGAAAATCAAATTATTTTCGGAAGAAGTTATTTCAGGAAAACGAAAAGGTTTCACAGGTAAACCTTTTACAGATGTGGTAAATGTAGGAATTGGAGGTTCGGACTTGGGACCAGCAATGGTTACAGAGGCTTTGAAATTCTATAAAAATCATCTCAACATTCATTTTGTAAGTAATGTTGATGGTGACCACGTTATGGAAACAATTAAGCACTTAAATCCTGAAACTACTTTATTTGTAATTGTTTCTAAAACTTTTACTACACAGGAAACACTCACTAATGCGTTGACTATCAAGGATTGGTTTTTAAAGTCAGCTACTGAGAAGGACATTGCCAAGCATTTTGTGGCGGTTTCAACCAATTTGAAAAAAATTGATGAATTTGGCATTGACTCAGAAAATGTATTCCCAATGTGGGACTGGGTTGGTGGTCGTTTCTCACTATGGAGTGCTGTTGGTTTATCCATCGCTTTATCAGTAGGTTATGATAATTTTGATAAGCTTTTGAAAGGCGCCAACCAAATGGATAAGCATTTCCGAACATCTGAATTTAAAAATAACATTCCTGTTGTTATAGCCTTGTTAAGTGTTTGGTATAATAATTTCTACGGAGCAGAAAGTCAGGCTATTATACCTTATACTCAGTACTTGCACCGTCTTTCTGCATATCTGCAACAAGGTATTATGGAAAGCAATGGTAAACAAATTGACCGTAATGGAAAGCCTGTTGGTTATCAAACAGGAACTATCATTTGGGGTGAACCCGGAACAAATTCGCAACACGCTTTCTTTCAACTAATTCATCAGGGAACAAAATTAATTCCAACGGATTTCATTGGTTATAAGCATTCTTTGTATGGAAACACTGACCATCATAATAAATTAATGGCTAACTTTTTTGCTCAAACAGAGGCACTTTTGAAAGGGAAAACAGAAGCTGAAGTTCGAGCGGAAATGGGAGAAAATGTGAATGAAGCTTTAGTTCCGTTTAAAGTTTTTGAAGGGAATCGACCAACAACTACTTTTTTGATTGATAAGCTTACGCCTGAAAGTTTAGGAGCTTTAATTGCGATGTATGAACATAAAATTTTTGTAGAAGGTGTAATTTGGAATATTTTTAGTTACGACCAATGGGGAGTAGAACTTGGTAAACAATTGGCAAACACTATTTTAAAAGATATTGAGTCTGCTGAAGTTTCAAAGCACGATACTTCAACAAATCAGCTTTTAGAAGCGTTCAAAAAATCCTAACTTTAATAAATCATGATGTAAGGGCAAAACAATTTGCCCTTACGTGATTTAATGTGCCAAATGAATTTCGATGCTATCTTTAAAATATTAGAAAAGAACAAAGATGAACATAAAGCATTGATGATGAGTGCTTATATGAAGAATAATTTTTTGTTCTTCGGAATTCAATCACCATTACGAAAAAAATTAACACAGTCTTTTTTTGCAGAAGCTAAGAAAGAAAATTCAGTTGATTGGGAATTTATCCATCAATGTTGGTTATGTAATTATCGTGAAATGCAATATGTTGCATTGGATTATCTCGTTTTAAAAAAACGAATTTTAACTCCAATTGATGTTCCCAAATTAAAAAATCTTGCCGAACAAAAATCGTGGTGGGATTCCATTGACTGCCTTGACAGAATTATTGGAAATATCGCACTTCGTTTTACAGAGGTTAATGAGACATTGCTAAAATGGAGTTTAAGTCCTAATAAATGGTTACGCCGTATTGCTATTGACCATCAATTGCTTCGTAAAGAGCAGACAAACACGGATTTACTTGAAAAAATTCTGGTAAATAATCTTTCGCAAAATGAATTTTTTATTAATAAAGCTATCGGTTGGGCATTACGTGATTACAGCAAAACAAATCCTGAATGGGTTAAGAAATTTATCCAAAAATATGAATTTAAAATGGCTTCGTTAAGTATTAAGGAGGCAAGTAAATATCTCAAATAATATTGATTTTCATTTATGATACATCTAAAAACACTTGAAGAAATTGAAATAATGAAAGAATCTGCCCAAGTTGTTTCACGAACGTTGGGTATTCTTGCTAAGGAAATTAAACCTGGAATAACTACTTTGCAGTTGGATAAAATTGCAGAGGAATACATTCGAAGCCAAGATGCTATACCAGGCTTTTTAGGATTGTATAAATTTCCTAATACCTTGTGTGTGAGTCCAAATGCTCAGGTAGTTCACGGAATTCCTAATAATATACCATTGCAAGAAGGGGATATAGTTTCCGTGGATTGTGGGGCTTTGAAAAACGGATTTTATGGTGACCACGCCTATACTTTTGAGGTAGGGGAAGTGTCTTCTGAAATAAAAAAGCTACTTCAAGTAACAAAGGAATCGCTTTATTTGGGCATTCGTGAATTCAAAATAGGAAATCGTGTGGGAGATGTAGGGTATGCGATTCAGAATTATTGTGAGAGCCACGGATATGGAGTAGTTCGTGAATTGGTAGGACACGGTCTTGGAAGGAAAATGCACGAAGACCCTGAAATGCCTAATTATGGAAAAAAAGGAAGTGGAAAGAAATTTAAAGAAGGAATGGTAGTTGCCATTGAGCCGATGATTAATATGGGAACCCACAGAATCAAGCAGTTGAAAGATGGTTGGACAATACTCACTGCCGATGGGAAACCTTCAGCTCATTTTGAACACGATGTGGCTATCGTAAACGGAAAACCTAAATTACTTTCCACATTTCGATATATATACGAAGCCTTGGGCATTGAAAGTGATGAAGAAGTTGAATTCCAGTAATAAAAAAACGCAAAATGAATTTCATTTTGCGTTTTTTTATTGAACTTTTATCTGTAAAGGGTAAAATGCCCTGTGTATGTGCGTCTGTCCTTAGCCTCATTAAATTGCAGATGATACCAATAGTCACCACTTGGCAGGTTTTTCCCGTTTAGTGTTCCGTCCCAAGAATCTTTGGAGGTTAATGTTTTAAGTTTTCTTCCTGTTCGGTCGTAAATATCAATTATCATACGTGAATAACCTTGTGCATTTTTGATATGCCAAGAATCGTTAATGCCATCTCCATCAGGAGTGAAGTAATTCGGAATTTTTATATCGTGAAAAACTTCTTCCAAAACCGTTTCAACGACGCAACCCAAAGAGTCTTCAACACGTACTCGAACTTTTTTAATTTCCTGACCATCACTATTTATGTAACCATCATCAAATGAACGAAGGTAATATGTGTCAGAGGATTGATAGATATCATTGAAGTAAAAGTAATAGTTGCCACTACCTCCACTCACTGAAATTTTAATGGCAGAAGGTAAAGAATTACTTTTGATTTGCGAAATTTTTATCGGATTTATGTTTTGAAAATCAATTGTTTGTGTGAAAGAACAATCTCCGTAAAAAACTGAAATTCGATTACTTCCATTAGGTAAATTTTTAGGATAAAGTAAAGCCATTTTCCCTTGAATTTTATCAAAAGGAAGCTTAGCCGTTTCGTTATTGAAACTATAACGAACTTGTGAAAGATTTAAGTTATCATCTTCAAAAGCTATCGTGAGTTGTGATGTTGATACATTATTGATACATAAAAGCTCATTTGATGTGTTAAATTTTAAAGAAATAGCTTTTTTTATCGAGAAGTTGTACACATTTTCACAAGTTCCTGAATCATTTATAGTTAGAGTATATTCAGCTGGGGAAAGATTTGTAAAAGAAATCTCAATATTTTCATCAATATTGCTTAATGTTTCAATTTTGTTGGTTTGGTTATTTTTTAATGTGGCCTTATAGAAAGCTTTTCCATCAAAAATTTTGAAACGAATACTTCCATCATTTTGATTTTCGCAATTTTCGTTCTGAATTTGAATGATTTGAAGTTGTTGCTCGAACTTTTTGATATTAATATTGTCAATTTTGATTACGCAGTCTTGCTCCAATCTTATTTTCTTTCGGATTAATATCGAATAATTTCCAGCTTCATTTACTTGAAAATTAGGTGATTCCTGAAAAGTTGGTTGGGTAGTTGAGTTTTCTTGTACAATGGCGTACTCATAATCTGAAGTTGAATTTTCAACAGAAATTCTCCCATTTTTGCAGTAAATATCTTCTTTTGAAATAGTAGGATTAATGGGTGATGTGTGTACACGGAAATAATATGTTGCTTCACAATTATTTTGGAAAGCCAGACTTAATCTATAAATTCCTTCCTCCGTTAATGAAAATATTTTTGAATTTGATATGTTTTGCCATTGATTGTCATCGGGTGGGCAAGTTTCGTTCAACGCAAGTTTTTTTGTTCCAGTATATTTTTCCAGACGAACTGAAGCGATATTTGCGATAGAACTCAAATCAATTGATTTGGAGTTGTTTAAACCGCACAAAAATATTTGAGGGAAAGTCTTTTGCGTTTTTGAACAAGTAAAAGTAACGTTTGCGTAAGGGATAAGAGGATTTACTTCCTGACGTTGTATTGTTGAAATGATATAAATTTCTTTTCTGTCAATACAATTATTGGTTCGTTTTATAAGAGTGTATCTTCCTGATTTATTTATAATTACATCTTTATTTGAACCAATTATGTTTCCAGAACTATCTTGCCATTCATATTCATCAAAATTAGAAGGAGCTGTTAGTGTTATATTTTCTCCGCAAAGTAGCTCAATATTTTCAGTAATTGTACAGAGGCTTAAGTCAGCGTAAAAAATAGTGTCGTCTAAAACACCAATATTACAATTATCGATTGAGGAAAAGCTCCCGTTATCATTGATAATAGATTGATTAAGAGTTCCTTTGTATATGGATTTTGCTTTGTTTAGAATTTTTTCAGAACAAGGAGCAATAAAATCAGAACAATTAGGACTTAACTTTATGGCAAATCGTACTTTGTATTTGTTTCCACCTTTTTTCACTAAGTTGTTGGGAATTCTGAAGGTAATTTCACCTCCATTGACAGAATATGTAATGCCACTTCCTGTAGGAATTTCAACGGGAATGTTTGTGTCCAAAGTAACATTTTTTGGGAGAAGGTCTTTGATTTGGTAATCAATAGCGTCATCATTTCCTACATTTTGAAATTCGAGTCCGTAGTAAATTGTCGACCCAAGAGGAACAGTTTTGTTATTCAGAATATTTCCTGCTGCATCTTCGACGGTTTTTAACAAATTCATTTTCGGTTCGATAACTTCTACCTCAAAAGCACTGAAAAAAATGTTGTATAGGTCTTTGGTAGAATGTGCCTTAAAAGAAGCTGTTTCTTGGTCGTTTTCCACAACCGAATTATTTTTGTTTGGAACGGAGAATAAATCAATATCCCAGCCCAAAGTATTTGTTGATGCGGGACGTCTATTCGTTATCAAATTCTCGTTTTCACTTATTGAACTATTGAAGAAATTGTCGATTGGATTTACAGAATTGAATAGACCTTCATACGTGCCATCGGGTTTCAAAATAGATAGTTTATCTCCAGAAATGGCTTTATCTCCTTCAAGAGCCATCACTCCAAAACGTGCATTTACGGGCAGTGGTGCGGGTAGAGTTTTAAATCCTGAAAAAGAAAAATCAACTTCTTGTTCTTTTGAAATACTTGCGTAACCATCAAAAGTACTGATATTTTTACTGCTCTTATCAGGGTCTTCATAGATGATAACTAACGACCAACCAGCCGATACACCACCATTAACTTCATAAGCATCTCTCGTTCGGGTTGCTCTTACATTTGCTATGATATATTCACCAGTTGGATTTGTATCAGAGAGCAATTTTGTAATATCTTTATAACAAATGTAGGCTTCTCTGCCATATTGTGGATTTGAAATATGCCCATCATAAATGAATGTATCAGCTTCTATATCAATATAATTAGTTCGAGAAGGAATTTTTATTTTGATATTTCCTCGTTGAGGGTCGTTCCGTAGGTTTGTACCTCCCCAATACAAACCAGCATATCTTATTTTGGAACACGTTGGATTATCAAAAGTTAGTGTAGCGGCACTCGAACTAAAAGTATTATCGTCATTATCAATGTCGACATACCTCATCATTAGTTCATCGTTTATGCCCCAATCATTGTTATAATCATTGTTAGCTGGATTGCTGTTAAGGATTTGATTTCCAATCATTTTTAATCCACCTTTTAAATTCTCTTGTTTTCGAATCTGGAATGGAACATACACTTGTGAATAAATCCCTAAATAGGAAAAAAGTAGAAAAGAGAAAAGTATTAATTTTTTCATTTGAAGTATTATATGATTGTTTTAAGCAAGTTTCGCAAAGATAGAGAATATTGCTAATATAATAAAAAGAGAGGCTTTGTTAATAAGAAATTTAAATAAAAATAGAGGTTTTAGAATCTCTTTTGTGGGAAGTTTAAAATATTTTGTTTCAGAAGAATTTTTATTTTCTGTTTTTTCTTCTTTCATCAAGGATTTTACCGAAATCTATTTCAAAAGCAGGTGCTTGGTATTCCAGTTCATCGTTAGCAAAGGCACGAAGTAGGATTTCTTCTATTAACAAATCCTCATTATTTTCAGTGGGATTGTATTCCGTTTTCAGAGAAATGTCGTACAGCCAAGCTGTGCTATTATACATAAAAGCACTCCAACCATTACGTAAATCTTTAACTAACTGAAAGGCAGTTTTTCCCGTTTGTCTGTGTATGAGTTTTACCAAAATTCTACCTTGCGAACGCGAAAGCTTTTTGAGTTCGTCTGTAAATCGGTCTTCAATATATTTCTGCATTCGTTTGGTATACAGCTTTTTGACTCGTTTATTACGCATAGTATCCATTGTTTGTTGCATAATTTCCAAGCGGTCAGCAGCAAGTTTGGCATACGGATACACTTTCTTAACTCGGTTGCGTAAAATCAAATATTGTTTACGAGCTTCTTCACTAATAAACTTGCGTTCTTTTCCAAAAACAACAACTTCAGGAAGCCGAATTGTGTCAATAAATTGGAGATTTGAATCCTGATGAAGTGTATCAGTTTGTGCGGAAACAAATGAACAGCAAATGATTGCAAAAAGAGTTAAAAAAAATGATTTCATTCAAAAATTTAATTTTTCAGAAAAACAAAAGTACAAACTAAAATATGAGAAAACAAGAAAACAACAAGTTGGCTACCTACTTTTTTCAGAAAAAGGAATATCCACATTGAAAATCTCTAACAATAATTTTTCGGTGTATTCCTTGTAAATTTCAATAATTTGTGATGTTATTTCATATTCTATTATTTTGTCTTGCTTGGTATGAAATTTTATTAATCCTTGATTAAGATTTTTGAATGAGAAATTCCCAGCAATGATATTTTCCTGATTTTGAGAATTTTGTTTGAATATGTAAGCATACGTAAGCAATTGAAAGGCTTTACTATATTTAAAGTCAGTAATGAGAGAATCCCAATCGGAAATGCTAACATCGTTTTGGTTTACTTTTCCCGTTTTGTAATCAATAATGTGTAAAACGCCATTTCGCAAATCAACACGGTCGATAATTCCTTTAAGATAAACAGGGAAAGGTAACTTTTTACTTTCAAAAGGAACTCTTAGTCGCTGTTCTAAATGTTGAACTATGATTTCAGTTCCTTTGCGGATTTCAGTAATTTCAAGGTCAAGAAATCGATTTATATATTCATAAATAACATTGAAAATCAATAAGTTTTTACCATTTCTGAATTCTGAATTTTTATATTTTTCCAGAAAATGTTTTTCAATTAACGGACGTATTTTAGGACGCATTACTTTGAAATGATTTTCCGTTAAAATTTCCTTGAGATATGGTTTGTATAAATCCTCTAAAGTTCCGTGAACAATATCTCCAAAGGTACGTGCCTCCACCGTTTCTTCAACATCTCTTTCTTCGTAAATTTGAAGAATATTTTGCTGATAGAAAGTAATCGGATTTAAAATGTAATTTGTTAAAGAAGAAGGAGATATGCCTTTTTTCGAAAGTTCTTTGAGACGTTCTAAAATAGCATCCGTTTTCGATATAACAATTTTTGGAACCGCAGCAGGATACACTTCAGGGGCTTTAACTTGATGCGTGATTCGGTGTGCAGGAATTCTCTCAGCTAATAACTGCAAAATAAAGCGACTTTTTTCTTTGCTTTTTAGTCCGCTCATTTCTGTATCGTAAATCAAATGTATCTTTCTGGAACGCTGTAACATACGATAGAAATTATAGCTATAAACGGCATCTTTTTCCTTGTGAGTAGGTAGCTCTAAAAAATATTTTACATCATACGGAATAAATGAATTACCACTTTTTCCTAAAGGAAGAACGCCTTCATTAACTGAGGTTATAATAACGTTTTCAAAATCCAAACTTCGGCTTTCCAAAACTCCCATAACTTGCAGTCCTTCAAGTGGTTCTCCAACAAAATTCAGCGAACTTTTTTGCAAAACGTCTATATAGAAATGGTACAAAGACTTTACAGAATCAATGTATCCGAATTTATTTTGAAGTTGTTTTAATTGGTTGAATAACAGGTAGAAACGATATAAGAACTCCAATGTTAGAGTATGTTTTCCATCTTCGTTGTCAGTTTTCTGTTTTATACAATAAATTAGGAATAAAGCATTGTCAATCAGTTTATTGATTGTATTTTTGTCTTTTTCTGGAAATAGAATCTGAATAAAATCTTTTTGAGAGTCAGGAGTTGCTTCCAGAATTTTTTCTCGAGTTAAGTAGTTTAAGTTGCGTTCTTTTATGAAGTTTGAAATCTCATTTATAGCCTCTTCTGTAAAAATACTTTGTAAAAAAGGCTGTGAAATGAGGTTTAAAATATCTTTATAGTAGAAGTTTTTTGATAGATGTAATCTAAAATAACTTGTAAAAAGGTCGTTAAGAGGAGTTTGTTGCAAAGGATATCCCATCGTTATGTTAGCTGATGTATTGGGCTTAACAGATTGTAACATAGGGATTAACAAATTTTCATCGGCAATGATTAAAGCTGTTTTTTCCAGTTCGTTATTGGGCGTATTTTTGAGTAATTCAGCAACTGTGTGGGCTTGATTGATGCTTTTTGGAACTCCTGTGATGTAAATTTCTTTCTCTTGTAAATAATTATTTTCCAGCCATTTGGGTTTGTTCGTTTCGTAGTATTTCCAGTTTTTTATGTATTTTCTGATAAAATAACCTGCATCGTGTTCTTTCGCTTTTATAAAGTACTCATCAATATCCCAATAAATTTCTGATTTTGAGTCCATTAATATAGAATGGATTATCTTTTGCTCTGCTTTTGATAAAGCATTGAATCCCACGAAAATATGAATTTTGTTTCCATTATTTTGAATATAATGAGGCAGCTTTTCAACTGCTTTTTTGGCAATGAATCCAGAATATCCCTTATTTAATGATGTAAGTTTCTCGTTAAGAGCAAAATAATAATCACCTAATGTATTCCAAAATTCGAGATGCTTTTTCTGCATTTCGGTTAATTCATCAGCTCCCGACCAATGCTCAGCTTCTTTGAGGGCGTGTATGTAAGGAAAAATCTTCTCAGGTTGAACCAAATATTGGTCAATTTCACTAAAATCTTTCAAAAGTGTTTGCCCCCAGCCAATAAATGTTTCAAAATCATCTGGTTCTTTTTTGCAAGTAGATTTGTAAGTGTCGTAAAATTCAAATAAAAGAGGCAATTCTCCAATATTTTCAACACCTGAAATTCTGCTAAAAAGCTCAGAAATACCAACAAATTCGGGGGCAATGCTTGTTTTGCGATTGAGTTCTGCAAAATACTTCTTCAGGAAAAGGGCAGGGCGTTTTCCTGAGGTTACAAAAATTAGATTTTCAATTTCGTCGGAAAAATTCTCCAACACATCAACGACTACATTTTTTAAATAATTCATTCGTAAAGGCTACTAATTTGTTTGTCAGAAATAAAAGTTTCAAAAGAAGGAAGCAGATTGATTTTTACAAAAATATAATTATTTTAAAAAATGAGAGAAAAATATGGAAACAAATTTATCTTCAGAGAAGGGAAAAAAGTTCTCAGAATTTTATTTAGGAGTGGGTACAATGCAATCTGCATCTGCTTTAATTATCAAATTCATATTTGATGGAGAAATGTACGGAATTCCTAAAGCAAGTCCGCGAAGTATAAATAATCCACCAATGATAATGATGACAAAAGGGATTGCTTTTTGGATATATTTTTTTGTTTTTTGGCTTAAAAAATTTCCCAAATAAATGGTAGCAGTCATCAATGGAACAGTTCCTAACGCAAAAGCAAACATATAAATCGCTGAATGGCTCAATTCGGTCTGAGCTAAAGCTCCGAACAAAGCCATATATACCAATCCGCAGGGGAGAAATCCGTTAAAAAAACCAATAAAAAAAATTGATAAAGAATTCTTACGTTTAAGTTGTTGTGAAAGAGCGTATTTTACTTTTCCTATCAAAAAATAAATTGGTTTGGTTAAAAGGTTCATTTTTACATTTATAAAAGAAAGTAGTACGACTAAAATCATTAATGAACCTACAATTATTGAAAAGATTTGCTGATATTCTCTGATGAAAAGCCCTTTCCCAAGTAGTCCGAACACTAAGCCTAAAGACACATAAGCCATAGCTTTCCCTACGTGATAAGAAGTAATTTGAAAGGCTTTTTTGATAGGTTTTCGATGTTCAAGCGGAAGTATTAAAGTCAGAGGACCACACATTCCTACGCAATGAAAGCTTCCTAACAGCCCTAATATGAAGGCAGTGTAAAACATTATTTTATGGTAATATTTTTGATAGAAATATAATCGTTGTTGTTAAAAGTATAATTCACTTCTACGTTCCAACGTCCTTCAGATAAAACATTTATTGGAACTAACATTTTTTTATTTTTCAATTGTAAAGGAATTTTGAAGTCTCTTTTTCGGTCGGAAGGGCGATAAAAAGAAACACTTCCTACAACATTTTCATCAGTTATCTTACTTGGGAAAATTAATGTAACTCCCTCTAAAGATGATTGTATCTGAACCGTCATTTGTTCTTTTTCTGTTTTTTGTGCTTTAACCATCATATTTTGATACGAGAATTCTTTTTTGTAGTAATCATCAGTGACAAAATCGTGATCATATTTCTTGTTAATTGTCATATTAACAACAAAGTACATTATAAATGCAATGAAAGCCACAAAAGCAATCACAATTCCCGTTCCCCAACTTATTTTCATAGTGTGTTTAGTTTTTTAGTGAAATAAAATGTTTATAAAATTGAGAAAATTATTCTTTTTCCCAAGAATATTTAAAAATATCAGATTGGCTACGAGCTTGTTTCATAAATTTCTCTACTCGTTTCACTATTTTAGGAAATTTGTTAGCTATGTTGTTTTTCTCAGAAGGGTCTTTACTTAAATCATAAAGTTCAATGGGTGCATTTTTATCTTTGTCAACATTTACTTTAACAGCTTTCCAGTTCTTATATCGAAGAGCTTGTTTCCCGCCAAACTCATAAAATTCCCAGTACAAAAACTTATGTTTTTTCTGTTTTTTATTTCCCTTTAATGTATTTACGAATGAAATTCCGTTGATAGGGTCATTTTTTGGAATATCAATTCCTGCAACCTCAGCAAAAGTAGGATAAATATCCCAAAAACCACCTTGAAAATTACTTTTAGTATTGGCTGGTACCGTTCCTTTCCATTGTACGATGAAAGGTTCACGTATTCCTCCTTCGTACAAATCACGTTTTACACCTCTGTAAATCCCACTGCTTTGGAAATAAACAACATCATCCATCGTTCGTCCTCCTTCAATGTGAGTGCCATTATCACTGGCAAAAATGATTATTGTATTTTTTTCGATACCTAATTTTTCTACTAAGGAAGAGATTTGTCCCACATAATCATCAATTCCGTTTACCATTGCCGCGTATGCCGCTTTTGGAAACTTTTGAGCCCCGTAATAACCTCCTTTAAAATCTTTTTCATTTGGGTGAATGCTATTTTGGTTTTCATCTAATTGCTTTACCATATAACGTTCAGGTACAGATAATTCAGCGTGTGGAACGGTTAACGACAGATAAATGAAAAACGGATTTCTATTCGCATTATCTTTGATGAAATTCAGAGTTTTATCTACAAAAATATCATTAACATAGGTTCCTTTTGTTATGGGTTTTTGAACGATTTTACCATTTTCAATGAAATCAAGTGAATCAGGTGTTTGAAAGTGTGCTGACATATGGTGTAAAAAACCTGCAAATGCGTCAAAACCACGCTTTTCAGGTGTTGTTTTTCCTTTTTCTAAGCCCATTCCCCATTTCCCAAAAATGGCGTTTTGATAGCCAGCTTCTTTTAGGAGTTCAGGAAAAATCTTTTTGTTCTTTTCCAACGGAAATTCACCATTTCCTCTAACTTTTGTTTGTCCAGTATGTTGCCCTGTTAAAAGAGAAGCTCTTGATGGAGCACAAACTGTGCTTCCGGCATAAAAATCGGTAAAAGTCATACCCTCATTAGCAAGCTTACTGATATTGGGAGTTTTAATTATTTTTTGCCCATAAGGCTCAGTATCGCCATAACCCATATCATCTGCCAAAATAAAAATAATGTTGGGCTTTTGTGTGTCTTGAGCAAGTAAGAATCCACTTAATAAAAATAGAAAACAGGTGAAAATACGCTTCATTTTAAGGTAGTTTAATCGTTAGAAAGAAATATGTTTTTAACATAAATACGTATCCAGCTGAAACCGAATACGTATTCCAAAAAATCCCTTTTGTGGAGAAGATGGGAGTGTAACTTATAGTCCAACAAAGTCCAATAAAGTTTAAAAATATTAATATTGAGCATTTTGAATAAATTTAAAGTTTAATAAAGTCTAACGAAGTGTAGTAAAGTTTACTTGATTTAGTCCCTGATTTTATTAGTAGGGACTAATTTTAGATTACAAAAGATTGAATTTTTCCATAGCGTTTGCTTTGGTTTCATCGGCAATATCTATGTAGGGTTTCATCGCTTTGTAATCACTATGTCCAGTCCATTTCATAACCACTTGTGGAGGAATACCTAAAGAAAGAGCGTTACAAATAAAAGTTCTTCTTCCTGTGTGAGTTCCTAAAAGTGCATATTTTGGTGTTACTTCATCAAACCGTTCGTTTCCTATGTAGTAGGTCTCTCTGATAGGTTCATTAATTCCTGCTAATTCTCCTAGTTCTTTTAAATAATCGTTCATACGCTGATTGCTAACTACTGGTAAGGCTTTGTTTTTTAAGCCAATATAGTTCTCATATTTTTTTAAAATTTTTTTACTATGTTCGTTAAGTTCTATCTTAAGACTATCATTTGTTTTTAACGTAGTGATTTCTATAAAATTGTCTTTTATATCACTTTTTTTAAGGTTTTCAACATCGGAAAATCGTAGTCCCGTAAAGCATTGAAATAAGAAAACATCTCTTACCCGTTCAAGATACTTTTTAGCTGGAGGTATGTTGTATTCTCTAAACTGCTTAAACTCGGAGGGCGTAAGAATATTACTTTTTTTTGAGTGTTTTTGAATTTGGGTCTGAAATTTTCAAAAAAAGTATGTTTATTATAATTTTTTCTGACACTCCATTTTAAAAACCATTTTACGAAGGAGATATTCTTCATAACTGTGGTGTTTTTAAATTTCAACTCTTTTTGTAGATAACTTACATATTCAACAAATTTCTCTTCTGTGAAGCTTTCAAAAGAAAGTTCTGAATCAAAGTTCTGGAGATGATTTTTAACAGTATTAAGTTTTTGTTTTGTGCCTATTGTCCACTGATTAACAGAAGCCTCTTCTTTAATAAAATCATTATAGTATTCAAAAAAGCTTTTTTCGAGTACTATTTTCTCAACTCTATCTATTTGTTTATTAAAGGAATACTGAAATTCTTCTCTTGTTGGTATTTGTTTTTGAACTTCAAAAAATTTGAAAGTTTCTTCACAGGCTTGTTCAAATTTCTGAATATTTCTGTTAATGATACTTGCAGGAGTTTTTTTCTTTCCGTGAGTTGTGTTTGCTTTGCATCGCTGTGTTTCTATACTCCATTTTTCAATCTCTATACGAAATCCAAGGTTAAAGGCAACAATATTTCCGCTCCACTTTATTCGATAACGAAGACGAGCATCTGGTTTATCTTTTTCTTTGTCTAAGAGAAACTGAGAATGGTACTTTATCATTTTAAAAGGCAGTTTTATTTATAGAGATTTATTTTTCAGTTAGTACTTTTCTAAAACTCATAGAGAACCAGTTATGTATTTTTTTGTGTATGTAACTGAATAAAATAGACCTGTTATAAGAAAGCGATTGTGCGTCTGCATTTTGAGAGCTTAATCTTATTTTCAGTGTACTTTAAGATTTAAAAATACAACAATGTCGCAAATATATGAAAAAAATTGAAGTTAGAGAACCAGTTATAAAGAAAATATTAAGTTGATAATATTTACTGTTGGCTAGTAAGGAAATTTATTGTCTAATTGCATCCAAATTTAAGATTGTAAGAGGTAAGGCATATTGATGTATAATCTTGTCCATCAATGAGAATCTCTATTTGAACCATCGGGAATGAAAATCAAAATCTATTTTATTACTTCGGTATTATTTTCCAAAGAAATCAAAAGTGTAAAAATCGATAAATCGGTAAAGGATTTTTATATCAAACTCACCGAACTCTATGGGTAATTTCGGGTAGTGGGAGTGAATTACAATCTGATTGTAAAGATTTTGTATCGCAATTTTTCTGAAAAAGAAAGTTGCCACATATCTATTCAAACTTGAAAAACAAACTGCTCAAATGGTGGCTATCTGTAAAGAAATTATGACTCTTTCGCAAAAAATAGAACAGCATATCACTGAAAAAACAAAAAATAAATAACGTGTAAAACATCAAACTTCATTTTATACATTTGATTTACAATTTATTAAAAAGTACATTATAAAAATAAACAAAAAAATTATTGATTTATTTTTTTAGACAAGTCCAAATTATTATTTTTGCTAATCTAAACCCAATAAAAAGATAATAATATTAAATAACTAAAAACCAATAAACTAACTAATTTAATTGTAAGTAAAATGAAAATTAATCACACACTTCCAGAGCTTCCGTGTGACAAAAATGCTTTAAATTAGATTATTACAGAGGAAACTTTTGATTATCACTACGGAAAGCATCACGCTACCTATGTAGACAACCTTGTGGGATTGGTAAAAGATACCGAATGGGCGGAAAAAGACATCGTGGACAACGAGCGATGCGAACTCCTGAGCAAGACAATGATTTTGCCACAGGACTTTCTTTTGAGGATTTGAAAAAAGTAGCTGATTTTCTAAGCCAAAATGCATCTTCCACCACTGAAAACAGAGAACTAGCACAAAAAGTTGTGGGTACCAATCTATTGGAAGCAATCGAAAAAGCGCTACCTGAGGCCTCATTAAAAGCAGCCCGACTTTTAGACGAATTTTTACCACAAACTCTCCAAAAAGAAAGTGATTTTGATATTGAGGAGTTTGTGTGAGATGAATTCTGTTGTTTATAGGTTACTTAATCAGGTAGAATCACCCTGTCGTTTGAAGATAAAGTTATGGTAGAACCACAACGAACGTCGACTAAAATATTTTTGTCTTCAAAACTTCTTGTTCTAAAAGGACAAAATATTTTAATTTCTTTATTTGGGTAGATTTCTTTGAGTGATAGCACAAGCCATTGTCGTACGTCCCAAGGTCAATACATCGTCAATGATGATAAGAGTAGGTTCTGCAATCATCATTGATTCAACCTTTAAACTTTGTAAATGGGTTTGTACCGAATTTCTCGTTTCTGCGGTATATTGACTACTTGATTTTGGTATGGGAACGATCCGTTGTATACATTCATAAACAACATTTCCTAATCCATTACTGACCAAACACTCTGCCAATACCTTGTTATTAAAAGTATTAAATCGTATGTTGTATTTTGTATTCAAATGCATAATTATCAATAAGTTACAAGCTATGTGAGAACAAAACAATGCAGAAAAAAGCAATGAAAAGTTAGGTTTGTTGTACCAAATGTTGTATCTTTGTACCAGGTTGCACCGCTTTGAAATAGCTGATTTATAAAGGGTTTCATTGGTTTACACTCGATTGTTTTTTTAGTGCAACAAATATAATACTTTATTTTATGGCTTCAATAAAATTAGTACTTCGGATAAATCAGGAAGACAAAACAGGTCATAGCCCTTTATACATAAGGATAGAAAAGCCAAATTTGTAGCAATAGGAGTAAAGTTGAAACGCTATGAATGGGACGATGATAAGCAGAAAATAAAGAAGAATCACGCCAATAGTGCGAGAATGAACGCCTTTCTTGCTCAAAAAATTGCCGATGCAGAGGGGGCAGTTGCAGACCACGAACACAAAAGAAAATCCGTATCAGCCCGAAAACTCAAATAAGCAATAAAAGGTAAGAATATGGCAAACTTCTTTGAATATGCTTACAACCGTTGCGAGCGTATCAAAGGAACAGTATCGGTCGCCACTTACAGGAGCTACAAACAGTACGTTCAGAAGTTTGAAAAATTTATCGGGCACAGGGAAGTATATTTTGATGATATTACCGTTACGATGCTGAAAGATTACATCAATCATATGTCCAACAATTTGAAGAACGGAGCAACTACCGTACATTATTCTTTGCTGATTTTGTCCGTAATGTTTCGTGATGCAATTATAGGCGAGTATATTTACCCATTCTCAAAAGTGAGAGTAAAAAGGGATAAAGACAAACGTTTATTTCTGAACAAAGAGTAAGTAGAAAAGCCATGCAATTTTAAAATCAAATACACAGGAAAGGACGAAGTATTTAGGGATATGTTTATTTTTTCAGTGTATGCAGGTGGCTTGCGTTTTAGTGATGTTGTGAGCTTGAAATGGAAAAACTAATAATGAGAAAGAACAACGCATTATAAAGACCATTCGCAAAACAGGAAGACCCCACAATTTTAAAAACGGGCAGACAGCAATAGATATTCTGAGCCAATACAAAACAGGCATATCCCAACCAAGTGATTTTGTTTTCCCGATATTGGAAGATGTAGAAAGGTTTGATGCCGATACCGATTATCAGGCGTATATCATCAATGTAAAAAATATTCTATGCGGTCAGAAGTTGCTTAGATTGCGTAAGGATATGGAGTTACCGTTTACGTTATCATTCCATTTAAGCCGTTATACATTCGCTACAAATGCCCTTAATAATGGTATGTGGATAGAATATGTTTTAAAGCTGTTAGACCATTCAGACATTGATATTACACAGATTTACGCAAAAGTAATCAGTGAAGAATTGGATAAAGCAGTAGAGCAGTATATAAACTAAAACCTACTCTTTCAATCGGTTGAACTTTTTTGTACTTTTATTTAATCAAACGATTAAAATGTTTGGTTAAATAAAAATTTATTTCTACATTTGTCCCCAAAACGAATTTTAATGCAAAATGGCGAAAAATAAAGAAGTAAAAACATTAGACACCACAACGGAAGAAAAGATAAAGGAAGCTGCCAGAGTGGTGTTTTATAAAAAAGGCTATGCAGCTACACGGACAAGAGACATTGCAGAGGAAGCAGGTATTAACCTTGCTTTGCTCAATTATTATTTCCGAAGTAAAGAAAAGTTGTTTGATATGATAATGCTTGAAATCGTAACAGGTTTTATGCACACAATGGCAACGATACTGAACAACGAGAACAGCAATTTGGAAAAGAAAGTTGAGTTGGTTGCTTCCCACTACATAGACTTTATTACCAAAGAGCCGAATATCCCGATTTTTATGTTGAGCGAAATCCGCAACAATTCGGGCGGGCTGTTAGAAAAATTGCCAATCAAACAATTAGTAATGAACTCTGTATTTTTCAGGCAACATCAGGAAGCTGTTGCAAAAGGAAAAATTACAGAACCCAACCCATTACATTTTTTGATGAACTTATTGAGTTTGGTTGTTTTTCCTTTTATCGGGCAACCCTTGTTACAAGGGATTAGTGGACTGAATGAAACACAGTTTAACAAGCTGATGCAGGAGCGTAAAAAGCTGATACCTGTTTGGATAAAAGCAATGATGAAAGCGAAGTAAATTTTTTTACAATAAACTTAATCAAATGATTAAAACAAAAAAATAAATAAAATGATTAAAGTAATAAATAAACAAAAATCAAAATGGCTCATTGGCGTATTGCTAATGTGCAGCCATTGGGCAATAGCACAGCAAAACAACTCATTGACCCTTGACAATTGCCTTGAAAAGGCAAAACAGAATTACCCTTTGATAAAGCAGTACACACTGATAGAAAAAACAAAGGAATTTTCTATTGCCAAAGCTCAAAAAGGGTATCTACCGCAGTTCAATGTAGCAGGACAGGCAACTTACCAATCGGACGTAACACGAGTGCCAATATCATTGCCCAACATGGATATTCCGACAATGAGCAAAGACCAGTACAGGTTATATGGCGAGGTATCGCAGTCTATTACAGACCTGTTTACCGTAATAAAAGACCAAAAGGAATTTATCAATAACAAATCGGAAATAGAAACGCAAAAAACAGAGATAGAACTGTACAAGCTAAGGGAACGCATTAACAACCTCTACTTTGGAATATTGTTGATTGATGCACAGATTAAGCAAACCGAACTACTTAAAAAAGATATTCAAAACGGTATCGAAAAAACCAACGTAGCCATTGCCAACGGAGTGGCGTTGAAAAGCACAGCCGATAATCTGAAAGCGGAATTACTGAAAGTCGACCAACGCACCATTGAACTGAAAGTCACACGCAAAGGCTATGCAGATATGTTGGCATTGTTCATAGGAAATCCTATTGATGAAAATACGGTACTTGAAAAACCACATCGACAAATGCTTACCAACACAATCAACCGACCAGAGCTAAGATTATTTGACTTGCAGAAAAAATCCTTTGACGTACAGAAAAAGTTAATTACCAATAAAAATATGCCTCGTGTCAGTGTGTTTTTTCAGGGCGGTTTGGGCAGACCTGCATTGAATATGTTAGACAATGACCTTAAAGGTTATTATATCGGTGGCTTGCGTTTGATTTGGAACATTACAGGTTTCTACACCTATAAAAACGAAAAGAAAACGCTTGCACTCAATCAGAGTTTCATAGACATACAAAGGGAAACTTTCTTGTTCAATACCAACCTTGTATTAAAACAGCAAAACGCTGATATAGCCAAAATGCAGGATTTGATTGAAACCGATAAAAGCATTGTAACACTTCGTGAAAGCGTAAAGAATACAACCCAAAATCAACTTACCTACGGTACAGCGACAACAAACGACTATCTCATTGCCGTAAATGCCGAAGACCAAGCAAAGCAAAGTTTGATTTTACACGAAATACAGCTTTTAATGACAGAGTACAACGCTCAAACAACAGCAGGAAATTAGTAACAATAAAAAAATAGAACAATGTATAAAATAAAAACAATTGCATTAGTCGCAGGCGTCGCAACATTGCTTACAGCTTGCAAAGACAACAAAGTTTCATTTGATGCTTCGGGAAGTTTTGAAGCAGAGGAAACCATTATTTCATCGGAAGCCACAGGAACAATTAAGCAGTTCAGCATTGAAGAGGGGCAAACATTGGAAGCAGGGCAAACCATTGGCTACGTAGACAGCTTACAGTTGTATTTGAAAAAAAAACAGTTGGAAGCACAGGTTACAGCCATTTTAGGAAAAAAACCCAATATCCCTGTTCAGCTATCCGCCTTGCAGGAAGAGCTAAAAGCTACCGAAAAGGAACGGACAAGAGTAGCTAATTTGGTAAAAGGCGATGCAGCCACACCCAAGCAGTTGGACGACATCAATGCACAAATTGAAGTGCTGAAAAAACAAATCGAAGCACAGAAATCTACATTAAGCATTTCAAGCGAGGGTTTGGGTAAAGACGTTGTGCCATTGCAGGTGCAGATAGAGCAACTGAATGTCCAGCTTGCAAAGTGCCAAATCATAAATCCTACGAGTGGAACGGTACTTTCCAAATATGCCGAAGCCAACGAAATGACGGCAGCAGGAAAACCGCTTTACAAAATAGCCAACCTGTCCCACATCATTTTAAGGGTGTACATCACAGGCAATCAACTTCCACAGGTAAAGTTAAATCAAGAAGTAAAAGTGCTTACAGATGACGGCAAAGGCGGTTACAAAGAAACAACAGGTACAATAGTTTGGATAAACGACAAAGCAGAGTTTACGCCAAAAACCATTCAGACCAAAGACGAAAGGGCAAATATGGTGTATGCAATCAAAGTGAAAGTTAAAAATGACGGTGCGTACAAAATAGGTATGTATGGCGAAATAAAATTTCAATAGCAATGGTAGATGTGGTATTAAATAACATTGTAAAGACCTACAATAAAGGAGAAGTAAAGGCAGTAAACGATGTTTCCTTTACCGTAAACAAAGGCGAATTGTTTGGCTTGATTGGAGCAGACGGAGCGGGAAAAACAAGTATTTTCCGAATACTTACCACCTTGCTTTTGCCCGATGGTGGTACAGCTTCCGTAAATAGATTTGACATTGTGAAAGATTACAAAGCCATTCGCAAAAATGTAGGCTATATGCCGGACAAATTCTCATTGTACCAGGATTTATCCGTTGAGGAAAACCTCAACTTTTTTGCCACGGTATTCAACACAACCATTGCCGAAAATTATAATTTGGTAAAGGATATTTATGTACAGTTAGAGCCGTTTAAAAATCGCAGGGCAGGAAAATTGTCGGGCGGTATGAAACAGAAATTGGCTTTGTGCTGTGCCTTAATTCATCGTCCTACTGTATTGTTTTTAGACGAGCCGACTACAGGCGTAGATGTAGTTTCAAGAAAAGAATTTTGGGAAATGTTGAAAGGTTTGAAACAACAAGGCATTACCATTTTGGTTTCTACACCTTATATGGACGAAGCCACGCTTTGCGAACGCATCGCATTGATACAAAACGGCAGTATAATGTCCATTGACACACCCGATGCAATCATAAGACAGTTTCCCGAAAAATTGTTTGCAATAAAGGCAACTGATATGAGCAGATTGCAGAATGCTTTGCGAAACAACACACAGATAAAAAGTTGCTTTTCGTTTGGCGATTTTCATCACATCACATTTCAGAACAGCAACGAACATTCCCCAAAAGAATTAATACAAACCTTGCAGGAAGCCAATTTTCAAGACATTGAACTCAAACACATCACACCCGGCATTGAAGATTGCTTTATAAAACTGATGAATTGATATGACAAGCGAAGTAGTAATAAAAGCAGACAAGCTCACTAAGCGTTTTGGAGATTTCATAGCTACAAATGAAATAACCTTTGAGGTATATGCAGGCGAAATTTTCGGCTTTCTCGGTGCAAATGGCGCAGGTAAAACAACCGCAATGAAAATGCTTTGCGGACTTTCCAAACCCTCATCGGGTAAGGCTACCATTGCAGGATTTGACATCTACAAACAAACCGAACAAATTAAAAAGAACATCGGCTATATGAGCCAGAAATTTTCACTGTACGAAGATTTGACGGTAATAGAAAACATACAGTTCTTTGGCGGTATTTACGGCTTATCTCATAATCAACTGAAAGCAAAAAGCATTGAACTGATTGAAACATTGGGATTGCAGAGCGAAGCAAAAAAATTGGTCGCTTCATTACCCTTGGGCTGGAAACAGAAATTGGCGTTTTCGGTAGCCGTAATACACGAACCTAAAATTGTTTTTTTAGACGAACCTACAGGAGGGGTTGACCCAATTGTTCGCAGACAGTTTTGGGATTTAATTTATCAGGCATCAGACAGAGGCATTACCATTTTTGTAACCACGCATTATATGGACGAAGCCGAATACTGCAACCGAATTTCGATGATGGTGGACGGAGTAATACAAGCATTAGACACACCCGACAATTTGAAAAAGCAATTTTCCGCAAACACAATGGACGAAGTATTTTTTGAATTGGCAAGAGGTGCAAAACGAAAATCAAATTAAAGATGAACCAATTTTTATTATTTGTAAGAAAAGAATTTTATCACGTTTTCCGTGATAAGAAAACGCTGTTAATGCTTTTCGGTTTGCCGATTGTGTTGATTGTACTTTTCGGCTTTGCTATAACCAACGAAATTAAAAATGTAAAAATTGTGATTTGCGACTATGCCAAAGACCAAGCCACACAGCAAATCATCAACAAATTGGAAGCAGGCAATCAGTTTAAGGTTATAAAAACAATAATGAGCCACACAGAAATTGAAAATGCTTTCAAAAAAGAGAACATCAAATTGGCAATTATTTTTCCTGCAAACTTTAATAAGGATTTGTTACATCTGAATAAAGCACAAGTACAAATTATTGCCGATGCTTCCGACCCAAACATAGCCAACACATTGACAAATTACGCAACGGCAATTATTATGGATTATCAGCAGGAATTGATAGAAAATAATACTATTCCGCTTCGGATTGTTTCCGAAATAAGAATGTTGTACAATCCGGAACTGAAAGGAGCAACCAACTTTGTGCCGGGCATTATGGCGTTGGTACTGTTATTAGTATGCGTATTGATGACAGCCGTGTCCATAGTTCGGGAAAAAGAAACAGGCACAATGGAAATTTTATTGGTGTCGCCTATTAGTCCATTTTTGGTAATCATTTCAAAAGCCATTCCTTACTTTTTTTTATCGCTTATCAACCTTTCCGTTATACTTATATTAAGCGTTACCTTGTTAGAAATGCCTATAAATGGAAGCCTTTGGCTTTTAATAGCCGAAAGCACTTTGCTTATCATTTGTGCCTTGTCATTGGGCTTGCTGATTTCTAATAATACCCAATCGCAACAATCGGCAATGCTTATTTCAATGATGGGTATGTTAGTGCCGATAATGTTGTTTACAGGTTTTATGTTTCCTATTGAAAATATGCCTGTTCCGTTGCAGATAGTAAGCAATATTTTTCCGTCAAAATGGTATTATATCATTGTAAAATCAATAATGATAAAAGGTTTGGGCTTTTCAGCGATATGGAAAGAAACACTTATCCTATTCGGAACAACTTGCTTTTTGTTGTTTGTCAGTTTAAAAACTTTTAAAAACAGATTGTTATGAGAACGCTAAAATTTCTATTGCAAAAAGAGTTCAAACAAATCTTTCGGAACAAAGCATTGTTGCCCTTGATTTTTATTGTTCCGATAGTACAGTTGCTCATACTTCCGTTGGCAGCTGATTATGAAGTAAAAAACATCAACATTTCAATCGTTGACCACGACCATTCTACCTATTCTCAACAATTGATTTCAAAAATTACCGCTTCGGGATATTTTCAGTTGGCAGATTACGGTACATCATTCAATCAGGCATTTCAGCAGATAGAAAAAGACAAATCCGATTTAATATTGGAAATTCCACAGGGCTTTGAAAATAATTTGGTTCGTGAAAATGAGCAAAAATTATTTATTGCTGTTAATGCAATCAATGGCGTAAAGGCAGGTTTAGGCGGTGCATACCTCAATCAGATTATTACGGAATACAATGCTGATATTCGTTTGCAATGGTTTCAACCCGGAAAATTTAATACCACACCTGTTATTACTGTTACTTCATCAAATTGGTTCAATAAATTTTTGAACTACCGTTTTTTTATGGTTCCAGGCATATTGGTTGTGTTGGTAACAATGGTTGGTTCATATATGTGTGCATTGAACATTGTAAAAGAAAAAGAGGTCGGAACAATAGAGCAAATCAACGTTACGCCCATTAAAAAATATCAGTTTGTTTTAGGCAAACTCATTCCGTTTTGGGTAATCGGGATGTTTATTTTTAGTGTAGGATTATTTATTGTAGCACGCTTGGTTTACGGCATCGTACCCGTTGGCAGTTTATTTTTATTGTATGGCTATTTGGCAATTTATCTCATTGCTTTATTAGGAATGGGCTTACTCATTTCAACCTTTGCCGAAACAGAACAGCAAGCAATGTCAGTCGCTTTCTTTTTCATTATGATTTTTATGCTGATGAGCGGTTTGTTTACCTCAATTGACAGTATGCCTACTTGGGCTTATTACATTGCAAAAAGCATTCCTGTAACGTATTTTATTGAGGTGGTACGAATGATAATTTTAAAGGGAAGCGGTTTTGCCAACATCAAATATCATTTTGTTATTATGATTGGTTTTGCCATTTTATTAAATGGTTTAGCGATTTGGAATTACAAGAAAACAAGTTAGGGATGATGCAGTAGATAAGGCTTCAAAAAAAACAATATAGACAATGAATAAGACATACAGCTATGAATAATCAATACCAAATAAAACAAACAGTCCAGTTTACTGAACAAACAGCTACCCCAAAAGAACTGTCCGAAAATGCTTTATTTTGATATATTGCAGGAAGATGTTACGAGCAATGCTTTGTATTGTCAATTGCTCATCAACAAAATACTGAAACCTCCTTATGCCAAGTTGCTCGATTTTTTTTCACATCGTTGCGATTTTGTCGAAGACCCAATAAAATGGCTAAATAAGTTTGAAAAATTGATTTCAGAAAATGAAGAAATGTTTGTGAGCAGAACAATGCGGGGTAGAATGATGAAATGTTATATCATCATCGAAAGCAAAAGGAAAGAATTGGATATGCTACGAAATAGGCATATGACAAAGAAACCACTAATGTAGTACATTAATGCCGAATGTGAGGAATGTTATTTTTCATTCAGAGAAGTAAAAAGTAAAGCAAACAGTATGGAGAACTACACATCTTACGCAAAGGCATCATATACACCCATATCGCATTGTGTCTTAATCCTTTATCAACACGAAGATAAAAATCAAAATCAAAATCTTTAATGAAATCCGCTGTAAGCTCCCGAAAGACCATATCCGTACGATGGTATTTGTAGTTCATAAAGTCTAAAAGGTGTGCGTACACGCTTTGATATTTCACCAAGGTTTGTTTGCCTCTCACCCCTTTTTGAACCATTTTTTCAAAATCGGCATTGAAGTTTTGAAAAACTTTCAAAAGTGAATCGTCCATCGTACCGATACCCAAAAAGCTGTTTTTAAGCTTTTCGGCAGTAGCAAATCCATCCATTTTCATCAAATGGTCATATTGATTGACCAAACGAGTTTTCAGCTCTTCCAATTTGCGATTTAATGAAAGAGCTTCTTCACTCTTACCTAAGACTTTGCCGAATTTCAAGTCCCATTTATCGGGAAAAATTTCGAGCTTGGTACTAAATTGGGCAATTTTGCCATCAATGGTAATTCTGCCCATAATGGCGACTTTTCCGTTTTTCTTAGGA
>NZ_KB900738.1 GCF_000379185.1 Capnocytophaga cynodegmi DSM 19736
TTTTCTGAACTTTTTTTTCAAAAATATTTTTTTGAACTTTTTGCTTTATTACTAATCACTAATCCCTATTAACTAATGACTCTCTCAAAGCGGGTGCAAAAGTAGTACTTTTTATGATATATCCAAAATATTTAACCATTTTTTTAAAATATTTTTTATCAAACAAAATAAAATACTGAAAAACAATAGTTTATAGTGAAAAAATAATTTAAGTATATTATTCAAAAAACAATTTACGACATTCTACACTCTACTTACTTGAACAAAACCATATAATAATGGTACATTGCTATGGTGTGTCCTAAATTCCTGTATAATTTTCAGGAGCAATTGCTTTTAATTCTTTTTTAATTGTTTCGGAAACTTCCAAGGTTTCAATAAATGAGGCTATAGTCTGTTGGTTAATTTTTTCGTTAGTCCTAGTCAGCCCTTTCAGAGCTTCATACGGATTAGGATAGCCTTCTCTACGAAGAATTGTTTGAATAGCTTCTGCTACTACTGCCCAATTTTGCTCCAAATCCCAACGAATCTTTTCTTCGTTAAGTAACAATTTACCTATTCCTTTCAATGTAGACTTCAATCCTATTAATGTATGACCAAATGGAACCCCTATATTACGTAATACGGTGCTGTCTGTAAGGTCGCGTTGCAGACGAGAAATAGGAAGTTTTGCTGATAAATGTTCAAAAATAGCATTCGCAATTCCTAAATTTCCTTCAGAATTCTCAAAGTCAATCGGGTTTACTTTGTGTGGCATTGCTGACGACCCCACTTCTCCTGCTTTTATCTTCTGTTTAAAATAATCCATTGAAATATATGTCCATATATCACGATTGAAATCTATTAATATGGTGTTGATACGTTTTAAAGAATCAAAAAGAGAAGCCAAATTATCGTAATGTTCAATCTGTGTGGTAGGAAAAGAATGGTGCAATCCTAATGTATTTTCAACAAATTTTGTACCAAAAGTTTTCCAGTTTACAGACGGATATGCCACGTTATGAGCGTTATAGTTTCCTGTTGCCCCTCCAAATTTTGCGGAAAAAGGTATGTTTTTGAGTTGCTTCAATTGTTCTTCTATTCGAACTACAAAAACCTCAATTTCCTTGCCTAAACGAGTTGGTGAAGCTGGTTGCCCGTGTGTACGTGCCAACAAAGGAATATCTTTCCATTGAGATGAAAGAGACTTTAAGTTATCAATAATATTTTGTAAATCAACATAATAAACTCTATCCATAGCTTCTTTGATAGAAAGCGGAATTGCTGTATTATTAATATCTTGTGATGTAAGCCCAAAATGTATAAACTCCTTATATTCAGATATATTTAATTTATCAAAAGCATTTTTTATGAAATATTCGACCGCTTTTACGTCGTGATTCGTCGTCTTTTCAATTTCTTTAACCTTGGCAGCTGAAGTAGAATCAAAATTCTGATACAATTCACGAAGTTTTGGAAAAATATTTTTTGGAAAATTTTTCAATTGAGGCAATGGCAATTCACAAAGAGCAATAAAGTACTCCACCTCTACTAGAATTCGGTATTTAATCAATGCTTCTTCCGAGAAAAATGGTATTAATTCTTTTGTTTTATCGGCATAACGTCCATCAATGGGAGAAATTGCTTGTAATGACATCTTTATTTATAGTTTTCGGTAAGGGACAAAGATAGGAATTTTTATGAATTACGAATTATGATTTATGATTTATTTCGCTACCTTTGTGAAAGTAAAACAGAATACTTTCTTTAAAATTCATTTTTTTTTTACATTGAAAAATATCTTTTATCATATTAAACGTTTTATTCTCTGGAAATTTAAAAAAATTAAATCTAATCCTATTAAATATCTGATAATTACAGCCTTATTAATATGGTACTACTATTCACTCCCTAAACACTTATTTTCAAATAATTACGCTACAATTGTGGAAAGTTCTGAAGGAAAACTTTTGGGAGCAAAAATTGCTGAAGATGGGCAATGGCGATTTCCAGAAAATGATAGTATTCCTCATCGTTTTAAAACTTCTCTAATTCATTTTGAAGATGAATATTTTAATTATCATTGGGGAGTAAATCCTATTTCTGTTGGGAAAGCTTTATTTGAAAATCTTAAAAAAGGTGAAATAATTCGTGGAGGAAGTACTATCACTCAGCAAGTTATTCGCCTTTCCAGAGAAAATCAAAAACGCACCTATTTTGAAAAACTTACCGAAATGATTTTGGCAACTCGTTTAGAGTTCAGATATTCGAAAGACAGAATTTTGTCTCTTTATGCCTCTCACGCTCCATTTGGCGGAAATGTTGTTGGGTTAGATATGGCTTCTTGGCGTTATTTTGGAGTTGCTCCTCAACAATTGTCGTGGGGACAAAGTGCTACATTGGCTGTGCTTCCAAATGCTCCAAGTCTAATTTTTCCTGGAAAAAATCAGACAGCTTTGAAGAAAAAACGAGATAATCTTCTTAAAAAAATGTATGACAAAAAAGTTTTTGACAAAGAAACTTATGAACTTGCTTTGTTGGAACCTCTTCCTCAGAAACCACACAAATTGCCTCAAATAGCACCACATTTCTTAGAATTTGTTGCAAAAAAACAACAAGGGCAACGTATTCGCTCAACTATTAAAGTTGTTATTCAGGAAAAAACAAATCAGATTGTAGCAAATTATCACAAACATTATTCACAATCCGAAGTGCATAATATGGCTGCAATTGTGGTTGATGTAAAAACTCGCAACGTACTATCTTACGTAGGAAATACGCCTACCGATGAAAATCATCAGAAAGATGTAGATATTATTCACGCTCCGAGAAGCACAGGAAGTATATTAAAACCAATACTTTATGCTGGAATGCTTGACAAAGGAGAATTACTACCTCAGGAATTAATCCCCGATGTTCCCACTCAAATTTCAGGATATTCTCCCCAGAACTTTAGCAATACTTTTGAAGGAGCCGTCTCGGCTGATATGGCTTTAGCAAAATCATTGAATATTCCATTTGTTTGGCTATTGCAAAAATTTGGAATTTATCGATTTTACGATATTCTTCGGAAATTGAAGCTTTCAGATATAAAAAAACACCCTGACCATTACGGGCTATCAATCATTTTAGGTGGAGCAGAAAGCAATTTATGGGACTTGGCTCGTGCATACACTAACTTAGCATCTGAACTAACTATTTTCAGCCAAAGACAAGCATATAGAACAGATGAGTTTCAAGAATTAAAATACAATTCAACGGAAGATATTTCTACTTTTGGAAGTTTCATTTCTGAACCTACTATTTTTAAAGCGGGTGCTATCTGGAAAATGTTCGAAGCTATGAAAGAAGTAAATCGTCCTACTCAGGACATTGCTTGGAAATACTATGAATCTTCTCGAAAAATTGCTTGGAAAACAGGCACAAGTTTCGGTAATAAAGATGCTTGGACAATTGGTGTCACTCCAGAATTTGTAGTCGCCGTTTGGGTGGGAAATGCTACAGGAGAAGGAAGGCCCACACTCACAGGAGCTTCCTATGCTGCACCTGTAATGTTTGAAATTTTCAATTCATTACCCTCTACTTCTTGGTTTTCAAAACCTTATGATGATTTAGAAGAACTTATAGTATGTGAAACCTCGGGTTTTTTAGCAAAAGAGGAATGCCCCAAAAAGTCTGTTCTCACAACAATTACAACCAATGACCATACTATTTGCCCATATCATAAAATCGTTCATCTTGACAAAAGCGAGAAATTTCAAGTAAATACTTCTTGCGAATCTTCAAACAATATAATTTCAAAGTCGTGGTTTATTCTCCCTCCAGTTATGGAATGGTACTACAAAAATAACCATATTGATTATCGAAATCTTCCTCCTTTTCGAGAAGATTGCTTGGAATTAAGCGGTTCTAAAAGGCTTGACTTTGTCTATCCAAAACACAAAAGTATTATTTACACAACTAAAAATTTTGGCGGAGAATTACAACCTTTCATAGCAAAAGCAGTGTCCTCTGAAAAAGGAAATGTTTTTTGGTATTTGAATGAAACTTATTTAGGAACAACAAATCTTTTTCACGAAATGAACATATATGCTCCTAAAGGAGATAACATTTTACGAATCATTAATACCAAAGGAGAAGAAAAAGTAATACAAATTATCATTCAGTAATATTCGTTCGAAAATAAACAAAAACAGGAGCAGATTAATCTACTCCTGTTTCTTTATTGTACTTACAAATATTATAATTTCTTTTTAACCGCCACCTCTTGGAAAGCTTCAACTACATCACCTTCTTTAATATCGTTGTAGTTCTTAATTTGCAATCCACAATCATAGCCTTTTGAAACTTCTTTAACATCATCTTTAAATCGTTTTAATGATGCTAACTCTCCAGTATAGATTACAACACCATCTCGGATAATTCGTATTTTTGAATTTCGGAATATTTTTCCGTCAGTAACCATACATCCTGCAATAGTCCCTACTTTTGAAATTTTGAACAACTCACGAATTTCGACAGTTCCTGTAACTTCTTCTTTAAACACAGGAGAAAGCATTCCTTCCATAGCGTCTTTCAAATCATTAATAGCATCGTAAATGATTGAATACGTACGGATATCTATTTCCTCTTTATCTGCTAAGGTTCGTGCATTTGCCATCGGACGAACATTAAATCCAATAATAATCGCGTCCGAGGCTGACGCTAACAACACATCTGATTCTGTAATTGCTCCGACTCCTTTATGAATTATAGAAACCTGAATTTCTTCTGTTGATAATTTTTGGAAAGAATCCGTCAAAGCTTCTACTGAACCATCTACGTCTCCTTTTAAAATGATATTTAATTGTTTGAAATCTCCTAAAGCGATACGTCTTCCGATTTCATCAAGAGTGATATGACGTTGTGTACGTACAGATTGTTCACGTTGCAACTGAGCCCTTTTGGCAACAATTTGTTTTGCTTCACGCTCATCTTCAAATACATAGAATTTATCTCCTGCCTGAGGAGCTCCGTCCAATCCTAAAATAGAAATCGGAGTTGAAGGTCCAGCACTTTTAACTTTTTTGCCTCGCTCATCGTGCATTGCACGGATTTTTCCGGAGTTTGTCCCAGCTAACACATAATCACCTATGTTCAACGTTCCTGATTCAACCAATACTGTTGAAACATATCCTCGCCCTCTATCAAGCGATGCTTCAACAACAGTCCCCACAGCACGTTTGTTCGGGTTGGCTTTCAGCTCCAACAATTCAGCCTCCAGAAGTACTTTTTCTAAAAGCTCCTGAACACCAATCCCTTGCTTTGCTGAAATATCTTGTGATTGGATTTTTCCTCCCCAATCTTCCACCAATAGGTTCATTCCTGCCAAACGCTCTTTAATTTTTTCTGGATTTGCAGTAGGCTTATCTATCTTATTAATTGCAAATATAATAGGAACGCCTGCTGCCTGTGCGTGGCTAATTGCCTCTTTTGTTTGTGGCATCACATCATCGTCGGCTGCTACAACAATAATGGCAATATCTGTAACTTTTGTACCACGTGCACGCATTGCGGTAAAAGCCTCGTGTCCAGGCGTATCCAAGAAAGTTATTCTTTCGCCACTTTCTAATTTAACTCTGTAAGCTCCAATATGTTGCGTGATACCTCCACTTTCTCCTGCTATTACATTTTCTTTACGAATATAATCTAGCAATGAAGTTTTTCCGTGGTCAACGTGTCCCATAACGGTAACTATAGGAGCTCTTGGCACCAAGTCCTCTTCTTTATCTTCTTCAATATGAATTGATTCTTCTATATCAGCGGTCGCAAACTCAACTTCAAAACCAAATTCATCTGCTACGATTGTTAGAGTTTCTGCGTCCAATCGTTGATTCATTGTAACCATAATACCCAATGACATACACGCTCCAATTACTCTATTAATTGGCACATCCATCATTGTAGCTAACTCATTTACAGTAACAAATTCCGTTACTTTGAGTATTTTTTCTTCTTGTTCTAATTGTGCTAACTCGGTTTCTGTTTTCTGACGATGTAAATCACGCTTTTCCTTACGATATTTAGCTCCTTTTGATTTAGCAGCTTTTCCTTGCAGTTTTTCCAGAGTTTCACGGACTTGCTTTTGAACTTCCTCTTCAGTAGGTTCTACCTTTGTGAAAGTTTTTGCTTTTTTATTTTTTCCGTCCTTTTTGTTATTGTTAGCTGATGAAACGCTTGGCTCATCTTTTCGAATGCGTTTGCGTTTGCGTTTCTCAGCATTATCATCTTGTTTTGGAGTTTCTGTATTAGGTTTAGTATTTTCCTTTTCCTTCCCTCCTTTTTTCTTTTTCTTCTTCTTTTTCTCGAACTGGCTTAAGTCAATTTTTTCTCCGACCAATTTTGGACCAGTAAGTTTCTGATATTGAGTTTCAAGAACTTCAGGTTCCTCTGGTTCTTTTTCTTCAACCTTTTGTTTGGGGACTTCTTTTACTTTCTTGTAAATATCTTGCTGATTCTGAGGTTTGTCTTTTTGAGGTTTGTCTTTCGAGGGAAATTCTATTTTTTTCTTTTGTTGTTCTTTAACTTTTTCTACGATAGGTTCTACCTTTGCTACTGGAGCTTTTTCTTCAACAGATTCAGGTTTTGATTCCTTAATTTGTTGAGAAGTCTCAGGTTGAGCTAAGGTTTCGACATCTTTTTTCTCTACTTGTTGAGTAGGTTCTTCTTTTTCAGTCGGAATTTCAACTGGCTTTTCTTCCTTTTTAGGCTCAAGGTCAATTTTGCCAACAGTTTTTATTCCTGCAACAGTTCCTTTAGCTCTAATAACTTCTTGTTCTTGTTGCTTACGTTTTTTCTCATTTTCTTTTTCTTGTTCAATACGGATAGCTTCACGCTCTTTACGCTGATCTTCAACAATTTCTTTTGAAGCTTCACGTTTATTTTTATCCGCATTAAACTTATCAGAAAGAAGTTTCACAACTTCTCCCGAAATCTTTACATTGGGATTGGATTCAATTTCAACCCCCTTTTCTTTCTTAAGATAATCAACAGCCGTATCCAAAGAAATGTTAAACTCCTTTAAAACCTTACTTAATCTTGTAGTTCCCTCACTCATATATTTTTTATTTCGCCACAAGCAAATAGCTTATAGCCTTGTAAACCTCAATTTTTTTGTTCTCACAAACGTTCAAAACCCTACCGAAAGCGAAAATTTCGGCAAAGATAATCATTAATCTTCAAATTCCTCTTCTAAAACCTTAATAACCTCACGAATTGTTTCTTCCTCAAGGTCTGTTCGTTTCATCAAATCAGAAACTTCTAATTCCAAAATACTTTTTGCTGTATCTAGCCCTGCTTTTTGGAACTCTTCAATAATCCAACCTTCAATTTCGTCATCAAACTCGCTAAGCTCAATATCTTCATCGTTAATTCCTTCTCGATACACATCTATCTCATAACCAGTCAATTGACTTGCTAAACGAATATTGTATCCAGATTTTCCAATTGCTTTTGAAACTTCTTCTGTTTGAAGGAAAACTTCTGCTCGTTTTTCTTCTTCATTAATTGTGACTGAACTTACCTTAGCAGGAGCCAATGCACGAGCAATCAATAATGAAGCATTTGAAGTATAGTTAATTACATCAATATTTTCGTTTCCTAACTCACGTACAATTCCGTGAATACGCGACCCACGCACACCTACGCAAGCTCCCACAGCATCTATGCGATCATCAAAAGAATCTACCGCAACTTTTGCTTTATCTCCTGGTATACGAACAACTTTACTAATCGTAATTAACCCGTCCATAACTTCGGGAATTTCCTGTTCAAACAAACGTTCCAAAAACACTGGCGACGTTCTTGACATTATGATAGAAGGCTTATTCCCTTTAAGTTCCACAGACTCAATAATACCGCGAACGTGTTCACCCTTTTTGAAAAAATCAGAAGGAATTTGCTTTTCTTTTGGTAAAACAATTTCATTTCCTTCATCATCTAATAATATTATCGCACGATGCCTAATATGATGAACCTCAGCTGTATATATTTGTCCTATTAAATCTTTGAATCTGCGATAGATGGTTGTACTATCGTATTCGTGTATTTTGGATATCAAGTTCTGACGTAACGCCAAAATTGCTCTACGTCCTAAACTTGCAATTTTTATTTCCTCAGAAACATCTTCTCCTACCTCAAAATCAGGCTCAATTTTTCGTGCTTCTGTTAATTCTATTTCCTGATTTTCATTCACAACAGCCCCATCTTCAACAACCACTCGGTTTCTGAATATCTGTAAATCTCCTTTATCAGGATTAATAATTATGTCAAAATTATCATCTGAACCATATTTCTTTTTCAAAGTATTACGAAATACTTCTTCCAAAATCGCCATTAAAGTCTCACGGTTAATTAATTTGTCATCTTTAAACTCTGAAAAAGACTCTATTAATTCAAGATTATCCATAATAATTTTAATTAAAATTTAATGATTACTTTTGTTTCTTTTATATCATTTAAAGCAAATAAATGCTCTCTTTTAACGGTTATTTTACCTTTCCCTACAGGTTTGGGTTCACGCGTTTCCGTTTCAAGAGTTATATTACCTCCTTCTACATTCTTAAGTAGTCCTTCGTGCTTTTTCCCATCAGTGGTTTTAACTTCTACATTTCTGCCTATATTTTTGCGATATTGCCGCTCCAACTGAAAAGGCTCAGTAGCTCCGAAAGAAGTTACCTCAATAGAAAAATCAACTTCTTCCCTATCTAAATTATGTTCAACCGCACGACTAATTGCTATACAATCATCAATTCCCACACCTTGATCACCGTCGATGACAATACGTACTGCATTGTCATTTGAAATTGATAAATCAATCAAAAATAGTGTCGGATTTTCAGACAAAACACTGTCTATAAGTTCTTTAACTTTATCTTTAAAATTCATTTTTCTATAAAAAGAGGGGACTTTATGTCCCCTCAATGCTCCATTCCACGAGGCAAAGATACAATTTTTTCAATAAATCAAGAAAAAAAACAAATTTATTTTGTCATATGGTTTTTATTCCATACCTTTACGGAAAGTTAATTGGCATTGAATTTATCAACTATAAAAATTCAAAACAAAAATTAATGGTATTCAAATTATTCCACTCATAACACTCATAAACAATGGAATAAGGAATGTCAAAATAGTATAAAATTAATTATTTAACTCTAAAAGTAATAATCATGAAAAAGATTCTCGTTACCACCGATTTTTCAGAAAAATCAATTGCTTCTTTGAAAGTTGCGATTGAATTGGCAAAACGCCAAAAAGCTGAAGTATTCTTGTTACACGCTCTTGAACTGCCTTTCCGATTAGCAACACAAGAGCATTCCTCCATACCTGAAGCGATGTATTTTTTAAATTTATCAAAACAACGTTTTGACAGCATCAAAAAAGAATTAGGAGGAGAAATTGAAATTAAAGACCTTATTGAAACAGCACCTTTGGCTGACGCAGTTGAGGATGTTGTTAAAAAGTATGGAATTGACCTAGTTTTTATGGGTTCAAATGGAGCATCAGGTACTAAGGAACTTTTTATTGGGTCGAATGCAGAGAAAGTTATTCGAACAGCAAGTGTTCCTGTACTTGTAATCAAAAATCCTGAAGAAAAGCTTAACATCAAGCATATTATGTTTGCGTGTGACTTCACGAAAAGATTTTTGAAACCATTTGAAAAAGCTGTAAAATTTGCAGAACTTTTCAATGCAAAAATTGATTTGGTTTTTGTCAATACACCTTACCAATTCCTAACAACTTCAGAAATCAGAGAGCGTATGAATGAATTCTTAGAAAGTCAAAATTCAAATATTGAGGAATTTGAAACACACGTTTACAATGATATTCGCATTGAAACTGGAATTCTGAATTATGTAGCAGAAAACGATATTGATTTGATTTGTATGTTCCCAAGCGGAAGAAAAGGAATTGCTCATTTCTTTAACGGAAGTATCAGTAGTGATTTAGTGAACCACGCAACAAAGCCTGTACTTACAATAAAAATGTAATCTTTTCAAAAGATTTAGTGATTTTCAAACTTTGCCAAAGAAAAATATAAAAAAAATTGACTTTGGCAAAGTTTTTTTATACCCTTAAAATTTATCTTTTATTTCCTCAAGTACTTCTAAAATTTGTTGCAACTCATCTAAAGTAACTAACTTCTGCCGATATTCTTTGAAATTGGGAATTCCTCGAAAATAATTCGCATAATGGCGACGCATTTCCAACACACCTTGACGTTCTCCTTTCCACTCTGCTGACCAAGTTAAGTGATTTTTAACAGCTTCCACCCTATCCGAAATGGTTGGAGATGGTAATTTTTCTCCTGTTTTAAAATAATGTTTTATTTCATTGAAAATCCAAGGGTAGCCAATTGCTGCCCTACCTATCATTATACCATCAACGCCATATGTATTCCTATATTCCAATGCTTTTTCAGGAGAATCAATATCTCCGTTGCCAAAAATAGGAATTTTAATGCGTGGATTTTCCTTAATTCGTGCAATATGAGACCAATCCGAATGTCCTTTGTAAAGCTGAGAACGTGTACGAGCGTGAATAGACAACGCCTGAATGCCAACATCTTGCAATCTTTCGGCTACTTCGTCAATATTTATTGAATTTTCGTCCCAGCCCAAGCGTGTTTTAACAGTAACAGGTAATTTTGTGCTATTAACCACCGCTTTAGTAAGCCTTACCATCAGGTCGATATCTTTTAAAACTCCTGCACCTGCTCCTTTTGAAACCACTTTCTTTACAGGACAACCAAAGTTAATATCCAATAAATCAGGATTTACAGTCTCAACGATTCTAGCAGAAAGAGCCATTGCTTCTTCATCACCTCCAAAGATTTGAATTCCAACGGGACGTTCATAATCAAATATATCCAGCTTTTGTTTACTCTTTATAGCATCTCGGATTAATCCTTCTGAAGAAATAAATTCACTAAAAAGCATATCTGCTCCGTGAATTTTGCATAATCTGCGAAAAGGAGGGTCACTCACATCTTCCATCGGAGCAAGTAACAACGGAAATTCTCCTAAATCTATGTTTCCTATTTTAACCATTTACAATTTAAAATATCTATGCCTTAAAAAAGACTGCAAAACTATTGCATTTAAGTGAAAATCCAAAATGTTATTAAACCCCTACCCTAAAAAATCGATTTGTTTGTTCGCTAAAATCAATTAATGTGCTTCAAGCCAGTTTGTTCCAACGCCCAAATCCACAACTAAAGGTACAATAAGCTTGAAAGCGTTTTCCATTTCGTATTTAATAGCATTTTTTACTTCTTCCAATTCTATTTTTGGCACATCGAATACTAATTCATCGTGTACTTGTAGTAACATTTTGCTTTTAAAGCCTTCTTTTTCCAATCGGTTTTGAACACGAATCATTGCTATTTTTATAATATCGGCTGCACTTCCCTGAATAGGAGCATTGATAGCATTTCGTTCAGCTGCACCTTTAACTACTTGATTTCGAGAATTAATATCTGGCAGATAACGTCTTCTTCCTAAGATAGTTTCTACATATCCATTTTGTTGAGCAAAAAATATTTGCTTATTGATATAATTACGTAAGTTAGGATATGTAGCATAATAAGTTTCTATGAGTTCTTTACTTTCTGTACGTGAAAGGTCGGTTTGGTTACTAAGCCCAAAAGCTGATACACCATAAATAATTCCGAAATTTATTGTTTTGGCGTGGCTTCGTTGTTCGCGTGTAACTTCTTCAATAGGAACATTAAAGACTTTAGCAGCTGTTGAGCGATGAATATCCTCATTATTCAAAAAGGCTTGAATCATATTTTGTTCTTCACTTAATGAGGCAATGATTCTGAGTTCAATTTGTGAGTAATCTGCTGCTAATAAAATGTGATTTTCATCTTTAGGAATGAACGCCTTACGTATTTGTTGCCCTCTTTCTGTACGAATTGGAATATTTTGCAAATTTGGGTTGTTACTGCTCAAACGCCCAGTGGCTGCAACCGTTTGCATATAGGTTGTGTGTACTCTTCCTGTTTTAGGATTTACTTCATTGGGGAGTGCATCAATGTAAGTTGATTTTAATTTTTGAAGTTGCCTCCATTCCAAAATATCGGCTACGATTTTGTGTTTATCGGCAAAGTATGAGAGAACTTCTTCCGATGTTGCATATTGCCCTGTTTTGGTTTTTTTAGGTTTTTTATCAATTTTAAGTTTTTCGAATAAGATTTCGCCCAATTGCTTAGGAGAAGCCAAGTTAAAATCTTCTCCTGCAGCTGTTAAGATTTCTTTTTCGTAAGCGATAATATCTTCATCTAATTTTTCCGAAAGCCCTTTTAAGAAAGAAGTATCCAGATTAATTCCTTCCAACTCCATTTTTGCAAGTACTTGTACCAAAGGAGCTTCTAACTCACGATAAATTTTATCTGCATTTACCTTTTTGAGTTCTTCTGTAAAGATTTCTTTCAATTGCCAAGTAACATCGGCATCTTCAACGGCGTATTCTTTCTGGTCTTCAAGAGATACGGAACGCATCGAAAGCTGATTCTTGCCTTTTTTTCCTATTAATTTTTCAATAGGAATGGGAGTATAATCTAAATATGTTTCAGAAAGTACGTCCATATTGTGACGCATATCAGGATTAATGAGATAGTGAGCTACCATCGTGTCGAACAATTCGCCTTTTACCTCTATTCCATAATTGTACAATACTTTTATATCGTATTTTAGATTTTGCCCTACCTTTGTAATTTGCTCCTTTTCAAAAAAAGGACGAAATTCTTGCAATAATTCAGAAGCTTCTGACCTATTTTCAGGAAACGGAACGTAATATCCTTTACCTTTATGCCACGAAAAAGCAATTCCAACCAATTCAGCATTCAAACTTTCAAGATTAGTTGTTTCTGTATCAAAACAAACTGCTTCTTGTTGCAATAAATTTTGAAGTAAAAGCCTACGAGCCATTGCTGTATCCGCCAATTGATAATGATGAGGCGTATCTTCAATAGTTTTTTTACCAGAAGATAGATTTTCTGCAAATAAATTACCTTGTACTGCAAATAAATCTGTTTGACCTTCCACTGATTTTGATTTTTGAACCACTATTTCAGGAGGTTGGTACGTACGCATAAAATTCTGAAGCAATTGCCTGAATTCCAATTCTTCAAAAAGTTTTGCGACAGACTCAAAGTCAGGTTTTGAAAGTTCAAAATCAACCTCATCAAACTCAACAGGAACATCTAACATAATAGTTGCCAATTTTTTGGACAAAATTCCTTTTTCAGCATTATTTTCGATGTTTTCTTTCATCTTTCCTTTGAGCTTATCTGTATTTGCTAACAGATTTTCCATACTTCCGAACTCTGCCAGAAGTTTTTTAGCTGTCTTCTCACCCACTCCAGGAAGTCCAGGAATATTATCAACAGCATCGCCCATCATTCCAAGAAAATCAATTACTTGCTCGGGTGATTGTACTTCAAACTTTTCTTTGACCTGCTCCACTCCCCAAATCTCAACATCATTTCCATTACGAGGAGGACGATAAACAAAAATATTTTCAGAAACTAATTGTGCATAATCTTTATCTGGAGTAACCATATACACCAAATAATTCTGCTTTTCAGCCTTTTTGGCAAGTGTACCAATAATATCATCAGCTTCATAACCTTCCTTTTCAATGATAGGAATGTGCAAAGCCTTTAGTATTTCGTGAATGTAAGGCACTGCAATACGAATAGCTTCGGGAGTTTCCTCTCGATTAGCTTTGTAATCCGTGAACATTTCCGTACGAGCCACACTTCCACCTTTGTCAAAGGCAACAGCCAGATGGTCAGGTCTTTCTTTTTTTATCACATCAAAAAGTGAATTCATAAAACCCATTATCGCCGAAGTATTCAATCCTTTTGAATTAATTCTCGGATTTTTAATAAAAGCGTAATATCCTCTGAATATCAAAGCATACGCATCTAAAAGGAAAAGTTTCTTTTTCAAAATAATCAAAGTTTTTTAATGCAAAATGAAAAGCAAAACATCACTTTTTATTCCCTTCATTTTGGGCAAATATAATCAAAATAATCAGAATTGGAGATTTCAAACTTCAAAAAATTAGCAAATAACAGATTGATTATTAATACAAATCCGTAATTTTTAGATTTTTTTTACTTCAGGAAGCTAAATTATTGTTTTAAGAAACTAAAATATTGCCTCAAGAAGCTAAATTATTGTTTCAGAAAACTAAAATATTGCCTCAAGAAGCTAAATTATTGTCTCAGAAAACTAAAATATTGTTTCAAGAAACTAAAATATTGCTTCAGGAAACTAAAATATTGATTCAAGAAACTAAATTATTGTATTTAAAATAAATAGTTTTTCTTCACAAACAAAAAAATAGCACACACAAGAATTAAAAAAACTTCAAGAAGAGTACAATTCCTTGAAGTTTTTCATTTTTAAGAGTTTTCTTTATTCAGCAGGAGGCTGTGTTTTTATTTTTTTCTTTTCATATCGCTTTGCCATTTCATCTACTAAATTTTTAACTGAAGCATCTTTTTTGGCAGCCGTTTTCAGATAGGTATATACCTCATTACCTGTATGCATTACATCGGTAGAAGCTGCGTGTATGGTATCATCAATGTTTTCGAGGAGTGATGCTACCAAAATGCGAATATCCCAAAGCTGGTCGATAAGTTTTACATCATTGGCAAATTCCTCCTTATCAAATGATTGTAGCAAATACTGCGGAAAATTAGTTGCTCCACGCAAAGCGAGATTTACAAATTCCACACTTTTTTGCCCCATCGAAGCTCCTCCTCTTTTCTGATTGGCTGGAAGAGCAATCAAAAAAGGTAATAATTGCTGAATTTCTTGCAATTTTGCTTTTACTTGTTCTTTATCGGAATCCGATAGCTTTGCACTTACTTGGTTACTCATAATTCTTTTATTTTTAAATATTTCTGTCCGAAAGATACTAATTTTTTTGATACAAAATTCTTTTTTAGCAAATGTTTAACTTTTAGGGGATTATCTCGTTAAAAGTAAAAATGATTCCGAAAGCAAAAATATTGCTTTCGGAATCAAAATAAATACTTTTAGAATATTCTAATTTTTAAAACTAATCTTTTACAAACTTGATTGTTCCAAGTTAATAAAAAGAATTCTATTTTTCCAATGCTTTGAGTAATTCATTTTTTATTGTGTTTAAATTTGGAAAGCCTACACTTTGAAAGAAATGATTGCCCTCTTTATCAAAAATCACATAAGAAGGTAAACTTTTGATATTAAGTGTTTTTCCTAAGTACTCCCATTGATTTTTATTAATGCGATAATGTTGCCCTTTGATGTCTGAAATCATATTTTTCCAAGTTTGTTCCGGTGAGTTTTCTCCTGCTAAATACAAGAATATCACATCTTTATCGGCAAACTCTGCTTTAAGTGGCTCCATTTGTTTGTTGGCAGCCAAGCAAGGTCTACACCAAGTAGCCCACATATCTATCAAAATTACTTTGCCTTTAAAAGGCTTTAACATTTCTACCAAAAGTTGCTCATCACTGGTTTGAGGAACATTAAGCACAGTAAAACCTGTTTTCTTTTTATTTTCTTCAATTTGAGCCAAAAGTTCATCATTTCCATCTATTAAAATTTGCTGAATTTCAATAGGGAATGATTTTATTTCTTCTTTATTTTCTTCGGTAAGAGGCTTGTAATCTGAAAACTGATTAGCAATATTTCGAGCTTTGATAAGGTCTAATAAAAGAGTCTTATCTGTACCCCAGATTTCTGCAAGAGCTGTTGTTCCCTGATTTTTTTTATTATATTCTTCAAGTAAATCTTTATTTTTTAGAAATACTTGTTGCAACTCTTTCGCCTTTTTAAATTCTTCTACATTTTGTTTCGATTCAACAAATTCTTTAAGTATAATTTTATCATCTTCAGTGGTTTTTGGGTGTTTTAAAACAAAATCAATAAATGTATAAATATCTCCTGAAACCTTACGAAATAATGATAAATTATGAATCAAATTACTCACAACAGGTGATAGTAAAATATCATAATCGTTATATGGAATTTCTTTATAAATATTATAAAATTCATCTTTTCTAGGTTTGATAGAAATTTGTTTAACAGCTTCTTCGAATGAAATATTATGTTTTTTGACATATGCTTTTATCACATAATCATAGGACATATTAATATCATACACTAAATGGTGAATAGGTTGTAGATTCAAAATCTTTTTTGATAGAGCGTTTATTTTTAAACTATTATTTTTAAGAATAGCTTTTTTATATTCGTTTATTAAGTATTTTTCAAGTGTTTCTACTCCAAAATTGGCAACAGAATCAATCTTTTTTTCATCGTAACTACTTTTGTGTGAAAATTTATATACTTCATTGTTTATATCTGCCATAAAACCAGAGAAATAAATTTCTTCTACTTTTGAAACTATATTTTTTTGTAAACGACTTTGTTTACGTTGTATTTCAGGCAAATTAATAAGTACCTTTAATTCTTTATCAGGAGCAACCACTAACGGAATATTAAATGAATCAGAACGTAATATAAGTGAGGTAGGACTATAAATGGTAGTGTTAATTTTGAACGTGCCATCTTCCGAAATGGTTACGAGATTTTTATCTCGATTACCAGTAATAGGATTTGGGTAAATGAATACAACGTCCCCTAAATCGGGTTTATATCCTATGATTTTACCACTAATTAAACCTTTCCCTTTTTGCCATTTTACCGAAAAGTTCTTCGTAACTTGATGTTTTTGCTGAAATTCTTTGGGAATATTGATTTTATGTGATTGTTTTTTGCTCAAATCAATATCATAGATTTTAAAGCAATCTTTACAATCACCCTCTATAAAGTCAAATTTTTCAGTTTTTAAGGGTAAAGGTTCGAAAACAAGTTTGAAAGAAGCTTCTCCTGACTTTGGCATCCAAAAAAGAGAATCCAATACGATACCTTCACCTTTTCGGATTTTGTATTTTTTGTCTCCTGCTTTTAAATATGTATCTGATGCAATTCTAATCCAATAACCTGGAGTAAAAAATGCATCAACTTCAAGTAAAGTTTCTTTTTCGGAAAGACTCACTTTACGGATTTCTAACGTTTTAGTATTGGCAAACCCAAAAGGAGGTACATCTACAGTTTTGTTTTGAGCTTGTGTGTTTGCAATGTTAAAAGCAAACAAAATGATAAAAATTGATGATAGTAATTTCATAAAATTAATGGTTTAGTTGATAGTCTATTGAACAATAATTACTTTTCGTTTTTATAAAATTTTGATACAAAGCTCAAAGGTAGTTATTTTTTTATTAATCAGATAGATATAGAAGTCTAAATTTTAGCTTTAAAATTCAAAGTTTGATGTTTTTGGTTTATTATTGATTTTCACAAAGGCAAAAAAAGAAAAGCGATACACTATTTTTGTGCATCGCTTTTCAGTAGTTATGGAAAAAACAACATTATTTCAATTCCTGAAAATTGCGTTTGATAAAATCGGTAAGTTCTTTTCCTTTCAAAAGTCCTTGCGAAAGTCGTGCTAAATCAAAAGCTTGTTTGATGAGGCTTTGTTTTTCGTTTTCGTCCGCTGTATTTAGTATCGAGGTTGCCAAAGGCGAATTGGTATTAACCACCAAATGATACATTTCAGGGAAATTCCCCATTCCGAACATTCCGCCACCGCCCGTAGCACTCATTTCTTTCATACGACGCATAAATTCAGGCTGATTGATACTAAAAGGTGTGCTATCGCTGTCCAAATCTTCCAATTGCACCACAAAACCTTCACTCGAAATGCTTTTTTCGATGCTTTCTTTAAGCGATGTTTTTTCTTCTTCCGAAAATTTAGAAATTGTAGTGTCCTCTTTTTGAATCAGTTTGGAAATTGGAGCCGAATCCACTCGAGCAAAAGTCAAGTTTTCGTTATCGTATTCCAACTTCTGAATTAAATGCGACACAATAGGCGAATCCAAAAGCAACACTTGGTATCCTTTTTCTTTCGCCTGTTCAATAGCAGCGTGTTGTACCTCTTTATTTTGAGCGTAAAGCACCACTAATTTACCATCTTTATCGGTTTGTTGGTCTTTTAAGGCTTCTTTAAGCTCCGAAAGCGTATAATACTGGTCATCTACCGTTGGATAAAGCACAAAATCCCCTGCTTTTTCGTAGAATTTCGGCTCGGAAAGCATTCCATACTCCAAAACAATCTTAATATCGTTCCATTTTGATTGAAAATCCTCACGATTTGTATTGAAAAGCGATTTTAATTTGTCGGAAACCTTTCTGGTAATATAATTTGCGATTTTTTTAACATTGCCATCGGCTTGTAAGTACGAACGCGACACGTTGAGCGGAATATCTGGCGAATCAATAACTCCTTTAAGCATTGTTAAAAATTCTGGAACAATTCCCTCCACATTATCTGTTACAAAAACCTGATTTTGATACAACTGAATGCGGTCTTTTTGGATTTGCATATCCATTGATAGTTTTGGGAAATACAAAATTCCCGTTAAATTGAACGGATAATCCACATTTAGGTGAATGTGAAACAAGGGGTCGTCAAACTGCATCGGATAAAGTTCACGATAGAAGTTTTTATAGTCCTCGTCTTGCAAATCGGCAGGTTGTTTTGTCCACGCCGGATTTGGGTTATTTACAATATTGTCAACGGTTTGATATTCGGTTTTGTAATTTTCGTCGGCATTTTCAGGACGAGGAAGTGGCTCTTGTTTGGTTCCAAATTTAATCGGAATTGGCATAAATTTGTTGTACTTACGTAGCAATTCCTCAATGCGATGTTCTTCCAAAAATTCGGTAGAATCTTCGGCTATGTGTAAGATGATTTCCGTACCTCTTTCTGACTTTTCGGCAGGTTCAAGAGTATATTCAGGAGAGCCATCACACGTCCATTTTACGGCAGGAGCATCAGTGTACGATTTGGTGATGATTTCCACTTGGTTTGCCACCATAAAAGCAGAGTAAAACCCAAGCCCGAAATGCCCAATTACACCTGCATCTTTGGCAGTATCTTTGTATTTTTCTAAAAATTCTTCTGCTCCTGAAAAAGCAATCTGATTGATATACTTTTCCACCTCTTCACCCGACATCCCAATACCTTGGTCGATGATATGTAAGGTTTTATTTTCCTTATCAATCTTCACTTCGATGATAGGATTTCCGTACTCTACTTTTGCTTCGCCAATTTGGGTTAAGTGCTTTAATTTCAGCGTAGCATCGGTAGCGTTAGAGATGAGTTCCCGAAGGAAAATTTCGTGGTCGCTGTATAAAAATTTCTTGATAAGTGGAAAAATATTTTCCACCGAAACATTAATATTTCCTTTCATTTCTTATGAGATAATTTAATGATTAAAAGATTAAAAAAGCTCAAAAAATCAAACGATTTTTGACTTACGAAAATTGCTTTGGCAAAAAAAATACCAATGTTTTAAAAATGTCAATTTGTCAGTAATCATCAATATAAGTTTCTTTCAAAAAAGCAGAAAGAAGGTTGTTTTGTTTTCATATTTACTTCACTTATTTTTTTAGATTGTGCGTATTTTTTTGCATATTTAAAAATCTTTTTTACATTTGCCCCGATGAAATTATTTAGCAATACATATTGGTGGTGGCTTTCAAAATCTTGTTCAAGGTCTTGAAAGGTTACTTATTGTTTTAAATTCCATAAGAAAATTAAACTTTTAATAATATAGGCTTTGACATTAATTTGTTGAAGCCATTTTTTTTATACAAAAATTATGTTTGAAAGAAAAATACACTTAAAAACCATTGTGAAATCCGCGTTGGGAGATTTATTTACTCCTGTGGGAATTTATCTTAGGCTTCGTGACCAATTTCGAGATACAATTCTTTTAGAAAGTGCAGGAAAACAAGGAGAGGATAACAATTTTTCCTTCATTGCTATCAACGCTATTGCTGGAATTGAAATACGCAACTATAATGAAGCAGAAATAAAATTTTCAAATGAGAATGCTGAAAAAATAAGCCTTAAAGGCGAAAAACTAACCGATATATTACAAGGTTTTTCGAGTAGTTTTATATGTGAAAAACCCAATCACGACATCGGAAAAACAGCACAGGGACTTTTCGGTTACACATCATACGATGCTATTCCTTTCTTTGAAGGAATAAAGTTTAAGGAACAATCACAGGAAAATAAAATCCCGTTGCTTCGTTATCGTCTTTATCAATACGTTATTGCAATTAATCATCATAACGATGAACTTTTTATAATAGAAAATATCATAAAAGGTTTAAATTCAGAAGTTTCAATTATTGAAAACATTATTCATCAAAAGAATGCTCCTGTCTTTCCTTTTGAAAAAGTAGGTGAAGAAAAATCCAATTTAAGCGATACTGACTTTTTGGAAATGGTGGAAAAAGCACAAATGCATTGTAAAAGAGGTGATGTTTTTCAGTTGGTTTTGAGCAGAAGATTTCATCAGAAATTCCGTGGAGATGAATTCAATGTGTATCGAGCCTTACGTAACATCAATCCTTCTCCTTATTTATTTTTCTTTGATTATGGAGACTACAAACTCATTGGATCAAGCCCTGAAAGTCAGATTATTATAAAAGATAAAAAAGCTATAATTCACCCAATTGCAGGTACTTTTAAACGAACTCACAGCATCGAAAACGACTTAAAAGCAGCTGAAAGGTTAAAACAAGATCCTAAAGAGAATGCCGAGCATATTATGTTGGTCGATTTGGCAAGAAATGACCTTAGCATCTACGGAAAAAACGTAAGAGTTTCAAAACTCAAAGAAATTCACTTTTTCTCACACGTAATCCATATGGTAAGTGAAGTTGTCGCTGATGTTTCATCGGAGCAGAATCCTTACGAAATGATTTCCAGCACTTTCCCTCAAGGAACCCTCAGCGGAGCTCCCAAATTTCGGGCAATGGAACTCATCAATCAATATGAGAAAACATCTCGTTCTTACTACTCTGGGTGTATCGGTTTTGTAGGTTTCGATGGTAGTTGCAATCAGGCAATTATGATCCGTACTTTTTTGAGTAAAGAAAATACTCTTTTTTATCAGGCAGGAGCAGGAATTGTTTCAAAATCAGTACCTCATAATGAACTTCAGGAAGTAAATAACAAACTTGAAGCCTTAAAGAAAGCCATTGAATTAGCACAGAAAATATATTAATTTTTTCAAAATAGAAAAACGTATGAAAATCCTTGTTTTTGATAATTACGATAGTTTTACATATAATTTAGTTCAAATATTGGAACAAATTACTGATGGAGAAATAGATGTGGTTAGAAATGACCAAATTTCATTGGAAGAAATAGCAAAATACGACAAAATTATTCTCTCTCCAGGACCAGGCATTCCACAGGAAGCAGGTATTCTGTTGGATTTAATAAAAACTTACGCACCTACCAAACCCATCTTTGGCGTTTGCTTAGGGCAACAAGCAATTGCCGAAGCCTTTGGCGGAAGCCTCATAAATCTTTCAGAAACTTATCACGGGGTTGCAACAGAATCACATCAAATTAAAGAACACAACATTTTTAAAAATCTACCCAAAACTCTTGAAGTGGGCAGATATCACTCTTGGGCTGTAAATCCCGAGGATTTCCCCGATGAATTGGAAATCACCTCCATAGATGACAAAGGAATGATAATGAGCTTAAAACATAAAATCTATAACCTACACGCCGTTCAGTATCACCCAGAGAGCATACTTACCCCTGAAGGTAAAGAAATCTTAAAAAATTTTATGGAAATTTGATAATATGGTAATTTTATGAAACAAATTTTAGGATATTTATTTAATCACCAAACACTTACTCGAGCCGAAGCAAAGTCGATAATGCTTGAAATTTCTGAAAACAAATTCAATGAAAGTGAAGTTATGGCTTTCATTACCGTTTTTTTGATGCGAAACATCACAATTGATGAAATGGAAGGATTTCGTGAAGCTCTTTTAGAACTGGCTCTTCCTGTAGATTTACAAACTACTGATTTGATTGATATTGTAGGAACAGGAGGTGACGGAAAAGATACATTTAATATTTCAACGTTAGCGAGTTTTGTAGTGGCTGGAGCTGGGCAAAAGGTTGCTAAACAAGGAAATTACGGAGCCTCATCTGTTAGTGGTTCTTCTAACGTATTGGAAAAAATTGGCTATCGCTTTAAGAACAACTCATCAGAATTACAAGAAGATTTAGAGAAAGCTAACATTTGTTTTCTACACGCTCCACTTTTTCACCCAGCTCTAAAAAGCGTTTCCGCACTTCGTAAAAACTTAGGAATAAAGACTTTTTTCAACTTCTTAGGACCTTTGGTGAACCCTGCCAACGTTAATTTTTCCCTCATAGGTGTTGCGAATCTCGAAATAGCAAGGCTTTATCAGTATATCCTGCAAAGACAAAATATTTTTTTCACCATTGTAAATAGCCTTGACGGATATGATGAAATTTCATTAACGAATGAAACAAAAATTATTAATAAAAATGGTGAGAAGATTTTTTCAGCCTCAGAACTTGGATTTGAAAACATATCACAAGAAAGCTTGTATTCAGGCGGAAGTCAAGAAGAATCCGCCAAAATTTTTATGAATATTTTGAACGGAAAAGGAACGAAAGAACAAAATTCTGTAGTGATAGCAAATGCAGCAATGGCTCTTTTTTCAACCGAAAAGTTCGGTTCGTATTCAAATTGTATTGAAATGGCGAAAGAGAGTTTGGAAAGTAAAAAAGCTTTGAATGTTTTGAATGCTCTAATAAATTAAAATCAACTAAAATGAATATTTTAGACAAAATAATTCAGTACAAAAAAGAGGAAGTTTCTATTTCGAAAAAGCGTATATCAATTCAGGAACTAAAAAATTCGGAATTTTATGAAAGAGAGAGTTTCTCATTAAAACAAAGCATACAACAACGGACAGGAATTATAGCCGAATTTAAGCGAAAATCGCCCAGTAAAGGCATCATAAATAACGTTTCCAGTGTGCAAAATGTGTGTTTGGCATACGAAAAATTTGGAGCCAGTGGTGTTTCAATTCTTACTGATAAAAACTTTTTTGGTGGTAATTCGGAAGATATTTTACAGGTCAGAAAAAGCATTAAACTGCCCATTCTTCGCAAAGATTTTATGATAGATGAATATCAATTTTATGAAGCTAAAGCAATGGGAGCTGATGTGGTTTTATTAATAGCTTCTTGTTTGTCAACTTCTCAAACACAGGAGTTTACACACATAGCCAAGGAATTAAATCTTGAAGTTTTACTTGAAATACACAACGAATATGAATTGAAACATATAAATCAAAATATTGACATTGTCGGTATTAACAACAGAAATTTAAAAGATTTTAAGGTAGATTTGCAACATTCAGTCATTTTAAAAAATAGTTTACCAAAGGATAAACTTTCAGTTGCTGAGAGTGGCATCTATTCTGAAGAAGACTTTAAATTCCTCAGAAACAAAAGCTTCGATGCTTTTTTGATGGGAGAATATTTTATGAGAAATCAAAGTCCTGAAAAGGCATTCGAAAACTTTGTAAAGAACACAAAATGAGCTTAAAACTAAAGGTTTGCGGACTTACTCTCGAAAATCAAATCGAAGATTTGATAGCCTTAAACATCAATTTTTTAGGATTTATTTTCTATGAAAAGTCTCCCAGATTTGCACTTAAAAAACTATCTTTAAACAAATTAAGAAATTTTGAGCATACAGGAAAAGTCGGAGTTTTTGTTAATGAGAGTTTAGAAAAAGTTTTAGAAATTTCGGAAAAATCATCGCTTAACTTTGTACAGCTCCACGGCGATGAAACTCCAAATTTCGTAGAAAATTTACGCAAGAAATTAAATCCTGAAATAAAAATCATAAAGGTTGTACGAGTTAATAGTGCAGGAATAAAAATTCCTGAAAATATTGATGAAATCAATTTTTTACTTTTTGACACGGATAGCAAGAGTTACGGCGGAACAGGAAAAACTTTTCCTTGGCAATGGCTTGGCAACATTGAAATTCCTTTACCTTTTTTCTTAAGCGGAGGAATTTCTTTAGGAAACATTAAAAATATAGAAAAAATAACTACAAAACCTTTTTCATTGGATATAAACTCTAAATTTGAAAGTGAAGCAGGAATAAAAGATTTAACAAAGATAAAGCAAATAAAACATTACATAGACAACTTCAACAAGCTAAAATAAATTGAACTTATGGACTTTAAAAACCCCGATAAATACGGCTATTACGGAGATTTTGGAGGAGCTTTTATCCCCGAAATGCTCCATCCGAATGTGGAAGAATTAGAAAATAAATATTTGGAAATTATTGAAAGTAAAGAATTTAATAAAGAGTTCAACCAACTTTTAAAGGATTATGTTGGTCGCGAAACACCACTGTATTTTGCTGAAAATCTCAGTAAAAAGTATCAAACTCAAATTTATCTTAAAAGAGAAGACCTCAACCATACAGGAGCTCATAAAATCAACAACGCTTTAGGACAAGCTCTTTTAGCAAAAAAACTGGGAAAAAATCGTATCATTGCCGAAACAGGGGCTGGGCAGCACGGAGTAGCAACAGCCACAGTTACAGCTCTTTTAGGATTAGAATGCATCGTTTATATGGGAGAAACAGACATAAAACGACAAGCATTAAATGTAGCACGAATGAAAATGCTTGGTGCAGAAGTTCGCTCCGTAACATCAGGTTCAAAAACACTAAAAGACGCTGTTAATGAAGCCCTTAGAGATTGGATAAATAACCCAACACCAACACATTACATTATTGGAAGTGCCGTAGGTCCTCATCCTTTTCCAGATATGGTTGCTCGGTTTCAATCCGTTATTTCACAAGAAATAAAACTTCAGTTGAAAGCCAAAATTGGTAGAGAAAATCCCGATTATATAATTGCCTGTGTAGGAGGTGGAAGCAATGCTGCTGGGTCGTTCTATCATTTTGTAAATGAGCCAAATGTAAAAATTATTGCTACTGAGGCCGCTGGGTTAGGATTGGAGTCTGGCAAATCAGCTGCTACAACTCAGCTTGGTTCGTTAGGAATTTTACACGGAAGTCAAAGCCTTGTAATGCAAGATAATGATGGGCAAGTAATTGAACCTCACTCAATTTCCGCTGGACTAGACTACCCAGGTATAGGACCTTTTCACGCCAATCTCTTCAAACAAAAAAGAGCCGAATTTTTGAGTATTACCGATGAAGAAGCCTTAAAATCAGCATTCGAAATTACCCAAATGGAAGGAATCATTCCTGCTTTGGAAAGTTCACACGCACTTGCTGTTTTATCAAAAAAGAAATTCAAAAAAGACGATGTTGTGGTTATAACGCTTAGCGGAAGAGGCGATAAGGACATCGAAATTTATTCTAAAAACGTAGATTTTTAAATATTTAAAAATGAAAAAGTTAAATATATATTTCACAGCAGGAATTCCGAAGTTGGAAGACACAGCTAAAGTAGCAAAATTGATACAAGAAGCGGGAGCAGATATGATGGAAATTGGAATACCTTATTCCGACCCAGTTGCCGATGGAAATGTAATCCAAAATGCACACGCACTCGCTCTGCAAAACGGAATGAATATCAACACATTATTTAAAGTCTTGGAAGATATAAAGGAGTCAGTAAAAATTCCTAAAATATTAATGGGATATTTGAATTCTGTAATTCAATATGGTTTTGAAGATTTCTGCATAAAATGCAAAGAAGTAGGCGTTTACGGGCTCATCTTACCAGATTTACCTCCAATCGAATTTGAAAGAAAGTACAAAAAAATTGTAGAAAAATACGGACTGAATTTCACATTTTTAGTAACTCCTGAAACATCAATTGAAAGAATAAAATATCTGGACTCAATTTCTTCAGGATTTTTGTATGCCGTTAGTAGTTCTTCAACAACAGGTAAAGTAGATAATAATTTAGAAAATAGTCCGTATTTGAAAAAGTTAGCTGAGTTGAAACTTAAAAATCCTATTTTTGTAGGATTTGGCATTAAAAACAAAGTTGATTTCTCAAATGCTACTAAACATACACAAGGAGCAATAATTGGCACTTCTTTTGTGAAAATTCTATTGGAAAATCCAACAAATTGGGAAGAAAAAGCCGAAAGTTTTATAAAATCAATAAGAGAATAATTTTAGAAAAATATAGTTACTAAAGATTTTATCATCTTTTAAAGAATTTAATAAATTATCAACTAAAAAATTAATCGTGAGTTACTTAATAAAACCTAACAATTACAAACCTCTTTTGGACTTGCAACAAACTGAATTAGGTATTCAGAAAATTAAAGACTTTTTCCAAGTAAATTTATCATCTGAGCTTCGTTTACGACGAGTAACAGCTCCGCTATTTGTTCTGCAAGGTACAGGATTAAACGACGATTTAAGCGGAACCGAACGTGCCGTCAATTTTCCTATCAAAGATATGAACGAACAACGTGCTGAAGTGGTACATTCACTCGCCAAATGGAAACGCGTAATGCTTGCTGACTATGGAATTGAAAAAGGTTATGGAATTTATACCGATATGAATGCCATTCGCGCTGATGAAGAACTCGGAAATTTACACTCTCTTTATGTTGACCAGTGGGATTGGGAAATGGTAATTTCAGAACAGCAACGTAATGTTACATTTCTCAAGAATATTGTTCAACGTATTTACGCCACACTATTGCGGACAGAATATTTGGTTTGTGAGAGTTTTTCCAAAATTAAACCCATATTACCTCCAGAAATTCATTTTATCCATTCGGAAGAACTATTACAACGTTACCCACAACTAACACCTAAAGAACGAGAAGCAGCTATTGCTAAGGAATTTGGAGCTGTTTTCATTATAGGGATTGGAGGAAAACTTTCCAATGGAGAAAAACACGACGGACGTGCACCCGACTATGACGATTGGACTACATCAACAGGAAATTATGCGGGTTTAAATGGCGATATTATACTTTGGAATCCTATACTGGAACTTCCTTTTGAAATTTCCTCAATGGGAATACGTGTAGACAAAGAAACTCTATTACGACAATTGCAATTAGAAGGTAAAGAAGACCGACTGAATTTATATTTTCACAAGAGATTAATAAACAATACCTTACCTCTTTCCATTGGTGGAGGCATCGGGCAATCCAGATTGTGTATGTTTTTGCTACATAAAGCTCATATTGGTGAAATTCAAGCAAGTATATGGCCAGATGATATGCGTAAAGAATGTAACAAACACAATATCCCGCTGATATAAGTAAGTTTTTCAATCTCAAGTTCGATGGTTCTGTTTTTTAATTCATAATAAATTTGTATCTTTGCCTCAAGTTCATACAAAGAACCTGAATGGGGTCGATCGGTTTTGACAGTAAGTCGAATTGAAATGTAAGCATACCGAGCTATGAAATTAATGCTCGTTAATCTCTATTTCAAACTTTTTAAATGGCGAGAATAACTACGCTCTTGCTGCCTAATCTGAAGTTTAGTAAGATTTCTGGCTAAGTCTCTACAAGGTAGGGAAGCGAGATGTCTCTGAAAAGCCCTTGTTGACGGCGATTCGTACAGAGGCACCATAAAAGTCAACATTGAATCGGATGATGGTTTCCGCTGAAGATTTGGATTTTAGGGAACTAAGCGTGTTGTGGGCGGTTTTTGGTCAGCAACCCGACGAAAATCAAACAAAAACTAAGTATGTAGAAAGCCTTTGAATTGCTTATTTGGACGAGAGTTCGATTCTCTCCGACTCCACATTACAAACTGTGTATAAAACTATTAAAAAATGAAACAGGAACTACTATTAGTTCCTGTTTTTCTTTTATTATGTACAAATTTATCTTCAATTGCTTAAAAACAAAGAAAATTTACTTAATCAATAAGTATTCTCCTTAACTTTCACAGCTTTAAAACTTGTTATTTTGTTACTTTTCTGCTATTTTTGCCAGGAAACCAACATTTTTCTTGTTATGAAGCATTCTATAATTATCGCTTTTTGTCTATTTTTTGGCATCAGCACGGCACAAAACACCAAACCTTTTGTAATTCCTGAACTTAGCCAGTGGCAACAGGGTAAGGGGAGCTTCACAATTTCCGAAAAAACATCTATTTCAGCAGATATGAAATCGGCAGAGGTGGCACAAGCCTTTACTGATGATTTCAAAACGATGTTTGGAAAAAATCTGAAAATAAACAACTCAAAATCAGACATTCATTTTGAAATACATTCAGATATTTTGAAGGATAAAGGGGAAGAAGCCTACCAAATTGAAATTGGGAAACAGGTAAAAGTTAGTGCAAATTCCACCAAAGGGCTGTATTGGGCCACACGTACTTTGTTGCAACTTTCCGAACAATCTTTTGACTTGCCCTGCGGAACCATCATAGACTATCCGCAATATCCCCTTCGTGGTTTTATGCTCGATGTTGGCAGAAAGTTCTTTACCATTGATTACCTCAAATCGGTAGTGAAATTGATGGCTTACTACAAGATGAATACCTTTCAAATTCACTTGAATGACAATGGGTTCAAGAAATTTTTCAATGAGGATTGGGACAAAACCTATTCCGCGTTTCGGTTGGAAAGCACCTCTTTCCCTGGTCTTGCTGCAAAAGATGGGCATTACACCAAAGATGAATTCCGTGAACTTCAAATAGATGCTCTAAAACAGGGAGTTACCATCATTCCAGAAATTGATGCTCCTGCACACACATTGGCTTTTGCTCATTATCTGCCCGAAATCGGAAGTGATAAATACGGTAAAGACCACGTCGACTTATTCAATCCGAAAACTTATGAATTTCTTAATCAGTTATTTAAAGAATATCTGGAAGGCGAAAATCCCGTTTTTGTAAATCCGCTAGTACATATCGGCACAGACGAATACAACAATGAAGACCCCGAAGTGGTAGAGAAATTTCGCTATTTTACAGACTATTACATCAAATATATCGAAAGTTTCGGAAAAAAAGCAGCACTTTGGGGAGCTTTGACTCACGCCAAGGGCAAAACTCCTGTAAAAGTGGAAGATGTACTGATGTTTTGCTGGTACAACGGATATGCCGAACCTCGCGATATGATTGCTTTGGGATATGATGTGGTTAGCATTCCTGATGGATTGGTGTACATTGTCCCACAAGCAGGATATTATTACGATTACTTGAATATTAAAAAGTTATATGAAAGTTGGACGCCAGCTACCATCGGAAAAGAAGTTTTTGAAGAAAATCATCCTCAAATTAAAGGTGGAATGTTTGCCGTTTGGAACGACCATTGCGGAAACGGAATCAGTCAGCAAGATGTTTATCATCGAGTATTTCCAGCAATACAAACGCTTTCTGTAAAGATGTGGAACGGAAAAAACACAACGCTCCCTTTTGCTGACTTCAACAAGAAACGCCTCTTGCTTAGTGAAGCTCCTTCGGTAAACGTATTAGGACGTCCTGAAAAAAACGAAAAAGGTGTGGTTTTTGAAATCAAAAATCCTGAAAAAGGTAAAGAATTGGGGCAAAAACTGACCGATATCGGCTATGATTACCGAGTAACTTTCTACATCAATGCCAAGAGTAATCCAAAAGGAACTGCTTTATTTACTTCTGATTACGCAACTTTCTATTTATCAGATCCTAAAAGTGGAAAAGTAGGTTTTAGCCGTGATGGATACGACTATCAATTCAATTATTTTCTGCCGACAAACAAAAAGCTGAAAATCATTGTTAAGGGAACTAATAAATCGACTTCATTGTACGTAAACGATGAACTTATCGAAACCTTAGAAATTGTTCCGCATAAAGATGATGCTCATTTGGACAAACCCAGAAAATGGGTACAAACCTTAGTTTTCCCACTCAAAAAATTAGAACACTTCAACGGAAAAATCACCGATTTAAAAGTAGAATATTTGAAAGATTGATAAGAAAGCATATGGTATCAAGTATTTTGTCAGACTGAGCGAAGTCACAGCCTGACAATGAAAATTGAAAAACAAAGGGAATGTAGTTAATCACATTCCCTTTGTTTTTTAAAGTTCTTCTTTATATTCCAAAATATCAGCAGGTTGGCAGTCAAGTGCTTTACAAATAGCTTCGAGGGTGCTAAATCGGATGGCTTTGGCTTTTCCTGTTTTCAAAATGGAAAGGTTGGAAAGCGTTAAACCCACTTTTTCCGAAAGCTCATTTAACGATATTTTTCGCTTTGCCATCATTACATCTAAATTTACAATAATTGGCATAATATCAAATAGTTAAATCGTTTTCTTCTTGTAAATCTGTTCCTTTTTTAAAAATGTAAGCAAGTACATACATCGTTGACCCTAAAAGAAGTATTATTCCCATATCCGATGCCATTCTACGGTTAAATTCTTGGTATGACGAGGTGTTAATAAAAATAAAATCACTTATGGCTTGAAAAATAAATATGAAGCAACTCAAAGAAATAGCTATTTTGCTGATTTTTAAAAAATTGTCAGCCAATTTCTCTTTAAAAAACGAGTTGTTCACATTTAATTTTGAGACAGATTTAGCCGCTATCAAACTCATATAAATTTTTGATAAGGCAATAATTAACTCAAAAAAAACAATAATTCCGTAATAAATTGGGTGATTTTGGAAGAACATCAATTTTCTACCCCAGCTTGATGTGCTGTTCTCTCTCGAAAAAATGAAAGGAGATATGAATTCGAACAACATTCGTATTGCATCAAAAGAAAATATCACTAATATCAACCAAACAGTTAATTTAATGAGTTGAAAATCGGAAGATGTAATCTTTTTCATTGTATCTGATTTTAAAATTATGATGCAAATATAATAAATATTTATTGAAAAACAATAAATAGTTTTTATTTTTCATTGAATATGTGATTTTCAAATTTTTCTTTGAAAGGAAATATTTATCTTTGCCTAATCTTGAAATAGCTGCAGTTCAGTGCGGTGTAGATTTGATTAACAACATATTTTATCAGGAATAAATGAGAATAGGGATTTTCAGAGCCTACGATGCTCATTACCAATTGTAGTTTTGAGTATATGAAGATTTTTATTGAAAAAGCTGGTTTTGAATCTTTTGTAAGACTATGTCAATATCAAGTTCCGCTAACAGAAAATGTTCTGGAACGTTACCAAAAATTCACTCAACGTGTAGAAGCCCAACAAAATATCACCGTTCACGAATTTACCCGGACCAGACAGGTACGTCCCTTTATCGCAGGAGTTTTTGAATTGATAAACAATTCGTATAAAGATATTTACGGATTTTCACCTGTAACAAAAAAAGAAACCGAGGAGTTTGCCAATCGCTTCTTACCACTGCTTAATCCCAAACTTATAAAAATTATTTGTGACCTTAGCGGAAAAGTCATCGCCTTTGTAATTGCAATGCCCGATTTGAGCGAAGGTATCCGTAAAGCTAAAGGACGTTTACTTCCATTAGGTTGGTCTCATATATTACAAGCTTCCCGAAAATCAAAAAAATTGATGTTGCTTCTGGGTGCTATCGCCCCCGAAATGCAAAACAAAGGCTTAGATGCCGTATTAGCGACCAAATTGTTTACCTCTGCCCTGACACTTGGTTTTCAAGAAATAGACAGCCACCTGATTATGGAGAAAAACCTAAAAATGCGTAGTGAAACAGAACGTCTGTCCAATCATAAATTATATAAAGAATATACGATTTATAAAAAATCCATTGAATTTATAAAAAAGAAAGTCTTGAAAATTCAAGACTTCTTTTAAGTATTTATTTATAATAACATCAATTTATTCACTTATGACTTCTTTCTTTTATTTAGAAAACGACCTATTTCACCTAACCAAAGTACAAAGCTCGTTCCTCCTATAATTATAAGCCAATCAACTGTTTTCAAAGGTGTTACGCTAAACATTTCTCCTCCAAAAGTAGTGATAAAAATCTGCCCCAAAATAATTATAAAAGCAATTAACATAAATCCTTGACTTTTTCCCATTTGGTTCAAGGTGCTTTTTCCTGTTCGGTAGGCCTTAGCGTTGAACATATTCCAAAATTGAAGCATTACAAAAATGGAGAAAAACAATGATAATTCATAAGCAGTAAGACCATTAGGTACTTTTGAAAAATCAAGGAAATATCGGAAATAATCCGAAATAGAAAATTGTGTAAGCGATTGGATATCCGTATGTTTAAAATATTGCACAAATCCAAAAAGCAATACTACAAAAAATCCTCCCACTCCAAAAATAATTCGGGACATTACTGGAGTTACAATGTTTGTATTTCTCTTTCTTGGGAGGTCATTCATCACTTCTTTACTTGGTGGCAGTGATGCCAATGCCAACGCTGCAAAAGTATCCATAATCAAGTTTACCCAGAGCATTTGTGTAACCGTAAGTGGCGATTCTGTTCCCAAAAAAGCTCCAAGAAGCACTATAATACAAGCTACAACATTGATTGTCAATTGAAATAAAATAAATCGTTGGATATTCAAATACAGAGAACGCCCCCACATAACTGCTTTTCCGATACTTGTAAATGAATTATCCAAAATGGTAATATCACTGGCTTCCTTAGCCACTGAAGTTCCATCACCCATTGAAAGCCCTACCTGTGCTGCTTTGAGAGCAGGAGCGTCATTGGTTCCATCACCTGTTACAGCTACTACCTCATTTTTCTGTTGTAGTAAATTAACTAAACGAGCTTTATCCAGCGGACGAGCCCTTGAAAGTACTCGTAAATCACCTAATCTCTTTATTAATTCCTCATCATTCATCTCAGCAAACTCTGCCCCTGTTAGCATATTTTTATCGGAACAAGTTTCGTCCCAAAGCCCTATTTGTCGAGCAATTTCTTTAGCCGTTCCTGAGGTATCACCCGTTACTATTTTCACCTGAATTCCAGCATTTAAGCACTCTTCTATTGCTTGTGGCACATCATCTCTTACAGGGTCACTTATAGCACAAATACCGATGAATTGCAAATCGTTCACAGCTAATTTTCCGTTTTCAAAAACAGTTGTTTTTTCATCAAAAACTTTGTAAGCAAAACCGATGGTTCGCATTGCTTGTGACTGATACTGCAACAATCGCTCTTCAAAATCCTTTTGTGAAACGGAAGAATTTAATCCACTGGCTGAATGACAGAAGTTCATCACAATTTCAGGAGCTCCTTTTACGTACAATATTCCTTTTCCAGCCTCGGGTGACTTCACAAAAGTTGCCATATACTTACGTTCCGTAGAAAAGGTTAACTGATTGATAATCTCTGCTTCTTCTCGAATAGGAAGATAATTTTTTCCTTGTTTATTTAACCAAAGTAGTAATGCTCCTTCGGTAGGATTTCCCAAAACTTGTGGTTTTTCTTTCTCTGAAAAATCAATATAAGCAGTAGAATTTATCGCCATTGACTCGGCTATAAGTTGAGAAAGCTTATCGTCTCCCATTTCTTTGAAATTGGGAAAGAAAACTTCATAGATTTTCATTTGATTTTGAGTAAGCGTTCCCGTTTTATCAGTACAAATAACGGTAGTAGCTCCCATAGTTTCGCAAGCATGCATTTTACGAACTAAATTATTGGTAGCCATCATACTACGCATACTATATGCCAAACTTAAAGTAACACTCATAGGCAACCCTTCTGGTACAGCTACCACAATGATAGTAATAGCAATCATCACAGTATTAAGGAAATATCCTCCAAAACTAATCCAATCAATTGGCAAGTTTGATGAGTTTGAGAAATAAACCAATAATCGACCAACGATTACCATAAGTGCTATACCATAACTCAACTTGGTAATGATACCTGCAAGTCTGTCAAGTTGTTCATTCAAAGGCGTTTTTATTGAATTATCTATTTGAACTCCCTCAAAAACTTTTCCGTACTCTGTATTATCTCCTACTTGTTTTACCTCAAAAATGCAATGTCCATCTACAACCGAAGTGCCTCTACAAACATAATTGGAAGGATACGTAGCCTCCGATTCAAATTCCTCAGGATTTGTCGTTTTATGTACAACGGGTTCTCCTGTGAGAGTTGATTCATTGATTTGCAGAGAAATAGCTTCCAGAAGTTCACCATCAGCGGGGACTTCTTCACCTGTTTCTAAAACAACAACATCTCCTACAACAATATCATTCTTAAGAACTTGCGTAATATTATCATTACGAATAACTTTGTATAAAATATCGTCATTCACTTTATTGAGAATTTCAAATTGCTTATTGGCTTTTAGTTCAAAATAAAAAGCCACACCCGTTGCTAAAAAAATAGCAAACAGAATTCCTATAGGCTCTAAAAATACGTGAAAACCTTCACCCCCCGCAAAAAATTCATAACACGAAACTCCAAAAGAAGCAACTAAAGCTACAAGCAAAATAATTATGATTGGGTCGGAAAGTTTTTCTAAAAATTGCTTCCAAAGAGGCTCTCCTTGCACTGAAGTAAGCGAGTTACTACCAAATTTTTGACGACTTTCAAGCACTTGTGCATCTGAAAGACCTTTGTAATGTTTTTTTTCTGTCATTGTTAATTTAATTTTCGCAAATAGTTTTTGAAAGATAGAGAACTAAAAAACTCTATAAATTATTTAATAAAGAAATTTGTCATTTTTTGAACAATAGAAGTCTGTTTATCAACACTTATCTTGTGACTTTCTATGGTAAAGCATTTATTTTTAGCTTCAATCCAATATTTTGTTTTTTTGGTTGGATTTATCACTATTTCCTTCACAGTAGACACATTTTGGTCTAGTTCTTTATCCGATTTTAAAATAACTTCAGAAGCATTCATCACATTCCAACGAAGCTTCATTCGTGTTTCTCCTTTTGATACATCACCATAAATCAATTCAAAATCAATTATTTGAACTTTATGATGTACCGCTATTTCAATTTCTTTTTCAAGTTTTGTTTCATTATCAAAAGCGATGGCTTCAAGTTTATATTTGGTATTTCTTGCCAAATTAATTTTGATTTCATCTCTGTTTTTGACAGTATTGCACACACCTCCAGACCATATGTACACTTTCATAGCGTTTTTAATATCCCAAGCCAAATCAACTGTTTCTCCGTATGTTATATCAAATTTATTTGGCTCAAAATCAATTATTTCAGGTCGTGGATATACATCTACTTCAATAGCCTTATGGGAATTTTCTTTCTGACCCTCAAAATATTGAATTGGAATACAATAGAGAGAGAACAAAGTGGTTTTACTCATTTTTTTGCGAACGCCTCCACGCGAAGGAACTATTTTTTCCGAAATTGATTCTAAATCATTATTTTTAAATGCATTAATCTCTTGTTCATTTTCTAAAAGATATACTTTTGAAGCATTTTTTACTTTCCAATTTAGCTCAATTTCATCTCCCTCAAGCACAACAATTTTGGAAGTTAGAAACTGAATCATCACTGGTCGAGGAGTATTCAACTCGAATGACAAAATCTCATTTTTAACTTTCTGATTTAGCTCTAAGAAAGAATATTCGTCAATGGGGCGAATTGTTAAATAGTTCGTATTTCTGACATAAACATCAAGAACGAACAATAAATCCTTAATCATTGGCGATAAATTCTGTAAATCTTTGTAAATCTCAGAAGATTTCAGATTTAAGAAATCATTTTCTGAAAAAAGCAAATATTCACTTTCTTCCAATCGGTATTTTTCCCACAAATCAGGATTTTCGATAATTGCTAAAACTGACAGATATATAATTAGTTCGGAAAAATAATCAGTTACCAAAGACGATTTTTTACTCTCAAAACGTGATGGGTGTTGGTATCCTTTAAGCCCTGAAACAACCTCTTCTTGCCCTTCCATCTCTGGCACACAAACAGAGTCATAATCAATCAAACTAATATTATTATTGCTATCAATCAGTATGTTACCGTGCTGCAAATCGCCGTGAGAAATTTTATTTCTGTGAAGCGTTTTCACCATTTGCAGAAATTTTTCAGCAAAATCAAGTAATTTCTCTTTATCATAAAGATTTTCTTTAATATAATCTTTAAGAAGCTGACCATCAACCCATTCCATCCGAATTGTATCGTGTAAAACACCATTTACCAGCAATCCTTTGGGGTCATAGAAAAACTCTCCAAAATAAGGTAATTTTTTACTATTCAGATAATTAGAAATTGCCTGAAAACGCTCTTTTTCTCCGTAAGGAGTATGCCACACCCGAAAAGCCCATTTTCTACCTTGATGTTCCAATTTAAAAACCATATTAAAGCCTCCCGTATAGCAGAAAGGTTGCCCGTTTGCTTTTTTAATAGCAACAGCCCCCTGCAATTCAGGAACTTTAAGAAATTTCTCCAGATTTTTAACTGAAGTGATTATATTTTGCATATTGAAAGCCATCGCCTAAAACTTATCAAATACACTTAATTCTTGATTTTCTTTTTGCTTATTCGGAATCTGCTCATCAATTTTTTGTTCTTTGAAATCTCTGTTTTTCAGATTGGTAAAATGAGCTACAGAATAGCTAAACTCCTCCTGCTCATCGTTTGTAACTTCAATGATTAAAACAGTAGAGTCATCATTTTTTAGGAAATTTTCATCTCTTTGTTCTTGAATAATTTTCAAGAAATCTTCCTGATTTTCAATATTTACTAATAAATCTACAGCACTTTTGATATCTTTTTTCATTTCTGAGATGAACCATTCCGAAAGAGCATCTGTCATAAGAAAGAAAGTTCCTTCCTTGATTTTTTCTTCAACTGAAGTATATAATTCTCCTCGCTGATTGTTTTCGGTACTTGCCAAATAATCGGGGTAGTTATCAAAAACGAAATCTCTTTTGCTGGGATATTTTAATACGTATTGAAAATCAGAACAATTCTTCGGAACAAAGAATAAAAAACTATCACCTATGAATTGTGCAATCCACTTCTTTTCGTCTTGTAAAAACTCCAAACCAATAAAGGTTGCTGCTGCGAAATCTTTTTTACTATACTTCGTCTTTACAAACCATTTCACATTTGGCAAGTGAACAATTTCTTCAATTTTTTCTTGCCATTCTTTCTGGCATTCACTTATAAATTCCGAATTTACTTCACAACTATCTTTCACATAGTTATCAACCAAAATTTGCGACCATATTTCGGAAAAAAAAGAAATTGATACCCCATCAGAAATTGCAAAACGATGCTTTTTCGTATCAAAAGCATAACTATCTGCACAATCTGAATAAAGCTCTGATTGCTTATTAGTTACAAATCCTTTTATGGTAAATTTCATTATGAAATGTATGAATTATTTGGAGCTTGAACCGAAGCTAATAAATTTGATAAAACTATCAGCACTTGCATTGGAAATAAAACCTCGAGAATTAGGACGTATGTCGAAATCATATCTTCTTCCTACTTCTTTATAAGCTCTTGGTACTTTACTTGAAATACTGAACAGAAATTTTGCATTTTCATCAGGTAATTCCAATGAACTTTCCTCAAATCGACATTCTTTTCCTATTCCTAAATGAATATTGAAAACCAAAGGATTACCATCTTCCATATGCATACTCATTATCTCGTAAGCCTTGTTGGTTGTATTGCGAATATCCTCATCATCATCGTCTTTACCGGTAAAAGGAAAACCATCTGAAATATTGATAATTACAGGAGCAGGATTTTTTGGTTTCTTTTCTATCCAAGCAGTAACAAGTTGTTTTGCAAATTCAAATGCCTCTGCCATAGGAGTAAGCCCATTTTCAGGACAAGTAGGTTCGATAAAAATTGGAACCTCTTCCTCTATCTCTATAAAGCCACCATCACCATCAGGAATATTCTTTTTAACAGCCTCAAAACGCAAAGGACTTTCAGCGAAAGAGCCTATGTAACCAGAACGAATATCATCTACTGAAGTTCCTCCCTTGCCTCCGTAGCCTATCAAAGAAACAAACAAACGATCCTTTACCATATTACCACTGCTACATTGCAAAATCAAATCATTAATTGTTTCATTGATTACAGAAGCCGTAAATTCAGCTTTGTTTTTATCTGCGGTAAACTCCTCTTGCATTGAGGCAGATTGGTCTATCAAAAAAATAATGAAACCTGGTGTGGCTGAACTCCACATTGTAGTATAATTATTCATAATCTTCTTTTAAAATACCACAAAGGTAGAAATATTTTTTGAAATATCATCTTATTTTATTTTTTAATTCACTTTCAAGTATATATCTTTGTCAAAAATGTTAAACGATAAAGAAAAAGATTTTTGTAAAAAATAATAAAATCACAGGATTTGGCATAGATTTAGATACTTCTTAAATAAACCAAAAAGAACATTTTTATGCAAAAATTAAGTTTACTTCTATTATTGTTGTTTACCACTATTTTCGGGAATGCTCAGGAAATAGGTAGTGCAGGACGTTGGTTGAAAAATGAAAACCGAAGAGATGTAGCCATCGAACACGAACTAAATAAAAATCACGCCTATCGGTGGGAAATGAATTATGATGCTGGTTACGCCGAAGTTTTCATTCGCATACCTGAGATGGGACGTTTTACCATCAGTTTGGGAGAACAAGAGATTTCCAGCAGTACAGGAATGTTTCGTTTTTTTGATGTGTATGCCAAAAATCAGGAACTTAACATTTGGTACGGACGTAGGCTAATATATCGTGTTACAATAACTCCACGTAATAACACGCGTTTGGTATTGGACTTTTTCTCTCAAAGAGGATTGTTCCTTCTGGAGGAAATAGACCTTACTAATGTACAAGAAGTATATTATGGCAGAAGATGGAATGATGTCTGGAATAATGCTTACGGAATGAGAAATATGATGAGTAACAATAATTTCCATTCTTTCTTAAAAATGTTTGAAGACCAATCATTTGATGATGATAAGCTAAAATTCTTCAGAATGCAGAAAAATACTACGTCTTTTACTTCAAAACAAATTGCTGATATGATGGAATGTTTAAGTTTTGATAGCAATAAACTGACTTTAGCTAAAGAAGCATTTCACAATGTGGTTGACCCTGAAAATTACTACAAATTACACGAAAACTTTTCTTTCAGAAGTACAGCTAACGAATTTACTGATTTTTTGACACAACAAAATAACAACCAAAGATAGAACAAAAAATAAGCTTCCTAACCTTATTACTGATAAGCAAAAAACGATAAGGTTAGGTTTTTATTTTTTGAATTTCACGTTTTTTGTTAATTTTTTGCGTACTTAAAAAATTTTATTACATTTGCCCACAAATTTTTAATATGTCAATTCAACAAATTCAGAATGAAATTGTAGAAGAATTTTCCTTCTTTGATGATTGGATGCAACGATATGAGTATCTGATTGAACTTGGAAAATCCTTACCTTTGATTGATGATACTTATAAAACCGATGATTACACAATCAAAGGTTGCCAAAGCAAAGTTTGGTTATTTGCTAACTTGCAGGACGGAAAAGTAGTGTACACAGCTGATAGTGATGCTATTATCACAAAAGGAATTATAGCGTTGCTTATCCGTGTTTTTTCAAACCAAAAACCAGAAGACATTGTAAAGGCAAACACTGCTTTTATTGACCAAATAGGATTAAAAGAGCATCTTTCGCCCACACGTGCCAATGGTTTGGTAAGTATGATTGAGCAAATGAAGCAATATGCTCTTGTTTATCAACTAAAAGAATCTTAAAAAAATATGTCAAATACCATTGATACAGAAGCCTTAGGAGAAAAAATTGTTGAAACATTGAAAACAATTTATGACCCAGAAATTCCTGTTGACATCTATGAATTAGGACTTATTTATGACGTGTTCGTAAATGAAAATTTTGATGTAAAAATCTTGATGACGCTTACTACACCTAACTGCCCTGTAGCAGAAATCTTACCAGTGGAAGTTCAGGAAAAAGTCAAAAGCATTGACCAAATCAATGATGTGGAAGTAGAAATCACATTCGATCCACCTTGGCATCAGGATATGATGAGTGAAGTGGCTAAGTTAGAGTTAGGATTTTTATAAATATTATTTTCTTTGACTGACGAGATTATAAATAGAGTTTCCAAAAGTCCGTTGGAAGTTTTTGATTTGGAAGACTTTTATCCAACAGAAAAACGTGTGTTATTCGACTTGAAAGATTTTCTTTTTGAAGGACTTATCCTGAGAGAAAAAGACTTCAGAGAGCAGTTAGAAAATCACCCTTGGACTGATTATGACAATTGTTTTGTAGCAATTGACAACTCTGCCGACGCGATTATTCCTGCGTGGGCTTTCATACTCGTAACTTCAAAATTGCAGCCTTACGCCAAAAAAATAGTACAAGGAAGCCTGAAAGATTTAGAAAATTCTATTTTTCAAGAAATTGTTTCTCAGATAGATTTTTCGATTTTCGAAGGAAAACCTGTAATAATCAAAGGATGTTCAAAAAAATCAATTCCTGAAAGTGCTTATGTTGCAGCTTTGCAAAAAATTCAACCTGTTGCAAAAAGTATAATGTATGGAGAGGCTTGTTCAACAGTGCCTATTTTCAAAAAAAGTAAATAAACTAAATTAATTTAAATATTTTAACAGATGAAAAAAATTTTATTATCAGTTTTATTTTTATCTTCATTGAGCGGCTTTGCTCAAGAAATGACAGAACCCACATCAAATTGGACACGTGGTGGGAATGTATCGTTAATGTTCAGCCAAGCTGCTTTCAACAATGAGTGGCAAGGCGGAGGAACTAATAACGTTGCAGCAAACTTAGCCGTTAGTTATGCTTTCAATTACAAAAAAGATAGCTGGACTTGGGACAACAACCTTTTCGTTGATTACGGAATTACAAAATTAAAAGGTGATGAGTACACTAGAAAAACTACAGACCGTTTGGAATTCAATTCAGTTTTAGGAAAACAAGCTTCTGAAACTTGGTTTTATTCACTTTTATTCAATTTCAAAACACAATTTGATAAAGGATACAACTACGGAAAAACAGACAGAAAGCTTATTAGCAAGTTCTTCTCTCCTGCTTTCATTCAAGTAGGTCCAGGTATGTTATGGAAAAAAAGCGATAACTTGAAAGTAAATATCGCTCCACTTACATCAAAATTTGTTTTTGTTAACAAAGATTTCACGACTCCAGGAAATGCAATCTATAAAAAAGATTACTACGGAGTGAAAGACAACAAAACTTTCCGTTATGAAATGGGTCTTTCATTGGCTGGTTATGCAAAATTCAATTTGATGGAAAATGTTTCAATGGAGAATATTTTGACATTGTATAGCAACTATTTAGAAAAACCACAAAATGTTGATATTGATTACACAGCAAATGTGGCTATGGCAATCAACAAATATTTATCAGCAAACTTCACGTTCCAAGCTATCTATGATGATAATGCTGCTAAAGGATTCCAAATCCGTGAAGTATTAGGTTTAGGATTAACTTATAAACTATAATACGAATTCATCACTCGTAAAAAAGCTCAAAACTTTATAAAGTTTTGAGCTTTTTTATTACATCCATTTAGTGAGTTTTTCAAAAAAACTTTGATTAGTCTGATTTTTATTTTACCTTTGGGAAATTATTTTCATCTCAAATTTTATGGATTCAGTAAAAAATTATATCGAAGAAAACAAAGAAAGGTTCATTTCAGAACTTATCGACTTGCTAAAACTTCCATCAATAAGTGCCGATTCAGCTTATTCACAAGATGTTATAAATACAGCTGAAGCAGTAAAGAAAGCATTATCTGAAGCGGGTTGTGACGTAACTGAAATCTGTGAAACTCCTGGATATCCAATTGTTTACGGAGAAAAAATCATCGACCCAAAATTGCCTACTGTACTAGTATATGGGCATTATGACGTGCAACCTGCCGACCCACTTGATTTGTGGCATTCCGACCCATTCGAACCCGTTATAAAAACCACAGAGAAACACCCACAAGGAGCTATCTTCGCACGAGGAGCTTGTGATGATAAGGGACAAATGTATATGCACGTAAAAGCTCTGGAGTATATGGTAAAAACCAATAATCTACCTTGTAATGTGAAGTTTATGATTGAAGGCGAAGAGGAAGTTGGTTCAGAAAGCTTAGGTTGGTTTGTGAAAAGAAATCACGAAAAGCTTAAAAATGATATCATTTTAATTTCAGACACAGGAATGATTGCTAACGACACGCCCTCCATAACTACGGGACTTCGTGGAATTAGCTACGTTGAAGTAGAAGTTACAGGTCCTAATCGTGATTTACATTCAGGACTTTACGGAGGAGCAGTAGCAAATCCCATCAATATTTTAACTAAAATGATAGCTTCTCTGCACGATAAAAACAACAAAGTTACAGTTCCTGGTTTTTATGACAAAGTAGAAGAACTTACTCAAGAAGAACGCAACGAAATGGCAAAAGCTCCATTTTCACTAGAAAATTACAAAAAAGCCTTGGATATCGCAGATGTTTACGGAGAAGCAGGGTACTCAACCAATGAACGTAACTCAATTCGCCCAACCTTAGATGTTAATGGAATTTGGGGTGGCTACACAGGAGAAGGTGCAAAAACTGTAATTCCGAGCAAAGCTTTTGCAAAAATATCAATGCGTTTAGTCCCCAATCAAGACTGGGAAGAAATTACGGAACTTTTTAAAAAACATTTTGAAAGTATCGCTCCAACAGGAGTAAAAGTAACTGTTAAACCTCATCACGGAGGACAAGGTTATGTAACCCCTACAAATTCTGCAGGATATAAGGCTGCAGCAAGAGCTTATAAACAGAGTTTCGGGAAAGCCCCAATTCCTGTGCGTTCGGGAGGAAGTATCCCAATTGTAGCTCTTTTTGAAAAAGAATTAGGAAGCAAGTCAATCCTAATGGGATTTGGTTTGGATAGCGATGCTATTCACTCACCTAATGAACATTTCGGAGTTTTCAATTTCTTGAAAGGAATCGAAACTATTCCGTGGTTTTATCATTATTTTGCTAATAAATAGTTTTATAACAAGTCAAGACATTTTTTGGATTAATATTATTTCGGACATCTTTTCTTTTTGGGAGAAGATGTCTGATTTATTAATTTTACAGCTAACACGTTTTACCATAAAGATGAAAGAAGAGGAACTTCTGTACCTAATAGCTTTGAAAAAAACACCTCTGATAGGTGACATCACTGCCAAAAAACTCATTACTCACTTCAAAAGTGCGAAAAATATTTTTTCTCAAAAGAAAAGTACATTCGAAAACATTGATGGTATTGGAGAAAAAATTTCCCGAAACTTATTAAAATCAGAATACTTACACGAAGCAGAAACTGAACTAAATCTCGCTCAGAAAAATAATATCAAAATTTGTTGCTTCACAGACGACGACTATCCTGATTTGTTAAAACAGTGTGTCGATGGTCCTATTTTTTTCTACCAACGTGGTAATATTGATTTGAAAAACAAACGAATTTTAAGCATCGTTGGAACCCGAAATATAACTCCTTATGGAAAAGCCTTTTGCGAAAAACTAATAGAAGATTTGGCTCCCTTAGATGTTGTGATTGTCAGTGGTTTTGCCTATGGCGTTGATATTACCGCTCACAAAGCTGCTATCGACCAAAACCTACAAACTATTGCTTGTTTGGCTCACGGGTTAAATATGGTCTATCCACAAGTACATAGTAAATATTGTGAGGCAATAGAAGAATATGGCGGATTCATTACAGATTTCGGATTTCAATGTAAATTTGATAGGAAAAATTTTCTCAGTCGCAACCGAATTATTGCAGGATTATCAGAAGCAACCATTGTTATTGAATCAGGTGCCAAAGGAGGAAGTCTGGTAACTGCAGATATTGCTTTCTCCTACAATCGTGAAGTTTTTGCTGTACCTGGAAGAGCAACAGACACTTATAGCGTGGGGTGTAATGATTTAATCCGCGTGGAAAAGGCTCGAATTTTAACATCCGCCAAAGATTTGTTATATCATCTGAATTGGGATAAACCTACATCAAAACCTATACAACAACAACTTTTTATAGAACTTTCTTTTGAAGAAGAAAAAATCCATAATTACCTAAAAAACAACGGAAAACAGCAACTTGATATAATTGCTTTTGAATGTCAAATTCCTGTTTATCAAACTTCTAATTTACTATTTCAACTTGAAATGAAGAATGTAATTCGCCCATTACCCGGTAAAATGTTTGAAGTTATATAATTAAAAAAAAGAGTCAAAGACGAACGATTTTCTTTGGCTCTTGTTTTTACTAAAATCTCGCTATCTGCAACATAATCATCTTCATCATACAACACTACAAAAATTATCAATTTCAATAATTTTATCTGATAATTATATAGTTTTCAATTGATTAAGATTATTATTTACCTCTAACTTTCTTTTCCCATTTCCAAGCTGAAGCCATCGCTTCGTCCAATGTAGATTTTGATTTCCAGCCGAGTACGTTATTAGCTTTATCCGTATTTGCGTAAGCAGCGGTAATATCACCCGCACGTCTACCCACGATTTGATAATTCAGTTTCTCGCCTGAAACTCGCTCAAAACTATTGATTACTTCCAAAACGCTACTTCCTGTTCCTGTTCCAACGTTGAAAACTTCGTAATTTTCAGTGTTTTTGCCTTCCAACAAGCGTTGTAGAGCCACCACGTGAGCTTTTGCCAAATCCACCACGTGAATATAATCACGAATACAAGTTCCGTCAGGTGTTGGATAGTCATCACCAAAAACAGACAATTTTTCACGTAAACCGATACCTGTTTGGGTAATGAAAGGCACTAAATTTTGTGGAACTCCTATGGGCAATTCGCCAATTTCGGCAGAAGGATGTGCTCCAATCGGATTAAAATATCGTAAAGAAATTGCCTGTAAATGAGGGGTTACCTTACAAGTATCAGCAATGATTTCTTCCCCGATTTGTTTGGTATTTCCGTAAGGAGATTCCGCTTTTTTCACAGGTGCATTTTCTGTAATCGGAAGTTCATCAGCCTGACCGTAAACCGTACAAGATGAACTAAATATAAAATGTGCTTTTTCTTTTTTGCTTAATTCTTGCAGAAGATAAACCAAAGTCGTTAAGTTATTTTCATAATACAACAAAGGTTTTTCCACACTTTCTCCAACTGCTTTCGATGCTGCAAAGTGAATCATTCCAGCAATATCGTGATGTCTTTGGAAAAAATCAATAACTGCCTGTTTATCACGCAAATCGAACTTTTCAAAAATTGGCTTTTTCCCCGTGATGTTTACAATACGTGGAAGTACATCTTCCGATGAATTTGATAAATTATCAATAATAACTACTTCAAAACCTGAGTTTTGCAATTCTACTACTGTATGCGAACCGATAAATCCCAATCCGCCAGTTACAACTATTTTTTTCATATCTGTCAAAAATATATTTTATTTCCGTTTTTTTTTAAGATTTGCTGGTATCGCTCACAATATTGAGAACCCTTTGTGGGAAAGGAATTTCGATACCTTCAGCATCAAATCGTGTCTTAACTGATTCAATAGCATTGAAATAGCAATCCCAATAGTCATCATTATTACACCAAAAACGTACCGAAATGTTTACCGAACTATCTGCCAATTCTTCAACAAAAACAGACGGAGCAGGTTCCTCAAAAGCACGTTTATCACTTTTGGCGATATCCAACAAAATTTCCTTAGCTTTCTGAAGGTCAGAATTATATCCAATGCCGACTAATACCTTAACCCTTCTTTTGTCTTCACGGGTATAGTTGATGATACTATCTCCAAAAAGAGGACCATTAGGGATGATAACTTCTTCATTATTAAATTTATTTAATGTGGTAGAAACCAACCCAATACGCTTTACAGTACCTCTTTCGCCTTTGGCTTCAATGTTATCTCCTACCTTAAAAGGTTTAAAAATCAATATCATAATCCCTCCTGCAAAATTTGATAAGGAACCTTGTAAAGCCAAACCAATAGCAACACCCGCACTGGCTAAAATGGCAAAAAATTGTGTTGCAGGAACCCCAATAATCTGAATAATTATTAAAAACAATGCTATATGAAGAGTCCATTTAATTAATTGTAAAAGAAAGGTTTGTAAAGTAACATCAACCTCTCTTCTTATCATTAACTTTTTAGTGAGATTTAACAAAAAACGAATTATATATCTACCCGCAATAAAAGCGACGATTGCTCCAACTAATGCTGGAACAAAATTAATGAGTTCAGTAATCCACCCCTTCAATAATTTTTCAAAATCTTCTGCTGTAAAATGATTCATTGTTTTTATTCTTATTCTATAATTAATTGTTATTATTCAAATGTAACTCTATTTCTTCAAAAAAATTAGAAAAAACGGAATGATAAACATTAGTACCAAACCCCAGCGAACTTGCTTTCGGTAATCTTTAAAATGAGCATAAAATACTGATATAAAGACCAAAATTCCAAATAGTGAAAGTATAATATCGTAGTGAGGCAAATTAAAAAAACTGAAAAAAGTGAAACATAAAACCAAAAGGTAAAAAATATTCAATACTCTTTCCATAGCTATTTTAATTGGAGCAAACAAAAGTAATTAATTAATATTTATTTCACAAACCTATCAAAAAAATAATTCAGCAAGAAAGATAATTCTCTCTTGCTGAATTACTTGTTATTAAATTTGAGTATTATGAGTTCTTATCCTTATTTTTCATTTTTTCTGCAATCTGATTTGATGCAGTAAATGAAGTAATCATATTATTAAGCATATCACTTCCTGCTTGTGGAGAATTTGGCAACAGAATTAAATTGCTGTTAGTTTCTTGACCTACAGCCTGTAATGTATCATAATGTTGCGTAACCACAATCAATGCTGATGCTTCTTGTGAACTGATACCCACTTTGTTAAGTACATCAACACTTTCCACTAAACCACGAGCAATCTCTCGGCGCTGGTCGGCGATACCTTGCCCTTGTAAACGCTTACTTTCGGCTTCGGCTTTTGCCTTTTCTACAATCAAAATACGTTGTGCATCTCCTTCATACTGAGCAGCAACTTTCTCACGTTCAGCAGCATTAATCCTATTCATCGCGGCTTTTACCTGTGCATCGGGGTCAATATCTGTTACCAAAGTTTTTATGATATCATACCCGTATGTTTCCATAGCTTCTTGAACCTCACGCTTTACAGCAATGGCGATATCATCTTTCTTAACAAAAACATCATCTAAACGCATTTTTGGAACTTCGGCACGTACCACATCGAACACGTAACTAGTTATCTGATCGTGAGGATATTCCAACCTGTAAATAGCATCATAAACTTTATCTTTAATTACCACATACTGTACCGAAACTTTTATTTTCACGAAAACATCATCAAGTGTTTTTGTTTCCACAATAACATCTAACTGCTGAATTTTCAAACTGATACGTGCAGCTACTTTATCAATTATTGGAATTTTTATCTGCAACCCCGAATGACGAATACTTTGAAATTTACCAAAACGCTCAACTGAAACGGCGGTTTGTTGCTTCACCGTAAAAAATGCTCCTAAAACAATGATTAGGATAATAGCAAAAGGAATAAATGTTGTTAACTCTCCCATAGATTCTTGATTTTAAAAATTTCACTTGGCTAATGTACAAAATTCTTAAAAACTTGCAAATATTCCTAATGAAATTTAACTTTTTAATTTCTAAATATTTTCCTCTTTCTTCAAAAAATGATATAATAATCGAATGCCCACACCAGTTGCACCTGCTTTAAAATAACGATAAGGAGCTGTAAGAAAGGCTGTTCCTGCAATATCTATATGCAACCAAGGATAGTTAGTGAAGTGTTCCAAGAATTTTCCGGCGGAAGAAGCTCCACCTTCAGGTTTACCCAAATTTTTAATGTCGGCAATAGGCGACTCTAAATCTTCTGCAAATTCATCCCAGAAAGGAAGTTCTGTCAATCTTTCAAATACCATTTCCCCAGATTGTTGCAAACTTTGCTTAATTTCTGTGGAAGCATTCCCCATAAAAGCACTTCCGTAATGACCTGTAACCCGAGCAGCTGCACCAGTCAGTGTTGCCAAATCAATCACTATTTTAGGATTCAAGTTCTGAGCGTACACCAAAGCATCTGCCAAAATAAGACGACCTTCCGCATCTGTATTTTTCACCTCTACGGTAGTGCCGTTCATCATTGTGAGCACATCATCAGATACAAAAGCGTTACTATTAATTCGGTTATCTGTTGCAGGAATTAATCCTATAACGTGAATAGGTAATTTATTTTGAGCCACAGCACAAAGTAATCCAACCACAGCAGCAGCTCCTGCCATATCCGATTTCATCGTATCCATATAGCTACCAGGCTTCACGTTATATCCTCCTGTATCATAAACGACTCCTTTTCCTACAAAAATATAAGGCTGTTGATTTTTAGCGTTTTGCGGTCTCCACGTCAGAATATTAAATGTTGGTGGCACATCACTTCCAGCATTAACACCAAGTAATCCTCCCATTCTGAGTTTCTTAATTTGTGATTTACTTAGCACATTAACGTCAAATCCGTAGTGATTTCCTAAAGCCTGAATTTCTTCTGAAAAACGTGTTGTTGTTAAAACAGAAGGCGGCTCATTTACCAAATCACGAGCAATAGAAACCGTTTCCAACAAGCCAACAAGTTCATCTATCTTAGTTTCGTCAATTTCTGCGTAAATCTGAATATCTTTTTCCTTTTTATCTTCTTCTTTGGTTTTGTACTTCGTAAAATGATAATCTCCTAAAAGCATTCCTTCCAGAGTCGTCAAAGTAATCTGCTCTCCCACTGTTGAAACAAGACTTACTGTAGAATAATCTTCTTTTTTTAACAAAGTAAGAATCTCATTTCCAAGAATTCTCACTTTTTCATTGGTAACACTCTGTTTTTCTGAATTCTCCAAGAACAAAGCAATTATCAAAGGTTGTTCCAATGTTGGAATTGAAATAACAACATTTTTCTTCTTCTCAAAATACTTTTCAAGATACGGATAAAGTGTAGCTGGTAGACTGTTCAAACTTTCTGTAAGATATACCGTTACATCTACAGGTTGTTCTTCGTTGATGTTTTTAAACGATTGAATTTTCATACTTTTTCTTTTTCAAAATTACAAAAAAAGACGATGCATTACATCGTCTTATAATAAATTATTCTTTAACAACTTCTTCTTTTTCAGAAACATTCTCTTCTTCTGAAGTTTCTTCCAGATACCCTTTTTCAAGAAGTAAGTTGTACCATTGTATTACTTTTTTGATATCGCTTACATACACACGATTTTCATCATAATTAGGCAAAACATTGAAGAAATATTCTTCCAATGCAGTATCATCAGATTTATGAGAAATACTTGTTTTTCCGTTATTTTCTTTCTCCTTAATATTTTTAAATACCTCTCTTAGAGGAACTTCTGTTTCCAATGTATAGATAGCAATTTCCGAGAGCAAACTCACATTACTTCGTATTCCTACTGAAATACGTTTTCCGTCCAGCAACGATGTAGCTAAAAATCCTGTACGTGTTTGCGATTCCAAATGATATAATCCTGGTTTGCCCGAAATGGCTAAAATTTTGTTTAAATTCATTTTCTTGTACTATAAAAATTAACTTCTTATTTCTTGTATATCAAACTTTTATGTTTATAATTCCTTTCTTATCTCTTTTTCGCATCAGGGAAACGCATTCTGTAATCCACATTTACTTTCCCTTTGCTAATATCTGTAAGCTTTCCTTTCAACAATCGTTTTTTAAAAGCCGAAAGCTTGTCTGTGAATAAAATTCCCTCAATATGGTCGTATTCGTGTTGAATAATTCGTGCGGCAAGTCCATCAACCGTTAGCTCTTGAGGAACAAAATTTTCATCTAAATAACTAATTGTAAGTTGCTTATGTCTCAATATATCTTCCCTCACTCCAGGAATACTCAAACAACCTTCATTGAAGCTCCACTTATCCCCTGTTTCTTCAATAATTTTAGCATTTATGAATGTTTTTCTAAAACTTTTTAGAAATTCCTGTTCTTCTGCACTTAAATCCTCATCCTCTCCAAATGGTGATGCATCAATAACAAACAAACGAATTGGTAAACCAATTTGAGGAGCAGCCAACCCAACTCCGTGACTTGCTTCCATCGTCTCGAACATATTGGTTATCAATTCCTTCAAATTTGGATAATCTGCTGTAATATCTGTACCTACTTTTCTAAGTACAGCATCTCCATAAGCTACAATAGGTAGAACCATAGTTTTTCAGTATTAAAGACTGCAAAAGTAATAAATAAAGTTGATATTTGTAATATTACATACTCAAGTTTCTAATTAATCTGAGAGCTTATCAGTTTCATCTTCCTTATTCTTAGCCTTTTTGATTACTCTATCTCCTTTTTTCAACGTTTTACCTACCAAGCTATAAGGTCCTACTATTATTTGCTCTCCTTTTTCAATTCCTGATAAAACTTCAATATTTGTATTATCCTGAATCCCAGTAGAAACGGCTTTTAGTTCTGCTTTTCCATCTTTTAAGACAAAAACCGCTTCTTGCCGTTTTTCGGCTTCCTCTTTTGGCGATTCAGGATTAATCTCTGACATTTTTTTAACAACTATGGCACTTATCGGCACCGCAAGTACATCTTTCTTAGTTTCGGTAAGGATATCCACTGTGGCTGTCATTCCTGGTCGGAAAGGCGAATAACCAGCTTTTTTATCCTTTAACAAATCCTGATAGGAACTTTCTTCAATACGAATTTTTACTTTAAAATTAGTAACTTGGTCAACACTCGTTGTTGCATTGGCTGTGTTTGCAATGTTAGTTACAGTTCCTTTGAAAACTTTCTTCAAATATGCATCAACCTCAACATTAACACTATCTCCTACACTCACTTTAACTATATCGTTCTCATTTACATCAACTTCCACTTCCATACGGCTCAAGTCAGCAACACGCATAATTTCCGTTCCAGTCATTTGCACTGTACCAACCACACGTTCTCCCAACTCCACGCCAAGCTTAGAAATGGTTCCATCAGTTGGTGAAAAAATAGTTGTTTTTCTCAAATTATCCCTTGACTCTGTTACACTTGCCATTGCACTTTGAACATTGAAACGAGCTGATTCTCTGTTCGCTTTTGCAATATCATAGGCAGATGTAGCTTTTTCCCAATCTGATTTTGAAATCACACCTTTTTCATATAAAACTTTGCTACGCTTGTAGCTTTCCTCGCTTTCTTTTAAACTTGCTTCAGCTTGTTGTAATGAGGCTTTCACGGTCTCAAGCCCTGCAATACTTCTGCTCACAACAGATTCATACACATTGGGATTGACACGCACCAAAAGGTCCCCTTTTTTTACCATTTGTCCCTCAACTACAGGAAGCTCAATAATCTCACCTGAAACTTCGGAAGATAATTTGATTTCCAATTCAGGCTGAATTTTACCCGTTGCCGAAACCTTTTGCGTTAGCGTTTTCAATAAAACCTCCTGAGTTTCCACTTCTTTGCCTTCTGGCTCACCTCCAAACCATCCAGCTTTTTTGCCAACAATTAGCAATATTAAGCCCAAAACAATAGCTATTATTATGAATAAAGTCTTTCTTTTCATAGTTTTATCAACTTAAGGACAATTTTTATTAATATGAAAATCTCAAAATAATTATTCTCTATCTATTGATATTCAATCCATTAAAATAATATTGCAAAACTTTTATTTTAAATATATATTGATATTTCGCTCTAATACTTTCATTTTCAGCATTCTCATACTGATATTTTGCTTGATTAAAATCAAAAGTATTCATCAAGCCTACTGCGTGACGTTCGTTAGCATAAACGTACGATTGTTTCTTAGCCTGTAAGGTTTTCTCTGTAGCTTCAAATAATTTTTTAGCATTTGATGCATCTGTATAAGCCTGATATACATTCTTTTCTATAGTGAGTTCTGCCTGTTGCTTATTCCATTGACTTCTGAGTAAATTGATTTCCTGACGTTTGATGTTTCCTACTGTTGAAAAGCCGTTGAATACTGGAATTGTGAGAGATAGCCCCGCGTACATTCCTTTATTTTGGTCTATCTGTCTCCAAAAATTTTCAGGATAATTTTTCGACCAACGTGAGTTATATCCCCATTGTGCAGAAAGTCTTGGAGAGTATGCAGAACGAGCCAACTTCAAATTACTTTCTGCTAAATCCACATTTGCTTGAGCAATTTTCACATCTTGAGTGACTTCTTTCGCTCTTTCAAGAATTTCAGTTGGAGTTTTTGAAAGAATATCTGTTATAGGAATTTCGAGAGATGTATCTGCGATTTGAAAATCCTGATAATTTTTCAGCAATAGCAACTGAGCCAATCCCATTTTTGAAATAAAAAGAGCATTTTCGGTAGCAATAATTTGTTGTTCCTGCGAAAAAAACTGCGATTCAGCCTCATATAAATCCCCTTTAGGCAAAGAACCCGCTTCGATTAAGTCCTGAGTTTTTTTCAAATTTTCTTTAGAAACTTCAAGCTGAATATTTAATTTTTTAATTTGTTCTTTGTTGGATAAAATTTCAAGATATGCATTGATTATCATCAAAATAATATCATCTTTCATTTTATCAAGTTTATACTGAGATGCTATCTTATTAAGCTCTGCAAGTTTTAATCTACGCCAATTCTGCAAACCAGCAAAAACCGTTACATCGATATTTACCCCTCCAGAAGCTGATTGAAAAAAAGCATTTTCATACTGGTTGGTAACAGGATTAATGTTCTTTCCCTCATTAAGATTGTAAGTGACATTCCCATTGAATGAAGGAAAAAAAGCACCTCTTGCCTGTAATTTATCAATATCAGTCGTTTTTAAATCAATTTCTGATTGTTTGATAGATATGTTATTTTGCAGGGCATATTCAATACAGTCTTCCAAAGTCCAAAGTTTTTGCGAATGTATTGAAAAAGATGATATTAGTAAAAATATAAACAATAAATTCTTCATTTTCAATAATAAAAAAGTAAGAAATGATGATAAATAATTAAGATTTTTACCTCCCAAATCAAAATCTGTCTGCCAAGATATTAATTTTTTTCAGTATTGATTATATTTTTTGAAATTATTTTTAGGATTTTTTTGTAATAGACTATAAATCAAATAAAAAAAGAAGCCACCCTCACGGATAGCTTCTTCGAGTTTAATTTTAAAAATGTTTATTATGAAATCAAAATCTTTATTCGCTTTTTTCAGTGTTATCCACCAACACTTGACCACGATAGTACAATTTTCCTTCGTGCCAGTGAGCTCTGTGATATAAGTGATTTTCACCCGTTGTTGGGTCTTTTGCAATTTGAGGAACTACTGCTTTATCGTGTGTTCTTCTCTTATCTCTTCTTGTTCTTGACTGTCTTCTCTTAGGATGTGCCATTTCTTATTTTTCTTTATCAGTTATTATTATTTTTTTCAAACTTTCCCATCTCGGGTCTATATATTCACTTTCTTCAAGTTCTTCTTTAGGGGTTAACTCCTCTAATTTATCTAAAATATCGGAGTGTAATGTTCCTTTTTCAACCTCAGGATGAACACGCTTTACTGGTATTGAAAGCACAATAAGTTCATAAATGTATTGGGCTACATTAAGCAAATGTTCTCCGTGTGGCAAAATGAGTAGCTCATCATCTTCATCATTGTACTCCTCCCCAAATTTTACCACCAAAAAAAGTTCTCCCTCAACTTTCATATCAAAAGGCTCATTGGATAAATCACAATTAACATTCACAACTCCCTCATTTCTAAAATGCAACTCAAGTAAAGTACTTTTTTTATCCAACTCAACAGTTACAATTTGATGAAGATTGTTCACATCATCATACCCAAATGAATCCAAGAACTTTTTATCAACCTCATAAACGAATTGATGTTTTCCTTGTTTCAATCCCGCAAAAGAGATATCATATTCCTTTAACTTCCTCATTTCCTACAAGTTTACAAAACCAAATCGTTTTTTAGCGAGTGCAAATATACAACTTTATTCTGAATATCAAATATTTTTGAAAGAAAATTACTATTTTTTGGATTTGACTTATTTGATAATTATTTCTCAATCCACTTGATGAGTTCTTGAACTAATACTTCTTGTTGGATAGGCATTGGGGGCTTTGTTGAAACAATATTTCCCTGTTTATCAATTATCATATACGTGGGAAAACTCTTAACTCCTAAACGACGTTCTAACATACTTTGTTGCTCATCAGGAAGATTGTAATGCACTACACTTTCGCCCGTCAGATTATATTGTTTTATAATATTTTTCCAAGAATCTTCTGGGGAACGATTGGCAAAATACATAAATACTACATCTTTTCCTTTTAATTCTTCTTTTACTTTACCAATATACTTCATTTGTTCACGACAAGGTGCACACCAAGTGCCCCAAAAATCAATGTAAATCACTTTTCCCAGATAAGGTTCTGTTAGTTTTTTGAAAAGCTCATCGGCATTTTTAGCATCTTTTAAATGTTCAGTGCGTTTTAATGATTCTGAATATTTAACATCTTGACCTTGAATAGTATTGTATTTACTTTGTTCATCCTCTAAAATACTCAATATTTCACTACTTTTTATATTCGAAGCGAAAAAATCCCACTCTTTTTGCGTCAAAGAGCGACTTTCTCCTTCGTAAATGTTATACGCTCTTCCTGCATACATTATTTCCTTAACTTCTGGCGAGACTTTCAATGAATCCAAAGTTGAAAGCTCTCTTTTTAGCATTGGGATATACACAACTTCATCTTTTATTTTAGGAAATTGCTCAGCAAACAGCTTTTCATATGGTTTTGTAAAAGCAAAAGCATTAAAATCATCAATATAAGGTTTAAATAAGGCAAAATGATTCGCAAGTGTTGTTGAATCCGCTTTTTGCTGACGTAACTCAAATGTTTTCTGAGCCATTTCTTCTAATTTATGTATTGCTATATGTTCTTTTTCAGACAAAGTAACCATTTTATGCTTATCGAAATACTTCATTACCTCCAAATTACCTATAAAATCTGGTTTTAGGAATACTTTTTCATTATAATAAGCTGTATAATCATTCAAAAAGGTATTTGATCGCATTAATGTTAATGGTTTCGGCATATTTTGAAATACAGAATCAGCAAGTGCCATATAATCAGCACTAAAATTACCCTCTTTACTTCTTTCTAAGTCAAATTTTCGTTGCATCATATCTCTTGCCATCACCGTAAGCTTAAACTTCTCAATAAAATACAAAGTTCTTTTAGAAATTTTATTCAACTCTGAAAACTGTTTTACCACCTTTAATTCATTTCTTAATGCCTCTCTACTTTTGCTTAGAAATACATCTGAAGGAAGATTTTTGTCAATATGAGGGAAAAAGTCTGATTTCGCAAAAGAAAAATAGCTTGTGAGTTCCCTATGAAGGCGTGCATTTTTACCCATTTGCCAAACAATAGCCTCTTTATTACCTCTAAAATCTTTATTTTTATAATCAATATATAAAAAATATTCTTCTCCAGGTTCAACTACATCAGGCAAATAAGTTCTCCCCCAATCCATCAAAATAAATGAAGTGTTCAATACTTCAAAAGTGATTGAAAAACAACCATTTTTATCAATATCAGCAAAAAATTCATCCTCTTCATCTGTAATTAAATTCGGAATAGTTATTTTAAAAGGCTTTTTATGAGGCATATTCTGTAAAAACCCTCTAATCGTTACTTTTTCTTTTTTGTAATTGTTATTCAAAAACGATCGATTATCCTCTGTTAAATACGGTTGAGGACGATTTTCGTATTTTAAATCTATTTTTTGATTCCCATCAAGAAGCGTAAGTTCATTTTTGTCTTTTCCTATAAAAGAACACGTTATCGTTTGCTTTTTATCTTCTTGTGATAAAGTAATTTGATATGTATTTTCGTCTTTCTTACTATACTGATATGTCCAAGCTTCATTTTTATACACAACTATCTTATCAAAGAAACCAATGACCCATTCATTGGTCGTAGGGTTGCACCACGTTCCGTAAAGATAGTTCGACTGAATTTTTTCCCCTATTTTATATATTTCATCATTGTTTTCAGTTCTGAATTTTATGTTATTATCAGAATGTGTAATATACACCATCTTGAAAGAATTATTATATTCAATCAAAGCACGATATTCCTTATCCAAGTATTTTCCTAACCAATGTATTTTCCAATCAGCATTATTCCAATGAAGTTTATTTTTTGTAATAGAAAGCTGTTTTCGAGGATTGTTTTCCCCTGTCCAGATTCCTTTAATTACTTTTTTATAATTTGAAGGTTTTAATAAAACAATATCAGGGTCAGCATTGTATTTTGTACACTCAAATTCTTTGTTGCCAAAAACGAACTTTGCCTTATCTTGTTCTATTAAAGTTATACTTGCATCTAAAAATCTCCCATAAGCATTTAAAACTAATTCATACCTATTATCTTTTTGCTTTATACTTTCTATTAGAACAAGATTATAAAGCACTTCCACATAATTTTTACCTATGTGAATTCCATTCCAATCACCTTTCTTTTCCACTTGAAATTTCCAAAATCCGTGAAGATTTTCAGGAATTTCATTCAGAGATTGTGCTTTTATATTACATTGAAAAATGAAACATAAAAGCATTGTTTTAATTAAAAATAAGTGTTTCATAATTTAATTTTTTATTTTATTGATTAATTTAATCCTTAAATTCAGAAAAATTATTTTATTTCATTCGTAGTATATTTAAAGAAAACATCTTTTTAATCGTGAAATAAAATTAATAACTTTTGACATTGTTCTATCTTAATTTATACTAAATAAGAATATCTTATTTGTTATTTTGAAATAAATCAGATGATTTTTGTATAAGTAGCTTATTTTTATTTATAATTAAGAAAGAGTTATTCAAATTTTATATTATCTTTTTTACTATTATAGTAATCTATTTTGGTTTCTTTGCTTATATTTCCTAAAATATCCTTATAAATAGCTTTTGAAGAGAATATCGAGTTTCCTTTAATATCGACTTTAATCGTGTCGCTTGTTATTTCATTTAATATAAATTCGCTATCTATCCCATTTAGGATTATTTTTTGATAAGACATTTCATTTTTAACATTATGATATTTATAATCTTCTCCACTAAAGTCATATACATCAAAATAAATTCTACTTTTATTTAAATTAAATGTTGTAGTTGTTTTATTTCTGTATTTTGAAAGTGTATTAACTCTAAGCCATACATTATCAAGGGATACTGATTCTAAAACAGGAGAATGAATACCAATAAAATGTAAATTTTTCCAATTACCTCCTATATTTTTATCAATTTTAAGTGTTAATGTATCGTTATTTGAAGTAAATGATATGCTTTCTTTATTCAAACTATTATCAATAAATGCATACGAAGTATCTTTATATACAAATAAAATTTCACCAATGCTATCTAACATTCCTCCTTCTCCTGTTATTTTTAAATGTTTAAAGTCAGGAAGTTTTTTTATCTCTAACGAATCTTTCACATAGCTCCATCTATACTTCACAGAAGGTTTTTTTACTTCTTTCATTGATTTTATAATGAAAAATTCTACTATTGGAAATATAATAATTATTGAGAAAGCCAATAATAATAATTTATTACTTGTTTTCATTCTGTTTTTGATTTAAATTGTTTTTAAAATTTTCGTAATGTTGTTGTAATTCATCAAGTTCAATACCTAATACATAAAGCGTATTGAATAAAACAGGAAGTTCGTTTTGTAAAAATTCTTGTTGGCGGTATTTTCGTGCTTGTTCTATTCCATTTTTTTCCACAAAATACCCAATTCCACGTTTGTCAATGATAATTCCATTATTTTTTAAGAACTCATAACTTCGGGCTATCGTATTCGGATTGACACTAACCTGTATTGCCAATTCACGAACACTTGGTATTTTAGTTTCGGGCTGCCATTCATCTAATAATATCTTTTGGCAAACAAAATCAACGATTTGAAGGTAAATGGCTTGACCATTATTTTTAATTTCCATAGTCATCGTGCTTCTTTTTCTTTAAATTTAAAATAAGAAACCATATAAAATAGTAAAGGAAGCCCTACTACAAACAAATTACTCTTCAAAATATAAAAAGCATAAGATGCTTTATAATAAACTTCATAAGAACCGTATGAATCTATTGTTATTCTATCTGTAACAAAGAAAATATCTTCTCTGCCTAAAATACCTGTAAGATAAAGATTAAAGATTATAAATAAAAATATACTTAACGAAACTGCTAAAAGGGATTTTAAAAAGGTAAAACGTTTAAATGTAAGTATTGATGAATAGAAAAAAGATTGTATCATAAAATAAGTAATAATAGATGCGACAATAAAACCTTCCAACGAATCTTTATCAAAAACACTATAAGGTTCTATGCTAATATTATTTTTTTCTATTATAAAAATACCTATTTTATACATCAGAAAGAATAATAACGAATAAGATATCAAATGAAAAACAGTATATATAATAAATTTGACTAACCACTTTTGAAAAATACTTGCCGGAAGGCTTATTTCTGCAATAATTTTGTTTTTCTTTTCTACAAAACGAAATGCCAAATAAGAAGATAAGATTCCAATAATTAAAATTGTAAAGGGATATATTGATATAAAATTTACTTCATAAAAAACTTCTTCTTTTGCTCTTATAAAATAAGAATATGCCATAATAGCAGGTACTATTAAGGTTGTAGCAATGAAAATATAAGTCAAATTCTTTGCATTTTCATTTAATTCTTTCTTAAATAACTTGTAAAATTGTTTCATATTTTTGTAGCATTAGAGTTAAACCAATCATTTATCTTTTTAGGATTTGAAATAACAGCTTTATAAAGCAATTCCAAATCTACTCTGTTTTCAATATCATCTTCATTGGGCAAAACGAGGATATTTCCAAAGAAATTTTCCTCGGCATAGAAGGCTTTTTCCATTTCTGATTTTTCGGAAGCTATTTTGAATGCTAATCGCCTCGAAATTTGCTCCATAGATTCGTTAAAGAGTACATTTTTTTCATCTAAAACAATCACTCGATCGATGAGGCTTTCCAAATCCTTCGCCTGATGCGTACTGATGACAAAAGAACGCTCATCACCCATTATTTCAGCCATAATTTTCCGGAATTGGGTTTTTCCCATAATGTCGAGTCCATTAGTAGGCTCATCCATAAGTACTACTGAGGTATTTGTAGCTAAAGCAAGAGCAACGAGTACTTTTTTTCTTTGTCCGTAACTCAATTGGTGAAGTTTTGCATTTTTTTGGATTTCAAATCCTTCTAAAAATCTATGGAATTGCTCTAAGCTAAATTTCGGATAAAAACACGATAGCCTTTGTTGGTATTTTTCCACCGAGGTATCAGGCAGATAAACCTCATCAGGGATTACAAAAATTTCTTGTAAAAAGCTCGTTTTTCGCTCCTTTGGAACAAATCCTAAAACTTGAATTGTCCCTCGATTAGGGAAAAGCAACCCTGCGATGTTGTACAAAAACGTGGTTTTCCCTACTCCATTTTTCCCAAACAAACCACAGATTTGTCCTCGCTCAATATGCAAATTCAAATCTGTAAAGATGGTTTTCTTACGAAAAGAAAAATCTAAATTTTTAACCGTTATCATAAAAAAGTGTTTTGGTGTATTACTTTACTATTACACTGCAAAAGTAATACAAAAAATCATACCTACAAATTTTTGAGTAAAAAAATAGTTTTTATTCGCTTCCAACACCTCGAACAGAAAGATTATCAGCATATTATTTTCTACAAAGGTTAAAAAATAATTCAATAAATTTCATTTCAAATTTTAACTCATTTAACTTTTGTTTTGCATCAAACAAAAACATCAAACAACTAAAAACTAAACAGTTAAACAAAAACACGCAAACAATTTAAGATTAATTTTACGAAAAATTTAACTAAATACTTAATTATGAATGTTTTGGTTGTTACATTCCAAAAGAAAAAACTTATCAACAATGTGGGAAAAAGTGGTAGAATGTGGGATTTTTTTTCTACTTTTGTCCTGTGATTATTTAGAAATGTATTACAGTGGGAATTCTTATAGGCACATACGAATGTAAAATAGACGCAAAGGGACGGATAACACTTCCAGCTCCTCTCAAAAAACAATTGGGAGATTTGGAAGCGGGGTTCGTACTTAAACGCTCTGATTTTCAAAGATGTATAGACTTTTATACAATGACCGAATGGAATTTGGAAATGCAAAAAGTAAATAGCCTAAACAGATACGTAAAAGAGAATAATGATTTCATCAGAAAGTTTATGTCAGGTGTAAAACTCATTGAAATAGACTCTGTTGGAAGAATGTTAATTCCGAAGGATTTACTGGAATACGCACAAATTGACAAAGAAATCGTTATGTCAGCATTAGGAAACCGAGTTGAAATTTGGGACAAAATAGCTTATGAAAAAGCCATTTATACAAGTCCAGAGGATTTCTCGGCATTGGCTGAAAAAGTTATGGGAGGCTTAGGAAATGATTAATACAGAAGGATATCACAAACCTGTACTACTTACAGAAAGTATTGATGGGCTGTCAATTAAGAAAGATGGAATCTATGTAGATGTTACTTTTGGAGGTGGCGGACATTCGCGTGAAATCTTAAATCAACTGGGTGAAAACGGACGATTATACGCCTTTGACCAAGATGCCGATGCTGCTAACAATGTTATTGATGACGAGCGTTTTACACTTATAAATCAGAATTTCAGATACATAAAACGATTTTTGAAATTCTATGGAGTTAAAAAAGTAGATGGTATTTTAGGGGATTTTGGAGTTTCATCTCATCAGTTTGATGTTCCCGAGCGAGGATTTTCAACACGTTTTGACGGCGTTTTAGATATGCGAATGAACCAAAATGCGACAATTTCGGCTCAAAACATACTGAACGAATATTCTGAAAGCGAATTAGTTATTCTATTTTCAAAATATGGAGAGCTGAAAAATGCTAAAGCTATTGCCAAAGCCATTGTTACCGCTCGTGTAGAACAAAAAATAGTTACTGGCAATCAATTACAGCAAATTCTAAAGCCTTTCTTGCAGAAATTTAAAGAAAATAAAACTCTCGCTCAAATCTATCAAGCCATTCGCATTGAAGTAAATGAGGAAATACAGGTTTTGGAAGAATTCTTATTACAACTTCCTGATATTGTGAAAACAGGCGGACGTATTAGCCTCATCAGTTATCATTCGTTAGAAGACCGATTGGTAAAACGTTTCATTCGTGATGGGCAATTTGAAGGAAGTCCCGAGAAAGATTTTTACGGCAATGTTGCTGTTCCTTTTAAAAAAGTAGGCGGATTAATCGTCCCGACAGAGAGCGAAATTGCTGAAAATAGCCGTGCCAGAAGTGCTAAACTCCGAATAGCTGAAAGACAATAAAAAATGGGAAAAGCTACAAATGAAATAAAAAATATCCTCAGAGGAAAGTTTTTGGTGGAAGGCAAAGAAGCTACCAAGAATTGGACGTTCATCGCTTTTCTGTTTGTTTTAGGAGTAGTTATGATTACAAGTTCTCATAATGCAGATAATAAAGTACATCAAATTGCAAAACTCAATGAAGAGGTAAATGAACTGAAAAGTCAATTTGTTGATGTTCGTTCACAATTGCAAAAGGTAAAATTAGAGTCTTCATTACTTAACAAACTTAAAAACAAAGGATTAAAACAACCTGAAAAACCACCTCAAAAAATAAAAGTAATTATTAAAGAATAACATTTGAAATTTTAAACCAAACTTAATTCATACAAAAATGGCAACAAAAAATGACAAAAGGATATTATCTCGCACATACATTGTTGCGACTGCTATGCTTTTGTTAGCGATTGTCATTTCTGTAAAACTTGTAAAAATTCAGATTGAAGGTGATGAATATCGGGCAAAAGCAGATGAAACTACACTTCGAGAAGCTGAAATAATTCCTAATCAAGGAAATCTATATTCTGATGATGGAAGCCTACTTGCCACGTCAGTAGTACGTTATGATATCCGATGGGACGGAATTGCTCCTTCAGAAAAAAACTTCAATACGCACATAAAACCCCTAAGTGATTCTCTTTCAAAGATGTTTGGCAAACCAAGCTCATACTATCAAAATTTACTCAAAAAAGAACGCAAACTAAAAAATCGCTACCTACTAATTGCACCACAATTGGGGTATAGCGATTATCTGCGTATTAAAAAATTTCCTCTTTTTGAGAAAGGTCCATACAAAGGAGGCCTTATTATTGATAAAAAAGTAAAACGCGAATATCCTTTAGGTGGAATCGCTCACCGAAGTATTGGTTACGAACGAACTGATGAAAACGGATACACTATTCGTGTGGGATTAGAAGGAGCCTATTCTAACTATCTCTTGGGTACAAAAGGGCGTCGTTTGGAACAAAAAATAGCCAAAGGGCAATGGAAACTTGCTAGTGGTTTCAATATCATCGAGCCAAAAGATGGATACGATGTAGTTTCAACCATAAATATTAATATTCAAGACATTGCTCATCACGCTTTACTTGCTCAGTTGGAAAAATTTAAAGCAAAGCACGGCTGTGTGATAGTAATGGAAGTTAATTCAGGAGAAATAAAAGCTATTTCAAATTTAGAATTGAATTCAAAAACAAATACTTATTCAGAACGATACAATTACGCAATTGGAGAAGTTCACGAACCTGGTTCAATCTTTAAATTAATGTCGGTTGTCGCTGCTATCGAAGAGCGTGGCATTGACACTACATACGTGGTTGATATCAAAAACGGAAGAGCGAATTACTACAAAGAAACCGTTGATGATTCACAAAAAAGATTTACAGGAAAGATAAATATTGCTAAAGCCTTTGCTGTTTCGTCAAATGTTGGTATGACCGAAATGGTTCATCATTTATTTTCTAAAAATCCAAAAGAATTTACCGATAAGCTATCGCAAATGGGATTAGACCAACCTTTAGGATTACCCATCAAAGGTGAAAGGACTCCGTACATTCCAAAACCCAAGGACAAAAACTGGAGCGGTATTTCCCTCGAATGGATGGCTTTTGGCTATGGCTTACATTTAACTCCTTTGCAAACATTAGCTTTTTATAACGCAATTGCAAACAATGGAGTAATGGTTAAGCCTCGACTCATAAAGGAAGTACGTGAATGGAATAAAACCATCGAAAAATTCAATGTGGAAATCATCAACGGAAAAATTTGTTCAAAAGAAACCGCACAAAAAGCAAAAGGATTACTCGCCAGCGTTGTAGAAAAACCATACGGAACTGCACATAAATTATACTCTTCCGACTTTTCAATGGCAGGAAAAACAGGAACTGCAAGAAAAAATTATGGTAGCAACGACAAATCGAAATGGAGTTACATCTCCTCTTTTGCGGGATTTTTCCCTGTTGAAAACCCAAAGTATTCGTGCATCGTGGTAATTCACGAACCTGACAGAAACGTGGGATACTACGGAGCTGATGTTTCAGGACCCGTATTTAAAAGTATCGCTCAGAAAATTTACACAAATTCACTGCTTATTGATACAATCGAAGATGTAGACAACGCTTCAGAGAAAACCAACACAAACTACAATCAATATTATACAAAAGCTCAAAAATATAAAACCATAATGCCCGATGTTATAGGAATGGCTGCAATGGATGCCGTTGCTTTACTCGAAAATATGGGACTAAAAGTTCGATTAATTGGCGAAGGAAAAGTGACAAACCAGTCGATTACAAGTGGACAAAAAATAGGAACGAACAAAAATATCGTTCTTACGTTAGAAAATAGCTAATCTAATGTATTTTCATTAGAAAGGCTAAAAGTTCTTTGACATAATGGGAATTTAAAGTGATGCAAGACAGATTATTTATCGTGTTGGCTTATAACAAAATAGGCTAACACTATTCATTACACATATATAGAAATTAATTTTTAACTGCGGTTGGATAATTTCTGACCGCAGTTTTTTAATTTCAAGTCTTAAAAAGTAGAATTCTGAAAAAAAAGTAATGTTTTTCATCTTTATAGCTTCTACTTTATCAAATTTCATATGATTTTATATAGTAATTATTCCATTTCTATCAGATGATGCTCCATTTCTATCAGATGATGCTCCATTTCTATCAGATGATGCTCTATTTTTATTAGATGATGCTCCATTTCCATCGGATGATGCTTCATTTCCATCGGATGACGCTCCGTTTCTATTAGATGATGCTCCATTTCTATCAGATGACGCTCCATTTCTATTAGATAGAACTATATTTCTTTCAAAAGAAGTAAATTTAGCTTCAAAAAATACTATTATGACAACAAAATACTATAAATTTTTCAACAAGGAGCTTGATTTATATCCAAAATTTATTGAGTTGGATAAAGACTACTATTGTACTCGACAAATTGTTCAAAAAAATAATACATTGATTAATAGTTCCATTGACGTTGAAGGAAAGTTTTTTCTTCCTGAGGGAAGTTTTAAAGATTATTTGGAATTTCTGACAGAAGAAATCACACAAAACCAATTTGAAGAACTTTGGCAACTTTCAAAAATACCTTATTTACAGCACTGGGAAACCTTAAAACAATCTGATTATATAGGAAAAAAAGTAAATGGTCGTCTTATTTGCCTTTATCCACAAGGAATTATCTTTGATATTGGTCAAAAATTCTATGCTATTGCTAATTATGATGTTTGTAAAGCTATTTTTGGAACAGAAAAGCTCTATCCTCAGCAAATTTTACCTTTTCAGATAACCAATTTTGATAATTTACATCTATGGATACAATTAGTTCCAGCAAATGACATTCAATTTTAGAATAACATATAAAAAATACTATAGAAATAACAAGTTATAAGTAAAAAACTAAACGAAAACACATTAAAAATAACTGATATTGACACGTTACAACAATTTTGGAGAAATGAAGGGAAAAAATTACTTCCTATCAATTGTATTTTATATACCGATGGAATTGTAATTGCATTAGATTTTGTTATTTTTTATGGTTCTCTTTGATAAATCATCAGTGATTAAATTAAAAAATTATATAAAACAATGAAAAAAATAATTTTAGCAGCAACAAGTTTTGCTTTTTTAGTGGCGTGTAATACCACTCCCAAAAAATCTGACAACACCTTAACAGAAACTCCCCTATCGCAAGAGGAAATGATTCAAAAAGACTCTCACAATGCCGAAAATTCACTGGATTGGGCAGGAACTTACAAAGGAATAATTCCGGCGGCAAGTAGCCCTGGCATCGAAGTTACTTTGACATTAATGGACAACCATACTTACAAAAAAACGGAAATTTATTTGGAAGAAAAAGATGGAATCTTTAATGAAGAAGGAACCTTTACTTGGTCGGAGGACGGATTTAAAATCACCCTCAACACCAAAGATGGCAACAAGCAGAGTTACAAAGTTGTAGAGGGAAGTATTATTATGTTAGATACCAAAGGCAACGAAATCACAAGCGAATTGGCATCTCATTACGTACTAAAAAAAATGGACGAATAAAGTAGATATTCGTAATTGTAACTACAAATTCTAACAAATATAAGATATCCGAAGAGGAGATTCTGATTCGGATATTTTCTTTTACTTAAAAAAATAATATCGTAAAGAATATTTTGATTATTCTTTTATATTTTTTTAGACAAAACAATCAATATGAACACAGAACAACTACAAAACATTGCAGAAATGGAGGAAATCCTCAACAGAATAGAAAATTTCACCCCGAAAGCGGAAGAGTTTCTAAAACAATGGAAAGAATTACTTCCCGAAGTGCAAAAACTCAACACCTATTACGCAAGCGACCAATGGCGACAAGATTATGACGATGCTAACGCGGGTAAAATCCCTGAAGGAATGCCCCACGGAGTACTTTCCGAAGACCTCGCGTACAATGCTTTGGGCGACCAATATTTCTTGGCGGTGGATTTCTTGAAATTGGTAACCAAAATCATCTCGAGAGAAGAATAGTATGAAAAAAATCCTATTACTTTCAGAAAATCACACGGATTATCATTTAGGGTTTGAAGTACAATCGCCTGAACCGAAATTCCTTTCGTGGGACACTACCTACGAGGAAGTTATCGCATCACCTTTAGTGGAGTGGGAGAGCCCTTTTGATTTGGATTATGAGGTGTATGAGTATTACTATTTTAAATATCCGGTGCGGGTGGGCAATTTGCTATTTTCCAAATTTGAATTTCGCATACACAACACCCAGCGTAGGGATATAGCCGTACGAGAATTCTATGCCTATGGAGACAGACAAGTAGAAGAATTTGATTTTTGGCAAGTGCATCAGCAATTAGAAAAACATTTGCCCCTCAATGAACACTATAAAACTCGTGAAGACCTCTATTCATTTTTTCAGAAAGACGGAATGACATTTCTTAGCGTTTATTACGGAGAACCTCAGCATCAATATGTGTTTTTTAATATTATCAATGCTCGTAAATATCCCGAATTAATCACTCCAATTGAAAATGAGGAGAATATACAACTTACCGACCTTGTTTTATTTCCGAAAGAATATATTGAAATAAATACGAACTATCTAAAAAACGAAATCGTAAAACGTCGTCCGCCTATTTTGATAGAAAAATTTGGAGATAAAGCCGTATTGTGGCGAGATGAAGTAAATAAACAACTCGGGGTAAGTGTAGGTGAATTTTGCAATGTTTTTCCGCTATCGGATATTAAAAAAGTGGACATTGACCGAATGCTACCAGCCAAAGGCGGTGGTGCCGATACTTTGCGGGTGTATTACAAAAAAAGAAAATACCCAATAGCAATTCTCAGTACCAAAGAATATGATTTGGACAATTATTTGCCCCAATTGGAAAAATTCTTTGGTATGCGTATTGAAGTAACAGGGTTTTATTATAATTGTTAAATCTTGGAAAAATCATAAAAATGGAAATAAAAACACACCATAAAAATAGTTCAAAAATTGCTGAAATTCTTTCAGAAAAAGTAATATTGACATCGGTTGATGATACTTTGGACTTAATAGGCAATCTGTCTTATCAGGGATTTTCGCAAATCATTATTCACGAAAAAAATATCTCAACAGATTTTTTCGATTTAAAAACTAAAATTGCGGGTGATATTTTACAGAAATTCACTCAATATCAGATGCCTTTGATTATTGTTGGGGATTTTTCAAAATACGAAAGTAAAAGTCTCAATAATTTTATTTTTGAAAGTAATAAAGGAAGGCAAATCAATTTTATAACATCAATTTCAGATTTTTTTAGTGAAGGCGACCTCAGCGATAGGACAAATAATACTATGTAAAGGCAAAAAATATTTCGCCCCAACAAATCAACATTTGCCCGATGATAATAGGGCGAAAGATCTTTCGCCCCTACGGGGGACATCAAACACCATTGGTTCAATCGTGCGTGGTTTTAAAATTGGTGTAACCAAATGGGTGCGTTCCAATACAAATATCCATCAAATTTGGCAACGCAATTATTACGAACATATTATCCGAAATGAGGCATCGTATTTCAAAATTCACGAATACATCGAAAATAATCCTGCAAAATGGACAGAAGATTGTTTTTATGGATAATGATTGTATGGTATCAGAAAATTGTTCCTTTTAAATTTGAATATTTATTGTATATCTACCTTTATTTTATCATATTATAATGAAAGAAAACTTATTAAAAATCTACGAATTGATGCGTGATAACGACATCAGTAGAGAAAATATTTATAGCAGATTTGGTGCGTGGCTGGGTGATGTCAATTTTATGTATCTGCCTTTTGCATCCGCACCTGATGATGTGCCTGATGATTATGATTATAAAGAGGAAATCAAGCATCTTAATCACATTTTTAGTATTTTCGGATTTGGCGAAGTTGATGCACAAGACATAGAAGCCATTGGGCGTGGCGAGGGATTTATGCTGTTGCATTTTCTGTTCAAAGTGCGTAAAAATATGGGATTAGCAAAGACCTACTATGTTTCATTTTCGTTGATGCAAATCGGAGACGATTTTGTATATATCCATTGCGATGATGTAGATGCACACCGTATGACTTACCGCGAAATGATGTTGAACAGCCATTATTTCGACCCTGAAACCGCCAATGAAACCGAAAAATATCACTTTGACGAATTGCTAAAATTCAGCGAAGTAGCGTATGAAACCCTGCGAAAGAAAATACAGCAAACCGACCCTATTTCGGATGAAGAGGTATTTGATGAATTGGTTGGGTTGCTTAATCACGATAACTATCTTTCCGAAAAAGATATTGCCGAACTGAAAACCGATTGGAAAAACATCCTCGAAAATCGTGAAGCCTTTGCCCAAAGGCTCATCGATGAGGGCATTTGGTTTGAGGAAGATTTGGAATACCTTGATGATTATCAGACCGATTATTTACTTTACTGGGCTTTTGTTGAGAAGTTAGATGTATTTAAAGATGATTGGAAGTTTGGCGTTAAGGAGTTGTGTCGGTTCATTTCGGAGAAAATCGGTCAGCCTTTTAAAATGACCTTCAAGGAAGTAGGCAACGACTGGGAAATAGTCCGCGACAGATTAGAAAACTTAACCGATTACACCTTGCTCGACCTTAGCAGTGGCAACGACGATTGTAATTTCATTATCGCTAAAAAGCAGGACAAACAGCGTATTTACACCCTTGCTGACCAACTTGGCTTGTGGGTAGATTAGCAGAAACACCATTTGCCCCTAATACCTTATGGGATTGAAGCGATAAGAAAATAAACAATATGAAAGAAATGGACGAAGATTTACAACAAATGACCCGAGAGCAACTCATTTCGGAGGTCGAAAAATTACGCAATGCCATTCGTAAGCACCGTGATTGCAGCGAACACGATTTGTGTTGGTTTCATCCTGATTTATGGAATTTACTTCCTGAAAAATATGAGGTGGATATATCTGTTCCGCAGTGGGATAAGTTTATGCAAGGATGTATCCAGTATCGAAAATCATTAGACAAACAATTGCCTAACGCACCCAGAACTAGTACTGATTTTGATGAAGCTGAAAAAAGGCATACCCAAGCCATTGACAGCACAGATATAGAAAACACATTAAAAGAACCCCCCGAGGCATATGCCGTGTTTCAAAAACTGAGTCCGTCTCACAAAAACGAGTATATCCAATGGATAAATGAAGCCCAAAAGCAAGAAACCAAAGAAAGGCGTTTGGAGAAAATGATAAGTATGTTACTAAACAAAAAGGAAAACCAATGAAAAAACTCATCGTTGTTTCGGATTTATGGGGTGTAAAACAATCACAATGGTGGCAATATTACACCGAAACCTTATCCAAACATTTTGAGGTTATCTTTTATGACGCTTGTCAGTTAGGGCAGATAGATGTAAGTCAATATACCGAGGTGGCACTGCATCAGCAATTTATGGACGGTGGCGTTCTACAATCTGTACAAAACTTAACCCACAAAGAAAAAGAAACCTTCGCCATACTAGGTTTTAGCATAGGTGGCTATATTGCTTGGAGAGCCTTACACAGCGGATTAAAAGCCAAACATTTGGTAGCCGTATCTTCCACTCGATTGCGGTATGAAACAATACCTCCAAAAGCTCAGCTTCACCTATTTTATGGTAAAGAAGACCAACATCTGCCCAGTACTGCGTGGTATGATACAATGAAAACATCGCCATACCTGTTTGATGAGGCGTATCACAACTTTTACCAAAAAGAACATATCGCCCAGCAAATCTGTGAGTATATCCAAAATAAGATGCTATAAGTCCTGATAATTCAAAGATATAAAAATGAAAATCAATGCCGTATAATGCTTAAAAATATTATCTTTGTTAGCCATAGGACATACAAGGTATTCCTTAATGAATGTATCATTTCTAAAAATTTTCAATTATGAGCATCAAGTACAAAGTTATCGAGAAAGGGCAACCGGGCGTTGCCGGAGGCGGAACCAAAAAGTTTTATGCCAATGTAGTAACCGAAGGAGAGCTATCGGTAGATGATTTGGTAAAGCAAATCGAAAAGTTTTCCGCTCTTAGTGAGGCGGACATTCGCGGGGTGATTATCGCTTTGGAAAATGTAATTCAACAAGGATTAGCCGATAGCAAAATCATTCGTTTGGAAAAACTCGGCAGTCTATACCCTACGCTCAGCAGTAATGGAGTAGCTACCGAAAAGGAGTTTACGGCTAACCAGATAAAATCCGTTAGTGTGAATTATCGCCCAGGTACCCGCATTGTAGAAGCAATGAAAGCAGCAGGTTTCGAGAAGAAAAAATAGTTTTCATAAAAACCAGCAGCAGTATTTCTAAAAACCAAGCGTGGTTTCACCTAAAACCACACTTGGTTTTATTTCAAACCTGCCGTGCTTTTGCCCAAAACCTGCGGTGGTTTTTTCCGTATGGGTAAATTATTCTTTGCTAAGTGTCATTAGCAAAGAATATTTAAAAACGTTTAATATTTTAAAAGGAATAAGGTATGAATTACGACAATTTTTTTCTTCCCGCCGAAGATTTCGAAAAAAGCAAACATTTTTTTGCTGATGTTTTGGGTTTGGAAATCAAATTTGATTTCTCCCAAATGGGAATGATTGCCTTTAAAGTGGGCAATGAAGAGGCTGCTATTATCTTAAAAGACAAGAAAAAATTTCCGAATGTGAAACCTACCATTTGGCTGGAAGTAGATAATGTAACGGAAGTGTACGAAGATTTAAAAACTAAAGGCGTGGAATTTTTAACACCACCTTTCCCCATAAAAACAGGTTGGGCGGTGGAGTTTTTAGACCCTTCGGGCAATGTAATGGGCTTTACGGATTATCGTTCTAATAATTGAATTTTTAAAAATAAATAAATGATAAATAAGGACAAAAAATATTTTACCCCTCAATGTAAGGGCAAAAAATATTTTGCCCCAACGAAACTCTGGCTGTATTTCATCATCACAATGTCGGTGTACTTACTGATGGTTTTTATCACTATCCCTACACTGAACCGCCTTGCCAACGGATTGGAAATCATTGATGTCCTTCCCTTTTACGATGGCGAATATGTGGTGCGTCTTTTGGAGTATTTAGAAAGCGAGGGCAGACATTACTATCTATATAAGCAATTACCTATTGATATGATATACCCGCTACTTTATGCCTTTACTTACAGACAGATATTAAAGCATTTCATTGATAAATTGGACTTCAAAAGGGTAAGATGGGTGGTCTTTTTACCCATTTTGGCGGCAGTGTTTGACTACTTGGAAAATATCAGCATCGGCATATCGCTTTACCGCTTTCCGTCGCTTTCGGATGCTGTTTTATCCGTATTGCCTTTTTTCAGTTTACTAAAAAATCTCTTTGTAGTACTGTATCTGTTAGCGTTTTTCGGATTGGGAATTATGGTTTTGGTAAAGAAAATAAAATCTTGATTGCGTCGCCTTTGGTCTTAATCGCACAGTTTATCAACCATTATAAACAAAAGAAGTAAAAAATGTTACAGTTAAAAATTCCTCCAGTTATCGTTCTTGCTGTTTTTGCGAGTATGATTGTCGCCATTCCGTATATTTTTCCATTCGATGCCTTTCAGTCGATGGGTTTATGCATCTTTTTTATTGTGCTAGGTGCAATGATTGCATTATCAGGCGTTTTGGAGTTTAGAAAATTAAGCACCACCGTCAATCCTACCACGCCCGAAAAGAGTAGTCGTATTGTGGATACGGGTATTTATCGGTTCAGCCGAAATCCGATGTATTTGGGAATGGCGACGGTGCTTGTAGGCTTAGTGTTTGGTTTTGGCAATTATTTTTCGTGGTTGGCTGTTGTGGGATTTGTGGTGTATATTACACAATTTCAGATACTCCCAGAAGAGAGGGTTTTAAAACAAATTTTTGGCAAACCTTACGAAGAATATCTGACGAAAGTTCGCCGTTGGTTATAATTTTATTTAGATAATAAAACTTCAACAAATGTGTTAGAATTATATAACTTTGTCCATTAGTAAAGAATTTAACAATGAAACTATCAAACAACACTATTTTAATTACGGGCGGTTCATCAGGTATTGGTTGGGCATTAGCAAAGCGTTTTTATGAACTTGATAATAAGGTGATTATCACAGGAAGAGACCCTAAAAAATTGGCTCAAATCAAAAGCCAATACCCAAACATTGAAACTTTTGCACGAACGATTTTCGGCAGAAGAAATAGAAGAACATCGCTATTTTTTACGCAATCGTTTTGAAATTGGCGGTTTGCGAAAAGACACGGGCAAAGCCGAAATTATTTTTCATTTTGAAAAAGAATTTAGCGACCTTTGCCACCGAGAACAGAAACAAAAAATCAGTGAATATTTTTTGACCGCCCTTCGTGTTTTTGCCCAAAAACAAAAGAAAATCAATTATAATTTTGAGTTGATGTTGGCTGATTTTGAGCGAATTGTGAAGGATTGGCAAAAATGAATTGAATCAAAACAAACAAGAAAAAAATGTACAAGACATCATTTAAAATATCAAAAATGGATTGCCCTTGCGAAGTGCAAATGATAAAAATGAAGCTTGCAGAGTTGCAAAATATTCATTCAATGGAATTTAGCATAGATAATAGACTGTTAATTGTTTTTCATAGTGGTAACTATCAGCAGATTTTTCAGCACCTTAAAAGCCTACAATTAGACACTTCTCTGATTGATAGCAGTGCTGCAGATGATTACTCAAAAACAAATGACACCAATGAAAGAGTATTGCTCTGGCGTGTTTTATATATCAATTTTTTCTTTTTTATTTTAGAAATGGCAACAGGATTTTTATCTGGTTCTATGGGGCTTATCGCCGATAGTTTGGATATGCTTGCTGATAGCTTAGTGTATGGACTTGCTTTATTAGCTGTTGGTACGAGTATCATTTATAAAAAACGCATTGCAAAAATAGCAGGTTATTTTCAAATATTTCTTGCCATTATCGGACTTGTAGAAGTCATTAAGCGATTTATTGGCAGTGAATCCATTCCTCATTTTCAAACGATGGCTTTTGTTTCGTTGCTGGCACTTATTGGTAACGCTCTTTGCTTGTATTTATTGCAAAAGAACAAAAGCCAAGAAGCTCATATGCAAGCCAGTATGATTTTTACTTCTAATGATGTCATTATCAATATAGGGGTGATTATTGCTAGTGGATTGGTTTATTTGACTAATTCTAAATCTCCTGACCTTATCATCGGAGCCATTGTATTTTGCATTGTTTGGCAAGGGGCAATAAAAATTTTAAAACTCTCAAAATAATGTAAATTAACTTTAATTAAAAAAGGAAATCATATGAAAAACGAATGTAAAATCATCGGCATAGTGGTACGCACGACCAATGCCAACGGACAAGCCGCAACAGATTTGGGCAAACTTTGGGGGCAATTTATGAGCGACACCATTTCAAAAATCCCCAATACCATTTCGGAGGAAATTATCGCCATTTACACCGATTACGAAAGTGATTATCAAGGAGCTTATACGGCGATTATCGGAAAGAAAGTCAGCTCATTAGATGAAATTCCAGACGGAATGATTGGGAGAGAATTTCCTGCTACAAAATTTCAGAAATTCATTGCCAAAGGAGAAATGCCCAATGCCGTTATGCAGACTTGGAAAACCATTTGGGAACAAGATGAAGTGCTGAATCGTGCCTACCAGTACGATTTTGAGGTGTATGGCGAAAAATCCCAAAACGGCAGTGAGTCCGAAGTGGAAATTTTCGTTTCAGTGAAGTAAAAATATAATGTAGGAATTAGCCGAAATCTAGTATTTGAAGTTTAATTATTAAATCAAAAATTATGAAGCTAACTATCAACGAAAATCTATACCTCAAATTGGTAAAACTATCGGATGCGTCGGATATTTTTAACACAATTGACCACCAACGCGAATATTTGGGCGAATGGTTGCCGTTTATTCCGTTTATAAAAGAAGTTGCCGATGAGGAAAATTTCCTAAAATCAGTTTTGGAAACAATGGAACACACCAAAGAATATGTGTTTTGTATTCGCAAAGATGGGAAATTTGTGGGGCTTATCGGTTTTATCAAACCCGATATTGCCAATCAGAAAACGGAAATTGGTTATTGGATTTCAAAGGATTATCAAAAGCAAGGTATTGTAACCCAAGCTACCAAAAGACTGTGCGAATTTGCCTTTAACGATTTGGGAATGAATCGAGTTCAGCTACGATGTGCGGTGGGAAATCTGCCAAGTAAAAGCATTCCAAAGCGATTGGGATTTACTTTCGAGGGCATTGAGCGACACGGCGAACGCGTTTCGGAAGGCGTTTTCAGAGATTTAGAGGTATATAGTATTTTAAAATCGGAAATTTAGTATAAAACAAACAACTAAATATGAAAACCTATATCGTCCTTTTGCGTGGTGTGATGCCCACAGGGAAAAACAAAATTCCGAGTATGGCTTTTCTGAAAGAAATTTTGGGAAAAGGCGGTTTCGTGAATGTAAAAACCTATATCCAAAGCGGAAATATTGTATTACAAACGGAGCTTTCCCCTGCGGAGGTGAGCAGGAAGGTACACGAAGTCATTAAGGAAAACATTGGAGCAGAACTCCCTGTGATTGTAAAAACCGCTGATGAAATTGCACAAGTTTTAAGCGAAAATCCATTTACCGAAAATCACGACAGCAAACGCGTTTTTTTTACCCTATTTAACGATGAGCTACCGCAAGCACTGGCAAACGAACTCAAAAAGCAGGATTTCGGAGAAGAAAAATTTGATTTTAGCGAAAAAGCATTGTATATGTATTTACCCAAAGATGCCAGCCGTAGCAAACTCAGTAACAATTTTTTGAAAAAGAAACTAAAAATCATTGCTACTACACGCAATTTTAATACATTGAGCAAGTTGGTAGCAATGGCTGAGGAAATGGAAAATCTTATTTTTATATAAATAAAATGAATATTATGGAAAAACCAAAAATAAAAATTTTAGATAACTCGGTATTAAGAGCTGAGCTATTTGAATTAACTAAAAATGTATCACAAATTCAACTTGCAAATTGGGCGATGAATTGTGCGAAACATATCCTAAATTTATCACCCATAGAAATCAATCTAAATGTTGTCAATTTGGGATTTCAAACCAATATACTTTGGCAGAATCAAAACGCGACTGTTCACGAAGTCCGTCAAATAGGATTTAAAATTCACGAAGAAGCCAGAAATACCGAAAATGAAATTGCAAAAAATGTTTTAAGAACTATCGGACAAGCAGTTGCCGTTGGACATATGAAAGAACACGCAATGGTATGTAGTGATTATGCTATAAAAACTATCCAACTTCATTCTGAAAACAATCTTGAAACAATAACATCAGAAAGGCAATGGCAGATTGACGAATTGAAAAAAATACTAAATGAAAAAATATAGTATTGGCAAAATGCGAAGATTTGAACGGCTTCAATTGGACATTTATGCTAAAAATTAGCACCACCACACGCAATTTGAATACATTAACGAAGTTGATAACGTTGGCGGAGGAAATGGAAAATTAATTCGTACTATTAGGAGACGGATATATCCGCTTTGATGATAACAAAAATGAAAAAATGGATTTTTATAAATATCAAAAACCTGTCGGAAAAATAGAAGATATTTCTGCATTACGCGATGAATTCATCACGATTTTCGATACCAAAAATCGTCAGGAAATTGTCTTGTTCTGTTTGTCATTGGCACAACATATTATAAATTTCACCAAGTTTGAGCCTTGCGATGAAATGTTATTGGCTTTTGAGGCAATGAAAGAGTGGCTTGAAGGAAAAACCAATTATCATAAGGCGAGAAACATAAGTTTTGAAATCGGTAGATTAGCAAAAGAAGAAAGTGATGTAGCAAAAGTAAAATTTTATCGAACGATGGCTCAAATTGCTGCAAGTCCGCACACCAAATTTCACGGACTATGGGCAACAGATTTCGCAATCACTCTTATCAATAAAATGTTTCCTAACAATATGGAAGTTGTGAGAAAGGAAAGAGAAAAGCATATTACCCTATTGAAAGCATCTTGTTTCAGCAACGACAAGGCTTTCAAAAGTTAGATTTTTATTACACAAAAACTATGAACCTAAAAGATATATTACAAAACATAGAAATCATCTCCCTTTCGGGGGAAATCAATACCCAAGTAGGTGATTTGGTGCAAGACTCGCGGTTAATTAAGCAAGGCGATGTATTCGTTGCTATAAAAGGTACGGCATCAGACGGACATCAATTCATTAGCAAAGCCATCGAAATGGGAGCAAAAGTCATCGTTTGTGAGGAGATTCCGCAAGAAACTATTTCGGAAATTGTTTATGTAAAAGTAAAGGATAGCGTTTCCGCTTTGGCAACGATGGCGAGTAATTTTTACGGAAATCCATCAGAAAAACTCAAGTTAGTGGGGATAACAGGCACAAACGGAAAAACCACCACCACGAGTTTGCTATATCAATTGTTTAGAAAAGTGGGCTACAAAGTGGGACTGATTTCCACCATCGCCATTTATGTTGATGAGCAGAAGTACGATACCAAAAACACTACACCCGACATTCTTACATTGAACAAATATCTGAAAATGATGGTCGATGCAGGTTGTGAATATTGCTTTATGGAAGTGAGTTCGCACGGCGTGGAGCAACGACGCATCGAAGGCTTACAATTTGCAGGGGGCGTGTTTACGAATCTCACACACGACCATTTGGATTATCACCAAACCTTTGCCAACTATCGTGATGCCAAAAAGAAGTTTTTCGACCAATTGCCCAAAACAGCTTTTGCTCTTACCAATATCGACGATAAAAATGGCAGTGTGATGTTGCAAAATACCAAAGCCCAAAAGAAATCGTACGCTCTGAAAACAATGGCGGATTATCGTTTGCAGATTTTGGAAAACCAGTTTTCGGGCTTGGTACTGAAAATAGACGGACAGGAAGTTTGGACAAACCTCATCGGGCAGTTCAACGCTTATAATCTTTTGGCGGTTTATGCTGTCGCCGATTTGCTCAGAATCGAAAAAATTCAGAACCTAACCGCTTTGAGTACTTTGCAGTCGGTGGGCGGAAGGTTTCAGTATTTTGTTTCGAAAGACAAAATCACCGCAATTGTGGATTATGCTCACACGCCCGACGCTTTGCAAAATGTTTTGGACACCATCAACAACATTCGCACTAAAAACGAGCAACTCATCACGGTGGTAGGCTGCGGAGGCAATCGCGACAAGAGCAAACGCCCTGTAATGGCGGATATTTCCACGAAGGAAAGTACCCGAGTAATTTTCACTTCAGACAATCCGCGAGACGAAGACCCACAAACGATTTTAGAAGAAATGGAAGTAGGCGTATCGGCAGAACATTACAAAAAATTCGTAACCATAGCCGACCGCCGTCAGGCAATAAAAACCGCTTGTCAGTTTGCTCAATCAGGAGATATTATCCTCATTGCAGGAAAAGGACACGAAACCTATCAAGAAATCAAAGGTGAACGCACCCATTTTGATGATATGGAAGAAGTGAGGCAATTTTTAAAATAACCAAAATATGAAACTAATCATAAATGAAAAATTATATCTCGAATTGGTACAATTATCTGATGCTGAAACCATTTTCAATACAATAGATACACAAAGAAAATATTTGGGCGAGTGGCTTCCGTTCGTTTCTTTTATAAAAAATGTTGCTGATGAAGAAAATTTTATAAAATCAGCTTTGGAAACGATGGAACAGGCCAAAGAATACATCTTTTGCATTCGAAAAGAGGGCAATTTTGTTGGGCTTATCAGTTTTATCAAAACGGACAAACTCAATCAGAAAACTGAAATCGGTTATTGGATTTCAGAAACATACCAAAAACAAGGGATTGCAACCCAAGCCACCAAGCGAATATGCGAATTTGCCTTTACCGAAATGGGAATGAACCGCGTACAAATCCGTTGTGCTGTCGGGAATTTGCCAAGCAAAAATATTCCAAAGCGATTGGGATTTACCTTTGAGGGCATCGAACGGCAAGGCGAACGCGTTTCGGAAGGTGTTTTCAGAGATTTGGAAGTGTATAGTATTTTAAAATCGGAAATGGTAGAATAACTCAAATTGGTTGGTAGAAACGATAAATAGTTTCAGAAAAAATATAAATAATTATAAATGAATTTTTTGTTTAAAATACTGCCTTCACTTTTAAAAATAGTGGCTTGCTTGTATATTTTTTATATTTTTCTGTTTGAAAAAGACTTGAGAAGAAGTAGCCCCATAAACTGGGAAACGCTAATGATGATAGGCATTATGATTTGGTTTGTCAATATCATCAGTGACTCTTGGAAAGAAATTAAATCACTTTGGCAGAAAAGAAAATAACGTTTTTCTCCGAATTTATCAAAACAATAAATAACAAACAAAATGAAACAAGAATTATATAAAAGCCTAACGAAAATTGAAGAAAGTATCGTTGGTGTTCGTCAGTTTACGATTCATAATTCGGCTTTCAAATCGAGTATTGAGGTGTATGATTATGCCTATCCGTTTGATTTTATGGAAGATATAGAGCAGTATCAAACTGAATGCAAACGAGAGGGGTATGAGAGTTTGTATCAGCTTGTTGCAGAATTTATGAAAAAGTGTAACATCACGCCTTTTGATGAATCGGAGTTAAATGAGAAAAAAAATCATACTTTTTTGCTATTTTATTTTCTGGTCAAACCTTCCGAAGAAATAAAGGAAAAAGGGTTCAATGCCGAAGTGAGAACTTTTTTTGCCGTGCCTTTTACGGAAAATGGCGAGGAAGCATTCCAAATTTTGGTTTCGAAAAATCGTTTTAGCGGAATTGTTCAAGAAATGAAATACGCCGAGCCTCTTTCGGAGGACGATGATAAAGAGGATTGGGCGATATTTGAAAAAGCCGTAGCAATAGTAGAGCGGGAACTAAACCTCGTTACGAATGCAGAACATATCGAACTCAGTAGTTTTGACGATGCGTTGAATGATTTTGTCGCTATTGCCAATATCAAAAAGCAGAAAACCTTTAAAAATCAGTGGAAAAAGCTAAAACAAAACCCTAAAAAGTATATCGACAAAATATTAAAAGCAGGTTTTTACGGCAATGCCAATCAGCAGCAAATCAATTATGAATTTCTGCTCAAGGAACATCTCGAAACTTATAATGACGACTTTCCTATTGAGATTGATGTCCTTACGGATTATATAGAAGAACGTTTAGGAGAAAAAATTCACATTACCGAAGAGGATATATTGTACCCCAAAAGTATTGCCGAGAAAATCGAAAAACAAACCGATTATACCCTTTTAAATGTAGAAAATCAGCTGGGCTATTATACTTTCTTTCTATGCCATAAAGAATATAAAGACTGGATTTTATCTCTGGCAAAGCAACTGGAACTACCAATTGACGATGATTTTTAACATTTTACATAAATACATCATATGTAAACATAATAAATAGTAAAAAATCTTTAAAACCAACAATAATATGACAAAACAAAAAATAAAAATCGCAACCCTTATAGTTCTCTTTATAGGATTATTACAATCTTGTACTGTGAATATGGAAATGACCTTTCACAAAGATGATGCTACAAGCATTCTTATGGAGTTTGACTCGAAAGAAATGATTGATATGATGCAATCAAAATCCGATTCTACGAGTAAAAAATCGAACCTTAACAAATTGTCCAAAGAATGGAAAAGCATCTACCAAATATCTGAGGAAGAAGGAAAACCTATCAGTAAAGATTCTATGGAAGTAGCTAAAAAGATTTTCTTGAAAGGTATTTACGATCAAGAACAAGAAACCGGTTTTGCTATCAAAATGGAACGACTAACCAAAAAAGAATTAGAGGGGTTTTCTGATTCCAAAAATGAAGAGGCTAAAATGCTTTCTCCGTTCGTAAAATCGGGAACAGACTGGGATGGAAAGAGATTAGTTATCGATATGAAAGACCTCACCTCAAAAGAAGAGAAAGAGGAGCAAGAAGATAACGAGCTAAGCGATAAAATGCAAAACTTTATGAAAATGATTGACATACAGTTCAATGTTACATTCAAATTTGATAACAGAATAGAGTCAATTAAAGGAAAGCACAGTAAGTTCAAAAAGATTGATGACCACACCGTTCAAGTGAGTTTGAAGCTCAATGAAGAACTTGATAGAAATGAAAAAAATGATGACAAAATCATCGTTGTAACTGAGTAATTTTTTGTAGAAACTATCAATTAATTGCTCGGAAAGAAGCCACATCTTTTCTATTGTATGGGCATAAAAGGCAAAAATATTAATCCCGAATAGGAACAAACCCCTATTCCCTAATTACTGATAACTAAATGTTATATTATTTATTTGATTATTTAGAAAAAGAATACAATTTGGCGGGAGCAGGATTGTTTCAATACCTTTCGTTCCGTGCGGGGATTGCGGCGATTCTCTCACTTTTAATTGCTACCATCTTCGGAAAGAAAATTATCCGTAGGCTGTACGCACTTCAGGTGGGAGAAACCATTCGTGATTTAGGTCTGCAAGGACAGAACGAAAAAGCAGGAACACCTACAATGGGAGGCGTGATTATCATCTTGGCAACACTTGTACCGGTGCTTCTGTTTGCTGATCTGGCAAATGTGTACATCATTTTACTCATAGTTTCAATGATTTGGATGGGAGTTATCGGGTTTGCGGACGACTACATCAAGGTTTTTAGAAAAAACAAAGACGGACTCAAAGGCAAATTCAAAGTTTTAGGGCAAATAGGTCTCGGACTTTTTGTCGGAGCGATGCTTTATTTCAACCCTAATGTAACCGTGAAGAACGAAAGCACAAAAGCAAGTACAGTAACCGAAGTTCAAATTCAGCAAGAAGAAATAAAATCTACCAAAACCACTATTCCGTTTATGAAAAACAACGAATTTGACTATGCCGACCTGATTTCGTGGGCAGGTGAAGGAAGTAAAGACTGGGTTTGGATGGTTTTTATTCCGATAGTTATTTTAATTGTGACGGCAGTCTCCAACGGAGCTAACCTCACCGACGGAATTGACGGACTGGCAGCAGGAAGTTCGGCAATCATTGTGCTAACACTCGGGATTTTCGCTTGGGTATCGGGGAATATCATTTTTTCGCAGTACCTCAACATAATGTATATCCCCAACGTAGGAGAAATAACCATCTTCATCGCTGCATTTGCTGGGGCTCTCATCGGATTTTTGTGGTATAACACCTATCCTGCTCAGGTTTTTATGGGCGATACAGGCAGCCTGACCATTGGGGGTGTAATTGCTGTGATTGCCATTTCAGTTCGTAAGGAATTGCTCATTCCGTTGCTGTGTGGTATCTTCCTGATTGAAAATCTATCGGTTATGATGCAAGTTTCTTACTTCAAATACACAAAAAAGAAGTATGGCGAGGGCAAACGCATCTTCCTGATGTCGCCTTTGCATCATCATTATCAGAAAAAAGGCTATCACGAAAGTAAAATTGTGATGCGATTCCTAATTGTGGGCATCATTCTGGCAATAATGTCCTTCGTGACCTTAAAAATTAGGTAATCGAAGTTCAGAAAGAAGTTCTTTATCGCTATAAAGAATAGAAAAAAGTCCGTAAAACAGAGAAAACGAATGATAAATCTGCTAAAATATTCGTCTTTAACACAGAAAATGTTTTCCGATGCAAAGAAAAGGGAAAATAGTATCTACAAAAGGTGTAAAGATAGCACTCAAATTGCAGGATTTTCCTCCCAAGGCGAACTAATTATCATTGGGAGGAAGTATTACTATCACTTTAACGAGGTAAAATCCGAATATCAGAAGGAATTGCATAACATTTTCTCTTCCGAATGGAAAAATGAATTGTATTATGGCTTTGCTAAGTTTTATGCCAAGAGCATCAAGCAAGAAAAGAAGCTCTATGTGTTGATACTTTTGGGAATAAACACAGAAAAACTTTCAGAAGAGAACCTACAAGAGGCAAAAGACATCGGATTTGAGAAAAAAGGTAGCATTTTTTGCGAAGAAGACACAGGAAATTTCATATATAAGTCAATTCACATTGCCGGAAAGTTCGCACCGAAGCGACAATGGAAAGAAAAGCTAAAAAATGAATTTCCGCTGAAGCAAAAATTTCATTTTACAATAGAAAAAGAATCGAAATTACCCAAAATAGGAATGTATGTAAAAGCCATCGTGTTGTTGCCTTTTGCTTTATTGTCCGATTTGATAGCAATCACCTTATTATATGGAACAATTGGGCTTGTTTTTCTCATTCTAAAGCTAAAAAATCTTTTAAAGAAGGATTAAATCAACAAAAATATACAGATATAACAGAAAATTGAGATTGTAGAATAGAAAATTAAGTCCGTAGAATACAAAATAAAGCTCGTACAGAACAAAATGAAGTCAGTACAATGCAAAATAAAGTCAGTACAATACAATATAAAGTGCGTACAGAGCAAAATGAAGCAAAAAACAATTAATAATTTTAATATAAAAGAAAAAATGAAACAAAAAATACTATTCATCATACTTTGTGCAAACATTTTTGCCTCGTGTGAGAACGTCAATCAATTGGTAAATAACATCAGTAACGAAATATCGGAAAGCTCTGAATGCATTGAGACAGAAATTTCTAAAAGTACAAACCAAATTAAAGACGAAGTTTTGAAAAACGTCAATTTGGAAGCCATCACCAACGAGTTACTGAACGTTAAGCATCTGGAAAGTATCGAAAATGTAGCTTTAAAGGTAGTTGAATATCAAAATATTGCTGAGAGAATTTCTCTTCTGCAGGAAAACATCACTGGAGGAGAGTTAGGAGCGTTGGAAATACTCGCAATCACGCAGTTTACTAAAAATGCTCAGCAAGAACTTATGAAATTAAAGGAAGGAAATACCTCAATTGAAACCAAAAAGAAGATAGACTCTCTTTTAATTAACTATGAAAATGTTTTAAACAACTATTCTCAGCAAAATATAAGGGGAAATAGTGAATTTAATAATCGTTTTCAGGAAGATATGGAAGAAGACAAAGACTTTGATAACTAACTTAACAATCAATGTATGAAAAATGACATCGATTTATAGTTCAAAATATAAAAAATGAAAAAATTAGTAATTTTAGGAGGAGGCGAAAGCGGTGTTGGGGCTGCAATTCTTGGTAAAAAGAAGCATTGGGATGTGTTTCTGTCCGACAAAGGCAAGGTAGCAACCAAATATGCTGAGGTACTCAATCAACATACCATTCGGTGGGAGGAAAATAAGCATACCGAAAGTGAAATCCTCTCGGCAGATTGTATCATAAAGAGTCCAGGAATTCCCGATACGGTAGAAATTATCAAAAAAGCAAAGGAAAAACATATCGAAATTATTTCCGAAATTGAATTTGCCTATCGCTATACCAAAGGAAAGATTATTGCCATCACAGGTAGCAACGGAAAGACTACCACAACCAGCCTAACGTATCACATTCTGAAAGAAAGCGGGCTTAATGTGGGCGTAGCAGGAAACATCGGGAAGAGTTTTGCTCAAATGGTAGCGGAAGATGATAAAGAATATTATGTTTTGGAAATCAGCAGTTTTCAACTGGACGGAATTACGAGTTTTAAGCCGCACATCGCCATCTTGCTGAACATCACCCCCGACCATCTGGACAGATACGATTATAAAATGAAGAATTACATCGCGTCGAAATTCAGAATTACCGAAAATCAGGACGAAAACGATTATTTCATCTACGATGCTGACGACCCTATTATCGAACAATACTTGAAAAACCATTCCATTAAAGCTCGGAAGATTCTATTTTCTTTAGAAAAGGAACAAAAAGAAGGAGCATTTTTTAAAAATAATACAATTTATACTATGATTGACAATAAAACTATTGAATTTGAAGTAGAAAGCACCTCACTAAGAGGAAAACACAACGCCAAAAACTCAATGGCAGGTTCCGTTGCCTCCCGATTATTGAACGTTAGGAAGCAATCTATTCGCGAAAGCTTAAAAGGCTTCGTGGGTGAGCCGCATCGTTTGGAAGAAGTGAAAACAGTGGAAGGCGTGACCTACATCAATGACTCCAAAGCCACAAATGTGAACTCGGTGTTCTTCGCTCTGGACACAATGAAAACGCCCGTAGTATGGATTGTTGGCGGTGTGGACAAAGGCAACGACTACTCTCCCCTACTTCCTTACGTACACGAGAAAGTGAGAGCAATCGTCTGCTTAGGGAAAGATAATTCGCCTATCTTGAAATCTTTTGGAAACGTCATTGATAACATCGTAGAGACCCAAAGTATGGAAGAGGCTGTATCTCTTTCAAAACAATTTGCAAAAAACGGAGATACTGTGCTACTTTCACCTGCGTGTGCGAGTTTTGACTTGTTCAAAAATTATGAAGAACGAGGAAATGAGTTCAAAAAAGAAGTAGAAAAACTATAACAAATGCGAAACTGGTTAGCACGAAATATAAAGGGAGATAAAGTCACTTGGGCTATCATACTGATATTTACGTTATTCTCATTTTTGGCTGTTTATAGTGCCAGTACAAATTTGGTTTACGTTATCGGTAAGGGAACCACGTTCGGACACTTTTTAAGGCACGGACTGATTGTCTTTATTGGCTTTGTCATCATTTATGTAATTCATAAAGTTCCGTATCGTTTCTCTCGTCCAGTTTCAAAGTTAGGATTATTCCTTTCGGCTTTATTTTTGATTTTTGCCGCTCTTAAAGGAACCACCATTGAAGGAGCCAATGCCAGTCGATGGATTCAAGTGCCTTTTGTGGGTATTTCATTTCAGCCTTCTACGTTTGCTTTGGTTATGCTGATGACGTATGTAGCCTCGTATTTAGCTGAAAATTATGGTAAAAAGCCTACATTCTCGGAATCTTTTCTTCCTTTGTGGCTGCCTGTGGCGATTATCCTTGGGCTTATCGTGCCTTCTAACCTTTCTACGGCTGTACTGGGAGCAGGTTCGGTAGGGATTTTAACTTTTATTGGGCGACATCCTCTGAAAAATATCTTTACGGCTCTGAGTATCGGTATAGCTCTTATGGCAATTTTCATTCTTACAGTGAAAGCATTTCCTGATAATTTTAAAAACACGCGGGTAAGCACTTGGGTAAGCCGTATTGAATCCTTTACAGCAGGAGAAGACGAGAAAGAAGGTTATCAAATTGAACGAGCTAAAATGGCTATTGCAAAAGGCGGACTAATGGGTGAAGGAGCTGGAAAAAGCACGATGAAAAACTTTCTACCACAGAGTTCTTCCGATTTTATTTATGCTATTATTACGGAAGAATATGGCTCGTTTGGGGCGTTAGTCATAATGGCTCTTTATGTACTTTTACTTTTGCGGATTGTCATCATTTCTCAAAATGCAAGAACGATATTTGGGCAGTTATTGGTTTTGGGAGTCGGTTTCCCAATTATTCTACAAGCCCTCATAAATATGGGAGTTGCGGTAGAATTATTTCCCGTTACGGGACAGAACTTACCGCTTATTAGTAGTGGAGGAACTTCCATTTGGATGACGTGTTTGGCATTAGGATTAATTCTTTCAGTGAGTACAAGCAAACGCAATAATAAACAACAAGCTATGGAAAAAGACAAAAACTTAGCCGAAGTTGAAGAGGAACTAGCTGAAGAAATTATGGAAGAAATCCAAAAGGCGGAAAAAAAGAAATTGGTAAAATAGTTTAAATTTTAATACTCAAACATTCAAACTATTATGAAAAGATTTATCATATCAGGTGGCGGTACAGGCGGACATATTTATCCTGCTATTGCTATTGCGAATGAAATAAAGCGTCGTTTGCCTGATGCCAAAATTCTGTTTGTGGGAGCTGAAAACCGAATGGAAATGCAAAAAGTGCCTCAGTCGGGGTATCCCATCGAAGGATTGTGGATTTCGGGTTTACAACGCAAACTAACGCTTGACAACTTGATGTTTCCGCTCAAACTTGTCAGTAGCTTGTGGAAAGCTCGGAAAATCATCAAAAAGTTTCATCCTGATGTGGTTATCGGAACAGGCGGATATGCCTCTGCCCCAACCCTTAAAGCGGCTCAATGGCTCGGCATTCCTACGATAATTCAAGAGCAAAATTCCTATGCCGGAGTGACCAACAAATGGGTATGCCAAAAAGCGGAAAAAATATGTGTGGCTTATGACGATATGGAAAAATTCTTCCCGAAAGAAAAAATCGTGAAAACGGGAAATCCTGTTCGGGCAGATTTGCTCAATATTTCCGAAAAAAGAAAGGAAGCTCAAACTTTTTTCTCTCTGAACCCAAATAAAAAAACACTTTTGGTTTTGGGCGGGAGTTTAGGAGCAAGACGTATCAATCAGCTCATTGAAAGCAATTTGCCTCTCTTTGAAAAACTTGATATCCAGGTACTTTGGCAGTGTGGGAAACTCTATTTTGAAGAATATAAAAAGTACAACTCTGAAAATATTAAAGTATTGCAATTCATTGACCGAATGGACTTTGCGTACGCCTCAGCTGATGCAATTATTTCCCGAGCGGGAGCAAGTTCTGTAAGTGAACTTTGCATTGTGGGCAAACCTGTGATTTTCATTCCGTCACCCAATGTCGCGGAAGACCATCAGACTAAAAATGCACAAGCAATAGCAAAAAAGCAAGGTTGTGTTTTAATCCGTGAAAGCGAGTTAGATAGCCAATTTGAAACAATATTTTCACAGCTAATTCTTGACGAAAATCAGCAGAAAAATCTCTCTGAAAATATCAAAAAATTAGCTCAACCCAACGCAACTAAAGACATCGTAGATATTATTTTTAAATTATTCAAAGATTAAATGATTTAAAGATTGAAAAAATCAAAAAAATTGAAAAGAAATACAAAAACAATAACTAATCATTTAATTTTTAAATCTTTTAGTCTTTCAAAACCTTAAACAAAAACGCAATGAAAGTCAATTTCAATAACATAGAAAACGTATATTTCATCGGGATTGGTGGAATCGGAATGTCGGCATTGGCTCGTTATTTCAAAGCCATCGGAAAGAATGTCTGCGGATACGACCGAACACCAACAGAAATTACCGATACACTTGAAAACGAAGGAATTAAAGTCCACTTTACGGAAGATGAAGCAAATATCCCATCAGATTTCAAAAGTGTGGAAAATACTCTTGTAGTGTACACACCTGCCGTCCCGAAAATGCACATTGAACTTGTCTTCTTCCAAAAGAATGGTTATCAAGTTTTTAAGCGTTCCGAAATTTTAGGAATGATTACTGAAAATAGTTTTTGTTTAGCGGTGGCAGGAACGCACGGAAAAACCACAACATCAAGCATTTTGGCTCATATTTTAGTGGAAAGTGGAGCTTCGGTAAGCGCCTTTTTAGGTGGAATTGCTGAAAATTTCAACAGCAATTTAGTTCTTAACGGAAGTAAATTTACCGTTGTTGAAGCCGACGAATTTGACCGCTCTTTTTTAAGGTTATCTCCTGATATTGCGTGTATTACTTCAATGGATGCTGACCATTTGGACATCTACGGAAGTAAAGAGGAATTTGAAAAAGGGTTTCGTGATTTCGCCGACAAAATCAAATCTGATGAAAATCGGATTATATGTAACGGACTGAAAATAAACGGAAAAACATACGGATTGGAAGATAATTCTGATTTCAGCTTTCAAAATATTCGTATCGAAAATGGTTTGTATCACTTTGATTTCCATTATGCAAACAACGTTCTTAAAAATTATGTGTTTCCAAAACCAGGCAGACACAATTTGTCGAACGCTTTGGCGGCGGTGGCAATGGGTGTACAAGCGGGATTTCCTGCTGAAAAATTATTGTCGGCATTGGCAACTTTTAAAGGAGTAAAACGTCGATTTTCATACATCATCAAAGAAAAGGATTTCGTTTTCATTGATGACTATGCACATCACCCATCGGAAATTAATGCACTTTTCCAAGCGGTGGACGAAATGTATCCAAAAATTGAAAAAACCATTGTTTTTCAGCCTCATTTGTTTACTCGAACTCGCGATTTTATGGACGAATTCGCAGAGAGTTTATCCAAATTTGACGATGTCGTATTGTTGGATATTTATCCTGCAAGAGAATTGCCCATTGAAGGAATCACGTCAGAAGTGTTGTTAGAAAAAATTCAAAGCAAACAGAAAGTTTTGGTCTCAAAATCGGATTTAATTCCGTTACTGACCAAAAAACAGCCCAAGTTATTGCTTACTGTTGGAGCAGGTGACATCGGGGCGGAAGTTGAGAGAATTAAACAATCTTTCTCTTAGACAATTGGATTTCAATCATTTATTTAAGAAATGAAAAATACACTAAGAAAAATATTAAAGATAGTAACCATTATTTTGCTACCTGTTTCATTGCAGATTTTCGCGTCGAATAGAAACCAAACTCGAACTATCAAGGAAGTAAAGGTTGATCATCAAAGTTCGGATATGTACATCACAGATGAAACAGTTCGTAGAATGGTGCTTAATCCACAAAATAAAACAGAAATAGGTTCATTGAAAATCAACGAGATAGAAAAATTACTGGATAATCACGCAATGATTGAGAAATCAGAAGTTTTTTGCACAATTGATGGAATACTGAACGTGAAGATAAAACAACGTCAGCCCCTTGCAAGATTTTACGAGGAAGGAAAATTCTTTTATATGGATTCACAGGGTAAGAAAATGCCTCTTTCTGATTCATTTTCTGCAAGAGTGCCTCTTGTTACTGGAAATATTGATGAAAAACATTGGGAAAATATTTATAATTTAATAAAATTCATACAAAATGATGAATTTCTCACAAAAAATATCACAAAAATAAATATAAAACGAAATAGTGAATACGAATTTGATATGCGAATAGCGAGTTTCGTTGTGATTTGGGGAGATTTAGAAGAAATGGAACAAAAAAAGGCGAATCTAAAAGCTTTCTACAAACAAATGGAAAAAAGCAATACCTTAAATGTTTATAAAATTGTTAATTTAAAATATTCAAATCAGGTAGTTTGTACGAAATAATTGTTTATTTTTGCGTTTTTGGAGTTTTTATGTTACTGAAAAAGTTAATTTTTTCAGAAAAAGGTCAGAATTTAACAGACAAATTCACTTATCACCTGTAATTTAACATCTTAACACAAAAAAAATATGAAACATAATGATATGAAACATAAAAAATATTACGTTGGTCTGGACATCGGAACAACAAAAATTGTTGCGATGGTTGGAGTCAAGAATGAATATGGAAAAATTGAAATATTAGGCTACGGACAAGCTAAAAGTGAGGGAATAAACAAAGGTGTAGTTCACAACATAACGAAAACAACACAGTCAATTCTTGAAGCAATTCGTGATGCAGAAGAAAAAACAGGATTACAGATTAAAGATGTTGTTGTGGGGATTGCAGGGCAACACATTTTAAGTCGTTCGCATAGTGATTATATCATTCGTCCTGATGCAGAAAAACTCATTGATATTGAGGATATTGAACAACTCAAACAGCAAGTATATCGCATAGGATTGTCTCCTGGTCAGAAAATAATTCACGTATTACCACAGGAATACAAGGTTGACGACCAAGACGATATCAGAGAGCCTATTGGAATGATTGGTTCCCGCTTAGATGCTTCATTTCATCTTGTTATTGGGCAGTTAAATTCTATTAAAAGTATTACGCGTTGTGTACAGCTTTCAGGGCTTACATTTACGAATCTTACACTTGAGCCTCTTGCCTCTGCTAATGCTGTTCTTAGTGAAGAAGAAAAAGATGTAGGTGTTGCTTTGGTTGATATTGGTGGCGGAACAACTGATGTGGCAATTTTTAAAGATGGAATTATCAGACATACAGCGGTAATCCCGATGGGGGGAAATATTATCACTGAGGATATTAAGGAAGGATGTGGCATTTTAGGAAGACAAGCTGAAATGCTAAAGGTAGAGTTTGGTTCGGCTTGGCCAGGAGAAAATCGTGATAACGAAATCGTTTCAATTCCTGGAATTAAAGGAAAAGAACCCAAAGAAATCACACTAAAAAATCTTTCAAAAATAATTCACGCTCGTGTAAGTGAAATCATCAATTTGGTTTTCAATACGATAAAAAGTTACGGACACGAAGAACACAAAAAGAAATTAATTGCAGGTATTGTGCTTACGGGTGGTGGAAGCCAATTAAAACACATTCAGCAATTGGTGGAATACATCACAGGAATGGACACTCGTATTGGTTATCCTAATGAACATTTAACGAATAACTCAAACGGAAAGGTAGTTTCTCCAATTTATGCAACCTCTATAGGACTAGTAATGAGTGCTATTGATTATGAAGCAGAAGAAATTATCCGACAGAAGTTAGAGGCTTTCAAAGAAGTTTCAACTCCCCAACCCGAAATTGAGCAACAAGAAATTCCTACTTCCCCAGATTTTGATATTCCTCAAGATGAAGATGCGGAAAATGAGAAAGAAATTAAGAAGAAAAAAGTAGGATTTTGGGAAGGAGTAGGCAAACGAATTAAAGATTTTTTAGATAGTAGCGACGAATAAATAATAAAACAAATAGTTATGAGTACAAATGATATGAACAACACAGGATTAAAATTTGACTTACCCAAAGGTAAAAGCAATATTATCAAAGTTATAGGCGTTGGCGGTGGCGGTTGTAACGCTGTAAATCATATGCACATTCAAGGAATAAAAGGAGTGGATTATGTAATCTGTAATACAGACGCTCAAGCCCTTGAAAATAGCCCAGTTACTAATAAAATCCAATTAGGAGTAACACTAACCGAAGGATTAGGTGCTGGTGCTGACCCTGAAATCGGCGAAAAAGCAGCTGAAGAAAGCTTGGAAGAAATCCGTAAGGTATTGGAAGGAAATACTCAAATGGTTTTTATCACAGCAGGAATGGGCGGTGGAACTGGAACTGGAGCAGCTCCCGTAATTGCCAAACAAGCAAAAGAAATGGGAATTTTGACCGTTGCTATTGTTACATCTCCTTTTACCTATGAAGGCTTAAAACGAAGCAAACAAGCACAAGCTGGAATTAAAAAACTAAGAGAATGCGTTGATTCTCTTATCGTTATAAACAACAATAAAATCTCCGAAATTTATGGTGATTTAGGCATCAGAGATAGTTATGCCAAAGCTGATGAAATCCTCTTAAAAGGAGCCAAAGGAATGGCAGAGGTAATCAGTAAGCACTACATCGTAAACATCGATTTGAATGATGCTCGTACTGTGCTTGGAGAGGGAGGAACAGCAATCATGGGGTCAGCAATTGCTGATGGCGAAAACAGAGCTTTTGAAGCTATTTCAGGAGCGTTAAATTCTCCTTTGCTAAATGACAACAAAATCACTGGAGCGAAAAATGCTTTATTGTTAATTGTGTACGGAAGTAAACAAGCAACTACCAAAGAGATTGAAGAAATCAGCAATTACGTTCAGATGCAAGCAGGTGAAAATATGGCTGACCTAATTACTGGTATTGGTGAAGATGAATCATTAGGTGATGCTTTGTCAGTTACTGTAATTGCAACGGGATTTGATGCTAATCAACAACACGAAATAGTAAATGGCGAAACCAAAAAAGTAATTCACGTACTTGATGATACACAACCAGTTGTGCACGACCTAACTGGACGAAATACACCAGTTGTAAACACAAATGACTGGCAACCAGCTTATTCAACTCCTGTCATTGCACCTTCTCCAGAAAAGAAACCAACCTCTCAGGCTTCTCTTTCTGAGCTATTTAACATCTGGGTTGATTGTGAGGTACTTTCTCCCGAGCAATTTTTTACCATTGTTGAAAAACCTAAAGCTACGTTGAACAACACTTCACACATAGCAAAAGAAAGAGCTCAACCACAAAGAGTTATCAAACAAGAACCTATCAGAGAAGAAATTAAAAAAAATTCTGATACTCCTGTTTTCTTCCATTTGAGTAGTGATATTAACGACAATTATGAAGAACCAAAACAAACCACTCCTACTATAAACCAAAGTGGAGAAATTCGTCACTCACTCGAAGATTATATGGAATTGGAAAAAAACCTTAATGAGGCTAAACCATTCTCTTCCAATATTACAATAGAAGAAAGCAGAAATGAGTTCATACTTTACAAAAAAGAAGAAACTGAACCTACGCCTTCAAACGTTGACGAGCAGGGACAAATAAGTATGTTTTTAGATGAAGAACCTCAGGAAATTGACCCTATAAATAGCAGAATTTCAGACGTTATGGCTAAACGTTCGAATCGTCTGCAAAATTATAATCATATTTTTGGTTCATCGAACAATTATTCTGAAAACAATCAGTCAAGAACTTCAATCAGTAAAGACAGTTCTGGCGAATACCAAATACGCAGAAATAATTCGTTCCTACACGACAACGTAGATTAAAAAATACCTCATAACAAATAAATTTTTAAATTTTTCTAAACTTTCCAGTACAGGTAGTACTGGAAAGTTTATTTTTTGACCATAACAAAATGAAAAACAACATATTATTAAAACAAAATTAAATAGCTTTTACCAATTCTTTCCTCAATAATCTTAAAAAAGATTCCTATTTATTTTTTTATTTTTAAAAAAGCAGTAACTTTGGAGGATAATTTTTAATCTTTCTAAAAATAGAAAACTATGTTTAAAGAAAATAAGAAAGTTATGGCTGAAAACACATCATCAGGAAGCAGTAACAGAATTGTTGCTGAAACAAAATTTAAAGGAGATATAATTTCTAAAACCGATTTTAGAATTGATGGTGAAATTGAAGGAAACTTCCAGACAAGTGGAAAATTAGTTGTCGGAAAGACAGGGCTTATCAAAGGCGTTGTTATTTGTGAAAATGCAGATGTTGAAGGAAAAATTGAAGGAACCTTGCGCGTAAGTGGCGTACTGAGCTTGAAATCAACTTCAGTTATTGAAGGAGAGGTTTTTACAGAAAAATTATCAATTGAACCGGGAGCTATTTTCAATGTTTCGTGTACTATGAAGGATTCTAAACCTCATATTTCAAATGAAAAATTACAAATTGCCGACAAAGCAACTAAATAAGTGGATAAAATTCTCCCAAGCGGGACTTCAAATGGCTATTACTATAGCCATTTGTGTTTTTCTGGGCGATTGGTTGGACGGAAAATTCCCCAATCTTTATCCTCTTTTTACTGTGGCTCTCTCTCTTTTGGGAGTTTTTGTAGCTATTTATTCCGTAATCAGGCAGGTTATGAATATGTCTGACAAATCTTAACTATATGAACATTTTTTTTCGTTTTCTTCTTCTTATAATTGCTTTAAGTGCTCTGACGTATTTTTCGCTTGAAGCCATTGTCAATAAATATGAAATCTCATCATTTTTAGGAATTAGCCAGATTAGTTTGTTTCATTTCAGTCTGTCGGTATGTGTCATAAGTGTTATCTACACAATTCACTCATTTTTAAAAAAATACACTGCCTTTGCCTTTCTGGGAACGGCTTTGATACGTATGATAGCCATCATCATATTCATTTTTCCTTTAATAAAAAACACAGAAAAAACACCTATCTCCGATGCCTTGTTTGTAGTAATTCCTTACTTTATTTTCACAATTGTAGAAGCTTTCTTCACGATAAAATTAATCAAACCGAAAGCAGAAAAGTAAATTTATCACGCTCAATTTTCTTTATATCCGAATCTTCTTAACTGCCTTGTATTGGAACGCCAATCTTTGTTTACCTTTACAAATATCTCAATATGAATTTGTTTACCAAAGAATTTCTCTAAATCTGCACGGGCCTGTGTCCCCACTTTTTTGAGAGCTTCGCCTTTATGACCAATAATAATTCCTTTTTGGGTTTCGCGTTCCACCATAATCACTGAACGAATATGAATAATTTGCTCTGACTCTGCAAACGCCTCTGTTTCAACCTCAACGGCATACGGAATTTCTTTTTTATAATTTAATAGAATTTTTTCGCGTATGATTTCATTTACAAAAAATCGTTCTGGTTTGTCTGTTAATTGATCTTTTGGGAAGAATGGAGGTGACTCGGGCAATAATTCCACTATGCGATTGAAAACTTCTGCAGTTTGAAAGCCTTCCAAAGCCGAAATCGGAAAAATTTCTGCCTTTGGAACTTGTTCTTTCCAGTAAGCAACCTGATTTTCTAACTCTTCTTGCGATGATTTGTCAATTTTGTTAATGAGAAGAAGAATTGGAACATTCATTTTATTTATTTTCGCGAAAAATGCTTCATCTTTGAGCTGCTTTTCCCCTACTTCCACCATATAAATAAGAATATCAGCATCTTCCAAAGCACTTTTCACGAAATCCATCATCGAATGTTGCAGTTCATACGCTGGTTTGATAATACCTGGAGTATCCGAAAATACAATCTGGAAATCGTCTCCACTAACAATTCCAAAAATACGATGCCTTGTTGTTTGTGCTTTTGACGTAATTATAGACAATCTCTCACCCACAAAGGCATTCATTAAAGTAGATTTTCCAACATTTGGATTTCCTATAATGTTCACAAAACCTGATTTATGCATAAAATAAAATATTTGAAAGCAAATTTAGCAAAAAAATAAACATAAAAAATGGTTTGCCGTTAAAAACAAACCATTTTAAACTTTAAAAATCACACATCTTATGATGGCTCTACACCTCCAACAAGAAAGTCTTGCCATTCTTTGAGTTCCTGCCATTTACCTTGATATGCCAACTCTGCCTGACGAGACCACGTACCAGGATTATGAATGATAAATCGGTCTCCTCCAATTGTAAGAATTTCTTTAAGTCTTTCCACTGACGTTTCTGAAAGTATCTTCCAAGTAGAAATTCCGTTTTCCTTAAATAATTCCTGAATTTTAGGACCTATTCCCTCAACGATTGTCAAATCATCTTCTTTTATTTTCTTGCCAAAAACAAGCCTTGCTGCCTCCTCATTGAACAAAAATGTTGTTATTGGCGTTTTTTCTAATTCTTTAATTTGGCTTTGGAATCCGAAAATCTCATTTTCTTTGGATTTGAGTTTTTCTTCCAAATCAAATCGTACTTTCTGAAAATCAGAACGTTCTCTTTCAAAATCATTCAGCATATTTTTACGAAGCGATTCGCAACTATCAACTTTGGTTTGAAGCTCTAAAACTTGACTTTCTTTGTATTTTAGTTTTTCTTCAAACTCAGTTTTCATTTTACGAAAATCAGAACATTCCTTTTCAAAATCTTTCCGCATACTCTCACGGATTGATTCGCAATCATCTAATTTTTTACACACACAATTTCTGCCAAGTAAATAACCTAACAAAGCACAAATAAGTCCGACGATAATAGGTATAATCCAACACAACATATTTTTTGTAATTTAGTTATTAATAATTTATTTTGATTATTCTAAAGTGATTTCAACTCTCCGATTTTTAGTTTTTCCTTCTTGAGTTTTATTACTCGCAATGGGTTTGTCTGGTCCGTGAGAAATTACCTCAACAAGTGATTCAGGAAAGTGATTTTTAACCAAATACGACTTCACAAAAGCTGCTCTTTCCTCTCCCAAACGTAAATTTGAAGGTCGTTTCCCCACATTATCTGTATGCCCAATAACTTGAACACAAGCTCCCTCTACGTGCGAAATGTAATCATTCAGTTTCTGAATTTTCTCACGCTCTTCCATTGTAAGATTAATATGAGATTCGCCCGTTTCAAAATACAATCGGATAGGATTTTCGCGAATATCTTTGGCAAAAGCCTTAAAAGATTCCATTTTTTCAGCCTGATTTTCAGGAGTTAATTCCGTTACCTGAAAAATTGTTACGATATTGATATCTTCCTGATTATTTTGTTTTGTTTGCTTTTCCAACTTATCTGATATTTTAATTTGTTGAGAAGGAAAACCTCTTTTCTCGAAGTACATTTTTACAGCGTTAGCCCTTGCTAAACCTATTGTAGGAAAAACAGAATGATTTGTTTCATCTGCAGAATACAAGCCAACAATTTCTAAAACTTTGAAATTATTCACTTTAAAATGCTCTTTTGATTGGTCAATTAAAGCATTTATTTCTGTATTTATGGGATTAATTTCGTAGGAATTTCTGGCAAACTTAAAGTTGTCTGAATGCTCTAACCTTAAGGAATCTGTCACAATTGAGAAGCCCAATGTTTTTTGTTTTTCTTTGAGAACTTCCTCTTTCACAATCTGTTCAGAAACATTATCCGTGTAACAAACTGCCTGACAACAAAAATGATACTGCAGATAGGCACCAAAAACAATGGTCAGTAAAATACCAAGTAAGTAAAAAAGTTGTTTCATAATCTTTTTGTTAAAATATAATCACAAAGTAACAAAAGATATACTAATAAAACAACCCAATTTTAACATAAAACTACTGAACAACAATATTTTAAGAAAATAATAAATTTAAAAACCTTGTTTATCAGTAAAGTACAGAAAAGAAGCTAAAAATCAGTAGATAAACTTTAACATTACTTTATGTTATATTTCTGTTTTTCAGCACATAAACTCACGAGAAATACTAAAATATGATGATATTTTGAAGAAATTACCTGTCATTTCAAATAAAAATCACACAGGTATTAATTATCTGTGTGATTTTTATTCTTATTAACCTATTAGTTTAGCGACATCTTTGGCAAAATAAGAAGCTATAATGTCTGCTCCTGCCCTCTTGATAGCGGTCACTTGTTCGAGCATTACTGCATCGTGATTAAGCCAACCTTTTTCGGCTGCGGCTTTAAGCATTGCATATTCGCCCGAAACTTGATATACCGCTACAGGAACTTCCGACATATTTTTTACTTCCCGAACAATATCCAAATAGCATAATCCTGGTTTAACCATCACAATATCTGCACCTTCTTCAATATCCATTCGTGTTTCTCTAATGGCTTCCAAACGATTGTGATAATCCATTTGATACGTTTTTTTATCCTTTGGAATATCTTGAACGTCAACAGGAGCACTATCCAACGCATCACGGAAAGGACCATAAAAAGAAGACGCATATTTGGCACTGTACGACATTATCCCAACATTCTGGAAATCATTATTTTCCAGCGTTTCCCGAATGTTTAATATTCTTCCGTCCATCATATCACTTGGTGCTACGAAATCGGCACCTGCTTGGGCATGTGATAAGCTCATTTGGCAAAGGGCATCTACGGTAGCATCATTGGTAATTTGCCCATTTTCGATAATTCCGTCGTGTCCGTAAACAGAATATGGGTCGAGTGCCACGTCGGTCATTACCAGCATTTGCGGAACAGCATTTTTTACCGTTTTGATGGCTCTTTGCATCAGTCCATTGGGATTTACAGCTTCTGTTCCTTTGTTATCTTTCAAATTATCAGGAACTTTCACAAACAACAACACCGATTTCAAACCTAATTTCCAAAGTTCTTTTACCTCTTTTTCAAGTAAATCCAAGCTATATCGGTAATAATTTGGCATTGAAGCGATTTCTTCTTTCACACCTTTGCCTTCCACCACAAAAAGTGGCACCAAAAAATCATCAGGCGTAACGATAGTCTCACGAACCAAACTACGAATGGCTTCGGTGGTACGCAATCTTCGGTTTCTTCTTAATGGATACATATTTTTATTTATTGTTAATTTCTAACTTCGTAAAAACTTCTCAATGGCAAAGTTACGTTATTATTTCGGATACATATTCTTTCAATTGCTGGATTTACAATTTTTATTGTTCGTTTGAATTATTTTTTAGAATTTTATTTCGCTTAGTAGCTTCCGATAATGAGAGAGCTATATTCATAAACGGATAAATATACTCCAACAGGTGTACGTTTTTCAAAAGTGGAAGCATTAAGTTTCTGCTCCTTACCACGCGATGTTTTGGCTAAAAGTACCTCACGATTGCGGATCTGCTCGTTATAATGAGCTTCTTTGTACTCCTTTTCGGTGGAAATGATGTGACGCCTAATGGTATTACCTTCAAAATACAAAATAGTATCGGGACGATGACGGTCGCCTTTTAAAATCACTCTATCCCAATATGAATCAATAGGTTCCAGACCAAAATACTTTCGTTGGTCATTTGTAAGTTCATACATTTCTTTTTGTTTTTCAGCAAATTGAATAAAAACTACATCACAATTTTTCAAGTTCAAAGATAGTAATTTCAGGGCGAACATTGAAGCGAACCTTTTGAGAATGCCCTAATCCACGATTGATGTAAAGTGTTCTTCCATTAGATAGATTGAATTTCCCCGATGTGTAATTTTTATTTTTCACAGGGAGTATCGGTGGAGGAAGAAAAGGAGGTTTGCATTGCCCTCCGTGTGTATGCCCAGAAAGAATCCAACCATCATAATCACTCCACACATCTAAGTCGCACACATCAGGATTATGACAAAGAACAACATTTGCTTTCGTAGGATTAAAATTTGAAAACGCTTTTTCTGCATTGGTTTGCTTTGCCCAATAGTCATCAAGCCCTATAAAATTTAATCCCTCTATTTCTATGGAAGAATTTTTGAGTACAGAAATTCCTTCGTTTTCAATTATTTTCGTGATTTCATCGGCAACTTCAGGCTCACTCCAATCAGAACCGTAATCGTGATTTCCCAAAATGGCAATTGTACCGAACCTCCCCTGAACGCTTTGTTCGAATACTTCTTTGAGCTTGTCATACATTACCTCTTCCTGATGAAGTGTAACATAATCCCCTGTATATACCACAAAATCAGGATTGTATTCTTTTGCTTTTTTTAGTGAATTTATTAGATAAGAATTATCTACCCGATTTCCTGTGTGAATATCACTTATTTGCATCAAGGTTTTTCCAACCAACGATTCAGAGAGGTTTTTGATGGGCATTTTTACACGGACAAACTCCAACCAATGAGGTTCAATTCGCCAAGCGTATAAACCGGTCATAGCTGTAATTCCTACAACTCCCAAAAAACTTTTCTTTATAAAACTCCTCCTGTTCACCTAATGATTTTTTATTAAAAAAACAAAGGAATGCACAACAATTTTTATGCCATAATATATAAAATCCTTCAAAAATATAAAGTATACTCAATCTTCTCTCTTTTTGATTTGGATAACATTTTTGGCTCTTTTCATATTCTTACAATTTTTCTTCAAAATAGCTTGAAAAATCAAAATGACGTAAAAAAGGCGTATCAAAAATTAGAGCAAAAAGCTGAAATCCTCATATCTTTGCGAAAAATAGGAAAACTATGAATATTGAAAAACTATCACAAAAAATTAAGGAATTACGAAAAATGAAATGTCTTTCGCAAGAGGAATTAGCAACCCAAGCAGGAGTTTCTCTCCGAACTATTCAGCGTGTGGAAAAAGCAGAAAACACACCTTCAGGAGAAACTTTAAAACGTATACTAACCACTTTGGGCACTTCATACGAAACACTTATTGCTGAGACTATAACCGAAAAACCCTTACGAACCCTACAAGGTGTAAACGAGTATCTGCATATTTTCAATGATAAACTGATAATCAATAGGTCTGTTATTCCTGAAAATATCACAAAAACTTATGAGAAATCTATTTCGTTTTTGTTTAAGACGTTAGGTGTTGTATTTATTGGAACATTATTATTTTCTATAATAGCCGTTGTACTTTTCTTTTTGGACAACACTGATTTGGCTATTTTTGCGACTGGTTTTGCAGCTATTTTTCTGATAGTAACTTTCCTCATAATGTGGTTTTCTTCGGGGACAGCTCCCTATATTGAGCGTAAACATATTGTAGCAACAAAAATAGAGAACACGAAACTCGGAAATATTCATTTCATAATAACTTACCGAGACGGGAAACGTATTAAAGAAAGAGTCATCGCTTTCGAAACTCGTGATTTAATGTATATTCAAGAAGGATTAATTTCTGAGAATCTTTTAGAAAATGATAAAGTAGGTCGGAACTATGACACTTTAATTATTATATTCTCCATACCTATATTATCTTCCTTAGCAAGATTTTCTGATAAATTTGATTTTCCTGTAGTTATTACCCTATGGAGCTTAACTGGTATTGTTTGTATAACAATCAAAGTCATCATAAAATCAATTCGAAATAACAAAAAATACGCCCAATCACTTTAATTTTTTAAAACACAAAACGCACCAAATAGCTCAATTTATTTGGTACGTTTTTTACATTTATAAAATCGTTTTACTCCATCATATACGTAGCATCAATGAGTGTATTTTGTTGGTTTTTAGATTGTAATGCATAGTTAAATCCTTTACGAACGCAAAAAGCCCCAATTTCACCACGTTTGCTCAAAGCAATAAAACCTACTTGCAGATGCTCCAATTCGGGCGTATTTTTATATAAATCATAAATGCGTTTGGTCACGATTTCACAAGCCTCTTGCGGAGATTTTCCGTGTCGCATCAGCTCTACCACCATCGCACTACCCGCCGTACGGATAACCGCTTCGCCCAAACCTGTTGCTGCGGCTGCTCCTACTTCATTGTCCAAGAACAGCCCTCCACCGATGATGGGTGAATCTCCCACTCTACCCGCCATTTTCCAAGCCATTCCGCTGGTGGTACAAGCCCCTGAAAGGTTTCCGTTTTCGTCCAATGCCAACATACTAATCGTGTCGTGGTTTTCAATATTGATAATTGGCTTATATTGAGAGGTTTTTAGCCATTCTTCATAGGCTTTCTTTGACTTTTCAGTCAGTAAATCTTCTTCTTTAAACCCTTGTGAAAGAGCAAATTGCTTAGCTCCGTCACCCACGAGCATTACGTGAGGCGTTTTTTCCATTACCAAACGAGCCACCGAAATGGGGTGTTTGATATTTTTCAAACAAGCTACCGAACCCGCATTGTTTTGGCTGTCCATAATACAGGCGTCGAGCGTCACGTCTCCTTCTCGGTCTGGGTATCCGCCATAACCTACCGATGTTTCTTCGGGGTCGGCTTCGGCAGTCATCACGCCTTTTTCAACTGCATCTAAGGCGCTTCCGCCCGAGGCGAGGATTTTCCAAGCAGCATCGTTGGCAGGTAATCCGTGATTCCAAGTACTGATAACCACAGGTTTAACATTTACAGATTTGTCTTGTTCAGAAATTTTTTCTGATGAATTTGACTTACAAGCCACTAATAATAAGGAAATTGTAAAAAAATAAATGGTTTTCATTTTTATAAATTTTGGTGAATCATTTTTATGAAAAATTCAGTTTCTTTTCGGAAAATATCAATTGGGTAAGAATGGCTCATCTTGTTAATCAAATGAATTTCAATATTTTGATTTTCAGAAATATCATTGCGAAGTAATTCTAAAGATTGCCAAGAAGGAAGCACTTCGTCTTGTAAGCCGATTACAATTTGCATATATTGGGTGTACGACCGATTGAAACGGGTAGCGATAGGCATTTCACTGCGAAAAGTTAATGCAGGATTGAAGAGCAAACAAGGTTTTTGCAAAGCCTGAGCCAAGTAGTAAGTCACTAATCCTCCGGCACTTGAACCAATTATAGCATCTACATCGTGATACGTTTCTTGCAATTTTTCAAACAGATTAGGAGTGTTTTTATAATCCAAAACAGGAGCATAAATCGTTGCGTATTGCTGTAAAACCGCTCTTCGGTCATCTTGCAAAAAGCTATCCAATCCGTGTAAATAAAGAATTTTCATTTTTTATCCGTTTTTATCATCAGTTAAATAATGATACTTTTTCTAACTTTTTCTTATCCAATATTTTAATCTTTTTTACACGCGTTTCAATCCATTCATTTTTGCTGAATTCGGAAAGCATTCTGATAAGAGATTCTGTTGCTGAGCCTATCATATTTCCAATTTCTTCCCGCGAAAGTTGAATATTGATATAACCCTGTTCATCAGTTCCAAAATTATCTTCCAAGAAAATTAGTGTATCCGCTAAACGCTGTTTCACAGTCTTTTGTGCCAAATCAACAATTGCGTTATCTGCTTTCTTTAATTCATCACACACATTACGAAACACTTCTACAGAAAATCCTGCGTTTGTAGCAAAAAAATTAAGCACCTCTTCCTTAGGGATAAAACAAACCTTCATATCTGTCAGAGCTACCGCACTCAGGTTCACGGGATCACAAGCAATAACACTGCGTTGTCCCAAAATATCCCCCTTGCCAACAAAGCGAACAATTTGGCTTTTACCATTGGAACTCAACTTACTAAGTTTACAAATTCCCTCTTTAATACAATAAACACCTGCGAGTACATTGCCTTCTTCAAAAATAGTTTTACCTTTTTTTATAGTTGAAGCTGTCTTGCACTCAGAAATGACTCGAAGCTCTCCCTCACTGAGTGTTCTTAACATCTTTTGATGCCTGACAAAACAATGTTCACAATTTGTATCTGATTGATTACCCATATGTTTTTGTATTTTATCGCAAAGATAAATTTTTTATGATAATTATCATATCTTTGCAAAGAAATAAAGCTTTGCTCAAATCAATTTTTTCATACGTACAAAGTGAACAAATACCCTAATTATGAATTGCTATCATTGTGGAAATGAATTTGATAACGAACCTCTTTCGGCTGATGACAAAATTTTTTGTTGCTTGGGTTGCAAAACGGTTTACGAAATTTTATCTGAAAATAATTTATCTTCATACTACGACATTGAACAAACACCTGGGGCTCGTCCTGAGGAATCTTTAGAGAAATATTCCTTTTTGGACAATCAAAAAATTGTAGAAAAATTACTTGAATTTAATGATGGAAACGTTCAAATTGTAAATCTGTATATCCCTCATATTCATTGTAGTTCCTGTATTTGGGTACTTGAAAATTTGGACAGATTGCACTTAGGTGTGGGAGGCTCTGTGGTTAATTTTCCTCAAAAAACGGTTCGTATCACTTTCAATTCTGAAAAGATTTCTCTAAAAGAATTGGTACTTTTGTTAGCCCATATTGGTTATTCACCATATATCAGTTTGGAAGATTATCAAACTAAAAAAAATAATCCTAACCGACAGATTTACTACAAATTAGGAGTAGCAGCTTTTGCTTTTGGAAACGTAATGTTGCTTTCTTTTCCTGAATATTTTGAAACTGACGAATTTTGGATTGAACAATACAAGCCTTTCTTTCGCTGGATAATGCTCCTTTTGTCTCTTCCTGTGATGTTTTACTCGGCTTCAGATTATTTCATCTCGGCATATAAGGGTATCAGAAGTAGAATTCTGAATATCGATATTCCGCTAGCTTTAGGTATTTTAGCAATGTTCGTACGAAGTTGCTATGATATTTTTACCGATTCAGGACAAGGTTTTTTTGACAGCCTTAACAGCTTGGTTTTCTTACTTTTAATTGGAAAATTCTTTCAGCAAAGAACTTATAGTTTTCTTTCTTTTGAAAGAGATTATAAAAGTTACTTTCCTATCGGAATTACCAAAATACTTCCAGATGGCACAGAGGAAAGTGTTCAAGTTTATGATATCAAACAAGGTGATAGACTACTTATTAGAAATCAAGAACTTATCCCCGTAGATGCTATCTTAATTCGAGGAGAAGCTAACATAGATTATAGTTTTGTTACAGGGGAATCTAATCCTGTGCAGAAAGTTAGTGGAGATAAACTTTTTGCAGGAGGAAAGCAAACACAAGGAGCCATTGAAATTGAAGTACTTAAGGAAATTTCTCAAAGTTACCTAACTCAACTTTGGAGTAATGAAATTTTCAATAAAGATAAAGATGATAAGTTTAAAACACTAACGGACAAAGTAAGTAAATATTTCACAATCATTATTTTAGGAATATCTTTTACCTCCTTATTTGTGTGGATTTATTTGGCATACAAAAATCTTGCTGAACCTGTAATGCCCCTAAATGTTTTTACTGCAGTCCTCATTATTGCTTGTCCGTGTGCGTTAGCTATTTCTGCTCCGTTTACTTTAGGGAATATGTTACGAATTTTCGGACAACGCAAATTATATCTGAAAAACAGCAAAGTCATTGAAAAAATGGCTAAAATTGACACCATTATTTTTGATAAAACGGGTACAATTACCACTGCTAACAAATCGGATTTAACTTATTCAGGAACAGAACTAACAACTGAAGAACAGATAATTATAAAAAAAATATTACGAAATTCCAATCACCCACTTAGTAGGCAAATTTATGACTACTTGGCTGTTTCAGATACTTCAACTTTCATTAGTAGTTTCACTGAAATAGCAGGAAAAGGAATCGAAGCTAATGTAAATAATATTCCAGTTAAAATAGGTTCAGCAGGATTTGTTGGAAAACAGACAGACAAAGATAATCTGAAAACAAGTGTACACATTTCATTGAACGGAACTTATAAAGGTTATTTTATATTTAGCAATTCCTACCGAAAGGGGATTTCGGACTTATTCAACTCTTTAGCAAACAGATATAAATTAGTAATCCTTTCAGGAGATAATGAAAGTGAGCGAGATACATTAGAAAAATTACTTCCTCCCGATTCTACAATTCTGTTCAATCAAAAACCAGATGACAAGTTAAATTACATCGAATTATTACAGAAAGAAGGCAGAAAAGTAATGATGATAGGTGATGGACTGAACGATGCTGGAGCGCTGAAACAGAGTGATGTAGGAATTGCTTTATCCGAAAATGTGAATGTATTTTCCCCTGCTTGTGACGGAATTATGGATTCTACAAAAATCAGCGACTTGGAGGCTTTTCTAAAACTTTCCAAAAAATCAATACAGATTATTAAAGGAAGTTTCCTACTTTCATTCATATATAATGTCATTGGAGTTTTATTTGCTGTATTAGGGCACTTATCTCCTTTGGTTGCTGCAATTCTGATGCCTTTAAGCTCAATTACTATTGTGCTTTTCACTACTCTAAACACAAATGTAGCAGCAAGAAAATTAAAATAATACTCATACAGAAACAAAAAGAGCAACTTTAATATTAAAGTTGCTCTTCTTAAATCTTGTAGCGGGAACAGGACTCGAACCTGTGACCTTCGGGTTATGAGCCCGACGAGCTACCTACTGCTCTATCCCGCGATTTCTGGGTGCAAATATACAACAATATTTTATACTACCAAAATTATTTGCAAAAAAATCTGTGAAACTACTCCACATACACGCGTTTTATCCTTCTTGAAAGCGATGTAATTAGCTCATAAGAAATAGTTTGTGCCGTTTCTGCAAGAATTTCAGCCGTATGTTTTTCATCAAAAATAATTACTTCATCGCCCTCTTTACAATCAATTTCTGTAATATCAACCATTAACATATCCATACAAACATTTCCTACAATGGGAGCTTTTTTACCATTAATATACACAAAACCAATACCTTTGCCGTAAATTCTGTTTAACCCATCGGCGTGACCCACTGAAATGGTCGCCGTTCGAGTAGGAGCATCTGCTTGAAAACCAAAATTATAGCCCACATATCCGCCTTTGGGAATATCGTGAATCTGAGAAATCAAACTCTTTAAAATCGTTATCGGACGAAAATTAGGCTGATATTCAGCGTCATTCCCAAAACCATACATTCCAATTCCACTACGAACCATATCAAAATGTGCTTGAGGATAGTTCAAAATTCCAGAAGTATTACAATTATGAAACAATACTTTATACGAGAAATATTTTTCGATAACTTTCTGACAATCTATAAATTGACGGATTTGCTCTTGCATACAATCTTCAGCGTTTTTATCTTCCGAAGCAAACAAATGCGAATATGCCGTCCTCACCCTAACTTGTTTTTTATCAGATAAAATTTGACAGACATTTTCAATTTGCTGAGGAAGAAATCCTAAACGATTCATTCCTGTATTACACTTAATATGAACTGGATAACTATCTAAATTGTTATCCATAGCAAAGCTAAGAAACATATCCAAAGTTCGATATGAATACAAAGTAGGTTCCAACTCATACGTTACAATTTCCTGAAAATGTGCTACTTGAGGATGAAGCACCAAAATAGGTTTTGTCACTCCTGATTTGCGTAATTCAACCCCTTCTGAGGCATAAGCTACAGCAAAATAGTCTGCTAAATCTTTTTTTTCTAAATATTTAGCTATTTCACAATGATTATTTCCATACGAAAAAGCCTTCACCACCGCCATAAACAGCGTACTTTCTTTTAATTTGCTTTTCAGAAACTTCACATTGTGCTGCAAATTATCCAAACGGATTTCTAAAGTAGTTTCTTGTACTGATGTATGTTCGTTTTGAGCTTCTTTCTCTATATTCATATACTAATTATTGTACTTACAATCTTATTTCTCCTACGTACCTACTGATTTTTCATTCTTTATTTGGCTGGAAGCTCTTTTTCAAAGGTGAGTTCCAATACATAATCGGGAGATTCAGGTATTTTTGGGAATTTTAGCAAGATTCCATCATTATCTTGAGTAAATTTAATCGATTTTTTGCCGTTATACTCAACAGCTTTGATAAGTTTATTACCCGAATAAGGCAAAAACAAGGCTTTGTCGGTCAAATCCAGCACGTGAACATAAAGTGTTTTTCCTTTCTGAGTAGTTACGCCCCAATGGCTGGGAGCTACCACACCCCCTCTTGTACCTTGAATGGTTGGTGCGTATGTTTTCATCCACTCGCCCATTTCTTTTAAGCGTTGAACAGCAACAGCAGGTATGTTTCCGTTAGGTTCTGGACCTACATTCATCAGTAAATTCGCATTTTTTCCTGCCGCCTTAACCAGATACTGAATCAAAGTTTTAGTGGACTTATAATTCTGGTCGATGATTTTATATCCCCACATTCCGTTCATCGTTTCACAGGTTTCTAACGGCAAACGGCTGATGTCTTGCCCTGACAATCCAGCTTTGTTCTCACCAGGAAGGTCTCGTTCAAATATCTGGATATCTTCTCCAGCAAACGGCGTAATGTGATGATTATTCCCGATGAGACAAGCAGGTTGTAATTTGTGTATCAAGGTGTATTGCTCATCAAGGTTCCACGTTTTAGCAGTCATTCCGTCTGGATAAATGTCTTTGTCCCACATTCCGTCAAACCAAATGGCACCTATCTTTCCATAATTCGTCAGAAGTTCAGTAAGTTGATTGTTCATAAATGCGTGATAATCTTCCCACTTGCCTTGTTTGGTTCTTCCTGTGCCTTTGCCAGTACGCCCAAGCGGATAATAGTCCTCCCGACGCCAATCTAAGTGCGAATAATACAGATGCAGACGTATTCCCTGATTTTGGCACTCTTGAGCAATCTCCTTGATGATATCGCGTTTGAAAGGTGTGGCTTTCACAATGTTATAATCACAATGTTTGGTATCAAACATCGAAAATCCATCGTGATGGCGTGTAGTTATCGTAATATATTTCGCCCCTGAAGCCTTAATGGCTGCAACCCATTCGGCTGCGTTGAATTTTGAAGGATAAAATCCAGCAGCTAACTTTTCATACTCTTGCCAATGCAAGTTTTTGTTGTGCATAACCCATTCCCCGTCGGCAAGCATACTATAAATTCCCCAGTGAATAAAAATTCCGAACTTATCATCTTGAAACGCTTCTCTTGCTTTCAAATTCTCTACCGATGGTTTGTAGCCTTTTTGCCCCCATACAAACATACAACTCAATAAAATTGCGATGTTTAGAAAGATTTTCTTTGTTGCCATATGCTTTGTTTTTGGTTAATCAATATAAAATATTTCTATCTTCATACAGAAGTACTCATAGGAGCTGTAAAAGTAGTAACTTTAGCTAAAAATCACAAATCTGATAAATAATATCATAAAAAAATCCCTCTCAACATTATCATTGAAAGGGATTTTAACAAAATGGAAAAATTATTTTTTATCTTCGAAGATATGTTTTGCGTAATTTACCTTCATTATATCAAAAATGTTACGAATAGATGTGATACGCTCTTTAAATTGGTCATAATTTTTCTGTGCTACAGGTGTCCATTGTACTTCAGAAAGAGCTGTCATACGTGGTGCAACCATATATTCGGCTTGTTCTGGGCTGTGGATATATTCTGTCCAGAGATTTGCCTGTACTCCCAAGATAAGTTTAGCTTGTTCAGGAGTAAACTCAGTAGGTACGGGGTCGTATGAATATGTTTTTTCAACAGTGGTAAGACAACAGATGCTCAAATAAGGTTGTTTGGTTTCTGCATCGACTGCATCTTGATAATGGTCGAAATAACAATACCCACCTGGCGTCATAATTGCTTTATGTCCAGCTTTTGCAGCGGCAATTCCGCCCTCTACACCTCTCCAGCTCATCACGGTAGCGTTAGGTGCTAAGCCTCCTTCCAAAATCTCGTCCCAACCGATGATTTGGCGACCTTTTCCGTTCAAGAATTTCTCTACACGGCTGATGAAATAGCTTTGTAACTTCTCTTCCTTGCTATGTTTTCTTCCATCGATGGCACTCGGTTCTGTATCATCTTTCAAACCTAATCGTTTGATTACTTCCTGAGCTTGTGCTGATTCTTTCCATTCTTTTTTAGGAGCTTCATCGCCTCCGATGTGTATATATTCGCTTGGGAAGATATCAATCACTTCGGTAAGCACATTTTCCAAGAATTGGAAGGTTTCTTCCTTCGGTGCTAAGACCTGATCGAAGACTCCCCAGTACTCTGCGACCTTGTAAGGACCTGTTCCGTTACCAAGTTCAGGATATGCTGCCAATGCTGCCAACATATGCCCAGGCATATCGATTTCGGGAATGACTGTGATGTGTCGTTCAGCGGCATATCTAACAATTTCTTTGGCTTCTTCCTGTGTATAAAACCCTCCGTAACGCTTTCCGTCTCCTTTGAAAGTAGCTCCCTCGTAAGCTCCAGGGAAATTCTTCCCGATGGCGGTCTGTTCACGCCACGCTCCCACTTCGGTTAGCTTTGGATACTTCTTAATTTCTAATCGCCAACCTTGGTCTTCTGTTAAGTGCCAGTGAAACTTATTCATTTTGTGCAAAGCCAAAAGGTCGATATATTTTTTGATAAACTCCATTGGGAACATATGCCTTCCAACGTCCAGATGCATTCCACGATACGCAAATCGAGGGGCGTCTTCAATCTTTACAGACGGAATAACGTAATGTACATCGTTATTTTCAGCAGTTACCTGTTTAATCATCTGACGAAGCGTTTGCAATCCGTAGAAAACTCCTTGAGCATTGTTACCACTAACGGTTATTAGCTTTGAATTTCCATCAATTTTGTAACCTTCCTTCTCAGTGACTTTCTGGTCGATGTGTAGGAAAATACCTTTGTCAAATTTCCCTTCTGTTCCAAAGGTAACATCGACACCTGTTTGCAATTTGATGTATTCTTTCAAGAACTCGGCTTCTTTTTGAAGCTCTTTGTCGAAATAAATCTTCGTCTTTCCATTTAGAAGAAAGCGTCCGTTTTGGATTTCCAACTTCTGTGGAAGCGGAACAACAGCATAATCAGTCGTTACATTTTGAGTTTCAGCATACGGATTCTTTTCCTCGCAAGAAACCAACGCAAAAGCCAATGCAATGGCTAATATACATCTTTTCATACGTATTAATTTATATTGTTAATTAATTTTTATACTTGTAATTGTGCTAAATGCAAAATAAATCTACAATTAATCAATATCTATCAGGTCAAATTTTATTCGAATTTATTTTTTTGTTATTCTTTTCCTTAGATGAAAAGAATCAAAAATCAAGGCTTTGAATATTTCGCTAAAAATCACATTCATTACGCTAAAAATCTCCAAACTTACTCCCTACGGTCGCTTCGAACAATGGATATTTTCTACGCTACATTCATTGATTTTCTTAACGCTTCATCTTCAATGCCACTAAATTTGAGTAAAAACAATAAGAATCATTAATATGTTTTTTCTTATATCTTCTAATTTATATTGTTAATTATTATTTTCGTTACAAATCGAATTTATTAAATATTATTCAAACATTGTGACAAATATACAATCAATTAAGACGCTAAGCTGAGTAAAATTTAAGCTATTTATGCACAAGACTTCAACTTTGCTTAGTTTGATAGTACTCATTATATTGCTTAACTTCACATTTTTTAATTTAAGGCTGATAAGTTGTTTGATTTGTTAGGTACAAATCTACAATTTTTTATTAGTTTGTGAGATGTATTTCTTATAAAATATTTTTAATACAATAAAAGACGCTCGATTGAGCGTCTTTACTTTAAATTAGTTCCTCATAAACTTGCCAAGACTTTCCAATAATTGGGGTTGGTCTTCCAGTGCGATTTTAGCAATGCTATAAAATTCGCGTACCCACTTCTCTAACTCGGCAAATGCGGCATCTTTGTTCTTGGTTGCCTGTTGGCTTTCACCTTTTTCATTGGTATATTGCAAATAGGCTTGTCGTACTTCCGTTAGTGCTTTGAGTTGCTCAGCAATATGCTCATCGGTAATTTTAAGTCTCTTTAAAGGTGTACGAAGTTCCTCCTTTGCTTGTAATTGCTTATAGAAGGTATCAATATCCTCAAGTAATCCATTAATTCGGATACTCATAACGCCTTTAATTGCCAATACAATAAGGATAGTATCTTCCTCTTTAAAGATGATTTTTGCTTTTTTGCGGTCGGTGGTGTACGTTTTTTTCAGCTCTTCAAACTTTTTGCTGAACGTGTCGTAGGCTATCTTTTCTTCAGCTGATTCTGTTTTGTTCAGGTCAAGTTTTTGTGCTGCATTGTCGTAAAGAACCTTGCCTTTAGCAATTTCTTGGTCATCATAGCCGTACTCTGCCAGCTCATTTTTGAGCAGTTCGTTCTTGCTGATGTTCTCAAAAATGGCTCCATAGTTGTGGAACGCTTCGATTGTAAGTCTTTTTTGCCCCATAATTATTATTTTTTAAAGTTTTTTATTTATTTTTATTATCTATTTCATCTTTTTACAGCAAAAATTGTTCCAAATTACTTCTTTTTTGATAGAAAATAGCTTCATTTCCTGACGTATCAAATTAATTTTCCTATAAACTTGCTTTATCTCCTATTGTACGGACTTTATATTACTCTGTACGCACTTCATTTCCTATTGTACCTACTTCATTTTGGTCTGTACTATGTTCATTTTAACCTGTACGAAATTTATTTTGTGTTGAAATAACTCAAAAAAGATATGTTTGTTCAAAAACTAAGGTACAATCCTAATTCCATCAATAGGTTTTCCATTTTTATACGATTCTCTGTTTATACTGATAATCGTTGAAGCATCAAACCATTTAAGTATCTTTTCTTTTTCTTGTTGAGAAATATCTCCATAGATAGATAATTCTTTAATAGGAATGTTTTTTAACCATTCGGGGATAGAAACTTTCTTATTGAAGTATAAATCCAATTTATTTATCTCCTTTAATTCTTTGAGTATTTCAGGAACTTCATCTACTCTTAATTGTATTTTGTATGAGTCATTATCACTTTTAATTTTTTGAAGTAAAAAGGAATTATTTACATCTTTTTTCCGAACCATCCAACTGATTTGAGGTGTTAGGGCAAAGGTTTTGGGGTCTTGTTTGAGCCCTACGAATCCACTCCAAAGTTCCAACATTGTTTCAGTAGTTTGTCCGTTACCCGTTTGGATGTATTTTACATCTATTTTTACCATTTCCTCAGGAAGGCTTGAAGTTCCGTTAAGCGATTTTAAATTATTACGCTTTCCGTCCTTGTCATAAGGAAAGAATTTAACAATCCAGCCATCAATAACCTTTGGTGCCCCGTATTGTTTTTTTGTGTGATACTTAAACATATTCTGCCAAAACTTTTTGTTCACCTTTCCTTCGGAAGCATTAATAAATTCTTTCAAAAGAGGTTCTATTTCATCAATCCACCAAGCCAAATCGTATTTTTTGAGCTTTTGTGCCTTATCGAGTACCTTTTTCCAATCTTCTGTGTTTCCTTGTAAAGTGATTTCAGGGATACCGCAAGCTATATATAGCACCACAAACTCGAAATAAGGCTCCATCGCTTTCATTACATTGATTTGTGAAGCTACTTTTTCGGTAATTCCCGTAGTTGAGAAGTTTGCAGTGAGCAAATCTATGATTTCTTTACCTGTATGTTTTGCCATTTGCGAATCAAATTCGTTAAAAACGGCTTCCCATCGGGTAGGATTTGTCTCGTGGAGCAAATCTGTTTCGGACAGAACCACCAAAGAAGTCTTTCCTTTGAAATCTACAAAGTATTTTCTGTATTTTTCGGGATTGGAATGAATATGCCGAGCGAAACCTTGGCTAATTAACAACCACATCATATCGGGCGAAAGCACAAAGGGACGATGGTCGGCGTAAGCAGTGTACATTCCGTTAAAAAATGAGTGATATCCAAAGCTGACCAAGCTATCGGGAGCGTTACTTTTGGCTAAAATATCGTACTGTACCTTTAGTTTTCTATCTTTAACGTCCCATTTTCTAAGCTCGTAATCCTTTAAAATCAACTCTTCATAAATTTCTTCATATGCTTTTACATCAAGTGCCTTTTCAGGCTTAGAAAGTTCTTCAACCTGAAAGGTCACTCCCTCCTGAGCCAAAGAAAACACCACAAAGTAGCTCATTACCAAAGTTAGTATTATCTTTTTCATTTTTCTGATGTTTAAAAAATCAATCAAACATTTCAGGGTCTTTATTTGCTCGGTTTTTCATATATGAATATAAAAGGTACGCAAGCAAACTTAGTACAATAACAGGAAGAAAGCTACCTATTATTAAACTAATTTCATAAGTACTATCGGGAGCTTCAGCAATTTTTTGTTTAATTTGTTCTAAATGCTGTTCTTGCTTTGGGTTTTGTAATAAAAGTATCATCGATTTTTGAATTTTGCTAACATTTGTTTGGTTTGTTGGGAAAGTACGAGTTTTCCTGAGATTTCAGCATTCTTCGGAAGCTCCTCGAGCCAATGTTCGGTGTGTTGCCAAGTGATACGTTTCATCTCGGAAAGTGCTACTGGATTGGATTGCAACAATTTTTCTAAGAAATATCCGATAGCTTCGTCCATTTCTTTGCTATTTTCAAACACCCTTGCGTAAAGTCCTTTTTGCTGAGCCCAATAGGCGTTCTTCCATTGGTCGGGAGCCATAAAAAGCTCATTAAGTGCGGCTTGTCCAGCTTTTCTTAGGATTACAGGAGCAATCACAAAAGGACCAATACCCAGCGAAAGCTCCGATAAGCGAATGGTGGCAGCCTCAACCGCAAACACATAGTCACACGCTGCGATAAGTCCTACCCCTCCGCCAACAGCTTTGCCTTGTACACGCCCAATGATGAGCTTTTTGCATTCACGCATCGCCAAAAAAAGATTAGCAAAACCATTAAAAAACCGATTCCCCTCAGCTTCAGTTTCTATTGCTAACAATTCATCGAACGAAGCTCCTGCACAGAAAGCTCTGTCGCCTTCACTTTTGAGCAAGATGATAGCAACTTCAGGATTGTTAGAAAGCACGTTTAACTCTTGAGCAAGTCGCTCCAAAAGTTCCAACGGAAAAGAATTCGCATTGGGATGCCCAAACTCAATGGTGGCAACTTTATTTTCAATTTTAGCATATAAAGAGCCGTTTTGTCTGTCTGTTGTCATAATTTCATTTTTTTTCAAAAGTAGTAATATTTTTACAGATTATCGTGCTTTGGTTTATTTTTTTAGATTTATCAATTAAAACTCATTACTGAAACGAATAACCCCCTTAATGAAAAACCCCCAAGAGAAAATTTCTTTTCCTTAGGGATTTTCACGATTTATGAATATTTGTCTAAACTATACAGGCTTTATCTCATAATTTCATTTCGTTGATTGTTTCTTGCCTTAGTAAAGCCTTACTAAAAAACGATTTATAAAGTTGTTGGACAAACAAAAGGACTAATTTTCAACTCTTCTGAAGCTTTTATACTTTTAAATCCTCCTTGTATGTCAATCAAATTGTCGTATCCTCTTGCTTTAAGGATAGAAATAAACACCATAGACCTATAACCACTTGCACAATGCACAAAATATGTCCTGTCTTTATCTATTTCAGAAATGTAGTTGTTGATATAATCAAGTGGTGTATTCTTTGCACCTATTACGTGTTCAGAAATATGTTCGTTGGGCTTACGTACATCCAAAATTTGTACATCGGGATTGTCCTTTATTCTTTGTACTAACTCTTTGGGTGTAATTGACTCTATGCGATTTATCTCTTTTCCTGCTTGTTTCCACGATTCAAATCCTCCTTCAAGAAAACCAATGCTATTATCATAACCTACACGTGCCAATCGGGTTACCACCTCTTCTTCTCTTCCTTGCTCTGCCACGATAAGAATTTCTTGCTTGATATCTGGAATTAATGCTCCCACCCACGGAGCAAAACTACCATCAATACCAATATTTATCGCATTAGGAATGTGTTCTTTGGCAAATACTTGAGGAGCACGTGTATCCAAGACCAAAGCTCCTGTGAAATTCGCTTCCTTTTCAAATTCGTTGGGAGACAGTGCCCTGAGTCCCTTCTTCAACACCTGGTCAATGCTCTCATATCCTTTTATATTCATCAACACATTTTCAGGGAAATACTCAGGAGGAGGCATCAATCCGTGTAATACCTTTACGATAAACTCCTCCTTTGTCATTGGCTGAAGGGCATAATTCGTTTTCTTTTGATTTCCAAGTGTATCACTTGTTTCTTTGCTAATGTTCTTGCCACAAGCCGAACCTGAACCGTGTGCTGGGTAGATGATGATATCATCGGAAAGAGGAATTATCTTATTTTGAAGAGATTCGTACAGATGCCCAGCCAATTTCTCTTGAGTTAAATCTGCTACTACCTTCTGAGCCAAGTCAGGACGTCCCACATCACCTATAAAAAGGGTATCTCCAGTGAATAGAGCAACTTCTTTTCCTTTCTCATCAATAAGTAAATAACAAGTGCTTTCCATTGTGTGCCCTGGCGTGTGAATTACTTTAATGCGAACTCTCCCTACTTTCAAAATCTCGCCATCTTCTGCTACGTGAGCCTTAAAATGAGGCTTCGCCGTAGGTCCAAAAACGATAGTAGCTCCCGTTTTTTCTGCCAAATCAATATGCCCACTTACAAAATCTGCGTGAAAATGCGTCTCCAGTACGTATTTTATTTTTGCTTTGTCCTTTTCTGCTTTTTCAATGTAAGATTTTACCTCACGAAGTGGATCAATCACAACCGCTTCTCCATCACTTTCAATGTAATAAGCTCCTTGAGCTAAACAGCCCGTATAAATTTGTTCTACCTTCATAGTATTTGATTTTATATTATTATTCTGCGCTTGAAGTGTGCATAATCCTAGCAAACTTAGAATTGTGCAAATAACTTTCTTTACCATATTTTTTTTATTAATATCTATTAACATTCTTCTGAATTGTATTTACATTGAATATTCTCTATAGAAATAATTCTTTTATAAAAATATACACCCCCATAACTAATACAAACCATCCAAAAATAGATTTTAGACGAGTACCATCAATTTTTCTGGAAAGAAACACTCCTACAAAAATCCCCAAAACAGAAAGAAATGAAAAAATTAGAAGTAATTTCCAATCAATAATTTCGGAATAATTTTGTAAATCACCTATAAAGCCTAATATCGACTTTATTGCAATGATAAACAGAGACGTTCCTATGGCAAGTTTAATGGGCATTTTAGCAAGGAGTACCAAAGCAGGAATTACCAAGAATCCTCCACCAGCTCCAACAAGTCCCGTAAGCACTCCAACAACTATACCTTCTAACAAAATCATAGGATAATTATAACGAATTTCAGCATCTTCATTTTCTTGGTATTTCTTTTTTGGACCAAGCATTGAAACTGATGCTAAAATCATCACGATTGCAAAAAGAACCATCAAACCCATTGATTTGGTAAAAACTAATGAATCTATTCTGAAAAGAACATCAGGTATTAGAGGTAATAAAAAAGCTCTACTGAAATAAACCGCTAAAACAGAAGGTAATCCAAAAATTATCACACTTCTAAAATCAATCCTTCCCAAAAAAGCATTTTTAATTCCTCCTACAAAAGACGTAACTCCAACAATAAACAACGAATATGCTGTGGCTAAAACAGGCTCTACACCCATCAAATATACTAAAATAGGCAGAGTAAGAATAGACCCCCCACTACCTACCAATCCCAGAGAGATTCCTATCAAAATAGCTAAAACATACCCTATAATCTCTGCTTCCATACTTTTTGATGTTTTACGGGGCAAAAATAAATCACATATTTAAGTTTGACAGCAACCAAAGTTACACATCAACATTTTTCTAATTTTATTTGCAAAAAGTGATTTAATTTAAATTTTTATCATACCTTTGTGCCTCATTGGGGATGTAGCTCAGTTGGCTAGAGCGCTTGCATGGCATGCAAGAGGTCGTGGGTTCGAGCCCCATCTTCTCCACTTTCACTAAAATAACAAACTAAAATTCAATCAATTAAAAAAATAAAGGGACTAAAATAGGGACTACACTGTTTTGGTCTTTATTTATTTGTATATGTAAAGACAAAACACTTTAAATCAAGTTTACATCAATAATATTACAAAAACGAAAAAATAAGCATATCCAAATGTGCTTATTTTTCATTTTATCTTCAAAGGGTGCGGAATTTCCTACGTGGTTATCTTCAAAGGGTGCGGAATTTCCTGCGTGGTTATCTTCAAAGGGTGCGGAATTTCCTGCGTGGTTATCTTCAAAGGGTGCGGAATTT
>NZ_KB900739.1 GCF_000379185.1 Capnocytophaga cynodegmi DSM 19736
AAATTATTATTTTTGCTAATCTAAATATAATAAAAAACTAATAATATTAAAAAACTAAAAACCAATAAACTAACTAATTTAATTGTAAGTAAAATGAAAATTAATCACACACTTCCAGAGCTTCCATACGATAAAAACGCTTTAAATCCGATTATTACCGAAGAAACTTTTGACTATCACTACGGGAAGCATCACGCTGCCTATGTAAACAACCTTGCTGGATTGGTAAAAGATACCGAATGGGTAGAAAAGGACATCGTGGACATCATCCGAAAAAGCCACGCCGAAAACAATGTAGCTATTTTCAACAATGCGGCTCAACATTGGAATCATTCCTTTTTTTGGAATTGCCTGTCGTCTGATGGCGGAAAAAATCCTACGGGAAAAATAGCCGAACTCATCCACCGCGATTTCGGAAGCTTTGAAAATTTTAAAGAACAATTCTCTACCACTGCCGTAAAATTATTCGGTGCTGGTTGGGCTTGGCTGGCTCAAAATCAGGAAGGAAAACTGGAAATTCTCCCAATGAAAGATGCTTTTACTCCTCTAACCGAAAACAAAACGCCTATTCTCACCCTTGATGTATGGGAACACGCTTACTATATTGATTACCGAAATGCAAGACCCAAATTCGTGGAAGGTTTCTGGGAATTGGTCAATTGGAATTTTGCTAACCAAAACCTAAAATAATATGAGTGATACTTGTGTAAATCATATCGAAAATTATTGGAAATTTTTGACAGAAGAAGCTAATAAATTTTTCGATGAAGGAAATTACGAACTTGCTTTAGACGGCTACCTAAACGCCTTATATAGAGCAGAAGTACTGAATAGCAATTTGCCGGATTGTGTGCGATTAAAAGTGCCTTTCATACAAGTATATACCATTTCGTGTTACAATTTGGCAAATTGTTATCAAGAAGTTAAGGATTTGAACAGAGCCGAAGAGATATTGCAAAAAGCAATATATTTTCTTTTGCATTTCTATCAGAAGGATTATCAAAAGGAAATCATTGAAAAAGAATTAAGAAAATCTATTCTCAATTACCTTAGTTTTACTCAAAAAAGTAATGTTAGAACATCAAAAATAGATGCTTTCTTGACTTATTTAAAAAATCAAACAACAAAAAATAATTTACAAAATATAAAAACATTTGATTATGTGCAATTCAATTAAAAAACTGATTCAGAGAGAACAATTACAACTCATTCAAAAAGGAATACTAAGTATTGGGGACAAATTACCTGAATTTACTAAAAAAGCCGTTATTTCTACAAAACAAGGCATAGAAATTTCTGAAATTACAAATAACTATGCAACGGAACAAGGAAAGTGGATGGTGCTTTTTTGGTGGCCCAAAGATTTTACTTTTGTCTGCCCAACAGAAATTGTAGAGTTCAATAAAAACAACGAAAAATTCGCAGAGAGAAATGCCTTGCTAATTGGTGCTTCAACTGATACTGAATATGTACATTTAGGGTGGAGACAAAATCATCCCCAATTAGCAGACCTTTCTATCCCAATGCTTGCTGATACTTCCAAATCTTTATCCGAAGAAATGGGAATTTTAAACTACGAAGAAAAAGTTGCTTATCGAGCTACTTTTATCATTGACCCACAAGGAATTATACAATGGGTGAGCGTTTATCCTATGAATGTAGGAAGAAATGTAGAGGAAGTACTTCGTGTATTAGATGCTCTCCAAACGGAAGAATTAACTGCTTGTGGATGGAAGGCAGGAGAACAAACACTCTCTCAACAATTAAAAAACCAATAAAATGACCGATAATCACCTTTATACAGAACTCAAACGATATACCCACAATTCACCATCTAAAAAAGGCACAATAATCCGATTTATTCGTAACGAAAAAGATTTACAGAAGATTGATATTCAAGAAAATTTAAAATCAGAAATTCGTCAATCATTCGACAAAAAAGAGAATAAACATTGGTGTCTTTGGCAAGAAGAAAAAAGTCTGCTGGTAGCCGTTTCTAAAGATGACTTAGAAGATTTAAGACAAATAGGTGCGAATGTTATAGGCTCATTACAGCCTTCCGCTGCCTCTCCCTCTACAGAAGTGGTATTCGAAAATATAGAAATGTTTTCCGAAAAAGAAACATACGCTCTCTTGGAAGGTATGTTGCTTAGCAGTTATCATTTTGACAAATATTTATCCAAGAAAAAAGATAGTAAAATCACGCTATTTATTTCAGAAACCGCAGTTTCAGAACAGCAATACAAGGAACTTAATATACTTCTCGAAGCCATTTCCCTCACCAAAAACGCAGTGAATGAACCTGCTAATTATATGGACGCACTCAAATTTTCAGAATGGACACAAGAAGCAGGTGAAAAATTCGGTTTTGAAACGGAAATTCTTCATAAAAAACAAATCGAAACCCTGAAAATGGGCGGTTTGCTTGGGGTAAATAAAGGTTCGGAAACACCACCCACTTTTAATATTATGCACTACAAACCGAAAAATGCAGTAAATAGTCAGCCATTAGTTTTGGTAGGCAAGGGCGTAATGTTCGATACGGGCGGTTACTCACTCAAAGTGGGTGGCGTAATGAGTACAATGAAATGCGATATGGCAGGTGGTGCAGCCGTTCTAGGAGCAATGTGTGCCATTGCAGGGAATCAATTACCTTATTATGCCATCGGTATTGTACCCGCTACGGATAATAAAATCAGTTCCAATGCCTTAGTGGTAGATGATGTGATTACCATAATGGACGGCACAACGGTAGAAGTGCAAAATACCGATGCCGAAGGACGGCTTGTACTCGCCGATGCACTGTGCTATGCGAAAAAATTCAACCCCGAATTGGTGATTGATGTGGCTACGCTCACAGGAGCTTCGGCGGCAATCACGGGCAGTTTTGGTATTGCAGGACTTTCCAACCACCAAGAAAGTATCGATGCTCTAAAATCCATTGGCGAAGAGGTTTATGAACGCATTGTACAGCTCCCTCTTTGGAAAGAATACGGCGAACTCATAAAATCTGATATTGCCGATCTTAAAAACATTGGTGGAACAATCGGCGGAGTCAGTACAGCAGCTAAATTTTTGGAACATTTTACCGATTACCCTTGGGTGCATCTCGACATTGCAGGAGCAGCTTTTCTCAAAGACAAAAAAGGCTATAAACAAAGCGGAGCAACCGCCGTTCCCGTAAGATTAATATATGAATTTGTAAAAAGTAAATGCTAATGAAAATCAAAAATTTATTTATCGTATTATTAGGTATAGGAAGTACATTGTTGTACTCTTGTAAAAATGAAAAATCATCTTTTGAACCCGTTGAAAATTCAGTAAAAGTAGAATGGACAGCATATAAAACTACCGACAAATTACCTGTAAAAGGAACTTTTGAATCGGTGGATTTAATTAATCTTTCTGAGGGAAAATCCGTTGAAAATTTTTTAAACAATGCCGAGTTTTCTATTAATGCCTTAAAGTTGTCAACAGGAGACCCTTCCAGAGATGAAAAAATTTTTAATTTTTTCTTCGGATTGATGAATGAAGCAGGAAAAATATCGGGAAAATTCATTTTTGAAAATCATCAATGGGCTATAAAGCTAAGAATGAATGGAATTAGTGTAAATAATATTCCAGCAGAAATTCAATTCAAAGATAATTTATTGAAGGTCAAATCTTCCATCGATTTAAAAGAATTTGAAGCTTTGAAAGCCTTAGAAGTGCTTAACTCAGTTTGTTTCGATTTGCATAAAGGTGCTGATAGAATAAGTAAGGTATGGGAAAATATTGATATACAAGCATCTGTAAAATTAAAAGAAGCTAAAAAATGATTACCGAACCTCTTTTAATAGAAAACAAAGACCGCTTTGTCATTTTTCCTATACAGCACAATGATATTTGGCAATTCTACAAAAACGCCGAAGCCAGTTTCTGGACGGCAGAAGAAGTAGATTTATCCCCCGATCTCCACGATTGGCAAAACAAACTCAATGATAACGAACGATTTTTCATCTCGCGGGTGTTGGCGTTTTTTGCCGCCAGCGATGGCATCGTCAATGAAAACCTTGCCATCAACTTCCTCCAAGAAGTGCAATATCCTGAGGCACGATGTTTCTACGGATTTCAAATTATGATTGAAAACATCCATTCCGAAATGTACTCGCTCCTCATCGATACTTATGTAAAAGACCCTACCGAAAAAGACTATTTGCTTCGTGCCATCGAAACCATTCCGTGCGTTACCAAAAAAGCAAAATGGGCGTTGCGATGGATTACCAAAGGAAGTTTTGCCGAGCGACTCATCGCCTTTGCTGCCGTGGAAGGTATCTTCTTTTCAGGAAGTTTTTGCTCTATTTTCTGGCTCAAAAAACGCGGACTGATGCCCGGGCTTACCTTCTCTAACGAACTCATCAGTAGGGACGAAGGTTTGCACTGCGATTTTGCTTGCTTACTCTATGCCAATCACCTACAAAACAAACTTTCGGAAGAAACCGTAAGAGAAATTATCGTAGATGCCGTTACCATCGAAAAAGAATTTGTTACCGATGCACTCCCTGTGAAACTCATTGGGATGAATGCCGAACTGATGTGCCAATACATTGAGTTTGTTGCCGATAGATTGCTCGTTGCCTTGGGCTGTAATAAAGTATGGAACGCCACCAATCCGTTTGATTTTATGGAACTTATTTCTTTGCAAGGAAAAACCAATTTCTTTGAACGGCGTGTGGGTGAATATCAAAAAACAGGCGTAGCACAAAGCAGTAGCGAACAAAACGCTTTTTCACTGGATGAAGATTTTTAAGTAATTGTTAATTAACAATTAATCATTAACCATTAAAAAATGAAACTCCCCATTTTTGCTTACGGAAACAATGTGCTGAAGACTAAGGCAGAAGCTGTAACACCCGATTTTCCCAATTTGAACAAACTCATCGACAATATGTGGGAAACGATGGAAAAAGCCAATGGCTGTGGATTGGCAGCACCACAAGTGGGTAAATCTTTGCGGTTGTTCGTTGCCGATTCAAAGGTGCTTTACGATGTGATGAACGAGGACGAACGAGCCGAACTTTTTGAACCCAACGATACAGGTATTCGGCGGGTGTTTATCAATCCGCAAATAAAAAATCTTTCCGAAGAACAATGGGAAGAAGCAGAAGGCTGTTTGAGTTTGCCCTTTTTATCAGGAAAAGTAGCCCGTTCGTGGTCGGTGGAATTGAGCTATCAAAACGAACAATTTGAAACCATCACCCAAACTTTTAGCGGAATGACCGCACGCGTGATTCTCCACGAATACGACCACTTGGAAGGCATTCTCTACATTGACCGAGTGAAACCCTTGGCGAAAAAACTGATGCAATCCAAACTCCAAAAACTATTGAAAGGAAATCTAGTTCCTGCTTATGCTATGAAATTCAAATAAAAAAAGAAATGTTTGTAATAAAGAGAAACGGAAAAAAAGAAGCCGTTCATTTTGATAAAATTACGGCTCGTATTCATAAACTTATCTACGGCTTATCGATTTCGGAAAAAGATGTAATTGAAATTGCTAAAAAAGTCATTCAAGGGATTTACGACAATGTTACCACTACCGAACTGGACAACCTTGCGGCAGAAACCGCCGCCGCACAAACTACCATTCACCCTGATTTTTCGGTCTTGGCGGCACGCATCGCCGTGAGCAATTTGCACAAAAACACTCTCAAATCGTTTTCAAAAACCGCTCAATTGCTCTACGAATACACCGACCCCATAACCCAAACCCACGCACCTCTCATCTCCGAAGAAATTTATAAAATCATTCGTAAAAACGCCGATGAACTCGACAGCAGTGTCATCTACGACCGTGATTACAATTTTGATTACTTCGGATTCAAAACCTTGGAGCGTTCCTACCTCATTCGCACCAACGGAAAGGTAACCGAACGCCCACAACACCTCTTTATGCGTGTAGCCTTGGGTATTCACAAAGAGGATATTCAGGCGGCCATCGAAACTTACAACCTGATGAGCGAAAAATGGTTTATCCACGCCACGCCAACGCTCTTCAATGCGGGTACGCCCAAACCGCAAATGTCGTCGTGCTTCCTACTCAGTATGACCGAAGACAGTATCGCAGGGATTTTCGACACCCTCAAACGCTGTGCTTTGATTTCGCAATCGGCGGGTGGTATTGGTGTGAGCATTCATAACATTCGTTCCACGGGGAGCTATATCAAAGGTACAGGCGGAATTTCCAACGGCATTATTCCGATGCTTCGCGTGTTCAATGATACGGCTCGTTATGTAGATCAAGGTGGAGGCAAACGCAAAGGTGCCATTGCCGTTTATATAGAGCCGTGGCACTCGGATATTTTTGATTTTATTGATATTCGTAAAAATCACGGTAAGGAGGAAATGCGTGCAAGGGATTTATTTCCTGCCCTTTGGATTCCCGACCTCTTTATGCAACGCGTAGAAGCCGACCAAATGTGGTCACTCTTTGACCCCAACGAAGCCCAAGGGCTGTACGATGTGTATGGCGAAAAATTCAACGAACTTTATACTACTTACGAAAACGAAGGAAAATTTCGCAAGCAAATCAAAGCACGCGAACTTTGGACAGCCATTCTCGAAGCTCAAATCGAAACCGGTACACCTTATATGTGCTACAAAGATGCCGTGAATGAAAAATCAAACCAAAAGAACATTGGTACGATACGAAGCTCCAACCTCTGCACCGAAATAATGGAATACACCAATGCTGATGAGGTGGCGGTGTGCAATTTGGCTTCCTTGGCTTTGCCTCGCTATGTTTCGGACAAGGGCTTTGATTTTCAAAAACTCTATGAAGTAACCAAAATCGTTACGCGAAATCTCAACAAAATCATTGACGGAAATTATTATCCCATTCCCGAAACCAAAACTTCTAATGACCGCCACCGTCCGATAGGTTTAGGTGTGCAAGGATTGGCAGATGTGTTTTTACTTCTTCGTTTGCCCTTTGAAAGCCCAGAAGCACGAAAGCTCAATAAGGATATTTTTGAGACCATTTATTTTGCTTCGATGGAAGCCTCGATGGAATTGGCAAAGGAGCAAGGAGCGTACAGTTCGTTTGCGGGTTCGCCTCTTTCGGAAGGAAAATTTCAGTTTGATTTATGGCAAGTAGCCCCTTCTGACCGCTGGGATTGGGAAAAACTTCGCAACGAAGTGATGACCCACGGCATACGCAATTCGCTCCTTTTAGCACCGATGCCCACCGCCTCTACTTCGCAGATTTTGGGCAACAATGAGTGCTTTGAGCCTTACACCAGTAATATTTATAACCGCCGTGTGCTTTCGGGTGAATTTGTGGTGGTCAATAAATTCTTACTCAAAGACCTCATCGAATTGGGCTTGTGGAACCCCACGATGAAAAACAAGCTCATCGCCGAAAATGGCTCGGTGCAAAACATTCCTGAAATCCCCACCGAGCTGAAAGAATTGTACAAAACCGTTTGGGAAATCAAGCAAAAAACCATTATTGATATGGAGGCAGACCGCGGGGCTTTTATTTGTCAGTCGCAGTCGCTCAACCTCTTTATGGCAGAGCCGAATTTTGCAAAGCTCACCTCAATGCACTTCCACGCGTGGAAAAGCGGACTGAAAACGGGTATGTACTACCTCCGTACCAAAGCCGCCGTAGATGCCATCAAATTTACCGTAGATACGCAGATGCTTTCAGGACAATCACAAGCAGCTTGCTCACTAGACAACCCAGAGGAATGCCTAGCGTGTGGAAGTTGATAAGTTAAGTTTATTTTCAATATAAAAAATGGAAAACCAATTAAATAACGATTCTATAATTTCTTTGGAAGAAAAGAAACTTACAATTCGAGAAGTTTATTCTCAATTAGATAAAGAAGTAAGTATTGAAAAAAACATTTCTTTTGGAGAACAATTTGAGGTTTTAGTTGCGTATGTAGATTTTTTGATTCAGACGGATTTCAACAAGCTCATTAGCATACTTTATCGGGTAGATGTCTCGGAAGAAAAACTCAAAATAGCCTTGTAAGAAAATGACAACACGCCCATCAGTAGGGTCATCGCTACGATACTTTTGAAGCGAGAGCTAGAAAAACGGAAGTGGAGAACTTTGTATAAACAAAAGCGTAAATATGAGTGAATCTAAAGAACTAACGATTAAGAACAAAGTAATTTCATTAAAATAAGAGATGATTGTACATATATTTTTTACTTATTCAAAATAATTTAGGGGCGTGATCTTTTATTTCCATAGTTACATTTTGGTTTAATTGTATTTGAGATAGCCTTACTTCCTAACCTTTTGAAAGAGGTAGAAAAATTTTGCCTATTTTTAAATAGTTCATACCTTTACAACATTGATTTACAAAGCAAAACAAGTAAAATCAATGAAATTAGTTCTACTACTAAATCGTTGCCTTATATACTTTGAAAAATAAGTAACTTTTTGATAATGAAAATTATATAAATTTAGTTGGATTTTTATCCAAAAAATATTAGATGTTAATGCAAAAAAGAATCTCAGCAAGTAGCCGAGATTCCTTCATTAAATTTAAAAAATAAATGGAAAAGTTATTTTTTCTCTTTTTTATTTTTCTTACAACAAGATTTTTTACTTTCTTTCGAGCAAGATTTTTCGTCTTTGCTACATTCTTTTTTACCTTCCTTATTTTTGCAGCAAGATTTTTTCTCCTTTTCTTGTTTTATCCCGTCTTTTTCCTGTACAATTTGTACTTCTTGATTGAAACTTATCACTTGAGCATTTGCATTGAAAGCAAACATCAAAAAGGCAACTGCCATCATTTTTAAAGTGTTCTTCATCTTTTTTAAAATTAAATTAATATCAAAATTACCTATTATCTTTTTACTTAGATTTTATTTTTACTAAAAGGTTTAATTGTGTAATAAAGAATAAGCCATTGTTGCTAAGCCAATTTTTACATTTTTTATTTTAACTAATTGATTATAACAACTTTCAATGGTTGCTCCTGTGGTAATTAAATCATCTACAAGTAAGATGTTTTTTCCTTCCAGTTTTTGTGTATTTTGTATAGCAAAAATATCTTTACTATCATTAAAACGAGACCATAAATCTTTCTTAGTTTGTGAGGTATTTGTTTTAATCTTTATAAGTACATCATCAACATATTCCACCTGCAAAATTCGAGCCAAAGTTTTTCCAAAGAGAGCTACTTGATTGTATCCACGTTTACTTAACTTGCTTTTATGTAGAGGGACAGGAACAACAACATTGGCTTTTTGGAAATCTGGTATGTTTTTTATTTTTTCGCCGAGCCAATTTCCTAACCAAGTGCCAATTTCTTCTTTACCTTTGTATTTTAATTGATGGATTAAATTCTGTACAACGCTATCCTTGTGAAAATAGAAAAGTGAAGTAGCACAAAACAAATCACACTGACCGTAAAGGCGTTTCGTTATTCGATTCTCTTTTTGTAAATGCATTTGTGTTTCAATAAGTTTTCCTCTGCAAGAAATGCATAAAAAAGATTCTTTACGATTCAATATACAGCCACATCCTATGCAATAGTCTGGCAATATTACGGAAAGTAAATCTGAAAAAATCATAGTAAATGATTTATTTTCAGCCAAAGGTAGATATTTTTTGAGATATTTCGTTACCTTTGCCGTTATAATCAGTGTGATTGCTAAAAATAATCTGATATATATTTGAAAATTAGATGATTAATTGAGTAATTTTGTTGTTAAAACTATGATAAATCAAGAGGATTTTTTTAAAAAAGTGATTTCTCACGCAAAAGAATACGGATATATATTCCAATCAAGTGAAATTTATGATGGGCTAAGTGCCGTTTATGATTATGGGCAAAATGGTGTTGAGCTGAAAAAAAATATCCGTGAGTATTGGTGGAAAGCAATGGTGCAAATGAACGAAAACATTGTAGGAATTGATGCTGCCATCTTTATGCACCCCACCACGTGGAAAGCGTCAGGACACGTAGATGCATTCAATGACCCTTTAATCGATAATAAAGATTCTAAAAAGAGATACCGAGCGGATGTTTTGGTAGAAGATTATGTTGCCAAAATTGAAGCCAAAATTGAAAAAGAGGTAGCGAAAGCCGAAAAACGTTTTGGAGAAGCCTTTGATAAAGAGCAGTTTATCACAACCAATGCTCGTGTAGTTGAATATAAAAACCAAGCTGATGCTATTTTGAAACGTTTGGCAAAATCGCTTGAAAATGAAGATTTAGCAGATGTAAAAGCCTTAATTGAAGAACTGGAAATTGCTTGTCCTGAATCGGGTTCAAAAAATTGGACAGACGTAAAGCAATTCAACTTGATGTTCGGAACAAAACTGGGGGCAACTGCCGATACTGCAATGGACTTGTACCTTCGCCCTGAAACAGCACAAGGGATTTTTGTTAATTTCTTGAACGTACAAAAAACAGGGCGTATGAAAATTCCGTTTGGAATTGCTCAAACTGGAAAAGCTTTTCGTAATGAGATAGTTGCACGTCAGTTTATTTTCCGTATGCGTGAGTTTGAACAAATGGAAATGCAGTTTTTCATCAAACCAGGAACTCAAAAAGAATGGTACGAACATTGGAAAGAAGCTCGACTCAAATGGCATTTGTCATTAGGAATGGGCAGCGAAAATTATCGTTTCCACGACCACGAAAAATTAGCACATTATGCCGATGCAGCTTGTGATATTGAATTCCGTTTTCCATTTGGTTTCAAGGAGTTAGAAGGAATCCACTCCCGTACTGATTTCGATTTAGGAAACCACGAAAAATATTCAGGGAAAAAATTACAATATTTTGACCCTGAAGAAAATAAAAGTTACGTTCCGTATGTGTTGGAAACCTCCATCGGACTAGACAGAATGTTCTTGGCGGTGTTTTCAAATTCTTTACAAGAAGAAACCTTGGAAGGTGGCGACACACGTACTGTACTTCGTCTTCCTTTTGTATTGGCTCCTACCAAAGTAGCTGTACTTCCGTTACTTAAAAAAGATGGACTACCAGAAATTGCTCGTGAAATTATAGATGAACTAAAATTCGATTTTAGTGTTTCTTACGATGAGAAAGATGCTGTTGGGCGTCGTTATCGTAGGCAAGATGCGGCTGGAACGCCTTTCTGTATTACCGTTGACCACCAAACAAAAGAAGACCAGACGGTTACGTTGCGTCATCGCGATACGATGGAGCAAGTTCGTATTCCAATATCAGAGCTAAGAAGTGTTATTTCTAAAGAAGTAGATATGCGGAATTGGTTACAGAAAATAAAATAGAAAATAAAAAGAGACTTTTGAAAGTCTCTTTTTTAATACCCAAAATCTAAATATTCTGCTCCTTCTAAGATGAAGTCAGTTATTCGTTGTAAGTAAATGTCAATCTGAGGATTAGTTACGTTAAAAAGCATTGTAACAACTACTTGTTCCTGCGGATAAACGTAAAACCAAGCATATCCTCCAACGCCATTTCCGATGTGTCCATAATAAGGACGTCCATTCCAGTCTTTACTTGACTGCCATCCAATGCTATATCCCGTTTCGTTATCGTCATCGATACATAAAGACGTTAACATTTCACTTTCAGTTTCTTGTGAGAGAAAGTCGTGGCAAATAACAACATTTCCTAATTTGGCAATGTCTTCAGAAGTCGATAAGAATCCTCCACCAGCAAGTTTATAATAATTGTGAACCATAGCAGTAGGTTTAAATTCTTTTTTGGAACCTGAATAAGGAATAGCCTCATTTTTAATTATCTTACCCTTGTCGGGGAAAGTATTGTTCATATTCAAAGGTTTAAGAACCTCTTCTGAGGCAATATCTTCAAATTTTTTGTTCAAACAGCGTTCCATCGCTAAAGAAATTAAATTCCAGTTGAAACTGCTGTACAGATATTTTGTACCAGGAGCAAATTCCAAAATGTCATTTTTAAAGAAATCAATTCCTTCTTCAATGGAGAGAGGTTTGTTATTAACCATTTCATTCCCTTTGTAACTGCGGATTCCTGCAATATGTCCTCCTAATTGTTTGATAGTGAAGTCAAAAGGTTTTTTGGGGAAATCAGGAACATATTCGTAAAGTGATAAATTCCAGTCGAATTCTTTTTTATCTTGCAAACGAGCAAGAACCACCGCGGACAAGGGTTTGGAGACACTCGCTACTCGAAATAATGTTTTCTGTGGTTCGATGCTTTTTTTCTTCTCAATATCCGCATATCCATATCCTTTTTGCCAAATCACGTGATTTTGCTTAGTGATAGTTACAGAAACTCCTGGAATTCGTTTTTCTTGTAACAGGAAATGTATGATTTTCTCTGCAGACTCTCGAGCTTCTTCAAAAGAAGTTACTTCGGAAGGATTTTTTCTAAAAACTTCAATATCAGAAAGAGGTTTATTCTGTCCGAAAAGTGATTGAAAAAAAGATAAAATGCTTGAAAACAAGAGAATATATTTTAAATTCATTGATAAAGTTATGAAAACGTCGCAAAAGTAATAAAATAAATTTCAATTTAAAACGTCAGTCCGAACATAAACCCATCGCTAAGAAAATTACCCTGATAAGCTCGAACATATTCTACACGAAGGAAACGAACCATTCCCCATCCTATATTTTCCAACCCGAGAGTAAATTCTTGGTAAGGTTTTGACCCTTGACTATTAATTTGATGAAATCCAGCAGTAAAATGCCATTGTAACTTATTAAAAAGAGGGATTTTGTTTGAAATGTAGCCATTAAAACGATGTCGTATGTGTGTTTCTATATAATTTTTATTCGTGGAATGTGAATAATAGGGAAGTAAATAGAAAGAGTTGTTAGGGTCTTCTTCTAGCTGTATGTATGTCAGATTTCCATTAAAATGTTTATAATCAATGAAGCTAATGTCTTTAGCATTAAAAAATGCACCACTCCGCATATTAATGTAAAGATTTCCCTTATTGTCAAAAGAAGGTGTGTATTTCATTCGTCCTTCCAAATGCTGATATTGCGAGGATTTTTCACTGGCACTGAATGCATTGGTAAAGTTCAGATGAAATGAAGGATAGGGATTATCGTAATTATAAATGCGACGTTTTGGTAAGGAGGTGTAAGTTCTATTGATATAAAAATCAGCATTTACAGAAAATTTAGTAACATAATGTTTCTCAAAGCTTTGTTTATAATCATAGGGCAATAATGGGTTATTAGAGGTATAGGGTTTGCTTTTCCTTGACCAAGTGTAATCCGTATTGTTAAACAATGGTTTACGCTGACTGAAAGAAAAACTTCCAGAAAGATTTATGTCTTTCGAAATATCTTGTCCGTACGAAATACCGAAAAACTCATCGTTGTATACTTTCATATAATTATCTTTGAAATACAAAGAAGTAATTTGGTTAACAGCTCCTGAAATAGGATTTTGGCGGTTGAATTGTCTGGCTCGTACACCTCCCCAAATTTGAAGTGTTGCATTATTGATACGATTGAATCTTCTGTTAATTTCACCTGTGATACGAAGTCGATTTTCAGCAAAACTATATTCCAAATCAGTGTAAATATTTGTTGCAGCAAAGGTTTCTCTATTGGATTTACGGAGTGAAAAACCAGAGCCTAAAAACAATCCTTGTACAGTGTTGAACCCAATGCTCATTGGATCTATCAATCCATTGTAAGATAAGGAAATACCTTTTGATTTTTTTCTGTAACTATATCCTGAGAAAATATCCCAAAATCCGAATTTGTTTTGTTTACTTTCCACTGAATCGATATATTTTTCAGACGAACGTACCAACTCAATACTATCTTTTTTGATGTAATTTTTCGTTTCTTCCTCAGTGAGTGGAATTTGGCGATATTTCTGCCAAAACAGGCTATCTTTTTTATTGGCATTGTCAGAAAAGCTCCGAATTTCTCCTCTAAATTCTTTTTTATCAAAAGTTTCCTTAAAAAGGTAATTGCTGTAAACATAAGAGAAAATCCCTTCCAGTTCAATCATAAGTATCTTAGCTTTCAAATCAATGGTTTGCAGATTTTTATGCCAAATTCTTTCTTTTTCACTATAACTGAAATTCTGAACCAAACGAAGCTCTTTAATTGCAGGATTTTGCATACGATAGCCTTTAAGAATAACCTCTACACCATAAATTGCCCAAGAATCTTCTACAATATAGATATAGCCTTCAAAAACAGGCTCTTTATCACGTTTGGGGATTAATTTTACTTTATTGATTAATCGATTTTTATCATCATAAAAAGTACTTTCTAATTGAAATTTGTAGTAAGCAAACGCAGCATCGGCAATAGGTGATATTATTTTGGCTTCAAAATTGAGGTATTCGTCGTAAAAATCAAAATTAGCTTCGGCTGCAGTATTGATACTGAATCCGTTACTGTTTCCTGCTACTTTTGAGGCAACGATGTGTTCTTTTACTTTATTAGGTTTTTCAAATTTTATTTTTGAAATAGTTTCCGACTGATATACAATTCCCGAACGGATAGAATCTAAACTTCCTCCCAAATCTCCTACTTCTTGACCTAAAATCTTTTTAGGAACGTTTTTCATTCGAAAGAAACCTTTGGAATAGAAATCGGCTTCAAATCGGTCAGTTTTTTGGCTGTTTTTAGCTCGATTTTTTATTGCATTACGAATTATAGCATTTGCTGGGTTTTCTTTATTGCTGACAATCACTTCACTAAGTTGAAAGCTCTCTTCCAAAAGAGTTATGTTTAACTCGTATGGAAAGTGGTCGATATCAATTTGTTTTCTTTCTAATTTGTATCCTAAAGACTGAAAAACAAGGGTCAATTTTTTGTTTTGTGTATTTAATATGTAATCGCCTTTTTCGTTGGTAGTTGTTCCAATAGTTCCGTTTTCCTGATAGATGTTCACAAACGCAATGGGGTGGTTATCTTTATCAGTAACTTTGCCTTTTATTTGAGAAAAAGATGTAAAGGTCACAAAAAATAAAAGGAAAAAAGTTAATTTCTTCATTATTTATCAAAAAGTTTAGGTCGAAAATTGGGCAAATATAGAAATAAATGTAAAGAATCAAAAAAAATACGTACTTTTGCGTAATCAATTTAAGAGTTTCATTGTCAATATATAGCAGTTAATACATATATGCTGAAAAATATTGAAAAAAGCAGATTTTAAAAATCAAACTTTCAAAAAATGCGTGTTGAAAAGAAATTTCAGATAGATTCTTTAAAAAATATAAAAAAGAAGGCTTTATTTTGGGCAAATTCTTTACAAACTAATGTGATTTGGTTGGATTCCAATCAATATCCAGACAAGTATCGGCAGTTTGAAGCCGTTTTAGCATTTTTTCCTCATAAAATTTTGGAAAAATACGAAACCAAAGGAGCATTTGAGGCCTTGAAGTCTTTTATTGATGCTACAAACGACTATATTTTTGGCTATTTGTCTTATGATTTAAAAAATGATGTCGAGAATTTACAATCTGAGAATTTTGACGGACTTAAATTTCCTGAATTATATTTTTTTCAGCCTCAAAAAATAGTTTTTTTTCAGGAAGATTACCTTATTTTTAGTTATTTAGAAAACGTTTCTGAAGAAATTGATAGTGATTTTGAGCAAATTTGTATATTTTCTGAAGAATCAATCCATAAGGATACGGATTTTTCACAAAAAAAACAGGTTACTGCACGAATTTCAAAAGAAGATTATGTACAACAGGTTGGGAAAATGCAAAAACATATAGCTCGAGGTGATATTTACGAGGCTAATTTCTGTCAAGAGTTCTACATACAAAATATTGATATTGAGCCACTTTTTGTTTATGAGAAGCTCAATCATATTTCGGAGCCACCTTTTGCAAGTTTTTTTAAATTCGACGGAAAATATGTGTTATCAGCATCTCCTGAGCGTTATTTACAGCGAAATGGGAATATGGTTATTTCTCAACCTATTAAAGGAACCGCAAGGCGTTCTGAAAATCAGGAAGAAGATAGAAAACTTTGCTCAGATTTAGAGCGAAATCCGAAGGAACGTTCTGAAAATGTGATGATTGTTGATTTGGTCAGAAATGATTTATCACTTTATGCCGAAAAAGCAAGTGTGAAAGTTACAGAATTATGTAAACCATACACTTTCAAACAGGTACATCAACTTATTTCTACCATTGAAACGAGAGTAAAAGAAGGAACACACTCTGTTGATGTAATTCGTTCTACCCTTCCGATGGGAAGTATGACGGGAGCTCCCAAAATTTCGGCAATGCAAATCATTGAAAATCTTGAATCTACTAAGCGTGGTGCATACAGCGGAGCCATAGGTTATTTCACTGCCAATAATGATTTTGATTTCAATGTGGTGATTCGTAGTATTTTGTATAATTCTGAAAATAAGTATCTTTCCTTTTCGGTAGGGAGTGCTATTACTGCCCAATCTGTTCCCCAAAAAGAATACGAAGAATGTTTGGTAAAAGCCAATGCAATGCGTAAGGTATTGGAATAGATTTGCTTTTGATTGATGACGTAAAAAATACTAAATTTCTGTTGTTTTGTTTATCAAAAAATTGTACCTTTGAAGCTCGTAAGGTGTAGAGAATATAACATAATAAAAAATATATAAAATATGAAAGTAACAGTAGTAGGTGCAGGAGCCGTTGGAGCAAGTTGTGCTGAGTACATTGCAATTAAGAATTTTGCTTCAGAGGTAGTTTTAGTAGACATTAAAGAAGGTTTTGCTGAAGGTAAAGCAATGGATTTGATGCAAACAGCTCCTCTTAACGGGTTTGACACACGAATTGTAGGAGCAACAAACGATTATTCAAAAACAGCAGGAAGTGATGTTGCAGTTATTACTTCGGGAATTCCGCGAAAACCAGGTATGACTCGTGAAGAACTTATCGGTACAAACGCTAATATTGTAAAGTCGGTAGTAGAGCAATTGGTTAAATATTCACCAAATGTGATTGTGATTGTGGTAAGTAACCCGATGGATACTATGACGTATTTGGTAAGAAAAGCTACCAATCTACCGAAAAATTGCATTATTGGAATGGGAGGAGCTTTGGATAGTGCTCGTTTCAAATATCGTTTGGCAGAGGCTTTGGAATGCCCACTTTCAGATGTAGACGGAATGGTAATTGCAGCTCATAGTGATACAGGAATGCTTCCTTTAACACGTTTGGCAACACGTAATGGAGTGCCAGTTTCAGAGTTTTTGAGCGAAGACAAATTAGCCAATGTGGCTCAAGAAACAAAAGTAGGAGGTGCTACTTTAACAAAATTGTTAGGAACTTCAGCTTGGTACGCTCCAGGTGCTGCAGTTTCAGCTTTAGTTCAGGCAATTGCGTGTGACCAGAAAAAAATGTTCCCTTGTTCAGTAGTTCTTGAAGGAGAATATGGGCAAAATGATATTTGCTTAGGAGTTCCTGTAATCATCGGCAGAAATGGAGTTGAAAAAATCGTTGAAATCAAATTGAACGATGCTGAAAAGGCTAAATTTCAAGAGAGTGCTAACGCTGTAAGAGAGGTTAATAAAGATTTGAATAGCGTTTTATAGTATAATCATACAAAAATAGATTGAAAGTTAAGGCTGCCTTTTTGGTAGCCTTCTTTTTTATAAGTAAAAGAATTTTATTTCTAAGTTGAAAAATGTAAAAAATTATAAAAAATACTATATTTGCCGACTATTAAGTTTCAACAAATTAATATTGATATAAGAATTTATTTTGAAGTTATGAATTTTCTAAAAAATGTATTGGCAGCCATTTTAGGTTTTTTTATATCCATTGGGATATTTTTTATATTCTTTTTGATTTTCATCTCAATGATGGTTTCTTCCTTAGGAACAACCGATACGAATGTAATCGTAGAAAGCAATTCTGTTTTGGAGTTGGACTTTAAAACACCTTTGAAAGATTATGGAGAACGAGTTCATATTGAAGATATTGATTACACCATAGAAGAATTCAACGGGTTAAATTCTATTTTACAAGCTATAGAACACGCTAAAACAGATGACAGAATAGAAGGAATAACTATTAAAAGCACTGGGAATTTGGGAGGACTTGTATTCGCACAGGAGCTGCGTAGAGCTTTACAAGATTTCAAAACCTCAGGAAAGTTTGTTTTGGCTTACAACGAGGAGATTCCACAAACTGATTATTATCTTCAAACAGTAGCTGATAGCATTTTTTTAAATCCACTTGGGTATTTGAATTTCAGAGGATTATCATCAGAAGTGTTGTTTTTTAAAGATATTCAGGAAAAAACAGGGGTGACGATGGAAGTAATCCGTCACGGAAAATACAAAAGTGCCGTAGAGCCTTTTCTTGATAATAAAATGAGTGAAGAAAATCGCTTACAAATTACGGAGTTACTCAATTCAATGTGGAATGTTATTGTGGAAGATATTTCGGAAGATAGAAAAATTTCAGTTGAAAAACTTAATGAAATAGCAAATAATTTGGAGGCAAGAACTCCCAAATTGGCAAAGGATAATAATTTGATTGATGGTGTGATTTTCAAAGATGAATTTGAACAGATTTTGTGTGAGAAAACAGAGTCTTCACAAATTAATGAGGTGAATTTTATCAATATTGAAGAATATGCTGAAAATGTGGTAAATAAGGCCACTTTGAAAAAGCAAAAGGATAAAATTGCGGTAATCTATGCTGAGGGTGAAATCGTGTACGGAATGGGACAACCTGGAATTATTGGAAATGAAACTATTACGGAATCACTGCGAAAAGCCACTGAGGATGAAAATGTTAAAGCTATTGTATTACGAGTGAATTCCCCTGGTGGAAGTGCATTAGCTTCAGAGTTGATTCACAGAGAGATAGAACTTGCTAAAAAGCATAAAAAAGTATATGTTTCAATGGCAAATTATGCAGCCTCAGGGGGGTACTATATTGCTTGTAATGCCAACAGAATATTTGCTGAAGAAGGTACAATTACGGGTTCTATCGGAGTTTTTGGGGCTTATCCTAATGTGAACAAACTGGCAGAAAAATGGGGGATTAATGCAGAGCAAGTTACAACACATTCTAACTCATTGGAATATAGTTTGTTTGAAAAGCCAACAGAAAGTTTTATTAAAGAAGCTAAGGAATCAGTAGAAAATATTTATGATGTATTTCTTGATAGAGTTGCCAACGGACGCAATATGTCTGTAGAACAAGTAAATAACATTGCTCAAGGGCGTGTGTGGAGCGGAAGAGAGGCCTTACAAAATGGTTTAATAGATGAAATTGGAACGTTAAATGATGTTCTATCTTTCGTTTCGAAAGAAAATGCTTTGGGAAGTTATGATGTAGAGTCATATCCAATTTATAAAACAAACCTCAAGGAGATTTTTCAGAAATATCCAATCTCTTTAAAAGCTACTACTTTACAGGAAGAAATGGGAAAAGAAGCTTATAAAGTGTACCAAAAAGTAAAAAATCTCTCTGAACAAGAAGGAATTCAAGCCCGAATGTGGTTTAATGTTAATTTAGATTGATTCTATGTATTAACTAAAAATTAACTATTCTTTATCATATTCTTTCGTTTTTATTTTCTATCTTTGCTATAGAGAAACTAAAAGGAATATTATTATGAAAAGACCTATGATTGAGTACACTAAAACAATTTTATCAAAGGTAAGTTTTGACCCAGGACTATTTCGTAAGGAACTCAATAAAGCAATGGATAGGTTATTGCCTTACGAGGTAGAGGAGTTGAAAGTTTGGTTAGATACTTATACCAAAAATAAGCCAGAGTTAATAGAATGTGTGGCTTACATAGAAAAATAAATAGTATTGATTTTATTCATAACTTGATGAGAACGGTAGTGTTGAAGCTACCGTTTTTTTATGCTCATTCTAAAAATAAAATTATGAAATATCTTTTTTTGTAAATTTGCAATTCGATTTTTGATAGAAAATGAAAGAAATTACAAGTATTCAGAATCCGTTTATTAAACAATTAATTCTACTTAGAGAAAAGTCTCGAAACAGAAAAAAAGAAGGAGTTTTTATCGTTGAAGGTGAACGTGAGATAAAATTGGCAATTCAAGGGAATTATATTTTTGAAACTATATTATTTCAAAAAGAAATTTTTTCTCAAGATAAGGTAAAACTCTTATTATCAAAGGTAAATAAAGAAGCTCAAATTATTTCTATTTCAAAGGAAGTATATGAAAAATTAACTTATCGTTCATCTACTGAAGGGGTTATCGCCGTTGTGAAAACTAAATCTCATTCATTGGAAGATATTGAATTTAAGAAAGATACTCCACTTATTTTGGTAGCAGAAGCTCCTGAAAAGCCAGGCAATATAGGAGCATTGTTACGTACTGCTGATGCAGCTGGTGTTGATATTGTTCTGATAGCCAATCCAAAAACAGATTTGTACAATCCTAATATTATTCGTTCGAGTGTTGGGTGTGTTTTCACTATTTCTGTGGGAATGGGTAGTACCACTGAAATTATTTCTTTTCTGAAAGAGAGAGATGTAAAAATATTTTGTGCAGCTCTTTCAGCTTCAAAACCTTATACGGAAGTGTCTTTCAAGGAGGCTTCGGCAATTGTAGTAGGAACTGAAGATGAAGGTCTTACAGACGAGTGGCTTCAAAATTCAAATCAAAATATTATTATTCCAATGGAAGGTGTAATCGACTCAATGAATGTGTCGGTTGCTGCTGCAGTTCTGATTTTTGAGGCAAAGAGACAACGTGGAGATAATAAAAAGAGTTGCTAATCAGCAACTCTTTTTAATTTACTTTATATTTTTCAAGTTTATAATTTCCTGCTGGGTAAGCCTTCTCCAATGTCCGCGAGGTAAATCTTTTTTTGTTAATCCAGCAAAAACAACCCTATCCAGTTTTTCAACATTGTAGCCTAAATGTTCAAAAATACGACGAACGATACGATTTCTCCCACTATGAATTTTTATTCCAACTTCATTTTTGGGCTTATCATTAACATAACTGATTTCGTCAACTTGAATAAATCCATCTTCCAGCTCAATTCCTTCTTCAATTTTTATAAAATCTTTATAATCAAGTTTTCTGTCAAGTACAACGTGATATATTTTTCTAACTCCGTGAGTTGGGTGTGTCAATTTCTTTGCCAATTCTCCATCGTTAGTAAGAAGCAAAAGCCCTGTTGTGGGTCTGTCCAAACGCCCCACAGGCAGAATACGAGCCGTTGTAGCATTGGCAACCAAGTCCATCACTGTTTTTCGTCCTTTTTCATCATTTGTAGTGGTAATGAATCCTTTAGGCTTATTCAACAAGATGTATTCTTTCTTTTCTGAAGTAATAACCTTTCCATCAAACTTCACAACATCTGTAGGTTTTACACGATATCCCAAAGTTGTCATTACTTCCCCGTTTACTTCAACATTTCCTGAAGAAATGTAAATGTCAGCATTTCTTCGAGAGCAAATTCCTGCATCTGCGATGAATTTATTTAATCGAATCTCTGTATTTATAGGTTTTGGAGCTTCGTTTTTAGTATTATGGGTGTAATTTTTCTTTACAAAAGGCTTTTTATAATCGTTATTCTTTTTAAAATTAGGATTATACGTTTTTTTTCGTCCAGAATCTTCTTTAAAGTTTGGATTATATGTCTTTTTGTAAGAATTCGTTTCAGATTTTTCCGAAAAACGATTGTTTGTATTTTTCTTAAAAGTGTTTGATTTTGGTTTTTTATCAGAATTTTCAGCTGAATTGCTATTGTATTCTTTTTTAAAATTGGTTGAATACGTTTTTTTCTTGTAATTGTTACGTTGTGTGTTTGAATTTTCTCTGTTGGAATAATTTCTATTTTCCATAATTTTCTCTTCTATTATAATATTTTGGAAATTGATGTTTTAAGCAAATGTTTCTAAAGGGTGCAAATATACCATTTTGAAATGAGAAAAAGTTACTTTCGGAAAGAAAAAAATAAAAAAAGGAATTATCAATCCAATTTTTTAGAGATTAATAATTCCTTTTGAAAAAAATAAAAAGATTTTATTTCGTTTCAAATAGCTTGTCGATACGATCAACGATGTCTTTCAGGTGGTTTTGGGTCATAGCATCTGCAGAAGAAGTTGAACGAGCCATTGTTCGGATTTGTGAAAGTTCGGCACGAACAGCCGCTTTAATGTCCGAGGTGTGAGCATTAGCACTCGTTCCTTTAAAATACGGACTTGGTGGAGCAGGAGGCAATGCTTTGGTTTCGAGCAATATTTTTCCTAAAATTTCAACGTGTGAACGTTGTAAGTTTCTGCGGTAAGCATCAATTTTTGCTCCTGTTGTAAGTTCTGTCCATACGCCTTTTCGGATGTCACTCATCAATTCGGTAATTTTGTATGCTTTCTCTCCATTAAGAGCTTCATTTTCAATTACTCTGTGCAATCGTGCGATGTCTAGCAAATGTGATAAACCAATAGCTTGTGTATTTTTAATACGTTCCAATGTTCCTGCATATTCAATACGTTTGATGATGGCATTATCAATGAGCCAAGATGGCGTTTTAAATATCTCTTTATTAAGGAATTGAACGGCTCTTTTTTGAATGTCTTTCGGAACATAAACATACACTTCACCCGATTGGTCAGCGGTTTTGTAATATTCGTAAACACCTCCAACGTTAGCCGAAACGTGTCCGATATAAAGACGATATTGCCCTAAAACCTGACCGTAAAGGCTTTTTAAATCCTCATAAGTTTCTCCTTCTTTGGTTGTCCATTTTATCAAATTTGGTACAATACGTTTAAGGTTAGCAATTCCGTAGGCACTTGCTTTCATCGCATCGTCTCCCAAATCTTCCGATTGTGAACTTGGGTCAACAATGTGTCCTGCCTGTTGATGTCCAAAGCGGTAGAGAGGGTCGCCCGAGTGTTTTAAAATCCACTGATTTAGCGTTTCTTTCTCTTCTTCTGCAGATTTATCCAAAATAGGACGATATCCCCAAGCGATGGCATATTTGTCATAAATTCCGATTTCAGGCATTAAAGCTACACCTTTATCCTCAGGTTGAGCGATGTAGTTAAATCGGGCATAATCCATAATGGAAGGAGCTGTTCCGTGTTTTTTGGTGAAAGAAGCCGAACGTAATGAATCTACAGGATAAGCGTGGCTGCTTCCCATATTATGAGGCAATCCGAGAGTGTGACCCACTTCGTGTGAAGATACAAATCGAATCAAACGTCCCATAATTTCGGTTTTAAATTCCGGTTTTTGAGCATCAGGATTGATGGCTGCCGTTTGTACAAAAAACCAATTGCGAAGCAAGGTCATAACATTGTGATACCAATTGATATTGGCATTTAGAATTTCACCTGTGCGTGGGTCGCTAATGTGTGGGCCATTGGCATTTGGTATGGGAGACGCCAAGTAACGCACCACCGAGTATCGCATATCGTCAGGATCCCAATCAGGGTCTTCTTCTTTTGTTGGCGGGTCTTTCGCGATGATGGCATTTTTGAATCCCGCAGCTTCAAAGGCTTTTTGCCAATCTTCAATACCTTGTTTTATGTACGGAGCCCACTCTTTGGGTGTAGCTCGGTCGATGTAATAAACGATAGGTTTTTTAGGTTCAACAAGTTCGCCACGTTTGAATTTTTCGATGTCTTCATCTTTTACTTCTAATCGCCATCTGTCAAGATAAGTTACTGATTTTGTTCTTTGTACAGGAAGTCCGTAATCGGTTTGGCTAGTCGTGAACCAACCTACACGCTCATCGAAATACCTACGTTTCATAGGATTTTCAGGAAGTAAAATCATTGAATTGTTGATTTCCACAGTGATAATTCCCGCAATGCGACTGGTATAAGCAGGTGGCTCAGAAGCGTTGTATGTTTTTATACTACGCACTTCAATATTTTTTGGGAATGTTTTTATTCGTTCAATAAAACTTCGTTTAGTGTCTATTCCACCAATTTTGTATTGTTTTCGGTAATGTTCTGATAATCCGAAAGGTTTGGTATCTCTTTCAAAAAGCTCATTGACTTCAATCACAGATGAAATGCTGTCTTTTCCTCGTGTTTTAATATCGAAACTGGCTAAAATAGGTTCGACGTTCGAGTTGATAACTGCCTCATAAATAGGCAAACTATCATTAGCAATGATGCTGTGTGAGACCATTCTCACTAATATTCTTTTATCTTTCTTTTCCCATCGAATTACTTGATTGTTAGCCTCTTCTCCTCCAAAACCGATGCCTGTTGCCGTTTTGGAAATACGAGTAACCATTAGCATTTCTTTCCCTAAAATCGAATCGGGAATCTGATAAAAATACTTGTCGTTCACCTTATGAATGGTAAACAACCCCTGTGTAGTTTTTGCCGTTTTTGGGATAATTGCATCAAATCCCTTAGGTTTGGCAGCTTCGGCTTTTTTCTTTGCCTCAGCCTCAATTTGGGCTTTTTTCTTCTTACTTTTGAAAAGCTGTGCATTTGCTTCATTTACAGAGAGTAATAAAAGCAATGCCGAAAAGTATAATGTTAATTTACGCATAAATAATATGTTTGGTTGTATAAAATGAATTTTTTCAAATCTGGGCAAAAGTAATGAAAAATTAACCAATTCGGGGTGATTCAAATTAAATTCTTACCTTTGCTCTCTGTTTTTTTTAAATAGAAAGTTTATGGCAGTACAAAAAACCAGTTTACCTAAAGGAACGAGGGATTTTTCCCCAGCAGAATTGGCAAAACGCAATTATATTACAGATAAAATACGAACCGAATTTATCAAATTTGGATTTCAACCTATTGAAACTCCGAGTTTTGAGAATTATGAAACCCTAATGGGGAAATACGGAGAAGAAGGTGACCGACTGATTTTCAAAATACTGAATTCTGGAAATTTTGCCGAGAAGGTAAATTCAACCGATTGGGAAACAAAAAACGTAAGTAAACTCACTCCACAAATCTGTGAAAAAGCGTTGCGTTATGACCTTACTGTGCCTTTTGCTCGGTATGTGGTTCAGCATCAGAATGATATTACATTTCCGTTCAAACGTTTTCAAATTCAGCCTGTTTGGCGAGCCGATCGTCCGCAAAAAGGACGTTTTCGTGAATTTTACCAATGCGATGCCGATGTGGTGGGAAGCAATAGCCTTTGGCAAGAGGTAGAATTCGTACAATTGTATGATGCCGTTTTTACTTCATTGAATTTGAAAGGAGTAACCATAAAAATCAACAACCGAAAAATATTGAGTGGTTTTGCGGAGGTTATTGGCGAAAGCGAAAAGCTGATTGATTTTACAGTGGCTTTGGATAAATTGGACAAAATTGGGCAAGAAGGTGTTGTAAAAGAAATGCTTTCCAAAGGGATTTCCAATCAGGCAATTGAAAAAATAAGTCCAATTTTTGGTCTTCGAGGTACTTTTTCTGAAAAAATAAATCTTCTGAAAGAAATTCTAAAAGACTCTGAAACAGGCAAAAAAGGCATTGAAGAGTTGGAATTCATCGAAAAAGCCATAACACATTTGTCGCTACAAACTGCTATTTTGGATTTGGACGTAACCCTTGCTCGAGGGCTGAATTACTACACAGGAGCTATTTTTGAAGTAGCTGCTCCTGAGGGAGTTGCAATGGGTTCGATAGGTGGGGGCGGACGATATGATGAGCTCACCAGTATTTTCGGACTTAAAGGTATCAGCGGCGTGGGAATTTCCTTTGGGTTAGACCGAATTTGTTTGGTTATGGAGGAATTAAATCTGTTTCCGCAAGAAATTGGAGATACTTTGGACGTTTTGTGCATCAATTTTGGAGAAAAAGAAGCCTTACAAAGTCTAAAACTGATTCAAAAATTGCGTTCTTTGGGTAAAAAAGTAGAATTGTATCCTGAATCGGCAAAAATGAAAAAACAAATGGCATATGCCGACAAACGAAATATTCCTTTTGTGGTTTTGATTGGTGAATCGGAATGCGAAAAGGAAAGTTTCATTCTGAAAAATATGAAAACTGGAGAGCAAAAAGAATATTTGATAACACAAGTGGAAAAAGAAATTTTCCAATAAAAAGAAAAAAGGCAAGATTAAAAGTTTGATTAATCTTGCCTTTGTGCTTCTTAGTAAATTTCAAGTTCTCTTTCCTCTTCAAAACCATCTCCAATATTGAAAACTACTTTGTATTTTCCTTTTGGTAGGTAGTATTTTTTATCGACAGAAGCGGTTAAAATCAATCTTTGTATGCTTTTTTCATACATCAATTTTCCCACATCAGAAATGGTTAAATCGTAAGGTATGTAATTGAATCCCTTGTTGGTTTTGTAAGTGAAAGATTGTAAAGTTACTTTCCCTTTCACTATTTTAACATTTACAGATAAGTTTTCTTTAGCAGCAAACCCATAAAAATGAATTTCAGGAGAGTTCGTTTTTTTCCATTCATTCCAAGTGTTTCCCCAAAGAGGTGAATGTTCAACACGAATTTTTTCTTGTAATGGGTAAAAATCTTGTGCTATGATTGCGGCACGAAGGTCTTGTAAAATATCAACAGAAGTTCTGTAAATTCCACTTCCTTCAGTAGAAACAATCATTTCTCCATTGTTTTCATTTATAAAAATATCTAGAATTCCCGTTTCAGGTAAATTTTTAGAGAAAGGTTGCCAACTTTCACCTAAATTGAATGAAACATAAAGTCCGTTATCCGTACCAACGTATAAAATTTGCTCATTTTTAGGGTCTTCCTTAATGACATTGATTCTGCTTTCGGGCAAATCGGAACGAATTTCAGTCCAATTTTTTCCCAAATCATTACTCAAGAAGATAAAAGGTTCGCGATTATTGTTATCAGTGCTTTTGAGAGTGGCAATTACTCGGTTTCGATTGTGTTTTGATGCTATTAAATTATTTACGTTTAATGGTTTAGGAAATGCGTTGTAAATCATTTGCCAAGATACACCTCCGTTGTTTGAAATGTGAATCATTCCATCATCACTTCCTGTGTAAATTAAACCAAAAAGAAAAGGAGATTCCGCTATGGAAGAAATTGTTCCATAGGTTTTGTTTCCTTTTTTATCACCATTTGTCAAATCTTCGGATATGGTGCGCCAATTCTTTCCCTTATCCATTGAGATGTGTAATTTATTACTTCCTGCATATAAAATATCATTATTTTGAGGAGAAACAAATAGAGGAGCTTTTTTACCAAATCGTAAAGGAGCTTTGTTTTCTGAAAAATACATTGAACCTAACGAGGTTAATGAATTTTTTTCATTGTTGAAGTCGTAAAAACTACCATTTTCACTTCCTACGTATAATTTATTTCCTGAAATAATTTGTGACTGAGGCAGAATTTTGTTCCATTGTGAGTTGGTTTTCATTAAAATACCTTGTTCTCCTGCCAGATAAAAAGTATTTTTATGCTTATCGTACACAATTTTCTCGAAAGATGCTGACTGAGGGACATTTTTGTAAGACCAATTTTTACCATTATCGTATGAAATTGAGAAACCATTTTTGGTTGTAGCGAAAAGAGTATTCATTTGATAATGAATTTTATAAAATCCGTTTTGAAGAGAAATGGAACATTTATTCCTCCAAGATTTTCCACCATCAATTGATTCTAAAAGTGGAAAACCTCCTATAAAAATATGATTTTTATTTGCAGGATTAATTGTAATATTCGCAAAATCATTACCATTTTGATAAAAAGTATCATTTAAGGGAGTAGAATTTGTTTTATTCCAAGATGTTCCACCATCATTACTTACATACACTTCAGCTCCTATAACTTCTTGATGTTTAGCTCCTAAGAAAGAAAGAAGTTTAGCAGGAGAAGTGATGTCTGCTGAAATCATATTTTTCAGATTTGTAGCTGTATATTTTTCGTTCAAACCTATGTTATGCAAGAAAGCATTGAGTTGATTGTCATCTAAATTTAGAAAATCAGACTTGCTCATAGACTCAAAATCTTGACCAGATAGATGGATTTTAGTGGTTTTATCAACACTTTTTGAAGCAGTACTTCTTGTTTTTACAGAACGATTGTCCACAACAGCATAAATAGTGTTTTGGTCAAAAACAGCCAATCCAATTTTGCCTACGAAATTTCCGTTCAAAAATCCATTGGATTGCGTGATTTTATTCCAAGTTTCTCCTCCATTATTACTTTTATAAATACAGCTTAGATTTCCATAAGGTTTTGATTCCCAGTAAGAATCTTCAGAATGCCAAACAGAAGCAAAAAGCGTATTCCCATTATTTGTTTCCTTAATTTGCCAAACACCAGCACGTGTGCCAATGAAAAGCTTATGTTGCCACGTTTTTCCTCCATCATTAGTTTTGAAAATTCCTCTTTTTTCATCAGCATTGTATTGATTTCCAAGTACTCCTACTATAACTTCTTCTGTGTTTTTAGGATTGATTGTGATGGAACTGATATTTTGTGAAGAGGCTAACCCTTTGAATTCCCAGCTTTTACCTTTATCCAGAGACGCAAATATTCCGTAAGGTGTCCCTGCCCAAATTACTCCTGTTTTCCAATCTACGGCTAAAGCACTAACCTGTTGCGTAGATTGATTTTCAAAAATAAATTCAAAAGTTTCCCCTCCATTTTGGCTATACCAAAGTCCACCAGAATCTGGAGCAATAACCACTTCGTTAACATTGTATTTATTTACGCTAAAGGTGTTGATTTTGTTACCAATATTAGTGACGGGAATTCTCTCAAAGGGAGTTTCTCTCACCCACGATTTTTCTTTTAATTCTTCTTTTTGACGAATTGAAAGAGGAAGTGTTTCTTGTGCATAAATGGTAAGAAAAAATATCGTAAATAGTACTGAAAAAAGATACTTCATAATATTGAAAATAAATTAATAAAAGAGTTAAAAAGATTGAGATATAATGTGTTTCACGCCAATTTGCAAAGGTAAGGAAAATATATTTATTGAAAAGTTCAAGAAATCTTAAAACTTTCAAAAAAAAAGATTATTTTTGTCCCTCAAATTCAGAAATAGAGGCCTCGTAGTTCAACGGATAGAATAGAAGTTTCCTAAACTTTTGATCCAAGTTCGATTCTTGGCGAGGTCACAAAAGGGTATAAATTTTTTGCCTAAAAATCTCTGATTTAGCTATTTAAATCTCAAATTAAAAATAAATTTGTTGGAGATAAAAAAAATATATATCTTTGACTCTCCATATGATTATGGAGTTTTGATTTGTAGTAACATAAAATTTATGTAGTTATGAAAGAACTTAACGAATATGTTGAAGAGCTACTTTATAAGCATCAATGTGTTATAATACCAAAGTTTGGAGCGTTTATCTCAAACAGAAAGTCCGCAAGAATGTTTGAGGATAAGACTTTTGTTCCACCAAAACGTGAGCTAACTTTTAATGCAAGTTTGCACTCGAACGATGGGTTGTTAATTAAACACGTTTCTGAGAATTCAGGAATTGACTATAATCTCGTTGAAGATTATGTCAATACAACTGTTGAAGGCTGGAAAAAGATTTTACAAAAAGGGGAAACTCTCACACTTAATAATATTGGAGTTTTGAAACAGACTCCAGAAGGAAGGCTCTCTTTTGAGGTTTTTGAAGATGTCAATTATCTTACGGATTCCTTTGGAATGTCAGCTTTTGTTCCTCACGAAATTGCTGAGGTAGAGGAAGTTATTAGGCCTGTTGAGAAACAAGTTACTCCAACATTAGACTTACCTATTGAAAAAGAGGTGAAAACAGAGAATGCTTTTGTGAATCGTCAGCGAAGAGAAGAACCAAAAAGGAATAAGAAACGTCCGTTTTTGGCATATACAGCAATAGCAGTTGTAGGCTTGGCTCTTCTTGCTTTTGCAGCAGTTAAACTTTTTGGAGAAGACATTGTTACAGATAATATTAATAATGAGGTAGTTATTTCTGAAAGTCAGATAGAGCAGCAAGTGCAACAAAAGTTAAGTGAGGCTACTTTCACAATTCCTTTGTCTTTACCTACAATTTCACTAAATGCAGTGAAAGTTAAGGAGTTGTCAAAATCAAAGGCTGAAGCAAAACAAGAAATAGAAAATCCTCAAAAAACAGAAGTTGTTACGCCTGAAGTTAAGGAAGTTAAAAAAGAGGTTGTTGTATCGAAAGAAGTTCCTGCAAAAGAATCTAAGAAAGAGGTAATTTCTTCAACTACAAAAGCGACGTCTTCTACAAAAAATAAAAAGTTCCAAGTTATTGCGGGTGCTTTCAAAGAGGAAAAAAATGCACGAACAAGAGTGGAACAGCTTAAAAAATTAGGATACAAAAATGCTTCTGTGATAGGAAAGAATGCAAAAGGTCTTTATCAAGTGAGCTATGCTGGATTTGATAATATGGCAGAGGCAGAGGCTTTGAAAAAGGAAGTAAAAGAAGCAAAAGACCAGAAAAAATTAGACGGAGGTTGGATTTTAGTTAATCCATAGTTGATATGCAGAAAAAAACACCCTCCGAGTCACGTACGATTTTAACAGATTTAGTGTTAACTGGTGAGACCAATCATCTCCATAATATGTTTGGAGGTGAGCTTTTGGCTCGTATGGATAGAGCTGCTAGTATTGCGGCTCAGAGGCACTCTCATCACCCAACGGTGACTGCTTCTGTAAATCACGTAGCGTTCAATCACAGTATTCCATTGGGAAGTATTGTGACGGTAGAGGCTTCAATTTCAAGAGCTTTTTCTACTTCTATGGAAGTTTTTTTAGACGTTTGGGTGGAGGATCCAGTAACAGGAGAAAGGATCAAAGCGAATGAAGCAATTTACACCTTTGTTGCTGTTGATGAAAATAGACGACCAGTGAAAGTTCCTGAAATTCAGCCAGAAACGGAGCTTGAGAAAGTACGTTATGAAGGAGCTTTACGCAGAAGACAGTTGAGCTTGGTAATTGCAGGAAAAATGAAGCCGCACGATGCTACTGAGCTAAAGGCTTTGTTCATTGAATTGGAAAACGAATAGATTACGTTAATAAGGGAGTCCGTCCGTGTGGTTTTTATCTCTTGATAGACAACATATGGACGGCTTTTTTGTTTACATAAACACATAATAAATGACTTTATCTGAAGAAAATTACCTGAAAACAATTTTTCATCTTTTTAATGAAGCAGAAGAAGAGGTGAATACCAATGCTATTGCAGAGGCAATGAACACGAAGGCTTCTTCTGTTACAGATATGCTTAAAAAGTTATCTGATAAGAAATTGATTAATTATGTTAAGTATCAAGGGGTTACGCTAACTTCTTTAGGCAGAAAAAAAGCGATTTCAATTGTTAGGAAACATCGTTTGTGGGAAGTTTTCTTGGTGGAAAAACTAAATTTTTCTTGGGACGAAGTACACGAAATTGCTGAAGAATTGGAGCATATAGAATCTGAAAAACTCATCGAAAGACTAGATGCTTTCTTAGGATTTCCTGAAACGGATCCTCACGGAGACCCAATCCCAAACAGAGAGGGAGTTTTTGAAAAAACAATCAAGATTTTACTTAGCGAATTTGAGGAGAATGAAACAGGCATTTGTGTTGCTGTGAAAAATACATCAAAGGAATTTTTACTTTATTTGAATAAAGTTTCAATTGCTTTGGGAGACGAAATAACCATTCTAAGTAAAGAGAAATTTGATAATTCGATGGTTGTTTTAGTTAATAATAAGGAAGTTACACTTTCATCAATGGTTTGCAGAAATATTTATGCTCAGAAGATAGCTCCTTGATAAATTTTATTAAAATAATAATGTTATGAGAAAACTTTTACTTGTTTTTCTTTTGATTTTTGTTGTGGCTTGTTCCGACAAACCTAAATTTACTGAAAAAATAATTGAAAAAAGTGAAGAAAATTGTGAAGATGATTGTTCTTCAATAAATTTGAATTATTTGATTTGTAAAAGACCCAATAAGTTTGCGGAAAACTTTAACAGAGAAATTGAGTCACAAGTTGTGAACTTTTTGTTGAGTAACCAGATTGATTCGCTAAGAAATATTGAGATGACCATCGATGAAAGCTTAGAAGCCTTTGTGAAGGACTACGATAATCTGCATCAGCATTTTCCAAATATTTCTGCTTATGAGCTGATTTTAAACGATAGTATTTCTTTCCAGAATGAAAAAATGCTTTCGTTGGTTTCAAATCGGTATTCGTATGTGGGTGGGGCCCACGGAATTTCATCAAAAATATTTTTAAACTTTGATATTTCCAACGGAGAGATAATAGAAAAAGAGGAATTATTCACAAACTTTTCGGAAGTACTCAAAATAGCCGAAAATTACTTCAAGAAAGAACAAAATATCTTGGCAGACAGCCTTAATGAGAAGGGATTTTGGTTTGAAGATGATAAATTTCACTTTCCTGAAAATGTCGGAATTGTGGGCGAACATTTAGTGTTGTATTACAACCCTTATGAAATTGCTCCTTATGTTGAGGGAGTTTTTGAGGTGAAAATTCCCATCAAGGAAATAAAAGAATATCTGAAATATTAAAAAAAGTATTCTGAAGGAAAATTAATTGTTTGGAACTTTGTATCTCATAGGTTTCAAACAATTTTTTATTTGAAAAATAATCAGTATTTTTGCTCTCTAAAAAATTTAAAATGAGTAAGCAAACAGAATTACTTCAACAGCAACTTTTAGGGAAAAATGAGATAGAATCTTTACAATTTTTGGCTTCCTATTTCCCTGATGAAGTCGTTTTTTCTACTAGCTTCGGAATGGAAGACCAAGTAATCACCCATCTGATACGAAACAACCATATTCCAATAAAAATCTTTACACTCGATACAGGGCGAATGTTTCCCGAGACGTATGCCACGTGGGACAAAACCGATATGAGCTATCAAACCACCACAATTCCGTATTATCCTGATGCGGCATCTATTGAAAGTTACGTGAAAGCACACGGCATCAATGCGTTTTACAATTCTCCCGAACTACGGAAAGAATGCTGCCATATTCGGAAGGTTGAACCTTTAAAAAGGGCTTTGGCAGGAAATAAAGTATGGATTACAGGGCTTCGAGCAGAGCAATCTCCTAATCGGGAACAAATGCTACAGGTGGAATGGGACGAAGGTAACCAGATTATTAAATTCCACCCGATTTTACATTGGAAAACCACTGAAGTTCTGGATTTTTTACGCACCAACGGAGTGCCGTACAATCCGCTACACGATAAAGGTTTCATAAGTATTGGCTGTCAGCCTTGTACACGAGCCGTTAAAGAAGGAGAAGACTTCCGTGCGGGTCGCTGGTGGTGGGAAGATAAAAGTAAAAAAGAGTGCGGATTGCATTCCACAAAGTAAATCAGTAAACGTCAGTGCAAAAAAATGATGAGAAAGTTTATTTCACTATTACTACTTCTCCCTTTGGTGGGTTGTCAATTTTTTGAAAAGAAAAACGCCTCGCAGAAAAGCGACAAGCCAGAAGTTGTCACAGATACAACCCTTAAGAATGAAGAGAGCAATTCTTCCAAAATAGTAAAATACGTCATCGACCGACAGGGAACTTGGTTCAAAGAAAAGCCCGAAGAAAGTTCCAAAAACCAAAATGCGATGCAATATGGCTATAGGATTGAAATCGAGGGTGAACAGGGCGACTATTACAAAGCAATGAATTACGAAACAGGGAATTATGCCTACGTACTGAAGAGCAAAGTAGGAGATTTGAGCCAAATTTCACTCATTGCTTCCGATTTGGATAAAATTTCACTTATCCAGAAAGGAGAACAACACGAACCTATTTTCTATGAAGAGGCCATTGCTTTAGATACGCTCATTAGCTTTGAATTGATTGATAAATCTTTGTATGAAAAAGCAAAGAAATCGGCGGTTGATTTTCTTTTGCGAGATACGCTATCAATCGTGAAGAAGAACAATGTAATTACGCTTCCGTGCTTGGATTCCATAGTGACTTTTAAGGATATTAACCCTAATTCGGACTTGGATAATCAGCAGGTGTATGAATATAAAGGGCAAATTGAGTTTATGAATCAGTTTGTAGTTTCGGGCAGCTATTGGGAGGCTTACGATTATAAATGGATTGATAAAAAGACAGGAAAGGAAATTTCTTTTTCGGATTTTCCTTATATCTCTCCCGATAAGAAGCACATAATTTCCGTATATACAAATCCGTACGATGATATTGTAGAATTAAGTCTGTACACTATTGATGATAATTTACAAGTCAAGGAAATTCTTTTGGCACATTTTACAAACTGGATGGCGTATAATCACGAAGAGGATTCTATTTTTTGGAGTAGTGATGGATATTTCTACATTCCGATAAATCATAGGGTTAAGTTTTGGAATGAAAGTGGCAATTTTAACGAGAAATGTCAGTATATAAGAATTAAAATCCGAAAGTAATTCTCTTTTTTGTTCTTTTACTGGCAGAGAATTAGTAACTTTGCAAGTGGTTTGTTAGAAATTATTTGAAGCGAGTTTTCTGCAAATTTTTAATGAAAAAAAAGTGTTATTGATTTTTATCGAGCATATTTTTATCTGGTAGAAAGCTCACAGGAAGAAAACGAGAAACTTTTTACTCGCCAGAAGGCTAAAAATAATAAAGAAATGGGCTTTTTACTCAGTGAAAAATCAAAATCTGTAGAGAAATGAATTTTCTACTGAGTGAAAAGTATAAAATCTGTAATTTGGTTAATTTTTTACTGAATTATTTGTGTGAAAGAATGTATTGATAAGCAAAACTTCTGAGAAAATCTTTCTTGAAGATAAAAAGGGAAAATTATTGATGCTAAATACATAAAAAAACAAAGTAGTAATCCAAAAAATAATAATTATGATTAAAAGAACTAATTTATCCCCACTTCGTTTGATGGCTTTTGCCCAAACGATGAAGAATGTGAAAACATTTTTGGAAAATGAATCTGACCTTTCTGGTTTAGGGCTTTCGGGAGTGAAAACAGAATTCGACGATGCTTTCGATGCTTTGGAAAATGCAATGAAGCCCGTACGAAAAAATGAACATACCAAAACATTGGCTGAATTGGACTCGGAACGCGATGCGATTTTCACAGGGCTGAAACAATACGCTCTTTCATTTTTGAATTTCCCTGATGAGGCAAAAAGGAAGTCAGCACAGCGTATCGAAGCTATTTTTGAGTCTTACGGAAAGGATGTCACCAAACGAGCCTATCGCGATGCAACAGCGATTATCCGCAACTTGCTTTCGGACTTTGAAAAATCGGAAAATCAATCCCACGTCACTGCTCTTGGCATCACACAATGGGTAGCACCGCTCAAAGAAGCTAACGAACAATTCGATGTATTGCACAGCAACCGAACGATGGAGCAATCTAAAAAAGAATTAGGCAAAACGCAGGAAGCTCGTGACGTGATGCAAGGAATGTTCGACAAACTCGGAAAAGCTATCTCGGCAATGGCATTCGTTAACGGAGAAGAAAAGTATCGAAACTTAGCCAATGCCATTAATGAGGAAGTAAAACGAGCGTTGTTGTAGTAGTGCAATACGGATTTTATTTTTCATATAGGCAACTTGCAAAGTGTTTTTCAAGTTGCAAAAAGTTTTATGTGTCTTCTTCTGATGTTTTTCATTAGTTGAACAAACAGAAACAGAAATTCAGTAAAGAAAAATAACAATGATAAGTTTACTTTACTAAGAGATAGAAAAATTAAAAGGGAAAAAATATAAATAATATTGAACATTCAGATATGGATTATTTAGAACAATTGGAGGCAGAAGCCATACATATATTCCGCGAGGTTGGTGGTCAGTTCGAGAAACCGGCGTTGCTTTTCAGTGGTGGGAAAGACTCCATCGTGTTGGTACACTTGGCTTTGAAGGCGTTTCGTCCGTGTAAGTTTCCGTTTCCGCTTGTGCATATCGATACGGGGCATAATTTCCAAGAAGCGTTGGACTTTCGCGATAATTTAGTGAAGAAACTCGGTGAGCGACTTATCGTCCGCAAGGTAGAAGACACCATTAAAGCAAAGGGCTTGACCGAACCCAAAGGAAAGTTTGCAAGTCGTAATGCCTTACAGTCCTACACTTTGTTGGATACCATCGAAGAATTTGAGTTTGATGCTTGTATCGGTGGAGCAAGACGCGATGAGGAGAAAGCTCGTGCCAAGGAACGAATTTTTTCCGTGCGTGACGACTTTGGCGGTTGGGACCCGAAATTACAACGCCCCGAGCTTTGGCACACCTATAACGGAAAGATACACAAAGGCGAAAACGTGCGTGTGTTTCCTATTAGCAATTGGACGGAGTTGGACGTTTGGAACTACATTCGTCGTGAAAAAATAGAGTTACCGAGTGTGTATTTCTCGCACGAACGCGAAGTAATTGACCACAACGGACAGCTAATTGCCGTTTCGCCATATATTCAGATTGACGAAAATGACGTGATAGTAAAACGCAAAGTACGTTACCGAACCGTTGGAGATATGACCTGTACGGCAGCGGTAGAGTCCGAAGCCTATCAGATTGATGATATTATCAACGAAATTATCGCCACCCGAACCAGTGAACGAGGAGAAACCCGAATTGACGACCGCATCTCCGAAGCCGCAATGGAAGACAGAAAAAAAAGCGGATATTTTTAATAAAAAATAGTGATTTTTTCTTCAGAATTTATCAAGAAGAAAAGAAGTAACATATAAACAAATTAAATCGTTAAAAATAAATGGATATATTACGATTTTTAACAGCTGGAAGCGTAGACGACGGGAAAAGTACACTTATTGGACGACTTTTGTACGACAGCAAAAATATTTTGATTGACCAAATGGAGGCTTTGGAACGCAGCTCCAAGAATAGAGAAGACGGAAGCGTAGATTTGGCATTGCTAACCGACGGGCTTCGGGCTGAGCGAGAGCAAGGTATCACGATTGATGTCGCTTATAAATATTTTTCAACTCCAAAGCGAAAATTTATCATCGCTGACGCTCCAGGGCATATTCAGTACACCCGAAATATGGTTACGGGAGCCTCGAATGCAGATTTGATAATTATTCTCATCGACGCTCGAAATGGCGTGATTGAACAAACAAAGAGACATTCCATCATTGCATCGCTCCTGAATATTCCGCACGTATTGGTTGCGATTAATAAAATGGACTTAGTTGACTTCTCTCAACAAAGATTTGAAGAGATTAAAACCGAATATCAGAAAGTTGCAAAAGCTCTTGAGTTTAAAAATGTTGAATTTATCCCTATAAGTGCTTTGAAAGGCGATAATATCGTAGATAAATCAACGCAGATGGATTGGTACAAAGGAGATTCTTTATTAGAAAGGTTGGAAACGGTGGAATTGCAATCGTCCGTTAATTTGACAAATGCTCGTTTTCCGGTGCAGTTGGTTCTTCGCCCACAAACAGAGCAATACCACGATTACAGAGGGTATGCAGGGAAAGTAGAGAGCGGTACTTTCCGGAAAGGTGATAAAGTGAAGATATATCCTTCCCAAATTGAAGCTACTGTATCATTCGTTGAGGTAGGAAACCAAGAAGTAGAACAGATTTATGCTCCTCAGAGTGCTGTAATTCATCTCGAAGAAGATGTAGACATTAGTCGAGGGTCATTAATTGCTAAGGAAGATGATTTGATAAAATTTTCTAACGAAATTGAAGCTACGATTTGTTGGATGGACGAACGCCCAATGAATGTAGGCGGACGCTATTTGTTGCAGTACAATACTCGCGTGGTAAATGCAATCGTAAAAGAGATTAAGGAAAGAATTGACGTAAATACGCTCGAAAGATTTGCCGACGTAACGTCAGTTTCGTTAAATGAAGTAGTTACAGTGAAATTGAAAACTTCAGCTCCGTTAGCGTATGATAGCTACAAAGAACTTCGCGAAACAGGAAGTGCAATATTAATCGACCAGACGAGTTTAGTAACCGTTGCGGCTGTTCTCTTTAAATAAAAACGAATTCGATATAAAAAAGCTGTCTTTTTAGACAGCTTTTTTGTTTTTGAATAAAAAATGAATAAAATTATTCAATAAAGTGTGCGATAACACATTCTATGAGGCTATCAATAGTAGGTTTTTCTGAAATAATATAATTTTTTGTATGTTTTGATGCTTCTTCTGCGGTTGTTCTGCCAATACAAAATATAACTTCATCAGAAAAACTATTTTGTTGTAAAAAACTTTGAATTCCAGATGGGCTGAAAAATAATATCGCTTTTTGCGGAGAATTTACTTTCTCGGAATGCAGAATGGTTTTGTAAACTTGTATTTCGTTATGTGATATTTGGTTGTTTCTTAATACGTTTGGTAAAACATCACGTCGTAAATTTCCTGAGAAGAAAGTTATTCTATTTTTTGCACAATGCTGCTTGATGTAGTTACCTAAATCGGTTGCATATTCTTCATAATGAAGTACTTTCAAATTATTTTCCGACAGAAGTTTAGCCGTTTTTTCTCCTACGCATATACAAGGTATTGATTTTAAAGAATCCTTTTTGGGGTGTTGCAAAACGCTTTTTATGGCATTCTGGCTGGTAAAAAGTAGTAAATCGCCTATGTCTTTAAGCTCAAATTCAACGGAATGAGTCTGAATGAAGTCAATTTCGGTAACAGAAAAACCTTGTTTCAGTAATTTGCTCTTCTGTTGGTCAGATAATATTCTGGTTGATAATATGGGTGTCATTTTTGGGATGTTTCTCTTGAAAAATTGCTTATTTTCTCAATAATAAACTCGTAATCGGACTGATTTTTCACAAAATCTAACTCGGTAACATCAATAATTAGAGAATTTACGTCATTATTCTTCTGAATGAAGTCCAAATATCCGTGGTGAATTTGATTTAAGTATTCTTTTGAGATATTTTGTTCGTACGTTCTTCCTCTTTTCTTGATATTCTCAATCAATCTGTCAGTGCTTTGATATAGAAAGATGTACAAATCAGGCTTTACGATTTGGTTGTATAAAATGTAAAAAAGCTTTCGATATAGTACGAATTCATCTTCTGTCAGAGTTACTTGCGAAAATATCAACGATTTGAAAATATCATAATCCGAGACGATAAAAGGCTTGAACAGATTGGTTTGTGCCAATTGCTCTGACATTTGCTGATAGCGTTCGGTAAGGAAAGACATCTCCAAAGTAAAGCCATACTGCTTTGGATTTTCGTAAAACTTCGGTAAAAACGGATTATCTGAGAAGCGTTCCAATATAAGACGTACATTAAAATCCTCTGCTATTTTGGTGGATAATGTCGTTTTTCCTGAGCCAATATTTCCTTCGATTGCAATATAATTATAATGCCTGAAAGGACAATTTTGGTTAGGAATACTGATTTTATCACTAATTTTTGTTATTTGTGAGGTGTCGTTTGTGTTTTTAATGAGTTCTTCAACAGACTGTTGCAAAGTGGGGTGTTTTTTTTCTGGTGCAATATCTGCCAGAGGAAATAAAACGAACTTTCGGTTTTGAATTTGAGGGTGCGGAATTTGTAAATCTTCAGTTTTTATGATTTTATCATCAAAGAAAAGAATATCCAAATCAATACTTCGGGGTTGATAGCTTTCCGTATTAGCATTTCTTACTCGTCCTAATTCTTTTTCAATACTCAAAAGTTTTTGAAGTGTTTTTTCAGGAGAAAGAGTGGTTTCGGTAAGCAAACAAATATTGTAAAAATTGTTACTTGTAAATCCCCAAGCGGGTGTTTCATAAATGGGAGAAACTTTAACGATACTTCCAATTTGTTGATTTATAGCGTTTGTAGCAGACTGCAAGTAGGATTTTCTATCTCCGATATTACTTCCTAATGATATGTATACTTGATGTTTCATATTGTTGGCAAAAATAAATATTAAAGTGAAAAATGTAAAACGAAAAGTGAAAAGTTTTTCGTAATTTTGCGGGAACAAAAACCAAAATTATGATTATACATCATTTAGGGGAAAAGCCCTCGATTTTGAACCAATTTATCGCTGAACTAAGAGATGTAAAAGTTCAGAAAGATCGTATGCGTTTTCGAAAAAATTTGGAACGTATTGGTGAAGTACTTTGCTATGAAATGAGTAAAACGATTGATTATCAAAGTGAAAATATAACAACACCATTAGGTGAAAAAGAAGTTTTGTTACCTAAAGATGAAATTGTAATATGTTCTATACTTCGTGCTGGATTGGCATTACATCAAGGATTAATAAACTTTTTTGATTGTGCGGATAATGCATTCATTTCGGCTTATCGCAAACACACATCTGAAACAGAATTTGATATTTCAGTAGAATATTTGGCTTCACCCTCATTGGAAGGAAAAATTTTGTTTCTTGCTGACCCAATGTTGGCAACGGGGCGTTCGTTTGTGAATGTTTACGAAGCATTGGGCGGACTCGGAAAGCCTAAACAAGTACATTTGTTTGCTGTAATAGGAGCAGAGCAAGGTATTGAATACGTGAAAGATAAATTTCCAGAAGATACACACCTTTGGATCGCAACTATCGACCCTAAACTAAATGAAAAAGGCTATATTGTTCCTGGTTTAGGAGATGCTGGCGATTTGGCTTTTGGAGATAAAATGCAACAGTAGGATTGCCAAAGGAATAGTTAAAAAAATCCACAGAATAGTCTCTTTTAGCCAGGTTCGTTCTATATTTTCAATATAAAGAGCAAATAAAATGGAAAGAGGTGCGAATATAAAAATGATTTCGTTGGAGAAAAAAACTACCATCAGCCCAACCAACAAAAATTGTATGATTACTTGGCTACTTCCTCTGTGATAATAGCTTTTAAAGAAATAAACAACAATAGAAACTAAAAGCATAATTGCTGTAATTACAAGAGGAACAAGATTGGGCAAGAACATTATTTTGTTATAATCGTGTGACCATAGTTTGTTGATTTCAGGTAAATTAAAAGGAATATTAAGCAATATTAATCCCGTAGAAAACAAAATTCCTATACAAAAAAGTGCTACAAATGGGATTAACCAATATTTTCTCTTTTTTGAACCATAAAAGAGTAATGATATCCAAACATTCAACAGAAATATGAACGCCCAAGTGTGAAGTAATCCCGCACAAATGATTAAAAAAGAAGCATCAAAGATTTTTTGAGGAATGTTTTCTTCAGTTTTCAAAGTCATAACTCTCCAGATGGCAATTACAATCAGTAAATTAGAAAGACAGAGAAAAAAATTGTTGTATACATCTGGAAAAATCGTTGAAAAGAAGCCAAAAAAGAAAATGGAATAAGAATTATTTTCCGTGAGTTCATTCCATTGGTCGATTACGTTTAGGAAGAAGACTGAAACAAATAAAGCCAAGAAAGCACTTACTCTCAGTAGTAAATTACTTGGATTCCACGAATCTTCAAAAATAAAAACATCATACAAGAAAAATCCAGCAAATAACGCAAAGAAAATTATGAACGGATTTACAGATTTTTTATTTTCGAATTGATTTGAAATCATAAACTATATGAAATAATTTGAGAATAGATGCGTGAAATATTTATTGTTTAATTGCTGATGGTCAAAGAGTTTCCTGCTACTGAAATAGCGTAATTTAACAAAGGATATTGTTGTTCTGGGCTATTCGTTTTGATAATACTTCCGTTTACTAAGTTGTAAACATTTCCATCGCAAGGACAGATTACAAATATGTAAGATTTTGTGTCGCCATCGCAAGATGTAAAGTCATTTTCACCTTTTGAAGCACATTTCAGCCTTTCGCAATTTGACGGATTCCGGTTAGGACAAGCAGCCTCCCAAGCCACAAATCGATTATTTCCTAAACTGCTAACAAAAACGCCTTTGATGCCTATGTTAGGAATATAAATCGTGTTTTGAGGATATTTCAAAGCGTTGTAGGCTGGTAAATCAATATTTATTGTGTAAGAAAAACGAACTTCTCCTAAATGCGGATTCCTTTCAATTTTTGATTTAGAACAAGACGTTAATGCGAATACTATGAAAATAAAAGCAAAAACAGCCCTCTTCAACCTTACCTCAAACCTCTTTTGGCAACTCATACAAGTCATTTACTATTAGTTTTTAAAAAACATAGCCCACTCCTAAGGATAGAACCGTATTTTTGAAATTGTAATCAGGACTGAAGCCTGTATTTATCAGCGAACTTTCTTTTGATTCAAGAATGTTTGTTAAACCTTGACTGAATCGAGCTTCAAAGCACCACCCGAAACTTGTTCTGTAATTCACACCAACAACCAACGACATATCAAAGGAATCCACAGCTTTGCTGCTAACTTCAGTAAACGTTTCATCTTTCTCGAAGGAAAAATCATTGTTGTTAATCAAGAAATTAAATTGAGGACCGGTGTGTAAACTTAGTCCTTCGTAGATGTTTATTTTAGCCAACGCTGGGGCAGATAAATAGTCCAGAGTAAGATTTGCGTTTCCAATGCCTTGCGAACTGATTTTTGCTCCTATTCGAGAATAGGTAGCTTCTGTTTGAAATGAGAAAAACCTTGATAAAGGAAATTCCAAGGTTACTCCAGCGTAAATGCCGTGTTTGCTTGATATTGAAGAACCATTTGTAGTCTTTCCGCTTAGTGTAGCGTTATTATATCCTGCTCTAACTCCAATATATTGAGCTTGTACGTTGGAAAATAAAGCGATTGCGAAAATTAAGAATAGATTTTTTTTCATCGGTTACTATTTTTAGTATGCATAGTTTTTAAAACATTATGTTTATATCTTCTTGGTTGAAATAATTTTAACGGGACACGCTTTTTGGGCAGCTTCACAAGGCTCTAAAATGTTATCATCGTGCGATTTGAGTGTGAAAAAACCCTTCTTCTCCGTAGAGCGAAGCAAAACACTTTTTCCGTCTTTCTTCGACATTTGGAACTGCTCCGGAGCTACTTCAACACAATAATTACACCCAATGCATTTATCACGCTGTAAGGTTACTACTACCATTATTTATTTGTCTTTAAATTGTGTTATAAAAGTACGATGATATTTTTTCGTGTCAGGCTGTTATTTTCATCATACTTTATTCATTTTCCAATTTTATAAGTCAACTTATTTAGAAAATTTTCTTTAAGAAAACAAATTATCTTCTATTTGAACCCGTATTTTGTCTTTTCTAAAAATACATTAGCTTCTTACAAATTTTCCGAGAGCTTCCAAAAGTTGTGGGCGGTCTTCAAGGGCAATTTTAGCCACTTTATGGAACTTCGATACCCATTTGTCGAGGGTTTCAAAGGCTTTGTTTTTGTCTCGGGTGGCTTGTTGGCTTTCCCCTTTTTCTTGCAGATAGGTAGCGTAGGCTTTTTCTACTTCGGGGAGTTCTTGAAGCTGATTTTTGATATCTTCTTCGTTGATTTTTAGTTGTTTTAGTGGCGTAAGAAGATTGGGGGTGGTATCCAAAAGCTGATAAAACGCTCTCATTTCTTCCATAGCTGCAGCGATGGCTCGGGCAGCACTTCCTTTGAGTTTAAGCTGACGAAGAGCTTCTTCGTTGTCCTCAAAGACGATACGTGCCTTTTTGCGATGTGTACTATATTTTTTCTGTACGTTTTGATATTTTTCCTGAAAAGCCAATGACGCCGATGTCTCTTCGCGTGTTTCTTTTATGTTGGCATCGAATGTTTTACGAGCCTCATCGTAAAGGGCTTTTCCTTCGGCGATTTTGGCATCGTCGTAGCCGTATTCTGCTAATTCTGTTTTCAAATCGCCCTCTTTGGACAGATTTTCAAACATCGCCCCAAAATTCTGAAGCATTTGTTCGTTGGATAGATAATATGTTTTCATTTTTTAGTGTTTTTACAATTATTTTCTTATTCTTTGAATTCTTTTTATGTTTTGGTGTCTCCCTTTGTTATTTTAATACTTCGGAAGGTTTTTTGGTCGTACATTTGTTTATTTTAGCTTTACATCGACTTATTAAAATGCTTCGAAGTGTTTTTTAGTGGTGCATTTGCTCATTTGAACACTCCGAAGGGTGTTTTTGATGTTTATTATCTATTCGGTTATGATTTTGCAAACTCCGTAGCTACAATCTTATATAATTTATCCGACAGACGAATTCTGAAATCAGTTTTGATGGTGCAAGAATCACCTTTGGTTGCCGTTTGTGCGGGAGCGTCATTTACCATCATATTTTCCAAAACGAACTCCTGTACGCCTGTGGTAGGACCTGTAATGAGGAGTTTGTCGCCCACTTTAATATCGTAGGCTTCGATGAGAAATTCCGCAATCCCCGATTTTGGAAAATAGTGCTTTCCTTGCCCAACGTACACCTTTTTCTGTGTAGCGTTCGACCCCGGATTCTCGCTCCACTCTCCCAATTTCTGTCCCAAATAATATCCACTCCAAAATCCTCTGTTGTAAACAGTTGAAAGGGCTTCCATCCATTTTTCAACCTTTTCTTTTGAATATGTCCCCTCGTAATACGCATCGATGGCTTCACGATAGGTTTTTATGACAGTCGCCACATATTCGGGAGCTCTTCCGCGTCCTTCAATTTTGAGTACTTTGGCTCCTGCGTCAATCACTTGGTCGAGGAAGTCAATCGTACATAAATCTTTGGGCGACATCATATATTCATTATCAATTTCGATTTCAAAACCGCTTTCTTGGTCGATAACCGTGTATTTTTTTCGGCAATTTTGCTTACACGCCCCTCGATTTGCCGACGAATTATGCGAATGCAAACTCAAATAACATTTTCCTGAAACCGCCATACACAACGCTCCGTGACCGAAGATTTCTATCTCGACCAAATTCCCTGACGGACCTTTAATCTGCTCCCTTTGGATTTGCTCGGCGATTTTCTTTACCTGCCTAAGGCTCAATTCACGACTCATTACCATTGTGTCGGCAAACATTGCATAAAAACGCACCGTTTCGATGTTTGTAATATTGATTTGGGTGGAAATATGCACTTCCATACCAATTTGACGAGCATAGGCGATAACCGCTTGATCCATAGCAATTACTGCGGTTAAGTTTGCCTTCTTTGCAGCGTCGAGCAAGGTTTTTATGATGGATAAATCGTGGTCGTATATGATTGTGTTTAAGGTAAGATAGGTACGGATACCTTTTGGGTGGCAACGTTTTGCAATTTCGTCCAAATCGTCAATGGTGAAATTGATACTTGCTCTTGCCCTCATATTCAGCTGGTCAACTCCAAAATATACCGAATCAGCACCATTATCAATAGCTGCTTGTAACGATTCGAAGTTTCCTGCGGGAGCCATCAGCTCTATTTTTCCTGAATTTGTCATAAATGTGATTGAAAGTTAGCGGGTGCAAAGATATAAAATTTTACCATATACATTGCGAATGAGTTAGTAATGTAATTTTCCTCAGAAAAAACTTTATGAAGAGAAAAAATATCAATACAAATCGCTTACTTCTTGCCACGAGCCACCGTTATAGCATTCAATTCCCTGACCTTTTAAAATTTTTGTTGCTTTTCGGCTTCTAAACCCTGAACGACAACAACAAATGATAGGTTTGTTAAAGGATTTTATTTCAGCTATTTTGTTTGGAATATCATTAAGCGGAATGTTTATAGATTTTTCAAAATGTGCCGATTGAAATTCTGATGGAGTTCGTACATCAATAATTACAGCATTTGGTGCGATTTCTTTTAATATTTTTGTGTTTTTCTTTGCTGGAACGATGATGCTTAACAATAATCCGCCCATCACAGCCCCATAAAGTGTGCTATTTAGAGGATTGGAGGTAATGGAGCAAGTTCCTGATACACAGCCGACGTAATAGTAGTACAAATATCCTGCAGTAGCTCCTAAAAACACACCTACAATCACCCATTTATTTTTAATAAGATACTTCATTTCTTTGAATTAATAGAAAATTAATGAAGCACAAAGATAAAAATTTTTATTTACATTATTTTTTCCTACATTTGATTTTTAAAAATTGATTTTATGAAACGATTATTATATTTTCTGTTTGCACTTCTTTCTATAAGTTTGGAGGCTCAAATATTGACGGAAAAAAATCCTCCTGAGTATATCAAAACGATTGTTTTTAAAGCATCTGAAAATGATAGAAGCCAGTTTCCAGTGGTGCGAATTAACGAACGTTTCTCGTTGGAATTTGATGATTTGCGAGGCTCGGAGGAAATCTACTACTATAAAATTACACATTGCAATGCCGATTGGTCGCCTTCCACGTTGCTGAAAAGTGAATATATTAAAGGATTAGACGAACAATCTTTCCAGTCAGAGAGTAGTTCTTATGCAACGTTGCAAATTTATTCACATTATCGTTTAACACTTCCGAATGAACTGACAAAAATAACCTTAACAGGAAACTATATACTTTCGATAACAGATAGTTACGGAGAAGAGTTGTTTTCTCGTAGGTTTGTGGTTTACAATCCGTTGGTAAATGTTTTGGCTGAAGTAAAGCGTTCTCGTGATTTACAATTTTTTGATACAAAGCAAGTAGTTCAATTTTCTGTAAAAGAGAAAGATTTACATCTGCAAGACCCAAAATCAACAGTTAAGGTGGCGATTCTGCAAAATTATCGTTGGGATAACGCGATAACGAAATTAAAACCGCAGTACGTAATGGGCAACGAATTGATTTATAGATACGATTCGGAAAGTGCTTTTTGGGCTGGAAATGAGTTTTTGAATTTTGATAGTAAGGATTTGCGAGTTGCTTCTGCTGGGATTTTTCGTGTAGAACAAAACGAATTGTTTGAGCATTATCTGTTTGGAAATGAAAGTCGTGCAAATCGAGTTTATACATATTATCCTGATATTAATGGTGATTTTTTGGTAAATACAATCAATGGAAGAAATCCTGATAATGAGGCGGATTATGTTTGGGTGAATTTTTCTTTACAAGGGCAACCCTCTTTTTGGGGAAAAGAAGTGTATATCTACGGAAAATTTTCTAATTATCAGATTTCTGACGAATATAAGCTTGTTTATGATGAAAAAACAGGTTATTTCACAGGTAAAGTACTTCTAAAACAAGGATTTTACAATTATAAATATGCTACGAAAGATAAAAACGAGATAAATTTTAATGAAATAGGAGGAAACTTTCAACAGACAGAAAATAACTATCTGATTTTAGTTTATTACAGAGATCCAGGTGCTTTATATGATGAGGTTGTTGGAGTGGGAAATGCCAGTGGGGCAAATATTTCAAGATAATTTTACGCTCCTATTCGCTGAATAATAATTGTTTATGAAAAGATGAGCGAAAAATATCTTTCAGTTTTGTAACATTTTTGGATTTGAATCGTCTAATTATAAAAATATTTCTTTTATCTTTTTTAATTGGTACAAAACAAATAAGCCGTTTCAAACTGAAATGGCTTATTTATAATATGTTAGTGTAGTATTAATTATTTCTTTTGAGTAAACGCTGTGCCGCCTCAGAAGCTGCAATCAATCCTCCTGCTGACATAATAATATCTTTCAATACCAAACGCCCTGCTCCTGAAAGGTAAGGAAAACCAAAGTTAGGTGTAGGCATATCTCCTCCCAAATTAGGAACATATACTTCAGGTGTTGTTATTAAAAATGAGAGTGTTACGATAGACATTCCGAAAGTTAATAATCCTCCAATCACACCAATTTTAGGTGACCAAATTCCTAAAAGTACAAGTAAACCGATTATGCAAATTACAGTTCCTAATCCGTATGAAAACCAGTATGTTCCATTCTGTTTGTGCCATTCAATGTTTTTGGCTACCATTTTTCCTTCTGGATTTTTGTGAAGTGTGTACTCAGCAACAGTGTCGCCTTTTTCATTTGTAGCTGTTTTCCCTGTATTGTTGTAGAAAAAGCTCATAAAAGGGCTGTTAATCACGAAAGGAACAATTCCGTCAGCTTCATACTGAAAAGCCTTTAATCCACCAATCCAAGCCATTACGATGAAAATCGCTACTCGTATGAAGTTTACAAAAGTACGTTGGCTATCTGCCAAAAATGTAAGTAATCTTTCCATTGTTATTGATTTTTAAAATATTATGATTTTTTTTCGGTGCAAAGGTAATAATTATTTGATTGATAATTAAATGGACAAAAAGGGAAATAACATAGATTATTTTGCTACAATTGAAATTCCCACAGTTTCTCTAAAATGTTTAGGAGACTGACCTACAAGTTTTTTGAAAAATCGACTAAAATAAAACTCATCTTTAAAATCCATATCAAAAGCGATTTCTTTAACAGACTTATGAGTTAGATGAAGCTGTTTCTTTGCCTCTAAAATGACTCTTTCTTGTATTAATTTTGTAGGAGATTTTCCTAATAAGTATTTGATTTTCTTGCTAAAAGTATCAGGAGACAGATGAGCCAAATCAGCATAAAATTGTAAACTTCGCTCGGTTAAAAAATATTTTTCCAATGATTTTTGGAAATCTGTTGCCAAGTTGTGTTCAACATTTTGTTCTGTTTTTTCCAAAATATTGCTTTTTTCCTTACTTGAAAGCGCTAGAATGAGTTGTAAGTAGGATTTAAGAATCGCTTGAGAATAAGTTGATTCAGATAATAGTTCATTTTCAATTCGAGAGAAAATATGTAAAATTTCTTTAAAACATTTTTCAGAAACTTTAATATGAGGTAAAAGGAATATGTTGTTGAATAATAATCCGTTACAAGCCACTTCTTTTTTGTGATATTCAATACAATAGAAATCTCCGTGAAACTGAAGTAAACTTATTTTTTCCATATTTCCTTTATTTTTTTGAAAATTCTGGAAGGGAGAAAGAAATAATAACGTATTGCCATCATATTCATAATCAACAAAATCAACCGAGAAACTTCCACTTCCGCAAAAAGCAAAAATACAATAGTTTTCCACACTAAAATTCGTAGTAAGTTGTGCGTGAGAAATATTTTTTATTGAAATAGACATTTTTTAAGAATCTTTTTTAACACAAAGGTGTGAAGCAAAAATAATTATTTTCTGGACTTTCTACAAACAATTGATATTTAAATATTTTCCGTACATTTGTAAATTAAAGTTTTTTTACTTTTCCAATTGATTTTGACAATGAAAAAATTTCGTTATACTTTGTACCTGAGGGAATCAATGATTTTCAAGTTGATAGCCTTTTTAGTGGCTTTAATCCTTATCGTTCAGGTGTTTCCTAAAAAGGCAAAATTTAAGTATGAGTTCCAAAAAGGGAAGTTATGGCAGCACGAAACGCTTTATGCTCCATTTGATTTTCCATTGAAAAAAACTGCCGAACAAATCGAAGCAGAAAAGGAAGAAATAAAAGAAAATTCAATCGTTTATTACCAGAAAGATTCTTCTGTTTATCAGTCTGTTATCTCTAATTTTAATAACAAAAAAAATACTCATTTTAGCGGTGTTTCGGAACAGAAAAAACAAGAATTGTTAGCAAAAGGAGAAGAATTTTTGAAGAAAATTTATCAAGAAGGCGTAATTCTTTCAGTGGAAAATACTGGAGAGGGTGAAATAAATCTTATCCGAAATGGTAACGAATTTTATGAAGTTTCGCTTAATAATATTCTGAAATTAAATGAATTAAATTCAGAAATTGCAAAATATTTTTCCGATGCTCCATACAATAAATACAAAAAGAATTACTACGATTTGTTTTTCGAGATTTTACAGCCTGATATAACCATTGAACAAAATTTTACAAAAAAGACACTTGAAGAAAGCCTGAAAGAAATTGTATACACACGAGGTTGGGTGAAAAAAGGGCAACTTATCATCGCTAGAGGAGAAATGGTTGAAGGAGAAAGATTTAACACCTTGTTGTCTTTACAATCTGAATATGAAGAAGAAACGTGGAATCATCAAAATTATGTGTGGTCATTAACGGGGTATTATGTTTTGGTAAGTATAGTACTTCTGGTTATAGGATTGTACTTGAAAATTTATGAGAAAGAGATTTATAAGAATAATGTAAAAATAGCTGTTATTCTGATTAATATGCTTACAATAATTGCTTTTGTAGGAATTATTACGCAAACTTTTCCTCAGTATATTTATATTGTACCTGTCGGTATGATGGCTCTGATTCTTAAGTCGTTTTTTGATTTAAGAACGGTAATTTTTGTTTTCATAGCCACGATTTTAATAATAGGATTTATCGTTCCGAATAGTTTTCAATTTGTTTTTATTCAGGTAGTTGCGGTGTTAGCTATTATTATTGCTCCCAGAGATTTACATTACAGATTGAATAGTTTTGTTTCAGCGGCATTAATTACGGGAGCTTATTTTGTGATTTACACAGCATTTCACGCGATAACCGAAGGCACAATTTCTGGATTAAACATTTCATTATTCACACTTTTTTTTCTTAATGGTGTGGGAATGCTTTTCTCTCAGCCTTTTACATACATTTATGAGAAGACTTTTGGATTAGTTTCCGATGTTTCACTTCTTGAGTTGAGCGATACGAACTCCAAGCTTTTACGTGAACTTTCCGAAAAAGCTCCTGGAACATTTCAGCATTCGATGCAAGTAGCTAATTTGGCAGAAGTAGCAGCATCAGAAATTGGAGCAAATGCTTTGCTAGTTAGGGTGGGAGCTTTATATCACGATATAGGCAAAATGCTGAATCCTGTATATTTTATTGAAAATCAAAAAACAACAACTAATCCTCACGATTCCTTGACTCCTACGCAAAGTGCTAAAATTATAATAGGACACGTTACTGATGGTATTGAACTTGCACGTAAAAATAAATTACCTCAACGGATTATTGATTTCATTCGTACGCATCACGGAACCAGTTTAGCATATTATTTTTACAGAAAGGAGTTTGAACAAAATTCTGATTGTCAGGAATTTGATTTTCGCTATCCTGGTCCTAAACCTTTTTCCAAAGAAACTGCGATTTTGATGATGGCAGACTCGGTGGAAGCAGCAACCAAAAGCCTGAAAAATCCTACATATGAAATGCTTGATGAGTTTGTAGAGAAAATTATTAAAAAGCAATTAGATGATAATCAGTTTATGAACGCAGATATTACGCTCAAAGAAATTGAAAAAATAAAAAAGGTTTTTAAAGATAAATTGACAAATATTTATCACATTCGGATAGCATATCCAGAGTAGAGTTACTGATAAATATTGTTTAGCTACTAAACTATGAAAAAAATCAATATCATTTTGGCATCAGCATCGCCTCGCAGACAACAATTTTTCAAAGAATTACACTTAAATTATAAGGTAATTTTAAAACCCATTGATGAAACTTATCCAGAAAATTTGCGAAAAGAAGAAATAACGGATTACCTGTCTGCGAAAAAGGCTAAACCTTTTCACGGGACACTAAAAAATAATGATATGCTGATTACATCTGATACTATTGTATGGCACGAGGGAAAAGCTCTTGGAAAACCAAAAGACTACAATGAAGGTTTTGAAATGCTTAAATCCTTGTCGGGGAAACAACACGAGGTAATCACTTCAGTTTGTTTTACAACATCAACAAAACAAAAGTTGGTTAATTGCGTAACAAAAGTTACTTTTAAGCAATTTACAGATAATGAAATTGATTTTTATTTAACGGAATACAAGCCTTATGACAAGGCTGGGGCATATGGTATTCAGGAATGGATTGGTTATGTGGGAGTTACAGCAATAGAAGGGTCTTATAATAATGTAATTGGTCTTCCTACTCATTTAGTTTACAATGTTTTGAAAGAATTTGAAGAAGTAGATTAAAATATTTTTGGGAGTAACAATAAAAATTGTACTTTTGACATTATTAATATTAAACCGAAATATAATGGAAGAAAATAGAAAAACAATGGAACCAGCTCAGTACGAGTTATTTGAAAATGCACAAAGAAGAATAAAACAGAAAAAACGTTTGTTTTTACATCTCTGGGTATTTGTTTTGGGATGTATTTTTATGGTAGTAATCAACAAGTTACTCTATACGGAAACTACTTATAACTGGTATATTTGGGGAATTCTTGTTTGGACATTTCTTTTTCTATTGCACGTTATAAATGTCTTTGTTATAGAGCGTTTTATGGGAAAGGAATGGGAAAGGAAAGAGCGTCAACGTTTGGTTGAATTGCAACAGAAAAAAATTCTCAAGATGGAAGTTAGTGTCGAAAATGAACTTCAAAAAGAAAGAGAAAAAGCTCAACAAGAGTTATTGAAAGAGCAAACAAATATAGCTAATCAACAAAAGGATTTTCTAAATCAATGATTACACTAATTGCTGCTGCCTCCGAAAATAATGCTCTGGGAAAAAACGGAGAATTACTTTGGCATCTTCCTGAGGATTTCAAAAGATTTAAACGTTTGACCACAGGACATTGTATCATAATGGGGCGAAAAACATTTGAAACTTTTCCAAAATTATTACCTGACAGAATTCATATTGTAATTACACGACAGGCAAATTATGTAGCAGAGGGTTGCATTGTGGTAAATTCACTTGCTGAAGCAATACAAGAAGCAAAACAAATAGATGAAAATCCGTATGTTATAGGAGGCGGAGAAATTTATCATTTGGCGTTGGCTATCGCAGACAAAATTGAATTAACACGAGTACACGCCACATTCAACGATGCAGACGCTTTCTTTCCAGAAATTTCCAAAGATGAATGGAAATTAGAAAAATCGCGTTATGTTCCAAAAGATGAAAAACATCAGTATGATTTTACGTTTGAAACATATATAAAAAAGGCTCAAGTTTAGAAAACTGAGCCTTTTTATATCATGAACTTGTTTAAACTTTTCGAATAAATGTTAGTATAAATCCTAAATACAACATAGCTATCCAAGTTATGTTAGGGTTTTATATCTCACAATCAATCCTTTAAAACTATCAAGCAACGCAAACTCCCCTCTATTTTAAACCAATTTTTATATAATTCTTCGTCAAAATAAATATTTCCATTTTGTTCATTTCTGGGATTTTGTTTGATATTAGGGATTATCTCTTCTTTCTGTAAAAAACTTCTCAAATCTCGACTATCAAAACTTGCATCAGCTTATTTTTTAGTCTTTAAAATACACTCCTNTTGGAAACTCCTCCACTGGTAACCTATTTTTAATCGTTTGATTATCAGAAGAAAAATTAAAAATAAATCAAATTTTGTTTTAAATACTCTTTTTCCAATATTCAAATAGGAAATAATCCATTTTTTATCATATCTTTACTCAAGGTTCACTGATTTTCATTTTGTTATATAAAACAAAAATGCTAAAAATTTTTGAGACTTTTACTATTTTAAAGTTTAGACAGGTTTATTGACAAGCAAATTTGTCACAAATTAAGAATCCTTCCTAAGCAAACCAAAGAAAAAAAATTACTTTATCTTCCTTCAATTTTCTTCTTACATACCATATAGCATCTATTCTTCATAAAAACTATATTAAAAAATATCTATTTTACAGGTTTCAAAAGAGATATCCCAACTTTTATAATCATCGTATCAATTAGATAAAATTCACCTTGTAAATACAAGATAATTAATAATTAACAGCGGGACAAATGTACTTACTAACCAGTACAAAATAAATAACTTTCCATTATAATTGGGATACTTTTCTATTAAAAATTCTATTTTGTTTCCCTTAAAAATAAGTAAATAATTTGGATATAGGATAACAATACATCCGATACAAGTTCCTAAAAAATTATTATATATCCCTAAAAGAGATAGAAAATAATTTCCAACATTTAAAATATTCACTTTGATTCCCAAAAAGTCTAGTAGAAAACTTAAACATAGCACATTAAATACTAAAGGGGGAACCATTATGACTAATGGATAGAATATATCTTTGCTTTTTTTCTTTTTTCTTATAAAAAGAACAGCGTCTACCCAAAGTGTATAATAATATTTTAGCATAATTTTTATTACCCTTTAAGATACAGCAAAAATAACGATAAAAAAAAGAAAAGTACACTTGTTATAACATAAGCTCTAAACATCTTCCCTTGTTTGTAAGGGTATTTTTCTATTAACCTTTCTATTTTTTTCTCTCTAAATATTGTAAAATAAAAAAACAAACAAATAGCAAAAAATATTACTGTCATCATCATTTTTTTATTATGAATCCCCACTATAGGGAATACTTGATATAAGCCTTTTCTTAATTCAATTTTAATTTCAAATAACAACAATAAAAATAATATTGTACCGATATTAAAGAACAAGACACTGGTCATATAAACTATTGGCAAAAAAGTCATTTGATCATCTTTTTCCCTCTTCCTAACATAAATAACAGCATCTACCCAAAGTGTATAATAATATTTTAGCACAACAACTAGTCTTCTTTAAGTTCATTAACAACGACTTTAACCAAATAATATACAGTTGTAGCTGACCCCTATAACTGCCCCATAATGTGTAAACATTCCCATACAAGAAATTCCAGAAGCCAATGTATCGAAAATTTCTTTATACTCAAAGTTTAAAATTCCTCCTGAAGAATAACTATTAATTATATTTTCAACTGAATCACCCATTTCTACTACAGCACCTGCAAAACCAAGTCCCCCCTTAGCTATTTTAAATATTTAACTACTCCAGGAACTAACTCGCCTTGTTTTTTTAGGTAATCTAACATCTCTTTTTTATGGTATTCCCAAAATTAAAGGCACCTGTTGTTTTTACAACAATATCCCAGGAAGAATTCCTAGTTCCTTCCCCTTTCTCTAACATACTACTTTTTCACCATAGATTTGGTTATTATTACTTCCCATTGAATACCCAGGATTTTTTATTTGATCTAACAATAGTAACAGGTTCCAGTACATTTGCATACCCCCTAACTTCGACATAACCTCCTATAAAAAGTCTGTAGTTGATCAGTAAAAAAATCATCTACTATGTATAGGTTATGATAAAAGCCTTCTCATCCACCTTTAAGGAGATCTATTTCTTCTTTCGCTAAAACCTCCGCTTGGCTTTCTATCTCTGAAAAAATTAATTTTATTAATTTATTTTTAATTCTCATAAAACATAAAATTATAGTGTTATGACACAAAGATAACTATCGCATCAATGTGAAATTTCCGACAAATTTACGTCCATCACGAGGCTCATTGGTTTCAATCGTGTACCAATAATCTCCTGAAGGAAGCGAAGTTCCATTATAGGTTCCGTCCCACGACTCGCCTTCACGCAATATTTTGATAAGTCGTCCGTGTCTGTCAAATATCTGTGTAATCATTCGTGGATAGGATTTTGTATTTTTAGGACTCCATCGGTCGTTATTACCATCATTATCAGGTGTAAAGAAATTCGGAACATTAAAATCAACAAACACTTTTTCAATATCCAAAATAACCTCACAGCCCAAAGCATCACGCACCACTACATTAATCTGCTTAACCGTTCTGCCTTGTGCATCAACATAGCCTGGGTCGGAATATTTAATCACATAACCTGACGTTTCATTGGCTTTTCCATTAAAAATATACTGATAAGGCGTACGACCTCCGCTGACCTCTACTGCGACCATTGCAATGTCTTGTTGAGGAACCTCAACCACAGAAAGTGGCTGTAAGTGAGTTATATTGAATGTCTGAGGAAATGTGTACTTGCAAGTTTCATAAAAAATGGTTAATGAAATTGCTGTATTTTCTGGCAAACGACTCGTTTCGATGTAACCAATTTTATCTTCAAATTTATCAAAAGTCACACTTTGAGCAATATCTGTACTATTGACTGCATAACGGACATTTGCGAAATTCAACCTATTTTCAAATGAAACCGCAGCCAAACTACGTCCAACATTATTCTCACAATTCTCTAAAACAGAAATATTTGCTTTCAGAGAAGGAATCGTTGAAAGTGAAATTTTAGCAATACTGATACAACCATTCACATTTTCAGTTCGGGCATACAAACGACTTAAACGATGTGGAGGAACATTATAAACTTCAGTTTTGTTAATCAAATTTGTGCCTTTTCGAGCGTCGCTTTCACTCAAATAATATGTAACTGTTACCCCAACAGAAGTGGTAATTTGATTATCTAACGTATTCAAATCCAAAGGATACACTCCATCTGCGTCATCATCACAAAGAGTTAAATTCACATCAGTTACCACAGGATTTGCCACTTTTTCAAGCGTAAGCGAACGAACTTCCGAACAGCCTTCAGCATTCGTAAAACGAACCCAAACCACTTTCTGACCTACAGCAAAATCATAATTAGCAAGATTGCTGGAAATTGGCAAAGTTCCGTTTTCAGCATCAACCTGCGAATCGTGGAATGTAATAGTAATCGAACTTTGGGCAGAATGTTGCGTCAACAGCATTGCACTGGCTTCCTGTTGAAGGTTTATCGTAACTCGATTTCCACTATTATCAAATTCACAAATCGGATTTACCACTCTATCAGTAGCTTGGATATACGGATATACAACAAGATTGATGGCAGCCCAATCATCACAGAAACCATTGGCATTAAGTCGTGCAAAAATCGTTTCAGAATATGGATTTACATTCGTNTTTATATAATTCTTCGTCAAAATAAATATTTCCATTTTGTTCATTTCTGGGATTTTGTTTGATATTAGGGATTATCTCTTCTTTCTGTAAAAAACTTCTCAAATCTCGACTATCAAAACTTGCATCAGCTTATTTTTTAGTCTTTAAAATACACTCCTATTGGAAACTCCTCCACTGGTAACCTATTTTTAATCGTTTGATTATCAGAAGAAAAATTGATGATAAATCAAATTTTGTTTTAAATCCTCTTTTTCCGATATTCAAATAGGAAATAATCCATTTTTTATCATATCTTTACTCAAAGTTCACTGATTTTCATTTTGTTATATAAAACAAAAATGCTAAAAATTTTTGGGACTTTTACTATTTTAAAGTTTAGACAGGTTTCATATTATTCTAAACACCCATATCCCTTTCTACTTGTTTGATTTCTTTTAGATGTTCAATAATTTTGTTAATATCTTCTTTATTGTCGACCTCAATGGGAATTTCAGCTTTCAAATATTCCCATCGGATAACTAAACTAATCTTTCCTTCACTGATATTTTCGAAAGAAATTTCCAACGATTCTTGTAATTCTTTCTGAACTTGTACAGGAATTTTAATTTCAATAGCATTTTCATTAGGGTCATAACTATAAGCACCCCAAGCATCAGCATCGTAGTTTAATGCTACAGTCCATTCGCGTTCTTCGGGAGTGATGAAAATAGCATATCTGCCTAATTTTGTGGGCTTACCACCAAAAAGAACACTCTGCTCAAAGGTAATGTTTGTAGCTTCATTAGCTCCCACACGCCAAATTTTTCCATACGGAACTAACTCACCAAAGATTTTGCGTCCACGTACACTTGGTCGTCCATAATCAACAGATATTTTTGTAACAGAAAATTGTTGAGAAATCACCTGTCTTGGACTTGCCATCGGATATTTATAATTTTGCGAGAAACCTACATAGGCGCTTAATAGTAACACAAAAGTGATAATTTTTTTCATAGATTGTTATTTTTATCGTTGTAGGGCTATTCAAAAGTGAGATTAATTAAAAATCCACGTGATTTTATTTTTCCTAAATTTCCAGTCCAAGGGCTTGAAGCATTACCATCTGGTATAAGTTCGTTATTTATTGAAAATAAACCTCTTATGGAAGGTGAGAGACGGAAAAAAGGTGTGTAAAGATCAATTCCTATTCCCATTTCATAGAAGAAAACACTTCGCTGAGTACGAAAAATACGTTCGTAATTATCTATATTTAGATTATAATTACTACTTAAGTTGATAGCCATTGAAGCTCCCGCAGTAAGATAAGGTTTAACATTATGCCAACGTTCTGAACTGAATTTTACCAACAAAGGAATATAAATATAAGTAGATTTTACCTCCCTTAGATAATCTCTTTTCTCATTCATACCAGGGAAATGGAGGTCACGTTTATTATAAACCAAGCCAGGTTCAAGCCTGAGGTCAAGGTATTTCATCAGTCGCATTGAGCCTGACAGTCCTACATTGAATCCCCAGTTTCTAACAGTTCTAATTTCACGTATTGTAGGAGTTCCATAATTTAAGTCATTGTAATTGAACTTGAAATCGAACGTATTTGAACCAAAATAATACCCCCATTGCAGTGGTTTTTCATCAAAATGCTCTAGATTCATAAGTGGACCTCTTCGTTGCCCCCAAACAGAAAAATTTCCAATGAAAATCAGGGCAAAAAAACAGAATATACAGATTTTTTTCATCTTAAAGTGTATTAGGTTTATTTCCCACGTAGATAGTAGCCACTCCACCCAGCGTTTTTGGATAGTATTTAGTTTCGCTATATCCAATTTTATCTAAAATGGCTTTAAATTTTTTTCCATAAGGAAATGCCGAAGCCGATTTTGATAAATAAGTATATGCGGAACGATCTTTAGAAAATATTTTACCAATCAAAGGCATAATAAATTTAGTGTAAGCAAAGTATCCCTGACGAAATGGAAACTTTTCAGGTACAGAAGTTTCCAAAACAACCAACCTACCACCAGGGCGAATAACTCGGTAAATTTCAGAAAGTCCTTTTTCTAAATTTTCAAAATTCCGTACACCAAATGCTACAGTTACCACATCAAAATAATCATCAGTAAAAGGTAAATTTTCACTATCACCAGATACCAATTCAATGCGTTCAGAGAGATTTTTCTTCTGAATTTTTTCTCGTCCTACTGAAAGCATTCCTTCGGAAATGTCAAGACCCACAATTTTCAAGCCATCAATCTCACTAAGAGCAATTGCCAAATCACCCGTGCCTGTTGCCACATCAAGAACCTTGTTTGGAGCAATTTCAGATACTTTTTTAACAACAAATTTCCGCCATTTGATGTCCGAACCCAATGAAATTACGCGGTTAAGCCCGTCGTAAGTGCCTGATATGGAATCAAACATTTGTGCTACTTGTTGTTTCTTCCCTTCAGTGGAATTTTTATATGGAGTGATTGTTTTTTCTGACATTTACCTTATTGCAGTTTTTTTGCAAAGATAGAGAAAAAGTTGAAAGTTTAAAGTTGAAGTACAAAAAATACGCTCCGTTCCATTCTTTTTCGCTTTAAGATGGTTGCAGATAAAAATTATAGTTTATTCCATTATCTGTTGATATGTTTGCTGAGTTTTTTCAGGATTTTTGTCATTGTAGAATATTTTTTCTCCATTCTTCCTGATAAGCATAATGTAAGGAGAATTCTTTGATTGTAGGTATAAAAAGACTTCTTCCTTGTCTTTTGTTTCGAATTTACCTTTCTTTACTCCTCCTAATTCGAAACCTCCTCTCCGAATAGCTATTTTAGGCAATTCTGATACCAATTTTATTTCCTGAATCTCCGAAAAAAATATTCCCTTTTCCGATGTATCTGTAATTCTGATAGTATCTCCTTCTTTTATGATTTCCATAGAAGACATTCCTGAAAAAACCATCATTAAACAAAATAAAAAGGTAATAATCAGAATAATATAAACTATTGTGTGATTTCTTTTTGTGTTATGTAGGAATTTTTCTGAGCTTTTCAGTGTATAAACAATTCCGATGAACATAACTAAAAGTATCCATATACTAACATATTCTTCCAAATCTAAAAAAAACATTATAGGGAATCCCATAATTAATAAGATTCCCATTGTAACAAATGCTTTTTTGATGTGTTTTGCTATTTTTTTGATGTCCAGATTACTTCTCTGTTCTTCTGACATTCTGTTATAACCAGCCAGTATTGTGGGGTCGCTTTGTACAAAGTAACCAATTCCGATGAAAAGTAGCCCGACGAATATACTGATTATCATTGCCATACTAAAAACACTATTTATCAAACTCCAAGTTTCCGTTATCTTTAAAACCATCAAACGGAAGTTTAAAGCCATCTATTTTTTTGTTATTAAGATATACTGAAGTACCTTTTTCATTCTCTGGAACATCTTTTGTATTTTTTTGAGTGTCTTCGAGATGGTTTTTACCTTTGGTGATGACAAATTTTTTGTTATCAGGAAGTTGTAATGTAGCTTTATCAAAAAGAGGACTTCCTAAAACATAGTAATCATCTACGGGGCTTACAGGATAAAAGCCTAACGCACTAAACACATACCAAGCCGAAGTCTGTCCGTTATCCTCATCACCGCAATAACCATCGGGGGTAGGGGCGTAGAGCTTTGTCATTACTTTGTGGAGTTTTTCTTTTGCTTTTTCAGGTTTGTTTATATAATTGTATAGATAAATCATATGCTGAATAGGCTGATTTCCGTGTGCGTAATTACCCATATCCATAATTTGCATTTCACGAATTTCGTGTATTGTAAATCCGTAATATGAATCATCAAACAAAGGAGGCATCTCAAAAACCTCATCAAGTTTCTGTTCAAACTTGTTAGTTCCTCCCATAAGTTCGATAAGTCCTTCAACATCGTGAAAAACCGACCAAGTGTAATGCAAACTATTTCCTTCGGTAAAGGCATCACCCCATTTTAGCGGATTGAAAGGCGACTGAAACGTGCCATCTTCATTACGTCCTCGCATCCAACCGGTTTCTTTATCGAAAACATTGCGATAGTTTTGAGCTTTCTTTTTGTATGAATCAACAATGTATTTACGATTCATTTTTTCTGCCATTTTATAAATTGCATAATCGGCATAGGCATATTCTAATGTACGAGCTACGTTTTCATTAATCCCAACATTGTAAGGCACATATCCCAATCTATTGTAATAATCTACACCCTCTCTGCCTACTGATTTTACAGGTCTGCCCTCATTTTGAGTTGCATTTTTGAGCATCGCTTCGAGCAGAATTTTAGCATCTTCTTCATTAATATTTCCTTTCAGATATGCATCAGCAATGATAGGAGCCGAATTAGAGCCTATCATACAATCACGATGCCCAGGACTTGCCCATTCAGGCAGCCAGCCCGATTGCTGATATGTGTTTATCAATCCTTTCATAAATTTCTGATTCATTTCAGGATACATCAAATTAAAGAAAGGAAATACAGCACGGAATGTATCCCAAAAACCATTGTCAGTGAACATATAACCCTTTTCGACTTTTCCGTTATAGGGGCTATAGTGTACAATCTCGCCTTTGGCATCAAATTCATAAAACGTACGAGGGAACAAAAGCACACGATACAGACAGGAATAAAATGTACGGATATTATCAATATTACTATCTTGAATTTCAATGCGTGAAAGTTCTTTTTCCCAGCGATTGAAGGCTTTTTCCTTTGTCTGTTCAAAAGTATCTGAGCCAATTTCATTTTTCAGATTAAGCATTGCTTGCTGGCTACTTATAAAAGAGGAAGCAACTTTTACATTCACTTGTTCGCCACGTTTGGTAGCAAAACCAATCACTGCACCTACGTGTTCTCCCTGATTTTCGGTAGTGTCCGAAAGTTTCCAACCATCACCCCACGTATTGTAAACCTGAAAATCTTTATCAAATTCAAGTACAAAATAGTTGTGGAAATTCTCCGGAACACCTCCGTTATGGTTTCGAGCATATCCGACAATCTTTCGTTCATTAGGCAGAATTTTTACCATCGAACCTTTAAAATACGCATCGAGCAAGATATATGATTTTTCAGCCTTTGGAAATGTAAAACGGAATTGAGCAGCTCTTTCTGTTGGCGTAATTTCAACCGTAGTGTCATAATCTGCCAAGTAAACTTTGTAATAGTGTGGTTTTACCTCTTCCGCTTTATGCGAAAACCACGAAGCACGTTCATTTTCTTCAATTTTAAGTTCACCAGTGATAGGCATTAGGGCAAAAGCACCATAATCATTAATCCAAGGGCTGGGCTGATGTGTTTGTTTAAATCCGCGAATTTTATTGGCTTGATACTGATATGCCCAACCATCGCCCATTTTGTTAGTCTGTGGTGTCCAGAAGTTCATTCCCCAAGGAGTAGCAATGGCAGGGTAGGTATTTCCGTTGGAAAGTTCAAATTTGGAATCCGTACCCATTAGTGGATTTACAAAATCAGTGTAAATGGTTGTATTTATTTGCTGAGGTTCTTCTTTAGAATTACAAGAAGATAAGAAAATACACGATACGACTAATAAAAAATATTTCATAATATTCATTTTAGGTTTCAATTTTTTCAATATTTTTTTTCCAGTTCCTTTAAAACGTCTACCAACACCTGTACACTTTCAATAGGCATAGCATTGTAAATGGAGGCTCGATATCCGCCAAGATTTCGATGTCCTTTTAGTCCACTAATATCTGCATTTTGCCAGAGAGTATCAAATTTTTGTTGCATTGATTGGTCTTTCAAAAAGAAAGAAACATTCATAAGTGAGCGGTCTTCTTTTGTAGCATATCCTTCCACAAGTGGGTTACGGTCTATTTCGTTGTAAAGAAGTTCGGCTTTGTCTTTATTGAGTTTTTCAAGAGCTTTTACACCTCCTTTTTCTTGTATCCATTGTAAAACCAACAGATTTACATAAATAGAAAACGTAGTAGGAGTGTTGAACATACTCTCATTTTTGATTTGGTTTTGATAATCCAAAATGGAAGGAATTTTACGAGAAACTTTACCCAGAATAGCTTTCTTTACAAGCACCATTGTACTACCTGAAGTTCCCAAATTTTTCTGTGAACCTGCATAAATAAGGCTGAACTTTGAGTAATCTATATCTCGTGAAAAAATATCTGAACTCATATCGGCTACCAGCGGAATGTTAGTCTCTGGAATATGATGAAATTGAGTTCCGTAAATAGTGTTATTTGTTGTAATATGTAGATAATCAGTATCAGAAGGGATACTGAAATTTTTGGGGATATACTTATATCCATCTGCTTTCGATGAAGCTATAATTTCTATATTGCCAAAAAGTTGTGCTTCTTTCAAAGCCTTGTTCGACCAAGTTCCTGTATCAATATAAGCTGCTTTTTTTTCTAATAGATTATACGGAACGGATAAAAATTGAGTACTTGCTCCCCCGTGAAGAAACAGAACCTCGTACGAATCATTTAAACCTGCTATTTCCAAAGCCAAAGCACGTGCTTTTTCAATAACATTGAGGAACTCTTTGCTTCGATGTGAAATTTCAAGAATTGATAAACCTGAATCTTCAAAATTAAGAACTGCTTTTGATGCTTTTTCAAAAACCGCTTGTGGCAGGATAGAAGGACCTGCACTAAAATTATGCTTTTTCATCTCCTTAGGTAAAAAACAAACAGAAAGTCTGTATAATATTTCTGTTTATGTTTGAAATTTTTGCAAAATTCCTAAATTATTTTCTTGCAGAAACTAAAAAAAGATTCTTTTTTATTACAAATTTGTTAGGAATTTAACAGTATCAACGTCATCAGCGTAATCCCAAAGTTGTGGTTGTTGTGTTTTTCCAAACGGAATTTCGTTGGTAATAAATCCATTAGCGACGATGCATTGTATCTTTTCGGTATCATTTAATAGCTGTTCTTTCAGGCTATCCAAATCGCTATAATATTCATAGAAAAGTGTTGCGATAGGGGAGGCATAGCTGGTGTCTTCTTTCAGAATTAAAAAACCATTCTCACGAAGTTTAAACAAGCTCATCAGATAAACAGCCTTATTGTAATCATAATTATTCGCATACTTCTGACCATTAATGATATCCTTAAAAGAATAAATAGCTTTAAAAAGATGGTCAAAATCATATTTTTCAGGAACAAAAACTTTCGAAACACTTCGGCAACCCAGTCCAAAATAGGTGAAAATATCTTTTCCAAGCTCAAAAAGTTCCTTTTCAGTTTCTTTTCCTGTGAGAATTGCAACGGAATTTCGATTTTTACGGATAATGTGTGGCTTCTTCCCGAAATAATATTCGAAATAACGTGCTGTGTTATCACTTCCTGTGGCGATTACAGCATCAAAATCTGTGATTTTTTCGTCCGTAAATACAAAACAATCTTTCCAAATGGGATTGATTTGCTGCAAATAATTAGCAATGAAAGGCAAAAGGATTTTGTCATCTGATGATAACTTCACGATGGCTTTATGCCCAGCGATTAATACCGATAAAAAGTCGTGAAAGCCTACCAAAGGAATGTTCCCTGCCATAATAATTGCAACTCTCTTAGGGGTTACCTTGCTGAAATCATATTTTTCGATCCATTTTTTTAAATTTTCTTCCGTTAGAGCTTCTGCCCACGATTTACAAGCGAATTGCAAGTTTTCCGGAGTAAACCAACCATTTTGCTGTTCTGCTAATTTGAGAGTTTCTTTGAATTTTTCAAATTGTAAATTATTTCCAGAAGGCATACTTTTATCTTCCTTGTACGGAAAAGACGCAAACTGAGCCAGAAACTTCCCCAAAGTTACCAAACTATTATATTTTTGGTTATTCATACGCTGTTATTCTGCTAATTATTGTGCAAAAATACGTATTATTTCTAAAAAAATGAAATACATCTGTATTGCCCTTTTGTTAAAAGCGAACTCTGTATTCTGCATTAATAATGAAATGTCTTGTTAGTCCATCAGGGCGAGATTTTCTTGCTACAAAAGGCATTCCTGTATTAAGTTGCAAACTATTTTTTGTATTAATTTGATAATCCAGATAGATATTTCCGTTTAGAGTTAGTCCTTGTGAGCCTTTAATGTGTTGTTTGTTTCCTGAAATGTCTGTAAATTGGTCGTTTGTTAAGTGATAAATAGGTAAAATACTTGGCGTCAGACTGATTTTATCTGTTATAGTAATAGGATAGGAAGCCCGTAGCAGAATATCTCCTCCTCGTTGATAATTTTGAGTAGATTGCAATTTCTTTAGAATCTCATTTGTTTGATTTTCCGCCAAAAACTCATTCTTATTTTGTAAAATAGGCTGTTGCCAAGCAAAAACAAAATGCAATTTATCAATTTGATAACTTAAAGCCATAATTGCATCAAGTGTTCCTAAACTTGATTGATAATCCATAGGTAATGAAAGCCCTTCTTGCTTTTTATTACCATCGGAAAGAGGAATTTTAGTCCCTAATGTAATGCTCAGTTTTTCATTAACTTTGTAATTGCCAGAAAGTAATATATCAGAAAGCCCCAAAGAGTGAATTCTGTTTCCGCTTTGAACAATAGATGTTACTCGTGTATCAAAACTGATTGCATCTGAAATTTGTCGGTTGTATTCTAAATAATTTCCCCAAAAATTTACATTATTATCTCCTGTTCCGAAGAAAAATCCTGCTTTTATTTGGTTTTTAACAGGCTCACTACGTTCCCAAAAATTTACAGGTTTTACATTATTAATTGTACAAAAACCTGCATCGCTACAACCTTGACTAAAAATAGTTTCACAAAATAATATTGAACTTGTTAGAGAATAAAAAATAACTTTACGCATAATTTTAATAACATTTATATATCTGTTTAGTCGTGATTTTTTTCAAATCCTGACAACTTATAGATAAAAAATAAATCATTAAAGAATTATCAAACCTGTAGAATAAATATTTTATAAAGAAGTTGGGATAAATAGAGATGATTTGATTTCTTTTATCATATCTTTTCTCTATTTATCCCAAGTAAATTGCTAATTTAAACTTCCTTTATTTCACTCCGTGCATTAATTTCTTAACTAAAGGACTGATGAAAATAATAATCAATCCGGCGACAATAGGCACAATGGTGAATATCAAGAAAAATGTGGATAAGTTGTATTTTTCAGTGATGTTTTCAATCTGCCCACCCAAGATGGCTGCTAATTTATTACCAATAGCGATTGCTAAGTACCACACTCCGAACATAAAGGCTATCATTCGGGCTGGGACGAGCTTCGATACGTAAGATAAGCCCACTGGTGCCATACACAGCTCTCCCATTGTGTGGAAAAGATACGCAACCACTAGCCAAAGCATACTTACCTTCACTCCAGAGCCTACGCCGTTTGCCCCAAAGGCGAGTAAACCAAAACCAATGGCCATTATGATAAGCCCCATTCCGTATTTCACTGCCGCAGGAGGGTTGTAACGACTATCCCAGATGCGTGAAAATACATTTGCCAGGGCGATGATAAAAAATGAATTGAGTATCGAAAACCAAGAGGTGGTAATCTCTACCCAATTGGCTTTTTCTTCCTTTACGGTGGCTTTTATCAATCCATTGTTGGTGTTGAGTTGTTCCGCACGTTCTCTTGCCCACGCTGCTTTCTTCATATCGGCATATCCGAAGGAGGAAAACTTATTATCTTTAGTCAAGATGAGAATTTCTTCCCCTCTGTTAAAGTGATTATCGCCTTCACCGATAATTGTCTCTCGATTTACAACCGAAAGTTCGTTGTTTTTACTCGGAACATAAAAGTCGAAAAGCATATTTCCATCTTTGTCTGTTGCTTGTTTCCCTGTTTTGTTATCCACTCGGGGTAAAGCAATAGTTTTGATAGTGTTTTCAATAATTTCGAAATTCCCTTTTGGTTTTTTATGCTCGTTGTAAGGCAAATACTTCACGATATTTTTTCCTTCAGCATTGTTTTCTGTTATTTTGAAGACTTTTTCTGTTTTTTGAATGCTGTTTTCTTCTGTAACTGAAATGGAATTATCAATAGTGATAGGGATATACTTTACAGCATAGCTTCCGTCCTCTTTTACTTTGAGGTTTTTGCCATCACTCTCATATACTTCAAATGCTTCATAGCTTACATTGTATGCTACTGTTTTGAAATCACGTTGTAGCATCCATCCGACAATCACCCATACAAGTCCGAAACAAATAAGTAAGACGATATTTGATGCTAATATCTTTGAAAACGTTTTTTTAGCCAGTATGAATAGTACATAAGTGATTAACGCCAATGGAATAATGGTGAGCAAAGCATTTACAATGTTGAAAATGATTGCTTGATTGTCTAAAAGCTCTCTTTGAACATTGTCTCTTGCAAAAAGAATCAAGGAGGAAGCTCCCTGCTCAAAGGAAAGCCAGAAAAACACGGTGAAGAAGGCAAAAATGATAACGGTTATCATACGCTCACGTACGATTTTGGTATATCGAGTAAGCCTTGAGATAATAACAAAGAAGAAAGCTATTAGCCCAAAAATGACTGCGATGTATTGCCCTTTGATGTTGGTTGTTTCCAAGAAGGAGAATAAGTCAATTCCCCCGATGCGTGATAATGGGTCATTGATGGCGTATCCCAGACCAATGATAGCTGCTATTCCTATCAGTATTTTATCTAATAATGTAAATGGATTAGGCTTATCTTCATCGGATATGGGTTTATTTTGATTTGTTTTGGTAATTTCCTGCTTGTTTTTGGAAGGCACGTCACCGATAGAGCCAAAAAGAGGACGCGCTAACCAAAATTGAAGCGTACCGATGAGCATAAATATTCCCGCTAATCCGAATCCCCAGCTCCAACCTACTTTTTCAGCCATATATCCACAAAGCATCATTCCGAAGAAAGCTCCAGCATTTACTCCCATATAAAAAATGGTGTACGCTCCATCTTTTTTCTCCGGAAGGTCTTTATACATATGGGAAATGATAGAAGTCATATTGGGTTTGAAAAAACCTGTTCCGATTACTAACAGCCCAAGCCCTACGTAAAGCCAAAATTCGGTTTCGAGAGCCATTGCTGCGTGTCCGAGTGTCATAATGATAGCTCCGATAACTATTGCCCATCGGTAGCCAATAAATCTATCGGCGATAGTTCCTCCTACAATGGGTGTGAGGTACAAAAGCATCACGTAGGTTCCAAATAATGCCCCTGCGTTCTCTGTTGTCCACTCCCAACCAGGGTTATACCCTATGAGAGCCATTGTTAGGAAGTTGACTAAAAGCACTCGCATTCCGTAGAAAGAAAAACGCTCCCACATTTCTGTAAAAAATAAAACGAATAATCCTGCTGGGTGACCGAGTACTTGTGTATCGAAAAAGTTGGTTTTCTGTTGTGACATATTTTTCTTTGTTTTGGTTTTACAGCGAAACATTTATAAGTTGTTTATCAGCTTCACATTCTTTTTCTTTTATATTTTTTGTTATTATCTTCTTTTTTTATACTGCAATGTTTCTAATGCACTTTTTTTTCTTTGATTTTTTAACCATCCGATGCTAAGTTGTAGGCTAATGGGATTTCCTGTTAAGTTTACAACCTTACTTAGTGTGTAATCTACGATATTATATTTGACACGTAAACCTAAATAAGTATTGTTTTTCAAATAATAACGATAGGCAATACCAAAATTTACATTGTAGCTGGTTGTTGAACTACTTTTTAAGCTTGCTCCTTTATCTTCTTTTAAAGCATCGAAGCCGTCAAGGGCAAGTCCACTGACAATTTGTATTTCATTATTCCCTTTTCTGTATATATCTCTGCCGACTTCAGCTCCTATATGTCCTCCAAAGAAATGCCTTGTAGGTATATAAACTTCTTCTTCGCGTCTTTTTGCCATATATTCATTAGCGCTTTTTAAAAATCGGAAACTCATTACAAGATCATAGTTCATTTTCTTGTTTTTCAATCCTAATTGAAGTCCTAACTCAGGGTGAGTTCCCAAAACATTTAGTTTTCCTGTTGGGATCCAAGCTCCAGTTAATATTGATAGATGTACTTCGGGCAAATCTATGAATTCGGCAACTCTTTCTTTGTATTCTTTTGTCAAAAATGAAGTTTCGTAAGTATTTTCTTGTAATTTATCAAAGATATTCTTGTGGTTTCCACTATAAAAGTCACATATAAGATATTCTGTGCTCTCTGTTTTGAATTTTTCTTTCAATTTGCCAAATTCTTTTTGAGTGAATTTGTCAAAATCTTTACCTATGGGAACATAATCATAATAACTTGCATAGTTTTCATATAAGTATTCTCTTTTTTCTTCAATGAGTTTCATTCTATTTTGGTAGCTTATTATATAATAGATGGCTCTGTCAGTAAGCAAACCCTCGAAGAAACGATTTTCGTAGATGGAAAGTAGTAATTTCGCTCTTTGCAGAGGTTCTGTAAGTCCACATTTACCTTCCCAATACTCCAAAAGTCTTTTTGCAGATTCTAAATTGTTATTATTGTAGTATTCCTCAAAAAGTGAAGTGCTGTTATAAGATACATCAGAGCAGGATAACTGTCTTTTTTCCATTAATTCATCAAAATTTTGACTGAAGAGAGAAAAACTACTAACGAAAATAAGTAATGTAATATATTTTTTCATATGCTTAGTAGGTATTATATTAATTTTTTAAATAAACTTTATCAAACTTTAAAAGGAAATAAAACTTTAATGAGCTTTATTTTGATACCTTTGAAGTCTGATAAAAGTTTGTATATTTCAGATAATTAAAAATGAATTGTTTTTATTGGCTTCGCATTGATATTCCTATTCCTTCAAGTAGCTGAGGTTTGTCTTCTAAGGCGATTTTGGCAACGGCGTAAAACTCACGTATCCATTTGTCTATCTCAGCAAAAGCCCTGTTCTTGTCTTGTGTAGCCTGTTGGCTTTCTCCAGATAATTTCTCATACTTAGCTCTTAAAGAGATAATATTTTCAATAGCCGATAGCTGTTCTTGTGCGATAGTATCTGTTATTTTAAATTTTTCAAGTAACGGACGTGCTTCTTGATGCGTAATAGCTTGATTATAGAATATCTTAGCTCCCTTTATAAAAAGAAGATAAGCTCTTGGGGTTTCCCCTTTGATAGAAAAGGTTTCCCATACTTCCATTTTGTGCATTAGAGCTACTTTTGCTGCCTTCCGGTGCTTTCCATAGGTTTTAACTAATTGTTCATAGGCTTGTTCAAAGATAGCATAGGCTTCCTTTGCTTCTGATGTTTCTTGTACGTTTTTATCATAAAGGTTTTGAGCTTTTGTATAAAGCTGTTTTCCTTCATTCATACGATTAGCATCATAGCCGTACTCTTCCAATTCAGATTTCAATTCTGATATTTCATCATAATTTGCGAATACTAATCTATATTTTTCAAGATATAGTAATTCTGAAGTTCGTTTTGATTTCATATTTTAATTATTTTGTGTTATTACTACTTACAATTTAGATTATTTGTGTTGTTTTTGTTTAAATACTGATTTCTCTTCTAAAGCCCCTTGTTTATTTTTGATTATTTTTCAATTATTTGTATTGCTTGTATAAGTTTTTATGTTTTTATATGTTGTTTTTTGATTTTTACTCATTGAATTTTTAATATTTTATGAGTTACATTTATTTTTACTAATATTTTATGAATAAAATACCTGTGATTGTTACTTAAAAATGTGTGTATGTATTTAAAAATGTTTTTATTATGTATTAATACAGGCAAAAGTAAAAATTATTTTCAAGTATCAAAATAATGTTATATAATTATTTTATATAAAATGAATTGTTATTGCTTAAAAATAGAATAAGGCAATATATATTCAATTTTAAAATTGTTATATTGCCTTATTTTTATGAATTTATGGACTTGATTTTATCTCAATTCAATAATCATAGAAGTTTTTCCTTCTATCTCTAAAGATTTCTGAAGTTGAAGTTCTTTTCCTGATATAATATCTTTTCCTTTGGTGTATCCTTTTAAGCTCTCAGCAAATCGCGATAGGTCAATATTCTGTTTTTCTTTATTGTTATTAAGGATTATCATAACTGCCTCTTGTTGATTATATCTGAAATATACATACACTTCGTTATTAGGTAGATATTGTTTGGTTTTTCCGTAATGTATTACAGGTTTTTCTTTCCTCCAATTGAATATTTTGGCTGTAAAATTGAAATATTCTTTTTGTAATTCAGTTCTTTCTGAAGGATTGAAAGCATTTTGCTTATCATCTTCCCAACCTCCTGGGAAATCTTGCCTGATATAAGCATCACCTTTGCTCTTATCACCTCGCATTCCTATTTCACTTCCATAATATAGCTGGGGAATACCTCGTGCAGTAGCTAAAAGTGTCATTATTAGCTTATAATCTTCTGTATTTTGGTAGATTTCATTAATACGGGAAGTATCGTGGTTTTCCGCAAAGATTAAAATGTTGTTAATGTCTTTGTAAAGGAAGTCATTTACAAAATTATCATACATCTGAATCATTCCTTTGTCCCACGAAGGGGTTGCTTTGAGAGCCTCTCCGATAGCATCGTGCAGTGTAAAGTCCATAACAGAAGGAAGATATGTGTTGTAGCTTTGAATGGCACTAATTGGGCTGTCCTTTTGCCAATATGATATTTGAGCTTGGTCGTGTAACCACACCTCTCCAACAATATTGAAGTTCGGGTACTCATTCATAATAGCCTTTGTCCATTTTGCAATTCCCTCTTTGTCATTGTATGAGTACGTGTCTACTCTGAGTCCGTCAAGGTCAGCATATTCTATCCACCAAATAGCATTTTGTGTCAGATATTTCAGAACTAATGGATTACTTTGGTTTAAATCAGGCATAGATTGCACAAACCAACCGTCTACACAATATTTTTTGTCTATCTCTGAAGTATTATTATCCATTTGTGTACTCATTCGATAGTTACTTTGTGCATATCCAGGGAACTGGTGAATCCAATCATATGTAGGAAGGTCATTTATCATCCAATGTTTCCAGCCCCAATGGTTCGTTACGTAATCTTTGATAAGTTTCATCCCTCTTTTATGCATCTCTTCAGCAAGTTGCTTGTACTCTTGGTTAGTTCCATATCGAGGGTCAATTTTATAGACGTCACTTTGCCCATAAGTGTGGTAGGAATAGGTTTCATCATTGTCTTCGCACATTGGTGTACTCCAGATGGCGGTAGCCCCCAAGGATTTTATGTAATCTAATTGCTTGATGATGCCTTGAATGTCGCCTCCGTGTCTTCCCCCAGGTAGGTTTCTGTTTGCTTTCTCGTTGAGTTCCTTATGCGAATCATTGTTGGGATTTCCATTGGCAAATCTGTCAGGCATTAACAAGTAAATTACATCTGAACTATCAAATCCCTTACGTAAAGCGGACTTGTCTCTGCGTTTTTTTAACTCGTAATTGATTGTTTTCAGCTTTCTCTTCTGATTAATTAAGGTTATTTTGTAATTTCCTTCGGATTTGTTTTTGGTATCTACAGTAAGAAACAGATAGTTTGGGTTTTCTGTTTTTGTTATGTTTGTAATAGGAAGGTCACTTTCTACTGAAAAATTAGCAATTTTGTTGCCGTAAAGCATTATTTGTAATTCAGTATTTTTCATATCTGCCCACCAAAAAGGAGGCTCAATCTTTTGGATTTGCGCATTCATTTTTGTCAATAAAGTCAAATAAAACGCGAAAAATACAAACTTAAAATTTAAAAAGTATCTGATCTTTAACATAATGTGAAAAATTATAAAAAATTGACGGCTAAGTTACAAAAAAGTTTAGAACCTGAAAAATTAAATGTCTTCTAACTTATTTTGGAATAATCTGAATTGTTTAGATTTGTGTACTTAAAGAAAATTTAGAAGAAAAAGTTATTTTTATGAAATGAGTAAGTTTGACTCTTATTTTTGAATAAAAATTTTTGCTTTTATATTTATTTTAATTTGTTGATATATATATAGTTGTGTATTGTTGTTTTAAAATTATATAAAAAAAGATTATTTTTTTTTTGCTATGTAAAAATATATCTATACATTTGCACTCCGTTAGAAATAGGGTTGTTATCAATCTTTTTTTAATACTTGCCGATATAGCTCAGTTGGCCAGAGCACGTGATTTGTAATCTCGGGGTCGTGGGTTCGAATCCCTCTATCGGCTCAGAAGTTCATAAAATATTGTTTAAATTATTGGGAAGATACTCAAGTGGCCAACGAGGGCAGACTGTAAATCTGCTGACTATGTCTTCGCAGGTTCGAATCCTGCTCTTCCCACCAAAAAAATGCGGGAGTAGCTCAGTTGGTAGAGCGTCAGCCTTCCAAGCTGAATGTCGCGAGTTCGAACCTCGTCTCCCGCTCAATGAAGGCTTTGTGAAATAAAAGCCGGTGTAGCTCAGGGGTAGAGCGCTTCCTTGGTAAGGAAGAGGTCACGAGTTCAAATCTCGTCATTGGCTCTTGGTTTGCACACATTAGACACTAATTTATATAACTAAGATTTAAAAATTTATTTAAAATGGCAAAAGAAACATTTGATCGTTCCAAACCCCACTTGAATATTGGTACTATTGGACACGTAGATCACGGTAAAACAACTTTGACTGCTGCTATTACTAAAGTATTGGCTGATGCTGGTCTTTCTGAGCAAAGAAGTTTTGATTCGATTGATAATGCTCCTGAGGAGAAAGAAAGAGGTATTACTATTAATACATCTCACGTAGAGTATCAAACAGCGACTCGTCACTATGCACACGTTGACTGTCCTGGTCACGCCGACTACGTAAAGAATATGATTACTGGTGCTGCTCAAATGGATGGAGCTATCCTTGTAGTAGCTGCTACAGATGGTCCGATGCCACAAACTCGTGAGCACATCCTTTTGGGACGTCAGGTAGGTATTCCTCGTATTGTTGTGTTTATGAACAAAGTGGATATGGTTGATGATCCAGAATTGTTGGAGCTTGTTGAGCTTGAAATGAGAGATCTTTTGAGTTCTTACGATTATGATGGTGATAATGGACCTATCGTTCAAGGATCTGCTCTAGGTGCATTGAATGGTGAGCCTAAATGGGTTGACACTGTGATGAAATTGATGGATGCTGTTGATAGCTGGATTGAGTTGCCAACGCGTGATATCGATAAACCATTCTTGATGCCTATTGAAGATGTGTTTACAATTACAGGTCGCGGAACAGTAGCTACAGGACGTATTGAGACAGGGGTTGCTAAAACTGGTGAGCCTGTTGAGATTATTGGTATGGGGGCTGAGAAATTGACTTCTACAATTACAGGGGTTGAGATGTTCCGTAAAATCCTTGATAGAGGTGAAGCTGGTGATAACGTAGGTTTGTTGCTTCGTGGTATTGATAAAAAAGATATCAAGCGTGGTATGGTTATCTGTAAACCAGGTTCTGTTAAGCCTCACGCTAAATTTAAAGCAGAAGTTTATATCTTGAGTAAAGAAGAGGGTGGACGTCATACTCCATTTAAAGATAAATATCGTCCTCAATTCTACGTTCGTACAACTGACGTAACTGGTACGATTTTTTTGCCAGAGGGAGTTGAGATGGTTATGCCTGGTGATAACTTAACAATTACTGTTGAGTTGTTGCAGCCAATCGCACTTAACGTAGGTCTTCGTTTCGCTATTCGTGAGGGAGGTAGAACAGTAGGTGCTGGTCAGGTAACAGAAATTCTTGACTAATTGATGTAAATAATATATCAGAAATAATAAAAGAAGTTTTGAGATCTTCTCAAAACTTCTTTATGAAAGACGGGTGTAGTTCAAGGGTAGAATAGCGGTCTCCAAAACCGTTGATGGGGGTTCGAATCCCTCCACCCGTGCAAAAAAAATAATGTGATGATAAACTATATTAAGGAATCTTACGAAGAATTGAAAAATCACGTTACTTGGCCAACGTTAGCAGATGCACAACGAGAAATGGTTATAGTAGTTGTATTTTCGGTTCTGTTTTCGCTTCTCATTTGGGGAATGGATTCTTTTTTTGAGTGGTTGATGGCTTTGTATTTTAACTTTATGAAGTAAAAAAATAACAGTGATGTCGGTAGTATTAGAGAAGAAATGGTATGTCGTTAAGGCTGTTACAGGACAAGAAAATAAAGTTAAGAACTACATAGAGAGTGAAACCTCTCGGTTAGGTTATGCTGATTATGTAGAGGAAGTTTTGGTGCCTACAGAGAAGATTGTTCAAATTCGTAATGGGAAGAAAATAAATAAGGAAAGAGTGCATATGCCTGGCTATGTGATGGTGAAGGCAAGTCTCGTAGGTGAAGTTATACACATTATTAAATCAATACCTGGGGTTGTTGGATTTCTGAGCGAAACAAAGGGAGGAGATCCTCTTCCATTACGTAAGTCAGATGTGAATCGGATGTTAGGGCAGGTAGATGAGCTCTCTGAGAATGTAGAGGTAATGGCTATACCCTTTGTTGTTGGAGAAACAGTTAGGGTTGTTGATGGGCCTTTTAATGGATTTAATGGCTCGGTAGAGAAAGTAAATGAGGAAAAGCGTAAACTTGAGGTGATGGTTAAAATTTTCGGAAGAAAGACGCCTTTGGAATTGAGTTATATGCAAGTTGAGAAAGTTTAAAAATATTGAAGGAACTTAAAAGTTAGAAGTCCTTAGAGAAATAGTAAAGCAGGACTTTTAGCTTTTGTTTTTTAGTGTAAAATAATTATTAATAATAAACAATGGCAAAAGAAATTAGTAAAGTAGTTAAGCTACAAGCTCGGGGAGGTCAAGCGAATCCGTCGCCACCAATTGGACCCGCTTTAGGTGCTGCCGGTGTTAACATTATGGAGTTCTGTAAGCAATTTAATGCTCGTACACAGGACAAACAGGGTAAGGTTGTCCCCGTAGTTATCACAGTCTATAAGGACAAGTCGTTTGATTTTGTTGTTAAAACCGCACCTACTGCAGTTCAGCTATTGGAAGCCGCTAAGGCTAAAGGTGGATCTGGTCAGCCAAATCGTAAAAAGGTAGCAAGTATCACTTGGGAACAGGTGAAAGCTATTGCAGAGGATAAAATGCCTGATTTGAATGCATTTACAATTGAGTCTGCAATGAGTATGGTTGCTGGTACAGCGCGTTCAATGGGAATAACAATAACTGGAGATAAACCTTTTTAATTTGAGAAATTATGGCAAAATTGACAAAGAAACACAAAGAGGCTTTATCTAAGGTTGATTACAATAAATTGTATTCGTTGAATGAAGCTTCTGAATTATTGAAACAAATAACTTACACAAAATTTGATGCATCTGTGGATATTGCTGTACGTTTGGGAGTTGACCCTCGTAAAGCAAACCAAATGGTGAGAGGTGTTGTAACGCTTCCTCACGGAACAGGTAAAGATGTAAAAGTACTTGCTTTAGTAACTCCTGATAAGGAAGCTGAGGCAAAAGCTGCAGGTGCTGATTACGTAGGGTTAGATGAATATTTGCAGAAGATTAAAGATGGTTGGACAGATGTAGATGTTATCGTTACAATGCCGAGTGTTATGGGAAAATTGGGACCATTAGGACGTGTGTTAGGTCCACGTGGTTTGATGCCAAATCCTAAGACGGGTACGGTAACGATGGAAATAGGTAAAGCTGTTCAAGAGGTAAAGTCAGGTAAAATTGATTTCCGTGTTGATAAAACAGGAATCGTTCACGCTGCAATAGGAAAAATTTCTTTTACAGCTGATAAAATTGTTGAAAATGCAAGTGAATTGATTCAAACACTAATAAAATTGAAACCTACAGCTGCTAAGGGAACGTATGTGAAATCTATCTATATTTCAACTACTATGAGTCCTAGTGTGCCTGTTGATACTAAGTCAGTTTAATTTGTAGTTAAAAAAAGAAATTATGACAAGAGAAGAAAAATCATTAGTGATAGAGAATTTAACTGCACAGTTAACTGAAAATAATATTATTTATGTAACTGACCTAACAGGTTTAAATGCAGAAGAAACAACAAACTTGCGTAGAGCTTGTTTCAAAGCTAATATTAAATTGGCTGTTGTAAAAAATTCATTGTTAGCAAAAGCGATGGAGGCTTCTGATAAAGAATTTGGTGATTTACCATCAGTTCTTAAAGGCAATAGTACTTTGATGTTTTCGGAAGTAGGAAATGCTCCAGCAAAACTTATTAAAGAGTTCAGAAAAAAATCAGATAAGTTAGTTTTGAAAGGTGCTTTCATTGAAGAAGCAATTTTCATAGGAGCAAATCAGTTAGAAGCCTTATCTTCTATAAAATCAAAAGAAGAAGTTATTGGAGATATTATTGGATTGTTACAATCTCCTGCTAAGAATGTTATTTCTGCTCTTAAATCAGGTGGAGGTAAGTTGGCAGGAATTATCAAAACTTTATCAGAAAAATAGTAGAAAACGCACAGATTATAATTTAATAAATAAAAAAAAACGATAGAAAAATGGCAGATTTAAAAAATTTCGCAGAACAATTGGTTAACTTAACAGTTAAAGAAGTAAACGAGCTTGCTCAAATTTTGAAAGATGAGTATGGAATTGAACCAGCAGCGGCGGCGGTAGCGGTAGCAGCAGGTCCAGCAGCAGGAGGAGAGGCAGCAGCTGAGAAAACTGAGTTCGATGTATTCTTGAAATCAGCAGGTGCTAATAAATTAGCTGTTGTTAAGTTAGTTAAAGAATTAACTGGTCTTGGGCTTAAAGAAGCTAAAGAAGTAGTTGATGGAGCTCCTTCAAAAATTAAAGAAGCAGTATCTAAAGATGAGGCAGAAGGTCTTAAAAAATCTTTAGAAGAAGCTGGAGCTGAAGTAGAATTGAAATAATTTTACATTGCTTAAAATATAAGGTTTAGGTCTTTTCTTGCATAGGAATAGGCCTAAACCATTTTGCATATTATATCTAAAACCTTATTGTTCAGATGTTTACTAAATATTAGTTTGTGTTTATTTCATTGATTTTCATAGCTTTATGTCTGTGTTTCAAAGTAATATTCTGAACTCAAGTTTGTGAACTTTGATAAATTTGAGAAAAATATACAATAAACTAATTTTTTGACTCGAGTACGCAGAAAATTATTTATTGCTAACGTAAAATATAGCCTCTTAAAGTTTTTAATTTGAAAATTTGAGATGTTTTCGTTGCATTTTTAGAAGTCATATCTCACAATTAAAAGTGATGTTTTCAAGATTAATCTTGATTTTTTAGAAAGCTAAAGATGTGATGTATTGTAATTTAAAACGTACTATTTTGTAAGTGCTTTGCGTTTTAAAAAAATAAAGCACAAAGATACATTCTTTTTAAGGAATGATTTAAAATTTAAAAACAGAAGTAAATGTCAACAAATCAAACTGCAAGAATCAATTTTGCTTCGGTAAAACACACACCAGATTATCCTGATTTTTTGGATATTCAGATTAAATCGTTTCAGGATTTTTTTCAGCTGGAAACCAAATCAGAAGAAAGAGGCAATGAAGGTTTATATAACACATTCAAGGAAAACTTCCCTATAACTGATACACGTAATCAGTTCGTACTTGAATTTTTAGACTATTTCATTGACCCGCCACGCTATACCATTCAGGAATGTATTGAGAGAGGGCTCACATATAGCGTACCTTTAAAGGCAAGGCTGAAATTATACTGTACTGATCCTGAGCACGAAGATTTTGAAACTATCGTACAAGATGTGTATCTGGGGACGATGCCTTATATGACGGCTAGTGGTACTTTTGTTATAAATGGTGCCGAGCGTGTAATCGTTTCGCAATTGCACCGTTCGCCGGGAGTTTTCTTTGGACAATCTTTTCACGCAAATGGAACGAAATTGTATTCGGCAAGGATTATCCCTTTCAAAGGCTCGTGGATTGAGTTCGCAACAGACATCAACAATGTGATGTATGCGTATATTGACAGAAAGAAAAAATTGCCTGTGACTACACTTTTTCGTGCTATTGGTTTTGAGCGTGATAAAGATATTTTAGAAATATTTGACTTAGCAGAAGAAATCAAGGTTTCTAAAACAGGATTAAAGAAATATATTGGTCGTCGCTTAGCGGCTCGTGTGTTGAATACTTGGCATGAGGACTTCGTTGATGAAGATACAGGAGAGGTGGTTTCTATTGAGCGTAATGAAATTATTCTTGATAGAGACACAGTCCTTGACAAAGATAATATTGAGGAAATTTTAGAGGCTGATGTGAAAACTATCCTTTTACATAAGGAGGATAGCCAAGCAACGGACTATACAATTATTCACAACACACTACAAAAAGACCCTACAAACTCTGAAAAAGAAGCGGTAGAGCATATTTATCGTCAGTTACGTAATGCAGAGCCACCTGATGAGGAAACAGCTCGTGGTATTATTGATAAATTGTTCTTTTCAGACCAAAGATACAACTTGGGTGATGTAGGGCGATACAGAATCAATAAAAAATTAGGAATTGATATTCCTGAGGATAAACAAGTTCTAACAAAGGAAGATATCATAACAATTGTTAAGTACTTAATTGAGCTTATCAATTCAAAAGCGGAAGTTGATGATATTGACCACCTTTCAAATCGTCGTGTGCGTACGGTAGGAGAGCAACTTTCGGCTCAGTTTGGTGTAGGGCTTTCTCGTATGGCTCGTACGATTCGTGAACGTATGAATGTACGTGACAATGAGGTGTTTACTCCTATTGACTTGATTAATGCCAAAACACTTTCTTCTGTAATCAATTCATTCTTCGGAACAAACCAGCTTTCTCAGTTTATGGATCAAACCAATCCACTTGCTGAGATTACGCACAAGCGAAGATTGTCTGCCTTAGGACCTGGAGGACTTTCACGTGAACGTGCAGGTTTTGAGGTTCGTGACGTTCACTATACGCACTATGGTCGTCTATGTCCGATTGAAACTCCAGAAGGACCGAATATCGGTTTGATTTCATCTTTAGCTGTTTTCTCTAAAGTAAATGCGATGGGATTCATCGAAACACCCTACCATAAAGTGACCAAAGGTAAGGTCGATTTGAAGGATATGACTTACTTGAGTGCAGAAGAGGAGGAAGGCTTGAAAATTGGTATGGCGAATATCAGTTTGGATGCAGAAGGAAATATAACTGAAGAGCGAGTAGTTGTTAAAGAAGATGGAGATTTCCCTGTGATTGAGCCTAATCAAGTGGAGTTCATTGACGTTGCACCTAATCAAATTGCTTCAATTTCGGCTTCATTGATTCCTTTCTTGGAACACGATGATGCGAACCGTGCTTTGATGGGGTCAAATATGATGCGTCAGGCGGTACCTTTGCTGAAACCAGAATCTCCAATCGTAGGTACAGGTTTGGAACGCAGAGTTGCTTCTGATTCACGTGTTCTGATGAATGCAGAAGGAGATGGAACAGTTGAATATGTTGATGCAGAGAAGATTATAATTACATATGACCGTACTGAAAATCAAAAGCTTGTAAGTTTTGATGAAGATGAAACGGTTTATAATTTGATAAAGTTCCAAAAAACCAATCAAGGGACTTGTATTAACTTAAAGCCAATTGTACGCAAGGGGGATAGAGTTACAAAAGGACAAGTTCTTTGTGAAGGATATGCTACTCAGCAGGGAGAGTTAGCTTTAGGACGTAATATGAAAGTAGCATTTATGCCTTGGAAAGGGTATAACTTCGAAGATGCGATAGTAATTTCAGAACGTGTAGTTCGTGAGGATATTTTCACGTCGATTCATATTGATGAGTATTCGTTGGAAGTTCGTGATACCAAGTTAGGAGCGGAAGAACTTACTAATGACATACCTAACGTGTCTGAAGAAGCTACGAAAGATTTGGATGAGAATGGTATGATTCGTATTGGAGCAGAAATTGGACCAGGGGATATCCTCATTGGTAAAATTACGCCTAAAGGAGAGTCTGACCCAACGCCAGAAGAGAAACTACTCCGTGCTATTTTTGGAGATAAAGCTGGAGATGTAAAAGATGCCTCTCTGAAAGCTTCTCCTTCACTTTATGGTGTGGTTATTGATAAAAAATTATTCTCACGAGTAGTCAAAGATAAAAGAAAAAGAGGTAAAGATAAAGAGGATATAGCGGTTGTTGAAGCTAATTTTAATTCTAATTTTCAATCTCTTAAAGATAAGCTAGTTAAGAAATTATTCTCTTTAGTTGATGGAAAAACTTCACAAGGAGTTTTAAATGACTTAGGTGAAGAAATCATTGCCAAAGGAAGAAAATTCACTACCAAAATGCTTGATTCAATTGAGGACTATGCACATTTGGTATCAGATGGTTGGACAGATGAGAAGGAAACCAACTCTTTGATTGATGATTTGTTGCACAATTACAGAATTAAGTTAAATGACTTGCAAGGAGCTTTACGTCGTGAGAAATTTACAATTTCAGTAGGTGATGAACTTCCTGCGGGAATTCTGAAACTTGCAAAAGTATATATTGCTAAAAAACGTAAGTTAAAAGTAGGTGATAAGATGGCTGGTCGTCACGGAAATAAAGGTATTGTTGCCCGAATTGTACGTGATGAAGATATGCCTTTCTTGGAAGATGGAACACCTGTGGATATTGTATTGAACCCTCTTGGGGTGCCTTCACGTATGAACATCGGTCAGATTTACGAAACGGTACTTGGTTGGGCAGGTCAGAAATTAGGTCAAAAATACGCTACTCCAATTTTTGATGGAGCTTCTTTAGAGCAAATTAATGAACTTACTGACAAGGCAGGTATTCCTCGTTTTGGACACACTTACTTGTACGATGGGGGAACAGGTGAGCGTTTTGACCAACCTGCAACTGTTGGGGTTATCTATATGATTAAACTCGGACATATGATTGATGACAAGATGCACGCACGTTCTATCGGACCTTATTCACTTATTACACAACAGCCACTTGGAGGTAAGGCTCAGTTCGGAGGTCAGCGTTTTGGAGAGATGGAGGTTTGGGCTTTGGAGGCTTATGGGGCTTCAAGTACGCTTCGCGAAATCTTAACGGTAAAATCTGACGATGTTATCGGAAGAGCTAAAACTTACGAGGCTATTGTGAAAGGAGAAGCAATGCCAGAGCCAGGTTTGCCAGAGTCATTCAACGTGTTGATGCACGAGCTTAAAGGTCTTGGGTTAGATATTCGCTTGGAAGAATAAAAAAATAAATTCTGAAACTTTGCCAGAGTGTTTGCTTTGGCAGAGTTTTGAGTGTTTCTTGGATTATTAAAATATTGATTTTTTGATGAATATTGAAGAACTACGTGAATTTTGTTTATCACTTAGGGCTTCAGAAGAAAGCTTCCCGTTTGACGATGAAATATTGGTTTTTTCGGTCAAAGGAAGAATGTTCTGTTTGGTAAACATTGTAAAATATGAGTTTATAAACCTCAAGTGTGACCCAGAGGAAGCCATTGAACTTCGTGAACAATATCCTGAAGTTACAGCGGGTTGGCATATGAATAAAAAGCACTGGAATAGCGTTTATATTAACGGAAAGATTTCCAATAATTTGCTCAAAAAGTGGATTGTTAATTCATATAATCTTGTAGTGAAGGGACTTCCGAAGAAAATCCAAGAAGAATTACTTTAAAAATTTGAAATTCTTTCAATAAATTCTAAAATAAAATGTATTAAGAACCTTTTAAAGGTTTTACAATAAAATAAAAATTTTTACAACCATATAGTATGGCAAGAGATAAAAATACAACTGTTTCAAAATTCGATAAAATTTCTATCGGATTGGCTTCGCCAGAGTCAATTCTAGCGGCTTCTCGTGGAGAGGTTATCAAACCCGAAACCATCAATTATCGTACCCACAAACCTGAGCGAGATGGTTTATTCTGTGAGCGTATTTTTGGTCCAGTAAAGGATTATGAATGTGCTTGTGGAAAATACAAACGTATCCGTTACAAGGGAATTGTTTGTGATAGATGTGGTGTGGAAGTAACTGAGAAAAAGGTGCGTCGTGATAGAGTAGGACACATTAATTTGGTAGTACCAATTGCTCATATTTGGTATTTCCGCTCATTGCCTAACAAAATAGGATACCTATTGGGGTTGCCATCCAAAAAGTTGGATATGATTATTTACTACGAACGTTACGTAGTTATCCAACCAGGTATCGCCAAGGGACCTGATGGAGAGGATATTCAACCGTTGGATTTTCTTACAGAAGAAGAATATCTTAATATAATGGAGTCACTTCCTGTTGAGAATCAGTACTTAGAAGATACTGATCCCAACAAATTTGTGGCAAAAATGGGAGCAGAGTGTTTGTTAGATTTGCTCCAACGATTAGATTTAGATGAACTTTCGTATGATTTGCGTCACAAAGCGAATAACGAAAGCTCAAAACAACGTAAAACAGAGGCTCTCAAACGTTTACAAGTAGTAGAAGCTTTCCGTGAAGCGAAAAACAATCGTGAAAATAAACCTGAATGGATGATAATGAAGGTAATTCCGGTAATTCCGCCTGAATTGCGTCCATTAGTTCCATTAGATGGAGGGCGTTTTGCTACTTCCGATTTGAATGATTTATATCGTCGTGTGATTATCCGTAATAATCGTTTGAAACGACTTATGGAAATCAAAGCTCCAGAGGTAATCTTACGTAACGAAAAACGTATGTTACAAGAGTCAGTAGATTCGTTGTTTGACAATACGCGTAAATCTTCAGCGGTAAAAACTGAATCAAATCGTCCGTTGAAATCACTTTCTGATTCACTAAAAGGAAAACAAGGGCGTTTCCGTCAGAACTTGCTTGGAAAACGTGTGGATTACTCAGCACGTTCGGTAATTGTTGTAGGTCCTGAATTGAAATTATACGAGTGTGGTCTTCCTAAAAATATGGCGGCTGAGCTTTACAAGCCTTTCGTTATCCGTAAGTTAATCGAAAGAGGAATTGTAAAAACGGTTAAATCTGCCAAAAAAATCATTGATAAAAAAGAGCCTGTAGTTTGGGATATTTTGGAGAATGTGATTAAGGGTCACCCAGTTCTTCTGAATCGTGCCCCCACATTGCACCGTTTGGGTATCCAAGCTTTCCAACCTAAATTGATTGAAGGTAAGGCAATTCAGTTGCACCCGTTGGTGTGTACAGCATTTAATGCGGACTTTGATGGTGACCAGATGGCGGTGCATTTGCCTTTAGGTCCAGAGGCTATTTTGGAGGCTCAACTTTTGATGTTGGCATCACATAATATTTTGAATCCTGCTAATGGTTCGCCAATTACTGTACCTTCGCAAGATATGGTTTTGGGGCTTTATTATATGACCAAAGGAAGACGTTCTACACCTGAATATCCAATTAAAGGAGAGGGAATGACTTTCTACTCAGCAGAGGAAGTAAATATTGCTTACAACGAGAAAAAATTAAGTTTGAATGCCTTTATCAAAGTACGTGTTCGTGACTTAGATGAAGAAGGTAATAAAGTGTATAAAGTATTGGAAACCACTACGGGTAGAGTTCTTTTCAACGAAGTGGTTCCAGCAGAGGCAGGATACATCAATGAAGTATTGACTAAAAAGTCATTGCGTGATATCATCGGACATATTTTGAAATCTACAAGTATTCCTGTTACGGCAGATTTCTTGGATAAGATTAAAAATATGGGATACAAATTTGCTTTCCAAGGAGGATTGTCATTCAGTTTGGGCGACATTATTATTCCGAAGGAAAAAGCTGATATGATTGCTGAAGCCAATGGTTTGGTTGACGGAATTATGATGAACTACAATATGGGTCTTATTACTAACAATGAGCGTTATAATCAGGTGATTGATGTTTGGACATCAACCAATGCTCAGCTTACTGAGTTGGCAATGAAACGTATTAGTACTGATCAACAAGGATTTAACTCTGTATATATGATGTTAGATTCTGGTGCGAGGGGTTCAAAAGAGCAAATTCGTCAGCTTACAGGTATGCGTGGACTTATGGCAAAACCTAAAAAATCGACAGTAGGTGGGGGAGAAATTATCGAAAACCCGATTTTGTCGAACTTTAAAGAAGGTTTGTCAATCTTGGAGTATTTCATTTCAACACACGGTGCTCGTAAAGGTCTTGCCGATACCGCTTTGAAAACTGCCGATGCGGGATATTTAACACGTCGTTTAGTAGACGTTTCACAAGATGTTATCATTAATACAGAAGATTGTGGAACATTACGCGGTGTAGAAGTTCGTGCCTTGAAGAAAAATGAGGAAGTTGTTGAAACTCTTGGAGAACGTATCTTAGGACGCGTATCGCTTCACGATGTTTATAACCCACTTACAGAAGAATTGCTTGTTAAGTCAGGAGAGGAAATCACTGAAAAAATAGTTGCGAAAATCAATGAGGCTCCTATTGAAATGGTCGAAGTACGTTCTGCTCTTACTTGTGAGGCTAAACACGGAATTTGTGCTAAATGTTACGGACGAAATCTTTCTACTGGAAAAATGGTTCAAACAGGTGAAGCTGTAGGAGTTGTGGCCGCACAATCTATCGGAGAACCTGGTACACAGCTTACACTTCGTACTTTCCACGCAGGAGGGGTTGCTGGTAACGTTTCCGAAGAAAATAAGGCAGAAGCACGTTTTAGTGGTATACTCGAAATAGAAGATTTACGTGCCGTAAAAGGTAAGGACAATGAAGGAAATCCAATTAGTGTAGTTGTGCGTTCTTCTGAATTGAAAGTAGTTGATCCAAATACAGGAATGGTGTTACAAACACACGATATTCCGTATGGAGCGAGTATCTTTGTGAAAGATAAACAAGAAGTTACCAAAGGGACTTTGCTTTTCCAATGGGATCCGTACAATGCCGTAATCATTTCTGAATTCTCTGGAAAAATTGCTTATGAAGGTATTGAGCAAGGAGTTACTTATCAGATTGAAATTGATGAGCAAACAGGCTTCCAAGAAAAAGTAATTGTGGAATCACGTAATAAAAAATTGGTTCCAACATTATTGATTTTGGATAAGAATGGTGAGGTATTACGTTCTTATACTTTACCAGTTGGAGCTCATATTATGGTTGAGAATGTAAGTAAGGTGGAAGAAGGTAAAGTGTTGGTGAAAATTCCGCGTAATTCCGCAAAATCTGGAGATATTACGGGAGGTTTACCTCGAGTTACAGAGCTTTTCGAAGCACGTAACCCTTCGAATCCAGCGATTGTTTCTGAAATAGATGGTGTAGTATCGTTTGGAAAAATTAAACGAGGAAATAAAGAGGTTATTGTTACCTCACGTTTGGGAGAAGAGCGTAAGTATTTGGTGAAACTTTCAAGTCAAATTTTGGTACAGGAGAATGACTACGTACGTGCTGGTAAACCACTTTCTGATGGGTCTGTAACACCAGATGATATCCTGAAGATTAAAGGACCATCAGCTGTTCAACAGTATTTGGTAAATGAGGTTCAAGAAGTGTATCGTTTGCAAGGTGTAAAAATCAATGATAAGCATTTTGAAGTAATCGTTCGTCAAATGATGCGTAAAGTTGAAATTCAAGATCCAGGGGATACTTTATTCCTTGAAGGTCAGCTTGTTCATAAAGATGATTTCATTGAGGAAAATGATAAATTATTTGGCAAGAAGATTGTTGAAGATGTTGGTGATTCTGAGAATTTGAAAGCTGGACAAATTGTTTCTCTACGCCAGTTACGTGATGAAAATTCACTACTTAAACGTGCCGATAAAAATTTGGTAGTTGCTCGTGATGTTATTCCTGCAACGGCAACGCCTGTGTTACAAGGTATTACAAGAGCTTCTTTGCAAACTAAATCGTTCATTTCAGCGGCATCATTCCAAGAAACTACAAAAGTGTTAAACGAGGCAGCTGTAAGTGGAAAAGTAGATACGCTTGATGGCTTGAAAGAGAATGTTATTGTAGGTCACAGAATTCCTGCAGGTACAGGTTTAAAACGTTATGAGAAAATTCTTGTGGGCTCAAAAGCAGAATTAGAAAACGCTGGTGAAAAGAAAAAATCAAAATAGCTTATGAGTGATTTGAAAGAAAATGAAGGACAATTGAGTATTGAACTTGATGAAAAAGTCGCTGATGGCATATACTCAAATTTGGCAATTATCAATCATTCGATGAGTGAGTTTGTTGTTGATTTTGTAAATGTGATGCCTGGTATTCCAAAGGCAAGGGTTCGTAGTCGTGTTATTTTAACGCCACAACACGCAAAACGTTTATTGAATGCGTTGTCTGAAAATATACAGCGATACGAGAAAGCCAATGGAATAATTGACGAAAATTCACATCATTCCATTCCTTTGTTTGGATTAAAAGGGGAAGCGTAATTGATTTAAATAGAATAAAAGCAAGGTCATAAAAAATATTTTTTGTGACCTTGCTTTTCTATTTGTAAAATAGAAGAATAAAAAAAGAGACTGCTGAAAAATCAGGCAGTCCCAAATCAACAAAAATATAACCATCTCTCTTACGAACTATAAACAAATGATTTTATATAGCTCACTTAAGAAAAATAATAACTATGACGCAAATATATGTAAAAAATAATTATAAAAAAAGCTTTTTATAGTTGTTTCTTTATTAAATAGAGGAATTTAACGTTTTATATTGTTGTATTTTCATTTTTTTATGAATATTATGCAAGTGATGTTTTATGATTTATTCGTTGTATTTGTATCATATAAACTTTTGTATCTAAACAGAATAAATTGATTGATAGTTTTTTTTTGTTATCTTTGCGGAGTTAAAAAATATAATGAGATGAAGAGATTGTTTTTTTGTTTGTTGATAGTAAGTTCTTCTTTTTTGTTTGCACAGAATGCAATGGATGAAGATAAAGAGCAATTGACACCTTACTACGATTTCAAAAAAGGAGTGGGCATAACTGCTCCAGATAGCTTATTTCAAATGAATATTCGTTTTAGGATGCAAAATCGTTTCGATGCTGTTGTCGATAAGAATGATGAAGTAGGTTATGAGGCTTATATCAGGAGGTTGCGTTTACGATTTGAAGGTTTTGTTATAGACCCTAAATTTGGCTATACCATCCAGCTTTCTTTTGCTCCTCGTGATGTAAATGGAAATCACATTATTCGTGATGCGATTGTTTTCTATAAGCCTAATAAAAATTGGTTGTTCAGTTTTGGGCAAACCAAATTACCTGGAAATCGTCAACGAATTAATTCTTCTGGGGCACTGCAACTTACAGATCGTTCAATTAATAATGCTACTTTTAATATTGATAGAGATTTTGGTTTTCAGGCTCATTACTTAAATCAGCATAACGATAAATTTTCATATAACCTTAAAACGGCTGTCACTATGGGTGAAGGACGTGACTTCATAGGTAGAAATACAGGACTTGCCTATACAGCTCGTTTTGAGATTCTTCCACTTGGTAAATTTAAAAAAGGTGGAGAGTACTTCGAAGGCGATGTTTTAAGAGAAGAAACACCAAAACTTTATTTTGGAGCTACGTATCATTATAACCACAATGCCACAAAAACACAAGGACAGAATGGAAATACGTTGGCTAATGAGCAAAAAAGAAATTTACAATCTGTATTGGTTGATGGTTTGATGAAGTATAATGGTTGGGCAATTATGGCTTCTTATATGCAACGAACAGCAAATAATCCGTTGATTGATCTGAGAGCAAAATCTTTTGTAGAGGCTGGACGTGGATTTGATGCTCAATTGAGTTATGCCTTCCCTAGTAATTGGGAAATTGCTTCTAGATATTCCCATCTTTCTCCAATCAATGATATAAAAGATGTAATGCCAAAACGAAACCAGATTTCATTAGGGGTTACTAAATATATTTGGGAACACGCTTTTAAGGCTCAGATGGAAATTACCAGAACTAACAAAATGTTACTTGATAGCTCTCAAAAAGAATGGTATTTGCGATTCCAAGTTGAGATAGGAATTTAGTGAAAAATTGATAATAAAGATAAAAGGTTTCTGAATTTCAGAAACCTTTTTTATTATATCTGTTGGTTCGAAGACGTTTCAAATTTCTTCAAATTGTGATTTTTTAAAGCTGCTTCTACTAACTCGGGTAATCTGTCAGGAGTACAAGCAAAACAAGGAATACCTAATTTACTGATTTCCTTTCCCAATTTTTCGTCATAATCAGGTTTTCCTCTATCTGAAAGAGCCAATAGAACCATTACTTTTACTCCATCTTCATACATTTGTGAAAGTCGTCGAAGCAAACCAGCTCTTACACCACCTTCGTACAAATCTGAAATTAAAATGAACATTGTTTTCTTAGGATTTTCAATCAATGTTTGGCAATATGTAACGGATTTGTTGATGTCTGTTCCTCCTCCAAGTTGTACTCCAAATAGCATATCTACAGGGTCTTGTCTACAGAGTTCAGTAAGATCGGTAACTTGTGTGTCGAAAGCAACTACGTGCGTATTTAATGTTGGCATACTTGCAAATATGGAGCCCATTACTGATGAATAAATGATTGAATCACACATTGAGCCACTTTGGTCAATATCCAAGATGATGGTCCAATTTTTCTGCTTTTGTGTACGCTCGAAGAAGTAAAATCTTTCAGGAATTAGGCGTTTGGTTTTTATGTCGTAATTTTTAAGGTTTTGGTTAATTGTTTTTTTCCAATCGGTAGAAGCAAAATTGGCAATAGGGGAGTGAGCTTTCCTGTTTAAAGCTCCCGTTACGGCACGACGCAAATCTTGTTCCATTCGTTTCATAATTTCATCAACAACTTCTTTAACGAGCTGACGTGCAGTTTCTTTTGATTTTTCAGGAATTTGCCCTTTCAATGCCATTAAGGTTCCTACCATTGAAATATCAGGTTTTACATTTTTAAGTGTTTCTGGCTCAAACAGAAGTTTCGTAAGTCCTTTACGTTCAATAGCATCGGATTGAATAATACTAACCACATCTTGTGGGAAGAAAGTACGTACATCAGTTAGCCATTTGGCTAAATTTGGAGCAGAGGAACCTAAACCAGCTTTTTTACTTCTATTATTTTTCGTTGTATGCTCATCATAAATAGCAGATAAGGCATAATCCATAACAGATTGTTGCTCATTCAGAGAAATATTCTCCAACGCTTTTGTATCCTGCCCAAGAATTAGCCTCCAACGTGTTGTTTTTTCTTCCATAACCTAATTTTCAATGAATTACAAAATGTAAAAAATCAATCCCATTTGTAAAAGTGAAGATTTTAAAGAAGTGTTGTTTTCCAGTTTAGCTTCTTTAAGAATGGAAGATAAATTGTATTGTATGAAAAAGTTCCACGTATTGTATCCAAAAGCAGAGTAGACTTTAAAATGCCATTTTTTGTTAAGGTCTGAGTTATTAAAATAAATGGTGATATCATCTCTTTTGTAGAGGCTTTTTGCACTGAAAACGTATCCTAACCGCATTCCTGTGTAAATTCTCCAGAATTTGTGGCTTTGAGCAGTTGATGTTCGCCAACGAAATTCAATAGGAAATTCAATGGTATGAGTTTCAAAATAATTTTTGTTGATATTCAGGTCGTTTAAGTTTTTAATGATATGATATGAATCGGAGGTGTTTTCACGAAAAATATTGCTATAAACTAAATCATAGGAATAACCTACGCCCAAAGCCAGACCGATGTTTCTTCGTTCATTCATTGGTAAATCTTTCTGAAAACCAGCGTGAATTCCTCTCGAAAGACTATGTTGAACAACATTACTTGCATCAGAAATTAAATAGTCGTATGTTAGCCCCACATAAAACTGGTCTTCCAAATATTTCTCTCCTCGTCCTTTTTTTTCTTTCTTCTCAGTTGTTGTTTGAATCATTCCATCGTCAGAGTCATCTTGTGAAAAAACTGACATTGGAAAGCCAAGACAAACTAATAATAAGCATATTAAGTGTTTCATCATTCAAAATAAGTAAATATTTACAAAGGTAAATTTTTTATTTTAATAATCAAGATTTTTGTTTAAAGATGGGCAACAAAAAAACAATGTACTGAAATAGCACATTGTTTTTTTAAAAAGTATTTAAGTTTGAATATTATATTTCAAATTGAAGCCCTCCAAATACATTCAGCTGTTTTGCGTTTTTGGATAACAAATTGCTGACAATACTTCTTGAACCAATGAAAAGAGGACCTAAACGAACCGCTGTTCCCACATTTGTTCCCATTCCAACAGCGGTTGATACAGGAAGGTAAAATCCAACGTATTTCCACTCTACTCGTGGAGTAACCACTAACCCACTTGCATAATAAGAGTTGTAAACTTTGCTGGTATTAGTAATATTGAAATTTGCTGATACATCTACAAAAATAGGACCAGTAACGCGTACATCAGCATTTAATCTGAGTGATGTAGGTAAAGATGAAGTAATTGAGCTCCCTTTTAAAGATGTTTTTGAAACAAAAAGGCTTTCGTCCATACTTTTTTGAATATCAGACAAGTTAATATTGTGGTTTCCTACATTCAAAGAATATTTTTGAGAATCATCACTAACGGAATATTTTAAACGACCGATATCAGTAAAGGATAATCCTAATTTTAAGTCATAAGGAGTTGTTGTACAACTTGGGCAACCTTCTTTGCGATGTTCATATACAAAACCTAAGTCAAATCCCAAAGCAGAAGCCTGAGGTTTTAAAATATCACTAAAATTTGGGTTTTTAGTTATATTAACCCCTCCATTTGATAATAAAAATTCTGCATTTTGGTTTCCTTGAACGTCTATGTTAACGATAACATCATTGTTATTTTCAATCAACTTAGCTTTGATGTTTCCGTTGATTTCAGAAAAACCAGCGTATGTACTAATCGCTCCCCTTACAAATTTTGCAGTAAGCCCCGCTTTGAAAGAATGATTACTTGTTTTTGCTATTAATCTTGACCAAGTGAAAGCAAATTCAGAGAAAGCATTAGCAGAGATACTTTGTCTGTCAAGGTTGAAAGAATATCCCGCTGGAGAAAGATTTAGTTCGTTTGAATTAACTAAAAAAGATTCAAGTACCTTAGCATCAATGTCTCTCGCGTTCATAAAAACACGTGCTCTTGATGTGAAAGCAAAAGCATTTTTTCTTCCCACGTGGAAGTAAAAAGAAGGTCCTAATACATCAAGATTGATATTTGCATTGATGTCATTGTGTGAAGAGACCTGTGATGTAAATTCGTTAAAACTTTTTTTCAAATCAAAATTTATTCCCATCTTGTTGTTACCAAAACTTGCATCAACCGAAGCAACATTGATAGCAAATCGGGTCATTCCATCAACAAAATTTGCAGGATTTGTTGTGCCTTTGTACATACCACCATACTGACTGGTGTTTAGTCCAGAAAAAGATTGCTGTGCATTGATTGCGAGAGTAGAGAAAATTGCAACCGAAAATAAAAATTTCTTTATCATTACAAATAAATTGAAAAATTAACGCGGCAAAGATATAAAAAAGTTTAAAAGTTGATTAAATAGTACAAAAAAATGCTCTTTATTTTAGTAAAATAGAAATAAACTTAATAATACAAAAGAATTAAATTTTTAGTTCTTCTAATTTTTTAATCTCGTCACGATATTGGGCAGCTTTGACAAAGTCAAGTTCTTTGGCGGCAGTTTCCATTAGTTTGCGAGTTTCTCGGATTTTTTTCTCGATTTCTTTTTGTGAAAGAAGTTCTGTTCGAACCTCTTTTTCCTTTTTGAATGAAGGGTCGTAATGAAATTCAGTAATTGGGCTTTTGCTAAGTGTATTTTCGATTTTTTTATTTAAAGGCTTGGGAGTGATTCCATTACGGAAATTGTAATTCATCTGTTTTTCACGCCGATAGTTGGTGTCATCAATAGTTACTTGCATACTTTGAGTGATTTTATCGGCATACATAATGGCTTTTCCGTTTACGTTTCGGGCAGCTCGTCCCACCGTTTGGGTCAGCGAACGTGTAGAACGCAAAAAGCCTTCTTTATCAGCATCTAAAATAGCAACAAGCGAAACTTCAGGTAAATCCAAGCCCTCACGAAGCAAGTTTACACCTACCAAAACATCAAATAATCCACGACGTAAATCTTGCATAATTTCCACTCGTTCAAGGGTATCCACATCGCTGTGAATGTATCGGCAACGCATCCCAATTTTGGTCAAATATTTAGTAAGCTCTTCCGCCATTCGTTTGGTGAGAGTGGTTACCAAAACACGTTCGTCCTTTTCTACGCGGAGCTGAATTTCCTCCGCCAAATCGTCAATTTGGTTTTCGCTCGGACGAATTTCGATTTCGGGGTCGAGCAATCCTGTCGGACGAATAATCTGCTCAACGTAAACCCCTTGTGTTTTTTGAAGTTCATAATCGGCAGGTGTTGCACTTACGTAAATTACCTGATTTTGAAGGGCTTCGAATTCCTCAAATTTCAGCGGACGATTATCTAAAGCAGCGGGTAAACGAAAGCCGTATTCTACCAAGTTTTCCTTCCGACTGCGGTCGCCCCCATACATTGCGTGTACTTGCGGAATAGTTACGTGACTTTCATCGATAACCATCAGAAAATCATCAGGGAAATAATCCAATAAGCAAAACGGGCGTGAACCAGGCTCTCTTCCGTCCAAATAACGTGAATAGTTCTCAATTCCAGAGCAATATCCCAACTCGCGAATCATTTCCAAATCGAAATTGGTGCGTTCTTCCAAACGTTTCGCTTCCAAATGTTTACCGATTTCTTTGAAATATTCCACTTGTTTGACCAAATCTTGCTGAATGTTCCAAATGGCTTTTTGTAACACATCGGGCGAGGTTACGAACATATTGGCAGGATAGATATTCAAACTATCGTAACGTTCTAATACTTTGTTAGTTTGCGGGTCGAAAACCTCAATTTCTTCGATTTCGTCTCCAAAGAAATGAATGCGGAAAGGTGTATCGGAATAGCCAGGATAAACGTCCACCACATCGCCTTTTACTCGGAAATTTCCGTGAATGAAATCGGCAGTGGTTCGGGCATACAAACTTTGCACCAAACGATGCATAAATTTAGTTCGTGCAAGTACTTCGCCTCGTTTTATGGTAATTACATTCTTCTGAAATTCAATAGGATTCCCGATTCCATACAGACACGAAACGGAAGCCACAACCAACACATCGTGTCGTCCTGAAAGCAAGGAAGAAGTAGCGCTAAGCCGTAATTTTTCGATTTCTTCATTGATAGAGAGGTCTTTTTCGATGTATGTTCCCGTAGTGGGAATGTAGGCTTCGGGTTGGTAATAATCGTAATACGACACGAAATATTCCACCGCATTGTTCGGAAAAAACGCTTTAAATTCACTATATAATTGAGCAGCAAGGGTTTTGTTATGAGCCAAAACAAGCGTTGGACGTTGTACATTCTGCACCACATTAGCCACAGTAAAGGTTTTCCCTGAGCCTGTCACACCGAGTAAAACCTGATATTTTTCCCCTTTTTCGATGCTTTGAGTCAGTTGCTTAATGGCTTGAGGTTGGTCGCCAGTAGGCTGAAAATCAGATTGTATAGAGAATTGCATTAAGTGTATTTTTATTTATGTGTTTCAAAAACCAAATGTTTATAACTTCCACCTGCTAGTGATTGTTTATTCACATATTCAAATCCTAAGCGTGTATAGAGCTTTTCGGCTTGTGGATTTTTTTCATCAACAAGTAGCCCGATTTTTCCAAGTTTGTGTTTAGAAACATACTCTTTCAGAAAAGTAATTAATTGAGAGCCAATGCCTTTTCCTTGTCCTTGAGGGCTTACGCTCACTGTATCAATATAAATCTCTCCTTCGGAAGTTTCATCTTCAACAATGATTTTTCTTCCAGAAATTTGCTCAGACAATGTCAGAACAGGCTTTCTAAGTTCGTGCAAATCGGCACCATCATAAAAAACTAAAGAGCCAATAGCTTGGCTATTTTCTTCAAAAACAATTGTATTTGTATAGGAATATTGATTTCTTTCCTTCAAAAAAAGCGTTTTTAAGAAAGAAATTGCTTGAGTTTTATCTTCTTTTCCAATGAGTTTGAAAACAATTTCTTCCATTGCCTGAAACATCAGTGGGGCTACAAAATCAGCATCGTTTTTTATTGCAAATCGAATCATTTTTATTTTTTCCTTAAGTTTTAACTTGTAAGATGTAATTTTTTTACCACTTCTTCTCCTAACTCTTCATTGATGAGAGCTATAATTTTTTCTTTCCCGTACCCTAATTCCTGACAAAGAGCAGGAGATGATAATTGAATGCAAAGTACATCTCCCTTGAGTTCGACTGATGTGGTGTATTTTATGATGGCGTTGCCCATCAATCGCTCCCAAATTTCTTGTACTTCCACTTTGTGGAGGCCGTATTCTAAGCGATTTTGCTTGATAAGTTGTTTAATAACGGAAGATAATAATTGCGTGTTTCCTTCCATAAGACTTTGATAATTAATTTTTTACTTTCTTGTAATGATAAGTAATGTTAGCTTCATTTTTAACTACGAAAGAAGTTTCATTCACCAATTCCAAAACTTCTATCCATTGATTTTCACCATTTTTATAATTCATCTTGAAAACGTTACCTTCCTTAGTAATTTTGAAAATTTCACTATCATCGTTAGTTTGAAAGTTGCCCGTTAATTGTGGATACACTTTTTTGCGAAAGCCTTCAGAATTTTTAATTTCAATATAGTCGTAAGTAGTGTTTACTTTGTATTCTTTTGTACTTTTATCTGGCATAACCACTTTTTCAATTTCCCAATATCCGTTGAGATGTTGCAAATCAGATTCCTTAATTTGTTGATTACAAGAAACTAAGATGATGAAGATTAATGATACAAGTAACTTTTTCATATTAATGGAAGTTTAAAAACGATTCCAAAGATATGAAAAAAATATCTGAAAATTTTGTAGTATGAAAAATAATGACTTACTTTGCAATTCAAAGTACTTTTAAAGATGGAAAATAAAAAATATCTTCAAGATTTACAAGATATTAAGCAAATAATGCAGAAATCTACTCAATTTCTGTCACTTAGTGGACTTTCAGGGATTTTAGCTGGGGTGTATGCTCTTGTGGGGGCCTATGTTGTGCATTTGCTTCTCAAAAATCATTATCTTTATAATCAATATGTTATATTGGAAAGTCGTACGTTTAAAGCCATTTTAGGGGTAGCTTTTGTAGTTTTATTATTGTCTGTTACAACGGCTTACATTTTATCAAGTAGAAAAGCAAAGAAAAAGGGAGAAACACTCATTAACGCTACATCAAAACGAGCTTTTTTAAATTTTGCTATTCCAATGCTAACAGGAGGAGTGTTGATTTTGTTGCTTTTAAGAAATCAATATTACGGATTATTGGCTCCTATGACGCTCATTTTCTATGGCTTATCTTGTGTGAATGTTAGTAAATACACTTTCCGTGATGTGCGTTATCTGGGAATTACTGAAATCATTTTAGGACTTTTAGCAGTTGAATTTTCAGGTTATGGATTGGAGTTTTGGACGATAGGTTTCGGAATATGCCATTTGCTTTATGGTTCGATAATGTATTTTAAATATGAAGTAAAAGTTTCAAAATGAAATATAATAAATTCAATTCTACAGAAATCATTATGATTCTTTGAAAAACATTTGCTTGATAGGTATATAGATAAATTTTTAGTAGTCGAAATAGTGAAAAATATTCTTCAGCATATTAACAAAGCTTTTGATAATCGAGTGAGACTCGGTATAATGTCCGTTTTGGTTGTTAATGAAAGTGCTGATTTTAATTCACTTAAGGAACTTCTTGATATTACAGACGGAAATCTTGCAAGTCATACGAAAGCTCTTGAGAATGAAGAATATATAATTGTAGAAAAAAAGTTTATCGGACGTAAAACCAACACGAGTTATAAAGTAACTGAAAAAGGAAGAAAGGCTTTTCAAGAACATTTGAATGCTTTAGAAAAGATTATAAATCAGGAAAATATGAAAGATTGATTTTAATCTATTTTTTTTATAATTTAACTTTGAAATTCAAAGTGCTTTTAATAGATAAAATAACTAAATAAATTAATTTTATGGAAACAAATCAAAAATCATTTTTGGCAAATGTATTACACTCAAACACAACACGTTTGATAATGATTGGAGCATTAACATTGTTCTTGCTCATTCCTCTATTTTTAGTAAAAAAACTAATTAATGAACGAGCCGTAAGGCAATCAGAAGTGATTAGGGAAATTAACTCAAAATGGGGAAATGAAGTGTTTTTTTACGGACCTATTCTGAAAATTCCCTATCTAACATACATACAAAGCGAGGTTTATGATAATAAAACGAAAACAACCATTATTGAAAAAACAGCAGAAGAACATTATGCATACTTTTTTCCTGAAGAACTCAAAAATGTTTCACAGGTACAAACTGAAATCAAAAAGCGAAATAATTACGAATCTGTGGTATTTACCACTCAAATGGATTTTTCAGGGAAATACATAAAACCTGATTTTTCTTCAAAAGGCATTTCTGATACAGATATTTTATGGGATAAAGCTACGATTCTTATTAGAACTACCAATCTTTCGAGTATAAAAAATGGTGTTAAGATGCTTTTTTCTGATAAAGAATATGTTTTTGAGCCAATTTATGAGGTTCAAGATGGTGAAGATTATAGTTATTATAGCCAAAATAATGGTTATAGAGTAGTTTCTTCACTTGAAACACCATTTTTTGATGTAAAAAATCATTTTGAAAACGGAAATTTTAGTTTTTCTATAAAATACGATGGGAGTGCAAAAATTGGAATCGTTCCCATTGGAAAAGTTACCGAAAGTACAATTCAATCTGATTGGAAAGACCCCAGTTTCAACGGGAGTTTCCTTCCATTTCAAAAAAATATTACAAATAGTGGATTTTCAGCTGATTGGAAGATTTTACACATTAACCGACCTTTTTCACAACAGACGTTTGGTTCTTTACCTGATATTGGAAAGTACGCTTTTGAAGTAGATTTTGTAATTCCAGTTGATGAATATCAGCAAAATGAAAGAGCAGCTAAATACGGATTTTTAGTTATAGGACTTACATTTCTGATTTTCTTTTTAATACAGACAATCAGTAGGATAAAAATTCATATTTTTCAATACACAATGATAGGTTTGGCACTAACGATGTTTTATACATTATTAATTTCTATTACTGAACATAGTAGTTTTTCGAAGGCATATTTCATTTCTTCTGTGATGGTTGTGTTGCTTATTGGTTTGTATTCAATTTCAATTTTGAAGAACAAGAAGTTCCCGATGTTTATAGTAGCTTCTTTATCAGTTCTCTATGGATTTATTTATGTGATTATCCAGTTGGAAAGCTACGCACTTTTGGTAGGAAGTATTGGTCTGTTCCTCATTTTAGCTTTAGTGATGTATGTGTCAAGGAAGATTGAATGGTAATATTGGTTTTAATCAAAAGAAGAGCATTTGTAAAATGCTCTTCTTTTTTATGAAAATCAGATGTTTATCATTTTAATGGCAGCAATAGCGGCTTCAACGCCTTTATTTCCGTGTTTTCCGCCACTTCTGTCCAAAGATTGCTGTAAGTTATTATCAGTCAGAACACAAAAAATCACAGGAGTATTTCCTGTTGCGTTCAGTTGAGCAATTCCTTGCGTAACTCCTTGACATACAAAATCAAAATGACGTGTTTCGCCTTGAATAACACATCCAATAGCAATTACAACATCGACATTTTGAGTATCAATCATTTTTTTGCTTCCATAGATAAGCTCAAAACTTCCAGGAACTTCCCAACAGATGATGTTTTTCTCTTCAGCTCCACAATCTCTTAAGGTGTCAATAGCTCCTTTTTTTAGTCCGAATGTGACTTGCTCATTCCATTCAGAAGTGACGATGCCAAAACGAAAAGGCTTTGCACTGGGAATTGTATTTTTGTCGTATTGTGACAGATTTTTATTTTCAGTTGCCATATCTGTTTTATTTTTAAATATTTACACCTGCCACTTTGGAGTTATCCAAAAGATGACAGGTGTGTAATTGTTTGTTATGAAAAATGTATTCTAACTATTTATTTTCCCAAGAAGAATGTCAATGGTTCTCGCTTCTTCCGAATTAGGGAATTCATCTTTAATTCGTTCAAAATATTTGTTTGCTTCCTGATTATTGTTCTGTAACATAGCTGTAATTCCTGCCTTTTTCAAATAGATAGGCGTAGTGAACTCATTTTTGCTATGCTCAAAAGCTTTCTTGTAGAAATTTAATGCCTCAGCGTTATTTTTTTGTTGAGAATAAGCATCACCGATATTTCCTAAAGCCAAAGCTCCGAGAATTTCGTCAGGAGAATTAAATTTTTTCAAATGCTCAATAGCTTTTTCATAATTTCCTTGATTCATATATGCCATTCCAGCCGAATAATTTGCCAGATTTGCAGCTTTTGTTCCGCTGTAATTCTCAATGATTTCCAAAAAGCCATATTTTCCATTTCCTCCTTTTAGTGAAACAGTAAATAAAGAGTCCTTAACTTTATCATCTGTAGCGTTTAAAGCTTGGTCGAAAAATTCTTGAGCGAAGAATAGTTCATTGGCACCTTCGTTTTCTCTAGGTATCAATACGAACCTTTGATAAAGTAAGTACCCTAATCCAACTACCGCTACTGCAACTAACGTACCGATGATAGTTTTTTGATTTTTCTGAACCCAAGCCTCTGCTATTGAGGTGTTTTCTTCAATGGTGTCGAATACCTTTGCAGTAGTACTTTCCTCGTGAAGTAATTCTTCTTGAAATTCATCTAAATCTTCTGTCTTCTTTTTTCTATTAGGTCTGTCGTTTCTCTTTTTGTAAACTGCCATATCTATTTCTTTAAAAGTTCGGCAAAAATAAAACTTTTATTTTTATTTGAAAGAAGTTTTTGAAAAATTTTTGGTTATTTACGAAGAAGTTTTAGTATTTATGAAGTTGGTGGTTTGCTATATACAATACATTTATGGTTGGAAAAAGGAAATTAATTTTGGTTATTCAGTAATAAATTAGTTTTGAATGAGTGTTTTTATTCAGAAAGTTTTAATTTTAAATTGTTTTTATTGGTCTTTTCCGAATTATTTGTCTATTTTTGCAACTGTTAAAAATATTAAAAGAATATGTCTAAAAAAGAACAATTATCTTTCGATGTGTTAATCGAAATTCCGAAGGGAAGCCGAAATAAATATGAATACGATTTTGAATTGAAAAAAATTAGATATGACCGAATGATTTTTTCTTCGATGATGTATCCTGCCGATTATGGTTTTGTTCCCGAAACGTTGGCGTTGGATTCTGACCCGTTAGATGTGTTAGTTTTGGTTTCTGAGCCAACCTTTCCTGGTTGTGTGATGGAAGTAAAACCACTTGGAGTTTTCCATATGGCAGATGAAAAAGGTCCTGATGAGAAAATGATTTGCGTTCCAGTTTCTGACCCAGTTTGGAGTAAACTTAATACGTTAGACGACGTGAATCCGCATTTGATTATGGAAATTGAACATTTTTTTCAAGTATATAAAGATTTGGAAAAGAAAAAGGTAGCCGTAAATGGTTGGGGGAATCTGGAGGAAGCTGTGGAAATCTACCACGAATGCCGAGAGCGTTACGCTACAGGAGATAAGAAATTTTCGATAAAGTAATATAAAGATTTCAATAATATCGGGTTGATTTCTGATAAAAATAACTAACCACTGAAATTTAAAAAATAATAGAATAATATGAAAAACACAGCTTTAACCGATGTTCATATTGCATTAGGAGCAAAAATGGTTCCTTTTGCTGGTTACAATATGCCTGTTCAGTATGAGGGTGTTAATGTAGAACACGAAACGGTAAGAAATGGAGTTGGGGTGTTTGACGTAAGCCATATGGGAGAGTTTATTCTCAAAGGAAAACACGCCTTAGATTTGATTCAAAAAGTAACCTCTAACGATGCGACAACATTGTATGATGGAAGGGCACAATACAGCTATTTGCCAAATGACAAAGGAGGAATTGTTGATGACCTTATCGTGTACAAAATTGCAGATGAACATTATCTATTAGTTGTTAATGCTTCTAATATCGAAAAAGATTGGGACTGGATTAACAAGCATAATACTTGGGGGGTGGAAATGGAAAATGCCTCTGACCAATATTCATTGTTGGCTATTCAAGGGCCTAAGGCTTTGGAGGCAATTCAGCCACTTACATCTGTAAATTTATCAGAAATAAAAAACTATCACTTTGTAATTGGTGATTTTGCAGGTGTGAAAGATGTAATAATCTCTGCAACAGGCTATACAGGTAGCGGAGGAGTTGAAATATATGTTAAGAATGAACATATAAAACACGTTTGGGACGAAATTTTCAAAGTGGGAGAACCTTTTGGAATAAAACCTATTGGTTTGGCAGCTCGTGACACACTTCGTTTGGAGATGGGATTCTGTTTGTACGGAAACGATATTGATGATACAACTTCCCCAATATCAGCGGGATTGGGTTGGATTACTAAGTTTACGAAAGATTTTATAAGCTCTGATGTAATCAAGTCAGATAAAGAAAACGGAGTTGACAAAAAGTTAGTTGGCTTTGAAATGCAGGAGAAAGCAATTCCACGTCACGGATATGAAATTGTTGATAATCAAGGAAATGTAATTGGAAATGTTACCAGTGGAACGATGTCGCCTTCACTTGGTAAAGGAATTGGTTTAGGGTATGTTCCTACTGAGCTTTCTAAATTAGGAAGTGAAATTTTTATCCAAATTCGTAAAAATAAAGTTCCTGCAACGGTGGTAAAGCTACCTTTTTATAAAGGATAATTTTTATAGATACTTGAAAATTAGCAAAATAATTTTTTAATTAAGCTCGAAAATCAGAACTACAGGTTTTGATTTTTGAGCTTTTTGTTTCGTTTTAATGGAGAAAAAGGCTTCAATTAAATTGAATTTTGCATTTCCAGAAATTATTTATTGTGAGGCAATACTTGTTTAAATTGAAGAAGGTTTTGATTGTTTTAAAAGTTATGCTAAAAAAGAAAGAAAATTTTTACTTTTTTTAACTTTATAACTAATTTGTTTTCAGTTGATTGTGTTGTTTTTGTCTGAAAATAAAACTTTAGATTTATTAAAAATAAAAAAAAAAGATATTTGTCACTTTTTTAACTGATTAAGATTATGTACTTTTGCCACATCTATACAATAACTGTTTTCAGATGAGTGTGATATATATGTTGATTAGTATAAGTATTGTAGTGGCGTTGCTGTTTTTTTTTCTGTTCATAATGGCAGTAAGAAAAGGACAATATGATGATAGTCACACCCCCGCAGTACGAATGCTTTTTGAAGATGAACTCGTTGATAAAAAAACAGAAAATGTAACTGAAGAAGAAAAACTAACTGAATAATTAATTAAAATAAATAATGGAGAAGCAACAATTTTACTATGACAACAAAATTGTACGGAAGTTCCTTTTTGCAACGCTCTTTTGGGGAGTTATAGGAATGGTAGTGGGGCTATGGTTGGCCTATTTGTTTTTATTTCCGACAATGTCTAACGAAATTCCTTGGTTGAGTTTCGGACGCCTTCGTCCTTTGCACACAAATGCTGTTATTTTCGCTTTTGTGGGTAATGCTATTTTTGCGGGGGTTTACTATTCGCTACAACGACTTTTGAAAGCTCGTATGTTTAGTGACTTCCTTAGTAACTTCAACTTTTGGGGGTGGCAGCTAATAATTCTTGCGGCTGCGATAACCCTTCCACTGGGTTACACTACTTCCAAAGAATATGCCGAATTGGAGTGGCCAATCGATATAATGATTGCTTTGGTGTGGGTAGCTTTTGGGGTGAATATGATTGGTACGCTTTTAAGAAGAAGACAGCGTCATATTTATGTGGCTATTTGGTTCTATTTGGCGACATTTGTTACGGTAGCTGTACTCCATATTTTCAACAACTTGGAGCTTCCTGTAACAATGCTTAAGTCTTATTCTGTTTATGCAGGGGTTCAAGATGCATTAGTTCAGTGGTGGTATGGTCATAATGCGGTTGCTTTCTTCTTGACGACACCATTTTTAGGTTTGATGTACTATTTTGTTCCAAAGGCTGCAAATCGTCCAGTATATTCTTACCGATTGTCAATTATCCACTTTTGGAGTTTGATTTTTATCTACATTTGGGCAGGTCCGCACCATTTGCTATATACAGCTTTACCTGAGTGGGCACAAAACTTAGGTGTTGTGTTCTCAGTAATGTTGGTGGCTCCTTCTTGGGGAGGTATGATTAATGGTTTATTAACACTTCGTGGTGCTTGGGATACAGTTCGTGAGAGTCCTACATTGAAATTTATGGTGGTAGCTATCACAGGTTATGGTATGGCTACTTTTGAAGGACCAATGCTTTCGCTTAAAAATGTAAATGCGATTGCTCACTTTACAGACTGGATTATCGCTCACGTTCACGTTGGAGCATTGGCTTGGAATGGGTTTCTTGCTTTTGGTATGATTTATTATATTGTACCTAAAATGTGGAAAACAAATCTTTATTCTATGAAGTTGGCAAATTTCCATTTCTGGATAGGTACTTTGGGTATTGTCTTTTATGCTTTGCCGCTTTACGTTGCAGGATTTACTCAAGCGTCATTATGGAAACAGTTTAATCCGGATGGAACTTTAACATATGGAAACTTCTTGGAGACAGTAACTCAAATTATGCCGATGTATGCTCTACGTGCTGTTGGAGGTACTTTATATCTGATTGGTGTTCTTGCTGGGGTTTATAATGTTATAAAAACATTGCAAACAGCTCCTAAGTTGGAAGATGAGTTGGCTCAAGCTCCTGCTTTATCAAAAATTAATGGAGGAAGATTGCAAGGAGAAACTTTACATACTTGGTTAGAAAGAAAACCTATTCAAATGACAATTTGGGCAACAGTTGCTATCCTAATTGGAGGTATTGTGCAAATTGTACCAACTATCTTTGTAAAATCGAATATACCTACAATTTCAAGCGTGAAACCATATACACCTCTTGAATTGGAAGGACGTGATTTGTACATTCGTGAGGGATGTGTGTCTTGTCACAGCCAAATGGTTCGTCCGTTCCGTAGTGAGGTAGAGCGTTACGGCGAATTTGCAAAAGCAGGTGAATTTATTTACGATCGTCCTTTCTTGTGGGGAAGTAAACGTACAGGTCCTGATTTGCTTCGTTTAGGAGGAAAATATTCTGATAACTGGCATTTCAACCATATGTACGACCCAACGAGTACTTCACCGGGAAGTATAATGCCTGCATATCCTTGGCTTACAAGAGATAAACACGATAGAGGTAATATTGAGGCTAAAATGCGTGGATTGGTTAAACTGGGTGTTCCTTATACAGAAGAAGATATAGCTAACGCTCATAAATCAATGGAAGAACAGGCTGCAAGTATCGAAAAGAATTTGTACAACGATCCTGATTTTGTTAAGCAATACGAGGCTTCTAAAGCAAAAGCTGAGAAAGCAGGTGAAGAATTCATTCCGATGAAAGATCGTGAAATTGTTGCACTTATTGCTTATTTGCAGCGATTAGGTACAGATATTAAAATTAAAACTGCAAACGCTGAATAACAACAATGATTAAGTCTATTAAGGAAATAATGGCATCGGCAGAGGGGTACGAATTTTTTCCCATAGTGTCACTTTTGATATTTTTTATCTTTTTCGTAGCACTATTTTGGTGGGTTTTTGGCTACAAGAAAGAATCCATTGACCAGATGAATAATATTCCTTTCGATAATGACGAAGAAAATAACAACAGTACTTTATCATGAAAAGAAATTTAATACCATTTTTACGAGTAATAACCATTGTTGGTGTTGTAGCTCTTGTTTTGGAACTTTTATACGGGAGCAAAGGGGAATGTGCAATTGCTAAGTATTCTCAAATTCAGATGCTTCTGGTTTTTTTACTTTTCGTTTTGATTTTTACAGAGGTCGTTTTGCGAGGAGTTGATAATTTAACTTATGGTATCAAACCTAAGTCAGGATTTGCAGCAGAAGAGGGTTCTTTATGGAAGCGTTTTTATGCAAGTATGGTTAATCAAGTTCCGATTGAGCGTGAAAGTGAAATTATATTAGAACACGAACACGACGGGATTAAAGAGCTTGATAATACATTGCCTACTTGGTGGGTGTATTTATTCTATGCTACAATAGTTTTTATGGTTGTATATCTTATTCGATTTGAAGTTATTAGAGATTATAATCAAGTAGAAGAATACGACAGAGATGTAGCTCAAGCTAAAATAGAAATTGCAGAGTACAGGAAGAATAATCCAAATTTGCTAAATGCCGATAATGTGAAACTTCTTACTGATGCCTCTGATATTGAGGCGGGTAAAAAAATCTTCCAGATGAATTGTGTTGCCTGTCACGCTATGGATGGTGGGGGAGGTATTGGTCCTAACTTAACTGATGATTATTGGATTTTAGGAGGAAGTATCAATAAGATTTTTAATACCATTTCAGAAGGAGGTAGAGATGGAAAAGGTATGGTGGCTTGGAAAGCTTTATTGAAACCAGAAGAAATAGCTCAGGTAGCAAGTTACATCAAAACCTTAAAAGGAACTACTCCAGCAAACCCTAAAGCTGCTGAAGGAGATTTGTATACAGAAGAATAACAGAGAGTTAGATTTTTAAATATTAATGGTAAAGGTTAGAGAATTTGATGTTGAGTGGTTTGCTATTCACTCATATTCTCTAACTTTTTTGTTGTTTTTATAATAAAATATTATGGCACAGCAAGGTAAAGATGTTTTTCGTGATTCTATCGGAACTATTGATGAAGAAGGGAAAAGAGCTTGGGTATATCCAAAGAAACCCTCAGGAAGATATTATCGTTATAGAAAGTATGTGAGTTATGTTCTTTTATTAATACTTTTTGTGAGTCCTTTTATAAAAATTAATGGTAATCAGTTTTTATTATTTAATGTACTTGATCGTAAATTTAATATTTTCGGACTCCCTTTTTGGCCACAAGATTTTTATCTGTTTGTAATTTCTATGATTATAGGAATTGTTTTTCTTTCTTTGTTTACAGTAGTTTTTGGAAGAATTTTTTGCGGTTGGATTTGTCCTCAAACCATATTTATGGAAATGGTTTTTCGCAGAATTGAATACTGGATAGATGGAGATAGAGGAGCACAAATGCGATTGAATAAACAACCTTGGAATGCCGAGAAAATTCGCAAACGTGTTCTGAAATGGACAATTTTTTTCCTAATTTCATTTTTGGTTGCAAATGTATTTTTGGCATATTTGATAGGCTCTGATATTCTTCTTACATATATCATTGAAGGGCCTATAAATCACTTGAGTACGTTTGTGGCATTATTTATTTTTACCTGCGTTTTCTATTTTATATTTGCTTGGTTTAGAGAGCAGGTTTGTATCATAGCTTGTCCATACGGACGATTGCAAGGAGTCCTTCTGGATAATCGTTCTATCATTGTTGCGTACGATTATGTTCGTGGTGAAGGAGAAAAGGGACGTAAAAAATTCCGTAAAAATGAAAATCGTCAGGAGCTTGGTCATGGTGATTGCATTGATTGTTCGCAATGTGTACACGTTTGTCCTACAGGAATCGATATTCGTAACGGAACTCAACTGGAATGTGTGAATTGTACAGCTTGTATTGATGCTTGTGATGATGTAATGGATAAAACAGGCTTTGAACGTGGTTTGATACGTTTTGCAAGTGAGGAAAATATCGCTAAGAAAGCTCCTTTCAAGTTTGATTTAAGAATGAAAGGTTACACCGCTGTGCTTACAATTCTTGTCGGAATATTGATAGGAATGCTATTTGTACGTACTGACGTTCAGGCAAATGTATTGCGTGTGCCAGGTCAGTTGTACAATCACGAAGGAAGAGGAATTATCAGTAATATATACACATACAAAATAATTAATAAAACCACGCGTGATTTTGATAATGTTACTATAAAAGTAGCTGGAAAGTCAAATGCTGAAGTAGTATTAGTAGGGAAGACGTCAATTTTTGTTCCAAAACAAGGAATGGCAGAAGGGACTTTATTTATAAAAATTGAAGAATCTTCTTTGGAAGAAGAAAAAACAAAATTGATTTTAGATGTTTATAGCGAAGGAAATAAAATAGAGACAGAAAAAACTATATTTTTGGGCCCTCGTGTATTCAAATAATTTTGTTATTGTATTGATTGTTAATATTATAACTTGATTTTCATATTCAAGTTGTATTTTTGACTTTGTTTTATAAAAATTATTATTTAGTTTATTTTCGATTTTACTATTCTTAAAATATCTGTAATTGATTTTAAATCAAATACAACAATTATTGTTAATTTAATCATAAATTACTACGTTGTAATTTATTTTGATTAATTAATTGATATATTTGCCTTTGAATGCACTTAAATAAAAAAACTCACTATGAGAAAAGTATTTAATTATATGGATATGAGAGGTCTATATTTTCTAATTTTAGTTTATTCTTTTTTTGGATTTCAGGTAGGATACGGACAGGGGGTAATAATTCCTCCAGGAGGTATTACTGTGGAATCGGGGCAAGAAATTACACAAAGACCTAATCCTTACGAATTAGGTAAATTGAGGGTTCAGGTAAACTTTATAGGATCTGCATCGGATGCTACTGTAACAGTAACTTTACCTGAAGGTGTTACAATGAAACCCAATTCATTAGTTAAAGAGTCCACGGGTAATGGCACCATAACAGGAATTAGTGAAACTGGTTCTATTATTAATTTTACCATTACGGGGGCATCAGGAGAATTTATATTTTCCTTACAGAAGTTACTTTCACCGTTAGCACATAAAAAAGCAACCACTAATGATTCTACCCAATCTTATACCTTAGCAGACAAGGTTAAGATAGTTAAGGGGGTGAACACAGTGGAGAAAATTTCAAGTACTTATACTTATAAGTACCCGCTTATGTCAGTTGCTGAGATTTCTGCCAATAACAATGCCATTTTTGGAGAAAATATGGGCACTTTTAAGCTGTTAAATGGAGGAAATGGGAAGATATTCGATATTTACTTTGTTGTAGAGTATCCTACAAATATTGAACATAGTGAAATCTCTTATCAAGGAATAGTGTTAAATCACATAGGTCAAATTGGAGGTAAATATATCTTTTTGTTGCCTTCTGCAGAACATAATAATGGTAACGGGTTGAGTAATGGACAATCTGTCATTATTAATCATAAATATAATGTAAAAAAGGCTTGTTTAAATGAACAGCTTGTTTATACGGTCAATTGGGGAGAATCTCAAAATGAGCAAGATTGGTATGAGTATAAAGACAATATTGCACAAAGGACAGTGAGTAGTGCTACGGGGGCACCTAATATTGAAATTATAAGAAAGAATGTAAATAACACTAACGCTCAATCGAATAACACTGATTATACAAAAACATATTTTAAACCTAATCCTAAATCAGGTGGATGTTATGCTTTAAATGAAACTGTTGGGACATTGCGTTATGCGTTTAAAAATTATGGACCTAACACCAATGCCGCATCTGCAATTTATAAGTTAGTAATGTATTTTAGGGAAGGTAGAAATGATGGTACCACAGCATTTTTCCGTCCTGAAAATTTCTATATTGTAAATCCTGATACAGGGGTAAAGACTCCGTTTACTCTTACACCAGCAACAGCTACTGGTATTACAGGGGCTAACAAACTGTACAAGGCTGATTTTAGTAACCTAGCAACAGACCCTGATGGAACAGGAAAGGGGTTGGAAGACTTAGATGGTGATGGTAAATATAATGAATTACCTTCTCAAAATGAACTTATTATAGAGTATGATTTGGTAGTAAACCGAGCAGATAATTATACGAATTGTGTTTCACCTAACTTTGGCGGTACTTTAATTTATGATCAATATAGGGCGTACGCCACTTATGAAACTAGTTGTGGAGACAAGGTAGGAGAACAAGGAGCCAATCCATTGCAAGGGGCCGTAGAAATGCAAAATAATGCGTATGCTAATTATCTTAGAGTGTTGCCTTCTAGTGAATTACCTATTCAACTTGTTGAGGGTGGAGGTGTTAAACAAGCTCGTTTTATGTTTTCTTCTGACGCTTTTTATATACTTCGTCGTATCCAATCGGGAGGTGATGCTCATAATTGGCGTATTCAATATAATATCAATTTACCTGCAGGGGTTAAGGCAACTAATGTTAAGTGGGTAGATTCTGTTGTTTTTCCACCCGCTCCAGGTACGTTATCTACAGACCCACTTGCTGGATCAGTTACTACGGGGCAAAACTTGGTAGTTATCTCGCCTTACACAAATAAACGTGGATACGTTATTATGGATTTGGAGGCTGATTGCTCTTCAGGAAGTGGGACTTTAAATATAACTTATGAGGCACTTATGACTGAAGATATTGTTAATGCACCCGATTGTAAACGTAGGTTGCTTTGTGAGACCAAGCCTATACAAGTGGCTTGTGCATCAAATTGTGGTAATGACGGACCTTCGTTGTTGTCAACCACAGGGGAGAGGGCTGAAAACTCGTATGGTTGGACAGACCATACCATGCAGACTCGACATACTAAAGCCACTATGCCAACCGAGATGCTCAAACGTGCTTTGTATTTGGATGATGTAGAAATTAGTGCATCAGGTAAACAAAATGGACAGGCTAATAATTTATATTATAGTTTCACTACCAATCCAGGAGTGTCTTTAAATCCTAAGGAAATTAAGTTTACTTTTACCAGTGGAACACGTTCAGGAACTACAGTTACACTTCCAGCTACTGTAGCTACAGTACAGCGTTTTAAAGATACAGAAAGCAATGCTTGGAGAGATCGTTATGTCAAAGTTGTTTGGAATTTAACTTCAGCACTTAATAATGTCCCTCTTGAAAATGACGATACTTTTAAAGTAATAGCTACTTATCAAGTGGACAGAAATTCTGAAAGATTGGATAATGCTCAAGATATACTTGCTGTTAAGGAGTCATATTTCTTTATGTATGATACCGATGGGGTTACTGAGCGTTATTGTGGGGTAAAACAAACTCCTAGTTTTTTTGTAGCCAATACGGCAATACAATTTGATGGATTAAATGGTTATCTTTTAAATGCTTGTGTGCCAACTAATATAGGTACAAATATGATACACTTGGCAAGGCGTTTTTCAGCGGGTGGAACTCGTTTTGTTGGCGAATTCCGTCCAGACCGTTTGATTAAAACTTTCTCTTTTACGTTGCCTAAAACTTATTCGGTTTCACAAATTGTTTATGAATATGCCACCAATACCGGATTATCAACAAGGCCAACAATAAACATTCCAGTAAGTGATTTTACTCAAACGACAATCGGAAATGATATAGTTTATACTTTGCAAAATACTTATGATCCAGTAAGTAAAACATATAAATTGCCTCCTGGTCTTATTACTTTACATAATGAGTATGTAGCTGTTATAAGAGTGACAGTACAGGCATCTTGTGGAGCAAAAACAGATAAAACGGAGTATGCGAAAACCAATACCACTCACTATGACTATTTTTATCATTATGGGTTGAATACTCCTTATGGTGTGCCCCATTCAGGTTCACCACAACAGACCGAAGGTACGAATCGGCCACTTGACTATCGTAACAAGCCAAGTGTTAAGTTAGAGGTTGTAGGCAATAGTACTTTTGATGTCGTTCATACCGAACAAGAATTGAAGGTAAAACTAACTAATAAAAACGGTAATTTTATTGCTCCTTATACTTGGATTTCTATTCCAGATGTAGTTGGTATTGATGTTATAGGTTTATATGAAGGTACTAATTTAATATCAAAACAAGCTTCTATTACAGGAGAATCAATGTATCATATCAGTACCGCAGGATTAAGTCCAGGTCAGTCCAAAGATTACACAATTAGAGTGCGATTAACTAATTGTTCAACAGCAACCTTGAAAGTGTATTCGGGTTGGAATTGTAATTCTTTTCCACTTTCTTATAATCAAACTTGTAGTAGTGCTACAGACTCTAATTTGTCTGATTCGGAAACATCATTTACATTAAATCATTCTGGAAGTGAGGTACAGTTAAAGAGGTTAATAACCCCCAATCCTGAAATTCCTGATCCTTCATCACCAGGAACAGAACGTGCCAAATTACGTATGTGCGAAGATAACTGGTATGAGTATGAGATAAACAGCGGAAAACCAGGAGATGTAATTCATCCACAAATTTCTATAACTAAGGAGTATGGGATTGAAATTCCTGAAATACAGGTGTTCTATCCTTTTAATAGTACTGTTACTAAGACACTTGTATCAATAGATAACAACACAACTGTAGTGTATGATCTGTTGGAAGCAAATCAAGTTCTTTATGGTACTGCTTCTGGTCAAGACGAAAATAATCGTAAGATACGTGTACGTATAAATGTCAAACCCTCGTGTGATTTCCGTATAGGCTCTACCTTCGGCATAGAAGTTCTAGGAAAAAATACTTGTGGAGGAAACCTTGATGGCACTCGTGATAACGCAATTACCGCAAGTGTTGAAGGAGTAAATACATTGAACTACTCTATAACAAATACGCTGTCATATAAGCTAGGTGATGCAAATAGTTGTATGAGAGGGGCTATTTACGAGGGAAGACATCAAATTTCAGCCACATCAGGAAACTCAAGTGGACCAAATGGCAAAGTGGTGCTTCGTATTCCTGAAGGGTTTGATATTGTTGCAGGAACATTTACAGTAACTCATTTGTCAGGTGTATTCAATGGAACTGTTGACATAAATTCAGGTAAAGTTGTTGCTTCTGGAGCGAAAGAGTATCAAATCACAATTCCTGCTAATATGTCAAATGGAGATTATTTCACCTATGAAATAACCATTAAACAGCCAGACAATTCACCTTCTACAAATTGTGGAGTTGTAAAAGAGATTGAGTACTATACAATTGATGAGATAAATACGGTGAGCTGTCCAATGAATGGAATCAGTACGCCGTGTCCAAGTATGAGTTTTATAACAGCAGAGGCTAAGAAAGAACCTATTAAAGCAGAAAGGGCATCTCTTGTAATTAGTAATTTAAGCACAATTTCAACTGTTCAAAATGGTAAGGAAAAAGTCAAATTGACTTTTGATATACAAAATGTAGGAACGGTGGATTACGTTGGGGAACTGAAAATATCTCTATTTGATGACTCAAACAATAATGGGGTAATAGACCAAACGGATGCTCCTTTAGGGATATTTACTGTTGCGAATAGAACTTATACAGCAGGTGCAACAATAGGTGGATTAGAGGGAACTATAGAATTAATGCAAGAACAAATATGTCGTTTGAGAGCTAAAATTTTGTCAACAGAAAATCGTTGTTTATGTGATATGTCTGATGTAAAAGTTCCTTCGCCAACGGCAATTTCTGGATTAGTTGAAAATATCATAGTTTGTGAATTGGAAACAAAGCAATTTGAGTATAACCCAGACGCTCCACAGAATTACGTTTCGTATAATTGGACATCTTCTGATTCTGATGCTATGAACTATTTATCGGGAGTTACCACCAAAAATCCAACATTTACCTATACTGGAACGAAAATAACAGTAGCAAGGACATATAGTTATACGTTGACCATAAGGAGAGCCAATGGTTGTGAAGCATCACAAGAGGTGACGGTAACAGTTAATCCTGCTCCCTCGGCACCAGCAGTGCTAGCACAAACTTTTTGTAGTAATACTTTACCAACTATATCTAATTTGGAACCTAAGGGATCAAATTACAGGTGGTATGATGTACCCACAGGAGGAACACCTCTTTCAGGTACTCAGGTTTTGAATACGGGAACATATTATGTTGCTGATGTTGTGGGAGGATGTGAAGGAATTCGTGCAGAGGTTACTGTGACACTAATTACTTGTAACGTTATAGATGCTGTAGATGACGATTTTGGAACGATTCCGATGGGAAGCACTACTACACAAACAGTGATTAATAATGATACCTTGAACGGGAATCCTGTTGTTATTGGTACGAATGTGGGAGAGGTAACTCTCACATCAGGTACTATGCCAATAGGAATTACATTGGACCCTACTAATGGTCGTGTTAGTATTGGTAATAATGTTCCTAGTGGTATATATACATTCACTTATGAAATTTGCGAGAATGGGGTTACTACTGCAAATTGTGATACGGCTACAGTTACAGTTGTCGTTAGTACAATTGAAGCAAATGATGATGATATGAGTAGTTCTCCAGTTGATGGAGCAACAGGAAATTCTAACCTTGTAAATGTGCTTACAAATGATACTCTCAATGGTATCCCAAACATCCCAATTTCAGACGTTACTATTACTGTAACTACTCAAGCAACACCAATAGGAGGAAGCTCAAATGTTCCAGTTCTTGATCCTGCAACTGGGAATGTAAGTGTCCCAGCGGGTACTCCGGAAGGAACTTATACAATTACTTATCAGGTTTGTACAAAATCTACTATTTGTGATACAGCAAATGTTGTGGTTGTAGTTACAGCTCAACCAATAAATGCCAAAGATGATACTTTTGCTCCTGTTGTTGGAGTTACAGGCGCAAAAGCAGGTAATGTACTTTCTGATAATGGAAGTGGTACAGACACTCTAGGTAGTGTTGCAGCAACAACTGCAAATGTTGATATTTCTGTGGTCACATCCGCCTCACAAATTAATGGCAATCCAAATGTACCTACTTTGGACACAAATACAGGTGAAGTTAACATACCAGCAAATACACCAGCAGGAACTTATACCATAGTGTATCGTATTTGTGAGAAATTAAATCCAACGAATTGTGATACAGCAACAGCAACAGTTGTGGTAAGTCTAACAGATTTGGAAGCTGTTCCAGATGACTTTAGTGGAACACCAATTCGTGGAACTGATGGAGGAAACACATCAAGTGTTCTAACCAATGACAAATTGAACGGAACTCCATTAAATCCTTCTGATGTTACGCTCACTTGGGGAGCTACTCCTCCGAATGGATTTACACCAAATATAGATGGAACAATTACAATAGCACCAAATAC